>NZ_CP162102.1:5208788-6415683 GCF_042466665.1 Peterkaempfera podocarpi
GGTGTCGGTGTGGGACCGGGAGTCCGGACGGCTGCGGGTGCTGGTGAACCACGGCGACCTCGCCCCGGGGGAGGAGCCGCTGCCGGAGGACGAGTCGTACCCGGTGGCGGACTTCCCGGAGGTGGTCAACTTCCTGGACTCCCAGCGCAGGCTGCCTCGGGCATGGGTGCAGACGGCGGAGGAGGATGTGACGGAGGCGCCCGAGGGGGCCCCGGCGCAGAGCGTCACCTTCGCCCGGGAGCGGGCGGCCGGACTGCGCCGCCGGGGCCGGTCGTGCTGCCTGGTGGCGCCGATCGTGCTGCACGGGCGGGCGTGGGGCGAGCTGTATCTGGCGAGGACCGAGGACAGCCCGGTCTTCTCCGCGGGCGACACCGACTTCGCGACGCTGGTGGCGGCGCAGATCTCGGCGGGGCTGGCGCAGACCGAGCGGCTGGAGGACCTGCGGCGGCTGGCGTTCACCGACCCGCTGACGGGGCTGGCCAACCGCAGGGCGGTCGACGGCCGGCTGGACGCGGCGCTGGAGGAGCACCGCCGCAGCGGAGCGGTGGTCTCCCTGGTGGTCTGCGACGTCAACGGGCTGAAGCGGATCAACGACCTGCACGGGCATGAGGTGGGCGACCGCCTGCTGGAGCGCTTCGGGGGCCTGCTGTCGCTCTGCGGTGCGATGCTGCCGGGCAGCATCGCGGCCCGGCTCGGCGGCGACGAGTTCTGCCTGCTGGCGGAGGGGCAGGGGGCCGACGAGGTGGTGCGGGTCGCCGAGGACCTGTGCGTACGGGCGCTGGAGCTGGGTGAGGGCGAGGGGGTGGCCTGCGGGATCGCCTCCACGGGGGATCCGATCGGCCCGGTCACCACGGCCGACCGGCTCTTCCGGCTGGCGGACGCCGCCCAGTACCGGGCCAAGGCCGCCCGTGCCGCCCGGCCGGTGGTGGCCGGGCGCGGGCGGGCGCCGGACGCGGTGCTTCAGCTGGCGGATGCCGCTGACAGTGCGAACCGTGCCCGCAACGGCCGCAACGGGCGCCGCGGCGACCGCAGACGGTTCCGCGGCGCACTGCACAGCGCCGACGCCGGTCAGCTGCTGGCGGCGGTGCTGGCCGAGCTGGACGCGGGCCACACCGCGGACGGGCGGCCGGTGCGGGTGGCCCACCCGGCCGACACCACCGGCAGGCTGGTGGCCGTCGCCGAGACCACCTCGCGGATGCTGGACGCCGTCGCCTGGTGGGTGTCGTATGTGCCGCCGGGCGCCCGGGGGATGCGTACGGTGCGCTACTCGGTGCACCGGATGACCCGTGGGCCGGGCACCGCCGGGGCGGAGGCGCAGCGGGCGCTGAACGAGGCCCCGGACGCGGTCTTCGACCTGCGGTCCTATCCGCTGACCGACCGGGCGGTGCGGGGCGACGCGTTTGTGCTGCGCACCGGCAGTCAGGGCAATGAGCCGGCGGAGGAGGCGATGCTGGTGGTCGGCGGCTACCGGGGCATGGTGGCCGCGGGTGCGACCAACCCTGCGGGGGGCTGGCTGATCGAGATCTTCGCCGACGAGTCCACGCTGCCGCTCGCCGGTGTCGGGCCGGTGCTGCGGGCGCTGGTGGCGGTGGCGGTGTCCGGGCCGGCCTCCCCGCCGGACTGACGGACTGGCGGACTGGCGGACTGGCGGACTGACGGACTGACTGGCTGTCACATATCTGCGGGGGCGCCCTTGACGCGATGGGCTCCGGCGTAGAGGTTGGCAGAGCGGCCGCGCAGGAAGCCGACCAGGGTGAGGCCGAGTTCGGCGGCGAGGTCGACGGCCAGGCCGGAGGGGGCGGAGACGGCGGCCAGCACGGGGATGCCCGCCATGGCGGCCTTCTGGGTGAGCTCGAAGGAGGCCCGTCCGCTGACCATCAGCACATGCCCGGCCAGCGGGAGCAGCCCCTGGCGCAGTGCCCAGCCCACGGTCTTGTCCACCGCGTTGTGGCGGCCCACGTCCTCGCGGGCGCAGAGCAGTTCGCCGTCCGCGGTGAAGAGCCCGGCGGCGTGCAGGCCGCCGGTGGTGTCGAAGGCCTTCTGGGCGGCCCGCAGCCGGTCGGGCAGCGCATAGAGCACCTCGGGGTCGAGCTGCACGGGGTCGGCGGTGACGTCCCAGTGGGAGCGGGTGCGGACCGCGTCCACCGTGTCCCGGCCGCAGATGCCGCAGGCGCTGGAGGTGAGCAGGTTGCGGTGCAGCGAGACCGGCGGGCCGGCGGCGTTGCGACGGTGGCGTCGACGACGTTGTAGGTGTTGGCGCCGTCGGCGTCGGTGCCCGCGCAGTAGCGCAGGGCGGCCAGCTGGTCGGCGGAGTGCGCGAGGCCCTCGGACACCAGGAAGCCGGCGACCAGGTCGAAGTCGTGCCCGGGGGTGCGCATGGTCACTGTGAGGGACTGGCCGCCCAGCCGGATCTCCAGTGGTTCCTCGGCGGCCAGTGAGTCCGGCCGTACGCTGCTCACGCCGTCCCGCAGCCGCACCACGCGTCGGCGCTCGGTCACCCGTCCCATGCCGCGACCCTTCCCCGGTCCTGGAGTTCCATCCGGGTTGTCATAGTGCCATTCACCTGATGAGAATGTGCATATGGATATGCACAGCTCGGTGGTACCGGTCGGCAAGGCTAATCTCAGCGCATCCGATGTGCTCGCGGTCGCCCGCGGCAGCGCCAGGGTGGAGCTCACCGCCGACGCCCGCGACGAGATGGCCGCCTCGCGCGCCCGCATCGACGCACTCGCCGCCGAACCGCGTCCCGTCTACGGAGTCTCCACCGGATTCGGCGCCCTCGCCGTCCGCCACATCAGCCCCGAACTCCGCGCCCAGCTGCAGCGCTCCCTGGTCCGCTCGCACGCCGCCGGGATGGGCCCGGCGGTCGAGCGCGAGGTGGTCCGCGCCCTGATGCTGCTCCGGCTGAAGACCCTCGCCTCCGGCCGCACCGGGGTCCGCCCGCTGATCGCCGAGACCATGGCCGCCGTCCTCAACGCCGGCATCACCCCCGTCGTCCGCGAGTACGGCTCCCTGGGCTGCTCCGGCGACCTGGCACCGCTCTCCCACTGCGCCCTGGTCCTTATGGGCGAGGGCGAGGCGGCCGGTCCCGACGGCACCGTGCGCCCGACCGCGGAGCTGCTGGCCGAGGCCGGCATCACCCCCGTCGAGCTGCACGAGAAGGAGGGCCTGGCCCTCATCAACGGCACCGACGGCATGCTCGGCATGCTGCTGATGGCCTGCGCCGACCTCGCCCGGCTGTTCACCACCGCCGACATCACCGCCGCCATGTCCATGGAGGCACTGCTCGGCACCGAGAAGGTGCTCGCCCCCGAGCTGCACGCCATCCGCCCGCACCCCGGCCAGGCCGCCTCCGCCGCCAATATGCTCGCGGTGCTCGCCGGCTCCGGCCTCACCGGCCACCACCAGGACGACGCCCCGCGGGTCCAGGACGCCTACTCCATCCGCTGCGCCCCGCAGGTCGCCGGCGCCGGCCGCGACACCCTGGCCCATGCGCAGCTGGTCGCCGACCGCGAACTGGCCGCCGCCGTCGACAACCCGGTGGTGCTGCCGGACGGCCGGGTGGAGTCCAACGGCAACTTCCACGGCGCCCCCGTCGCCTACGTCCTGGACTTCCTCGCCGTCGCCGCCGCGGACCTGGGCTCCATCGCGGAGCGCCGCACCGACCGGCTGCTGGACAAGAACCGCTCCCACGGCCTCCCGCCGTTCCTCGCCGACGACCCGGGCGTCGACTCCGGGCTGATGATCGCCCAGTACACCCAGGCGGCCCTGGTCAGCGAGAACAAGCGGCTCGCCGTGCCGGCCTCGGTGGACTCCATCCCCTCCTCGGCGATGCAGGAGGACCATGTCTCCATGGGCTGGTCCGCCGCCCGCAAGCTGCGCACCGCCGTCGACAACCTGGGCCGCATCCTCGCGGTGGAGCTCACCGCCGCCGCCCGGGCCCTGGAGATCCGCCGCGACGCCTACACCTCCCGCGACACCGACCCGCTGGCCCCCGCCACCGCCGCGGCGCTGGCCGCCACACGGGCGGCCGGTGTCGGCGGTGTCGGCCCGGACCGCTTCCTCGCCCCCGACCTGGACGCCGCAGCCGCCCTGGTGGCGGGCGGCGGCCTGATCGCCGCGGTCGAGGACGTCACGGGACCGCTGGCCTGAGCCATGCGGCTCCCCGGGAGTGCCCGAAGCCGCGCGACCGGTCCTCGCCACTGCGGGGCCGGACGCGCGGCCCGCGGCGCCCGCGCGGGGGGCCCGGTCACCCGCGCCGCGCGGCGCGGGGGGCGCGCAGGGCGGGCCCGCGCCGCCGGTGGTGGCGCGGGACCGCTCGGCTACTCCAGGCCGCTTCTGCGCTGCCGCTGCTCCCGCTGTTCCCGCCGGTCGCTGAGCGAGGCGGCGACGTTGACCCCGACGATCCCGGCCCACACCACCATCAGTCCCGTCGCCCCGGCAGTGGCGCCGCCGACGCCGGACAGCGGGATGCCCAGGGCCATCGAGACCACCGCCAGCCGGGGCGCGAACCGCCCGTCCCGGCCGGGGCGGCGCATCGGCGGTCCGTACTCGGCGAGGCGGTCCGCGACCCGGCGCTCGACCCGTTCGTCCAGGCGGGCGTCGACCCTGGCCAGGAATGAGTCGACGATCTCCGACTCATACTCGGCGCCAAGCTCCTTGCGGGTCTGCACGGCCGCGTCAAGGTCCTTCTGCAACTCGGTGCGGGGAGGCTCCATACCCGTCAGGGTGGACCCGGCCGGGGGCGCCGTCGAGCCTCTTCGGGGTGGATTCGGGGACGGCTCAGGGACAACTCCGGGTCGGTCCGTTCCGTCGGGTGAGACAGGCAAGAAATGCCTTGCTCCGCTGAATGACGTCATGCACAGTCAGCAGTGGCTGAATCACGGCCCGCAACAAGGAGATCCATGACCACCGCCGACGAGGCGCTCGGCCCCTCCGCCCGTCTGCTGCGGCTCTTCGAGGGGAACCGGCTCACCCCGACCCAGCGCCGTATCGCCCACACCCTGGTGCAGCACGCCGCCGACTCGCCCTTCCTCTCCAGCGTGGAGGTGGCCGAGCTCGCCGGGGTCAGCCAGCCCTCCGTCACCCGGTTCGCGGTCGCGCTGGGCTACGACGGCTACCCGGACCTGCGCAAGCAGCTGCGCGACCTCGGTCTGACCGAGCCCGCCCCGGGCGGGCCCGCGGAGTCGCCCGGCGATGCGCTGCGCAATGAGCAGCAGCGGGCCGTGCTGGCCGAGATCGAGAACCTGCGCCGGCTCGCCGAGCTGCTCGCGGACCCGGAGCCGGTGCTCAGGGCGGCCCGGCTGCTGGCAGCCTCCCGTCCGCTGCCGGTGCTGGGCCTGCGCGCCGCTGCCGCCCAGGCCCGCGGGTTCGCCTACTTCGCGGGCAAGGTCCACCCGGACGTCCGGCTGCTGGACGAGGGCGGCTCCATGCTCACCGACCGCATCGAGCAGTCCGCGGCGGCGGGCGCCTCCGCGCTGATGTGCTTCGCCCTGCCCCGCTACCCCCGGGAGTTGATGGAAGCTCTCACTGCAGCCCGCGACTGCCGCCTCACCGTGGTCACCGTCGCCGACAGCGCCTTCGCGCCCGTCTCCCGGATGTCCGATCTGCTGATCCCGGCCGCGGTCGGCAGCAGCCTGGTCTTCGACACCGCGTGTGCCCCGATGATGCTGGGCCGGGTGCTGCTCCAGGCGATGTGCGACGAACTGCCGGACGCGGAGGGCCGTCTGGAGTGCTTCGAGCAGACCGCGGCCGCCCGAGGGCTCTTTCTGGACTGATCCACCGTCAGAATGTCTGCGGCGATGGGCCTGCCGTGGCGCCTGCCCGCGTGCCTGGAGCGCACGTCAGCAGGACGGCCGCGGCGGGCTGCCGGCCGGTTCGGACGGCCACCGCGCGGACGCCGGGTGCGAGGCGGCCCGCAGCCCGCTGCGGCCGGCCCGGGGCTGCCCGTCGTGGCGCCGATGACCGCGTACCCGGCCTGGGCCGGGCCCGAGACCGTCAGCAGCGGCAGGGCCGCCCGTGGCCGGCCCTGCCCCGAGGGGACCGTCGCCCGGATCAGCGCCGCGCCCGGCTGGACGCCACCCACCCCGGACAGCGGTCGGCGCCGCACCGGCGGCCGGCGCCGGCTGCCGGACACCGGTACGCACCCGGCGGCACCCAGCTGATTCTCAGACAACGGGGTTAGCCTCCTCAGCCGACGTCGAGACAGCCGAGTGGGATTCGGGAGGCAGCTATGCGCGGGCCGTATGCACTGGCCAGGGTCACCGTGGTGCGGGCAGCCGTCGCCAGGGCGATGGTGTGGACGGGGGTGCTGGGCGCGGTGGCGGGGGCACTGGTCCCCACGCTCGTCCCGCGGCTGCCCGCGACCGTGGCCGGCGCCGGGCTGTTCGTGGCCGCGGCGGTGTACGGAGCGGTCCGCCGCCGGGCCTGGTGGCGCAGCCGGGCCGCCGCCGCGCAGCGGGCGCCCTTCACGGTGACCGTGGAGCCTGCCCGGCTCACCCGCCGCCGGCACAGCGCTGACAATGGCCTGCGGATGCTCGCCGGACTGCTGGTGCTCGCCGGGGCGGGCCTTGCGGCCGGCCCCGCGGCGGGGATGGCGGTGGCCGGGCTCGGTGCCGGGCTGCTGCTCTCCGTGCGGCGCCTGGCCCGCTGGGAGCGCAGCCGGGAGGTGCTGTTCTGGGCGTCCACCGACGACGGGTGGCTGCTCGGCCGCAGGTCCGCGACCGGGCCCTGGTCCAGCACCGGTCCCGCCGCCGGACGGGTGCGCCCGGTCGTCCGGCCCGCGGGGAGCGCCCGGCGGTGAGCGCTGCGGTCTGATCCGCGCCCGAGCCGCCGGTCAGGTGGACATCCGTCAGGACCGCGCTGCGGATGCCGCCCGTCGCCGGTCAGCGGCTGAGCCGCTGGATCACCTCGACACCGCACTGGGCGGGCGCCTGGGGGCCTTCGTCCGGGAGGCGCACCACCTCGGTGAACCCGGCCCGTTGTGCGACCGCGCCGCTGGCCAGGTTGGCCGCGTCATGGTGGATCTCCACCCGCTCGGTGCCGGGCAGCGCGCAGGCGGCCTCCACCAGGGCATGGACGGCGGTGGTGGCCAGGCCCCGCCCGGTCCACCGCGGATCCAGCCAGTAACCGATCTCCAGCCCGCCGGGGCCGATCCGGCGCATCAGGGCACAGCTGCCTATCTCCTCGCCGTCGCAGGTGATGGCGTACTGGTAGGCCTCACCGGAGGCCCACTGCCGCTCGCACTCCGCGACGTAGGCGGCAGCGGTGGCCGCGCTGTGCCCGGCGGCCCAGGGCATCCAGGGCAGCAGATGGTCGAGGGCTTCGGTGACGATCCGGTCCACGACGGCGGCGTCCTGGGCGCGCCATCGGCGCAGCAGGACGGCGCCCCGGGCCAGGGTCTCGGGGGGATGCTCCATGCCGGTCGATCTTGTCCGCCAGGGCGTCCCGTGGCAACCGGATTCCGGTGGTCGGGTGCGCGGTGCGGGGCGGATATCCTCCGGCTGCCGGGCCGTTCGGGCCGATCGGCGGGTGTACACGGGGAGGACGGGGCGGATGGCTGAGCTGGCGGACGGGGACCCCCGGAAGGTCGGCGGGTATGTGCTGCTGGGCCGGCTGGGGGCGGGCGGGATGGGCCAGGTGTATCTGGGCCGCTCGCCGGGGGGCCGTACGGTGGCCGTGAAGGTGATCCGGCCGGAGCTCTGCGACGATCCCGGTTTCCGGGTGCGGTTCCGCCGGGAGGTGGCGGCGGCACGGGCGGTCAGCGGGGGGTTCACGGCTCCGCTGGTGGACGCGGACACCGAGGCGGAGCGGCCGTGGCTGGCCACGTCCTATGTTGCCGGGCCTTCGCTGCAGGAGGCGGTGGACCACTACGGCCCGTTCGGCGGTGCCGCCTGGCGGACGCTGGCCGCCGGGCTGGCGGAGGCGCTGGTCGCGGTGCATGCCGCGGGGCTGGTGCACCGTGATCTGAAGCCGTCCAATGTGCTGCTGGCCGCCGACGGGCCGAGGGTGATCGACTTCGGTATCGCGCGCGCCGCCGACGCCACTGCCCTCACCGGCACCGGCCACATCATCGGATCGCCCGGCTATATGTCCCCCGAGCAGGCCAACGGCCATGCCGTGGGCCCGGCCAGCGACGTCTTCTCGCTCGGCGCGGTCCTGGCCTTCGCGGCAAGCGGCCGCGGACCCTTCGGTGACGGCCCGTCGCCTGCGGTGCTCTACCGGGTCGCCCACAACGAGCCGGCGCTCGACGGCGTCCCGGAGGAACTGCGGCCGCTGCTGGACGGACTGCTGGCCAAGGATCCGCAGACGCGTCCGGGCCCCGCCGAGGTGCTGGCCCGGTTCACCGCGGGCGGTGCGGCGGAGGCCGGTGCGGCCTGGCTGCCCGCACCGGTCGCGGCCGATGTGTCGGACCGCGCGGACCGGCTCGCCGCCCTGGACCGGGCCCCGACCGTCACCGCCACCGTCGCCCCGGCCGCACCGAGAGGCGCGGAGATACCCCCGGTACGTCTGGGCGGCGCCCCGGCCGCAGGGCCGGGCGGACGCTCCCGCAGGCGGCTGGCCCTGGTACTGGCCGGTGTCTTTGTGGCGGTGGCGACGGCAAGCGGGGCGGGCGTGTGGGTGCTGCAGCGCCGCGATGTCGGCGGCCGCGTCGGCGCCCAGGGAGCGCCCCCCGCGTCCTCGCACAGCTCCGGGCCGACCGGGCCGGCCGCCTCTCCGGGACAGACCGGGTCCGCCCCCGCCTCGCCCGCGGCGTCGGACTCCGCCTCGCCCGCGGCGCCCGGGACCGGTGGCGGAGGGTCCGTGCAGCAGTGGCAGGCCGGTGAGCTCACCCCGTTCCTGGGGATGTGGAACTCCCATGCGATGCGTCTGACGGTGGAGGTGAACGGGGTGCTGGAACTGGACTACCGCACCTACCGCAGCTGTCCGCCCGGCGCCCCCACCAGCGGCAGTGGCAGCGCCGCGTGCGACTCCACCGACCCGGTCACCAATGTGGTGCGGCTCGGCGGCCATGCGGAGGGCGTCATCAAAGCCGTCAAGGGCCCCACGGCCACCGCCATCTGGGGGTCGGGCAATCCGGACTACCCGCAGGGCGGCACGGTCGTCCTGACCTACGACCGCGCCAATGACGCCCTTTCGGTGGGCGACAAGGGGCTGTTCTGCGGCCCCAAGGCCCCGGCCGGCTACTGCGGGGCCTGACCGCACCACCGGTGCCCCCGGGCCGGCGGTGGTGCGGCGCGGGCCGGGTCAGGGCGCGGCGGTGAGGACCAGTGAGGCGTTGTGGCCGCCGAAGCCGAAGGAGTTGGTGAGGGCGGCCCGCGGCCGCACGGTGCGGGGGCCGCCGGCGACGACGTCGAGTCCCACCGCCGGGTCCGGGTCGGTCAGGTTGCGGGTGGGCGGGACGACGCCGTCGCGTACGGCGAGCAGGGCGGCGAGGGCGCCCGCGGCTCCGGCGGCGCCGAAGAGGTGGCCGGTCATCGACTTGGTGGCGGTGACGACCGGATGGGTGCCCACGGCCTCGGCGATGGAGCGGGCCTCGACCAGGTCGCCCAGCGGGGTGGAGGTGGCGTGCGCGTGGATGTGCCCGATGTCCAGGGGGCCCAGCCCGGCATCGGCCAGCGCCCGCCGCATGGCGCGGACCTGGCCGTCCTGGTGGGCGGCGGTGATGTGGTGGGCGTCCGAGGTCACCGCGGCTCCGGCCAGCGTCGCATGTGCCCGTGCCCCCCGGGCGGCGGCGAACTCGGCCCGTTCCAGCACCAGCAGCACCGCGCCCTCCCCGATGACGAAGCCGTCCCGGCCAGTGTCGAAGGGACGGGATGCCTCCTGGGGTGCGTCATTGCGTGTCGAGTGGGCCTTGGCCTGGGCGAACCCGGCCAGTGGCAGCGGGTGGATGCAGGCCTCCGCGCCGCCCGCGACCACCACGTCGGCCCTGCCGAGCCTGATCAGGTCCATCCCCAGGGCGATGGCCTCGGCGCCGGAGGCGCAGGCGCTGACCGGGGTGTGGGCGCCGCCCTTGGCACCCAGCTCGATGGAGATCCAGGCCGCAGGGCCGTTGGCCATCAGCATGGGCACGGTGTGCGGGGAGACCTTGCGGACGCCGGAGGCCTCCAGGATGTCGTCCTGCCCGAGCAGGCTGAGCGCACCTCCGGTGCCGGTGCCGACGACCACCGCCAGCCGTTCGGGGTCCACCGCCGGGCGGCCCGCGTCGGCCCAGGCCTCGCGTGCGGCGACCAGTGCCACCTGCTCGCAGCGGTCCATCCGGCGGGCCTGCACCCGGTCCAGCACCGTGGTGGGTTCCACCCTGAGCCGGGCGGCGATCCGCACCGGCAGCTCCTGGGCCCAGTCGTCGTCCAGGGAGACGATGCCGGACTCCCCGGCCAGCATCGCGGCCCATGTGGAGGGTGCGTCGCCGCCCAGCGGGGTGGTGGCTCCCAGACCGGTCACCGTCACCTGTGCAGTCATGTTCGCTCCTGTCCGTTTCCAACAACAATCGACACCCTGTCAGTCGGCCCCAGGGCGCGGAGCTGCTGTTGTGTACGGACTTCATTGCGAAGCTCTATGGGTTTCCTACCAATGTCCGCGGCGAGGAGGTGTGCTGCCGCGGCGGGGTGCCCGATGGGCCGATCGGCCCATTTCGGAATGCGGGGCAGGTCGGTTCATGGTTTGGCGGATATCTCAACGTATAACCGTTATGTCGTGGCCAGGAACCTGTGGGGAGCGCGAGGGACATGAGGCGAGTCGCACGGGCTGGTGCTGTCGCCGGGGGCGTTCTGGGGCTGTTGGCCGTGACGGCGCACGGCGCCGCGGCGCAGGTCGGCGAACCGCGGCAGTCCTTGCTGTCCGCGGTGGTCGGCGCCGACCTCGGCTCCCTGGCCTCGGTGACCTCGGGGGTACTGTGCGGCCCGCTGGTCGGGGTGACGTACAAGGCGCCGGTGGAGTGCGTCAACGGGGCGATCCACAGCGGCAACAGCCTCAACAGCGGGAACTTCATCAACCACGGGAACCCCAACAACAGCGGCAATCTGTCCAGCGTCAACGGCTCCTCCAACGCGGCCAACTCCGTCTCCGGCGACGACCTCAACAGCGGCAACACTGTCCAGGCCGTGCGAGGGGTGCACGGCCACCACGGATAGGGCGGCGGCTGGCCGTTCGGGTGAAGACGGGGGCTGGGACGTTCCGGATGCCGTGGCCGAGGTAGGCATGCCCTCGCCGATTCCGCCCTGCTTCGCTTCCGGGCGGTGGGAGAACAGGAGGGCGCGATGAGACGAGTCGCGCGATGTGCCGTGATGATCGCCGGGGCCGGTGGCCTGATCCTTTCCGGGGCAGCGCCTGCCATGGCGTCCTGGTCGCCCTGGTCACTGGGGCAGTCGTGGGGCTGGAACAACAGGCCCACGATGGACCTCGACTCCGATGTGTTCTGCCAACCGGACCAGTACATCTGCGCCAACGGCCCGGTGAACAGCGGAAACCTCAAGAACAGCCAGAATGTCGAGATCAAGGGGGATGCCAACGACTCCGGCAGCCACGATAACGTCACGGGCTCCCTGAACAGCGACAACTCCGTCGAGGGGACTGCCATCAACGGCCGTAACAACATCCAGAACATCGGGACGCGCCGACGCTGACGCCTCCCACCGGACGCCCGTCCGCCGCCGGTCACCGGCCGGCGGGCGGGCGTCCGGCGCTTTCGGCCCGAGGGGGCCGGGGCCCCTGGCCGACCGGATGATGATTGGATACATTCACTCGCGGAAAGTGTGAATGGATCCATCCATTCCGCCGGAGGGCGGAGCAACAGGGAGGTCGAGGCGCATGACCCAGCAGCAGAGCGGTCCGCGCGAGGTCAGGGCGCCGCGGGGCGCCGGGCTCACCACGCAGGGCTGGCAGCAGGAGGCCGCCCTGCGGATGCTCATGAACAACCTCGACCCCGAGGTCGCCGAGCACCCCGGGAAGCTGGTCGTCTACGGCGGCACCGGCAAGGCCGCCCGCGACTGGCGCTCCTACGACGCCATCGTCCGCACCCTGCAGACCCTCAAGCAGGACGAGACCCTGCTGGTGCAGTCGGGCCGCCCGGTGGGCGTGATGCAGACCCACGAATGGGCGCCGCGGGTGCTGATCGCCAACTCCAACCTGGTGGGCGACTGGGCGAACTGGGAGGAGTTCCGGCGGCTGGAGCAGCTGGGCCTCACCATGTACGGGCAGATGACCGCCGGGTCGTGGATCTACATCGCACCCAGGGCATCCTCCAGGGCACCTATGAGACCTTCGCCGCCGTCGCCGCCAAGCGGTTCAACGACACCCTGGCCGGCACCATCACCCTCACCGCAGGCCTCGGCGGCATGGGCGGCGCCCAGCCGCTCGCCGTCACCATGAACGGCGGCGTGGCCATCTGCATCGACTGCGACCCCAGCCGTATCGCCCGGCGCATCGAGCACCGCTATCTGGACGTCGAGGCCGACAGTCTGGCCCATGCGCTGGAACTGGCCACCGAGGCCCGCGACAAGCGGCAGCCGCTCTCCATCGGCCTGCTGGGCAACGCCGCCGACCTGGTGCCGCAGCTGCTGGCGATGGACGCCCCCATCGACATCGTCACCGACCAGACCAGCGCCCACGACCCGCTGGCCTATCTGCCCATCGGCGTCGACTTCGAGGACATGGCCGAGTACGCGGCCGCCAAGCCCGCCGAGTTCACCCAGCGGGCCCGGGAGTCCATGGCCGCGCACGTGGAGGCCATGGTCGGCTTCCAGGACCGCGGCGCCGAGGTCTTCGACTACGGCAACTCCATCCGCGGTGAGGCCCAGCTGGCCGGCTACTCCCGCGCCTTCGCCTTCCCCGGCTTCGTCCCGGCGTACATCCGGCCGCTGTTCTGCGAGGGCAAGGGCCCCTTCCGCTGGGCGGCGCTCTCCGGCGACCCGGCCGACATCGCCAAGACCGACAAGGCGGTGCTGGACCTCTTCCCGGAGAACGAGTCCCTCGCCCGCTGGATCCGGATGGCCCAGGAGCGGGTGCACTTCCAGGGCCTGCCCGCCCGTATCTGCTGGCTCGGCTACGGCGAGCGCGACAAGGCCGGCGAGCGGTTCAACGACATGGTGGCGAGCGGGGAGCTCTCCGCACCCATCGTCATCGGCCGCGACCACCTGGACTGCGGCTCCGTGGCCTCCCCCTACCGGGAGACCGAGGCGATGCTCGACGGTTCCGACGCCATCGCCGACTGGCCGCTGCTCAACGCCATGGTCAATGTCGCCTCCGGCGCCTCCTGGGTCTCCATCCACCACGGCGGCGGCGTCGGCATCGGCCGCTCCATCCACGCCGGCCAGGTCACCGTCGCCGACGGCACCGCGCTGGCGGGCGAGAAGATCCGCCGCGTCCTGACCAACGACCCGGGCATGGGCGTCATCCGCCATGTCGACGCGGGCTACGACCGGGCCGCGGAGGTCGCGGACGAGCGCGGTGTGCGGGTGCCGATGCGCGAGGAGGGCTGAGTGCGTTCCACCGAGGAGCGGCTCGGCGCCGCCGGCGACGCCTATCGGCGGATGTGGCGGGACCTGCTGCCCGTCGGCCGCCACGGCGCCACCGGCGGCTACCGCCGCCACGCCTGGAACAGCGCCGACGCCGAGTGCCGGGCCTGGTTCGAGGAGCAGGCCCGGGCCCGCGGCCTGGCCTGCGAGACGGACCGCAACGGCAACCAGTGGGCGTGGTGGGGCGACCCGCAGGCCGGCGACGCCGTGGTCACCGGCTCCCACCTGGACTCCGTGCCCGACGGCGGCGCCTATGACGGCCCGCTCGGGGTGGTCTCCGCGTTCGCCGCGGTGGACGCCCTGCGGGAGCGCGGCGTCCGGCCCCGCAGGCCGCTCGCCGTGGTCAACTTCGGCGACGAGGAGGGCGCCCGCTTCGGCGTCGCCTGCGTCGGATCACGCCTCACCGCAGGCGTGCTGACGCCCGATCAGGCCCGCGCGCTGACCGACGCGGACGGGGTGCGGCTCGGCGACGCCATGGAGCGCGCCGGCCGCGACCCGGACGCCATCGGCCATGACGCCGAGCGGCTCGCCCGGATCGGGGCGTTCGTGGAACTCCACATCGAGCAGGGCCGGGCGCTGGGCGACCGCGAGGTGGGCGTCGCCTCCGCGATCTGGCCGCACGGCCGCTGGCGGTTCGACTTCCACGGCGAGGCCAACCACGCCGGCACCACCCGCCTCGCCGACCGCCACGACCCCATGCTGACGTACGCCGCCGCCGTGCTCGCCGCCCGCGAGCAGGCCGCCGCCACTGGATCGCTGGCCACCTTCGGCCGGGTCGCCGTGGAGCCCAACGGCACCAACGCCATCGCCTCCCTGGTGCGCGGCTGGCTGGACTCCCGCGCCCCCGACCAGGCCGCGCTGGACGCCACCGTCCAGGCTGTCCGGCGTGCCGCCGAGGAGCAGGGGGACCGCGACGGGGTGCGCGTCCTGCTGACCCGGGAGTCGGTCACCCCGGTGGTCGACTTCGACGCCGCGCTGCGCGACCGCCTGGCCGCGGCGATCACCGCGGCCACCGGTCGCGAGGTGCCCGCACTGCCCACCGGCGCGGGACACGACGCAGGCATCCTCTCCGCCGCCGTGCCCACCGCCATGCTGTTCGTACGGAACCCCACCGGCGTCTCGCACTCCCCGCACGAGGCCGCCGAGGAGGCCGACTGCCTCGCCGGGGCCGCGGCACTCACCGACGTCCTGGAGGAGCTGGCATGCCGGTGACGACCGCCTACTGGGCCGAGTACGCATGGCTCCAGCGGCCCGGCGGCAGCACTCCCGCCGTGGAGCGGCAGGTACTGGTCACGGTCGGGGGCGACGGCACGATCAGCGCCGTCACCCCCGACGCGGGGCCCTGCCCGGACGGCGCCGTCCGGCTGGGCGGACTGCTGCTGCCGGGCATGGCCAACGCCCACTCCCACGCCTTCCACCGGGCGCTGCGCTCCACCGTCCAGGTCGGCTCCGGCACCTTCTGGACCTGGCGCGACCTGATGTACCGCTTCGCCGCCGCGCTGGACCCGGACCGCTATCTGGCGCTGGCCACCGCCGTCTACGCGGAGATGGCCCTCGCCGGCATCACCTGCGTCGGGGAGTTCCACTACGTCCACCACAACCCGGACGGCACCCCCTACGCCGACCCCAACGCCATGGGCGAGGCGCTGATCGAGGCCGCCGCCCGGGCGGGCATCCGGATCACGCTGCTGGACACCTGCTATCTCTCCGCCGGCTTCGGCGCCGCACCCGAACCGCACCAGCGGCGGTTCAGCGACGGCGACGCCGACGCCTGGGGAGCCCGCGCCGCGCTGCTGAAGGACCGCCCGCACGCCCGGATCGGCGCCGCCGTCCACTCGGTACGGGCCGTCCCCGCGGACCAGCTGGGCACCGTCGCCCGCTGGGCCGAGGAGCGCCGCAGCCCGCTGCACGTCCACCTCTCCGAGCAGACCGCGGAGAACGACGCCTGCCGCGACGCCCACGGGGTCACCCCCACCCGGCTGCTCGCCGACCACGGCGTCCTCGGCCCGCGCACCAGCGCCGTGCACGCCACCCACCTCACCGGCGAGGACATCGGGCTGCTGGGCGGCTCCGGCACCGCCGTCTGCATGTGCCCCACCACCGAACGGGACCTCGCCGACGGCATCGGCCCCGCCCGCCGGCTGGCCTCCGCGGGCAGCCGGATCACCCTGGGCAGCGACAGCCACGCCGTCATCGACCCCTTCGAGGAGGCCCGGGCGCTGGAGCTGGACGAGCGGCTGCGCACCCACCGCCGGGGCCACTGGACCGCCGCGGCGCTGCTGCGCGCCGCCACCGAGGACGGCCATGCCTCCCTCGGCTGGGAGCGGGCCGGCCGGATCGAGCCGGGAGCGCCGGCCGACTTTGTCGCGGTCGCCCTGGACTCCGTCCGGACCGCGGGACCGGAGCCCCGGTTCGGCGCCGAGACCGCGGTCTTCGCCGCCACCGCCGCCGATGTCCGCGACGTGGTGGTGGGCGGCCGCCCCGTCGTCCGCGACGGCGTCCACCGGCTCGTCCCCGATGTGCCCGCCGCGCTGCGGGACTCCGTGGCCGCACTGCGCGACTGAGAGGCAGCCCCATGACCACCACCCTGATCACCGGCATCGGCAGCCTGGTCACCAATGACCCGGCACACGGCACCGGTCCGCTGGGACTGCTCACGGACGCCGCCGTGGTCCTGGAGGACGACCGGATCGCCTGGGTCGGCGCCGCCGACCGGGCTCCGGCCGCCGACACCGTCCACGACGCGGCCGGCCGCGCCGCACTCCCCGGCTTTGTGGACTCCCACGCCCATCTGGTCTTCGCCGGGGACCGCACCGCGGAGTTCAACGCCCGGATGTCGGGCCGGTCCTACAGTGCGGGCGGCATCCGCACCACCGTGGCCGCCACCCGGGCCGCCTCCGACGCCGAGCTGGACGCGGGGGTCGCCCGGCTGGTCCGCGAGGCGCTGCGGCAGGGCACCACCACCGTGGAGTGCAAGTCCGGCTACGGCCTCACCGTCGAGGACGAGGCCCGAGCCCTGCGGATCGCCGCCCGCCACACCCCGGAGACCACCTATCTCGGGGCCCATGTGGTGGCCCCCGAGTACGCGGACGACCCGGCCGGCTATGTGGACCTGGTCACCGGTCCCATGCTGGACGCCTGCGCCCCGCACGCCCGCTGGGTGGACGTCTTCTGCGAGCGGGGCGCCTTCGACGGCGACCAGGCCCGCGCGGTGCTCGCCGCGGGCGTCCGGCGCGGCCTCGTCCCGAGGGTGCACGCCAACCAGCTGGGCCACGGTCCGGGTGTGCAGCTGGCCGTCGAACTGGGCGCGGCCTCAGCGGACCACTGCACCCATCTGGACGACGCCGACGTGGCGGCGCTGGCCGCCTCGGACACGGTCGCCACGCTGCTGCCCGGCGCGGAGTTCTCCACCCGCGCCCGCTACCCCGACGCCCGCCGGCTGCTGGACGCGGGCGCCACCGTGGCGCTGTCCACGGACTGCAATCCGGGCTCCAGCTTCACCAGCTCGATGCCGTTCTGCATCGCGGTCGCGGTCCGTGAGATGGGCATGACCCCGGACGAGGCCGTGCACGCCGCCACGGCCGGCGGCGCCCGCGCGCTGCGCCGCACCGATGTGGGCGCCGTCACCCCCGGCGCCCGCGCCGATCTGGTGCTGCTGGACGCGCCCTCCCACGTCCATCTGGCCTACCGCCCCGGTGTGCCGCTGGTCTCCGCGGTCTGGCGCGGCGGTGTACTGCACGGCTGAGGCCGCGCGGCCCCGACGGGCAGCGCCGGGAGACGCGGGCGACCGCGTCTCCCGGCGCAACAGTGCGCGCCGGACCTGCGGAGGTCCGGGACGGCCTGGCGGTACCGGGCTCACTCCTCCACGAGGAGCCCTGCCCGCAGCCGGGTGAGGGTGCGCGAGAGCAGCCGTGAGACATGCATCTGGGAGATCCCCAGCTCCGCGCCGATCTCGGACTGGGTCATATTGCCCACGAAGCGCAGCGAGAGGATCTTCCGGTCCCGCTCGGGCAGCTCGGCGATCAGCGGCTTGAGGGACTCGCGGTACTCGATGCCCTCCATGCCGTGGTCCTCGTAGCCGATGCGGTCGGCCAGTGCGCCCTCGGTCTCGTCCTCCTCGGGCTGGGCGTCCAGCGAGCTGGCGGTGTAGGCGTTGCTGACCGCCATGCCCTCGATGACCTCGTCCTCGGGGATGTCCAGCTTGTGGGCGAGCTCGGCGACGGTCGGGGCGCGGTCCAGCTGCTGGGCGAGCTCGTCGGTGGCCTTGGCCAGGTCGAGCCGGAGTTCCTGGAGGCGGCGCGGTACCCGGACCGCCCAGCTGGTGTCGCGGAAGAACCGCTTGATCTCGCCGATGATGGTGGGCATCGCAAAGGTGGGGAACTCCACCCCGCGGTCCATCTCGAAGCGGTCGATCGCCTTGATCAGGCCGATCGTGCCGACCTGGACGATGTCCTCCATCGGCTCGCTGCGGGAGCGGAACCGGGAGGCGGCGAACTTCACCAGGGCCAGGTTGAGCTCGATGAGGGTGTTCCGCACATAGGCGTGCTCGTGCGTGCCCTCCTCCAGGGTCTCCAGCCTGCGGAAGAGGACCTTGGACAGGGCACGTGCGTCCAGCGGGCCGACCTTGTCCGCGGGCGGGATCTCCGGCAGGTCGTCCAGCGCGGCCGGGCGGCGGCCGGGCGCTTCCGGTACCTCTGCGGTCGCCTCCAGCTGCTCCAGGACTGTGGTTCGTGCCGTCTCCGACGACGCGTCGACGGGCCGCGTGGCGTCGAGCTGGGCTGCCATGGGTGCTGCTCCTCCCTCGGGTGGGATGCGCATGGCTGGCTGCCATGCCACCTCCGTGTACGGACACCTCTTGTTCCTGCCTACCCCTACTCTCTGGGAGGATGCAAGCCGAGTTCATCGCCCGGGCAGATGGGGGATGATGGCGCCGGGAGGTCATTGATGGACCGTGGATCAGCCGGTGTGCCCGGCTCGGAGGGCTCCGGGGGCGACATCCTGGGCCTGACGCCGAGGGGTGTCGCAGGGGCTGCGGAACCGCGGCTGACCGTCGCGGTGCGGACGGTCGGCGGCAGTGCGGTGGTGGCACCCTCGGGCGAGCTGGACCACGACACCGCAGACCTGTTGAGGGACCCTCTGGAGCGCAGCCTCGACGCCGGCCTGGGCCGGATCGTGGTCGACTGCTCCCAGCTGCTGTTCTGCGACTCGACGGGGCTGAATGTGCTGCTGGCCGCCCGACTGCGGGCGCAGGAGCTGGGCGGCGCGGTCCATCTGGCGGCGATGCGCCCGGCAGTGGCGCGTGTGTTCGAGATCACCGGGGCCGATGCGGTCTTCCGGTTGCACGACTCCCTCGACGAGGCGCTGGCGGAGCAGTAGATGTGCATCCGTCGGCAAAGTGCGGGCAGGAGTGCCAGCAGAGTCCGACCGGGGCGGGTCGGGCACGGGTGCGCGGCGGTGACGGCGCCGGCCGTGCGGGTGCCGCCGCGGTGTGGGACGCGTGTGAACGGAGGGGCGGCATGAGCACCATCCGGCCTAGGGTGCCGGAGGATCCACGCACCCCCGGAGAGCGTGGCCCGCGGGTGTCGTTGCCGCCGGGCGGGCAGGTGCGGCGACTGGCCCTGGTGGGGACGAGGGGCGTGGTGGCGCGGAGCCGGGACTTCACCCGGGGGGCGTTGCAGGACTGGAACTGGCTGCCCGCCGAGGACGACGAGTCGTTGGCCGTCTCCGAGGATGTGCTGCTGGTGGTCTCCGAGCTGGTGACCAATGCCTGTCTGCATGCGGGCGGTCCGCAGGAGCTGCTGCTGCACTGCACCGAGGACACCCTGCGGATCGAGGTGGCGGACGCCAATCCGGTGCATCCGGAGCCGCGCAAACCCCATGAGCGCGGCAAGCCGGGCGGCCACGGTCTGCACATCGTGGGCCGGCTCAGCCGCCGCTGGGGCGTGGCGGGGCGCCCGCCGGACGGCGCGGACGGGGCGACCGGGCACGGCAAGACGGTCTGGGTGGAGCTGGACGCCCCCTGGGTGCGCTCCTGACCGCGGACATACGGCCGGGGCCGGTACGGAGATCTCCGTACCGGCCCCGGCCGCTGTGCGCTGTGCGCTGTGCCGGGTCAGCGCACATTGCCCATCAGGCCCACCACCTTGCGCCGGTACATCACCACGGCGACACCGGCGAGCAGGGCCAGCACGCCCTGGAAGGCGAAGTAGGACTGGCTGTCGATGTTCGCGCCGGCCAGCTGGACCAGTGCGGTGACGCAGTCGCCCGCGGTGACCGCGAGGAACCAGACGCCCATCATCTGGCTGGCGTACTTCTGCGGTGCCAGCTTGGTGGTGACCGACAGGCCCACCGGGGAGAGGCAGAGCTCACCCACGGTCTGGATCAGGTAGACCACCGTCAGCCACAGCGGGCTCACCCTGGTGCCGTCCGAGGCGGCGGCCTGGGCCAGCATCATCACCAGGAACGACGCGCCGATCAGCAGCAGCCCGTAGGCGAACTTGACGGTGGTGGTCGGCTCCTTGGCGCGCCGGGCCAGAGCCACCCACAGCCAGGCGAAGACCGGGGCCAGAGCCATGATCATCAGCGGGTTGAGCGACTGGAACCAGCTGGCGGGGAAGCCGAGGCCGAAGAGGGTCGAGGAGGTGTTCTGCTCCGCGAAGATGTTCAGCGTGGAGCCGGACTGGTCGTAGATCATCCAGAAGATGGCGGCGGCCACAAAGAACCAGATGTAGCCGGTCATCTTGGACTGCTCTTCGGCGTTCAGGTCCCGGTCCTGCTTGATGCGGAGCAGGTAGAACGCGGGGATGGCCAGGCCGGCGACGATCAGCGGCCACATGGCCCAGTTGATGGTGAAGTGGCCGGAGAGCACCACGATCGCGTAGAAGACGACCGCGAGCAGCGACCAGAAGCCGGCCTTGCGCAGCAGGCCGTTGCGCTCGGCGGTGGTCAGCGGTGCCGGGATGGCGTCGCTGCGCTTGCTGAGGTGGCGGCTGCCCAGCAGGTACTGGACCAGGCCGAGGGCCATGCCGACACCGGCCAGGGCGAAGCCCAGGTGCCAGTTGACCTGCTCGCCGACGGTGCCGATGGTCAGCGGCGCGACAAAGGCACCGACGTTGATGCCCATGTAGAAGATGGTGAAGCCGCCGTCGCGGCGCGGGTCGTCCGGGCCCTCGTAGAGGTGGCCCACCATGGTGGAGATGTTGGACTTCAGCAGTCCGGAGCCGGCCGCGATCAGCACCAGGCCGACGAAGAACGACACGGTGGCCGGTACGGCCAGCAGGAAGTGGCCGACCATGATCACCGCACCGGCGATGGCCACCGTGCGGCGTGCACCCCAGAGCCGGTCGGCGGCCCAGCCGCCCGGCAGGGCGAGCAGATAGACCATGGCGTTGTAGACGCTGTAGATCGCCGTGGCGGTGGCCAGGTTGAAGCCGAGGCCGCCCTTGGCGGTCGGTGCCACCAGGTAGAGCACCAGCAGGGCCCGCATGCCGTAGAAGCTGAAACGCTCCCACAGTTCGGTCATGAACAGGGTTGCCAGGCCGCGTGGCTGGCCGAAAAAGGTCTTACCGGTACCGCTGTCGGCGATTCGCGGGATGACCGCCTCCGTCGGGGTGGACGCCATGTGTGAGAGCCGTTCCTTGTCTGGCTGTGCGGGACCGGGCGGGGTTGCCCGCCCGTCCCGGGCACCGCGGGCACAGATGTGCCCCGGCGTGACACGGGACTCGACCACTGTACGGCCACCATTCGTGTGATAACGGACTGGAAGGACTATTGATCACGAATAGTGGTGTAGCCGTCCGAAACGACCTTTCTGCGTGAAGTCGCAGGCTCGGCCGAAGATTCTCCTTGGAACACAAGGTCAGAGTGGACAGTCTTTGATGAATCCATACCTGCGCGCAACTCGGCTCCGACGCCCCTGCTGTGCTCCACTTCACAGCCCCCCACGCTCCTGATCGTCGCGGGAGACGCGGACTACCATCGCCCCATGACCCGAGTTCTGCTCGCCGAGGACGACATCGCCATCTCGGAGCCGCTGGCCAGAGCGCTCCGCCGGGAAGGCTACGAGGTGCTGGTGCGCGAGGACGGCCCTGCCGCCCTCGAAACCGGATTGGAGGAGGACATCGACCTCCTGGTACTCGATCTCGGCCTGCCCGAGATGGACGGCCTGGAGGTGTGCCGCAGGCTGCGCGCGGACGGGAAGGGCTTTCCCGTACTGGTCCTCACCGCCCGCGCCGACGAGGTCGACACCGTGGTCGGCCTCGACGCCGGCGCCGACGACTACGTCACCAAGCCCTTCCGGCTCGCCGAGCTGCTGGCCCGCGTACGCGCCCTGCTCCGCCGCGGCACCGTGGACCTCACCACCGGCGCCCATGGAGTGAAGATCGACGTGGAGTCGCACCGCGCCTGGCTCGGCGAGGAGGAGCTCCAGCTCTCCGCCAAGGAGTTCGAGCTGCTGCGCGTCCTGGTCCGGGACGCCGGCCGGGTCGTCACCCGGGAGCAGATCATGCGGCAGGTGTGGGACACCACCTGGTGGACCTCCACCAAGACCCTCGACATGCACATCTCCTGGCTGCGCAAGAAGCTCGGCGACGACGCGGGCAACCCCCGCTACATCACCACCGTGCGAGGCGTGGGCTTCCGCTTCGAGAAGGGCTGACCGGCAGCGTGCGACGCAGGATGATCAACTCCCTGCTGGGCGTCGTCCTGGTGATGGTGGTGGTGTTCTGCGTCCCGCTGGCCCTCTTCGAGAAGCGCACCATCGAGAGCGCCGCACAGGACCGGGCCGGCGCCGAGGCGGTCCGGCTCCTGGGCATCGTCGAGAACCGCATCGCCGCCGGTGAACCGGTCGGCGTGGGGGACCTCAAGGGCCAGGTCACCGATGGCTCCTTCGCCGAGGTGCGCATCCCCGGCCATGGGCCGATCCGGATCGGCAGCCGGCCCGCGGGCGGCGACCCGGTGCGCGCCGCCCAGTCGGGGGGCCGCGGCGAGAGCGTGGTGGTCGAGCACTCCCGGCAGGACGTCCAGCGCGAGATCGGCAATATGCTGCTGATGCTCGGCGTGGTCGCGCTGCTCGCCGTCCAGACGGCCGTGGCCCTCGCCGTCTGGCAGGCCAACCGCCTCACCCGGCCGCTCAAGGACCTCGCCGAGACCGCCGAACGCCTGGGCTCCGGCGACCCGCGCCCCCGCGACCGCCGCTACGGCGCCCCGGAGCTCGACCGGGTCGCCGAGGTGCTGGACTCCAGCGCCGAGCGGATCGCCCGGATGCTCACCGCGGAGCGCCGCCTCGCCGCCGACGCCTCCCACCAGTTGCGCACCCCGCTCACCGCGCTCTCCATGCGACTGGAGGAGATCATCGCCACCGAGGACCCGGCGACCGTCAAGGAGGAGGCCGCGATCGCCCTGGGCCAGGTGGAGCGGCTCACCGATGTGGTGCAGCGGCTGCTCACCAACCAGCGCGACCCGCGCAGCGCCTCCGCGGTCACCTTCGACCTGGACGAGGTGGTCAAGCAGCAGGCCGAGGAGTGGCGGCCCACCCTGCGCGGCGCCGGCCGGCACCTGGAGATCGAGGGCCTGCACGGCCTGGAGGCGGTGGGCACCCCCGGCGCCGTCGCCCAGGTGCTTGCCACGCTGATCGAGAACTCACTGATGCACGGGGACGGCACCGTGGTGGTCTCCACCCGGATCACCGGCACCTCGGTGGTGGTGGAGGTGGAGGACGGGGGCCAGGGCGTCCCGCCGGCGCTGGGCGCCCGGGTCTTCGAGCGGACGGTCAGCGGCCGGAACTCCACCGGCATCGGCCTGGCCGTCGCGCGCGACCTCGCAGAAGCCGACGGCGGCCGCCTGGAACTGCTGTCCCTGCGGCCGCCGGTCTTCGCACTCTTCCTCGGCCGACCGGTCAAGGAGCGTTAGCCGCCGGTCAGGCCTCCGCGGCGGACTGCGCGGGCTGGTGGCCGGCCAGTGCCAGCGCGGGTTCACCCTCCGCTTCGGCCGCGGGCTCCTCGAGCTGCGGCAGCGCCCGGAAGACCCAGGTGCGGAAGGAGATGAAGCGGAACATCGTGCCGAGGCCCAGGCCGATCACATTCTTGGCGATGTTGTCGGCCAGTGCCGAGTCGAAGCCGAGCGTGTAGTGGGAGATCCACAATGTGCCGTTCTCGATCACCATGCCGATACCGCTGAAGATCAGGAAAAGGGTGATCTCCCGGGAACGGGCGCAGCATCGCGGTCCCGGTAGACCCAGAACCGGTAGCCGATGTAGTTGGTCCCGATCGCCACGAGCGTCGACAGCACACCGGAACGCACCGGAGCCCAGTGGAGCGCGTGGATGCAGAGGTTGAAGACGGCGAGGTTCACCACAACGCCGAACAGGCCGACCGTGCCGAACTTCATGACCTCGTGGACGAGGCCGCGCAGGCGGGCGCGCAGGCCGCGCGGGGCAGGAGTTGCAGTCGTCATACCGGAACGTCTCCGTGGGTCGGTGATTACGTCATGGTATCCGCGTGCCCGCTGGGGGTCTGCCGCACGCGGATTCAAGCACGGCGCGAACGCCATTGTGACGTCCGGGTGTTTCCCATCGGTTCCCGCCCCCTCACTCCGCGCGCGGAAGGCCTCCCCGCGGCCCGGCCCGCGCCCCCTCCACCGAGGTGGAGCGGCCCGGCCCGGACCTCTCCCACCGGCGCGGATATCCTGGGGGTGTGACTTTTCCGGTAGTCGGCATGATCGGGGGCGGCCAGCTCGCCCGTATGGCACACGACGCGGGCATCCCGCTCGGCCTCAGGTTCAAGCTCCTCGCGGACACCGCGCAGGACTCGGCGGCACAGGTCGTCAGCGATGTGGTCCTCGGCGACTACCGCGACCTGGAGACGCTGCGGGCCTTCGCCCGCGGTTGCGATGTGGTGACCTTCGACCACGAGCACGTCCCCACCGAGCATCTGCGGGCCCTCCAGGCCGAGGGGATCGCGGTGCGTCCCGGCCCGGACGCCCTGGTGAACGCACAGGACAAGGGCGTGATGCGGGCGAGGCTGGACTCCATCGGCGTCCCCTGCCCGCGCCACCGGATCGTCTCCGACCCGGCGGACGTCACCGCCTTCGCCGCCGAGGGCAAGGGCTCCTCCTCGCCGGAGGCGGGCGATGCGGGGGGCTTCCCCGTGGTGCTGAAGACGGTCCGCGGCGGCTACGACGGCAAGGGCGTCTGGGTGGTGTCTTCCGAGGCCGAGGCCGAGGCGCCGTTCCGCGCCGGGGTGCCGGTGCTCGCCGAGGAGAAGGTCGACTTCGTCCGCGAGCTCGCCGCCAATGTGGTCCGCTCGCCCAGCGGCCAGGCCGTCGCCTACCCCGTGGTGGAGAGCGTCCAGAAGGACGGCGTCTGCCACGAGGTCACCGCCCCCGCACCCGGTCTGCCCGCCGACCTCGCCGCCGAGGCACAGGCGCTGGCGCTGCGGATCGCCGGGGAGCTGGGCATCACCGGCCACCTCGCCGTGGAGCTCTTCCAGACCCGTGACGGACGCATCCTGGTCAACGAGCTGGCCATGCGCCCGCACAACTCCGGCCACTGGTCGATCGACGGCGCGGTCACCTCCCAGTTCGAGAACCACCTGCGCGCCGTCCTGGACCTGCCGCTGGGCGACCCCCGCCCGCGGGCCCCGTGGACGGTGATGGTGAACGTCCTCGGCGGCGACTACCCCGACATGTACGCGGCCTTCCTGCACTGCATGGCCCGCGACCCCGGCCTGCGTATCCACATGTACGGCAAGGACGTGAAGCCGGGCCGTAAGGTGGGCCATGTCACGGTCTTCGGCGACGACCTCGAGGATGTGCGCGAGCGGGCCCGCCACGCCGCCGCCTACCTCCGCGGGGACATCACAGAGTAGAGAAACAGGACGCAGAGTGAGCAGCGACCAGCCCGTCGTCGGCATCGTCATGGGATCGGACTCCGACTGGCCGGTGATGGAGGCGGCCGCCAAGGCACTCGACGAGTTCGAGGTCCCCTACGAGGTCGATGTGGTCTCCGCGCACCGCATGCCGCGCGAGATGATCGCCTACGGGGAGAACGCCCACAAGCGCGGGCTGAAGGCCGTCATCGCCGGGGCCGGTGGCGCCGCCCATCTGCCGGGGATGCTGGCCTCGGTCACTCCGCTGCCGGTCATCGGCGTCCCGGTGCCGCTGAAGTACCTCGACGGCATGGACAGCCTGCTCTCCATCGTCCAGATGCCTGCCGGGGTCCCGGTCGCCACCGTCTCGGTGGGCGGGGCCCGCAACGCGGGGCTGCTCGCCGTACGCATCCTCGCCGCCTTCGACAGCGACCTCGCCGAGCGGATGACGGACTTCCAGGCCGAGCTCAACAGCCAGGCCACCGAGAAGGGCAAGAAGCTGCGCGCCAAGGTCGCGGGCTCCGGCGCCTTCGGCTTCGCGGGCTGACGGCCGTGGCGGAGACCGACGCCGGACTGCTGGACCGGGCGCGAGCACTGCTCGCCGAGGCACCCGTGGTCGACGGGCACAACGACCTCCCCTGGGCGCTGCGCGAGCAGGTCCGCTACGACCTGGACGCCTGCGACATCGCCCAGGACCAGAGCCACCGGCTGCACACGGACCTGCCCCGGCTGCGCGCCGGCGGAGTGGGCGCCCAGTTCTGGTCGGTGTACGTCCGTACCGACCTCGCCGAACACACGGTCAGCGCCACGCTGGAGCAGATCGACGTGGTGCGCCGACTGGCCGAGCGCCACCCCGCCGACCTGCGGCTCGCATTCACCGCCGACGACATGGAGGCCGCCCGCGCCGAGGGCCGTATCGCCTCCCTGATGGGTGCCGAGGGCGGCCACTCCATCGACTGCTCGCTGGCCACGCTGCGCGCCCTGTACGCCCTCGGCGTGCGCTATATGACGCTCACCCACAACGACAATGTGCCGTGGGCCGACTCCGCCACCGACGCCCCCGCCGCAGGGGGACTCACCGCCTTCGGTGAGGAGGTGGTCCGGGAGATGAACCGGCTGGGCATGCTGGTCGACCTCTCCCATGTCTCCCCCGACACCATGCGCGACGCCCTGCGGGTCAGCGAGGCCCCGGTGGTCTTCTCGCACTCCTCGTCCCGCAGCGTCTGCGACCATCCGCGGAACATCCCGGACGACGTCCTGGCCCAGCTGCCCGCCAACGGCGGCGTCGCCATGGTGACCTTCGTCCCGAAGTTCATCCTGCCCGAGGCCATCGACTGGACGAAGCGCGCCGACGCCAACATGGCCGAGCACGGCTTCCACCCGCTGGACACCACCCCCGCGGGGATGGAGTGCCAGCGCGCCTTCGAGGCCGCCGACCCCCGGCCCGTCGCCACCCCCGCCACCGTCGCCGACCACCTGGACCGGATGCGGGAGATCGCCGGGGTCGACCACATCGGCATCGGCGGCGACTACGACGGCACCGCCTTCACCCCGGCGGGCCTGGACGATGTCTCCGGCTATCCCAACCTGCTGGCCGAACTGCTGCGACGGGGCTGGTCCGAGGCCGACCTCTCCAAGCTGACCTGGCACAACGCGGTGCGGGTGCTGCGTGGTGCGGAGGAGGCCGCCCGCCGCGCCCAGGCGCTGCGCGGCCCCTCCATCGCCACCATCGACCAGCTCGACCGCTGAACCCGCAGGGACCTCCGGCTTCGCCTCTCCCGTGCCCCGGACGTTCCGGGGGCACGGGGGCAGCGCCCATGAGCCGCTGACCCACTGACCGGTGGCCCAGTGGCCCGGTGGCCCGGTACTCCGGGACCGGGGCCTGTGGGGTCCGGTCGGGCGGTCAGTCCTGGCCGAGCCAGAGGTCCGGGCCGAAAACCTCGTAGCGCACCGCCGATGCCGGCACTCCGCGGCGCAGCAGACCACCGCGGACGACGGGAGCGGACTCGGTGGAGAGCACGGCGGGCTCGTTATTGGTGAATGATCTTCCAGTTTTTGCGCAGGGCCGTGTCGCCAGGTGTCCCGGGTGGCGGGGTGGTTCGGAGGCGTCAGTCGGGGGTCAGTCCGGGGGGTCTGTGCGTCAGCCCGACCAGTATCGGTCCGGTCGGTGAGGCGACCAGGTCCTGGACGGTGAGTTCGTCCAGTGCGGCATAGAAGGCCTGCTGGGCGGTCCGCAGCGCGCCGCGGAGCCGGCATCCCCCGCGCAGCGGGCACGGGGTGTCGCCCTCGCAGGTGACGACCTCCTCGTCCCCTTCCAGGGCGCGTACCAGCCAGCCGACCGAGGCGCGCAGTCCGAAGCCGGTCAGCTCCAGCCCGCCGCCCCGCCCTCGCCGCGCCTCCAGCACCCCGAGGTGCTGCAGCCGGGACACGGCCTTGGCCGTGTGCGTGTACGGTGCGGCGATCGCCTCTGCCACGTCATTGGTGGTCAGGGGCTCGCCCTGCGCTGCTACCGCCAGGCGCATCACCGTACGGAGCGCCAGGTCGGTGAACTTCGTCAACCGCACGACTTGAGGCTATCGAATAGGTATCTGAGGTTCGTATTAAAGCTGCCGGTGAGCGCTGCGCAGTCCGTCACGCCCCCGCTCAGGCGTCCCGGCTGTCGCCGTCGCCCTCGTCGAAGTCGGCCAGCAGCACACCCAGGTCCAGGTCGGCGGTGAAGGCCCCGCCAACCGGCACCGTCTGCCTGCCCTTGACGGTCAGCACCTCGCGGTAGGTGTTGTCGCACAGCTCATGGACCACCAGATGGGGCTCCGGCTCCAACTCCAGCCGCCAGTAGGCGGGGATGCCGGCCTGGGCATAGAGGGCCGGCTTGAGGATCCGGTCCTGTGTGGTGTTGAACGGGGAGACGATCTCCACCAGGAGCAGTGCCGCCTCCATGGGCACGGCTGTGGTGTCACGGCGCACGGCGGCGCGGTCCGCCACCACGATGTCCGGCACGAAGAGCCTGGACTCGCCGCGGACATTGACCGCCTCGGCCACCCGGAAGGGGGCGCCGGAGGCGCGGACGGCCTGGTCCAGCTGGTTGGCAAGGATGCGCGAGGCATCCTGGTGGGCCCATCCGGGAGCGGGAGACATGATGAGTGCACCGTCCACAAGCTCGTAGCGGTTGCCTGTGGGGTGCTCGTCGAGGGCGAGGACCTCGTCCACGGTCCAGAGACCCGCGTGGTCCTCGATGTGGCGAGCGGTGCTCATGGCCATCACTGCCTCCTGCGACATCCAAGACCCCCAGCATGGCATGGGAGTACGACAGCGGCGAGCATGTCGCGGCCGCCCCTCGACCGGGGTCGGACCAGGGAACACTCACTCGAATGTGGGGGCGCGGAGGGCCTGGGCGCACGCCTCTGATGGTTTATTGGTCTAGTCCTTAAATGGTCCATACCATTGACCGAGCACCTACATTCCCGGTATCCAGTACCCGACCGCGCGTTACGGGTGCCGCCGGGCACGGCCCCGCTCTCCCTACCCAGGAGGTCCCCCACCGTGCACGTCGTCACCCCTCGCCGGAAGGGTCGCAGGCCGCTTGTCGCTGCGCTCTCCGTGCTGGCCCTCGCCGCCGGGGCGCTCAGCGCCTTCGCGGCCACCGCCGCCCCCGCGGCTGCCGCCGCGAGCAGCGGCGGAGTGAAGATCGCCTACTACGACCAGTGGTCGGTCTACGGGAACGCCTTCTACCCCAAGGACCTCGACACCCGGGGTATCGCAGGCAAGCTGGACATCCTCAACTACTCCTTCGAGAACATAGACCCGGTCAACCTCACCTGTTTCGAGGCGACCAAGGCGTCGGACGCCACCAATGAGTCCGACCCCAACGCCGGTGACGGAGCGGGCGACGCGTTCGCCGACTACCAGAAGTCCTACGGCGCCGACACCAGCGTGGACGGCGTGGGCGACGTCTGGAACCAGCCCATCGTGGGCAACTTCAACCAGCTGAAGAAGCTCAAGGCCAAGTACCCCAACCTGAAGATCGTCGCCTCGCTCGGCGGGTGGACCTACTCCAAGTACTTCTCGGACGCCGCCGCCACCGACGCCAGCCGCAAGAAGCTGGTCTCGTCCTGCATCGACATGTTCATCAAGGGCAATCTGCCGGTCCAGGGCGGCTACGGAGGCACCGGCACCGCCGCGGGCATCTTCGACGGCTTCGACATCGACTGGGAGTACCCCGGCTCGCCCAACGGCCACACGGGCAACCACTACAGCGCCAACGACAAGGCCAACTTCACCGCGCTGCTCGCCGAGTTCCGCTCCGAGCTGGACGCCTACGGCAGCGCCAACGGCGGCCGCAAGATGCTGCTGACCGCTGCCCTCCCGGCCGGTCAGGACAAGATCGCGCAGATCGAGACCAACAAGGTCGGCCAGTACCTCGACTACGCGAACATCATGACGTACGACATGCACGGCGCCTGGGACGCCACCGGTCCGACCAACCACCAGGACCCGACCTACCAGTCGCCTGACGACCCGTCGACGGCGATCGCGCCCGGAACCGAGAAGTACTCCACCGACCACGCCATCACGGCCTGGACCCAGGGCGACTCGGCCTACGGCATCGCGGGCGGCTTCCCCGCCTCCAAGATCACCATGGGCTACCCGCTGTACTACCGCGGCTGGACCGGAGTCCCCGCCGGCAGCAACCACGGCCTGTACCAGAGTGCGACCGGGCCCGCCCCGGCCCGCAGCCTGAGCGCCACCGCGGGCACCGCGTACTACAAGGAGCTCACCGGCATCGTCGACAACCCGTCGGACACCTTCTACGACGCCTCGACGCAGTCCAACTACTTCTACAACGGCTCCGAGTTCTGGACCGGCCTCGGCGCACAGTCCATCCAGGCCAAGGCCGACTACGCGCACTGCCACGGCCTCGGCGGCTCGATGATGTACTCGCTGCTCGACCTCGACTCCTCGGCCACCCTCTTCAACAAGATCGTGACCGCGACCAACGGCTCTGCCGCGGGCTGCACCCCGCCCACCACGGGCGGTACCACCACCGGCGGGACCACCACCACGGGTGGCACCACGACGACCGGCGGCACCACCACCGGCGGCACCACCACCACGGGCGGCACCACGACGACCGGGGGTACCACCACGGGTGGCACCGGTAGCTGCACCGCTGCGGCGTGGAACAGTGCGACGGCGTACACCGGCGGTGCGGTGGTGTCGTACAACGGGCACCAGTGGACCGCGAAGTGGTGGACCCAGGGTGACGTCCCGGGCGGCAGTCAGGATGTCTGGACCGACAACGGTGCCTGCACGGGTGGCACGACGACCACGGGTGGGACGACGACCACGGGTGGCACCGGCAGCTGCACCGCTGCGGCGTGGAACAGTGCCACGGCCTACAACGGCGGTGCGGTGGTCTCCTACAACGGCCACAACTGGACCGCGAAGTGGTGGACCCAGGGCGACATCCCGGGCAACAACAGCCAGGCCGTCTGGACCGACAACGGCGCCTGCTGACCTGACCTGACCCCGTATCACCCGAACCTGCGCCACCACTCAGCGCCGCCCGGCGGGCATCGGCCGCGCCCGTATGCCCGCCGGGCGGCACCCCTCACACCCAGTGGAGCACCCGTGAGTCGACACCGTCCGCTCCGCGCGGCGCTGACCGCCCTCACCACCGCCGCCGCAGCGCTCGGCCTCGCCGTCCTGGGCGGCGGCGCCGCCCAGGCCGCCACCCCGCTGCCCGCCCATGTCTTCGCGCCCTACTTCGAGGCGTGGACCGGTGACAGCCCGGCCGCCCTGGCCTCCCAGTCCGGCGCCAAGCACCTCACCATGGCCTTCCTCCAGACCGCCAGCAGTGGCTCCTGCACGGCGTACTGGAACGGCGACAGCAGCATGCCGGTCTCCTCGGCCACCTTCGGCAGCGACATCAGCACCATCAGGGCCAACGGCGGTGACGTCATCCCCTCCTTCGGCGGCTACAGCGCCGACAACGGAGGCACCGAGATCGCCGACAGCTGCACCGATGTCGCCTCCATCGCGGCCGCCTACGAGAAGGTTGTCACCACCTACGACATCACCCGCATCGACCTCGACGTCGAGGACAACTCCCTCACCAACACCGCGGGCATCGACCGCCGCAACAAGGCCATCAAGCAGGTCCAGGACTGGGCCGCGGCCAACGGCCGCACCGTCCAGTTCTCGTACACCCTGCCCACCACCACCAGCGGTCTGGCCGACAACGGCCTGGCCGTGCTGCGCAACGCCGTCTCCAACGGCGCCCGCATCGACGTGGTCAACATGATGACCTTCGACTACTACGACGGTGCCTCCCACGAGATGGCCACCGACACCCAGACCTCCGCCACCGGCCTGCACGGCCAGCTGGCCCAGCTCTATCCCTCCAAGACCGACGCCCAGCTGTGGAGCATGGTCGGCATCATCGAGATGATCGGCGTGGACGACTTCGGCCCCGCCGAGACCTTCACCCTCGCCGACGCCACCACCGTCTACAACTGGGCCGTCTCCAAGGGCATCAACACCCTCTCCTTCTGGGCCCTCCAGCGGGACAACGGCAGCTGCGCCGGCAGCGGAGCCGCCGACGGCTGCTCCGGGATATCCCAGTCCACCTGGGCCTTCAGCCACATCTTCGAGCCCTTCACCGGCGGCGGCTCCACCACGCCCGCCAATGACTTCTCGGTCTCCCTCACCCCGGCCTCCGGCTCGGTGGCACCCGGCGGCAGCACGACCGCGACCGTGAAGACCGCCGTCACCTCGGGCTCCGCCCAGACGGTCGCCCTCAAGGCGAGCGGCGCCCCCGCCGGCGTCACCGTCTCGCTCAGTCCGGCCTCGGTCACGGCGGGGGGCTCCTCGACCCTCACGGTGACCGCCTCCGCCTCGGCGGCCGCGGGCAGCTACCCCGTCACCGTCACCGGGACGGGCACCGCAGGCAGCCACTCCGCAGTCTTCACGCTCACCGTCACCGGCTCCGGCTCCACCTGCACCACGCCCGCGTGGAACAGCACGGCCATCTATGTGGGCGGCAACCACGTCTCCTGGAAGGGCCACAACTGGAACGCAAAGTGGTGGACGACGGGCGAGGAGCCCGGCACCACCGGTGAATGGGGTGTCTGGCAGGACCTCGGCGCCTGCTGAACCAGCCCCACCCGTGGGACACCCCCGTCCGCAGCGCACTCGGATGCGCTGCGGACGGGGGCAACGGCGTTCAGTCCAGCAGCGGGATCTCGATGGCGGGGCAGCGGTCCATCACCATCAGCCGCCCGGCCTCGCGCACCCGCTCCCGGGCGGCCTCGTCCACCACGCCCAGCTGGAACCAGACTGCCCTGGCACCGATCGCCACCGCCTGGTCCGCGACCGCACCGGCCAGCTCCGAGTTGACGAAGACATCCACCACGTCGACCGGGAACGGGATCTCCGCCAGCGAGGCATAGCCCTGCTCGCCGTGCACGGTCTCGGCCCCGGGGTGCACGGGCACCACCTTCTTGCCGTACCGCTGCAGCACCCGGGCCACCCCGTAGGCGGCCCGGGAGGTGTTGTTGGAGAGCCCCACCACGGCCCACACATCACCGGTGGAGGTCAGGATCTCGCGTACGGTCGCGTCGTCGCCCAAGTTCGCCATGACAACGGGAACGGACGGGCCGCGCCGGGGATTCCTCAGCTGGGTCGGCCCAGTGCCCGGTACGTCCAGCCCGCGGCCCGCCAGGCCACCGGGTCCAGCACATTGCGGCCGTCCAGGATGCGCCGCTCCGCCACCACCGAGCCCAGCGCCTGCGGGTCCATCTGACGGAACTCCTGCCACTCCGTCAGATGCAGCACCACATGGGCGCCATGGGCCGCGTCGACCGCCGAGTCGGCGTAGGTCAGCGCCGGGAACAGCTTGCGGGCGTTGTCCATCGCCTTGGGGTCGTACACCGTGACCTGGGCGCCCTGCAGCTGGATCTGCCCCGCCACATTGAGCGCCGGCGAGTCCCGGATGTCGTCGGAGTTGGGCTTGAAGGCCGCGCCCAGCACCGCCACCCGCCGCCCCAGGAAGCCGCCGCCGCACTGCTCGCGGGCCAGCTCCACCATCCGGGAGCGGCGCCGCATGTTGATCGAGTCCACCTCGCGCAGGAAGGTCAGGGCCTGGTCCGCGCCCAGCTCACCGGCGCGGGCCATGAACGCCCGGATGTCCTTGGGCAGACAGCCGCCGCCGAAGCCCAGCCCCGAGTTGAGGAACTTGCCGCCGATGCGCTCGTCGTAGGAGAGCGCCCGGCTCAGCTGCACCACATCGGCGCCCGCGCTCTCGCACACCTCCGCCATCGCATTGATGAAGGAGATCTTGGTGGCCAGGAAGGAGTTGGCCGCCGCCTTCACCAGCTCCGCGGTGGCGAAGTCGGTGACCACAAAGGGCACCCCCTGCGCGATCGGGGTCGCATACACCTCGCGCAGCAGGGCCTCGGCCCGCTCGCTGCGGACACCCACCACCAGCCGGTCGGGGTGCAGGGTGTCGCCGACCGCGAACCCCTCCCGCAGGAACTCGGGGTTCCAGGCCAGCTCGACCTGGTCACCGGCCGGCGCCCGGGAGGCCAGCCGCTCGGCCAGCCGGGCCGCGCTGCCCACCGGCACCGTGGACTTGCCGACCACCAGCGAGGGCCGGGTCAGCAGCGGCGACAGGGAGTCCAGTGCGGAGTCCACATGGCTCATGTCGGCGGCGAACTCGCCGGCCTTCTGCGGGGTGTTCACACAGATGAAGTGGACGTCGCCGAACTCGGCCACCTCCTCCCAGGAGGTGGTGAAGCGCAGCCGTCCGGTCGAGCCCTCATGCCCGGCGACATGCTTGACCAGCAGTTCCTCCAGGCCGGGCTCGTACATCGGGACCCGGCCGGCGGTCAGCGTGGCCACCTTGTCCGGGTCGATGTCCAGCCCCAGAACCTCGAAGCCGAGCTCAGCCATGCACGCGGCGTGGGTGGCACCCAGATAGCCGGTGCCGATCACTGTGATCCTCGGTGCCACGGGTCTGCTTCCCTTCGCCGTCCCGGACTGCAACCCGGCCGATGCTATCCGCCCTGGGCTCCTGTCGTGGAGGTCACGTCGGTCAAAGACGGGCACCGGTCGTAGACTCACCGCGTACTGAACGGTAGTTAACCGGAGGGGATCCGTGGCGGGCGGCGAAGACTTCGACCTTTTCCGTATCTCTGAGGAGCACGAGATGCTCCGTGACGCCGTACGGTCGCTGTCCGAGGCGAAGATCGCCCCGTTCGCGGCCGAGGTGGACGAGGAGGGGCGGTTCCCGCAGGAGGCCCTGGAGGCCCTGCAGGCCAACGACCTGCACGCGGTGCACGTCCCGGAGAGCTACGGCGGCGCCGGCGCGGACGCCCTGGCCACCGTGATCGTCATCGAGGAGGTCGCCCGGGTCTGCGCCTCCTCCTCACTGATCCCCGCCGTGAACAAGCTGGGCTCGCTGCCCGTGCAGCTCTCCGGCTCCGAGCAGCTCAAGACCCGCTACCTGGGCGCCCTGGCCCGCGGCGAGGGCATGTTCTCCTACTGCCTGTCCGAGCCCGAGGCCGGCTCCGACGCCGCCGGGATGAAGACCCGCGCCGTCCGCGACGGCGACACCTGGGTCCTCAACGGCGTCAAGCGCTGGATCACCAACGCCGGCGTCTCGGAGTACTACACCGTGATGGCCGTCACCGACCCCGACAAGCGCTCCAAGGGCATCTCCGCCTTCGTGGTGGAGAAGAGCGACCCGGGCGTCACCTTCGGCGCCCCGGAGAAGAAGCTGGGCATCAAGGGCTCCCCCACCCGCGAGGTCTACTTCGACGACGTCCGCATCCCCGCCGACCGCATGATCGGCGCCGAGGGCACCGGCTTCGCCACCGCGATGAAGACCCTGGACCACACCCGGATCACCATCGCCGCCCAGGCCCTGGGCATCGCCCAGGGCGCCCTGGACTACGCCAAGGGCTACGTCCAGGAACGCAAGCAGTTCGGCAAGGCCATCGCCGAGTTCCAGGGCATCCAGTTCATGCTCGCCGACATGGCCATGAAGCTGGAGGCCGCCCGCCAGCTCACCTACGCCGCCGCCGCCCGCTCCCAGCGCCTGGACGGCGACCTCACCTTCTTCGGCGCCGCCGCCAAGTGCTTCGCCTCCGACGTCGCCATGGAGATCACCACCGACGCCGTCCAGCTCCTCGGCGGCTACGGCTACACCCGCGACTACCCGCTGGAGCGCATGATGCGCGACGCCAAGATCACCCAGATCTACGAGGGCACCAACCAGGTCCAGCGCATCGTCATGGCCCGCAACCTCCCCTGAGTGCTGCGGAAAGCACGGTGGGGCGGCGCCGGGCTCGGCGCCGCCCCACCGCCCGGCCCGGGCGGGTGGAAGGCCGGTGGGGGACGGGCCGGCAAGGTTGCGGGCCCGTCCGGCGGCTCAGGTCTGGCTGAAGGTGAACCAGTTGACGTTGACGAAGTCGGCCGGCTGACCGCTGGTGAAGGTCAGATAGACGTCGTGCTTGCCGGTGACCGCGCTGATGTTGGCCGGGATGGTCTGCCAGGACTGCCAGCCGCCGGTGTTGGCGACGGCGAAGGAGCCGATGGGTGTGCTGGTGCGGCTGTCGAGACGGACTTCGACCAGGCCGCTGACACCGCCCGCAGCCCCGGAGGCCACCCTGGCCTTGAACTGGTGGGCGGCGGTGGAGCCGAAGTCGATACCGGGGTAGTAGGCCCAGTCGCCGTTGGCGAGCGAGGCGATGTCCTGGCCGCCGCCGGTGTCGGTGCAGGCCTCCACGCCCACCCCGGACTGCTGGGTGAAGGACTCGGCCTGGAGGGTGGAGTAGGCGGTGCCGCCGGTGCCGCCGGTGGTGGTCCCCCCGGTGGTCGTGGTGCCGCCCGTGGTGGTCGTACCGCCCGTGGTCGTGGTCCCGCCGGTGGCGGTGCCCCCGGTGGTCGTGGTGCCGCCCGTGGTGGTCGAGCCGCCCGAGCTGTAGACGGCGACATAGTCGACCAGCATCGGGACACCGGACTGGGTGGCCGAGGTGGGCGTCTGGTGGCCCGCGACCGGGTCGGGGAAGGCGCCGCCCATGGCGACGTTCAGCAGGATGAAGTGGCCGTGGTTGGTGGCCGCGTCCCAGGTGGCCGCGTCCATCTGGGAGGCGTTGACGGAGTGGTACTGCACCCCGTCGACGTACCAGCGCAGCTGCTGCGGTGAGACGCTGCGGTCCCACTCCAGGGCGTAGGTGTGGAAGTTGCCCTGGCAGGCGGAACCCGGGCAGGCGTGGGTGGCGCCGAGGCCGGTGGTCTCGTTGCAGGGGCCGCCGGAGCCGGTGCCGCAGTGCAGGGTGCCCCAGACCTGGTTGACCCCGTTGACGTTCTCCATCAGGTCGAACTCGCCGATGGACGGCCAGTTCCAGTAGTTGCCCCGGTAGCCGGCACCGAGGGTCCAGAAGGCCGGCCAGTAGCCGTCGGCGGCGGCGCCGGTGACATTGGGCATCTGGATCCGGGACTCGATGCGCAGCTTGCCGCCGGCCGGGGGCTGGAAGTCGGTGCGCTGGGTCTCGACCCGGCCTGAGGTCCAGTTGCCCGCGCTGTCGCGGATCGGGGTGATGCGCAGGTCGCCGGAGCCGTCCTGGCTGAGGTTGGCGGTGGAGCTGGTGTAGTTCTGCACCTCACCGGTGCCCCAGTTGGCGGCGCCGCCGGGGTAGCTGTGGCCGGTGTCGATGATCCAGTTGCTGCTGGAGGGGAGGGTGCCGGCGGCGCCGCTGAAGTCGTCGCTCCAGACGAGGCTCCAGCCGGAGCCGGCCGGCGGCACCGCGGCTCCGGCGGTGCCGAACAGGCCGAGGCAGAGCATCGCCAGACCGGAGACGGCGGCGATGAGTGCGGTCAGCGGTCGACGTCGGGATCTGCGGGCGTGCGAATGCGTGATGGGCATGAGGGGGTGGCCTCCCAATGCTCGGATGTGCATGTCGCGGTGGACTGCAAGGTGGCCGGCCGACCCGATCGCAACTGTCCCGCTCGTATCCGTACACGGTCAAGACTGATGCTTGAGAACGCTCTCAGAATTTCTTTGCGTTCAACTCCTGAACGCGGCGGAGGCCGGGCCGACAGGGTCGGCCCGGCCTCCGCAGGAGGTTCCGCTAGCTCACATCGGGCACCGCGGTGTCATTGCGCAGGGCGTCGAAGACCTGCTTGGCCTTGGTGTCGTTCCAGATCACCGAGGAGCCCTCGGAGGTGGTCCGGCCCGGGTCGGAGATCGGCACGGTGATCGTCTTGCCGCTGCCGCCGCTCACACCCTTCATGGCCCAGAACATCGAGGTGAGGTCGTAGAGGCCGCAGTCCTTGTCCACGATCAGGGTGCCGAGGCCGGAGCTGATCGTCGGATAGAGGGTGAAGGGATTGGCGATGGTGGCGGGAGAGGCCGCCGAGTCGGCGATCGCCGACAGGAACTGCCGCTGCCGCTTCATCCGGCCGAGGTCGCCGGTGCCGTCCACATAGCGGGAGCGCACGTACTTCAGCGAGTCGGTGCCGTTGAAGTGCTGGCAGCCCGCCTGGAAGTTGGCCCCCGACTTGGGGTCCTTCATCGGCTTGGCCAGGCACATGTCCACGCCGCCCAGCGAGTCGACCAGGTCGCGGAAGCCGGCGAAACCGATCTCCGCGTAGTGGTCGATGTGCAGCCCGGTCGCCGACTCCACGGTCTTCACCAGCAGCGGGCCCCCGCCGATCGCAAAAGCCGCATTGATCTTGTGCATCCGGGCCGGGATGGTGCTGCTCGGCTTGTCGCTGTCCGGGTGCGCGGGCACCTTCACCCAGGAGTCACGGGGTATGGACAGCATGGTGTTGCCGTTGGAGCCGATGTGCAGAACCATCATCGAGTCGGTGCGCTTGCCGGGCGCCCCCAGACCGGTGTGCAGATCCTTGGCGTCCTGCTTGCTCATGCCCTCGCGGCTGTCGGAGCCCACGATCAGCCAGTTGGTGCCCTTGCCCGCGGCGGGCCGGCCCGCGTAGTCCTGCAGCACGTCCTCGCGGCGCAGCTTGGAGTCGGCCCAGAAGTAGGTGCCCACCCCGACCACCAGCAGCACGCAGATCAGCGACACCAGGGTGACCTTGACCTTGCGGCGGGTCGGCCAGCGGGAGGGACGGGGCGGTCCGGCCGGCGGCGGGCCGCCGTAGCCGGACCCGTCGGGGCCTCCCGGGCCGCCGGGGCCGGAGTACTGCTGCGGCACGGCGGAGCCATACGAACCCGCGGGCCGGCCGCCGCCGGGGCCGCGCGGGTTGAGACCGGGCGGCAGCGGAGGCTCGGCGGCCGTCCCGTAGCCGCCCTGCGGAGAGCCGGCGGACGGCTGCGGCGGCACGGGGCGCTGCTGGCCGTACGGAGCACCGCTGCGGCGCGGTCGCTGGACATGCGGCATCGACCGGGTGGGCTCGGCGTCACCGTCCCCGCCGCCGTAGGGTCCGCCGCTCTGGCCCTGTTGCGCCCCGCCGCCGTAGCGGCCGTCCTGCCAAGAGTTCATGCCGGAAGGATGCCCCATCAGGGTGCCCGGGCCTAAGCCGGGTGGTGGGCTGTAGCAGAGTTGATGCAGGCGCGGGACCCTTCGCACGCATGGTCACCGGCGGGCATCCGCGGACCCGCCCCCGCGACCCCTAGACCTGCACCCCTCACCCCCTAGGGGAGGGGGCCGCGCACCCCGTACAACCTTCGATGCCGGGTTTCCTCCCGTCGGAGGAGCCGTCGCCCACAGTCCGCGCCTTAGCGTTCTGGTACCCCCCGGCACCACCGGCGCAGGTGGGGAAAACCCCCGGCCCAAGAGGCGTACGAGCACCATGTCGGTGCCTGCGCCCGATCCACCAGGCTGGGTGGCGTTCCAAGCAGGACCACGACCAAGGAGACAGCAGTGACGACGGCAGCAGCCCCCTTCGGGTCCCCCGCGGCGACGCTCGCGGGGCCGGCCGGCGGCGCGTCGGCCATCGCCGCCAGCGCGCGGCAGGTGACCAAGGCGTACGGCTCCGGTGAGACCCGGGTGACGGCGCTGGACCAGGTCGACGTGGACATCGCCCGCGGGCGGTTCACCGCCATCATGGGCCCCTCGGGCTCCGGCAAGTCCACGCTCATGCACTGCCTCGCGGGACTGGACTCGGTCACCTCCGGCCAGATCACGATCGGCGGCACGGAGATCACCGGGCTCAAGGACAAGCAGCTCACCAAGCTGCGCCGCGACAAGATCGGCTTCATCTTCCAGGCGTTCAACCTGCTCCCCACGCTCAATGCGCTGGAGAACATCACCCTGCCCATGGACATCGCGGGCCGCAGGCCGGACCAGGCCTGGCTGGACCAGGTGGTGGAGACCGTCGGCCTGGCCGACCGGCTCAAGCACCGCCCCACCCAGCTCTCCGGCGGTCAGCAGCAGCGTGTCGCGGTCGCCCGCGCCCTGGCGGCCAAGCCGGAGATCATCTTCGGTGACGAGCCCACCGGAAACCTGGACTCGCGCTCCGGCGCCGAGGTGCTCACCTTCCTGCGGCGCTCGGTGGACGAGCTCGGCCAGACCATCGTCATGGTCACCCATGACCCGGTCGCCGCCGGCTACGCCGACCGCGTCCTCTTCCTCGCCGACGGCCGGATCGTCGACGAGATGGCCAACCCCACCTCGGACGCCGTGCTGGAGCGGATGCTGCGCTTCTCCGCGGCCGAGACCCCGGCGGCCGGTCCGGCCGGCTCCCTGACCCCCGGCGCCGACAGCCGCCGTACCAGCTGAGGGATCGGACCACCGCCATGATGCTCAAGACGTCCCTCAGAAGCTTCTTCGCCCACAAGGGCCGGATGGCGCTGTCGCTGATAGCCGTGGTGCTCTCGGTGGCCTTTGTCTCCGGCACCCTGGTCTTCACCGACACCGCCACCGCCACCTTCGACCGGCTCTTCGCCACCACCGCGTCCGACATCGCGGTCGGCCCCGCCGACGACGGCGCCGACCACAACGAGCAGTCCGGCGGAGCGATGGCCCGCACCCTGCCCGCCTCCGTGGTCCAGCAGGTGGCAGCGCAGCCCGGTGTGAAGACCGCCACCGGCGAGGTGTCGGTCTCCAACGCCACCATCGTCGACCCGGACACCAACAAGTCCATCGGCCCCACCGGCGGCGCACCCACCCTTGCGGGGAACTGGTACGAGACCCCCAACTCCGCGCTGAAGATCACCTCCGGTGCGGCCCCCGAGGGCGCGGGCCAGGTGCTGCTGGACGCCGACACCGCGGACAAGTCCAAGCTGTCGATCGGCGACCAGCTGCGGATCATCACCGCCGTGGGCGACTACCGCGCCACCATCTCCGGCATCGCCACCTTCACCACCACCAACCCCGGCGCCGCGCTGGTCTTCTTCGACACCCCGACCGCCCAGCGCGAACTGCTGGGCCACCCCGGGGCCTTCACCTCCGTCGTCGCCTACGGGGACGGCAGCCGCACCAACGACCAGCTGAAGAGCGCGCTGGTGGCCACCTTCGGCAAGACCTACCAGGTCAAGACCGCCGCCGAGCAGGCCGCCGACAACCAGAGCGACGTGGGCGGCTTCCTGGACTTCATGAAGTACGCCATGCTCGGCTTCGCCGGGATCTCGCTGCTGGTCGGCGGCTTCCTGATCATCAACACCTTCTCCATGCTGGTCGCCCAGCGCACCCGGGAGATCGGTCTGCTGCGCGCCATCGGCGGCAGCCGCTCCCAAGTGAACCGTTCGGTGCTCACCGAGGCGCTGATCTTGGGCGTCCTCGGCTCCACCATCGGCCTCGGCGCAGGCCTCGGTCTCGCCGTCGGCCTGATCAAGCTGATGGGCAAGGTCGGGATGCACCTGGACGCCTCCCAGCTGACGGTCAAGGCGTCCGTGCCGATCGCCGCCTATGCGGTGGGCGTCATCATCACCGTCCTCGCCGCCTGGCTGCCCGCCCGCCGGGCGGGCAAGGTCTCCCCGATGGCCGCGCTGCGTGACCACGGCACCCCCGCCGAGGCCGCCGCCAACCGGATCCGGGCCGCCGTCGGGCTGCTGCTCACCACGGCCGGCGTCGCTGCCCTGGTGGCCGGAGCCGCGGCGAGCAGCGCCGGGACCGGCGGTGGGCTGCTGGGCCTGGGCGTCCTGGTCACCCTGGTCGGCTTCGTGGTGATCGGCCCGCTGCTGGCCGGTGCAGTGGTGCGGGTGCTGGGTGCCGCGCTGCCCGCGTTCTTCGGCCCGTCCGGACGACTCGCCCAGCGCAATGCGCTGCGCAACCCGCGCCGTACCGGGGCCACCGCGGCCGCGCTGATGATCGGCCTGGCCCTGGTGACCGGGGCCGCGGTGGTGACCTCCTCGATGGTTTCCTCGGCCACCAGCCAGATCGACAGGTCGGTGGGCGCCGACTTCATCGTGATGTCCAACAACGGCGGCCTCACCCCGAACATGGTCAAGGCGATCGAGGGGACTCCCGGCCTCAGCCATGTCTCCCGGTCCAAGGACATCGGGGTCGTCATCACCAGCCCCGACGGGCACCGCGAGGACACCAGCATCAACGCCGTCAGCCCCACCTACGGTGAGGACCTGCGGGTGCCGGCCGTCACCGGCTCCTTCGAGGGGGCCCTCAGGCAGGGCATCTCGGTCGACAAGGACTACGCGGACAGCCACCACCTCAAGGTCGGCGACCCGCTGACGGTCCACTTCCAGGGCGGCTCCACCCAGACGCTGAACGTCGCGGCCGTCACCGCCGAGGACAACCAGCTCTACCAGGGCGAGATGTACATCGGCCTGGCCACCGCGGAGCGGGCGCTGCCCGCCGACCGGCTGCCGCAGGACGTCATGGCGCTCGCCGGTGCGTCCTCCGACCCCGACCAGGCCTACGCCGCCCTGCAGAAGTCGCTGGCGCAGTATCCGCAGCTCCAGGTGAAGAACCAGGCCGACTACAAGGCGCTGATCAAGAAGCAGGTCGACCAGCTGCTCTCCATGGTCTACGGCCTGCTGGGCCTGGCGATCGTGGTGGCCGTCCTCGGTGTGGTCAACACCCTGGCGCTGTCGGTGGTGGAGCGCACCCGGGAGATCGGCCTGCTGCGGGCGATCGGCCTGTCGCGCCGTCAGCTGCGGCGGATGATCCGACTGGAGTCGGTGGTGATCGCGGTCTTCGGCGCGGTCCTCGGCACCGGCCTGGGCCTCGCCTGGGGCATCACGGCGCAGCGGGTGCTGCGGACCCAGGGCCTCGACCAGCTCACCGTCCCCACCGGCACCATCGTCGCCGTCTTCGTCGGCGCGGCGGTCGTGGGACTGCTGGCGGCGCTGGGCCCGGCCCTTCGGGCCTCCCGGATGAACGTCCTGGCGGCCATCGCCACGGACTGACGCCGGACGGCCGCAGGGCCGGGGAAACCCGGCCCTGCGGCCCGGGGGAGCAGGGAAACGGGGGGCGGCCCCGGCGCACCGGGGGGTGCGCCGGGGCCGCGGCGTTCGGGGCCGCGCTCAGTGGCAGATGGTGTCGGGCGGGGTCGGTACGACCGGGTGCCAGCTGGCCAGGGCGGAGGGGACGGGCGCGGGGGAGTAGTCCGACCCGGCGACCACCTGGAGCGTGGGGCCGAGCCCGGGGACCTGGACCAGCTGCGCCCCGGGGAGGGCGGCGGCGAGGGTCTTGACCGACTGGTCCCAACGGGGGTCGTAGCGGACCAGGGTGCGGGTGGCGCCGGAGCCGCCGGCATTGGCCGCCGACCCGGTGGTGACGAAGCCGACGCGCCGCAGGTCGGCGTCGACCCTGGCGCCGAGCCCCGGGGTGGCGGTGCCGTTGAGCACCTGGACGCGGATCTGCTGCGGCGGGACGGTGAGCAGCGGCCCTGCGGCGTCCTGCGAGCGGTGGGGCGGACGGGCCGTGGCGGGCAGCGGCCGGTCCTGCCGTACGGCGTCGAAGAGGGCACGGGCGGCGGGGACGTCCCAGAGCACCGTGGAGCCCCAGCCGGGCACGGTGTGGTTGATGTCGGCGACCGGAACCGTGGCGACGTCGGTGTCGCCGGCGGAGAGGCTGCGCAGGGAGCCGGCGAGCTTGAGCAGATCCTCGGTGGAGAGGCCCCGGTCGACCTTGACCGACTTCAGCGCGGTGGTCAGCACATGGCTGAGCCTGGTGGGGTTGAGCAGGATGCCGCCGCTGGTGGCCTGGCGCAGGATCTGCGCCACAAGATGCTGCTGGCGCTGCATCCGGCCCAGGTCGGAGCTGGCGTCCAGATGCCGGGCGCGGACGTACTTGAGGGCGCCGGCGCCGTCCAGCCGGGTGGTGCCGGCCGGCAGGTCCAGACCGGAGTAGGGGTCGTGGAGCGGGACGGTGGTGCAGACCGAGACACCGCCGAGGGCGTCGACCGTGGAGATGAAGGAGCGGAAGTCGACCTGGAGGTAGTGGTCGATGCGGATACCGGTGGCCTGCTCCACGGTCTGCACGGTGAGCGGGGCGCCGCCCAGGCCGTAGGCGGCATTGATCTTTCCCCGCCCTGCGGTCACCGGTTTACCGGTGGCCAGGTCGGTGTGGGCGGGGATGGTGACATAGGAGTCGCGGGGGATGCTGATCACGGTCGCGCGGTCGCGGTTGCGGGAGAGGTGGACCAGCATCATGGTGTCCGTGCAGTGGCAGGAGACTCCGCCGGCATGCAGCACATGCTTCAGCTCACGCGGCGGGATGCCCTCGCGGTCGTCGGTGCCGACCAGCAGGAAGTTCTCCGCGCTGCCGGTGGCGGCGGGGCGGTTGCCGATACCGCTGAAGGCGTCGATCCGGCCGATGGCGTGCCCGATGCCGTGCAGCACGCTCCAGCCGATGCCGGCGGCGATCAGCACGGCGGCGGCGGCGACTGCGGCCAGCCACAGCTCCCAGCGCCGCGGCCGTGGGGGAGTGCTGCTGCCGGTGGAGGGGGCGGGATCGTCGGGCATCGCTGTGAGGCTAGGCGGGGGCACCCCGGAGAAGCCGCAGCACACGCCGCCGGGCGTTCACCATGCGTCCTTTCAAGCGAAAGATTCCGTTTTGGCTTGACATCCGGTCGAACCGGCTCGCATCCGACGGAGCGGACAGGTGCCCGGCACCTGTACGGTGGGCGCGATGAGCGCCAACACTGCCGAGGAGCTGCCGGCGGTCTCCGTGATCATGCCGGTGCTCAACGAGGAACGACACCTGCGGACCGCTGTCCGGCACATCCTGGAGCAGGAGTACGCCGGGGGGCTCGAAGTGGTGATCGCCCTGGGCCCGTCCAGCGACCGGACCGACGAGATCGCCGCCGAGCTGGTCGCCGAGGATCCCCGGGTGCACACCGTGCCCAACCCCACCGGCCGCACCCCGGCCGCGCTGAACGCTGCCATCCGCGGTTCCCGCAACCCCGTGGTGGTGCGGGTCGACGGCCACGGCATGCTGACCCCCGGCTACATCGCCACCGCGGTGCGGCTGATGGACGAGCGGGATGCGGCCAATGTCGGCGGCATCATGCACGCCGAGGGCGAGACCGAGTGGGAGAAGGCCGTCGCGGCGGCCATGACCTCCCGGATCGGGGTCGGCAACGCCGCCTTCCACACGGGCGGTGAGGCGGCCCCCGCCGACACCGTCTACCTGGGCGTCTTCCGCCGCGAGGTGCTGGAGCGGCTGGGCGGCTACAACGAGGAGTTCATCCGCGCCCAGGACTGGGAGCTCAACTACCGTATCCGCCAGGGCGGCGGGCTGATCTGGTTCACCCCCGAGCTGAAGGTCTCCTACCGGCCGCGTCCCAGCGTGCGGGCGCTCGCCAAGCAGTACAAGGACTACGGCCGCTGGCGCCGGGTGGTCACCCGCTACCACCGCGGCTCGGTCAATCTGCGCTATCTCGCCCCGCCGGCCGCGCTGGCCGGAGTGGTCGGCGGACTGGTGCTGGGCGCCGCGCTGCACCCGCTCTTCCTGGTGGTGCCCGGCGGCTATGCCGCGGCGATCCTGCTGGGCTCGCTGAAGGAGGGCCGCGGACTGTCGCTGAAGGCCCGGCTCCAGCTCCCCCTGGCACTCGCCACCATGCACATGACCTGGGGCTGGGGCTTCCTCACCTCTCCGCGCTCGCTGGCCCGCAAGGTCATCGGCAGCAGGGCCCCCGAGAAGGGGGCGGTCGGCACCCGCACCCTCGACGGCACCCCGAGCCCCGACGGCAGCCTCGCCGAGCGCTGAACCTCCCCGCACCGGCCGCCCCGGCTGGATACGCTCGCGCCACCACACGCGGGCGATCGGGAAGGGGCGGCCCATGGCACACGGCGGAGCAGCGGACGGCGCGGCAGCGCACGGCGGAGCGGCGCACAGCGGAGCGGCGCACAGCGCAGCGGCGCACGGTGGACCACGTATCCAGCCGAGCGCCGACGTGGACGAGCGTGCCGCGGTCGGTGACGGCACCGTCGTCTGGCATCTGGCCCAGATCCGCGAGGAGGCCGTGGTCGGCAGCGACTGCATCATCGGCCGCGGCGCCTACGTCGGGCCGGGAGTACGGCTCGGAGACCGCGTCAAGCTGCAGAACCACGCCCTGGTGTACGAGCCGGCGGTGCTGGAGGACGGTGTCTTCGTCGGCCCTGCGGCGGTGCTCACCAATGACCTCTATCCGCGCTCGGTCGACCCGGACGGCAAGCTCAAGCGCGGCGACGACTGGGACGCCAGAGGGGTGACGCTCCGTCAGGGGTGCTCGGTGGGCGCCCGGGCGGTGCTGGTCGCCGGGGTGACCGTCGGCCGCTGGGCACTGGTCGCGGCGGGTGCCGTGGTGCATCGCGACGTACCCGACTTCGCCCTGGTCGCAGGGGTCCCGGCCCGCCGCCTCAAGTGGGTCGGCCGGGCCGGGGAGCCGCTGGAGCAGCTGGGTCCGGACGGCGGGGACGGCGCCGTGCGATGGCGCTGCCCCCGTACGGCGGAGGAGTACCTGGAGCGGGACGGCGTGCTGGCGCCCGCTACTGGGTGAGGAGGCCGTTGCCCTTGGAGGTGCAGCTGGTGTCGTCCGCCTTGTGCACCTTGACATCGGTGGGCAGTGCGGTCGGCACCGGGATGCTGGGCTTCGCGGTGGGGATGGTCTGCGGGAAGTCGGCGCCGATGGTGACGACAACCCCTCTGCCGGTGCCGCCCACCTTCACCGCCGAGGCCGGCAGCCCCAGGGACCGGGCCACCGACTGGGCGGCCGCCTGCTGGTCGGCCTGGGCGTAGGTGACGGTGCTGGTCTGCACGCCCTTCTGCGGCGCATTGCCCGATGTGGCGTGGTAGCCGAGCGCCGTGAGCGCGGTGGCGCCCACGGAGGCGGCGCCGTTCCTGGTGGTGGTGCCGTTGAGCACCGTCACGGTCACCTGCGAGGGGACCACGGTCGGCTCGGCACTGTGGGTGGGGCTGGCGGAGGCGCTCGCAGGCTTGGCCGCCGGCTTGCCGGTGAGTGAGCGGTCGGCGAGCAGCATGGCGAAGATCTGGTCGGCCTGCGGCTGGACGAACTCGTCCTTCTCGCTCCGGTTGGGGTCGGCCAGGTCCCTGGGGGTGTAGCTGACCTTCGGCTGGAGGAAGGCCACCTTGTCGGGCTTGATCGCCTTGAGGTCGTCGGCGAGGCCCGTCAGGGCGGTGACCGAGCCCAGGTCGGGGTCGACGGTGAGCGCCTTGGTGGCCGCCTCGGCGAGCGGGGTGAGCTTGGTGGGGTTGAGCAGGGTGCCGGCGCTGGTCATCTGGCGGAAGAGCGAGGCGAGGAAGGCCCGCTGCATGGAGAACCGACCGACGGCGCTGCCGTCCTGCACGGCATGGCGGGTGCGGACGAAGGCCAGGCCCTGGTCGCCGTCGAGGTGCGAGGGGCCGGCGGGGAGGTCGAGGTGGGAGTCGGAGTCGTGGATCGGCTGGCAGAGATTGACGTCCACGCCGCCCACCGCATTGGTGAGGTCCTTGACGCCTTCGAAGTTGACCATCAGGAAGTGGTCGATCCGCAGATCGGTGATCTTCTGCACGGTGTCCACCACACAGCCGGGGCCGCCCCGGCTGAGCGCCATGTTGAGCGGCATCCGGGTCATCGGGCCGTAGACCTGCTTGGTCACCGGATCGGTGCAGGGCGGGTGGTTGACCAGGGTGTCGCGCGGCAGGTCGACGGCGACGGCGGACTTACGGTCGGGATAGACGTGCAGCAGGATGTCGACGTCGTTGTTGCCCTTGCCGACGTTCTCCTTGTCGCCGTACTTCCCGCCCAGGCCCTTACGGCTGTCGGTGCCTATCAACAGGATGTTCATCGCCGTACGGCCCTGGGCGTCGGCCTTGCCGCCCGGTGGGGCGGAGTTGCCGGCGCTCTTGGGGGCCTTGGTGATGTTGGAGTTGAGGTGCTGGATGTAGAGGTACACACCACCGCAGCCGGCCGCCACCGTCACCGCGGTTCCTATCGCCACCGGCTTGATGAACCGCTTCCATCCGCTCTTGGGCCTACGGCGGCTGGGGCCGGCGCCGCGCTGCCGCGGAATGGAGGCCGGGGTGTCCGGCGCGGCCCTGCCGGGGGCGGCGGTGTTCTCGGGCGGAGTGGGGCGATCCTGGGCACTCATGGCGGTGAGTCGCTTTCTGGGATCCGGTCAGTAGGTGTATATGCCGCCCTGCGACACGACGTGCATGCAGTCCGTGGTGTCCGCCGAGTTCTTGGTCTCGACGCCGACAGGCAGGTCACCGGCCTTGGGCTTCGGCTTCACCGGGAAGGTGGTGCCGGTCGTCCAGTCGTCGCCGAGAATCAGCGCGGGGGCGCCTGCCGAGGCGGACTCCCGCAGCGCTGAGGCGGGCAGCTTGAGCGCGGTGGCCACGGCCTGCGCCTCGGCCTTGTGCGCGGCACTGAAGGTGAGCGTGGTGGTGGCCTGCGAGGGTGCGTTGGCGGGATCGCCGACCTTGGCCATGGCGAAGCCCGTCCCGGTCAGCGCGGTGGCGATCGTCGCGGCCCGGTGGGTGACGGTGGTGGCGTTCTGCACGGTCACCGCGACGGAGGCCTTGTCGACGGGCGCGGCCGCCGGCGCGCTTTTGCTCGGCGAGGCGGTGGGCTTGGGCTTCGCCTTGCCGCCGTTCTTGTCCAGCGGCACGTCGTCGAGCAGCATCTGCCATATGCGGTCCGCGGCAGGCTTGTTGAGGACCACCGTGGCGTTGGGGTTCTTGGGATCCGGGAGCACCGGGATGGTGAGCGTGGTGATCCGCTTCGCCGGTACCTTCCGCAGCTCGGTGCCCAGGTCGTAGAGCTTCTTGACGGTGTCGAGGTCGTCGTCGGGCTTGATCGCCTTGGTGGCGGCCTCGGCCAGGTCCATCAGCTTGCCGGGGTTGGTGAGGGTGCCGTTCCCCTTCAGCGACCGCACCAGTGAGCTGAGGTACATGTGCTGCGCCTTGGTGCGGTTGAGGTCGCTGCCCCAGGCGTCACGGGTGCGCAGCCAGAGCAGCGACTGCTGGGCGTTGAGCACATTGTCGCCCTTGGGCAGCTTCAGACCGGTGCCGCCCAGCTTGGTCTTGCGGTCGTAGAGGTTCATGTCGACGCAGACATGCACCCCGCCGACCGCCTGGGCCATGTCCACCACGCCACCGAAGTCGATCATCATGAAATGGTCGATGTTGAGGTTGGTGAGCCTGGTCCAGGTGCCGACGGTGCAGCCGGGTCCGCCGTTCGCCAGCGACGCGTTGATGCGCGTGTACGGCATGTCGGGGTAGTTCTTGCCGTCCTCGCTGTGGCAGTCCGGAATATCCACCATGGTGTCGCGGGGTATGGAGATGAGCGAGGCGTTGGTGCGGTCGGCCGAGACATGGAGCAGCATCTGCACGTCTGCCAGCGGCGGATTGTCCTTGAGGTTCTTTCCGCCGCCCAGTGCCCGGGCCCGCGCGGTGGCCCGGCTGTCGGAGCCCAGCAGCAGGATGTTCAGCGGGACCTGACCGAAGGCATTGGGCGCGGTGCGCTTTCCCTGCTGATCGCTGAGATTCTTCTTCGCGGTCTTGATATTGCTGTTCAGGTGTTGGTAGTAAAGCCATCCCGAGGCGGTGGTGAGGACCACGCAGACACCCGCGCCGATGGCTATCGGTTTCAGATACCGCTTGAATCCGGTCTTGGGTTTGCGGCGATTTCCCCGGCTTTTCCCGGGGCCGCCGTGGGCACGGCGCTGCCGGGGTATGGAGGGGCTGCCGTCCAGGGGCGGGACAGGTGCCCCACCCGGCTCGGCGGTGCTGTGGTGCGTGGCCATGAGGACGGTTCACCTGCTCCGGGGGAGGTTGCGGAGGGTCCGCAGGGGACCTCTATCTTTCCGTAACCTACCTTTCGGCAGCCATTCGTGCACACGTTCCAGGGAATGAATAGGGCAATAATCGACTGTGATTCAGATCACAGGCGCCGAGTGCAACCTTTTATGTCGGTGAATTCGAATGCGCAGCGCACGGGAACGGTCACCGACCGTGTCCCGGGCCTGCCTCACTTGGCGCAGACGTTGGTGTCGTCGGCCTCGACCCGCTGGAGGTTGGAGGGCGCGGCCGTGGGAACGGTCAGCGAGACACCGGGCTGCTTGAAGTCCTTTCCCAGGATCAGCAGCATCGGGTCCTTGGCCCCGGTGCCGTACTGGGTGGTGGCCTTCATCTGCGAGGCGGGCAGGCCCATCGCGGCGGCCAGGGTGCGCGCCTGGTCGGCGTGGTTGGGCGCGTAGTACAGCGTGGTCTTGGCCGTGGCCGGCCCGTTGGCGCCGTTGCTGCTGCGCAGATAGCCCTCGGTGTTCTGCATCCAGTCCACGGTGGCCTGTGCCAGGCCGGTGACCCCGCTGCCGTTCTTCACCGTGACCCGCACATCGGCCGGCGCGGCCTTGGTGGTGGCGGCCGGCGACGGTGCGGTGGAGGCCGTGGTCTTCTTGGTGACCTTGGTGAGCGACTTGTCGGCGGCCACCATGGCGAACAGCTGGGTGGCGTCCGGCTCCTTGAGGACCAGCCGGTTCTTGTCCGTCGGGTCGTCCAGCACCGGGGCGGTGGCGAAGGTGATGTGCTTGGTGTCCACGGTGCCGAGGTCCTGGGCGAGGTCCTTCAGCTTCAGGACGCTGGCGATGGACTGGTCGACGGTGAGCGCCTTGGTGGCTGCGTTGGCGAGCGACCACAGCTTGCTGGGGCTGGTGAGCGTGCCGTCGCTCTTCACCTTGCGGATCAGTCCGCTGATGAACTGCTGCTGGAGCGGGATACGGGTCAGGTCGCCGCCGAAGCCCACCGCGTGCCGGGTGCGGACGAAGGCCAGCGCCTCGTCGCCCTCGATGACGTGCTTGCCCTTGGTCATGTTGAGGTGCGACTGGGGGTCGACCAGATCCTTGGCCGCGCACACCTCGACTCCGCCGACGGCGGTCGAGATGGTCTTCACCGCCTCGAAGTTGACCTCCACGAAGTGGTCGATGCGGACCCCGGTCATCTGCTCGACGGTCTTCCAGGTGCATCCCGGGTCGCGGTCGTCCTGCCCCAGGCTGGTGTTGAACATCGCCCGTGCCGAACCGGGGATGGTCTTGCCGCCGGTGGTGCACTCCGGGATCGGCACCATCAGGTCGCGCGGGATGGAGATGGCGGTGGCGTTGGTGCGGTCCGCCGAGACATGGAAGAGAAAGGTGGTGTCGGCATGGCCGACGCTGCCGGCGTCGCCGTACTTCTTGCCCAGGCCCTGCCGGCTGTCGGTGCCGATCACCAGGATGTTGACCGCCTTGGTGGCGGCCTTGGGGCGCTTGGCCTCGTCGCCGAGGTTGACGTTGACGCCGGTGATGTTGCCGTTGAGGTGCTGGTACGCGTAGTAGCCGCCGGCGCAGCCGGCCACCAGGACGAAGGCGCCCGTCCAGGCGGTCCACTTGAGCACCCGGCGGCTGCGGGTGGGGGTCTTGCCCGCCTTGCGGCGGGCGGCCCGGCCGCCGACCGCGGTCTCGGCGGGAGCCTCGGAGGCGGAGCCCTGGCCGGTACGGGCCCGGCGGGCCGCGGCCCGGCCGCCGCCCTGGGCGGGGATGCCGGGGTGCGTGTCGCCGCCCTGCGCGGGGATGCCGGGGGGTGTGCCGCCGGGGGAGGGGGCGCGGAGGCGGCCGGAGTCACCGGCGGGGGCGCCGCCGCCCGGGCCGGCCGGCCGGCGGGGGCCGGGGCGGCCCTGCTGGGGCACGCCGGGCCGCCGGGCGGTGGTGGCCCTGCCCGGGCCGGGGCCGTCCGTCCGCAACCGGTAGTTGCCGGTCGCGGGGTCGAGCACCCACTGGTCCGCCGGATCTCCACCGTCCGACCAGTCGGGGCCGTTGCCCGAGGCGCCGCGCATACGGCCGTCTCCCGCGTTCACGGTTGTAACCCCTCCGCCTTGCCGGTCCGCGCTCCCCCTGCGCGAGTGATGTGCTGTGCTGTGCGTTTGGTGCCGGTGTCCTGCCGCTGCTGCGGAGCCGGTGCCGGAGCGGGTACGCCGAGCCGACCGGGCTCACACTAGCTGCCTAGTTCAGCCGCTAGGCAGCCACGTGACAAATCCCGCATAGTGCAAATCGGACATAACTCCCCAGAGCGGCAGGGATTTTAAGAGACCGTGGTCATCCCTTGCCACAGATGTTCTGGTCGGCTGTGCGACCGGAGAAGGTCAGTGCGGCCGCGACACCGGCGCTGTCGCCGGGCGCGGAGGCCGTGGCGGACGCCGACGCCGACGCCGTCGCGGATCCGGTCGCGGTCGCGGATCCGGACGGCGAGGGAGTGGCGGTGCTCTCCCCGCCCTCCGTGGTGGCGGTCGGCGCCGGCCCGGATGTCACCTGGACCGGACGGTCCTGTGCGAGCGCCTGGAAGAGCATGCCGGCCGCGGGCTGCACCAGCTGGTCGCGGTTGTGGTCCGCCGGGTACGGCTCGCGCGGCGCGGTCAGGAAGGCCACATTCTCCGTCGGCATCGACCGCAGGCTCTCCGCAAGGTCGTACAGCGCACTGAGCGAACTCAGCCCGGGGTCGGCGGTGATCGCCGAGGTCGCGGAGTCCAGCAGGGGCCACAGCTTGGTCGGGTTGAGCAGCACCCCGTCGCTCTGCACCTTCTTGACCAGCGAGGCCAGGAACTCCTGCTGCCGGCCCATCCGCTGGGTGTCGCTGCCGTCACCGAGCGTCTCCCGTACCCGTACGAAGCCCAGGGCCTGCTCCCCGTTGAGCTTGTGCGGGCCGGCCGGGAGATCCAGCTTGGCGTCCCTGTCGTGGACGTCCTGGGCGAGGCAGACGTCCACCCCGCCGACCGCGTCCACCATCTTCTTGAAGCCGGAGAAGTCGACGATCAGATGGTGATCGATACGAATACCGGTGAGGTCCTCCACGGTGCGTATGGTGCATGCCGCGCCGCCGAACTCGAAGGCCCAGTTGAACTGCACATGCTGCGGAGAGGTGTGGGAACCGTCCGGCCGCTCGCAGCTGGGCACCTGGACCATGGCGTCACGGGGTATCGAGACCGCCACCGCGCGCTTACGGTCCGCGGACAGGTGCAGCAGGATGGTGGTGTCGGAGCGCTGGCCACCCGAGTCGCCGTACTTGGAGTTGGCGCCGCTGCGGTCGTCACTGCCGATCAGCAGGATGTTCTCGGCGTTGTAGGTGGCCGGAGCGGTGTTGTGGGTCGGCCGGGCCGACTCCTCGTGCTGAAGGATCTGGTTGGTGGCGGTGTCCGTACGGATGTTGCCGTCCAGTCGGTGGTACGCCCACCAGACGCTGCCGCCGCCCGCGGTCAGCAGCAGCGCCAGGGTGCCCGCTCCGGCGGCGAGCAGCCGACGCCGGCGCCTGCGCCGCACGGCGGTTGCCGCGGCGATGGCGTCGGCAGGGGTGCCGGTGTCGGGGGCGTCGGGGGCGTCGTCGTCAGGGCTGCCGTCGTCAGGGGTCGCGGCTTCGGCGGAGTCGTCTGCCGGAGCGGTGGAGTCGGCGTCGGCATCGGCGGTGCCTTCGGCCGGAGTCGCGGAGTCAGTGGTGCCCTCGGCCGGGGTGTCGGCATCGGTGGTGCCGTCGGCCGGAGCGGTGGATTCGGTGGTGTCGGAGGCATCGGAGTCGGAGCCGGGAGCGCCGGTGCGGGCTGCCCCGGGCTCGCTCTGCGGGTCCTCGGCGGTGCCGGAGGACGCGGGGACGGGCTGCTCCGGAGGCTCGGGGGTGTCGGAAGAAGTGGACACGGCGATTCTTGATCCCCCTGTGAGTCGTGCACAGGCGCCGCGAGCCCGGTGCGGCGGGCGGGCGGCTGTCTGGCGGTTACGTCCAGTCAGACACCCGGATGAATCGCAAGGTTGCACGAGAGATCGAGAACATGTGCGTCGGGGCGGCGCCCACCCCCGCGGGCGCCGCCCGAAACCGCCCGGCGGACGTCAGCCCAGCTGCACGGTGACCCGCTCGGAGGAGATCCGCTTCTCCCACTGTTCGGCCGTGAGCGCACCGGAGTTGCGGCACAGCACCACCGAACCGCCGGCGGCCAGCGGTGCCAGCAGCCCGGCCTCCAGGCCTTCCCATGAGTCGTACGGCAGTGTGGACAGCACCCGGTCGCCCGGACCGACGCCGAGCCGGGTGGCTCCCGCGCGGGCCTGCTGCACCGCCTCCTCGCCGGTGAGCCGCAGTTCCGGCCCGCCGGCTCCGATCGACAGCGCGGGCGCATCCGGGTCGACCGGTGAGTACGGTGCGAACCGGTCGGCCTGGGCGGGTACTTCGGTCGCGTAGTCCAGGAATCCGGCCGGGCGCTGCGGGAAGCGGCCGCCGAGCGGGCGGAGCGCCAGCGCCACCCGTTCGCCGGAGCAGGCCTGGGCGGCTTCCAGGCCGTCCGGGCCGCTGACCACCAGGTCGGCTGCGGCCGGGTCGCCGCCGGGGGCGGCGGTGACCCCGACCGACCAGCAGGCGAGCAGCCAGACGGCGGTCTGCCAGTGGGCGGGCAGCAGCAGGGCGGCGGTGTCTCCGGGCCCTGCGCCCAGTTCGTCCTGGAGCAGGTTGGAGGTCTTGGCGACCCAGTTGTCGAACGTCTTGACGGAGAGTTCGACTCTCTCCCCTGTGCCGTCGTCGTAGAAGGTGACCAGGGGGCGGGCGGGGTCCCCGTCGAGCGCGGATCGCAGCAGGTCGGCGGGGGTGCGGGCGTCGGCGGCGAATGTCGCAGTCATGGTGCGCCCCAGACTAAGCCCTGGATGTGTCCGCGGTGTGCGCGGGCGTGGCACCTATCTGCGGCGGTGTGGGCCGGTCGGGACGCGGAATCTGTCGGTTCGCCAGTTGAGGTGGCGTCATGGACGTTATGGGCTCAATATCCCTTTTATGCGTCTTACTCTCCTGACAGCACTGGGGGCGGGGTGCGCCGCCGTCGTGGCCCTGCAGAGCCTGACCGGCGGGAGCCCGGCGGACACCACGGTCCGAGCCGGGCTGGTTCCCGGGGACGCGGTCGCCGCCGCGCCCGGCACCGATCCCGGGGGCTACACCACCACCATCCCGCTGGCCGCCGGCGGGCCGGGCGTGCGGGTGGTCGGCGGGAGCCCGCGGATCCTGGAGGTGCCCGCTGTCCGCACCCGGCCCTTCGACCTGCTCGGCGTCACCTGGGACAACCCCCGTGCCCCACTGGACGGCCGGGTGCGGATCCGGATCCGGGACCGCAGGACCGGCAGCTGGAGCGACTGGAAGCAGGTGACCGGGGCCTCCGACGACGCCCCCGACGTCGGATCCGCCGAGCGCGACGGCCCGGGCGCCCGCGGCGCCACCGCCCCGTTCTGGGCCGGGCCGTCCGACGGCATCCAGGTGCAGGCGGCGCCGGGCCCCTCAGGACTGCCCGCCGGACTGCGGGTCGACCTGGTGGACCCGGGCACCGGAGCGCACAGCTCGGTCGAGCCCCGGGTGCTCCCCGCCGCCGGACCGGGCGACGCAGGCCGGCGTCTCGCCCACCGTGCCTACACCGCCGACCGGCCCAGCATCGTCACCCGGGCGGGCTGGAACGCGGACGAGTCCCTGCTCAGCGGCGATCCGGAGTACACCGGCACGGTGAAGGTCGTCTTCATCCACCACACCGCCACCGGCAACGACTACGACTGCTCCGAGGCGGACGCGGTGGTCCGCTCCATCTACCGCTACCACGTGAAGAGCAACGGCTGGCGGGACATCGGCTACAACTTCCTGGTCGACAAGTGCGGCACCATCTACGAGGGCCGTGCCGGCGGCGTCGACCGCCCGGTGCTGGGCGCCCACACCCTCGGCTACAACGACAACTCCGCGGGGATCGCGGCCCTGGGCACCTTCAGCACCGGGGAGGTGCCCGAGGAGATGCTGGACGCCATCGCCAGGGTCGCCGCCTGGAAGCTCGGGATCGGCGGCCGCAGTCCACTGGGCACGGCTGCGCTGGGTTCCAGGAGGACCACCCTCCAGGCCATCTCCGGACACCGCGACGCGCTTGCCACCCAGTGCCCGGGCGACGTTCTCTATGCCGACCTCGACGACATCCGCAGCGAGGCGGCAGAACTCCAGGGGAGGTAGCAGCCGCGTAGGCTGGACGGCCATGACCGTCCCGCCGCCCAGATCCGCGCCCGGCCCGGCATCCGCCGGGGCCGCGCAGCAGCGCGTCTGGCGGCCCGCATACCCGGTCGACCCGGGCCTCACCCTGGGCTGCCTGCGCCGGGGGCCGGGCGATCCCGCGTACCGCACGACACCGGACGGTGCCGTGTGGCGGGCCTCCCGGACCCCGGCCGGGCCCGGCACCGTGCGGATCGCCGCGCTGCCCGCGCAGGGCACCGTGGAGGCGCAGGCCTGGGGGCCGGGCGCGGAGTGGCTGCTGGACCGGCTGCCGTCCTGGCTCGGTGACGGCGACGACCCCTCGGGGTTCGCCCCCGACCCGCGCCACCAGGTGCTCTACGACGCCCACCGGCGCCACCCGGGCCTGCGGATCGGCCGGACCGGTCTGGTCATGGAAGCGCTGGTGCCTTCGGTGCTGGAGCAGAAGGTCACCTCGGACGAGGCGTACCGGGGCTGGCGGCTGCTGCTCCAGCGGTTCGGCACGCCGGCGCCGGGACCGGCCGGCGGCCAGGACTCACCGGTCGCCCGGATGAGGGTCGCCCCGTCCGCGCGGGACTGGGTGATGGTGCCCTCGTGGGAGTGGCACCGCGCCGGAGTGGACGCCAAGCGGGCCGGCACCGTGGTCCGGGCGGCCCGGCTGGCGCCGCGGCTGGAGGAGGCGTCCGCCATGGAGCCGGCGGCCGCGGCCGCCAGGCTCACCGCGGTGCCCGGCATCGGGCCGTGGACGGCCGCAGAGATCGTGCAGCGCAGCAATGGGGACCCGGACGCGGTCACCGTCGGGGACCTGCACCTGCCCAACACCGTCGGCTGGGCACTGGCCGGGCGCCACCGCACCGACGACGCGGGGATGCTGGAGCTGCTGGAGCCCTACCGGGGGCACCGCCACCGGGCCTGCCGGCTGATCTGTCTCACCGGGTTGCATGCACCGCGCCGGGCGCCGCGCTTCGCGCCCCGGGACTTCCGGGCAATCTGAACGTTTTGCCCGTGTGATGAGGGGCAGCCGATCAGTGGGACACCTCAGGCCGCTCGGCCGTCGGTGGCCACCGGTACGGGCACCGTGGCCACCCGCACGTCAGGCCGGGCCTCGCAGCCGACCCGCTGTTTCTCTCCCCCTCCAGCGGGCCGGCTGCCCATCCTCTCCCGGGAGTTCCCGGGCGTGCTTCCCCTTCCGCTTCCGCCTCCCCGGCGGTGCCGCAGGCCGTTGCCGGTCGCTCAGCGGGTGATGACGAAGGGGTCAGCCGGGCGGGCCGGCCGCTGCGGGGGTGCGGCGGCGGGCCGGCCGACGGCGACGGCGCCCATCGGGTCCCAGCCGTCGGGGAGGTCCAGCGCCTCCCGTACGGTCGGCCGGCAGAACATGGTGGACGACACCCAGGCCGAGCCGTAGCCCTCCCCGGCCAGGGCGACCAGCAGATTCTGCACGGCCGCGCCCATGGCCACCACGAACATCTCCCGCTCCGCGGCACTGCGCCGCTCGTCGGGGTAGTCATGGGCACCGTCGGCGACCAGGCACGGCACCACCAGGTAGGGGGCGTCCCGGAGCACATCGCCGCGCCGGGTGCGGCGGGCGATGCGCTCCTCGCTCCAGCCGTCCAGCTCCCGCAGGTCGCTGCGCCAGGCGTCGAGCATGGCGTCCAGCAGCTTGCCGCGTGCCGCCTCGGTCTCCAGCAGCACAAAGCGCCAGGGGGTGGTGTGGTGCGGTGCGGGCGCGGTGACGGCTGCGGCGACCGCGCGGCGTACGGCACCGCCGTCCACCGGTTCGCCGGTGAACTCCCGGACGGTGCGGCGCAGTGTGACGGCCTGGCGTACCGCCTCGGACGTGCCCAGCCGGAACATGTCGTCCGCCGCGGCGCGGATCAGCGGCCGGGCACCGGGCCCGTGCTCGGCGGTGGTGACCCGGCCCAGGCCGCGGACCACGGCGACCGGCATGCCCGCGGTCTTGCCCTTGACCAGGTCGCCGGCGGCGGCGAGTTCGTCGGCGGTGGCGGTGACGGTCATCGACAGCTCATTGCCGTGGCTGTCGGTGGAGCCGCGGTGGTCGTCCAGCACGGTGAGGCCGGCCGCGCCGATGGCGACGTCGGTGAGGCCGTTGCGCCAGGGGCGGCCGAAGGTGTCGGTGATCACCACGGCGACCTCGGCGCCGGTGAGGTCGCGCAGCCGGGCCCGCAGGGCCCGGGCCGAGGCGTCGGGGTCCTCGGGGAGCAGCAGCACGGTGCCCGGGGCGGTGTTGGAGGCGTCCACCCCGGCGGCGGCCATCACCAGGCCCTGGCGGTTCTCCACGATCCGGGTGCGGCCCCGGCGGGCGATCACCCGGACCGTCTCGGCGTCGATGGCGGCCTCCCGGTCGGCGGCGGCCAGCACCCGGCCCTCGGCCTTGCTGACCACCTTGGAGGTCACCAGCAGGATGTCGCCGTCGAGCAGACCGGGCTGCCCCTCGGCGCGGGCCGCGGCGGCGACCGCGGCGGCCAGGTCGTCGCCCTGGCGGATCTCGGGGACGCCGGGGAGCGCCCACACCGAGTACGTGGTCACCCGCGCACCTCCTCGGCCAGCGCCAGGGCCGCACGGGCCATCGCGGCGGTGGCGTCGACGTCGGTCATCATCAGCGGCACCGCCCGGCAGACGATCCCGGCCTCCTCCACCGCGGCCACGGCGGCCGCGTCGGCGGTGTCCACCAGCCAGCCGTCCAGCAGCCCGGGGCCGTAGTGCCGGGCGACGGCGTCGGCGGTGGACTCCACCCCGACGGCGGCCAGCACCTTGTCGGCCATGCCGCGCACCGGGGCGCCGCCGACGATGGGGGACAGGCCCACCACGGGCGCGTCCGCCTCGGCGAGCGCCTGGCGGACGCCGGGCACGGCGAGGATGGTGCCGATGGAGACCACGGGGTTGGACGGCGGGAAGAGGACGACGTCCGCCTCCGCGATCGCCTCCAGCACACCCGGGGCGGGCTTGGCGTCCTCGGCCCCGACCGGCAGGATCGCCTGCGCCTGCACCTCGGCGTGCAGCCGCACCCAGTACTCCTGGAAGTGGACGGCCCGGCGGCCCTCCGCGTCCTCGATCAGGACATGGGTCTCGACCCGGTCGTCGGACATCGGGATCAGCCGCACCCCGGGCTGCCAGCGGGCGCACAGCGCCTCGGTGACCGCGCTGAGCGGATAGCCGGCGGCGAGCATCTGGGTGCGGACGATGTGGGTGGCGAAGTCCCGGTCGCCCAGGCCGAACCAGTCCGGGCCGACGCCGTACGCCTTGAGCTCCTCCTTGACCGACCAGGTCTCCGCGGCCCGGCCCCAGCCCTGTTCCTCGTGGATGCCCCCGCCGAGGGTGTACATCACGGTGTCGAGGTCCGGGCAGACCTTCAGCCCGAAGAGGTGGATGTCGTCGCCGGTGTTGCCGATGACGGTGATCTCGTCGCCGGGGGCGGCCGCCTTGAGTCCGCGCAGAAAGCGCGCGCCGCCGATTCCTCCGGCCAGTACCACGATGCGCATACCGCCATCCTTCCAGGCGTCGCGGCCCGGGCGGTCAACCGCCCTCGTACGCGGCCTGTCCGGCCGGGGCGGCCGTGGCGCCGTACTGGTTCATCTCGACCAGGCCGGGGGCGTAGACATGGATGCTGACCGCGGGCTCCAGTGCGGTGTTGACCACCTCGTGGACGTATCCGGGTGCGAACACCCGCTGCGCGCCGGGCCGCAGGGTGCGGGTGGACTCGCCGGAGCGGCCCAGGGAGCGTTCGGTCAGCTCGCCCTGAACGACCGTCAGCACGCCGGAGGAGGCGCCGTGGTCGTGCAGTCCGCTGGACTGGCCGGGCAGCCAGCTGAGCAGCCAGACCTCGTAGCCGGGGCCGGTCTCCAGGCGGGCGTACCAGCGGGTGAGCGCGTCGTAGCGGACCAGCGGCTGCCAGCGGGCCCGGTCGGCGGCGGTCCGGCGGGCGAGCGCGGCGAAGCCGGCGACCGTGACGGGGTGGCGTGGGGCGTTGTCCACGGCGAGGTGGGGGAAGGCCATGGGATCGCCGGCGATGGAGAGGTCGCTGAGGCCGTCGGTCCAGCGGCTGTGGGGAGCGGGGGTGTGGAGGGGGGTGCGGTGCACGGGAGGTCCTCGCGGGAGCGGTGGCGCACAACGGCCGCAGGGCTCGGGGGTGCGCTCAGGCAGGGGGCCGGGGCGGTGTGCCGACTGGGCGTGGGCCGCGGAGAGGTCGGGGCCGTCGAGGGCCACCCGGCTCCTGCGGCGCTACAGCGCTACAGACAGCAGGAGCGAGGACAACACAGTGCACTGGCAGCACGGCGGAGCTCCACAGGGAGGCTCCGGGACGTGATGCGCACTGACATGGGGCCAAGGAGACCCTGTCCGGCCGCCGGATGTCAACTTGTCATCGCGGCGGTCCCGGGCTGTCACCCGATCGATGGATCTCTGAGCCACGGTGTTTGCGCGTAAAGATCACCGGGAAGCAGCGCGTCATCAGTCCTGTCGATCCGTTATCGGGCTGTGATCCACATCGCCTCCGCCGCCGGTCGGGCAACCGTCAGGGACCCTGCGGGCGTCGTGAGTGGAGGGCGGTCCCGGATCACGCGGGACCGCATCCTCGAAGCCAAGGTTCCGCTTTGCCCGAATATGCACACTAATCGTGGCCCCTTGGTTCCGGGGAGTGAATCCGCAGGCCAATACCAGAGCCCGGCTTGACTGAGCCAGAGTGACGCACTTGTAATTTCACTCGTGTCGTTCACCGCAACCGCAAAACGGCAGCACCACGGGGAAGCGCAGAGGGGCTAGGAGGCACGCCACATGAGCGAGCTCTTTGAGCTGATGATCGGTGAGGACACCGAGGAGGAGCTCGGCTGGCAGGAACGTGCTCTGTGCGCCCAGACCGACCCCGAGTCGTTCTTCCCTGAAAAGGGCGGTTCGACCAGAGAGGCCAAGAAGGTCTGCCTCGCCTGCGAGGTGCGGTCCGAGTGCCTGGAGTACGCGCTGGCCAACGACGAGCGCTTCGGGATCTGGGGCGGGCTCTCCGAGCGGGAGCGCCGTCGCCTGAAGAAGAGCGCTGTCTGACGCATCGCCGTCGGCATCGCCGCGCAGCGCCCCGCCCCTTCCGGGCGGGGCGCTGCGCTGTTCCCACCTCGGAACCGGACTGCCGGTCCGAGCCGTTAGTGTGGTGCGCCATCCGGCGACGCGTCGTCCGGACCGCGCACCGCCGACACCCGGGCAGACCATCCCCTGCCGCCCGTGGGCAGCGCGCACCACCTGCCGTCCATGCGAACCGGGGCCCGCTCACGCGATGACTGCCTACAGCCACACCCGACCGCCGGCCTATCCGCGGCATCTGGTCACCGCGGTCGTCGTCGCACACGACGGCGCCCGCTGGCTCCCCAAGACCCTCGAAGGACTTCTGGGGCAGGAGCGCCCCGTCCAGCGCGTCGTCGCAGCCGACACCGGGTCGGGCGACGACTCCCCGCGGCTGCTCGCCGACGCCCTCGGCGACGGCATCGTGCACCTGGCCCGCCGCACCGGGTTCGGCACCGCCGTCGGCGAGGCCGTCCGCTCCACCCATCCGCTGCGCCCCGAGGACCTCCCCTACAGCCTGGTCCCCGCCGGCCCCGGCGGCCGGCAGGCCGCACCCCGCCGGGACGAGTACGGCGACCCGCTCGCCGCCCATGAGGACTTCGAGGACGACGAGCAGTACGGCCACGGCTCCTCCACCGAGCCCGTGGAATGGCTCTGGCTGCTCCACGACGACTGCGAACCGCGCCCCGACGCACTGCTGCGGCTGCTCCAGGTGGCCGACTCCACCCCCTCGGCCGCCGTCGTCGGCCCCAAGCTGCGCAGCTGGTACGACCGTCGGCAGCTGCTGGAGGTCGGCGTCAGCATCGCCCGCTCCGGCCGCCGCTGGACCGGACTGGACCGCCGCGAGCAGGACCAGGGCCAGCACGACCAGGTCCGCCCGGTGCTCTCCGTCTCCACCGCGGGAATGCTCATCCGGCGCGACGTCTTCGAGGAGCTCGGCGGCTTCGACCGGGCCCTCCCGCTGATGCGCGACGACGTCGACCTCTGCTGGCGGGTCAACGCCGCGGGGTACCGGGTGATGGTCGCCCCCGACGCCGTACTGCGCCACGCCGAGGCCGCGAGCCGCGAGCGCCGCCCCATCGACTGTGCCCCCGACCACCCCCACCGGGTGGACAAGGCCGGCGCCGTCTTCACCCTGTTCGCGAACTCCCGCGGCCTGCTGCTCCCCTACATCGCCCTGCGGGTGGTCCTCTCCACGCTGCTGCGCACCGTCGCCTACCTCGTCGGCAAGGCCCCCGGCCAGTCCCTGGACGAGCTCGCCGGGCTCGGGCACGTGCTGCTGCGGCTGCCCGGAGTGCTGGCCGCCCGCGTCCGCCGCGCACGTACCCGCTCCGCCACCCCGCTGGACGACCGTTCGCTCTTCCCCGCCCCCGGTGCCACCGTGCGGCTCACCGTCGAGCAGGCCGCCGGGGCGCTGGGCGCCGGGCGCGCCGACGACTCCGGTGCCGGGCGGCACGGCGGCTCGGAGAGCGGACCCTCCGACGACGACGCCGACTTCCTGGAGATCGAGCAGTTCGCCCGGCTCAAGCGGATCGCCCGCCGGCCCGCCCCGGTGCTCTTCGCCGGGCTGCTCCTCATCGCCCTCGTCGCCTGCCGCAACCTGCTCGGCAGCGGCACCCTGCTGGGCGGCGCGCTGCTGCCCGCCGACCGCGCAGCCGACCTCTGGCACGCCTATGCGGACGGCTGGCATCCGGTCGGGGCCGGCGGTGGCGGCAGCGCACCGCCCTACCTGGGCGCACTGGCGGTACTGTCCTGGATCCTGATGGGCAACGCCGACCTGGCGGTCACCCTGCTGCTGGTGCTCTCCATCCCGCTGGCCGGGGTCTCCGCCTACCTGGTGTCCCGGCCGCTGATCGGGTCCCGCGCCGTACGGGCCTGGGCCAGCGCCACCTACGCCTTCCTGCCCGCCGCCACCGGGGCCCTCGCCCAGGGACGCATCGGCACCGCCCTGCTGGCCGTGCTGCTGCCGCCGCTGGCCAGGGCCGCCGCCGTGGCCGCAGGCCTCGGCATCCGCCGCGAGACCGCCGCCCGCGGCGGCCGTCCCGGCTGGCGCAGCGCCTGGACCGCGGCACTGCTGCTCACCGCCGTCACCGCCTTTGTCCCCGTGGTCTGGGTGCTGGCCGTGGTGCTCTGCGCGGCCGCGCTCGCCGCGGCAGTGCTGCGCGGCGGCGCCTACGGCACGGGTACGGTCGCGCTGCGCCGCCTGGGCGTGCGCTGCCTGGCCGTCGTCGGCACCCCCGTGCTGGTGCTCGCGCCGTGGTCACTGGACGTCCTCGGCTCGCCGTCCCGGCTGCTGCTGGAGGCCGGACTGCCCCAGCTGAGCGGCGCTTCGGCGACCCCGCTCGGCCTGGTCCTGGTGAACCCCGGAGGGTCCGGCGTACCGCCCGTGCTGCTCTCGGCCGGCGTGGTGCTCTCCGCCCTGGCCGCGCTGCTGCGCGCGGACCGGCGCCGGGCGGTGATCGCGGCCTGGGCCGCGGCCGCGGCCGGGCTGGTCTTCTCCATCGTCGTCGCGGGCACCACCGTCACCCCCCAGCCCGGAGGGGTGCCGGTCGCGGCCTGGTCCGGGCCGGCCACCCTGCTCACCGGGATCGCACTGCTCGCGGCCGCCTGCATCGGCGCCGACGGGGCGCAGGCCCGGGTGGCGGGCATCGACTTCGGCTGGCGGCAGCCGGTCGCCGCCGTGGTGGTGCTGGCCGCGGTACTGGCCCCGATCGGCACCGGCCTGTGGTGGGCGGCGCGCGGCGCGGGCGATCCGCTGCGGCGTACCGACCCGATCCAGGTTCCCGCCTTTGTGGCCGCCGAGTCCGGCACCGTGGACCGTACCCGGACCCTGGTGCTGCACGGCGACGCCGGCGGCGAGGCGGTCGCCTATGCGCTGGTGCGCGGCTCCGGGCAGTCCCTCGGCGACGCCGAGACCGACACTCCGCAGCCCGCCCTCACCACCCTGGTGGGCAATCTGCTGGCCGGGTCCGGTGGCGACCAGTCCGGCCGGCTCGCCGAGTACGCGGTGGAGTACGTGCTCGTCCAGGCCCCGCTGATCGACAAGGTCCAGGACGTCCTGGACACCACCCCGGGCCTCACCCGGGTCAGCCGGCAGGGCGGCACCGCGCTCTGGCGGGTGGACGGTGCCACGGTCGCCCGGGCAGTGATCACCACCGCCGACGGCAAGGCCACCGCGGTGCCGGCCGGGGTCCACAGCATCAGCACCACCGTCCCGGCAGGCCCGGCCGGCCGCACCCTGCGGCTCGCGGAGCGGGCCGACTCCGGCTGGCAGGCCACCCTGGACGGCAAGCCCCTCACCCCGGTCACCGTGGACGGCTGGGCGCAGGGCTTCACCCTGCCGGCCTCCGGCGGCCGGCTCTCCGTCGGGCACCACGACGGAGCCCTGCACACCGGCTGGATCTGGGCCCAGGTCCTGTTGGCACTCACCCTGGTGGTGCTGGCCCTGCCCGCCCGCAGCTCCACCAACGACGACGACCTGCCGGAGGAGGAGTCGACCGCGGCCGCCGAGCCCCCGCTGCCCGGCAGCCGCCGGGCCCGCCGACTGGCAGCGGCCGAGGGCGCCGAGGCGGCGGAACCGGAGTCCGAGCCCGGGTACCCCGCGGAGGAGCAGCCGGTGTACGAGCCGTCGCTGCCGCAGCAGCCCGGTTCCGAGTCCTACCCGGGCGGCTACGACCCGCCGCCCGCCTACCCCTCGGACGGGGCGTACGCCGACCCGGCGTACGGTGACCCGGCATATGCACAGCAGCCCTACCAGCAGGCCGATCCCTACGGCTGGGACCCTTCGCAGCAGCAGGGCTACGCCGCCCCGGTGCCGCCCCAGCCCGGCTACGGGGACTACGAGCAGACGCAGCAGGGCTACGGCTACGACCCCTACGCCCAGGGCGGGGCGGCCGGGGACGGCGGTGCCTACGGCTCGCTGGACCCCGACGACCCCTGGCTGCAGCAGGGCGGACCCCAGGACCCGTACGGGTCGCGGGGCGCCGGCCGTGACGGATCCGGGAGCTGACGAGCGATGAGGAATGTGACCGCCAACCCCACCACCGCCTCGCTGCTGGCCGCGGCCCTGGTGCTGGCCGCCGCCCTCGGCATCGCCGAGCTGCGTCCGCCCGCTGACCCGCCGGCCAACGGACCCGCCGGCTCCACGCACACCCGGGTGGAGCGGACCTCCGCGATCTGCCCGCAGCCGGTGCAGGGACTCAGCGGCACCACCACGTACACCGCCTTCACCCCGTCGGGGGACTCCGGATCGGCCGGGCCCGCCGCGGCGGCCGGGTCGGGTCCCGGCAAGGCGGTCCTCACCGATGTCGCCGGGTCCGCGCAGCCGAGCGCGGCGCCCAGCGGCAAGCCGACCGGCAAGACGTCGCCCAAGGCGTCCGCCAAGGCCTCGGCGAAGCCGGCGGGCAAGGCGGCCGGAGCGCCGCGCGCCACGCTGCGGAAGACCGGTGTCCCGGTCTCGGCCAAGGCCCCCGTCGGGGACGCGGCCCCAGCGGTGGCAGCGGTGGCCGACGGCGGGTTCGCCCCCGGCTTCACGGTGCAGCAGACCACCCTGGTGACCGATGCCAGGGGCCGTGGCCTCTCCGGTCTGACCTGCGGAGCCTCCGGTACCGGGTTCTGGTTTGCGGGAGCGTCCACTGCGGCGGGCCGCGAGGACTATGTGAACCTCACCAACGCCGAGGACCAGCCCGCCATCGTCGACGTGGTGCTCTACGGGGCCAAGGGCGAGATCGACGACGGCACCGCCGGCAGCCTCACGGTGCCCCCGGGCAGCTCGGTGCCGGTGCTGCTCTCCACCCTCACCAAGACCCCCGTACCGGACCTGGTGGTGAATGTGGTCGCCAGGACCGGCCGGGTGGGCGCCGCACTGCACGCCTCGGACGGCGCCGAAGGGCAGCGACTGGCTGCCGGCCTCCGCCGCCCCCGGCGGCACCGCGGTGATCCCCGGACTGCCCGGCGACCTCACCGCGGCCCGGCTGGTGGTGCTCGCCCCCGGTGACGACGACGCCGACCTCAAGGTGCAGCTCTCCGGGCCCAACGGCTGGTTCACCCCGGCGGGCCACGAGACCCTGCACGTCAAGAGCGGCATGGTGGCCGCCGTCGACCTGGGCGCGCTGACCCGCGGGCAGGCCGCCGCACTGCGGCTGAGCCCCACCGATCCCAAGCACGCCACCCCGGTGGTGGCCGGGCTGCGGGTCGACCGCGGCAAGGGGACCAAGACCGACGCGGCCTGGCTCGTGGGCAGCAACCCGGTGGGTGACAGGGCCACCTCGGCCGAGAACTGGCGGGGCAACTCGACTCTGGTCCTCACCTCCACCGGCGCTGCGGCCAAGGTCAGGATCACCTCGTCGGCGGGGAGCTCGGGCGGCAGCCCGGCGGTCAAGGAACTGCAGATCCCGGCGGGCGGCACCGTCTCTACGGCGGTTCCCGAGCCCGCGGGAGTCAAGGGATCGTGGGCGGTCACCGTGGAGACGCTCTCCGGCGGACCGGTGGCAGCGGCCCGGACGCTCCAGCTGGCCAAGGACGGTGTACCGATGTTCACCGTGCAGCCGCTCCAGGACGACCGCAGCGCGGTGCTGGTTCCCCACGCAGCTCAGGACCCGGCGATCCTCACCGGCCGCTGAGCGGCCCCTGACCGGCGGCCGGCCCTGGATGGACGATCAGGCGCCCGCAGGGGCGCCCAGCATCCGCAGCACCAGATCGGCATAGCGACGGCCGAGCTCCTCCGGGGGCTCGGCCGTCCGCTCGTGGTACCAGCGCACCACGTCGATGCCCAGGGAGAGCACGGCCCGGGCGGCGGTCCGCACGTCCGGCACATCGAAGGCGCCGGACGCCTGCCCCTCGGAGATCAGCGTGCGCACCGTCTCCTCGATCCGGCGGCGCAGCTCCACGACGGCGGCGTAGTCCTCGGGCGGCAGCGCGTGGAGTTCGTACTGGACGATCCGGCCGATGGTGTGGGCGCGGGCGTGCCAGGCGGTGAAGTCCTCCACCAGCCGGCGCATCCGCCGGACCGGCCCGCCCTCGGCCGCGGCCGCGGCCTCCACCAGGGCGAGGGTCTGCTGATGTCCGGTGCTGCTGATCTCGGAGAGCAGTGCGGCCTTGGACGGGTAGTGGACGTAGAGCGCAGCCGGGCTCATACCGGCCGCGGTGGCGATGTCCCTGGTGGTGGTCGCGTGGTAGCCGCGTTCGGCGAAGGCCTCCACGGCGGCCAGCAGCAGGCGCCGGGCGGCCTCGGGGCGCACCTCCGGCCAGAGGTCGGCGGGGGTGGTCGCGGTCATGAGGGCATCCTCGCAGATCCGCACGGGCGCCGGGACGGGGCGGGAGTGCCCTGCCCGGGGTTCCCATCCTGCGGTGCCGATCCTATCCTGAGCAAGCGCTTAGTCGGCGATCTGGGCGGCTACCGGCACGGCAATCAGGAGGCACCGTGAAGGCATGGCAGGTGGCGGAGCTGGGCGAGCCCCGCGAGGCGATGAGGCCCGCGGAGGTGGCCCGGCCGGAGGCGGGGCCGGGCCGGCTGCTGGTGCGGGTGCGGGCAGCCGCGGTCAACTTCCCGGACGCGCTGATGTGCCGCGGCCACTACCAGGTACGGCCGCCGCTGCCGTTCACCCCGGGTGTGGAGCTCTGCGGGGAGATCGCCGAGCTGGGCGAGGGAACCTCGGAGAGCGGCTTCGCGCCCGGCGACCGGGTGATCGGCACGCCGGTGCTGCCGCACGGGGCGTACGCCGAGTACGCGCTGATGGACCCGGCCACCACCTTCCCCGCACCGGCCGCACTCGACGACGCCCAGGCCGCGGCGCTGCACATCGGCTACCAGACGGCCTGGTTCGGCCTGCACCGCAGGGCCGCACTCCGGGCCGGGGAGACCCTGCTGGTGCATGCCGCGGCGGGTGGGGTGGGCAGCGCCGCCGTGCAGCTGGGCAAGGCCGCGGGCGCCACCGTGATCGGCGTCGTCGGGGGGCCGGAGAAGGCCGAGGCGGCCCGGCTGCTGGGCGCCGACCTGGTCGTCGACCGGCACAGCGAGGACTTCGTCGGCGCCGTGAAGCAGGCCACCGGCGGGCGGGGCGCCGATGTGGTCTTCGACCCGGTGGGCGGTGACGCCTACAACGGCTCCACCAAGTGCATCGCCTTCGAGGGGCGGATCCTGGTCGTCGGCTTCGCCGCCGGCGCCATCCCCGCACCGGCCCTCAACCACGCCCTGGTGAAGAACTACGCCATCCTGGGGCTGCACTGGGGGCTGTACAACACCCGGGACCCGCAGGCCGTCCGGCAGGCGCACGAGGAGCTCACCAAGCTCGCGGAGCAGGGCGTGGTCAGTCCGCTGGTCAGTGAGCGCCTCCCGCTGTCCGGCGCCCCGGACGCGGTGCAGCGGGTCGCCGACGGCATCACCACCGGGCGCCTCGCCGTACTGCCCGGCTGATCGGTCCGGCCCCGGCCGGCCGGTCGAACGGCCGGCCGGGAGCCCGGTTCGCAAGGGCCCGGTTCGCAAGGGCCCGGTGAGGGGCGCCCGGCGGGGGACCGGCTGGTGGGCCGCCCGGTCGCCCGGTCGCCCGGTCGGCGGTCACTCCTCGCCGTAGCGGGGGTCCACCGTGTCGGGGGAGAGTCCGAGCAGCTCTGCCACCTGCTCGACCACGATGTCGTGGACCAGCGCGGCCCGCTCGTCCCGGCCCTTGGCGCGGATCTCCACCGGGCGGCGGAAGACCACGATCCGGGTGGGGCGGTCCTTGGCCGCCGGGACCAGCCTGCCCAGCGGCACCGCGTCGCCGAGCGCGCTCGCCGCCTCCTCGGGCCCGGTCGGCGGCCACGGCACCTCCTGCACCGCGAACTCCACCTCGCCCAGCTGCGGCCAGCGGCGCTCCAGGCGGTCCACGGAGTCGCGCACGAAGTCGTCGAAGACCTCCGCCCGACTCAGCGAAATCGGGACCTGCGGCGGCGCGAGCGGGCCACGCAGTCCGCGACCGTGCCGGTCGCGGCGCCGTGGCCGCGGTGGGTGGGAGGAGCTGTCCATATCACGCAAGAGCCTAGGCCCTTCCCGCGTACCGCACGAGCAACCCCGGCGCAGATCCTGAGCGTCCGGGCCGCCCCGCGTCGGCGCGGTCGACCCGGGCGCGCCGTGCCCTGTGGATCCGGGCCGGAGAGCGGTCCGCTGCCGGGAGGATTCCCGCGGAGGAGGGCCCCGTGCGGCTGTGTCCCCGGTCGGCCCGTGGGGCCGTCCGTGGCGACACGTGGCGGTCAGGTGGGGGAGAGTCGTCGCGGCCCGGTCAGGAGTGCGGTACCGTCCATCGTCGTGAGCCCTGTACGTCGCTGTTCGCGGACTGCGTGCGGCCGTCCCGCCGTCGCGACGCTGACGTACGTCTACGCGGACTCCACCGCCGTCCTGGGCCCGCTCGCGACCTACGCCGAGCCGCACTGCTACGACCTGTGCGCCGAGCACTCCGAGCGCCTCACCGCCCCGCGCGGCTGGGACGTCGTCCGGCTCGCCGTGGACTCGGGCCCCGCCCGGCCCAGCAGCGACGACCTGGAGGCCCTGGCCAACGCGGTCCGTGAGGCCGCCCGCCCCCAGGCCCGCCCGGAGCGCGCCCGGGAGCGCGGCACCGGCGGCGCCGACGCCCAGGAGGTCGCCCGCCGGGGCCATCTGCGGGTGCTGCGCTCCCCCGACAACTGACGGTGTTCAGGCGGTCGCCCTGACGCCGGATGAGCTCTGTCCTGCGGCGTTAGGATGGGTGCATACCTCACCAGATGGGACATTCCGTGATGCCCGCCTCCGAGGATGCGCCGTGCGCCGAACTGCCCGATCCCTTCGGTGGCCCTCAGGCGGCCACCGCGGTGATCGGCGCGGACGGCACCGTCACGGCCTGGAGCAGGCAGGCCCAGTGGCTGCTGGGCTTCTCCGCCCGGGAGGCCGTCGGGCGGCTGGCGACGGAGTTCCTCTCCCTTCCCCAGGGTGCCGACCCCGGACGTACGGCGGCCCGGATGCGGGTCCGCGAGGGCTGGGAGGGGCTGGTCGAGGCCAGACGGCGGGACGGCGCAGCAACCAACCTGGAAGTGCGGCTGGTTCCGCTGACCCGGGCGGACGGCGAACGCAACTGGCTCGCCCTGGCGAGTGACACCCGGACCTCCGTCCAGGACCTCACCCGCCCGATGCTGCGCCACTTCTTCACCGGCTCCCCGCTGGGCATCGGTGTGGTCGACACCGAACTGCGCTGCGTCTGGATGAACGACGCACTGGCGCGGAGCGCCGGGATCCCCAGGAATCAGCGGATCGGCAGGCGGATCAGCGACGCCCAGCCGGGCCCGGACGCCGAGCGGCTGGAACGGGTGATGCGGCGGGTGCTGGAGAGCGGCGAGGCCCTGGTCGACGACGAGTACCAGGGCACCAGCCCCCTGTCGCCCGGTGGGATGGACCGCTGCTGGTCGGCCTCCTACTTCCGGCTCGAGGACTCCGTGGGGCAGCCGCTCGGCGTCTGTTACGTGGTCATGGACATCACCGACCGGCGGCAGGCCCAGCACCGGCTGGCCCTGCTGAACGAGGCCTCCCTCTGCATCGGCAGCACCCTGGACGTCCGCCGCACCGCCCAGGAGCTCGCCGAGGTCGCGGTGCCGCGGCTGGCCGATGTCGTCATGGTCGACGTACTGCCGTCGGTGCTCGCCGGTGAGGAGCCGGCGCCCGGGCCGCTGGCCGGCGACACACCGCTGCGCCGTGCCGCACAGCACTCGCTGCGCGGCGGCTGCCCCGAGTCCCCCGTCGAGGTCGGGGAGACCGTGGCCTTCACCCCGGGCTCGCCCGGCGCCTACTGCCTGACCGAGGGCCGCGCCTTTCTGCAGGCCGACGTCGGCCACGCCCGCTGGCTGGAGGACGATCCGGTACGCGCCGCCAAGATCCGCGAGTTCGGGGCCTTCTCCTCGCTCTGGCTGCCGCTCCGCGCCCGCGGCGTCACCCTCGGCGTCGCCACCTTCGTCCGGCAGTCGGACGAACGGGCCCCCCTGGACGACGACGACCGGCTGCTCGCCGAGGAGTTCGTGGCGCGGGCGGCGCTCTGTGTCGACAACGCCCGCCGCTTCACCCGGGAGCACACCGCGGCCCTCACCCTGCAGCGCAGTCTGCTGCCGCACCGGCTGGCCGGCCGCACCGCCGTCGAAGTGGCCTCCCGCTATCTCCCCGCCGACGGTCAGACGGGGGTGGGGGGCGACTGGTTCGATGTGATCCCGCTGTCGGGGGCCCGGGTCGCCCTGGTGGTCGGAGACGTGGTGGGGCACGGCATCGAGGCGGCCGCCGCCATGGGCAGGCTGCGCACCGCCGTGCAGACGCTCGCCGACATGGAACTGCCCCCGGACGAACTGCTGGCCCACCTGGACGACCTGGTCGTCCGCCTCACCGAGGAGGAGGCCGCCACCGCCATTCTCGGCGCCACCTGCCTGTACGCCGTCTACGACCCGGTGACCCTGCGCTGCACCCTGGCCCGCGCCGCCCACCTGCCCCCGGCCGTGGTGGACACCGACGGCCGGGTCACCTTCCCCGAGCTGCCCGCGGGGCCGCCGCTGGGCCTCGGATCGCTGCCCTTCGAGTCCGCCGAGCTGCAGCTCGCCGAAGGCAGCCTGCTCGCCCTCTACACCAACGGCCTGGTCGAGCGCCGCCCCGACGGGGACATCGACGTCGCCCTCGGCCGGCTGCGGACGGCGCTGTCCCAGCCGGACCGGCCGCTGGAGCAGCTCTGCGGAAGGGTGATCCGCTCGGTGCGCCGCGACCGCCCGTCGGACGACGTCGCGCTGCTGCTGGCGCGCACCCGGGGGCTGGGGGCGGACGAGGTCGCCACCTGGGACCTGCCCGTGGACCCGGCGGTGGTGGGCACCGCCCGGGAGCTGGCCGGCCGGCAGCTGGAGTGCTGGGGGCTGCCGCAACTGCTGTTCACCACGGAGCTGGTGGTGAGCGAGCTGGTCACCAACGCCATCCGGCACGCGGCCGGCCCGATCCAGCTGCGGCTGATCCGGCAGGCCGTGCTCACCTGCGAGGTCTCCGACGCCAGCAGTACCACTCCGCGGCTGCGCCATGCCCGTACCACCGACGAAGGAGGCCGCGGGCTGCTGCTGGTCGCCCAGCTGTCCAAACGCTGGGGAACCCGCCACACCCCCGCCGGAAAGATCATCTGGGCGGAGCAGGCCATCCCCGCACCGGAACCGGAAAGGGTGGGTTGTACGTCCGAGGTACCAGTCGTCACAGGCGGCTGATTCCGTGTGGGACCGGTCGCCCGGCCCCACACGGAGGAGGACGCGGAGGGCGCGCAGGCAGCGGGTAGTCTCTGCACCACATGGATGCCCGCGCACCCGCGCGTCGGCCGGCCGCTGTGGTGCAACCGCCCACCGGGCCCGCGGACCCGGGCGGGGCGGACAGTGCAACACATCGACATTCGCGGCCCCGACCGCGAAGACCAGGGCGGAGCCGGAGTGCGCGACCTCAAGCAGATCGTGAAGGCCTACGACATCCGGGGTGTCGTCCCCGACCAGTGGGACGAGCCCCTGGCCCGTGCCTTCGGTGCTGCCTTCGTCGAGGTCACCGAGGCCACCTCGATCGTCGTCGGCCATGACATGCGCCCCTCCTCGCCGGGGCTGTCCCGGGCGTTCGCCGAGGGGGCCACCTCCCGCGGCGCCGATGTGGTCGAGATCGGACTCTGCTCCACCGACCAGCTCTACTTCGCGAGCGGCAAGCTCGACCTGCCCGGCGCCATGTTCACCGCCAGCCACAACCCGGCGCAGTACAACGGCATCAAGCTCTGCCACGCGGGCGCGGCGCCGGTCGGCGAGGGCACCGGCCTCGACACCATCCGTGAGCGGGTGGAGGGCTGGACCGCCGAGGACGGCACCGTCACCATCCCTCCGCGCCAGGGCGAGCAGGGCACCATCACCAGCCAGGATCTGCTCCAGGCCTACGCGGACCACCTGCTGGGCCTGGTCGACCTCGGCTCCATCCGCCGGCTCAAGGTCGTCGTCGACGCCGGCAACGGCATGGGCGGCCACACCGTGCCCACCGTCTTCGCCGGGCTGCCGATCGACCTGGTGCCGATGTACTTCGAGCTCGACGGCACCTTCCCCAACCACGAGGCCAACCCGCTGGACCCTAAGAACCTGGTCGACCTCCAGGCCCGGGTCAAGGAGACCGGCGCAGACATCGGACTCGCCTTCGACGGCGACGCCGACCGCTGCTTCGTGGTCGACGAGCGCGGCGAGCCCGTGTCGCCCTCCGCCATCACCGCGCTGGTGGCCGTCCGCGAGCTGGAGCGGGTCAAGGCCGACGGTGAGCGGCAGCCCACCGTCATCCACAACCTGATCACCTCCTGGACCGTCCCCGAGGTGGTCCGCGACCACGGCGGCATCCCCGTGCGCACCCGTGTCGGCCACTCCTTCATCAAGCAGGAGATGGCCCGGACCGGCGCCGTCTTCGGCGGTGAGCACTCCGCGCACTACTACTTCCGTGACTTCTGGCGCGCCGACACGGGCATGCTCGCCGCGCTGCACGTCCTGGCCGCCCTCGGCGGTCAGCAGGGCACCCTCTCGGCGCTGGTCGCCGAGTACGACCGCTATGCCGCGTCCGGTGAGATCAACAGCACCGTCGAGGACCAGGCGGCCCGCACCGCCGCCGTCCGCGCCGCCTACGCCGACCTGCCCGACGTGACGGTGGACGAGCTGGACGGGCTCACCGTGTCCGGCCCGACCTGGTGGTTCAATGTGCGCCCCTCCAACACCGAGCCGCTGCTGCGTCTCAATGTGGAGGCCCGCTCCGCGACCACCATGGAGAAGCTCCGCGACGAGGTCCTCGCGCTGGTGCGCGGCTGACCTCCGGGCCTCCACGACCGGCCGGTGCGACGCACACCCAGCGCGTCGTCCGGCCGGTCGGAGCAGGTCCCGGCCGGTAGGCTGAAGAGGCCACCAAAGCACCTTCGGCGTCCCTCTCGCGAGGCCCGGACACCGACGCCCGACCCCTGAACCTCGGAGCCGCAGCGCATGAAGCTCGAACCCTTCCTGCTGGAGATCCTCGTCTGCCCCCAGTGCCGCGCCCCGCTCAACGAGGCGGACTACGACGGCCACCCCGAGCTGGTCTGCACCGCCGCCGACTGCGGACTGGCCTACCCGGTCCGCGACGGCATCCCGGTCCTCCTGGTCGACGAGGCCCGCCGCCCCGTCTGACCCGGCACCCGCCGCCAACGCGCCCCCAGCGGACCGCCCGCCAGGGCCCTCCGCCAACCCCGGAAGGACCGGCGCATGCTCGACGACGCACTGCTCGACGACCCGGCGGCGCTGGAGCGCGCCGACACCGGGGGCGCCCTGCTGGCCCTTGCCGGTGCGGGTGCCCGCATCCGCAACGCGCTGAGGCTCGCCGACGAGGCGGGGCTCGCCCGGCTCCGGCCCGACGGCCGGCCACGTACCGTCCTGGTCGCCGGACAACCCGCCGCACTCACCGCGGCGGGGATGCTGGCCGCCCTCGGCGGCACCGCATGCCCGGTGCTGCCGCTCGGCCCCACTGCGGCCGCACCCGAGGAGTCCGCCCCCGCCACCGGCCGCGCCGGACTCCTCGACCTGGCCTGGCATCTGCCCGGCTGGGTCGGCTCCCTCGACCTGCTGGTCACCGCCTCCGCCGACGGCACCGAGCCCGGCCTCTGCGCCCTGGTCGAGCAGGCCTACGTCCGCGGCTGCTCCGCCGCGGTGATCGCCCCCGCCGGCAGCCCGCTCGCCGAGGCCGCCGTCCAGGCCCGCGCCCTGTTGCTGCCGTACGCGCCCCCCGCACCCGCCCCGGGCCCGGAGGGCATCGGCGCCGCACCCGAGACCGATCTGCCGCCCGAGGACCCCGGAGCGCTCTGGGCCATCCTCGCCCCGCTGCTCGCGCTGGCCGGACGGATCGGGATCGCCTCCGTGGAGCAGGGCTCACTGCAGGCCGCCGCCGACCGGCTGGACGAGGTCGCGGTGCGCTGCCGCCCCGCTGCCGCCGCCTACCTCAACCCCGGCAAGAGCCTCGCCGGGCGGCTCTCCGGGGCACTGCCGCTGCTCTGGGGCGACGGACCGCTCACCGGATCGGTGGCCCGCCGCTTTGCCGCGCTGCTCGCCGACCGGGCAGGGCAGCCGTCGCTCGCGGCGGTACTGCCGCAGGCCCTCGCGGAGCACCGTGGGCTCTTCGCCGCACGGCTCGGCGGCGGCAGCGGCGCCGACGACTTCTTCCGCGACCGGGTCGACGAACCCGATCCGCTGCGGCTCCAGGTGCTGCTGCTGCGCCGGGTCGACGAGCCCGCGTTCGAGGAGGAGCCCGGCGCCGAGGGGCGCTCCGACAGGGGCGAAGCCGGCAACGGTACGCCGCAGGGCCCCCGGGACCGCGATGCCGCGGTGCTCCACCGCACCGTCGCCCGTGCCCAGCGGCTGGCCGAGGACCACGGGGTGGTGCTGGGCGAGCTCGCCAGCGCACACGGCGACCCGGTGGAGGCCTTGGCCGAACTGGTCGGCACCACCGACTTCGCCGCGGTCTACCTCGGGCTCGCTGCCGGGACCGGAGCGGCCTGACCCGGCCGCCCGGGGAGCCCAATCGACACCTCCAGTCCGTACTGCCGCCTCGTCACGGACATCTCCTCCTTGCCCGGGCCGGATTTCATCCGCGTCGGTTAGGGTCGTGCATCCGGCACCGGCCCTCCGCCCCCGACGCAGCCACCACCTCCGACCCAGGAAGAAGCAGCAGCGCGCATGGACCGCCTTGTGAACACCGTCCGCCCTTACGCCTGGGGCTCCACCACGGCCATCCCCGCGCTGCTGGGCCGGCAGCCGACCGGCGAACCGCAGGCGGAGCTGTGGATGGGGGCCCACCCCGGCGCACCCTCGCGGATCGACCGTGGCCAGGGGGAGCGCTCGCTGGCCGAGGTGGTCACCACCGATCCGGAGCGGGAGCTGGGTGCCGCCGTGGTGCAGCGCTTCGGCCCCGGGCTGCCGTTCCTGTTCAAGGTCCTGGCCGCCGGCCATGCGCTCTCCGTGCAGGTGCACCCGACGCTCGAGCAGGCGCGGGAGGGCTTTGCGGCGGAGGAGGCGGCCGGAGTGCCGCTGGACGCCCCGCACCGCAACTACAAGGACGCCAACCACAAGCCGGAGATGATCTGCGCGCTGAGCGACTTCGACGGGCTGTGCGGCTTCCGCGCTCCGGCCGAGACCGCTGACCTCTTCGACCACCTTGGCGTCGCCGCCCTCGCCCCGTGGGCCGCCGTGCTGCGGACCGCACCCGAGGAGCAGGCGCTGCGTACGGTGCTCGCCGAGGTGCTGGGGGCCGACCGGGACGGACTGGCGACCGTGGCGGGGGAGGTGGCCGAGGCACTGGAGAAGGCGGCGGCCGGTGACGGCCCCTATGCCGCCTCCTGCGCCGCCTACGCCGGTGCCGCCCAGGACTTCCCCGGCGACCCCGGAATCATCGCCGCGCTGCTGCTCAACCATGTGGTGCTCCGGCCCGGTGAGGCGCTCTACCTCGGCGCCGGCGTGCCGCACGCCTACCTCAGCGGCCTCGGGGTGGAGCTGATGGCCAACTCCGACAATGTGCTGCGCTGCGGGCTCACCCCCAAGCACGTGGACGTCCCGGAACTGATGCGGGTGGTGGACTTCTCCGCCACCAGGCCGACCGTGCTGACACCGCAGCCCGTGCCCGGCGCGGACGGTGAGGAGCTGTACCCCGCACCGGTCGCAGAGTTCCGGCTCTCCCGCTACGTACTGGACGGCACGCCCCGGGCGGTGTCCGGCCGCACCCCGCAGATCCTGCTGGTCACCGAAGGCGAGGCCACGCTGGCCGACGCCGCGGGACGGTCCCTGGACCTGACCCGCGGTCAGTCCGCCTACCTGCCGGCCGACGGTGCGGAGGTCACCCTCGGCGGCAGTGGTGCGTGGTCTTCCGCGCCACCGTCTCGCTCTGACCGGCGCGGCGGCGCTCCGGAGCACCACCAGGAGTGCCGCCGCGCCGGTGCGGGCAGATGCCCCCGGCCGCTGGTGCGAGAATGGCGCGCCGTGGCGGGGACGCCCGACGACGAGACCAGCAGGCCCGCAGCGGCCCGGCGGAAGGACAGAACCGCACCATGAGTGCATCCGGCGGTACCAAGGCGATCGTGGCTGCCCTGAGCGCCAACCTGGCGATCGCGGCGAGCAAGTTCGTTGCGTTCGTCATCACCGGCTCCTCCTCGATGCTGGCGGAGGCCGTCCACTCCGTTGCCGACTCCGGCAACCAGGGCCTTCTGCTGCTGGGCGGGAAGCGGGCTCAGCGTGAGGCAACGGAGGAGCACCCCTTCGGCTACGGGCGCGAGCGCTACGTCTTCGGCTTCCTGGTCTCGATCGTGCTGTTCTCGGTCGGCGGCATGTTCGCCGTGTACGAGGGCTACGAGAAGATCGCCCATCCGCACGCGCTGGAGAGCTGGTACTGGGCGGTGGGTGTGCTGGTGTTCGCGATCGTCGCGGAGGGCTTCTCCTTCCGTACCGCGATCCGCGAGTCCAACCAGATCCGCGGCTCCCTCGGCTGGTCGCAGTTCATCCGACGGGCCAAGGCCCCCGAGCTGCCGGTGGTGCTGCTGGAGGACTTCGGCGCGCTGATCGGCCTGGTCCTGGCGCTGATCGGGGTCGGACTGGCGATCGCCACCGACAACGGGGTGTGGGACGGCATCGGCACTCTGTGCATCGGCATCCTGCTGATCGCCATCGCCCTGGTGCTGGCGGTCGAGACCAAGAGCCTGCTGCTCGGCGAGGCCGCCGGCAAGGAGACCGTCGACGAGATCCGCCGGGCGATCGTCGACCACGACAGCGTCGCCGGCCTGATCCATATGCGTACGCTCCACCTCGGCCCGGAGGAGCTGCTCGTCGCAGCCAAGATCGCCGTACGCCACGACGACACCGCAGGCGATGTCGCCCGTGCCATCGACGCCGCCGAGGCGCGGATCCGCAAGGCGGTGCCGATCGCTCGCGTCATCTACCTCGAACCGGACGTCTACAGCGCCGAGGCCGCGGCCGCCGGACCCGATCCGCTGGCCACCCCGGGTGGCCCCGGTCCCGGGTCCGGCTCGACCGCTCACTGATCCGCACAGCCGGCCACTGCCCGGGACCCGTGGTCCCGGGCAGTGCCATGCCGGCCGCTGTCTCCCCGACGAGTGCCTCGCCGGGCCGAGCGGTCCGAGCAGGCCCACCAGTACCAGCAGTTCCAGCAGTTCCAGCACTTCCAGCAGTTCCAGGATCAGCAGGCCGAGGGTGGGCCGGGCCGGCCTGGCCGGACGACTGCTGTTCAGCCTTCGGTCGTACGCAGCCGTGCCCGCCGCCGGGAGACCCGGAGGGTCACCGGTGTCGCGATCAGCCCGGCCAGTGCCAGCCCGCCGCCCACCACCACCAGCAGCAGATACTGAACCGGATCCTCCTGGGCCACACGGCCGTCGCCCACCTTGGCGAAGGCGAGTGTCGGGGTGAGATAGCGGTCGCCAGAACCGGACCGCACCCGCTCGACCCGCCCCCGGAGGCCCGCCGTGGACACACTGCCCTGCTGCTCGTCCAGGTGATAGCGCGAGTCGAAGGCGTCGTTCCGGTTGTCCCCCATCAGAAAGACACGTCCGCTCGGCACCACTGCTGAGAACGGCCGCTCGCCGGATCCACCCCCGGGCTTCAGATACGGCTCCTGAACGGCCTTGCCGTCGACGGTCAGCGCGCCGTCCCGCCCCACCGTGATCCGGTCGCCGCCGAGCCCCACCACCCGCTCGACCACCACCGCCCGCTCCATCCAGTCGGGCACCGCGATGACCACGACATCGCCCCGGTGCAGCTCGCCGGCGCCGATCCGTCGGACCGTCACCTTGTCGCCGGGCTGAAGCGTGGGCCGCATGGCCGCACTGGACACAGTGAAGGTCCGGTAGCCGTGCACATACAGCGCCATTCCGGCAGCCGCCGCGAGGACTCCAACCAGCACCACCGCCAGGCAGACCCACAGCCCACGCGGGGTGGGCCGGCCCGGGCCCGGCAGTACGCCCGGTGGTGGAGCCCAGGTCCGGTCCTCTGTCGCTCCCGGCATGCACGTCCCCTTCCGCCCTGCCTCCCCCTGGCGGGAAGACGGCCGGAAGCGTAGTGGTGGGGCCGCGGCCGCATGTGCTCAGGGTGGCCGGAATCGCCAGGATGGCAGCCACGCTCCGCAACGCGCGGTGTAGATTCGTTGGCAGAGCCAGACGTCGCTGCTGATGGCGGTCGATCGGACGGAGTGCGGCCCGCCGCACACACCGGTCGAGGGAGAGAGGGCCTCCGACGGACTGTGCCGGAGCAAGGGGACCGGTCCGCCGGTCCCGGTGGACCACGGGACCAAGCCACCCCGTGGAGGTGCGCGCGGCTGTACGCAGCCACTTCACACCTCCATGAGGCCGTGCTCTCCCGGACGTCCACCTGCTATGGCACACCGCACCAGGCCTTCGCACCGGGACCACCCGGCGCACCCGACCCGCCCCACAATCAGCGCGAGGAGCAGACGCATGGCGTCCCAGACCGCCACCGACTTCAAGGTCGCAGACCTCTCCCTGGCCTCCTTCGGCCGCAAGGAGATCCAGCTCGCCGAGCACGAGATGCCCGGCCTGATGGCCATCCGCAAGGAGTACGCCGAGACGCAGCCGCTGGCCGGCGCCCGGATCACCGGCTCGCTGCACATGACCGTGCAGACGGCGGTGCTGATCGAGACTCTGGTGGCGCTGGGCGCCCAGGTCCGCTGGTGCTCCTGCAACATCTTCTCCACCCAGGACCACGCCGCCGCAGCGATCGCGGTGGGTCCCGACGGCACCCCGGAGGACCCCCAGGGCATCCCGGTCTTCGCCTGGAAGGGCGAGACGCTGGAGGAGTACTGGTGGTGCACCGAGCAGGCGCTCAGCTGGCCGGGCGAGGTCGGCCCGAACATGATCCTGGACGACGGCGGTGACGCCACCCTGCTCGTCCACAAGGGCGTGGAGTTCGAGAAGGCCGGCGCGGCCCCGGACCCGTCCACCGCGGACAACGACGAGTACCGGATCATCCTGGAGCTGCTGAACCGGACCCTCGCCGAGTCGCCCCGCAAGTGGACCGAGGCCGCCGCCGCGATCAAGGGCGTCACCGAGGAGACCACCACCGGCGTCCACCGCCTGTACGAGATGCACCGCGACGGCGGCCTGCTGTTCCCGGCGATCAACGTCAACGACTCGGTGACCAAGTCCAAGTTCGACAACAAGTACGGCTGCCGCCACTCGCTGATCGACGGCATCAACCGCGCCACCGATGTCCTCATCGGCGGCAAGGTCGCCGTGGTCTGCGGCTACGGCGATGTCGGCAAGGGCTGCGCGGAGTCGCTGCGCGGCCAGGGCGCCCGCGTGATCGTCACCGAGATCGACCCCATCTGCGCGCTGCAGGCCGCGATGGACGGCTACCAGGTGACCACGCTGGAGGATGTCGTCGAGACCGCCGACATCTTCGTCACCACCACGGGCAACAAGGACATCATCCTGGCTTCGCACATGGAGCGGATGAAGCACCAGGCGATCGTCGGCAACATCGGCCACTTCGACAACGAGATCGACATGGCCGGCCTGGCCCGGATCCCCGGCATCGTCAAGGACGAGGTCAAGCCGCAGGTCCACACCTGGACCTTCGCCGACGGCAAGACCCTGATCGTGCTCTCCGAAGGCCGGCTGCTCAACCTGGGCAACGCCACCGGACACCCGTCCTTCGTGATGTCCAACTCCTTCGCCAACCAGACGATCGCCCAGATCGAGCTCTTCACCAAGACCGAGGAGTACCCGGTCGGCGTCTACACCCTCCCCAAGCACCTGGACGAGAAGGTCGCCCGCCTCCACCTGGACGCGCTCGGCGTCAAGCTCACCACGCTGACCGAGGAGCAGGCCTCCTACATCGGCGTCGCGGTGGAGGGCCCGTACAAGTCCGACCACTACCGCTACTGACCGTCGCAGCAGACGCGTCGGCGGACGCAGAGCACCGCCTGCCGGGCCCCGGACCTGCCACCAGGTCCGGGGCCCGGCCCGCTCCCGCCGTAGCATGCGAGCATGCCCAGCGGCCGCTACTCCCTGCATGATCCTCACGACGACACCCCCCTCGGAGAGGAACACTTCAGCTGCGCCCCCGGCCCGGCCGGCTGGCGCTACACCTCACAGGTCTTCGGCACCGACAGCACCCCCACCGGCGCCGTCGATCTCACCCTCGACTCCCTAGGCCGCCCCCTGCGCCTCCAACTGCGCAGCGGTGACTGGCAGGTGCGCGGCGGCATGCTGGAGGGACTCACCTGGGTCCGCACCGATGCCACCGACCCCGACACCACCCATGCCACCGAAGGGCATGACCGCGCGCATGCCTTCACCGGCCGCTCGCCCGCATTCCTGGTCGCCACCGCCCGGCTGCTCCGGCTGCACCCCGGAGGCAGGAACCGGCTGCGCCTGGTCGCCCTGACAGATCCCGTACTCGCACCACGCACCCTGGACCAGGGCTGGTCCCTGGACGGAATCGAAACACACACCACTGACAGCGGCCCGTTGCGCGTGGAGCGCTACACCGTCGCGGATCTGCAGACCGGTGAGCAGCACCAGGTGCACCTGGCCGGGGACGTGGTGCTCGCCGCGCCCGGTATCGAGCTGGAAGCCCTGGACGGCCCTCCCAACCAGCGGCCGCTCTCCGACCCCGGGGCCTGACCGCCGCTCGGCCAGTCAGGCCGGCGGTGCGAAGCCGCCGAGACCGTCGGCATCCTTGTCCGCGGCCACTCCCCGAGGCGCAGGGGCGGAGGCAGGGGCAGCTGGCGCGGCCTGGTACGCGGCCGACGGCGCGTCCTGCATCGCGGGGACGGGCGCGGCGGCGGGGTGGAGGGGGCCGGGCGGCGGGAGGGGGACCGTGGGGGAGGCGACGGGGACAGGCGCCGCCGCCCAGGGCGCAACCTGGTGGGCGGGGCCCGTCGGCGCAGGCACCGGATAGGGCTGCACGAACTGCTGGCCGGCCGTCATCTGCCGCCACTCCCGCTGCTGGCGCTCCGCCAGTACGGCGCCCAGGTACGCGGCAGGATGCAGCCCTTCGGGCGCCGCGCGCCCGGTACGCATGACCAGGTCGGCCGCCAGCTGCTGGGCCATGTTCCAGGCGACCTGGGGGTCGAGCTGCTGCATCCGTCCGAGGTACTGGCGGATGGCCAGCCACAGCCCGTCCGGTACGGCCGAGAGGTCCAGCGAGGCGAGCTCCCCGCCCAGAGCGTGCATCAGCTGCGGCGGCAGGGGCGGCAGCGGGCTGCGGCCGCCCCCCGCACCCGGCACCCGCTCCCGGACCACCAGGGTGCCTGCGAAGACGTCCCCCAGCCGGCGTCCCCGGTCGGAGACCACCGAGCTGATCACCGCGGGGACCCCGATCAGCGCGATGATCTCGAAGAACCCCACCAGCCCGCGGACCAGCGCATGCCTGAACCGCACCGGCCCGCCGTCCGTGCGGACCACTCGCAGCCCCAGCGCCAGCTTCCCCAGCGAACGCCCGCGCGACAGCGTCTCCACCACCACGGGTATCCCGACCAGGATGCCGACCATGAGGCAGAGCGTCACCGCCGCTGTGGCGGCCGGGTCCAGGTCGGGAGCGGTGAACGCCAGAACCAGCGTGAGCGCGATCGTGACGACGAAGAGCACGAGCAGGTCCAGTGCACAGGCGATCATCCGGCTGGGCAGCTTGGCCGGCTGCACCCCCAGGACGACGGCCTCACCGGTCACCAGGTCGCTCACTGAAACATCCACCCGTTCCCACGCAGCGCTCGGACGCATCGGGAGGACCGGTCCCGCCGGTGCCCCTGCGGTCAAGATACGGCCGAGGGCGGGCGGCGGGATAGCCGGGAGCACGTCTCTGGCAAGCTGTCCCCCGCTGTGCCAAGCCGCCTCCTGGAGCCTGGAGCCCGCCATGGATCTGGACGTCTTCGTCACCGCCCACCAGGCGGAGTGGGCCCGGCTGGACGGGCTCTGCAGGAGGCGCCGCCTCAGCGGCGCCGAGGCGGACGAACTGGTGGACCTCTACCAGCGCGTCACCACCCATCTCTCCCAGGTCCAGTCGGCCGCCCCCGACCCGACTCTCGTGGGACGCCTCACCTCTCTCGTGGCGCGCGCCCGCAGCGCCGTCACCGGGGCCAGGACAGCGGGCTGGCACGACGCAGGCCGCTACTTCGCCGCCACCTTTCCGGCAGCGCTCTACCGGACCCGGCGGTGGTGGGTACCCACCGCGCTGGCGTCACTGGCACTGGTGGCCGTCGTCGCGGTCTGGATCGCCGGCCATCCGGACGTACGCGCCGCCATAGCGACCCCCGAGCAGATCCGGGAGATGACCCGCCCCGGCGGTGAGTACGAGGCCTACTACTCCAGCCATCCCGCGAGTTCCTTCGCCGCCCAGGTGTGGACCAACAACGCCTGGGCCGCCGCCCTCTGCCTGGTCGGTGGAGTGCTGCTGGGGCTTCCGGTGCTCTATGCGCTGGCGGGGAACATCATCAACATCGGCATCGGCATCGGTGTGATGGCCGCCGCCGGACGGCTCGACCTCTTCCTGGGACTGCTGCTCCCGCACGGGATGCTGGAGCTGACCGCTGTCTTTGTCGCGGCCGGCATGGGTCTTCGCCTCGGCTGGACCGTCATCGATCCCGGACCCCGTACCCGCGGCGCGGCACTCGCCGAAGAGGGCCGGGCCACCATCGGGATGATCATGGGTCTTACCGCAGTCCTGCTGGTCTCCGGCATTCTCGAAGCCTTCGTCACCCCCTCCTCGCTGCCAACCTGGGCCCGCATCGGAATCGGTGCCATGGCGGAGGCCCTTTTCCTCGCCTATGTGTTCGCCGTGGGCCGCAGGGCCCACCGAGCGGGCGACATCGGCGACGTGGAGGAGGCGGACCGTACGGATGAACTGCCCGTGGCGGCCTGAGCCGGATGTGCGGGCATGTGCTGCGGCCTGCTACTCTCATGATCGTGTTGCTGGACCCATTGACTTGGGCCGACTGCACGAGTAGGTTCGAACGGTTGCCTCCGACTGGACAACAGTGGGAGCGGGCGCTAGTGTCTACGACACCGCCGATCCGGTAGCGAATCGCGAAATCCGCAGTGAATCCAGTTAAATGGAACTGTGGTCGCGTGCGCTCCGGTGCAGCGAATCCGGAAAACGGAGTTCCGCGAGTCTGATAGGCTTCGGAACGAAGTACGGAAAGAAAAACCCCGCCAGCGGGGGTCGGAAAAGCGGTAAGCGGATCTGATAAGCTGGAGACACGAAGAAGGGAAGCGCCCGGAGGGGCCCGGAAGGGTTTCGATGGAAGCGTCCGTTCCTTGAGAACTCAACAGCGTGCCAAAATTCAACGCCAGATTTTTGAACCCTTTGGGTTCCTTTGAATGAAGTACAGCGAGGACGCTGTGCGCGGGTTCGGCTTATTCCGCCGGATGCCGTGCCGCTCTCGTGGATCTAAGCATTCACGGAGAGTTTGATCCTGGCTCAGGACGAACGCTGGCGGCGTGCTTAACACATGCAAGTCGAACGGTGAAGCCCTTCGGGGTGGATCAGTGGCGAACGGGTGAGTAACACGTGGGCAATCTGCCCTGCACTCTGGGACAACACCGGGAAACCGGTGCTAATACCGGATATGACGCACTCCTGCATGGGGGTGCGTGGAAAGCTCCGGCGGTGCAGGATGAGCCCGCGGCCTATCAGCTTGTTGGTGGGGTGATGGCCTACCAAGGCGACGACGGGTAGCCGGCCTGAGAGGGCGACCGGCCACACTGGGACTGAGACACGGCCCAGACTCCTACGGGAGGCAGCAGTGGGGAATATTGCACAATGGGCGAAAGCCTGATGCAGCGACGCCGCGTGAGGGATGACGGCCTTCGGGTTGTAAACCTCTTTCAGCAGGGAAGAAGCGCAAGTGACGGTACCTGCAGAAGAAGCACCGGCTAACTACGTGCCAGCAGCCGCGGTAATACGTAGGGTGCGAGCGTTGTCCGGAATTATTGGGCGTAAAGAGCTCGTAGGCGGCCTGTCGCGTCGGATGTGAAAGCCCGGGGCTTAACCCCGGGTCTGCATTCGATACGGGCAGGCTAGAGTTCGGTAGGGGAGATCGGAATTCCTGGTGTAGCGGTGAAATGCGCAGATATCAGGAGGAACACCGGTGGCGAAGGCGGATCTCTGGGCCGATACTGACGCTGAGGAGCGAAAGCGTGGGGAGCGAACAGGATTAGATACCCTGGTAGTCCACGCCGTAAACGTTGGGAACTAGGTGTGGGCGACATTCCACGTCGTCCGTGCCGCAGCTAACGCATTAAGTTCCCCGCCTGGGGAGTACGGCCGCAAGGCTAAAACTCAAAGGAATTGACGGGGGCCCGCACAAGCGGCGGAGCATGTGGCTTAATTCGACGCAACGCGAAGAACCTTACCAAGGCTTGACATACGCCGGAAAACCGTAGAGATACGGTCCCCCTTGTGGTCGGTGTACAGGTGGTGCATGGTTGTCGTCAGCTCGTGTCGTGAGATGTTGGGTTAAGTCCCGCAACGAGCGCAACCCTTGTTCTGTGTTGCCAGCGAGTAATGTCGGGGACTCACAGGAGACTGCCGGGGTCAACTCGGAGGAAGGTGGGGACGACGTCAAATCATCATGCCCCTTATGTCTTGGGCTGCACACGTGCTACAATGGTCGGTACAATGGGCTGCGATACCGCGAGGTGGAGCGAATCCCAAAAAGCCGGCCTCAGTTCGGATTGGGGTCTGCAACTCGACCCCATGAAGTCGGAGTCGCTAGTAATCGCAGATCAGCATGCTGCGGTGAATACGTTCCCGGGCCTTGTACACACCGCCCGTCACGTCACGAAAGTCGGTAACACCCGAAGCCGGTGGCCCAACCCTTGTGGGGGGAGCCGTCGAAGGTGGGACCAGCGATTGGGACGAAGTCGTAACAAGGTAGCCGTACCGGAAGGTGCGGCTGGATCACCTCCTTTCTAAGGAGCATATGGCCAGCTCGGGGCGAATGTCCTCGTGTGGTTGCTCATGGGTGGAACGTTGAATATTCGGCCGGTCCTCACTGTGGGGCTGTTAGTACTGCGCTTCGGCGTGTGGAACGCGGTTTTCGGGGTGGGGGTCTGGTTGGGCGCGCTGTTGGGTCCTGAGGGAACGGGTTTTTGGTTTCCTTGGTGCCGGTCCCATGCTGGGTGAGGTGGGTGGCTGGTCGTTGTTTGAGAACTGCACAGTGGACGCGAGCATCTGTGGCCAAGTTTTTAAGGGCGCACGGTGGATGCCTTGGCACCAGGAACCGATGAAGGACGTGGGAGGCCGCGATAGGCCCCGGGGAGCTGTCAACCGAGCTGTGATCCGGGGGTGTCCGAATGGGGAAACCCGGCAGTCGTCATGGGCTGTCACCCGCTGCTGAACACATAGGCAGTGTGGAGGGAACGCGGGGAAGTGAAACATCTCAGTACCCGCAGGAAGAGAAAACAACCGTGATTCCGGGAGTAGTGGCGAGCGAAACCGGATGAGGCTAAACCGTATGTGTGTGATACCCGGCAGGGGTTGCGCGTGCGGGGTTGTGGGTTTTTTCTTGATCGGTCTGCCGGCCGGTCGGCGAGTCAGAAACCGTATGGGTAGTCGAAGGGCATGCGAAAGGCCCGGCGTAGAGGGTAAGACCCCCGTAGACGAAATCTGTGCGGCTCGCTTGAAGAACACCCAAGTAGCACGGGGCCCGAGAAATCCCGTGTGAATCTGGCGGGACCACCCGCTAAGCCTAAATATTCCCTGGTGACCGATAGCGGATAGTACCGTGAGGGAATGGTGAAAAGTACCGCGGGAGCGGAGTGAAATAGTACCTGAAACCGTGTGCCTACAAGCCGTGGGAGCGTCGTTGCAGTCTTCGGACTGTGGCCGTGACTGCGTGCCTTTTGAAGAATGAGCCTGCGAGTTTGCGGTGTGTGGCGAGGTTAACCCGTGTGGGGTAGCCGTAGCGAAAGCGAGTCCGAATAGGGCGTTTGAGTCGCATGCCCAAGACCCGAAGCGGAGTGATCTAGCCATGGGCAGGGTGAAGCGCGGGTAAGACCGTGTGGAGGCCCGAACCCACCAGGGTTGAAAACCTGGGGGATGACCTGTGGTTAGGGGTGAAAGGCCAATCAAACTCCGTGATAGCTGGTTCTCCCCGAAATGCATTTAGGTGCAGCGTCGTGTGTTTCTTGCCGGAGGTAGAGCACTGGATAGGCGATGGGCCTCACCGGGTTACTGACCTTAGCCAAACTCCGAATGCCGGTAAGTGAGAGCACGGCAGTGAGACTGCGGGGGATAAGCTCCGTGGTCGAGAGGGAAACAGCCCAGAACACCGGCTAAGGCCCCTAAGCGTGTGCTAAGTGGGAAAGGATGTGGAGTCGCAGAGACAACCAGGAGGTTGGCTTAGAAGCAGCCACCCTTGAAAGAGTGCGTAATAGCTCACTGGTCAAGTGATTCCGCGCCGACAATGTAGCGGGGCTCAAGTACACCGCCGAAGCCGTGTCACTCACACAATACTTCCAACGAAGGTGTGGGTGGGTAGGGGAGCGTCGTGTGCCGGGTGAAGCGGCGGCGGGAGCCAGTCGTGGACGGTATACGAGTGAGAATGCAGGCATGAGTAGCGATACAAGAGTGGGAAACTCTTGCGCCGATTGACCAAGGGTTCCTGGGTCAAGCTGATCTGCCCAGGGTAAGTCGGGACCTAAGGCGAGGCCGACAGGCGTAGTCGATGGACAACGGGTTGATATTCCCGTACCCGCTATGAAGCGCCAGCGTCGAACCCAGTGATGCTAAGCCCGTGAAGCCGCCTCTGATCTCTTCGGAGTGAGGGGGAGTGGTGGAGCCGGTGGCCCGAGCTGGTAGTAGGTGAGCGATGGGGTGACGCAGGAAGGTAGTCCATCCCGGGCGGTGGTTGTCCCGGGGTAAGGGTGTAGGCCGAGTGGTAGGCAAATCCGCCACTCATGAGGCTGAGACCTGATGCCGAGCCGATTGTGGTGAAGTGGATGATCCTATGCTGTCGAGAAAAGCCTCTAGCGAGTTTCATGGCGGCCCGTACCCCAAACCGACTCAGGTGGTCAGGTAGAGAATACCGAGGCGTTCGGGTGAACCGTGGTTAAGGAACTCGGCAAAATGCCCCCGTAACTTCGGGAGAAGGGGGGCCATTGCTGGTGAGGGGATTTTCTCCCTGAGCTGGTGGTGGCCGCAGAGACCAGCGAGAAGCGACTGTTTACTAAAAACACAGGTCCGTGCGAAGCCGTAAGGCGATGTATACGGACTGACGCCTGCCCGGTGCTGGAACGTTAAGGGGACCGGTTAGTCTCGATTCGTCGGGGCGAAGCTGAGAACTTAAGCGCCAGTAAACGGCGGTGGTAACTATAACCATCCTAAGGTAGCGAAATTCCTTGTCGGGTAAGTTCCGACCTGCACGAATGGCGTAACGACTTCTCGACTGTCTCAACCACGGGCCCGGTGAAATTGCATTACGAGTAAAGATGCTCGTTTCGCGCAGCAGGACGGAAAGACCCCGGGACCTTTACTATAGCTTGATATTGGTGTTCGGTTCGGCTTGTGTAGGATAGGTGGGAGACTGTGAAGCGGCCACGCCAGTGGTTGTGGAGTCATCGTTGAAATACCACTCTGGTCGTGCTGGATGTCTAACCTGGGTCCGTGATCCGGATCAGGGACAGTGTCTGGTGGGTAGTTTAACTGGGGCGGTTGCCTCCTAAAGGGTAACGGAGGCGCCCAAAGGTTCCCTCAGCCTGGTTGGCAATCAGGTGTTGAGTGTAAGTGCACAAGGGAGCTTGACTGTGAGACCGACGGGTCGAGCAGGTGCGAAAGCAGGGACTAGTGATCCGGCGGTGGCTTGTGGAAGCGCCGTCGCTCAACGGATAAAAGGTACCCCGGGGATAACAGGCTGATCTTCCCCAAGAGTCCATATCGACGGGATGGTTTGGCACCTCGATGTCGGCTCGTCGCATCCTGGGGCTGGAGTAGGTCCCAAGGGTTGGGCTGTTCGCCCATTAAAGCGGTACGCGAGCTGGGTTTAGAACGTCGTGAGACAGTTCGGTCCCTATCCGCTGTGCGCGTAGGAGTCTTGAGAAGGGCTGTCCCTAGTACGAGAGGACCGGGACGGACGAACCTCTGGTGTGCCAGTTGTTCTGCCAAGGGCATGGCTGGTTGGCTACGTTCGGGAGGGATAACCGCTGAAAGCATCTAAGCGGGAAGCCTGCTTCGAGATGAGGGCTCCCACCACCTTGAGTGGGTAAGGCTCCCCATAGACGATGGGGTTGATAGGCCGGGTGTGGAAGCCCAGTAATGGGTGGAGCTGACCGGTACTAATAGGCCGAGGGCTTGTCCATAGTTGCTACGCGTCCACTGTGTTGTTCTGAAACAACGACCGACCCTGCCCCTTCGGGGGTTGGGTTGAGAGTTTCATAGTGTTTCGGTGGTCATAGCGTGAGGGAAACGCCCGGTTACATTCCGAACCCGGAAGCTAAGCCTTACAGCGCCGATGGTACTGCAGGGGGGACCCTGTGGGAGAGTAGGACGCCGCCGAACAATCTTTAAGGAAGCCCCGTTCCGGACCTCACGGTCCCGGAACGGGGCTTCCGTGCGTTGTGGCAGGATCGTCGCCATGACGTACCGAGTGCGCCGAGTGGCTTCCCATGAGTGGTTGCGGTTGCGAGACCTCCGCCTGGAGGCGCTGCAGGACACTCCCACCGCCTTTGTGACCCAGTACCTCGACGAGAGGATGCGGTCGGACAGCGACTGGCAGTCCAGGGCGCGGTCCGGTTCGGGGGTCGAGGCCCAGGCGGACGGGCGGCTCATCGCGACCCATGTGCTGGTGCCGGCCGGAGGCGGCGGGCGCTGGGGCGGCATGACGACGGTGTTCCAGGAGCCCGAGGCGGTCAAGCCGCAGGCCCATCTGGTGGGCGTGTATGTGGCCCCGCGGTTGAGGGGGCGCGCAGTCGGAGCAGCCGAGGAGCTGGTGCGCGCGGCAGTGGAGTGGGCCCTCGACGAGGGCGCGGCCGAGCGGGTGCGGCTCTTCGTACGGGAGGACAACGGCCGGGCGCTGTCGTTCTACCGGCGACTGGGGTTCACCCTGACGGGGGAGACCATGCTGTACCCGCCGGACCCGTCGTACTCCGAGCTGGAGATGGAGTTCCTCGGAGACTGATCGTTCGTCAGCACGGCTGTGGGAGCGGGTCAGAGGCGGCCGGCGGCCTTGAGGGCCAGATAGGCGTCGGCCAGCGCGGGCGGCAGGTCGGCGGGCGGAGCGTCCACAACGGTGACGCCGTGTCGGGCGAGCCGGTCGGCGGTCCGGCGGCGGTCGGCGCGGGTCTGTTCGGCCGCCGCTGCCGCGTAGACGGCCTCGACCGTGCCCCGTGCCCCGGCCAGCTCCGCGACCCTGGGGTCGGCCACGGACGCGACCAGTACCTCATGGCGACGGGTCAGGCTGGGGAGTACGGGGAGCAGACCCTGTTCCACCGGGAAGGTGTCCAGCCCGGTGAGCAGGACGACCAGGGAGCGCCGGGATGCCCGCCTGAGTACGGCCGAGGTGAGTGCCCGGGCGTCGGTCTCGACCAGAGCGGGTTCCAGCACGGCCATGGCGTTGACGAAGGACGGCAGCACCTCGGAGGCGCCGCGGCCCTGCACGGACGCCCGGGCACGGCGGTCGTGGGCGAGCAGGTCGACGCGGTCGCCGGCCTTGGTGGCGAGCGCGGTCAGCAGCAGGGCGGCGTCCATGGCCGCGTCCAGCCTGGGTGCGTCCCCGACGCGTCCGGCGGAGGTGCGGCCGGTGTCCAGCACGATGAGGATGTGCCGGTCGCGTTCGGGTCGCCAGGTGCGGACGGCGACGCTGGAGCGCCGAGCGGACGCACGCCAGTCGATGGACCGTACGTCGTCGCCGGGGATGTACTCCCGGAGGGAGTCGAACTCGGTTCCCTGACCGCGGACCAGCAGCGAGGTACGGCCGTCGAGTTCGCGGAGCCGGGCCAGCCGGGAGGGCAGGTGCTTGCGGCTGGCGAAGGGCGGAAGCACCCGGACCGTCCACGGCACGGAGTGCGAGCCCTGCCGGGCGGCGAGGCCGAGCGGGCCCAGCGAGCGGACCGTCACCCGGTGGGCGTGCCGGTCCCCGCGGCGGGTGGGCCGCAGGACGGTGGTGGCCCGGCGGCGCTCTCCCGCGGGGATGTCCACCGAGTGGCGGGAGGCACCGACTTCGGTGCCGGGTGTCCAGCTGCTGGGCGGCCAGGCGTCCCGTACCCGCGCCCGCAGCCGGCGGCGGCCGGGATTGGCGATGGTGAGGGAGACGGACGCCTCCGAGCCCAGCCGTACCGATGTGTCGCCGGAACGGGTCAGCTGCAGGCGGCGGACGGGCGCGGCAAGCAGCAGATCGGCGATGACGGCGGCGAGCAGCAGACCGCAGACCAGGCCGACCCCGGTGGCGGACGGCAGGAGCAGGCCCACGACGAGCACGCCCGCCAGGGCGAGCAGGGCGGTGCGGCCGGTGAGGGCCATGGGTGGCTTCTCCTGGGGTGGTGGGCGGCCGACGGTCAGCGGGGGACGGGTACGTGGGCCAGGACGGCCTGCAGCACGGAGTCGGCGGTGACGCCCTCCATCTCGGCCTCGGGACGCAGTTGCAGCCGGTGCCGCAGCGTGGGCAGTGCCAGTGCCTTGACGTCGTCGGGCGTGACATAGTCCCGTCCGGCGAGCCACGCCCAGGCCCGTGCGGTGTTCAGCAGCGCGGTGGCGCCGCGCGGGGAGACCCCGAGGGAGAGCGAGGGCGACTCGCGGGTGGCACGGCAGAGGTCGACGATGTACGCGAGGATCTCCGGCGCCACGGTGAGCTTGGCGATCTCTGCGCGGGCGGCGTCCAGGTCCTCCGGGCCGGCGACGGCGCGGACTCCCGCGGCACCCAGGTCGCGCGGGTCGAAGCCGGCGGCGTGGCGGGCCAGGACCTGCATCTCGTTGTCCCGGGTGGGCAGCGGCAGGATCAGCTTGACCAGGAAGCGGTCCAGCTGGGCCTCGGGGAGCGGATAGGTGCCCTCGTACTCGACCGGGTTCTGAGTGGCGGCGACCAGGAAGGGCTCCGGCAGCGGGCGGGGGGTGCCGTCGACGGTGACCTGGCGCTCCTCCATGGCCTCCAGCAGTGAGGCCTGGGTCTTGGGCGGGGTGCGGTTGATCTCGTCGGCGAGCAGCAGATTGGTGAAGACCGGGCCGGGCTGGAAGGAGAACTCGGCGGTGCGGGCGTCGTAGACCAGGGAGCCGGTGACATCGCCGGGCATCAGGTCGGGGGTGAACTGCACCCGCTTGGTGCCGACCCGGAGTGCGGCGGCCAGGGTGCGCACCAGCAGCGTCTTGGCCACGCCCGGAACGCCCTCCAGCAGCACATGGCCGCGGCAGAGCAGGGCGACGACCAGGCCGGTGACGGCAGGGTCCTGCCCGACGACGGCCTTGGCGATCTCGGCGCGCAGTGCCTGCAGGGCCTGCCGCGGGTCACGCTCGGCGGCTCCCGCGAGCGGAGCCGGGACGGTGTCGGCGATGGGCCGGGCGTCGTGCTCGGTCACGGCTGTCGTACCTGCCTTTCCAGGGTGTCCAGATCGTCGGCGAGCCGCAGCAGGGCGGTGTCGTCGGCCGGGGCCGCACCGTACAGCAGGGCATGCACCTCGGCGGGGGTGCGGGCCCCGGAGGCGTGGTCTTGGGGGAGGCGGCCTGCGACCGCGGCCGTCAGTGCGGCGGGGCCTGCCTCGGGGCGGGCGGGCAGGCCCAGGCTGCCGGAGAGCCGGCTGCGGGTGGCGCGGCGCAGTGCGTCGGCCGCGCGGTCCCGGGCCTTGGCCCGCCGGTAGAGGCGGGCGCGGCCCTCGGTCGTCTCGGAGGCGCGGACGGTCACCGGCAGGTTCTCCGGTACGACGGGCCCGAGGCGGCGGGCCCGCCAGAGAGCGGCGAGGAGGGCGGCGACGGCGGCCTGGAGCAGTCCCCAGCGCCAGCCGGCGGGCAGCAGCGCGAGCAGGCCCTGGCTGCCGGCTCCGCTGTCCGCGGTGGCCTGGTCGTAGTCGGGGAGGTACCAGACGAGGCGGCGGTGGGCGCCGAGGAGGCCCAGGGCGAGGGCGGCGTTGCCGTCGTCGTCCAGCCGGTCGTTGGTGAGGAACCGGCCGGAGCCCAGGACCACGGTGTCGCCGTTCCCCTCGCTGCTGCGAACCAGCGCGGGCCTGCCGTCGCGGAAATAGCAGCCCTGGGCCGGTTCTGCGGGGGCGTAGAGCAGCCCGCCCAGTTCTGCGCTGCCGGCCCGGCGGGCCTCCGGCAGATCGCAGTCGGGTTCGGTGCTCGCGGAGGACACGGCCGGTGGGGCGTCGCCGTCCGGGTCGGCGAGCCGGGTGGTCGGGGCGAGTACCGAGAGCTCGGTGGGGCCGGGGGAGACCAGCACGACCCGGCCGCCGCCGGCCAGGACGGTGTCACGCAGCTCCTGGAGGTGGCGCCGGGTCAGGGTGCCGGGGAGGAGCAGCACGGTGGTGGGCCGGCCGTCGTCCAGCGTCTTCCCGGGGCCGGGGGCTGTGTCCACGGCGATGCCCTGCCGCTCCAGCAACCGGGTGACGGCGTGTGTGCCGTCGGGGGCGGTGGAACGAGGGTCCAGCGGGGGGTACTGGGCGTCGTTGCGCAGCCCGCCGTACAGCAGGCCGGCGGTGACCAGCAGCGCGGCGGCGACGAGCAGTCCGCGGGAGCGGCGCCAGAGCCGGCCGGGGGTGGGGGCGAGTGAGGTACCGGACGGGTCTGCTGCGGCGCCCGCCGCGGTGGTCCCGGTTGCGGGTGCCACAGGTGTTGCGGTGGTGGGGGCGGTCATGCGGGGCCTCCGCTGCCGGCTGCTGCGGTGAGGGGGGTGTGCAGCGGACGGGCCTGCCGCAGGGCGGTGTCCAGGTCGGCGATCTCCCGGTAGGCCTGCGGGTCGCCGGGCCGGTCGCCGTAGGTGATGTCGTCGAAGGTCCGTACGGCGTGGCGCAGCGCCTCAGCGTGGGCGGGGAGCGCGGCACCCGCCTCCGCTGCGGCCTCGTCCGCGGTGCGGCCGGGGCGCTCGTCGAGCAGTGCGCGCTCTTCGAGGGAGCGGACGACGGCGCGGGTCCGTTCCCGCACCGCCTCCGCCCACTGGCCGTCGGCGGCATGGCGCTCCGCGGCCGCGCGGTGCTCGGCCGCGGTCCGGCGGCGGGCGTCGAAGAGCACGGCCCCGGTGGTGCGGGCGGCGCGCCTCGGCGCACCGAGCCGCCACCACAGGGCGAGACCGATGATCAGCGCCACCCCGAGGAAGACCAGCAGGCCGGGGGTGCCGGTCAGGGCGTCCCCGCCGACCTGTCCCAGCAGGCGGTCGAACTGCCGCCACGCCCAGTCGAGCAGGCGCTGCAGCAGGCTGGGGTCGTTGCGGTGGTAGGCGGGATTGGACAGCTCGTGCCGTGCCGCCTCCCGGGCGGCGTCGCGCCCCGTGGTGACGGGTGCGCTGCCGTCCGCGAGGGCGGTGCCGCCCCGCAGTGCTGCCCCCCGGACGCCCACGCCGGTCAGGCCTTCGGGCCGGCGACCGGGGCCTCGGTCCCGGTGTCGCCGAACCCCGGCAGGCCGGCGGCACGGGCGAGTTCGATGTCCAGGGCCTCGCGCCGGATGCGCTGGTCCACATAGAGCAGGATGTTGATCCCCGCGGAGACCGGCACGGTGAGGGTGGAGGCGATCGTGGACGCGATACCGATGATCACCATCGCGCTCAGCGGCAGTGCGGACCCGGTCTGGTCGAAAATGCCCTGACCGCTGACGATGAGGCCGAGGAAGGTGGCCGGGACGACGAAGATCGCGGAGAAGATGGAGGTCACCAGGCCGCCGAGCAGGGTGATCCCGAAGATTCGCCACCAGCTGCCGCGTACCAGTCGGGCCGAGCGGGCGAGCGAGGCCCGGATGCCCTGCTTCTCCAGCATCAGGGTGGTGGCGGCCATGCTGTAGCGGATCCACAGCCAGAGCAGGCAGCCGCCGGCCGCCATTGCGCCGAGCAGCAGCGCGGCGGCCGTCAGAGCCTTGTCGGCGTCGCTGACGGCGGCCAGGATGCCGGGCAGCAGCAGTACCCCGGCGATCAGGATCACGGCCAGCGCCATCACCAGGACCAGGCCGAACAGGGGCAGCAGCCGCGGCCGGGCGTCCTGCCAGGCCTCGCGCAGCGAGACGGGGCGGCCCAGGATGGCGCGGCTGACCACCATGGTCAGCAGTGCTCCGGCGATCTGTCCGGCCACGATGAGGACCAGGTAGTTGGCCAGGTCGCTGACGGAGGAGGCGGTCCGGCTCAGGGTGCCGTTGGAGACGCCCCAGTCGATCAGGGTGGTGGTGAGGGTGCTGAAGAGCGCCACCACCACCGAGATGCCGAGTGCGGTGCGCCAGTAGCGCCGGGTGGTGGAGACCGCGCCGTCCAGGATCTCGCCGACACCGAGCGGGCGCAGCGGGATCACGCCGGGCTTGGGGGCGAGGGGTACGCCCCAGCCGGGTGCGCCCCAGGCCGGGCCACCGGGCTGCTGGCCGCCCCAGCCGGGTCCGCCGCCGTACGGCCCGCCGGGGTACGGCGTGTACGGGTGCGGGCCGCTACCGCCGGGCTGCCCGTACGGCGGCGCGGGGGGTCCCTGCGGGCCGTCCTGCGGTGCCGACGGACCGGGGACCGCTCCCGAGCCGGAGGTGGCGCCCTCCTCGTGCTGAGGCTCGGGCGCACCGGGCGGTGCCCAGCCCGGGGTGTCGGTCATCGCTGCTCCTTCGGCGGGGATACGGGGCGTGCGGCGCGTTCGGTGGCGCCCATGGTGCCATGGCCTGATCCAATGCACTGCACCGTCCGGGTGACCGGACGCCGGCAGTGTCCGACGGCGGTGTCGCGGCAGTGCGGTATGCGCTGTTCTGTTCGAGAGCGGCGGCGGGCAGACTGGGGCGATGGCCGACCTCGCCGCCCCCGGCGCCACCACGATCTCCCACTCCCCGCCACCGCTGCGTGCGCTGCGCTGGGACGACTCGCGGGACGGCCCCGCACTGCTGCTGCTGGACCAGACGCGGCTCCCCGCGGAGGAGCGCGAGATCGTCTGCACCGGCATTCCGACCCTGGTGGAGTTGATACGCAGCCTGGCGGTGCGCGGCGCTCCGGTGCTGGGGCTGGCCGGGGCCTACGGGGTGGCGCTGGCCGCCGCCCGGGGGTTCTCGGTGGCCGACGCGGCCGAGCAGCTGGCCACCGCCCGCCCCACCGCCGTCAACCTGGCCGTCGGGGTGCGCCGGGCCTTCGGTGCCTACCGGACGCATCTGGCGGCCAAGCCGGGGGACGAGGACGGCGCCGCCGCGGCCGCACTGGCGGCAGCCCGTGCGATGCACCGGGAGGACGCCGAGGCGAGCACCGCGATGGCCGCCCATGGCCTGGCGCTGCTGGACCGGCTGGTTCCCGGCGGCGCCCATCGGCTGCTCACCCACTGCAACACCGGGGCACTGGTGTCGGGCGGCGAGGGCACCGCGCTGGCGGTGGCCCTGGCGGCCCACCGGGCGGGCCGACTGCGCCGGCTGTGGGTGGACGAGACGAGGCCGCTGCTCCAGGGCGCCCGGCTGACCGCGTACGAGGCGGCCCGTGCCGGGATGCCGTACACCCTGCTGGCCGACAACGCGGCCGGTTCGCTGTTCGCCGCCGGTGAGGTGGACGCTGTACTGGTGGGCGCGGACCGGATCGCCGCCGACGGATCCACCGCCAACAAGGTCGGCAGCTATCCGCTGGCGGTGCTGGCCCGCCACCACGGCGTGCCGTTCGTGGTGGTGGCGCCCAGCACCACGGTGGATCCGCACACCCCGGCCGGGGACGCGATCGAGGTGGAGCAGCGGGGCTCGCACGAGGTGGCCGAATTCGCCGGGGTGGCGGTTGCTCCTCCGGGGGCGACCGCGTACAACCCCGCCTTCGATGTCACTCCCCCCGAGTTGATCAGCGCGATCGTCACGGAAAAAGGCCCCGTCTCACCGGTGGATGTGAGCGGGATGACACAGCTGTGTGCCATGTCACTGTCGAGTAATGAGACGATGTGAAGCATGAAGGGACGCGTCCTGGTCGTCGATGACGACACCGCACTGGCCGAGATGCTCGGCATCGTTCTCCGTGGTGAGGGTTTTGAGCCCTTCTTTGTCGCGGACGGGGACAAGGCGCTCACCGTTTTCCGGGAGAGCAAGCCCGACCTGGTCCTCCTCGATCTGATGCTGCCCGGCCGCGACGGCATTGACGTCTGCCGGCAGATCCGGGCGGAGTCCGGGGTTCCGATCGTGATGCTCACCGCGAAGAGCGACACCGTCGATGTGGTCGTGGGGCTGGAGTCCGGCGCCGACGACTATGTGATCAAGCCGTTCAAGCCCAAGGAGTTGGTGGCCCGGGTACGTGCCCGGCTGCGCCGCGCCGAGGAGCCCACGCCCGAGCAGCTCGCCATCGGCGACCTGGTGATCGACGTGGCCGGGCACTCGGTGAAGCGGGACGGGCGGTCCATCCCGCTGACCCCGCTGGAGTTCGACCTGCTGGTCGCCCTGGCCCGCAAGCCCTGGCAGGTCTTCACCCGGGAGGTGCTGCTGGAGCAGGTCTGGGGCTACCGGCACGCCGCCGACACCCGGCTGGTCAATGTCCATGTGCAGCGTCTGCGCTCCAAGATCGAACGGGACCCGGAGCGGCCCGAGATCGTGGTGACCGTGCGCGGCGTCGGATACAAGGCCGGGCCCAGCTGACGTGAGCAGTAAGCAATACCAGGACTCCCCGTCCCGCGACTCGGCGGGCGGGGAGTCGGCGTCCGTGGGCCGTGACCGTGTGCGCACCGGCCGCCGCGGAGTGATACCGCTGGCCGCCCTGCTGGGGCGGCAGGTCAGGCGGCCGTTCCGGCGTGGGGTCGCGCTCTGGCGCCGCTCCATCCAGCTGCGGGTGGTGGCGACCACCCTGGTGCTGTCGCTGGGCGTGGTGCTGCTGCTCGGCGTCGTGGTGATGGCCCAGGTCCGCACCGGGCTGCTGGACGCCAAGCGGCATGTCGCGGAGAGCCAGGCCGCGGGCGGCTTCTCGGTGGCGCAGAAGCAGATCGACGCGGCCCGTGAGCTGCCCAAGACCGGCAGCGGGGCCGATCCGTCCACCGAGGACATCGGCGACTGGATGGGCAAGCAGGTCGACCAGCTCGCCAGCAGCGGGCAGGGCGTCTACTCGGTGGTCGCCCTGGTGCCGTCCACCGCGCAGCAGCAGGCCTCCACCTCCGACAACTCCGGGGTGCGCAGCCCCCGGACCACCGGCAATGTCTCCCCCCAGTCCATCTCGCCCGAACTGCAGCAGAAGCTCGCCGACCACCCCGGCACCGTGCAGGAGCAGCCCACCGTCATCCTGCGCGACCAGGGCGACGGACCCCGGCGGGAGGCAGGCCTGGTCATCGGCAAGCAGCTGACCGGCCCCAGCCGCACGGCCTACCAGCTCTACTACGTCTTCCCGTTCGGGCAGGAGACCAAGACCCTGGGCCTGGTGACCGGCACGCTGGCCACCGCGGGAGTCTTTGTGGTGGTGCTCCTGGGGGCCATCGCCTGGATGGTGGTGCGGATGGTGGTCACCCCCGTGCGGATGGCCGCGGGCATCTCCGAGCGGCTGGCCGCCGGTCACCTCGACGAGCGGATGAAGGTCACCGGTACCGACGACATCGCCCGGCTCGGTGACTCGTTCAACGAGATGGCCAATGCGCTGTGGGCGCAGATTCGGCAGCTGGAGGAGCTCTCCCGGGTCCAGCGGCGCTTTGTCTCCGACGTCTCCCATGAGCTGCGCACCCCCCTGACCACCGTCCGGATGGCCGCCGACCTGCTCTACGAGGGCCGCGAGGACATGGATCCGGCGTCCGCCCGCTCCGCGGAGCTGCTCCAGGGCCAGCTGGACCGCTTTGAGTCGCTGCTCTCCGATCTGCTGGAGATCAGCCGCTTCGACGCCGGAGCCGCGGTTCTCGACGCCGAGCCGGCAGACCTCCGGGAGATCGCGGCCCGGGTGGTGGAGGCGGCGGAGCCGCTGGCCGCCGCCAAGGGGAGCGCGCTGCTGGTACGCGGCACCGAGGAGCCCGTGATGGCGGAGGTCGACCCCCGCCGGATCGAGCGGATCCTGCGGAACCTGGTGGTCAACGCCTTGGAGCACGGCGAGGGCCGCGATGTGGTGGTGAGGCTGGGCTCCGGGGAGGGCTCGGTTGCGGTGGCCGTACGCGACCACGGCATCGGCCTCAAGCCGGGGGAGGCCTCCCGGGTCTTCCATCGCTTCTGGCGTGCCGACCCGGCCCGTCAGCGGACCACCGGCGGCACCGGGCTGGGCCTCTCGATCGCGCTGGAGGACGCCCATCTGCACGGTGGCTGGCTGCAGGCCTGGGGAGAGCCCGGTGGCGGCTCGCAGTTCCGGCTCACCGTGCCGCGCACCCGGGGCGGGGAGATCGGGCGGTCGCCGATCCCCCTGGAGCCCGAGGACTCCCGGCACAACCGCGGACTGGGCGCGCCCGGCACGCCGTACCGGCGGGTGGCACGGCCGGCCTGGGCCGACCGGGCTGCCGCCGAGAACGGGCCGGAGACGTCGGAGAACGGCGGCGGCTTCGGGCCCGGTCTCGGCGGAGTGCTCACCATCGGACCGGGGCTGGGTACCGGGTCACGGGCGCAGCGGCGTCCGGCTGCGGATCCCTCCGACGTCCGGGCGGCCTCCTCGGGGTACGGTGCCACCGGCGCGCAGGTGGTGGTGGACCGCGGCAGCGGCAGGACCGGTCCGACGGGGCCGGAGGCCGCGCCGGGCGGCGCGTCGGAGGAGGAGCGGGACGGTGCGGAGGAAGGCTGATCGGCGGCTGATCGCCGTGGCGCTGCCGCTGGCGGCGCTGCTGACCGGCTGTGCGGCGATGCCGGACAGCGGCGAGGTGTCCGAGGTCAATGCGGCCGAGCACGGCGACGACCAGAACCTTCAGGTCCGGGTCTTCCCGGTCCATCCGCAGAAGGGCCTGGACCCGGAGGATCTGCTGCAGAACTTCCTGGACGCCACCGTGGGCGACGAGGCCGGCTACACCACTGCCAAGGAGTACCTCACCGAGCAGGAGGCGCAGCGGTGGCGCCCGGAGGCCAAGGTGGTGGTGCTCACCGGCAACCCCCGGCTGCGGCTGACCACCACCACGGACAGCCGGGCGCAGGTCACCGCCGACGGCAGCAGCGTCGCCGAACTGGACGCCAACAAGACCTTCGAGCCGGAGAAGGGCGACTTCCGTACCGTCTTCACCTTCGAGAAGGTGAAGGGCGAGTGGCGGATCTCCCATCTGCCCGACGGCCTGATCGTCAACGAGACCAACTTCAGCAATGTCTACGAACGGGTCAACCGGTACTACTTCGCCGCGGCCGACCCCTCCCGTCCGGGCACCCGGCGGCCCGTGCTGGTGCCCGACCCGATCTACCTACGCCGCCGCATAGACCCGCTCACCGAGGCGGCCAAGGCGGTGGCCGACGGACCCTCTGACTGGCTGGCCCCCGCGGTGACCTCGGCCCTGGACGGAGTGACGGTGCTGTCCCAGCAGATCTCCTCGGACGACAGCCGGGAGGTCCGGGTCCGGGTGAGCGCACTCGATCTGCGCGGACACCACGAGGCCTGCCAGCAGATGGCCGTGCAGTTGCTGAGCACCTTCGCCGACCAGGCCGCAGGCAGTGTGAGCCGGGTGTCCGTCCTGGACCGGGGCGGACACACCGGCTGCCAGGTGGACTCGCAGGTGGCCCGCAGCTACTCGGCCGTGTCGGCCGGCGGCCTGTACTTCCAGGACTCCGACAGCTGGCAGCTGAAGAAGCTGGTGGGCGATGACGGTTCCGTCGACGGCAGCCCGGTGGCCACCGACTCCCCGCGGGTCCTCGGGCCGCTGGGCGAGCCGCACCAGCAGCCCCGGATGCGTTCGGTGGCGGTGCGGCGCGACGGCGGCCTGGCGGCGGCTGTGGCGCAGAACGGCAGGGCGCTCTACGAGGCGGGCCTGACCGCCGGTGCCAAGCTGGATCCGATCGCCGAGGTCACCAGCCCGGCTGGGCCGGGGCTCTCCGAGCCCACCTGGGACGCCCAGGGAGACCTGTGGATCGCCGACCTCAACCCGGCAGCGCCGCGGGTGCTGATGGTGCGCGGCACCCACGCCTATCCGGTGACGGTGAAGGGCCTCGGCGACCGCATCGTCCAGGGCCTGAAGATCGCCTCCGACGGCACCCGCATCGCGCTGCTGCTGGCCGATCCCGGTGCCAAGGGCGTGCGCACCGTGGAGATGGGCGTGGTACGCCACATGGGCACCGAGGCCGCGCCGCAGGCGGAGATCTCCGGACTGCGCCCGGTGGCCCCGCAGCTGGTCGACGTCACCGCGGTCGCCTGGGCCGACACCGATCAGCTGCTGGTGCTGGGCCAGGAGGCCGAGGGCGTCAAGCACCCGCAGCTGGTGGGGGTGGACGGCTCGCACAGTGATGACACCACCCTCCAGGCACCCGAGGGGGAAACCCGGGTGGCGGCGTCGGAGGACCCCAAGTCGGCGGTGTACGCGGACTCGCAGGACCACAAGATCTACCGGCTGGAGCCCAACGGGCAGTGGCGTGCGGTGGCCAAGAAGGCGATGGCGCCGGTCTACCCGGGCTGAGCGCGCGGCCGGCCGCCGCCGGGGGCCGGTGGGCGGCTGTGCCCGGACACCTGGCGGCCGGGTGCCCCCGGCCGGCTGAGCCGGCCGCCCGGGCTCCGGCGCGCGGTGGCCGCGACGGTGGCTGCGGCGAGCACCTCGGCGCCGGCCGTGGTCAGCGCACGGGCTGCCTCGGCGAGGCTGGCGCCGGTGGTGACCAGGTCGTCCACCAGGACCACCGGGCGCCGGTGCAGCAGGCGCGCCGCGGACGGCCGTACGGCCAGTGCACCCGCGAGATTGCGCCACCGCTCGGGGGCGGTCAGACCGGACTGGTCGGCAAGGGGCCGGACCGGCCGCAGCAGTGGGGCGCTGCGCCCGTGGAGCCCCTCCCGATGCAGCTGCCGGACGGCGGCGTGGGCGAGCCGCCGCACCGGGTCGTGGCCCCGGGCGCGTACCGCGTGGCGGGTGGAGGGCACCGGGACGAGCAGCAGTGGGTGGTCCCTCGCGGTGGGCCCGAGGTCGGCCAGCGCCGCCCGTACGGCAGTGGCCAGTGCGGCGCCGAGCGGGACGGCCAGCCGCAGGGCGCCGCGCTCCTTGTGGGCCAGCAGCAGGGCTCGGACCGGGCCTGCGTACTCGGCCGCGGCGTACACCGGGGGCAGGCCGGGCGGAGCAGGTTCGGGCCGCACCGGGCGTCCTGGGGTGCCGGCCAGGGCGGTGCGGCAGCCGCTGCACAGCTGGCCGCGGGCCGTTCCGCAGCCGGCGCAGCGGGTGGGCAGCAGCAGATCCAGCAGGACGTCCAGCGGGCGGGCGGCGGGTTCCATAGGTCCCTCCCGGGAGCTGTGGCTGATGGTGCCGGGTGCCAGGGTGACGACCGACAGGGTCGACCGGGTCCGATTCACAGCACGTTCATCCCAATGGGGGTAAAGCGTCCCGAACTGCTGTGCTGAGCTGTCCAAGGGACTACGTTCGGTTGTGGAACGGGTGTCCGTAGGCCGAAGAGGCGGAAACCTCGGTGGAGGTGTTTCATGGGGTTTCAGCCGTCCCTGGTGGGGAGGAAGTGGTGAGAGAAGCGGTTCCGCCCGCCACCCCCGCTGAGGGGTGAACCGCAGGGCGGACGGACTGCGTACTCAGTGGGCCGCGCGGGGCCCTGGCTCCGCACGGCGTCAGCGCAAGGGAACGGAGTTCTGCGTGGACATCGTCGTCAAGGGCCGCAAGACCGAGGTGCCCGAGAGGTTCCGCAAGCACGTGGCCGAGAAGCTGGAGAAGATCCAGAAATTCGACGGCAAGGTGATCAGCCTCGACGTCGAGGTGTCCAAGGAGCGCAACCCGCGCCAGGCGGACCGCAGCGAGCGTGTCGAGATCACGGTGCGCAGCCGCGGCCCGGTGATCCGTGCAGAGGCCTGCGCCGGCGACGCCTATGCGGCGCTGGACATGGCCACCGCAAGGCTCGACGCCCAGCTGCGCAAGGCAGCCGACCGGCGGCGTGTGCACAAGGGCGGCACCGGCCGGACCCCGATCAGCGTGGCCGAGGCAACCGCGGCGCTGGCCGCGCTGCCGGAGACCGCCCCGGAGGAGTCCGCGGTCGGGGTGTCCAAGACCCGTATCGGGTCGTTGGAGGTGGAGGGCGACGGTCCCCTCGTCGTCCGCGAGAAGGTCCACGCCGCCGCACCCATGGCGCTGGACCAGGCACTGTACGAGATGGAGCTGGTGGGGCACGACTTCTACCTCTTCGTCGACACCGACACCGGTATGCCGAGCGTCGTCTACCGGCGCCACGGCTACAACTACGGTGTGATCCACCTCAAGGCCGACGGCTCCGCGCCCAGCGGTGAGCTGGGCGGCGCCGGAGGAGCGCTCGGCGAGGCGGACGAGGAGTAGTCCCGCCGCACCGGCTCGCCTGCCCGAACACCGTCGGGCGCAAGGGAGTTGACGTATCGGCGCCGGGCCTGCGATCGCGGCGGGCCCGGCGCCCCTGCCGGGGGTGCCATTGGGGCGTGTACGTCCCGCTGGATGATCAGGCCGTCCGAGCGCCGTGGAATGATGGCGCCCAGTCCCCGATGAGCACGCGGGGTGCCCGACCAGTCACGTGGCCGTCGCACCAGCCACGAGGGGGAGGAGCGGATGGGGGAGCGTTTCAGCATGGGGCCCGCAGAGAGAGGCGGCGTGCCTGCCGTCGGAGCGGTCGAGGAGCCGCGGGGTTCGCGCGCCGAGCCGATCCGGGTGCTGGTCGTCGACGACCATGCCCTCTTTCGGCGCGGCCTGGAGATCGTTCTGGCACAGGAGGACGACATCCAGGTGGTGGGCGAGGCCGGGGACGGCGCCGAGGCCGTCGAGAAGGCGGCCGACCTGCTGCCCGACATCATCCTGATGGATGTGCGGATGCCGCGTCGCAGCGGGATCGAGGCCTGCACCGCCATCAAGGATGTGGCGCCCAGCGCCAAGATCATCATGCTGACCATAAGCGACGAGGAGGCCGACCTCTACGAGGCCATCAAGGCCGGTGCCACCGGCTATCTGCTGAAGGAGATCTCCACCGACGAGGTGGCCACCGCCATCCGCGCGGTGGCTGACGGCCAGTCGCAGATCAGTCCCTCCATGGCGGCCAAGCTGCTCACCGAGTTCAAGTCGATGATCCAGCAGCGCAGCGACGACCGACCGCTGGTCCCCGCGCCCCGGCTGACCGAGCGTGAGCTGGAGGTGCTCAAGCTGGTGGCTACCGGGATGAACAACCGGGACATCGCCAAGCAGCTCTTCATCAGCGAGAACACCGTGAAGAACCATGTGCGCAACATCTTGGAGAAGCTCCAGCTGCACTCCAGGATGGAGGCGGTGGTCTATGCCGTGCGGGAGAAGATCCTCGAAATAGGCTGATCCCCGGACGTCAGACTGCGGCGACGGCGGCGGTGAGCGGACCTGCCAGACCCTCCGGCACCACCCGCTCCACCTTCACCGCGTCGCAGCCCACCCAGGCGGCGGCCTCGTGGAGCGCCCGCGCCGCCGGGGCCACCGCGGCGGGTGACTCCAGGGACGCCTGACGGGCGATCAGGGTCCTTCCCTCGCGCGCGGGATCGATCCTGCCCACCAGCCGGCCGCCCGCCAGCAGCGGCATGGCGAAGTAGCCGTACACCCGCTTGGGCTTGGGCACATAGGCCTCCAGCCGATGGGTGAAGCCGAAGATCCGCTCGGTGCGGGCCCGGTCCCAGACCAGTGAGTCGAACGGGGAGAGCAGAGTGGTGCGGTGGCGCCCGCGCGGCTCGGTGGCGAGCGCCGCCGGATCCGCCCATGCGGCTCCGGGCGCACCCGCGCGCCCCCACCCCTGGACCGTCACCGGTACCAGCCCGGAGTCGGCCACCACCGCGTCCACCTGCTCGGCCTTCAGTCGGTGGTAGTCGGCCAGATCGGCCCGGGCGGCCACGCCCAGCGCCGCACCGGCCTGGCCGACCAGCCGCCGCAGGCAGCTCTCGTCATCCGGGTCCTGCGCCAGCAGCGCAGCGGGCACGGCACGCTCCGCCAGGTCGTAGACGCGCTTCCAGCTGCGGCGCTCGGTGCACACCACCTCGCCGATGTCCAGCAGCCACTCGATGGCGATCTTTGTCTCCGACCAGTCCCACCACGGTCCGCCGTTCCTGGCGCCGCCGAGGTCACCGGCGGTCAGCGGGCCGTCCGAGAGCAGCCGGGCCCGCACCTCGGCGCAGGACTTCTCGGCGTCGGCCAGCCGGTGCCAGCGGTGCCCGCGGGTGATGAACGCCCGCCGCCGGAAGGCGAACAGCGGCCACTCCTCGATCGGCAGGATGCAGGCGGCGTGCGACCAGTACTCGAAGCTGGTGCCCGCACCCCAGTAGGCCGCCTCCACCGGAGCACGGCCCACCGCTCCCAGCCGGGCACAGGGGACCAGCTCATGGGAGCGGGCCAGCACCGAGATGGTGTCCAACTGCACCGCCCCCAGATGCCGCAGCACCCCGCGCACCCCGGCCCGCCGGTCGGGGGCGCCCATCATCCCCTGGGCGCGCAGGGCCAGCCGGCGCGCCTCGTCGGCGGAGAGTTCGACGGTGGGTTTGGGAGACGGCGCGATGCTCATGCCCCGAAGCGTAGAGGCGGGCGCCGACAACCGGGCCGGGGTCGAGGGCGGGGCCCCGATCGGCGCCGGGGGTACCGGGCAGGCGGGCGGCCGGGGTGGACCGGGCGGCCGGGTGCTCCGGGTCGGCAGGGCGGGCCGTGGCCGGCCCCGCCGTCAGCGCGCCAGCGGATCGCACGGGGGGTCGGTGGACAGCCTGGCGTGCAGATGCATGTCCATCAGGTCGCCCGCGCTGTTGGGCAGCGCCTCACGCAGCGTCCCCTCCAGCGGGTAACCGCAGCGCACCGCGATCCGGCAGGAGGCGTCGTGCCCCACCGCATGCCCCAGCTCCAGCCGGTGCACGGCGAGTTCGGCGAACGCCCAGCGGGTGACGGCCTCCAGGGCGCGCGAGGCCACCCGGCCGCCGCGGGCCCCGGGCAGCGTCCAGTAGCCGACCAGGCCGCGGCGCCGCTGCCGGTCGACGTCCTGAAGCGAGACATTGCCCAGCACCTCACCGGTGGCCTGGTCCCGTACGCACCAGGACGCCCTGGTCCCCGAGGCCCAGCCCTCGGCACGGACCGCCAGCCAGCGGCGCACCTCGGTGTCGTCCGGCTCCGGGTGCACCGCGACCGGGTTCCAGCGGCCCATCTCGGGGTCGCCGAGAGCGATCCGCAGCGCGGCGGTCTCGTCCGCCGCCCCGTCCTCGCTCCAGGGGCGGAGCAGCAGGCCGTGTGCGGTGACGGTGGCGGCCGTCATCGGCAGCGGGTCACTCATCGCGCGGCCCGGTCGGTCGGCAGCAGTGCACCCACCCAGGCGTCGCGCCGCTCACCGCGCTGCTCCAGATAGGAGCGCAGCGTCCCCTCGAAGACGAAGCCGACCCGGTCGGCGACTGCCCGCGAGCCCACATTGCCCACCCCGGCCAGCCACTCCAGCCGCTGGATGCCGAGTGTGGCGAAGGCCCAGTCGCAGACGGCGGCCACCGCCTCCGCGGTGTAGCCGCGGCCCCGCTGCTCCCGGGCGGTCCAGTAGCCGACCTCCGCGAAGCCGGCGCGGCCGGGGAAGGAGAGCCCGACGGAGGAGACCAGCGCGCCGTCGCGGGTGAAGCTGCCCCAGTTGTAGAGGGTGTCGTTCTGCCAGCCGTCGGGGCTGATCTGGTTGACGAAGCCCTCGGCGTGCTCGGGGAGGTACGGCGACGGCACCACCGTCCACCGCTGGATGTCCTCGTCCTGGCATGCCAGGTGGACGGCTTCGGCGTCCTCGGGGCCGAGCGGCCGCAGCAGCAGCCGGGGGGTTTCCAAGATCACGGGTTTCATCAGCCGAGTATCACCGAGGGGTCCGGGGCCGGAACAGTTCTTTTCGGGAACACGGCGGCCGCACTGTACGTCCACAGGGTGTGGACGGAGTGCCGCGGCACCCGTATCACCCGGTATGGACGATGCTGGGTGGATTGCCCTTCCGGGTGACACGGGATCGCGGTGCTGACGGACCTCCCGGCCTGCTCGCCTCCTCGCATACGATGGCCGGTGCGGTGGGGAAACTCGCCGTGCAGTCGTGCGCCCGAAGTCGAGTGCCAGTCCAGGCAAGGAGCCCGCTCACGTGTCCGTCTTCGACAAGATCCTGCGCGCCGGTGAGGGAAAGATCCTTCGCAAGCTGCAGCGGATTGCTGCCCAGGTCAACTCCATCGAAGAGGACTTCGTCAACCTCACGGACGCCGAGCTGCGAGCGCTGACCGACGAGTACAAGCAGCGCCTCGAGGACGGCGAGACCCTCGACGACATCCTCCCGGAGGCCTTCGCCACCGTACGCGAGGCCGCCAAGCGCGTCCTCGGCCAGCGCCACTACGACGTGCAGCTGATGGGTGGCGCAGCCCTTCACCTCGGCTATGTCGCCGAGATGCGCACCGGTGAGGGCAAGACCCTGGTCGGCACCCTGCCCGCCTACCTCAACGCGCTGACCGGTGAGGGCGTCCACCTGATCACGGTCAACGACTACCTCGCCGAGCGCGACTCGGAGTGGATGGGCCGGGTGCACCGCTTCCTGGGCCTCGAGGTCGGCGTGATCCTCGCCAACATGACCCCGGCCGAGCGCCGCAAGCAGTACGCCGCCGACATCACCTACGGCACCAACAACGAGTTCGGCTTCGACTACCTGCGCGACAACATGGCGTGGGCGCAGGACGAGCTGGTGCAGCGCGGCCACAACTTCGCCATCGTCGACGAGGTCGACTCCATCCTGATCGACGAGGCCCGTACCCCGCTGATCATCTCGGGCCCGGCGGACCAGGCCACCAAGTGGTACGCGGACTTCGCCAAGCTGGTGCTGCGTCTCAAGCGCGACCGCGACTACGAGGTGGACGAGAAGAAGCGCACCGTCGGCATCCTGGAGGAGGGCGTCAGCCGGGTCGAGGACTACCTCGGCATCGAGAACCTCTACGAGTCGGTCAACACCCCGCTGGTGGGCTTCCTCAACAACGCCATCAAGGCCAAGGAGCTCTACAAGAACGACAAGGACTACGTCGTCATCAACGGCGAGGTCATGATCGTTGACGAGCACACCGGCCGTATCCTGGCCGGCCGCCGCTACAACGAGGGCATGCACCAGGCGATCGAGGCCAAGGAGGGGGTGGAGGTCCAGAACGAGAACCAGACCCTGGCCACCATCACCCTGCAGAACTTCTTCCGCCTCTACGGCAAGCTCGGCGGCATGACCGGTACCGCCATGACGGAGGCGGCCGAGTTCCACCAGATCTACAAGCTCGGCGTGGTGCCGATCCCCACCCACCGCGATGTGCAGCGGGTCGACCAGCCGGACCTGATCTACAAGACCGAGCCTGCCAAGTTCCGCGCGGTGGTCGAGGACATCGTCGAGAAGCACGAGAAGGGCCAGCCGGTCCTGGTCGGCACCGTGTCGGTGGAGAAGTCCGAGTACCTCTCCCAGGAGCTGCGCAAGCGCGGCGTCCCGCACGAGGTGCTCAACGCCAAGCAGCACGAGCGCGAGGCGCAGATCGTCGCCCAGGCCGGCCGCAAGGGCGCCGTGACCGTGGCCACCAACATGGCGGGCCGCGGCACCGACATCATGCTCGGCGGCAACTCCGACCACCTCGCCTCGGCCGAGCTCGCCCAGCGCGGCCTGTCGGCCTCCGAGACCCCGGAGGAGTACGAGGCGGCCTTCCCCTCCGCCCTGGAGAAGGCCAAGGCCCAGGTCAAGGCGGAGCAGGAGGAGGTGCAGGCCCTCGGCGGCCTCTACGTCCTCGGTACCGAGCGGCATGAGTCGCGCCGGATCGACAACCAGCTGCGCGGCCGTTCCGGCCGTCAGGGCGACCCGGGCGAGTCCCGCTTCTACCTGTCGCTCGGCGACGACCTGATGCGGCTCTTCAAGGCCGGCATGGTCGAGCGGGTGCTGGCGATGGCCAACGTCCCGGAGGACGTGCCGATCGAGTCCAAGATGGTCACCCGGGCCATCGCCTCCGCGCAGTCCCAGGTCGAGCAGCAGAACTTCGAGATCCGCAAGAACGTCCTCAAGTACGACGAGGTGCTCAACCGGCAGCGCGAGGTCATCTACGGCGAGCGCCGCCGCGTCCTGGAGGGCGAGGACCTGCAGGAGCAGATCGGCCACTTCATGGACGACACCGTCGACGCCTATGTGGCTGCGGCGACCGGTGAGGGCTTCGAGGACGAGTGGGACCTCGAGAAGCTGTGGACCGCCCTCAAGCAGCTCTACCCCGTCACCCTCTCGCTGGAGGAGCTGGAGGAGGAGGCCGGCGGCCAGGCCGGGCTCACCCCCGACTTCATCGAGGAGGCGGTGAAGGAGGACATCCACGCGCAGTACGCCGCGCGTCAGGAGCAGCTCGGTGAGGAGATCATGCGCGAGCTGGAGCGCAGGGTCGTCCTCTCCGTGCTGGACCGCCGCTGGCGTGAGCACCTCTACGAGATGGACTACCTCCAGGAGGGCATCGGTCTGCGGGCGATGGCCCAGCGCGACCCGCTGGTCGAGTACCAGCGCGAGGGCTTCGACATGTTCTCCGCGATGATGGAGGGCATCAAGGAGGAGTCCATCGGCTACCTGTTCAACCTGGAGGTCCAGGTCGAGCAGCAGGTCGAGGAGGTCCCGGTCGAGGACGCCGCGCCGGTGGCGCTGGACAAGGCCGAAGAGGTCCGTCCCGAGATCCGCGCCAAGGGCCTGGAGGCCCCGCAGCGTCAGCGCCTGCACTACACGGCGCCGTCGGTCGACGGGGAGGGCGGCGTGGTCGAGGGCGAGTTCGCCGAGGACGCCGGGGTCGAGGACCCCGACGCCGGCCTCACCCGCGCCGAGCGCCGCCGGGCTGCCAAGGGCGGCCGGCGCCGCAAGAAGTAGCCAGCGGCACACAGCACGACGTCCGAAGGGCGTCACCGGCGGGGTACGAACCGCCGGTGGCGCCCTTCGGCGTTCTCGTCAGCGGGTGTCCAGGGCCGCGCACTGCCACTGCTGGGAACGTGGATGCCGCTCCAGCCGGAAGACCACCATCCGGCTCCTGGCGCCCAGCTCCACCCGGGCGCAGACCTCCAGCACACCGGGCGCCGGAACGCTGTCGTACACCCGGCGGACCACCGGGCCGGCCTGCCCGGCCCCGGCGCGCAGGGTGCCCCGGTGCACCAGCCGGGTCAGCTCCCCGTAGGCGGTGTGGGTGGTGTGGCGCGACAACTGCCCCGCAGGGCGGGCTCCTGACAGCACCTCGACCAGCCGCAGGGCGAAGCGGGTGGCCAGCCCGTTGAGATCCCCGCGGGGCGGGGCGGGGCAGTGCGGCCCGGCGGGCCGCCGCGCACGGCTCCGGTCCGGACGCTGTCCATGGACCCGGCCCAGCCGGGCCGTCAGCGCCCCGGGCGGGGGAGCGGGCCTGCGGGTGGCGCAGCGGACGCCGGGTGCCCCCGGCAGCAGTGGGCGGATCTCGGGCAGCAGAACGGTCAGGGCAGTGGACCCTGGGGAATCGACCATGCTCAACACCCCCGTGGCAAGGCAGTCGACGATTGACGGGACCCTTGCTACCGGGCGGCGGACAGCCCCGCAACGACCGGCTCCCATGCCGGGGAGGCTCAGGGAAGTTCACCTATCCGAGTGATCGCGGGGCCGACTGCGGCCGGAGCGGCCCCGGCCGGCCAGGGCCCGCAGGGTGCCCTGCCCGGCCCGGAGGTCACTCGATGGGGGACCGGCCGGGGCCCGCGGCCGGGCCGTCCCGGGCGCGCGGCGCAGGGTCGGCCCCCGCCAGCCGGGCTCGCCACGGGCCGTGGCTCGGCTCACGGGAAGTCACTGTGCCCCGGCCCGTGGTGGCGTCGGCGGTCCGGGGCGGGGCGCGGTTACCGTCGGACGGTACGACGGGAGCGGGGAAGGGCGGCAGGCGCATGGTGACGCACGTGTCCGGCATCGGCGATCCGCAGGCCGGCCGAACCCCCGCGCCGTCAGGCGAGGACGTCAGGAAGGGACCGCGGCGCGGCCTGGTGCTCGGCGCGGGCGGGATGCTGGGCGCCGCCTGGACGGTGGGTGCGCTCTGCGCCGTCGCGGAGACGACCGGCTGGGACCCCGGCACCTCCGAGATCATTCTGGGCACCTCGGCCGGGTCCGTGCTGGGTACCCTGCTGGCGTCCGGTGTCGACCCGGGGTCGCTGCTCGACCACCAGCAGGGCCGGCCGATCGCCACCGGGCCGCTGGTCGGAGTGGACTTCGACTACGACACGGCCGTCGGCGGTGCGCTGCCACCGCGCCCCCGCCCGGGAATCGGCTCCCCGGGACTGCTGCGGGAGACCTTTCGGCACCCCCGCGACTATCCGTTCCTGACCATGGTCTCCGCCTTTGTGCCACCGGGCCGCGGTTCGGTCGCCCCGCTGGGGGACCTGGTGCGGGCACTGGTCGATGCCGAGGACGGCTGGTCGGGCCTGCCCGCGCTGCGGCTGGTGGCGGTGGACTACGAGACCGGCCGCCGGGTGGTCTTCGGCGATCCGGAGGCGCCGCCGGCCGGGGTCGCCGAGGCGGTGATGGCCTCCTGCGCGATCCCTGGCTGGTTCGCGCCGGTGCCGGTGGACGGCCACCGCTTCATCGACGGCGGCGCATGGTCGGCCACCAACGCCGATCTGCTGGCAGGCCGCGGCCTGGACGAGGTCTATGTGCTGGCGCCGATGGCCGTCCGCATCCGGCCGGTGGGCGACACCGGGCGCCGGGAGCAGCCGCCGGGGAGCCCCCGGCCGCGCGGTGTGCTGGCCCACCTGGTCAGCCGCTACCGGCGCGCGGTCACCCGGCAGATGCTCAGGGAGGCTGGAGAGCTGCGGGCGGCCGGCACCAAGGTCAGGCTGCTCGCTCCGACGCTGGAGGACCTGGCGGCGATGGGTCCCAACATGATGGACCCGGCGCGCCGCCCGGAGGTGCTGGAGACGGCACTGCGGACCTGCGGGGCGGCGCTCTCCGGCATCCGGGCCCGCTGACGCGGGTGCGGCATCGGGGTCCGGCATCCGGGCTCGCTGACGCGGCGGCCGGAATGGCGCGGACACGGCGGTGCGGTGATCAACCTCCGCCGTATCCTGGACGCGGTGCGGCCAGGGTCCGCACCCGGGCCCCGCTCCCCTCCGGTCGCACCGGGCCCGGCGAGACCCACGATCCGGAGCGGCCCCGATGCGTGTGTACGTCCCCACGACCCTCAACGGCCTGGCCGCGGCGCACGCCGCCGGCGAGCTCGGCCCGGCCCCGCTGCGTGCCTATGCGGTGACCCCGGCGCTGCGCGAGTGGTACCTCAGCGACGACATCGAGGAGCTGGAGTACGCGGCGCTGGTCCGTGCGGCCCAGTCGGCGCTGCGGCTGCTGGCCGCCGATCCGGACGCGCCCCGCCGCCGGGCGGTGGTCGCGGTCGACGTCCCCGACAAGGCCGTGCTGCTGGACACCGGCGCCGAGTACCAGGACCAGGTGTCGCTGGGCCAGGTGCGGCTGGCCGACCCGGTGGTGCTGGCCAGGGCGGCCGCGGTGCATGTGGACGCGACCGACGCCGAGGAGGATGTGGCGGCCGCGGCCGGGGCGGTGCTGGCGGCCGACGGGGGCGACGACGACGCCCGGTTCACGGTGGACGGGGCCGAGGACCATGAGCTGCTCTGGTTCGCGACCCAGGAGATCCCCACCCTGCTGCCCTGAGCCCCTCCGTGGTCGGGCTCTGTCGGTGGGGGCCGGTACCGTTCATGCGTGGGCGCACATCTTGTCTGGGACTGGAACGGGACTCTCTATCACGACATCGACGCGGTGGTGGCGGCGAGCAATGCCGCCTTCGCCGAGATCGGCCTGGCACCGCTGACGCTGCAGCGGTACCGCGAGCTGTACTGCATCCCCATCCCCCGCTTCTACGAGCGGCTGCTGGGCCGGGCGCCCACCACCGAGGAGTGGGAGCGGATGGACGCCACCTTCCAGGTGGCCTACACCGGCCACAGCGTGGGCTGCAGCCTCACCGAGGGTGCCGAGCTGCTGCTGGAGCAGTGGGCGGCGGCCGGCCGCAGCCAGTCCATCCTCTCCATGTACGGCCATGAGCACCTGGTGCCGCTGGTGCGCGGCTTCGGCATCGAGCACCGCTTCCTGCGGGTGGACGGCCGTACCGGCCCGTCCGGCGGCGGCAAGGCCGAGCACATGGTCCGGCATCTCGCCGCGCTGGGCACGTCGGTGGACCCGGCGTGCACGGTGGTGATCGGCGACGCCGCGGACGATGCGGTGGCGGCCGCGGCGGTGGGTGCCCATGCGGTGCTGTACACCGGTGGTTCGCACACCCGGGAGAATCTCGCGCAGGTCGGAGTGCCGGTCGTGGACTCGCTCACCGAGGCGGTGGCGCTGGCGGCCGATCTGGTCGGCTGACCCCGTCGGCCGGGCCCGGGACGCTGTCCTGCGCCGTCCCGGCCGGGAACGGACCCCGGGGCGCGGCGAGCCGGGTGATCGGCCCCGCACCGGGCAGTGGGCCGGTCGAGCGGTTCCCCGCGCCCCGGGGCGGGGCTCAGTGGACGGGCGCCTTGCTGCGCAGCACCTCCAGGAAGGCCCGCATCCAGCCCGGGTGGTCCGGCCAGGCCCGCCCGGAGACCAGCGTGCCGTCGACCACGGCCTCGCCGTCCTCATATGTCGCCCCGGCCGCGATGACGTCCGGCTCCAGGGCCGGGTAGGCCGCCGTACGCCGCCCGCCGAGCACCCCTGCCGCCGCGCTGATCTGAGGGCCGTGGCAGAGCTGCGCCACGGGCTTGTCGTGCTGGAAGAAGTGGGCGGTGATCCGCTTCACCTCGGGATCGTTGCGCAGGTACTCCGGCGCCCGGCCGCCGGGGATGACCAGCGCCGCGTAGTCGGCGGGATCCACCTCGGCGAAGGCCAGGTCGGCAGGCCAGGTGTAGCCGGGCTTCTCGGTGTAGGTGTCGAACCCCTCCACGAAGTCATGCACCACGAACTGCAGTTTCCTGCGGGCCGGTGCCGCGATGTGCACCTCGTAGCCCTCCTCGCGCAGCCGCTGGTACGGGTAGAGAACCTCCAGCGACTCCGCGGCGTCGCCGGTGACGATCAGAATCCTCGCTGCCATGTCGGTGGACCTACCCGATGGCGCAGATCACTACGCGGCACGCTCCGCTACCGCTCGGTAGTTGTACAAGTCGTCCACCGGGGGAGAGGCGCGGAGGGCCTTTGCTACGGACCGGCCCCTGACACTCCGCTGGCACCCGGTTAGGCTGGCCGAGGTGCTCCGGGGCGAAAGACCTGTCGTACCCAGGTGACTGGCATTTCATGCGTGGCATGCGCGACTGTCATCCGGGATCTGCGGGAGGATCGGACCGTGACCGGCCACCGGCACAGACCACCGAGTCACGCAACGGCGCGCGACAGGAGCCAGATAGCCATGCAGACCAAGCTGGACGCAGCCAAGGCCGAGGTGCTCGCGCGGGCAGCGCAGGCCGCTGAGAACAGCCAGGTGGGGGGAGCGCACGGGGAAGGTCTCGGCAACGGCGCCCTGACCGCCTACCTGCACCACTACTACCTGCACACCGCCCCCGAGGACCTGGTCGACCGGGATCCGGTCGACGTCTACGGGGCGGCCGCCTCCCACTACCGGCTGGGGCTCAAGCGGCCCCAGGGCACCGCAGAGGTACGGGTCCACACCCCCACCGTGGAGGAGAACGGGTGGTCCTGCGGCCACACCGTGGTCGAGGTCGTCACCGACGACATGCCCTTCCTGGTGGACTCGGTCACCAATGAGCTCTCCCGCCAGGACCGTGCCATCCATGTGGTGATCCACCCGCAGATGGTGGTCCGCCGCGACATCACCGGCAAGCTGCTGGAGATCCTCGACGTCGACCCCTGCACGGTCCGCCGGCCCGGAGCGGCCGACCTCCCGGCCGACGCCGTCGTCGAGTCATGGATGCACATCGAGGTCGACCGCGAGACCGACCGCGACGACCTCCGCCAGATCGAGGCCGATCTGCGCCGGGTCCTCACCGATGTCCGCGAGGTCGTCGAGGACTGGACCAAGATGCGCGACTCCGCGCTCCGGCTGGCCGACGATCTCGACGAGCAGAGCCCGGCGGGCCTGCCGGAGGAGGAGGTCGGCGAGGCGCGGGAGCTGCTGCGCTGGCTCGCCGACGACCACTTCACCTTCCTCGGCTACCGCGAGTACGACCTGGTGACGGCGGACGGCGGCGGGGCGGACGCCCCCGAGGCGCTGCGCGCCGTGCCCGGCACCGGTCTGGGCATCCTGCGTCCCGATCCGCGCGGGGGCACCCCCGACGGCCACCCCGCGAGCGAGGCCTTCGGCCGGCTGAGCGCCGCCGCCCGGGTCAAGGCCCATGAGCACACCCTGCTGGTGCTGACCAAGGCCAACAGCCGCGCCACGGTGCACCGCCCCGCGTACCTGGACTACATCGGCGTGAAGAAGTTCGACGCCGCCGGCAATGTCATCGGTGAGCGCCGCTTCCTGGGCCTCTTCTCCTCCGCCGCCTACACCGAGTCGGTCACCCGGATCCCGGTGGTCCGCCGCAAGGTGCAGGACGTGGTGAGCAGCTCCGGCTTCCCGCTGGAGAGCCACGACGGCCGCGACCTGCTGCAGATCCTGGAGACCTACCCCCGGGACGAGATCTTCCAGACCCCGGCTGAGGAGCTGCTGGCCATCGCGGGCAGCGTGCTCTACCTCCAGGAGCGCCGCAAGCTGCGGCTCTTCCTCCGCCAGGACGCCTTCGGCCGCTACTTCTCGGCCCTGGTGTACCTGCCCCGCGACCGGTACACCACCCGTATCCGGCTGCGGCTGATGGACATCCTGATGGAGGAGCTCGGAGGCCCCGCCGCGCCGGGCGGCAGCGACGGCGGCTCCACCATCGACTACACGGTGTGGTCCACGGAGTCCGTGCTCACCCGGCTGCACTTCGTGGTGCGGGTCGCCCCCGGCACCGAGCTGCGCTCCCTCAGCGACGCCGACACCGAGCGGATCGAGACCAGGCTGGCCGAAGCGGCCCGGTCCTGGATGGACGCCTTCCACGAGGTGCTCCTCGCCGAGTGCGGCGAGGAGCGGACCGCCGAGCTGTCCCGCCGCTACGCCAACGCCTTCCCGGACGGCTACCGGGCGGACTTCTCGCCCCGCACCGCGGTCGCCGACCTGCGCCAGCTGGAGTCGCTGGGTGAGCCGGGGGATTTCCGGCTCAACCTCTACCAGCCGCTCGGCGCCGCCGACGACGAGCGCCGGCTGAAGATCTACCGCGGCGGCGGTGCGGTCTCCCTCACCGAGGTGCTGCCCGTACTGCAGCGGCTCGGTGTCGAGGTCGTCGACGAGCACCCCTATGAGCTGCGCCGCTCCGACGGCTCCACGGCGTGGGTGTACGACTTCGGGCTGAAGCTGCGCACCACCTCCGGTGGGCTGGGCGACGAGGCCCGTGAGCGGTTCCAGGAGGCCTTCGCGGCCGTCTGGACCGGCCAGGCCGAGAACGACGGCTTCAACGAGCTGGTGCTGCAGGCCGGACTGACCTGGCGTCAGGCCGTGGTGCTGCGGGCCTACGCCAAGTACCTGCGCCAGGCCGGTTCCACGTTCTCCCAGGACTACATGGAGGACGCGCTCAAGAACAACACCCACGCCACCCGGCTGCTGGTCAACCTCTTCCAGGCCCGTCTCTCCCCGGCCCACACCGCGGCCGGCCTGGAGCTGACCGAGGGCATCCTGGAGGAGCTGGACGGCGCGCTGGACCAGGTCGCCTCGCTGGACGAGGACCGCATCCTGCGCTCCTTCCTCAGCCTGATCAAGGCGACCCTGCGCACCAACTTCTTCCAGCGCGCGGACACCGGCGCCCCGCACTCCTATGTCTCCATGAAGTTCGACCCGCAGGCCATCCCCGACCTGCCGGCGCCGCGCCCGGCGTATGAGATCTGGGTGTACTCGCCGCGGGTCGAGGGCGTCCATCTGCGGTTCGGCAAGGTCGCCCGCGGCGGTCTGCGCTGGTCCGACCGCCGTGAGGACTTCCGCACCGAGATCCTCGGCCTGGTCAAGGCGCAGATGGTGAAGAACACCGTCATCGTGCCGGTGGGCTCCAAGGGCGGCTTTGTCGCCAAGCAGCTGCCCGACCCGGCGGTGGACCGCGACGCCTGGCTGGCCGAGGGCATCGCCTGCTACCGGATCTTCATCTCCGGTCTGCTGGACATCACCGACAACCTGGTGGCCGGCGAGGGCGTCAAGCCGCCCAAGGACGTGGTCCGCCATGACGGTGACGACACCTACCTGGTGGTGGCCGCGGACAAGGGCACCGCGACCTTCTCCGACATCGCCAACGAGGTCGCCGACTCCTACCGCTTCTGGCTGAGCGACGCCTTCGCCTCCGGAGGCTCCGCCGGCTACGACCACAAGGGCATGGGCATCACCGCCCGCGGCGCCTGGGAGTCCGTGGAGCGGCACTTCCGCGAGCTGGGCCACGACACCCAGAGCCAGGACTTCACCGTCGTCGGCATCGGCGACATGTCCGGTGACGTCTTCGGCAACGGAATGCTGCTCTCGGAGCACATCCGCCTGGTCGCGGCCTTCGACCACCGGCACATCTTCATCGACCCGGTCCCGGACGCGGCGGCTTCGTACGCCGAGCGGCGCCGGCTGTTCGACCTGCCGCGCAGCTCCTGGGCCGACTACGACACCGCGCTGATCTCCAGCGGCGGCGGGGTGTTCCCCCGTACCGCCAAGTCGATCCCGATCACCGCGCAGATGCGGGCGGCGCTGGGCATCGCCGACGGCACCACCCGGCTCACCCCCGCCGAGCTGATGAAGGCGATCCTGCTGGCGCCCGTCGACCTGCTGTGGAACGGCGGCATCGGCACCTATGTCAAGGCCGCGGCGGAGACCAACGCCGAGGTGGGCGACAAGGCCAACGACGCCATCCGGGTGGACGGCGGCGATCTGCGGGTCAAGGTGGTCGGGGAGGGCGGCAACCTGGGCTGCACCCAGCTGGGCCGGATCGAGTTCGCCACCTCCGGCGGGCCCGACGGCGAGGGCGGCCGGATCAACACCGACGCCATCGACAACTCGGCGGGTGTGGACACCTCGGACCACGAGGTGAACATCAAGATCCTGCTCAACCGGGTGGTCAGCGACGGCGACATGACGGTCAAGCAGCGCAACTCGCTGCTTGCCGAGATGACCGACGAGGTCGGCGCGCTGGTGCTGCGCAACAACTACGCGCAGAACACCGTGCTGGCCAACGCGGTCGCCCAGGCACCCAGCATGCTCAATGTGCACGCCCGGATGATGCGCCGGCTGGAGTCGGACGGGCTGCTCAACCGGGCGCTGGAGTTTCTGCCCGGCAGCCGCCAGATCCGGGAGCGCCAGCAGGCGGGCCGCGGGCTCACCCAGCCCGAGCTGGCGGTGCTGCTCGCCTATGTCAAGATCACCCTGGCCGACGAGCTGCTGCAGACCGATCTGCCGGACGACCCCTACTTCCGCACACTGCTGCACCAGTACTTCCCCGCCGCACTGCGCGGCCGCTTCACCGAGGCGATCGACAACCACGCCCTGAGCCGCGAGATCATCACCACCCTGCTGGTCAACGAGGCCATCAACCGCGGCGGCTGCACCTTCGCCTTCCGGCTCCGTGAGGAGACCGGGGCGACCATGGACGAGATCGTCCGCTCGCACACCGCGGCGCGCGCGATCTTCGGCCTGGAGGAGATCTGGAGCGACATCGAGGCCCTGGACAACCAGGTCTCGGCGGAGGTCCAGACGAAGATGCGGCTGCACTCCCGGCGGCTGGTCGAGCGGGCCACCCGCTGGCTGCTCAACAACCGCCGGCAGCCGCTGGACATCGCCGGCACCATCGAGGTCTTCCACGAGCGCTGCAACCAGGTCTGGGCGCAGCTCCCCAAGCTGCTGCGCGGCGCGGACCTGGAGTGGTTCCAGCAGATCTACGACGAGCTGGCGGCCGCGGGCGTCCCGGACGCCCTGGCCACCCGCTGCGCCGGGCTCTCCTCGGCCTTCCCCACCCTCGACATCGTCGAGGTGGCGGACCGGGCGGGCGCGGAGGTGACGGATGTCGCCGACCTCTACTACGACCTGGCCGACCGGCTCCAGATCACCCATCTGCTGGACCGCATCATCGAGCTGCCCCGTACCGACCGCTGGCAGTCCATGGCCCGTGCGGCCATCCGCGAGGACCTCTTCGCGGCGCACGCGGCGCTCTCCGCCGACGTGCTCGCCTGCGGCGAGCCCGGGGACGGCCCCGAGCAGCGGTTCAAGGCCTGGGAGGGCCGCAACGCCACCCTGATCAACCGCGCCCGCACCACGCTCGACGACATAAGGGACTCCGACACCCAGGACCTGGCCAGCCTCTCGGTGGCCATGCGGGTGATCCGGACCCTGCTTCGCACGGGCACGATGCGCTGATCACCCGTTGTACCGGAGCCGCCCCCGCAGGAGTCCTTCCTGCGGGGGCGGCTCCGCGTTTTCCGTCCGGCGTCACTTGACGGCGCCAGCCATCACCCCGCTGACGAACTGGCGCTGGAAGGCGAAGAAGACCGCCAACGGGACGATCATGGAGATAAAGGCCCCGGAGGCCAGTACGTCGATGTTGTTGCCGAACTGGCGTACCTGCTGCTGGAGGGCGACGGTGATGGGCTGCGCGTCGGCATTGGCGAAGATCAGTGCCACCAGCATGTCGTTCCACACCCAGAGGAACTGGAAGATGCCCAGTGAGGCGATCGCGGGGCCGCCGAGCGGCATCACCACGGTGAAGAACAGCCGCAGTTCCCCCGCGCCGTCCAGGCGGGCGGCCTCCAGCAGCTCGCGTGGGATCTCGGCGAAGAAGTTGCGGAGCAGGAAGACCGCGAACGGCAGTCCGAAGGCGACATGGAAGAGCACCACGCCGGTGATGGAGCCGAAGATCCCCAACTGGCCGAAGAGCCTGGCCACCGGGATGAGGGCGACCTGGACCGGGACCACCAGCAGGCCGATGACCGCCAGGAAGAGCCAGTCGCGGCCGGGGAACTCCATCCACGCGAAGGCATAGCCCGCCAGCGAGGCGATCAGCACCACCAGCACCGTGGTCGGCACCGTGATCAGCACGGTGTTCAGCAGGGAGCTGGTGATGGTGTCGTTGGAGAGCAGATTGCTGTAGTTGTGCAGGGTCAGCTGGGCCGGCTTGGTGAAGACCTGCCACCATCCCGACTGCTGGATGTCGATGGGGCCGCGCAGCGACGAGGCCAGCAGCCCGATGGTGGGCAGCAGCCAGAAGAGTCCGACCAGCAGCAGCACCAGCCGGGTGGCGCCGCCCGCGAGGCGGGCGGCGGCCCTGGAGGGCAGTGCGGGGCCGCGACGGGTGGCCGGGACCGAGGCGGGCAGTACCGCGTCCGCGTCCTGAAGGGTCGTCATCGGCGGTTCTCCCTTCGGAAGCGGCGGATGTTGAAGAGCATCGCGGGGAGCACCAGCAGCAGCAGGATGATGCCGATGGCGCTGCCCATGCCCTGGTTGCCGCCGCCGCCGAAGGAGGAGAGGTAGAGCTGCAGGGCGAGGACGTTGGCGTCCTGCTGGGTGGAGCCAGGCGCGATGATGTACACCAGGTCGAAGACCTTGAGGACGTTGATGACCAGGGTCACCAGCACCACGATCAGCACCGGGGCCAGCAGCGGCACGGTGATCTTGCGGAAGACCTGCCACTCCCCGGCGCCGTCGACGCGGGCGGCCTCCTGCAGTTCACGGGGGACGGCGGTGAGCCCGGCGGCGATCAGCACCATTGCGAAGCCGGCCCACATCCAGATGTAGGCGCCGATGATGGCGGGGGTGACCAGGGTGGGTCCCAGCCAGTCCACGCCGCCGTACTGGGCGGTGAAGTTGGCGGCGGGCAGCCGCAGCCGAGCCCCGGCGGCCGAGGCGGGCAGGGCGAAGGTGCCGTCCTTGCCGGTGGTGGCGCGGGCCACGACCCGGCCGTCCTTGACGGCCTCCACCCGGACCCCCGAGAGCGCCTTCTCCCCCGGGTCGACCTGGCCGGTCCTGCCGCCTCCGCCGGGCTTGAAGTCCAGCCAGACGGTTCCGGTGACCCCGCCGTCGGACGAAGGCGCGGCCGCCTTGGCGAGGGCCTGGGAGGCCACCTGGGCGGGGGGCAGTCCGACCAGGGGGAGGACGGTGGGGGTGCCGGGGGCTGCGGCCGCGGTGGTGGTGAAGGAGCCGCCGCCGGACGCTCTGAGGTCGCCGTTGACCCGGGGCCGGGCACCGGGGTAGGCGGAGGCCGAGGCGAAGGTGTCATGGACGCCGACGACCACCGCGTTGGCCACGCCCTTGCTGGGGTCGTGGTCGTAGACCAGGCGGAAGATGATGCCGGCGGCCAGCATGGAGATGGCCATCGGCATGAAGATCACCAGCTTGAAGGCGGTGCCCCAGCGGATCCGCTCGGTGAGGACCGCGAAGACCAGGCCGAGTGCGGTGGTGACGGTGGGTGCCACCACCACCCAGATGGCGTTGTTCCGCAGCGCGGTCAGGGTGGCGTCGGTGGTGAAGAGGTCGCCGTAGTTGCCGAGGCCGACGAAGTGCTTGAAGTCGTCGATCCCGTAGAGGCTGCGGACCAGCGACCACAGGATGGGGTAGAGGAGCAGCGCGCCCAGCAGGACCAGGGCGGGCAGCAGGAAGAGCACGGCGACCCAGGGGCGGGTGCCGAGCACCCGCCCCTTCCGGGGGCGCACGGTCAGGGCGGGAGCTGCCGGTGCGGCCATCGAGCAGCGCCCGTCAGTTTCCGTACGCCTTGGCGGCGTCGGCCTCGAGCTTCTTCTGTGCGCCTGCCACGTCCTTGGGGCTGCCGAGGAAGTCCTGGAGGTCCTTCCACTCGCCCGAGCCCTTGGTGCCGCCGAAGGCCGCCGGGGCCTGGTCGGACATGTCGAAGCGGAAGTCGTCGCCCGCGTCCATCAGCGACTTGGCGATGCCGCGTGCGATGTCATTGGGGTAGACCGACAGGTCCAGCGACTTGTTGGGGGAGACGAAGCCGCCCTGCGAGGCGGCCACGGCGGCGGCCTCGGGGGAGGCCAGGTACTGCAGCAGGGCCTGGGCGGCCGGGCTGTCCTTCATCACTGTGGCGACGTCGCCGCCGCTGACCACCGGGGGCTTGCCGTTGTCCACGGCCGGGAACGGGAAGAACTTGGCGTCCTCGCCCACCTTGGCCTTGGTCTCACTGGCGATGTTCACCGCCACAAAGTCGCCCTCGTAGACCATGCCGGCCTTGGGGGGCTCGGCGAAGGTCTGGTCCACCGAGGCGGGGAACTCGGTCTGCAGCGCCCCCTTGGCCTGGCCGGCGATCAGGTCGTTCTTGCCGAAGAGCTGCGCCAGGGTGGTGAGCGTCTTGCCGACCGAGGCGTCGGTCCACTTGATCTGGTGCTTGGCCAGCTTGTCGTACATGTCGGGGCCGGCCTGGGAGAGATAGACGTTCTCGAACCAGTCGGTGAGCGTCCAGCCGTCGGCGCCGCCGATGGAGACCGCCGGGGTGCCGGAGTCGGAGATGGTCTGCGCGGTGGTGAGGAAGTCGGCCCAGGTCTTGGGCTCGCTCACGCCGGCGTCCTGGAAGACCTTGGTGTTGTACCAGACGGTGGACTTGTTGGCGGCCTTGAAGTAGACGCCGTACTGCTTGCCGCCGTACGCGCCCAGGTCCTTCCAGCCCTTGCCGTAGTTGGCGCTGAGCGCGGCGTCCACGTCGGCGGAGAGCGGCTTGACCCAGCCGGCCTTGGCGAACTGCTGCAACACGCCGACCTGGGGGAGGAAGGCCACGTCCGGTGGGGCGCCGCCCTGGACCTTGGAACCGAGGAAGGCCGACACATTGTCACCGGTGGGGACGAACTTGGTGCCGGCGCCGGTGCGCTTGGTGAAGTCGGCCAGGACCTTCTGGAAGTTCTTCTGCTCCGCGCCGGTCCAGATCGCGGCCACCGTCAGGCTCTTGCCGTGCAGATCGGGCAGCTGGAGCGAGTCGGCCGAACTCGCCTCGGCCGTCGGGCTGGAGGCACCGCTGCTGGGGGTGCTGGAGCTGTCCCCGCCCCCACCCCCACCGCTGCTGCTGCAGCCCGCTGCCGTCAGTGCCAGAGCAGTTGCCGCGGTGAGCACCAGCGCGGCGCGTGCACGGCCTCTGGAGGCGGCGGTGGATGTACGCATCGATCGGTCCATGACAGATTCCTCCCGTGGCCCGGGCCGCAACCGCACGCCGCCGGGCCGGGAGGCGTCGGCACTGACGCACGGGCGCGGCGCAGGTCGTCGCGTCCCCGCACAGTCCACGCCGGGGCCACAGGCGTCGCAAGACCGCACGGTGCGGCCTGTCGCCTGCTGTGACCGGACTGTGACGCCGGTCGGCGGGACTGTGCGCAGCCGACCTACCCCGCCCGCCCGGGATCATGCCGCCGGGGCGGGTGAGGCCGGCGAGGGAATGGTGAATGCCCCTGCTGTGAAGGAGAAGTGACGGTACGTCGTCCAGGCGGGGGCGGGATCACACCAGCGGCGTCGCCGTCGGGGCGTCCAGGGCGGCGGCGGCCCGCTGCAGCGCACTGGCCAGCAGCGCCAGGTCGGTGGGCCCGTTGCCCAGCTCGCGGACCGGGCGGCGGCTCGGCGGTGCGCCGGTCTGGGGCCAGTCCAGCGCCACCACCGACGGCCGGACCGTCGCCGTACGCGGGATACGGCCGCTCACCCGGGCCGCCTGAAAGGCCGCCACCCCGCCGTCGGGCAGCCGCAGATAACCCCGGCCGGGGGTGTCCTCGGCGACCGTGGCGGCGTCCTCGACATGGACCAGCAGCCTGGAGCGTGCCGGGTCGTCGGTCCGCAGGGCGATCCGCAGCAGCGCCGCCTCGTCGACCTCGGTGCCGGTGGTCCGCTCCGGCCGGCCCGTGGAGACCGCCAGATGCACACCGAGGCGCCCGCCGCGCACCGCCACCTCGGCCAGCGCCCGGCCGAGGGCGGCACGGGCACGGGCGGCCGGATCGGCGGCTGCCGCACGGGTCGGCCCGTCGCCGCCCACCAGGGCGTCGAAGTCGTCCACCACCACCAGCATCCTGCCCGGTGCAGGGGGCGGCGGGGCCATGGCCGGAGCGGCGCCGGCGCCGGTGGACGCCGCCCGCCCGACCGGGGCGGCCGATGCGGCGACCGCCCGGACGGGCCCGGCCGTGGCTCGTGCGCGCTCCCGGTCGGGGTCGTCGTCGGGGGCGGTCCGCGGCGGCACCAGCCGTACGGCGCCGGCCGGCCCGGCCGGCTCGCCGCGCCGCAGCATCCGCTCCGCGAACCAGGCCGCGAAGTCCCGTCCCTGGAGCATCTCCTCGCGCCGTGTCAGCTCGGCCAGCAGGGCGTCCGCCGCCTCCTGGGTCCTCGCAGGGTCGATGTCGGCGCCCAGATAGGTGGCGACATGCGGCAGATCGGTGCAGGCGTAGAGCCCCAGCGCGGGGTCGGCGGGCTCGCGCCCCTCCACGACCACGACGGAGAGCCGGTCCGGACGCTCCGCGACGGCCAGTGAGGCGACCAGGGTGCGCAGCAGCTCGGTCTTGCCGGAGCCGGCGTCGCCGCCCACCAGCAGATGCGGCCCGCCGGGCAGACCGGGGGCGGTCAGCTCGCGGTCGGCCAGATCCAGGGTGCAGCGGCCTTCTCGGGTGGTGCCGAGCACCGCCGCGGCCGTACCGGCGGTGGAGGGCAGCTCGGTCCAGCGGCCGGAGATCTTGGCGGGGGTGACCATGTCGAGGTCCAGCAGGTCCAGCAGCCGCAGTGCGGTGGGCAGCGGGCCCCTGGTGGCGGGGGCGGACTCCCGGAGCGGGGCCAGACTGCGGGCCAGACGCTCCGCCCACGGGGCGGAGACCGCGTCCAGCGCCACTGCGTCCAGGACCTCACGGGCCGACCCGGCGGGGCCGTCCAGCAGCCGCTCCACCCGCAGCAGGGTGGCGACCTCGCCGTCGATCTCGGCCGTGGCGCCCAGGCCGGCCGGCAGTGCGCCGCGGCTCTCGGCCAGAGCGAGGACATGCACCCCGGCCGCGGCCCCCCGGGCCAGCAGCCGCGCCAGACCGCGGCGGGCGGCCTCCGAGCCGGGGTCGCCGTCGACCAGCAGTACCGAGACGGGGCCGCCGGGACGGGCGTGGCCCTCCAGCCTGGCGGTCAGCTCGTCGATCCGCGCCTCGGCCTGGGCGGCGTCCAGACCCACCAGCAGCCGGCACTCCTGGCCCTGCGACGGGCGCAGATGCGGCAGCCAGAACGCCCAGGACCACTCCTCGGCGCGGGCCTCGGCGGTCCGCGCCGGATCTGCGCTGACCAGCACGATCTCCAGCGCGGAAGGGGAGTGCAGGGTGACCAGCTGGGCCGCCGTGGCCCGGGCCAGGCCGCTGAGCCTGGGCCGGGGGCCCGCCAGGCCCAGGCTGCCGGCGGTGCGCAGGTCCACGCCGACCGGTACGGAGGGCAGCAGCCCGGACCGGCCGGGAGCCGCCCGGTCCGCGGTGCCCAGCCGCAGGGTGAGGGCATCGGGGTGGCCCGGGCCGCGCGCCCACAGCAGGGGGCCGCGGTCGAGGACGGTCAGCAGCAGGGCGGCCGGGTCGGGCAGCTGCTCGCGCAGCGCGGCGGCCTCCTCCGTACGGGCCCGGGCCTGCTCCCGGGCGGCGGCGCGGTCGGCCGGGCCGGGTGCCTCGGCCGCGGTACGGCCTGCGCGGCGCAGGGTGTCGCCGATCCGCAGCGACCGCAGCCCGCGGGCGCGGCTGGTACCGGTGACGGCCGCGCCCGGGGCGGCGGCGGGGGCCGCCGGCGGTGTGCCGGGCGGGGCCGGGGGCCGGGGCGGCAGCGGTGGGGAGAGCTGCAGACGGCCCTGCCCGTCGGGGTCCGCCGGGCGCGGCGGCGCCGCTGCCTGCGCCGTGCCGGGTGCCAGCACCAGGGAGGTCTCGCCGAGCCGCAGCAGGCCACCGAGCGGCAGTGCCACCGGCTCGGCGCCGATCGGGACGCCGTCCAGCGAGGTGCCGTTGGTCGAGCCCGGGTCGGCGGCGGCCACCCGGCCGTCGGCCGAGACGAGCAGCTCCAGGTGGTGGCGGGAGACATCCGGGTCGTCCAGCGGCACATCGGCGTCCGCCGAGCGGCCCACCCGCACCCGGCCGGGGTGCAGCAGATGCACTCCGCCGGCGTCGGGGCCGCCGACCACCCTCAGCTGGGCGGCCGCCCGGCCGCCCGTGCGGTCGTGGTCGACGCGTTCGTGGTGGGGTGCGGGCTCGTTGAGGGAGAGCACGGCGCCGTCGACCAGCGGGGGGTGGCCCAGCGGGGTGCGCTCGTCGAGCCGCTGTGCGCCCGCGTACAGGTGCACATGGGTCGCGGCGCGGCCACCGCGCACCCCGACCGCGCCGGCCAGTGCCCCGGCGACCGCGCCGAGTGCGGTGCCCGCCGGCGCGGTGACGAGCACATCGGCGGCGTGCGCGTCCGCGGACGGACCGCTGCGCGGCCGGAGGACGGTCAGCCGGATCTGCATGGCGCCCGGGGTCCCTTCTGGTCGTGCGGACTGCACGGTCCGCACGGTGCAGGCCATCGTCACCGCCCGGTCGGCATGCCCAACGGGCAATTCCCACACGGGTGGTGGCGGCCATCCTCCCATCCGCCACCGACAGTACGCGTCCGGGCCGGATTTGATGATCTTGCGATCATCTCCACACGAAGTGCGGCGCCCCCACGGCGGTCCCGGACCCGGGTCAACCGATGTGCCCTCGGATGCGTCTGTGTCCACAGCGGGTGCGCAGGCCGGAGCGGGTCCGGTCCCGGAACACCTGCAAAGTCGGACACGGTTACAGTTGCCGGAGACACGGACCGCCGCCCTTCGGGCGAGTGCGCGGGCCCGCGGAGTCGGCACGGCGAGGAGCGCATCAGTGCGGCCGGTAGGCAGCAAGTATCTGCTCGAGGAGGCGCTCGGACGAGGCGCCACAGGTACGGTGTGGCGCGCCCGGGTACGCGATGACGTGGCCGTTCCCGGCATCGAGCCCGGGCGGCCGGTGGCCATCAAGGTGCTGCGCGAGGAGCTCGCCAACGACCCCGATGTGGTGATGCGCTTCCTGCGTGAGCGCTCGGTGCTGCTGCGGCTCGTCCACCCCAACATCGTGCGGGTCCGCGACCTGGTCGTCGAGGGCGATCTGCTCGCCCTGGTGATGGATCTGGTCGAGGGCCCCGACCTGTACCGCTATCTGCGGTCCAACGGCCCGCTCAGCCCGGTTGCGGGCGCCCTGCTGATGGCCCAGATCGCCGATGCGCTGGCCGCCAGCCACGCCGACGGAGTGGTGCACCGAGACCTCAAGCCGGCCAATGTGCTGCTGGCGACGACCGGCGGGCCCGGCGGCGCCGAGCAGATGCACCCGATGCTCACCGACTTCGGCATCGCCCGCCTGGCCGACTCGCCGGGCATCACCAGGACCCATGAGTTCGTCGGCACGCCCGCCTATGTGGCACCGGAGTCCGCAGAGGGCCGTCCGCAGACCTCGGCGGTGGATGTCTACGGCGCCGGGATCATGCTGTACGAGCTGGTCACCGGCCGTCCGCCGTTCCAGGGCGACGGCCCGCTGGCGATCCTGCACGCCCATCTGGCCCAGGAGCCGGAGCGGCCGCGCAACATGCCGGAGCCGCTGTGGACGGTGGTCGAGCGGTGTCTGCGCAAGGACCCCGCCCAGCGGCCCGGCGCCACCGCCCTGGCGCGCGCCCTGCGGGTGGTCGCGGCCGGGATCGGCGTGCACTCCTCCCCGGCGCAGGTGGACGAGGCGCTGGCGGTGGGCGCACTGCTGCTGCCCGACCCCGACCCGGCGCAGGTGCCCCCCACCGGCGGCGCCTTCGGCGGCCCCGACGCCCAGCCGACCCGCGTGCTGGGCCGGTCGGGACCGCCCGACCAGACCCCGACCCTGGGCGACGGTGTCCGGTACGACCCGGCCGCGGCGACCCGGCTGATGGGCGCAGGCCCCGCCGGCGCGGTCCCGGGCTCCGAGGACCGCACCCGTGCCATGCCCTCCGCGGGGCCGGGCGCCGGGCAGCGCGGCCCCGGGCAGGGTGGCCAGGGACAGGGCGGCCAGGGACAGGGCGGCCAGGGACAGGGCAACGCCGGCCAGGGCAACGCTGGACAGGGCGGTCCGGGCCAGGCCGACCGCACCCGAGTGATGCCGTCGGTCGGTCCCGAGGGGCCCGCCGGGCCGCCGCCGGAAATGCCGCAGGCCTGGGAGAACCAGCTGCGTGCCGCCCGCGACCGCGGCCGGCAGACCGAGGTCGGCTACTTCGAGCCCGAGGAGATGCAGCAGCTGCGGCAGCCCCAGGTGGCCCCGCCGCCCTACCGGCAGGGTCAGGCCGGGCAGTCCCCGCAGCCCGGCCCCGGTTACGGCTACCCGCAGCAGCAGCCCCAGCAGCAGCCCCAGTACCAGCAGCCCCGGCAGCAGCGCCCCCCGCAGCGGCAGCAGGGCGGCAACGCCCCGCAGGCCGCGCCCCCGCCGTACCAGCGGCCGTACGAGCCCGCCCCGGCGCGTCGGGCGGAGCCCGCGCCCTCCCGCCGCCCGGAGCCGCCCGCGCCGCGGGAGGCCGCCCCGCGGCGGGAGCCGCGCCCACGCAGCCGCAACCGGACCTACATCCCCGGGCTGGGCTGCCTCAAGGGGTGCCTGATGGTGCTGCTGATCCTGGCCATCGCCGCGGCCGCGCTGTGGAACTTCACCCCGCTGCCGGAGTGGTGGCACACCGTCCAGCACCAGTTCCACTCCGTCAGCAGCTGGGTCAGCGACACCTGGAAGCAGCTGAGCAGTTCCTCGGGGACTGAGGCAGGCCCGCCATATTGACGGTTTATCGACTTTGGCCGGTCAAGTGCGCTGCGCCACCACCTGAACGACGGTTCTCCGCGTAGTTTGGACGCTGACGCACCGACCCCCTCGGCTCACGGAGCAGCATTGGCACGCAAGATCGGCAGCCGGTACACCGTCCATCAGGTGATCGGCCGGGGATCCGCAGGCACTGTCTGGCTCGGTGAGGGCCCGGACGGCCCGGTGGCCGTCAAACTGCTGCGCGAGGACCTTGCCGCGGACCAGGTGCTGGTCGGCCGCTTCGTCCAGGAGCGCACCGCACTGACCAGCCTGGACCATCCCCGGGTGGTGGGCATCCGCGACCTGGTGGTGGACGGCAGCGACCTGGCACTGGTGATGGAGCTGGTGCACGGTACGGATCTGCGCACCCGGCTGGACCGCGACGGGGTGCTCGCCCCGCAGGCCGCCGTCTCGGTCGCGGTGGACGTCGCGGAGGGCCTCGCCGTGGCGCATGCAGCGGGCGTCGTCCACCGGGACGTCAAGCCGGAGAACGTCCTGCTCGACCTGGCCTCCTCGCCCGGACCCGGCGGCGCCCCCCGCGCCAAGCTCACCGACTTCGGCATCGCCCGGCTGGTCGACGCACCCCGCCGCACCCGCGCCACCCGCATCATCGGCACCCCCGACTACCTCGCCCCGGAGATCATCGAGGGCCTGGAGCCGCGCGCCGCGGTCGACATCTACGCCCTGGCCACCGTGCTCTACGAACTGCTCGCCGGGTTCACCCCCTTCGGGGGCGGCCACACCGGAGCCGTGCTGCGCCGCCATGTCACCGAGACCGTCCCACCGCTGCCCGGACTCCCGGACGGGCTGTGGAAGATCATCGCCGAGTGCCTGGCCAAGGCCCCGGCCTCCCGGCTGCGCGCCACCGAGATGGCCGACCGGCTGCGTGAGCAGCTGCCCTCCCTCGCCGGGCTCCCGCCGCTCGCGGTCGCCGCGCCCGGCAGCGAGCAGGCGGCCGAGGCCGCCGCCTCGCTCGAGGAGGCCGCGTACGAGGCCGAGGAGGCCGCCCTGCGCCCCCGCAGGCACCGCGGCCCGGCGGTCCCCCTCGTCCCGGGTCCGCAGCCCGACTCCACCCGCGACACCCACACCTCGATGCGCCGCCCCAGCGCCGACGAGCTCGCCTCCTTCGCCGCCGCCTCCCGCGCCGAGCGGGAGCAGCGCGGCACCGGGCCCGGCGGGGGCAGGGCACGCAGCCACCGGGGCCACCCGGCAGGGCCGGTCTCGGTGGTGGTCCGGCGGCGCCGGCTGGCGGCGGTGGTGCTGGCCGTGCTGGTGGTGGCGGGTGCGGTCGGCGCCGCCTATGCGGCGTTCGGCGGCGACTCCGGCACGGGCTCCGGTTCGGGCAAGGGCGCCGGGCGTCCGGGCAGCACCGCCACCACGGACCGCAACCACGACTCAGGGCAGGGCGTGCGGGGTCCCGGGCTGCCCACCGCCCCGTCGGCGGCCGAGGCCGCCGACACGTCCCCCGGCACGGAGACGGCCGCACTGCCCGACTGGTCCGGCTGGCAGCGGGTCCCGGCCCAGCCGGCGCCGCTCGCCGGCGGTGTCAGGGCGGTCCGGGTGGACGGAGTGACCTTCGCCTTCGCCACCGACCGCGACGGCGCGGTGCGCTATGTCACCAGGGCCGCCTCCGGCTTCGGCCCCTGGCGGCTGCTCACCGGTATCCATGTCAGCGGCGACCCCGCGCCGGTGGCGATGCCCGACGGCCGGATCGTGCTCTTCGCCCTGGGCACCGACCGGCTGCTCTACCAGCGCACCTACGCCGGCGGCAGCTGGACTCCCTGGGGCCAGCTCGACGGCCGTACCAAGCTGGACTCGCCGCCCGCCGCGGCCGCCGACGACTCCGACGACCGCATCGACCTGGTCGCCAGGATCGGCACCGACCTGGCCACGGCCTCCTATGTGCACCGCACCTGGAGCGCCTGGGCCACCGTGCCGACCGCCGGGCGGATCGACGGCACCCCGGGCCTCACGGCCGGCCCGCACGGCCGTCTGGACGCCTTTGTGGTCCGCGCCGCGGACGCTGCGGTGCTGCGGGTGACCGCGCTGCGGGGCGCCTGGCACCCGGCGGAGCAGGTGGCGGGTCTGAACGGCGGGGACCGCGCGGAACCCGTCGTGGGGGACGACGGCACCCTGTACGTCTTCGGGCGCGGCACGGCCGGCGGGCTCGCCTTCGCCGTCTCGCACTCGGGCGGCCGGGCCTGGCGCACGGGCCCGCTCCCCGACCCCGGGGCCGGCGGGCGCTACGCCCCGGGCCCGGTCGCCGAGGGGGCCCGGACGGGCCTCTTCGCCCGCACCCCGGACGGCGCCCTGCGCTACCTCCACACGGTCTGACCCGCCGCACCGGGGGTGGCGCCGCGCCCCCGGCGAAGCCGCTTCTGTCGCGGAGCCATTACGCTGGTTGCGTGGCAGCACTGGATCCTTCCGAAGAGCTCAAGTCCCTCGACACGACCATGGGGTCGATCGAGGCCGTCCTCGACCTGGACAAGATCCGGGCCGACATCGCGCGCCTCGAGGAGGAGGCCGCCGCGCCGGATCTCTGGGACGACCTGGCCAATGCGCAGAAGGTCACCAGCCGGCTCTCCTTCCTCCAGGGTGAGCTGCGCAAGGTGGAGACCCTGCGCCGGCGGATCGACGACGTCTCGGTCCTCTTCGAGCTGGCCGAGGCCGAGGACGACGCGGACACCCGCGCCGAGGCCGAGAGCGAGCTGGCCTCGGTACGCAAGTCCGTGGACGAGCTGGAGGTGCGCACCCTGCTCTCCGGCCAGTACGACGCCCGTGAGGCCCTGGTCACCATCCGGGCCGAGGCCGGCGGCGTGGACGCGGCGGACTTCGCCGAGCAGCTGATGCGGATGTACCTGCGCTGGGCCGAGCGCCACGGCTACCCGAGCGAGGTCTACGACACCTCGTACGCGGAGGAGGCCGGCATCAAGTCGGCGACCTTCGCGGTGAAGTCGCCCTATGCCTACGGCACCCTCTCGGTGGAGCAGGGCACCCACCGCCTGGTCCGCATCTCGCCCTTCGACAACCAGGGCCGGCGCCAGACCTCCTTCGCGGGCGTCGAGGTGCTGCCGGTGGTGGAGCAGAGCGACCACGTGGACATCGACGAGGGCGAGCTGCGGATCGACGTCTACCGGGCCTCCGGCCCCGGTGGCCAGGGCGTCAACACCACCGACTCGGCGGTGCGGATCACCCACATCCCGACCGGCATCGTGGTCTCCTGCCAGAACGAGCGCTCGCAGATCCAGAACAAGGCCAGTGCGATGAACGTCCTCCAGGCCAAGCTGCTGGAGCGGCGCCGCCAGGAGGAGCAGGCCAGGATGGACGCCCTGAAGGGCGAGGGCAGCTCCTGGGGCAACCAGATGCGGTCCTATGTGCTGCACCCGTACCAGATGGTCAAGGACCTGCGGACGGAGCACGAGGTCGGCAACCCGCAGCAGGTGCTGGACGGCGAGATCGACGGCTTCATCGAGGCGGGCATCCGGTGGCGCAAGCAGCAGGAGGCCGCCGCGGCGGTGTGACCGGCGGCGGTGTGACCGCAGGCCGCCCGGTGCGGCCCCGACGGCAGAAGGCCCCGGGAGAGCGAGCGCTCTCCCGGGGCCTTTGCGTGGCTGGGGCCGGATCCGTGCCCGGGGTCTGGGCCCGGGGTCTGCGTGCCCGGGGTCAGGCCAGGGCGTGGTGGGCGATGAGGAACACGGCGGCCATCGCCGCCACCAGGGCGAGCAGCGCGACGGGCGAGATCGACGCGAAGGGGCTCTGCTGCTGGTGCAGACGCTCGCGGTTGGCCCGGCAGACCGGGCAGCGGCCCTCGTTGACCGGCCCCGCGCAGTTGGCGCACACCAGACGGTCATAGGTCATGGCGATCTCCTCCTCGTCCTGCCAACGCACCGGGGTGGTGACTTCGTTCCCTGTCATGTCCGGAGACGGCTGGGAGGACCCATCGGTTCGTCCCCATCCACTGTGCCAGGTTCGGCCGGATCCGGCTCGCCTACCGCATACCTGTCGGTAATGGCGACCGCTGGGAGCGGGTGCTGGAGCAAACAGGTGAGTGAGGAAAGGCAGGGTTAGTCCAGTTTCGTCCGTGAAATCCCCCACCTTTGCCTCTGGCGAGCCTGCAATCACAGCCGTCGTTCGCGTATGGTCCAGCACCGGGGGAGCGGTGGACGCCGCTCCTGTCCTCCTAGACTGGCGAACCGTGATGCAGCCGTGATCAGATTCGACAACGTCTCCAAGACCTACCCGAAGCAGAACCGTCCGGCCCTGATGGATGTCTCGCTGGAGATCGAGAAGGGCGAGTTCGTCTTCCTGGTCGGATCCTCCGGCTCCGGGAAGTCCACCTTCCTGCGCCTGCTCCTGCGCGAGGAGCGGCCCAGCCAGGGCGCGGTGCATGTGCTCGGCAAGGACCTCGGGCGGCTCTCCAACTGGAAGGTCCCCCAGATGCGGCGTCAGCTCGGCACCGTGTTCCAGGACTTCCGCCTGCTGCCCAACAAGACGGTCGCTCAGAACGTGGCCTTCGCCCTCGAGGTGATCGGCAAGCCTAAGGCCGCCGTCAACAAGGTGGTTCCCGAGGTCCTCGACCTGGTCGGCCTGGCCGGCAAGGAGGACCGGATGCCGGGCGAGCTCTCCGGTGGCGAGCAGCAGCGCGTGGCCATCGCCCGCGCCTTTGTGAACCGCCCGATGCTGCTGATCGCGGACGAGCCCACGGGCAACCTCGACCCGCAGAACTCGGTCGGCATCATGAAGCTCCTCGACCGCATCAACCGCACCGGCACCACCGTGCTGATGGCCACCCACGACCAGGCCATCGTCGACCAGATGCGCAAGCGCGTCATCGAGCTGGACAAGGGCCACCTCGTCCGCGACCAGTCGCGCGGCGTGTACGGCTACCAGCACTGAGAGCAAGCAAAGGACATCATGAGGGCCCAGTTCGTCATGTCGGAGATCGGCGTAGGACTCCGACGCAATCTGACGATGACCATCGCGGTCGTCGTGAGTGTGGCGCTCTCGCTCGCCCTGGCGGGTGCGAGCCTCCTTGTCCGCTACCAGGTCGACTCCATGAAGGGGTTCTGGTACGACAAGGTCCAGGTTGCGGTGTACCTCTGCAACAAGGGCGACGCCGACAAGTACGCCTCCTGCTCCGGCGGTGCCGTCACCGACCAGCAGCGGACCCAGATCAAGGCGGACCTGCTGAAGCTGCCGGTGGTGGCCGATGTGCAGTACGAGAACAAGCAGGACGCCTACAAGAACTGGAAGGAGATGAACCCGGACAACCCGCTGACCAGCGTGGTCGGTGCGGACGGCCTGCCCGAGTCGTTCCGGGTGAAGCTCAAGGACCCGCAGCAGTACGACGTCATCGCCAGCGCCTTCGCCGGCAAGCCAGGCGTGCAGTCGGTGGAGGACCAGCGGAAGATCCTGGACAACCTCTTCGGGCTGCTCAACGGACTGCAGACCGTCGCGTTCGGGGTGATGTCGCTGATGGTCTGCGTGGCGCTGCTGCTGATCGTGAACACCGTCCGGGTGTCCGCATTCAGTCGGCGGCGTGAGACGGGCATCATGAGACTGGTCGGCGCCTCCAACTTCTATGTGCAGATGCCGTTCATCGCGGAGGCGGCGTTCGCCGCGCTGCTGGGTGCGGCGCTGGCGTCCGGACTGCTGCTGCTGGGCAATCTCTTTGTGCACAACTGGTTGCAGCAGCGGGTGCAGTTCATCCACTTCATCGGCCTCCCCGAGGTGGTGCGGGTGATACCGATGCTGGTGGTGGCCGGTATGGGCATGGCCGCCGTGGCCGCGTTCTTCACTCTGCGGAAGTACCTGAAGGTCTGACGGCCGGCGTGTCCCCCGAACGGATCGGGCCCCGGCCCCCGGCGTCGCCGGGGGCCGGGGCCCGACTGTGTGTGGTGACGTTCACCGCATTGCGTGACCGAGTGGCCCGGCCCGGCCGGTCGCCTGCCCTACACTCCAAAGCCATGTCCGGTTCGTCTCGGCGGATGCGCCAGGGAGCGACGCTCTCGCTCGTGTTCGGCGCGGTGCTCGCCACCGGTGCCGCCACCGGCGCATGGAGTGGGGCGGGCGCCGGCGGCACCGCGCCGCAGCACGCGGTCGCGGCCCGGCTGGTCGCCCACGGCGCCGACCTCACGGGCGAGGACCTCACGCCCGAGGAGGCCGAGCGGCTGGTCGGCGAGAGCGGCGACCGCTGGGCTGCCTACTACAGCCCCGAGGAGTACGCGGAGTACGCCCAGAGCCTGGACGGCGAGTACGTCGGCGTGGGCCTCTGGGTGAGCCGGGACCGTGACGGCGGCGTCGCCGTCTCCCGGGTGCAGCGGGGCACCCCGGCGGCGCAGGCCGGGATCCGGGTCGGCGACCGGCTGGTACGGATCGACGGCGCCCCCGCCGAGCGGATGCCGGTGACCGAGGTGGTGGCCAGGCTGCGCGGCAGCACGTCCGGCGACAGCGCGGCAGGCGGCCGCGCCAGCCGCCAGGACCCGCAGGGCCGCAGCGCGGACCTGGCCGGGGACGCCGAGCGCGAGGTGGGCTCCACCGTCACCCTGGCCGTACGCCGCAGCGGCTCCCCGGTCCGTGAGGTCACCCTGCGCCGGACCCTGCTGGCCACCCATGACGTCACCGTGGACCACCCCGGCCGCGACATCACCCGGATCAGCGTGGGCGCCTTCACCTCCGGCGTGGGCCGGCAGGTCGCCGAGGCCGCCCGCAGCGCCGCCGAGCAGCGCACCGCGGACGGCGCCCGGTCCGGGGGGATCGTGCTCGACCTGCGCGGCAACTCCGGCGGGCTGCTCGCCGAGGCGGTCACGGCTGCCTCCGCCTTCCTGGACGGCGGCCCGGTGGGCACCTACCAGGCGCACGGAGCCGACCAGGAGCTCACCGCGGTGCCCGGCGGCGACACCGCCACCCCTCTGGTGGTCCTGGTCGACAGCGGCACCATGAGCGCCGCCGAGCTGCTGGCCGGGGCCCTGCAGGACCGCTGCCGCGCCGTGGTGGTGGGCTCCCGGACCTTCGGCAAGGGGACCGTCCAGGAGCCCAGCCGGCTGGCCGACGGGTCGGTGCTGGAGCTGACCGTGGGCCGCTACTTCACTCCCGCGGGGCGCTCCCCGGACGGCAACGGGATCGAGCCCGATGTCTCCGTCCCCGCCGCGGCCGAGCCGGCGCAGGCCGAGCAGCTGGCCCTCACCGTGCTCTCCGGGCTGGGCTCCCCGGGGTAATGGACTCCCGTCCGGCCGCGCCGGATGCGACAATGATCGGCGCTATGGCAAAGGAAAAGGGACAGAAGCTCATCGCGCAGAACAAGCGGGCGCGGCACGAGTACACCATCCTCGACACGTACGAGTGCGGCATGGTGCTCACCGGTACGGAGGTGAAGTCGCTCCGCGAGGGGCGGGCCAACCTCACGGACGGCTACGCCTACATCAGCGGCCGCGAGGCCTGGATCGACAACCTCTTCATCCCCGAGTACACCCAGGGGACGTGGACCAACCACGCGGCGCGCCGCAAGCGCAAGCTGCTGCTGCACCGCGACGAGATCCGCAAGCTGGAGGCGAAGACCAAGGAGACCGGCCACACGCTGGTCCCGCTGTCGCTCTACTTCAAGGACGGCCGGGCCAAGCTGGAGCTGGCGGTCGCGGTCGGCAAGAAGCTCTACGACAAGCGGCAGGCGCTGCGGGAGAAGCAGGACAAGCGGGAGACGGCGCGCGCCGTGGCCCGCGCCAACCGCCGGACGGGCTGACCCGCCGACCGGCGGGAATGCGCTGGACCGGCCGGCTGTCGACGCCGTACGATGGGCATGCGCCGGAGACCTGCAGAGGTCCCCGGAGCTCTTTGAAAAAAACACATGGGGGTGATCGGTTTCGACTGGGGATGTCGAAACAGGGGAAGCGAGCCGAGGAACGCGGCAATGATCTCGTTAACCATCTGCCGCAAAAAAATAATCGCCAACTCTAAGCGCGATTCCTTCGCGCTCGCTGCCTGATCAGCGAGTAACGAAGGTGTCAGACCGGGTGTGTTCCCGCCCCGGATCCTGGCATCAGCTAGGGAACTCACCGTTCTACCCGGTCGCGGGGTAGTTCGGGACATCAAACAGTGACTGAGCCCGTCGGCAGCTTGTCTGCGTGACTGCCGGGGCTGAGAAAAGCACAGCAGACTGCGCTCGGAGAAGCCCTGAATCAACTCCACAGGACCCGGGTTCGATTCCCGGCACCTCCACCACACCCATGTACGCGACGGCCGTCATCCGCACCGGATGGCGGCCGTTTCGTGTCTGCGGCCCGCACCGGCCCGTCCGGCGGACGACCGCCTCGTGGGCGGCCGGGACCGGCCGCAGGGCTCACAGGGGCTCCGTACAGCGCGTGAGTGGACGGTTCCGCAGGTGTCACACGCAGCCATGAGCCCGAAACCGCCGACTTCTAGCGTCAAGGCATCCAGGCAGACACACCAGGACGCACACGGGAGACGCTGATGACCACGGGCACGGGTACGACGGCGGTGCGCCGAGGCGGCCGCTGGATCCAGGAGTGGGACCCGGAGGACGAGGCATTCTGGGAGCGCACCGGGCACCGCACCGCCAACCGCAATCTGCTGTTCTCGGTCCTCTCCGAACACATCGGCTTCTCCATTTGGAGCCTCTGGTCGGTGATGGTGCTCTTCATGGGGCCCGCGTACCACGTCGACCCCGCCGGGAAGTTCTTCCTGGTGGCGATGCCCACCCTGGTGGGCGCCTTCGTCCGGATCCCCTACACCTTCGCGGTGGCCCGGTACGGCGGCCGCAACTGGACCATCGTCTCGGCGCTGCTCCTGCTGCTGCCCACCGGCGCGGCCTTCCTGGTGATGGAGCCCGGCACCTCCTACACCACCTTCATGCTGGTGGGCGCGCTCACCGGGCTGGGCGGCGGTAACTTCGCCTCCTCCATGACCAACATCAACGCCTTCTTCCCGCTGCGCCGCAAGGGCTGGGCGCTCGGCCTCAACGCCGGTGGCGGCAACATCGGCGTCCCGGTGATCCAGCTGGTCACCCTGGCGGTGATCTCCGCGGCAGGCGCCGGACACCCCCGGATCGTGCTGGGCATCTACATCCCGCTGGTCGTGGTCGCCACCACCTGTGCCGCGCTCTTCATGGACAACCTGGCGCCGATGCGCGCCGACACCGGCGCCTTCCGCGAGGTGGTGCGGGAGAAGCACACCTGGGTGATGTCGGCGCTCTACGTCGGCACCTTCGGCTCCTTCATCGGCTTCAGCTTCGCCTTCGGCCTGGTGCTCCAGAACCAGTTCGGCCGCACCCCGCTGCAGGCCGCCCAGCTCACCTTCGTCGGCCCGCTGCTCGGCTCGCTGATCCGCCCGGTGGGCGGCCTGCTGGCCGACCGCTGGGGCGGCGCCCGGATCACCTTCGGCAACTTTGTGGCGATGGCCGCGGCCGCCGGTGTGGTCCTCTACGCCTCCTCGGTGAAGTCGCTGGCCGTGTTCCTGGTGGGCTTTGTGGGGCTCTTTGTCTTCTCCGGCCTGGGCAACGGCTCCACCTACAAGATGATCCCGGGGATCTTCCAGGCCAGGGCGCGGTCCCGCAGCCTGGCCGAGGGGCTGAGCGCCGAGCAGGAGGCCGCCTGGTCCCGCCGGCTCTCCGGTGCCGCCATCGGGGTGATCGGTGCGGTGGGCGCCCTCGGCGGGCTCTTCATCAACCTCGCCTTCCGGGAGTCCTTCCTCACCGCCAAGTCCGGATCCCCGGCCTTCCTCTCCTTCCTGGCCGCCTACGCCGTCTGCTTCGTCCTCACCTGGGCCGTCTATCTGCGCCGCCCGGGCAGGGCGCCGGCCGCCGCCGCCGAGGCCGCCGACCCGGCCCGCGCCCTCGCCCAGGTCTGAGCGCGGCCTGCGGGCGTTCCCCCACCCACCCGGCCCGTACGGTGTGCAGCTCGCGCCGTACGGGCCCCCACCTGCGCCTCCCGTGAAACACCGGTGAAACCACGGCGACCCGTCCGCGACACCGCAGCGGGGGACGATGTGCGCAGGCCCACTGTCGGAAGACCGCCGTTCCTGAGGCTCACGACCGCCGGGGACCTGGATCGATGGGAAAGACCCCATGCCTGGTCGCACGCCGCCGCCGTACTGTCCCGAGGACGGGGACACGGCTGTCCCGCCGCTTGCGGGATTCACGGTCGGTGTCACCGCCGCCCGCCGGGCGGACGAGCTCGCCGCCCTCCTCCGGCGGCGCGGGGCCGCCGTGCTGCGCGCCCCCGCCCTGCAGATCGTGCCGCTGCCCGACGACACCCGGCTGCTCGCCGCCACCCGGGCGCTGGTCGACGCCCCGCCGGAGATCGTGGTCGCCACCACCGGCATCGGCTTCCGCGGCTGGATCGAGGCGGCCGAGGGCTGGGGCATCGGCGACGACCTGCTGGAATGCCTGGCCAAGGCCAGGCTGCTGGCGCGCGGCCCCAAGGCCAGGGGCGCCATCCGGGCCGCCGGGCTGCGCGACGAGTGGTCCCCGCAGTCCGAGTCCTCGGTGGAGGTGCTGGCCCGGCTGTTGGAGGAGGGCGTGGACGGCCGCCGGATCGCCGTCCAGCTGCACGGAGCTCCGCTGCCGGACTTCGCCGAGTCGCTGCGGGCGGCCGGAGCCGAGGTGGTCGCCGTGCCCGTCTACCGCTGGGAGCCGCCGGCCGACCAGGCGCCGCTGGACCGGCTGCTGGACGCCTGCTGCGGCGGGGCGCTGGACGCCCTCACCTTCACCAGCGCGCCCGCGGCCATCGGGCTGCTGGACCGGGCCCGGGAGCGTCATCTCACCGGTGAGCTGCTGCACGCGCTGCGCCGCGACGTCCTGACCGTCTGTGTGGGCCCGGTCACCGCCGCGCCGCTGGACGCGCTGGACATCCCCTCCGTACGGCCGGAGCGGATGCGGCTCGGTGCCATGGTGCAGACGCTGGCCGCCCGACTGCCCGAGCGCGCCCGCCGCTTCTCCGCCGCCGGGCACCGGCTGGAGCTGCGCGGCCAGGCGGCCCTGGTCGACGATGTGCTGCGGCCCGTCCCCCCGGCCGGAATGGCACTGCTGAGGGCTCTGGCACGGCGGCCGGGGTGGGTGGTGCCCCGCGCCGAGCTGCTGCGGGCCCTGCCGGGCGCCGGCGGCGACGAGCACGCGGTGGAGACCGCTGTCGCCCGGCTGCGGGCGGCCCTGGGGGTGCCCCGCATCGTGGCCACCGTCGTCAAACGCGGCTACCGTCTGGCCATCGACCCGGTCGCCGACCCGGGTGACCCCGGTGACCCGGGGGAACCGCGCAAGCCCGGCGGCGGCAAGTACGCGGAGCCCGTCGGTACGGTCTGACCCCCGGCCGCAACCGGTCGGCCGCAACCGGTCGGCGCTGCCGGTCCGGGCCGGGTCCGCCGGGGCGGCCATCGGCGACGAGGCCGCGGTCAGCCGCCCGCCGCCAGCACCCGGCGCCGGTGACGGGCGACCCGCTCCCGGTTGCCGCAGGCCGCCCCGGAGCACCAGCGGCGCCGACGGCCGCGGGAGGTGTCCATGTACACCCGGTCGCACCCCTCCCGCTCGCACCGTCGCAGCCGCGCCACCGCAGCCGGATCCGCCAGCAGCTCGGCGGCGTCCCGGGCGACCGCGGAGAGCAGCTCGGCGCAGCAGGGCGGCCCCGCGAGCCGCCGTACCAGCCCGCCCTGCGGGCCGAGCGCCAGCCGGGGGGCGGGGGTGGGCGCCAGGCAGAGGCCGTTGAGCGACTCCAGGTCGCCGGGGTCGGTGCGGCCGGACAGCGCCGCCTGCACCAGCCGCCCCAGCAGCGAGCGCAGCGTCCCGAACCGCTCCACCCAGCAGGCGTCGAGGGCGGCGGGCAGATCACCGGGCGGCACCAGCCCGGCCCCCACCAGCCACTGGCCGAGCCGGGCGCCGCTGTCCAGCCGGTCGAGGGGGTCGGGCGCGGTGGCGAGCAGGTCGAGGCAGGTCCGCCCGGTGTCGAACCGCAGCTCGTACGAAGGCGCCGCCATGGCTCATCGAGTCCTTCCCGCGCATCCATGGGTCCCTGCTCTCCAGCCTGCCTGACCGGAGCTGGACAGGGCCAGCGCAGGACCGGCCTCCCGGCGGCCCGGTCGGTCCGCAGTCCTGCTGCCGGGCCTGGCGCCCCGCCGCGACCGCAAAAGGCGTACGATCTTCTGTCCGCCGTTTCCGCAGCAGTGGACGAACCGGAGGAATCCGGGTGTCCCGCGATTCGTTGGAAACCCGGCACGGAACCATCGGCCAGAACGCAGTACGTACGACAGGGGGCTCCTTGGGCGCGCACGGCACAGCCCGGCACACCACCACCACGGCGCACGCCGCGGACCCGCACGAGACCGTCCGCGACCGTGAGATCGCGGAGGAGCAGCAGCACCTCGACGTGGTCTACCGGAGACTGGGGGAGAAGCTCGCCGAGGCCGAGTACATCCTGGAGGACGCCGCCAAGCGGGCCTCCGTGGGCACCCCGGGCGCGCTCGCCGAGCGCGACGCCCAGGTGTTCCGCGCGGGCGCGCACCTGCACCGGCTCAACAGCGAGTTCGAGGACTTCCTCTTCGGCCGGATCGACCTCCAGCAGGCCGACCGCCCGGAGGAGCACGGCATCCCCTCCCAGACACCGCTCGACCCCTCCGACCCGACCATCGCAGAGACGCTGCACATCGGCCGCATCGGCGTGCTGGACGCGGAGTACGGACCGCTGGTGATCGACTGGCGGGCGCCCGCCGCGGCGCCGTTCTACCGCGCCACCCCGGTCGAGCCGGGGCGCGTGGTGCGCCGCCGGGTGATCCGCTCCAAGGGGCGCCGGGTGCTGGGCGTCGAGGACGACCTGCTCCGCCCCGATCTGCCGACCGACCTCGCCGTGGTCGGCGACGGGGCGCTGATGGCCGCGCTCGGCCGCGCCCGGTCGCACACCATGCGGGACATCGTCTCCTCCATCCAGAAGGAGCAGGACGAGGTCATCAGGGCCCCCGCCGCAGGCGCCACGCTGGTCACCGGAGGCCCCGGTACCGGCAAGACCGCCGTCGCCCTGCACCGCGCCGCCTATCTGCTCTACCAGGACCGCCGCCGCTACGCGGGCGGCATCCTGGTGGTCAGCCCCACCCCGCTGCTGGTCGCCTACACCGAAGGCGTGCTGCCGTCGCTGGGTGAGGAGGGGCAGGTCGCGATCCGTGCTGTGGGCTCCCTGGTCGACGGCGTGGAGGCGGACACCTACGACACCCCCGAGGTGGCCAGGATCAAGGGCTCCTCCAGGATGGTGCAGGTGCTGCGCCGGGCGGCCCGAGCCGCCCTGGACAGCCCCGCCGCCCCCGGTGAGCTGCGGATCGCCGCCGCCGGCGAGGTGCTGCGGCTGGACGTCGAGCGGCTGCGGGAGCTGCGCCGCACCGTCCTCGGCGGCACCACCCCGATCAACCTGCTGCGCCCGCGCGCCCGCCGGCTGCTGCTGGACGCCCTCTGGTCGGAGGCCGTACGGCACCGCCCGCGGCCCGTCGACCGGGCGGAGCGGGAACGGCGCCAGGAGGAGCGGGAGTCCTTCGACGAGTACGTCACCGATCTCGACGCCTTCCAGGACTTCCTGGCGGCCTGGTGGCCCGTGCTCACCCCGCAGCGGGTGCTGGCCGTACTGCGCAACGGCCGTGCGCTGGGCCGGGCCGCCCGCCGGGTGCTCAGCCCGGAGGAGGTCCGTCTGCTGGCCGCCTCCTGGCGGCGGCTGGCCGACGACGGCCGGGGGCCGCTGTCCACCCACGATGTGGCGCTGGTGGACGAGCTGACGCTGCTGCTGGGCGAGCCGGCCCGGCCGCGGATCCGCGAGGTCGACCCCACCGACCAGCTCACCGGCCTGGACGAGGTCACCACCTACGCCGACCGGATGGGCCGGGACCGCAGCCGCCGGGAGGGCCCGGTGGAGCGGACCGAGTACGCCCATGTGATCGTCGACGAGGCCCAGGACCTCACCCCGATGCAGTGGCGGATGATCGGCCGCAGGGCCCGCCAGGCGACCTGGACCATCGTCGGCGACCCCGCCCAGTCGTCCTGGCCGAGCCCGGCCGAGGCCCAGGAGGCGATGGACGAGGTGCTGGGCGGCAAGCCCCGTCGCCGGCACACCCTCACCACCAACTACCGCAACCCCGCGGAGATCGCCGAGGTCGCCGCCCGGGTGCTGGCGCTGGCCGCCCCGGGCACCCCCTCCCCGGAGGCGGTCCGCTCCACCGGTGTCGCCCCGCGGTTCGCGGCGGCGCCGGAGGCGGACGGCTACTTCGCGGCGGCGGCCCGCTCCGAGGTGGAGCGGCTGCTCGCGGAGGTGGACGGCACGGTCGCGGTGGTGGTGCCGATGGAGCGGCGCACCGAGGCCGCCGGCTGGATCGCCGGTCTGGGCGACCGTGCGGTGGCGCTGGGCAGCCTGGAGGCCAAGGGGCTGGAGTACGACGCCACGGTGGTGGCCGACCCCACCGGTATCGCCGGTGAGTCGGAGGCGGGCCTGCGGGTGCTCTATGTGGCGCTCACCCGCGCCACCCAGCGGCTCACCGTGCTCTGCGGACCCGACGACCTCCCGGACAGCGACGGAGTGCCCGCACTGCTGCGCTGAGTGCTGACCGGCGGCCCGTACGGATCCAGGCATCCGTGCGGCGCCGCCGAAAGCGCTCAGGAAGCCGCCGGGGTACGCCGGGGGCTTCGAGCGCTCCGTGGGGCCCGGGTACGCCGTGGGATCGGGGTACGCCGAGGGATCCGAGTGCTCCTCGGGGAAGAGACAAGGCCGGGTCCCTCCCGAGGGGAGGGACCCGGCCTTTCAGGTCTGCGACACCGACCCGCCATGCTCGCCTCGCGGCAAGTGGTCGCTCGAAGCGACTAAGGTTGGGCCCGGGGGCTTGGATCGAGCCGGTGTCGTACCCAGACTAACCCATGGGTCCCGCAGACCATTCCCGTCGCGCGAGATTTCCTGCGCAACCCCCGTTCAGCGCACTACAGCGGCCGGACGTTCTCCGCCTGGGGGCCCTTCTGGCCCTGGGTGACGTCGAACTCGACCCGCTGCTCCTCGGCGAGTTCCCGGAACCCGCCGCCGGTGATCGCGCTGAAGTGGACGAAGACGTCCGGTCCACCGCCGTCCTGGGCGATGAAGCCGTAGCCCTTCTCCGCGTTGAACCACTTGACCTTGCCCTGCGCCATGTCGCTTCCCTGCCTTGCTGCGCTCAGCTGTGGCCGCCGCTGCGGCGGCCCCACAGTTGAGCTTAGGCGCCTGCGTACTCAATGGCCGTTATTTACGGCTACCCGCCAGTAGGTGGCAGCATCGGATGCCTGTACAGCACAGCCAGTGCGAAGCAAGTGAGCAGGGAAGAAGGACGTCAATGGCGACGGTGCCAAGTGTGTCGAACTCGATCACGGTCCGGCTGGAGGTCCCCGCCAGGGGCAACGCCGTGAGCATGATCACCACCGCTGTGGAGTCCTCCGGCGGATCCGTCACCGGTCTCGACGTCACCGCCTCCGGCCATGAGCGGCTGCGCATCGATGTCACCGTCGCCGCCTCCTCGGTGTCGCACGGCGAGGAGATCGTCGAGAAGCTGCGGGCCATCGACGGTGTGGCGATCGGCAAGGTCTCCGACCGCACCTTCCTGATGCACCTCGGCGGCAAGATCGAGATGTCGGCCAAGCACCCCATCCGCAACCGCGACGACCTCTCGATGATCTACACCCCCGGTGTGGCCCGGGTCTGCACGGCCATCGCCGAGAACCCCGAGGACGCCCGCCGGCTGACCATCAAGCGCAACACCGTGGCCGTGGTCACCGACGGCTCCGCGGTGCTGGGGCTGGGCAACATCGGCCCCAAGGCGGCCCTGCCGGTGATGGAGGGCAAGGCCGCCCTCTTCAAGCGGTTCGCGGGCATCGACGCCTGGCCGCTCTGCCTGGACACCCAGGACACCGACCAGATCGTCGAGATCGTCAAGGCGATCGCCCCCGGCTTCGCCGGGATCAATCTGGAGGACATCTCCGCCCCGCGCTGCTTCGAGATCGAGGCACGGCTGCGCGAGGCCCTGGACATCCCGGTCTTTCACGACGACCAGCACGGCACCGCCATCGTGGTGCTGGCCGCGCTCACCAATGCGCTGCGGGTCGTGGGCAAGGAGATCGACCGGGTCCGCGTGGTGATGTCCGGGGCGGGCGCCGCGGGCACCGCCATCCTCAAGCTGCTGCTCGCGGCGGGCGTGCGGCACGCCGTCGTGGCGGACGTCCACGGCGTGGTCCACCCGTCCCGTGCCGACCTGGCCGACGCGCCCGAGGACAGCGCGCTGCGCTGGATCGCCGAGCACACCAACCCCGAGGGCATCACCGGCACCCTCAAGGAGGCGGTGCGCGGCGCGGACGTCTTCATCGGCGTCTCGGCCCCCAATGTGCTGGACGGCGAGGACGTGGCCGCGATGGCCGACGACGCGGTGGTCTTCGCGCTGGCCAACCCCGACCCGGAGGTCGACCCGGCGGTGGCCCGGCAGACCGCCGCGGTGGTCGCCACCGGCCGCAGCGACTTCCCCAACCAGATCAACAATGTGCTGGTCTTCCCCGGTGTCTTCCGCGGCCTGCTGGACGCCCAGAGCCGCAATGTCAACACCGAGATGATGCTGGCCGCCGCCCGGGCGCTGGCCGCCACCGTCCAGGACGACCAGCTGAACGCCAACTACATCATCCCCAGCGTCTTCCACCCCGATGTGGCCAAGACCGTGGCCGCAGCGGTGCGGGAGGCCGCACAGGCCACCGGCAGCGCTCCGGCGCACACCCCGGCAGGGACGATCGGCATCACCGAGGGCGCCGACGGGGTCCCGCCGGTGCTCTGAGCGGCCCGTGCCGGCCCTCGGAGGCCATGCAGCCCTTGCGACACAAGGGCAGGGGCTTGTTTGGGGTTGTCGGTGCCAGGGCGTACGGTAGCCCTGCACCGGTGCGGCGTACCAGACAAGTACGGGAACATCCGACAACGTACGGAACGTCCGCCTTGGTGCCCGGTGAGAGTCGGCCGTGTACGGACGGCGAGTCACCGCCCGGGCGGAGAGGCGCTGTTCGTGTGACTCTCCCGGGTGCTGGATTGGCTTTCTCGGTGCTGGTGGGGGCAGGATTCGTTCCCGGGCAGGCGGTAGACGCGGCTTGGGACAGCGGAGCCGGACCCCTGCCCGCCGCAACGTGCGAAACGGTGACCGGGTCGGGAGCACCTCCCGGGCCCTTGGGAACCGCGACGCGATCAGACCACAGGAGTACACATGAACCGCAGTGAGCTGGTGGCCGCGCTCTCCGAGCGCGCCGAGGTGACGCGCAAGGACGCGGACGCCGTCCTGGCCGCCTTCGCCGAGGTCGTTGGCGACATCGTCGCCAAGGGCGACGAGAAGGTCACCATCCCCGGCTTCCTGACCTTCGAGCGCACCCACCGGGCGGCGCGCACCGCCCGCAACCCGCAGACCGGCGACCCGATCCAGATCCCGGCCGGCTACAGCGTAAGGTCTCCGCCGGCTCCAAGCTGAAGGCCTCCGCCTCCGGCAAGTGACCCGGCCGGGCCCGCGCCCTGCCGTATGCACCACCCCGAGGGCCGGGGTGGGCGCTCCTCCCGGAGCCGCCCACCCCGGCCCTCGGCTTTCCCCCGATGCGGGGTCATGTTCGTCAGGACATCAGGAGCAACTGCCCCATCGGGTGATAATGGCCCCCCATCCCTGCGGACGCGGAGCCCTGGATGTCCTCCCTCGCCGAGCTGATCAGCATCGACCGGACCAGCCCCGTGCCGCTGTACTTCCAGGTGGCCGCGCGGCTGGAGCAGCTGATCGCCACCGGTGACCTGCTCCCCGGCACCCGGCTGGAGAACGAGATCGCCCTCGCCGGCGACCTGGGCCTGTCCCGTCCGACGATGCGGCAGGCGATCCAGCACCTGGTGGACAAGGGGCTGCTGGTGCGCAAGCGCGGAGTGGGCACCCAGGTGGTGCACAGCAGGGTGCGCCGTCAGGTGGAGCTCACCAGCCTCCATGACGACCTGGTGCGCGCCGGCCGCCACCCCCGCACCGAGGTGCTCTCGCTGCGGCGCGGACCCGCGCCCGAGCCGGCCGCCGCGGCGCTCAGGCTCAGGCCCGGCGCCGAGGTGCTCATCGTGGAGCGGCTGCGCCTCGCGGACGACGAGCCGCTGGCGCTGATGCGCAACCATCTTCCGGTCGGCCTCTGCGACCTCACGGTGGAGCGCCTCACCGGCCGCGGCCTCTACGAGGTGCTGCGGTCCTCCGGCATCCAGCTGAGCGTGGCCGAGCAGTCCGTCGGCGCCCGCCGGGCGACCGCCGCCGAGGCGGGCAGGCTGGGCGAGGCGCGGGGTGCCCCGCTGCTCACCATGTGCCGTACCGCGTACGACCGGGAGGGCAGGCCGGTCGAGTACGGCAGCCATGTCTACCGGCCGTCGCTGTACTCGTTCGAGCTGACCCTGCTCGCCCGTTGAGCGTATGCGCAGCATTGACGTCAATATGTCTTGACATGCCCGACAGGTGACGACATGGTGGTGCCACGTCGCGCGCGCCCCCTCCCCGCGGCCCGCCCCATCAGGTGGCCGCACCCCACCCGTCGGAGGCAGTGCCATGCCCCTCTGCGAGCCCGCTGCGCCCTCAACTCCGCCCACCACGCCCGCTCGTGACCGCAAGCGCACCAGAATCCGCACCGTTTCGGCAAGGGCGCTGCTGGCCGCCGCCGGTCTGCTGCTCGCCGCCGGGTGCAGCGGCCCCGCCGCCGACCACGGCGGTGCGGCAACGGCCGCGAGCTCCCCGGCCGGCGCCCCCGCCGAAGCCTCCACCGGATCCCTGCACATCGCCGTGATCAGCCACGGTGGCCCCGGCGATGCCTTCTGGAACGTGGTCAAGAACGGTGCCCTGGCAGCCGGGAGGCAACTCGGCGTCCAGGTCGACTACACCTCCGACCCCGACCCGGCGGGCCAGGCCAGGCTGATCGACAACGCGGTGGCCCAGCACGTCGGCGGTCTGGTGGTCTCGATGGCCAACCCCGACGCCCTGCAGACCGCCGTCAAGGCGGCCGTCGCCGCCGGCATCCCGGTGGTGACCATCAACTCCGGTTCGGCGCAGAGCGCTTCCTTCGGTGCGATCGGCCATGTCGGCCAGGAGGAGTCGGTGGCCGGCCAGGGCGCCGGCGCCAGGCTCAAGCAGCAGGGCCGGCACAAGATCCTCTGCGTCATCCACGAGGCCGGCAACATCGGGCTCAACCAGCGCTGCGACGGCGCCCGCAAGGGCTTCGGCGGACAGGTCGTCAACCTCCAGGTCGACGCCGCCAACCCCACCGATGTGGTCTCCCGGATCCGCGGCGCCCTCCAGGCCGACACCGCCGTCGACGGGGTGCTCACCCTCAACGCCCAGATCGCCGCGGACGCCGTCGACGCAGTCAAGGCCGTCGGCTCCAAGGCCGAGGTCGCCACCTTCGATCTCAACCCCGATGTGCTGAACGCCATCAAGGCCGGCACCGTCTCCTTCGCGGTGGACCAGCAGCAGTACCAGCAGGGCTATCTGCCCGTGGTGATGCTCAAGCTCTACCACGACAACGGCAACACCCTCGGCGGCGGCGCCCCCGTGCTGACCGGCCCCGGCTTTGTGGACACGTCCAATGTCGCCCAGGTCGCCCAGTATGCAGCCCGGGGCACCCGATGACCGCTGCCGCCGCCCCGCCCGTCGGCGAGCAGGACCGGCGGGCGGTCCGCGGCGCACTGCTCGACCGGCTGGTGGTCCGCCCCGAACTGGGCGCACTGCTCGGCGCCGTGCTGGTCTTCGCCTTCTTCTCGGTGGCCACCGGCCAGTTCCTCAGCCCGCTGGGCGCCGCCACCTGGCTGGACGACTCCGCGACCCTCGGCATCGTCGCCGTCGCCGTGGCACTGCTGATGATCGGCGGTGAGTTCGACCTCTCCGCCGGGGTGATGACCGCGTCCACCGCCCTGGTCACCGCACTGCTCTCGGTCCGCCTCGGCTGGAACGTCTGGCCCGCGCTGCTGGTCTCGCTGCTCTTTGCGATCGCCGTGGGCGCACTCAACGGATGGCTGGTGATGCGCACCGGGCTGCCCAGCTTCATCGTCACTCTGGGCTCCTTTCTCGCCCTCCAGGGACTCAACCTGGGAGTCACCCGGGCCGTCACCGGATCGGTGCAGGTCAGCGGGATGCGCGGCGCCGACGGCTATGCCTCCGCCGGCTACCTCTTCGCCTCCACCGTGGACATCGGCTCCACCGCCTTCCAGATCTCCATCCTCTGGTGGGCCGCCGTCGCCGCCACGGCGTCGGTGGTGCTGCTGCGCACCCGCTTCGGCAACTGGGTCCTCGCGGTCGGCGGTTCGGCGCTGAGCGCCCGCCAGGTCGGGGTGCCGGTGGGCCGCACCAAGACCCTGCTCTTTGTGACCACATCGGCCGCCGCCTGGCTGGTGGGCAGCATCAACATCCTCAGATTCACCACCGTGCAGGCCAACCAGGGAGTGGGTCTGGAGTTCCAGTACATCATCGCGGCGGTGATCGGCGGCTGCCTGATGACCGGCGGCTTCGGTTCCGCGGTCGGCGCTGCCATCGGGGCGCTGATCTTCGGCATGGCCCGGCAGGGCATCGTCTTCGCCCGCTGGAACAGCGACTGGTTCATGCTCTTCCTGGGCGTGATGCTGCTCGCCGCGGTCCTGGTCAACAATGGCTTCCGGCGGCGCGCGGAGAGGGTACGGCGATGAATGCACCTGTGCTGGAGGCCCGCTCCCTGGGCATGTCGTACGGCAGTGTGACCGCGCTGCGCGACGTCTCCGTCCCGGTCAACGCGGGCCAGGTCACCTGTGTGCTCGGCGACAACGGCGCCGGCAAGTCCACCCTGATCAAGATCCTGGCCGGCGCCCACCGGCACACCGAGGGCCGGCTGCTGCTGGACGGCGCACCGGTACGGTTCACCTCGCCCCGTGACGCCCTGGACCGGGGCATCTCCACGGTCTTCCAGGACCTGGCCCTGGTCCCGCTGATGAGCGTCTGGCGGAACTTCTTCCTCGGCCGCGAACCCCGCCGCGGCCCCTTCCGGATGCTGGACCGCCGCACCGCACGGGAGGAAGCCCGCAGCGCGCTCGCCGGGATGGGCATCGACCTGCGCGACGTGGAGCAGCCGGTCGGCACCCTCTCCGGCGGGGAGCGGCAGTGCGTCGCCATCGCCCGCGCCGTCCACTTCGGCGCCAGGGTGCTGATCCTGGACGAGCCCACCGCCGCACTGGGCGTCAGACAGGCCGCCATGGTGCTGCGCCATGTCGCCCAGGCCCGCGACCGCGGTCTCGGCGTCGTACTGATCACCCACAACCCGCACCACGCCCATCCCGTGGGGGACCGCTTCCTGCTGCTCAAACGCGGCCGCAGCCTGGGCTGCTTCGACAAGCAGGACATCACCCCGGCCGAACTCACCCGGCAGATGGCGGGCGGCGCCGAACTGGAGGCCCTGGAGCACGAACTGCGCGCCGCCCCCGCCGCGGACGGCGACTGACCCGCGGTCCCCGCCTCCCACGCTTCGCCCCTCCCGCCGACTACACCTGAGGGAGCGTCCCTCGACGAAAGGCATCACCATGCGCGTCGGTCTCCTGGGAACGGGCCGGATCGGCTCCTTCCACGCCCGAACCCTCGCCCAGCACGCCGCCGTCAGCCACCTGCTGGTCGCCGACGCCGACCCCGGGCGGGCCCGGCAGACCGCCGCCCGGCTCGCCGCGGCCCCCGCTGCCGTCACCGCTCTGCCGGGCGTCGACGACGTCCTCGCCGCGGACCTGGACGCACTGGTCATCGCCACCGCCACCGACGCCCACGCCGCGCTGATCGCCAGCGCCGCCCGGGCCGGGCTGCCCACGTACTGCGAGAAGCCGATCGCGCTGGACGTCCCCGGCACCCTGGAGGCGCTGCGCGAGGTGCAGCGGCACGGCACCGCCCTGCAACTGGGCTTCCAGCGCCGCTTCGACCGCGGCTACGCGGCCGCCAGGGAGGCGCTGCACTCCGGCCGGCTGGGCTTCGTCCACACCATCCGGGCCATCACCGCCGACCCGGCCCCGCCGCCGGCCGACTATGTGCCCACCTCCGGCGGCCTCTACCGGGACTGCCTGGTCCATGACTTCGACATCGTCCGCTGGGTCACCGGACGCGAGGTGGTCCGGGTGTACGCCGACGGGTCCAACCGCGGTGCCCCGTTCTTCGCCGAGGCCGGCGATGTGGACACCGCCGCCGCCCTGCTCACCCTGGACGACGGCACCCTGGTCGGCTGCCACGCCACCCGCTACCACGGCGCCGGCTACGACGTCCGGATGGAGCTGGCCGGCAGCCTGGACCAGCTGGTGGTCGGCCTGGACGCCCGCACCCCGATGACCTCCGCGGAACCCGGCGGCCCCGGCGCACCCTCCGACCCCTGGCCCGACTTCCTCACCCGCTTCCATGACGCCTATGTCGCCGAGCTCGGGGTCTTCCTGGACGTCGCCCGCGGACTGCGGCCCAGCCCCTGCACCGGTGCCGACGCGCTGGAGGCGCTGCTGGTGGCCGAGGCGTGCGAGCGCTCCCGGCGCCTCGGCGCCCCCGTCTCCCTCGACTCGGTACGCCCCGCCGTGCTGCCCGCCGGGGAACCCGCCCGATGACCCGGCCCGGCCCCCGGCCCACCGGGAGCGTGCGGCAGGCCGCCGACGACACCCCGCCCTCCGGCAGGGGGCTCGGATGACCCGCCGTGCGCTCCCGCACCGTGCGGGGCCGCCCGATCAGCACCTCCTCCGACCCGACTCCGTCTCGGTCTCCGTCTCGGTCTCCGTCTCCGACTCCGTCTCCGTCTGCGAAGGGCGATCCCGATGACCACCGCTTCCGCGCCGCCACTGCTGAGCAGAGTCGCCGGTGCGCCGATCTCCTGGGGTGTCTGCGAGGTCCCCGGGTGGGGCCACCAGCTGCCCGCCGGACGGGTGCTCGCCGAGATGCGGCAACTGGGCCTCACGGCGACCGAGTTCGGCCCCGACGGATTTCTGCCCGAGCGGCCCGCCGCCCGGGCGGTGGAACTCGCCGCCCATGGGCTGGCCGCCGTCGGCGGCTTTGTGCCCGTCGTCCTGCACCGGCCCGACCACGACCCCATGCCCGCTGTCCGCACCGCCCTGTACGCCCTCACCGCCTGCGGCGCCCGGACGCTGGTGCTGGCCGCCGCCACCGGCCTGGACGGCTACGACACCAGACCCGAACCCGGCGCCGACGGCTGGCAGCTGCTGCTGGGCCGTCTCGACGCCATCGCCGACCTGGCCGCCGAGTTCGGCATCGTCGCAGCCCTGCACCCGCACATCGGCACCCTGGTGGAGCGGGCCGACGAGGTGCAGCGGGTGCTGGACGGCAGCGCCGCCCCGCTCTGCCTGGACACCGGCCATCTGCTGGTGGGCGGCACCGACCCGGTGGAACTCGCCCGCCGGGCCCCCGACCGGATCGCCCACGTCCACCTCAAGGACGTCGACGACACAGTCGCCCGCGAGGTGCGCGAAGGGCGCATCGGCTACGCCCGCGCCGTCGCCGCCGGGCTGTACCGGCCGCTCGGCCGGGGCGACGTGGACATCGCTGCCCTGGTCCGCACCCTGGAGGGACACGGGTACCGCGGCTGGTACGTGATGGAGCAGGACACCGTCCTCAGCGACGAGCCCGACCCCGGCGCGGGCCCGCTGCGCGACGTCGCCGACTCCCTGGACTTCCTCCGCACGGTGGCCGTATGACCGGCCACGGCGGCAACCCCGCACCGGGCCACGACCTGATCACCCTCGGCCGGGTCGGCGTCGACCTCTACCCGCAGCAGACCGGGGTGCCGCTGGCGGAGGTCCGCACCTTCGCCAAGTCCCTGGGCGGCACGGCCACCAACGTCGCCGTCGCCGCCGCCCGGCACGGTCTGCACACCGCGGTGGTCACCGGTGTCGGCGACGACCCCTGGGCGCCGTACGTCCGCTCCGCGCTGCGTGCCTTCGGCGTCGACGGGGGCGTGGTCACCGTCCACGGACAGCAGACCCCGGTGGTGTTCTGCGAGATCCACCCGCCCGACGACTTCCCGATCCTCTTCTACCGCCGCCCCGTCGCCCCCGACCAGTGCCTCACCGCCGAGGCCCTCGACCTGCCCGCCCTCGCCCGCGCCCGGATGGTGTGGATCACCGGCGGCGGCCTCGCCGTGGAGCCGACCCGCTCCACCACGCTGCTCGCCGCCGCCCAGGCCGGACCCGCCGCCGAGGTCGTCCTCGACCTGGACTGGCGGCCCTCCTTCTGGGCCGAGCCGCACACCGCGGCGCACTGGTACGCCCAGGCGCTGCGCACCGCCACCGTGGCCGTCGGCAACCGGGACGAGACCGAGGTGGCCGTCGGCACCCGCGACCCCGACCGCGCCGCCGATCTGCTGCTGGAGCGCGGGGTGCGGCTGGCCGTGGTCAAGCAGGGACCGGACGGGGTGCTGGCCCGCACCGCCCATGAGGAGGTCCGGGTGGCGTCGCTGCCCGTACGGGTGGTCAACGGGCTCGGCGCAGGCGACGCCTTCGGCGGGGCGCTGGCCGCCGGGCTGCTGGCCGGCCGGCCGCTGCGCGAGGTGATCGAGACCGCCAACGCCGCGGGCGCCCTGGTGGCCGGGCGGCTCGCCTGCGCCGACGACATGCCGGAGCCGAGGGAGATCCGCGCGCTGATGGCCCGCGCCTACCGCCACCGCCCGGGCGACCCGCCGCTGGCCGTCCCCCCGGCCCCGCCGCGGGGTCCCGTCCACACCCGCACCGGGTCCGCGCGGGAGGCGATGGCATGACCCCCGGCCCCGGCACCCCCACCCGGCCCGTCCTCGATCTCGCCCGCCTCACCGAGCTGCGCGCCGCGGACCCCGGAGCCGTACGCCAGGCGGCGCTGCGCCGTCCCCGCTTCGCCCGCGCCCGCCTCGCCGGACCGCTCTTCGTCCTGGCCGCGGACCACCCGGCGCGCGGTGCGATGGCGGCAGGCGGCAGCCGTACCGCCATGGGCGACCGCCATGAGCTGCTGGCCCGCTGCGTGGAGGCGCTCGGCCGTCCCGGTGTGGACGGTTTCCTCGGCACCGCCGACCTGGTCGAGGACCTCACCCTGCTGGGGGCGCTGGACGGCCGGCTGGTGCTCGGCTCCATGAACCGGGGCGGACTGCCCGGCGCCGCCTTTGAACTCGACGACCGGTTCACCGGTTACGACCCCGTGGGCATTGCCGCCGCCGGACTCGACGGAGGCAAGCTGCTGCTGCGGATAGACCCGCGGGACCCCGGCACCGCGACCACCCTGGAGGGCGCCGCCCGCGCCCTCGACGGCCTCAGCGAACGCGGCCTGATGGCCCTGGTCGAGCCCTTCTCCTCGCGCCGTGAGGACGGCAGGACCCGCAATCTGCTCACCGCCGACGAGCAGATGTGGGCCAACAACATCGCCCAGGGGCTCGGCCGCACCACCGCCCACACCTGGCTGAAGGTCCCGGTGGTCGACGAGATGGAGCGCATGATGTCCTCCACCACCCTGCCCACCCTGCTGCTCGGGGGAGACGGCAGCGGGGACCGCGACGCCATGTACCGCTCCTGGCAGCGGGCGCTGCGCATCCCGCAGATCCGCGGCCTGGTCCTCGGCCGCAGTGTGCTCTACCCGCCGGACGGGGATGTGTCGGCCGCCGTCGACACCGCCGTCTCCCTGCTCGACCGCTGAACCACCCCGAACCAGTCCGGCGCCCCCGCCCATCAACCCCCGTCAGCCCACGCCGACAGAGGCCCGCCCGCCCGTCCGCCCCGAGGAGAGCCAGTCCGTGAAGCTGCACCTGCCCGACGGCACCGCCGCCCGCGACGGCTACCGCTGCTGGATCGACCCGTCCACCGCCGGCTGGGCCCGCTCCTCGCTGCGCATCCTGGACCTCGCCCCCGGCGGCGCCCGCACCCTGGACACCGGCGACAGCGAATGGATCCTGCTGCCGCTCTCCGGCGCCGCCGCGGTGGAGTGCGACGGCGAACTGCTGGAGCTGGAGGGACGCCCCGATGTCTTCACCGGGGTCAGCGACTTCGCCTATCTGCCCCGCGACGCCCGCGCCACCGTCACCTCACCCGCCGGCGGCCGCTTCGCCCTGGCCGGTGCCCGCTGCGAACGCAGACTGCCCTTCCGCCACGGCCCCGCCGCCGGTGTGCCGGTGGAGATCCGCGGCGCCGGGCGGGCCGCCCGTCAGGTCAACAACTTCTGCGCCGCGGAGGTCTTCGAGGCCGACCGGCTGATCGCGGTGGAGGTGCTCACCCCCGCCGGAAACTGGTCCTCCTTCCCACCGCACAAGCACGACCGCCACCGGCCGGGCCTGGAGTCGCAGCTGGAGGAGATCTACTGGTTCACCGTGGACCGGGGCGGCCCGGCGTACCACCGGGTCCGCCCCTCCGGCCCCCACTCCCGCGCCGACGTACTGGCCGAGGTCCGCACCGGCGACGCCGTCCTCGTCCCGGACGGCTGGCACGGCCCGACCATGGCCGTCCCGGGCTACCACCTCTACTACCTCAACGTCATGGCCGGGCCCGACCCCGAGCGCACCTGGCTGATCTGCGACGACCCCGACCATGCGTGGGTCCGCGACACCTGGGCGGACGAACCCGCCGACCCCCGACTCCCGTTCCCCGACCGGAAGGACCGGCAGCGATGACCCGACGCACCGTCCGGCTGACCACCGCGCAGGCCCTGGTGCGCTTCCTGGCCGCCCAGTACACCGAGCGGGACGGCGAGCGCCGCCGTCTGATCACCGCCACCTGGGGCATCCTGGGCCACGGCAATGTCGCCGGGCTCGGCCAGGCGCTGCTGGAGTCCGCCGCCGAGATGCCCTACCTCCAGGGCCGCAACGAGCAGGCCATGGTGCATGCCGCCGTCGGCTACGCCCGGCAGTCCGACCGGCTCTCCACCCACGCCGTCACCACCTCCATCGGCCCCGGCGCCACCAATCTGGTCACCGGTGCCGCCCTGGCCACCGTCAACCGGCTGCCCGTGCTGCTGCTCCCCGGCGACGTCTTCGCGACCCGCCCCGCCGACCCCGTCCTCCAGCAGCTGGAGACACCCTGGGCCGGCGACCTCAGCGTCAATGACACGCTGCGCCCGGTCTCCCGCTGGTTCGACCGGATCTGGCGTCCGGAGATGCTGATCCAGTCCGCGCTCCAGGCCGTGCGGGTGCTCACCGACCCGGTCGACACCGGCGCGGTCACCCTCGCCCTGCCGCAGGACGTCCAGGCGGAGGCGTACGACTGGCCCGCGGACTTCCTCGCCGACCGCGTCTGGCGGGTACGCCGTCCGCAGCCCGACCCGGTCGACCTGGCCGCCGCGGCCGACGCCGTGCGCGCCGCCCGCCGCCCGCTGATCGTGGCCGGCGGGGGAGTGCACCACAGCGCCGCCGAGCAGGCCCTGCGCGAGCTGGTGGACGCCACCGGCATCCCGGTGGCCGAGACCCAGGCGGGCAAGGGTTCGCTGCCGTGGGACCATCCCGCGGCGCTCGGTGCCGTCGGCCACACCGGCACCACCGCGGCCAACCGCGCCGCGGCCCGCGCCGACCTCGTCCTCGGCGTCGGCACCCGCTGGACCGACTTCACCACCGCCTCGGCCACCCTCTTCGCCGAACCGGACGTCCGCTTCGCCAATCTCAACATCGCCCCCGCCGACGCCTGCAAGCTGGCGGGGCTTCCCGTGGTCGCCGACGCCCGCGCCGCCCTCACCGCGCTCACGGCCGCCCTGCACGGCCACCGCGCCGCCTCGGCCGGGGAGCATGCGCAGGACCTCGCCGCCTGGCACCGCGCCGTCGACGCGGCCACGGCCGCCCCCGACCCGGCCGCCCGGCCCACCCAGGCCCAGCTCATCGGCGTACTCCAGGAGGTGCTGCACCCCCGTGACGTGCTGGTCAACGCGGCCGGTTCGCTCCCCGGCGACCTGCACAAGCTCTGGCGTTCCCGCGACCGTCGCCAGTACCACCTGGAGTACGGCTACTCCTGCATGGGCTATGAGATCCCGGCGGCCATCGGGGTGCGGCTGGCCGCCCCCGACCGGGAGGTCTTCGCGCTGGTCGGCGACGGCACCTATCTGATGCTGCCGACCGAGCTGGTCACCGCGGTCCAGGAGGGGGTCAAGATCATCCCGGTGCTGGTGCAGAACCACGGCTACGCCTCCATCGGCGGACTGTCCGAGTCGGTCGGCGGAGAGCGCTACGGCACCGCCTACCGCTTCCGGGCCGCCGACGGCGGCTACACCGGCGCCCCGCTCCCCGTGGACCTCGCCGCCAACATGGCCAGCCTCGGCCTGGACGTACTGCGCGCCGACACCGTCGCCGGGCTGCGCGACGCACTGCGCGCCGCCCGCGCCGCCGTCCGCCCCACCGCGGTCCATGTCGAGACCGCCCCGCCGGACCCTGCCGCGGAGGCCCTCGCCCCGCACGCCTGGTGGGATGTCGCAGTCGCCGAGACCGCCACCCGCCCGGCGGCGGTCGACGCCCGAAAGCAGTACGAGACCCGCAAGCAGGCCCAGCGCCACCATCTGTGACCGGATGTATCCTCAACGTCACCGAACGAGGAGGAGATGTGACATACCGGGCATCGGATGTCGACGAAGCGGCAGCGGCCGCGGCGCAGACGGCTCGTGAGGAGGACCGGACGGAGCGCGGCAGATATGCGCCCCTGCTCGACTGGCTCACCGACGGCGGCCTGCCCGCCCTCACCCTCGGGGTGGTGCCGCCCGGCCCCGCCGACTGACACCGCCCGGCCCGGCCGACTGACTCCCGTCCGGCCCTGCTCGCCGACTCCGTCCGGGTCACTCCCGGGGGGTGCCGCCCAGCCAGTCCTCCATGCGTCGGCGGGCCGTCGTCCACCGTGCGTCGTGCCGCGCCTGCCGGGAGGCGGCGCGCCGCCGCTTGCGCGGTGAACGGTACAGGCGGCGGGCCCACGGCGAGTCCGTCCGGGCCAGCCGTACCGCGCCCACCAGGGCGATGACCGGCACCAGCACTCCGACCACCCCCATCCGGTACTTCCCCTTGGCGATCGCCGCGACCACCAGCAGAAAGTTGACCAGCACGGTGACGACCAGCTCCGCCCGGTCGACCCGCTCCGCCCGGCCGACCTCGTTCACCCCGAACGGCACCGCGCCCAGCAGCACCACCCCCACCGCGGCGGCGGTGAGCACCACCATCTCCACCGAGCGGCGTCCCTCCTGGGTCCAGTAGACGTCGTGCAGATGCAGCACCAGCGCGAACTCGTCCATCACCAGCCCGGTGCCGACCCCGAAGATCACCCCTGCCGCGGTCTTCCCCGCGCCCTGCCCGGGAGACGCCACCGCGGCGAAGCCGCCCACGGTGGCCAGCAGGATCCCGGGCACCACATGGTGGATGTGCACTCCGCCCGAGCTGATGTTGCGGAAGGGTCCCCGTCCGGCCCGGATCGTCCGGGTGACGGTACGGGTCACCAGGAAGGTCAGCACAAAGGCCAGCAGGCACGCCAGCAGCGGCAGCTTGCCCGGCTCGGAGATGTTCCGGTACCACCACTGACCCATACGGTGCCGACCCCCGGCTCCACTGAGTGACAGCTCGAATGCTGTCCGTATCCACCGAGTCTAGGATCGGGACCATGGACCTCGCCCAGCTCCGCAAGCCCCCGGAGATCTTCGACCGGGAGGCCGAGTGGGCGGAGCTGGCGGCCTTCGTCTGCAACGACCGGCCCGGCGCCACCCTGGGCGTCGTCGCGGGCCCGCCCCGGCAGGGCAAGAGCGCCCTGCTGGAGGCGCTGACCGCCGAGTGCGGGGGGTTCTACTTCGCCGCCCAGGAGGGTGCCGAGTCCGAGTCGCTGCGCCGACTGGCCGACGACCTCGCCCGCCACACCGGCAGCACCGAGCCCCCGCGCCTGACCCGCTGGGGCGAGGCGCTCGACGCCCTGTTCGCGCTGGGGGAGCGGCAGCCCCTCCCGGTGGTGCTCGACGGCTTCCCGCATCTGGTCCGCCAGTGCCCGGCGCTGCCGTCCGTGCTGCTCAATGCCTACGGACGACCGCACCAGCCGCGGGAGCGCAGCCGGACCCGGCTGCTGCTCTGCGGCAGCGCCCGCTCGGTGATGGGCAGGGTCTTCGGCTCCACCTCGCCGCTGCACGGGGTCGCCGGGCTCAGCCTCACCGTCCATCCGCTGGACTTCCGGCAGGCCGCCCGGCTGTGGGGTGTCACCGACCCCGGGCTTGCCGTGGAACTGCACGCCGTCCTCGGCGGCTCGGCCGCCTACCGCCACGACTACGTCTGCGACGACACCCCGTCGGCGCCCGACGACCTCGACGCCTGGATCTGCCGGACCGTCCTCAACCCCCGGATGCCGCTCTTCCACGAGGCCACCCACCTGCTCGAGGAGGAGCCCGGCCTGCCCGACCGGGCCGTCTGCCACTCCACCCTCGCCGCCGTGGCCTCCGGCGCCGCCACCCGGGGTGAGATCGCCGAGCGGCTCGGCCTGCGGCTGGAGGACGTCACCCACGCGCTGGCCCAGCTCCAGGACTGCGGGTTGCTGACCTGCGAACCCAACGCCTTCCACCCGCGCAGGGAGCGGCTGCGCATCACCGAGCCGCTGCTCGCCTTCGAGCATGCGGTGCTGCGGCCCCACCGCTCCCAGCTGGAGCGGCAGCCGCCCGCCGAGGTCTGGCCGCAGCTGCGGCCGGTCTTCGACGCGGCCGTCGTGGGCCCGCACTTCGCCCGGCTCTGCCGTGACTGGGCCCTCGGCTATGCGAGCACGTCGACCTTCCCCGGCATCGCGACCTCGGCCCTGCCGGGCGCGGTCGCCGACCTCGCCGTGGACGTCGCCGTCCGCGGCGAGGCCGGTGGCCGGCCCGCCGCCCTGCTCTCGGTGGGCACCGCCCGCTGGGCGGAGCCGCTGGACCTCCCCGACCTCGAAGGGCTGCACCGGGTGCTGGAGATCCTGACGGCCCGCGGTGAGGACACCTCCCGCACCCTGCCCGCCTGCTACGGGGCGGCCGGATTCAGCCCCGGGCTGCGCACCGCCGCGTCACGCGGCGAGGTGCTGCTGGTCGATCTCGACCGGCTGTACCACGGCAGTTGACGACCCTTCAGGCAAAGGCCGCCGACGGCTCGTCCGGCGGCCAGCCGCACCCGGGGGTCGGCCGGGGGTGTCCCGCAGCAGTGCCGGGGGCCGGGGCCGACGGGCCGGACAACAGCTCGGCCCCCAGGACCCGATCGGGTCCTGGGGGCCGGTGTCGGCCGGGCCCCGAGTGTCCCCGGGGCCGGTGGTGATGCGACGTCAGGAGGCTGCGGCAGCGGCCGGTTCGGGCAGCTCGATGCTGGCGCCGAGGGCCCGCAGCTTGTCCATGAAGTTCTCGTAGCCCCGGTTGATCAGGTCGATGCCGTGCACCGTGGAGGTGCCCTGGGCGGCGAGGGCGGCGATCAGGTACGAGAAGCCGCCGCGCAGGTCGGGGATGACCAGGTCGGCGCCCTGGAGCTTGCTGGGGCCGGAGACCACCGCGGAGTGCTGGAAGTTGCGGCGGCCGAAGCGGCAGGGGGTGCCGCCCAGGCACTCGCGGTAGAGCTGGATGTGCGCGCCCATCTGGTTGAGCGCGGAGGTGAAGCCCAGCCGCGACTCGTACACCGTCTCATGGACGATGGACAGGCCGGTGGCCTGGGTGAGGGCGACGACCAGGGGCTGCTGCCAGTCGGTCTGGAAGCCTGGGTGGACGTCGGTCTCCAGGGCGATGGCGTTGAGCTCGCCGCCGGGGTGCCAGAAGCGGATGCCGTTGTCGTCCACCTCGAAGGCGCCGCCGACCTTCCGGAAGGTGTTGAGGAAGGTCATCATCTCCAGCTGGCGGGCGCCGCGGACATAGATGTTGCCGTGGGTGGCGAGGGCGGCGCAGGCCCAGGAGGCGGACTCCAGCCGGTCCGGCAGGGCGCGGTGGTTGTAGCCGCCGAGCCGGTCGACGCCGGTGATCAGGATGGTGCGGTCGGTGCCCATGGAGATGATGGCGCCCATCTTCTGCAGGACGCAGATGAGGTCGACGATCTCGGGCTCGATGGCGGCGTTGGTCAGCTCGGTGACGCCCTCCGCCAGGACCGCGGTGAGCAGCACCTGCTCGGTCGCGCCGACCGACGGGTAGGGCAGCGCGATCTTGGTGCCGCGCAGCCGCTGCGGGGCGGTGAGGTAGAGGCCCTCGGCATTCTTGTCCACCACCGCGCCGAACTGGCGGAGCACGTCGAGGTGGAAGTCGACCGGCCGGTCGCCGATGTGGCAGCCGCCCAGGCCGGGGATGAAGGCGTGGCCGAGCCGGTGCAGCAGCGGGCCGCAGAAGAGGATCGGGATCCGGGAGGACCCGGCGTGGGCGTCGATGTCCGCGACGTTGGCGCTCTCCACGTGCGAGGGGTCGAGGATCAGCTCGCCCTCCTCCTCGCCGGGGCGCACGGTGACACCGTGGAGCTGGAGCAGGCCCCGGACGACCTTGACGTCGCGGATGTCCGGGACATTGCGCAGCCGGCTCGGCTCATGGCCGAGCAGCGCGGCGACCATGGCCTTGGGCACGAGGTTCTTCGCGCCTCTGACTCGGATCTCGCCCTCGAGCGGGGTGCCGCCGTGGACAAGCAGGACGTCGTCGGTCATGTCTCTCGCATTCCCGGGTGTGCGGTCGGTGCGGGGTGATGCTCGTACGGTGGAGGTCGGCTGGGGGACGTGCCGAAGCGTCGACAGCCCTCCGCACGATGAAGATGGTAATGGTCCGCCCCGTGGTTCCCTCGTGGCGTGAAGGGTCCAAGGGGCTGTTGAAACCCCGCTGGTCGGCGGATTCGGTGTGATGTATGTCACATTGGCTCTCGATCGGGCGGGTCGTCCGCCGGCGTCTACCCCCGGCCGCGTCGGCTACCCGTGCGGCCCGCCCATGCGGGATCATGTCCTGCATGACCGAGGTCTCCTCGCTCACCGGACGGCTGCTCGTAGCGACGCCCGCGCTGACCGACCCCAACTTCGAGCGGGCCGTGGTGCTCCTCCTCGACCACGACGAGGAGGGGTCGCTGGGGGTCGTGCTGAACCGGCCCACCGCGGTGGACGTCTCCGCGGTGCTGGCGCCGTGGGCGGATCTTGCGGGCGACCCGGCCGTGGTCTTCCAGGGCGGCCCGGTCGCGCTGGACTCGGCGCTGGCCCTGGCCGTGGTGCCCGGGGAGCCGGCGGCCGAGGACCCGCTGGGCTGGCGGCGGGTGCACGGTGCCATCGGCCTGGTGGATCTGGAGGCCCCGCCCGAACTGCTGGCCGCCGAGCTGGGCTCGCTGCGGGTCTTCGCGGGGTACGCCGGCTGGTCGCCCGGGCAGCTGGAGGACGAGCTGATCGAGGGCGCCTGGTACGTGGTGGAGTGCGAGCCCGGCGACGTCTCCTCGCCCGATCCGGGCCAGCTCTGGCGCTCGGTGCTGCGCCGGCAGCGCGGCGAGCTGGCGATGATGGCCACCTATCCGGACGACCCGACCATGAACTGAATCCGCCCGTCCGCCGCGGCGCGGTGCCGCCGGGCCTGGCGGCGACCGGGGGTGGGGCGCCTAGACTTGGGTCGTATGAGCACTCTCGAGCCCGAGCGCGGTCACGGCACCGGCACTCTCGTCGAGCCGACCCCCCAGGTGTCCAACGGGGACGGCGACCACGAGCGCTTTGCGCACTACGTCCAGAAGGACAAGATCATGGAGAGCGCGCTCTCCGGATCGCCGGTGGTCGCACTCTGCGGCAAGGTGTGGGTGCCGGGCCGCGACCCCAAGAAGTACCCGGTCTGTCCCATGTGCAAGGAGATCTTCGAGTCCATGCCGCTCGGCGGCGGGGACAAGGACAAGAGCGGCAAGGGCGGCGGCAAGGCCTGACGGCCACGGGCCGGTCTGTGCCGATCCCGCGCGGCGGGGCAGGATGATCCCCATGGACCTGGTACCTGCCCCGCTGGACGCCCATCGGTACGGGGATGGCAAGTGCATCGCCCTCGGACCGGACACCGCGCTGTGCGCCGGCCCCGGAGCCGAGCAGGCCGAGCGGTGGCTGCGCGCCGAGCTGGCCGCCGCCACCGGCTTCCGGCTCGCCCCGCAGGAGCAGGTGGAAGGCCATGCCATCCGGCTGGCCGTGCACCCGCTGGTGACCGAGGAGCTGGGCCCCGAGGGCTACCAGATCCGTGTCTCGCCCAATGGCGCGGACATCTTCGGCGGTGGCCCGGCCGGGGTCTTCTGGGGTGCCCAGACCCTGCGCCAGCTGCTGGGTCCTGACGCCTACCGCAGGGCCCCGCTGGCCGGGCGCAGCTGGCACCTTCCCGTCTGCCAGATCCAGGACGCGCCCCGCTTCGGCTGGCGCGGCCTGCTGCTGGACGTGGCCCGGCACTTCCTGCCCAAGTACGAGGTCCTGCGGTACCTGGACCTGATGGCCGCGCACAAGCTCAACGTCCTGCATCTGCACCTCACCGACGACCAGGGCTGGCGGATCGAGATCCGCCGCCACCCCCGGCTCACCGAGGTCGGCGGCTGGCGCGAGCGGTCCATGGTCGGTTTCCGCGCCGGAGAGCGCCGTGACGACCGGCCGCACGGCGGCTGGTACAGCCAGGACGACCTGCGGGAGATCGTCGCGTACGCCGCCGAGCGGCAGATCACCGTCGTCCCCGAGATCGACATCCCCGGGCACTCCCAGGCCGCCATCGCCGCCTATCCGCAGCTCGGCAACCACGACGTGGTCGACACCGCCGCTCTGCGCACCTGGACCGACTGGGGCGTCAACCCCAATGTGCTCAATGTCGAGGACGCCACCCTGCGCTTCTACGAGGAGGTGCTGGAGGAGGTACTGGAGATCTTCCCGTCCCCGTTTGTGCACCTCGGCGGCGACGAGTGCCCCAAGGACCAGTGGCGGGCCAGTCCGGCGGCCCAGGCGCGGATCAGCGAACTGGGCCTGGCGGACGAGGACGAGCTGCAGAGCTGGTTCATCCGGCACTTCGACCGCTGGCTGACCGCGCGCGGGCGGCGGCTGACCGGGTGGGACGAGATCCTCGAAGGAGGACTGGCGGAGGGCGCCGTGGTGTCCTCCTGGCGCGGGTACGCGGGCGGGGTGGCGGCCGCACGGGCCGGGCACGACGTGGTGATGTGCCCGGAGCAGCAGGTCTATCTGGACCACCGGCAGGCCGAGGGCGACGACGAGCCCGTCCCGGTCGGCTATGTGCGCACCGTCGCGGACGTCTACCGCTTCGAGCCCGTCCCGCCGCAGCTGCGGGAGGACGCCGACGCCGCCCGGCATGTGATCGGCACCCAGGCCAATCTGTGGACCGAGATGGCCGAGGGCCCGCGGGAGGTCGACTACCGGCTGTTCCCCCGGCTGGCGGCGTTCGCCGAGGTCGCCTGGTCGCAGCTGCCGGCCGATCCGGGCGAGCGGGACCTGCCCGGCTTCCAGCAGCGGCTGGCGGGGCATCTGGCCCGGCTGGACGCGCTGGGCGTGGAGTACCGGCCGCCGACCGGCCCGCACCCCTGGCAGCGGTGGCCCGGCGTGGTCGGACGCCCGATCGACGGGCCTCCCCCCAACGTGTGATCGCAGAGCACGGCTCCGCCGGGCCGCGCACCGCGCGACGGGTGCGGGACGTCGTCCGGCGGACGTTCCCGGGGTGCCCCGGGCCGTGCACCGGCGCAGGCCGCCGGCCGCCGGCCGCGGACCGGGCCGGCCGCGGACCGGAACCCGGCGGGTCCGGGCAGGTGCCGGGTTCCCGCACCCCGGGCGGCGGATCGGGGGCTTCCGCCGGTGCGTAGGCTCGGGTCGGGCACGGCCGGGAACTGCCGGTACGGCCCGGCCGTCGGTAGGGGTGAGCGGTGTGTGCCCGGATTGCGGGGGCTTCGGTGTGCCGGGGCACCGCGGGAGCGGCAGAGCGCTCCGGCACCCCGCAAATGATCACCGCGGATTGTGTGCCAGAGTTTCCCCGCCCGCGGGGTTTCCACGTACCGTACGGGCGGAGAAGGGGCGGCGTCGTGACTGAGCAGAGCGCGGTGACAACAGGGTGAACCGGACCATCATGCTTCCGGCCACACTGGACGAGGCCGTCCAGGCGCTGGCCGCCGTGCCGGCCGCCGTGCCGGTGGCCGGCGGCACCGATCTGATGGGCGCCGTCAACGCCGGACTGCTGCGGCCTCCCGCCCTGGTCGGCCTGGGCCGGATCAGCGAGCTGCGGGGCTGGCGCTACGAGGACGGCGGCACCGCGGTCCTCGGCGCCGGACTGACCCACGCCCGGATGGGCCGCCCCGACTTCGCAGCGCTGATCCCCGCACTGGCGGACGCGGCCCGCACCGCGGGCCCCCCGCAGATCCGCAACTCCGGCACCCTGGGCGGCAACATCGCCACCGCCGACCCGACCGGCGACACCCTCCCCGTGCTGTCCGCGCTGGAGGCCGGTGTCACCCTGACCGGGCCGGCCGGCTCCAGGGAGGTCCCGGTCAGCCATCTGCTCACCGGCCTCGACCCGATCCGCCCGGGTGAGCTGCTGGGCTGGGTCCGCGTCCCGCTGCTGCACGCCCCGCAGGTCTACCTCAAGGCCACCGGCCGCAGCGGCCCCGCCCGCGCCACCGCCTCCGTCGCCCTGGTGCTGGATCCCGCCCGGCGTGCGGTCCGCTGCGCCGTCGGGGCCGTCGCCCCGGTGCCGCTGAGGCCGCTGGAGGCCGAGACCTGGGTCGCCACCTGCATCGACTGGGACGGCGAGCGGGGCATAGACCCGGCCGCACTCACCGCCTTCGGCGAGTACGTCGCCGGCGCCTGCGTCCCCGATCCGCAGACCCTCGCCGACCAGCTGGGCACCCGGCCACCCGGCACGGACGACGGGACGTCCGCCGCCGGGGGGCCGCCCGCCGCCGCCCAGCGGCTGCGGCGTACGGTGGCGGTCCTGGCCCGACGTGCACTGGGGAGGGCACTCAAGTGACGGACCACCCGACCCTCTCCGGCGGGCAAGCCGGCGACGGTGCGCAGCCGTTCGAGACGCAGCCGTTCGAGACGCAGCCGTTCGAGGCGATGCCGGACGGCACCGGCGAGCGGCCCTGCGCCTCGTACACGCTGCGCGTCAACGGCGGTGAACGGCCGGTGGCCGACGCCTGGATCGGCGAGAGCCTGCTCTTCGTGCTCCGTGAGCGGCTGGGGCTGGCCGGCGCCAAGGACGGCTGCGAGCAGGGCGAGTGCGGTGCCTGCTCGGTGCAGGTCGACGGGCAGCTGGTCGCCTCCTGCCTGGTGCCCGCGGCGCTGGCGGCGGGCAGCGACATCCAGACCGTGGAGGGGCTCGCGCCCGACGGCGCGCCCTCCGATGTGCAGCAGGCGCTCGCGGTCAGCGGGGCGGTGCAGTGCGGCTACTGCGTGCCCGGTCTCGCCATGGCCGTGCACGACCTGCTGCAGCGCAACCACCGGCCCAGCGACGTGGAGGCCCGCGAGGCGCTCTGCGGCAACCTGTGCCGCTGCACCGGCTACCGCGGGGTGCTGGACGCGGTCCACTCGGTCGCCGAGGCCCGTACCGCGGCCGTCGCCGCGCTGGAGGCCAGGGCGGAGCAGGAGGCGGAGGCTGCGGCGGCCGAGCAGCAGGCCCCGGCACCCGGGCCCGTCCCGGCGGAACCGGCCGGTTTCCCGGCGGCCGCCGCCGCGGTCCCGTACGACCAGGAGCCGGACCTCGCCCCGGTGTACACCGAGATCCCGCCGCAGCAGTTCGCCGAGCCGCTGCCCGACCCCGCGACGGTGGCCCAGCCGGCCGCCGCGCCGGTCGACCCGCTCTTCGGCCCGCTGGACGCCGTCCTGGAGGCCGCCGTCCCGAACCAGCAGCAGCCGATGCACAGCGCACCGGCGGGCTACGGCACCTACGGCACCTACGCCCCCGACCCCTACGGCACCGGCGTCTACGCCGAGCAGCCCTATGGCGAGGGCGCCTACCGCCCCGACCCCTACCGGCAGAGCCTCGGCGCCGACACCGCCCCCGTGCCGGTCCTCTACACGCCCGACGGCCAGGCGGCCTACGATCCGGCGCACGGCCTGGGCCCGCAGTACGGCGCACCACCGGACCACGGGACGCCGCCGCACGGCACCCCCGCCCACGGCATCACGCTCCCTGAGGACGACCGCGCATGACCTCCCCCACCGACACCGCGGCAGGCGCCTCCGGATCCGCCCCCGAGCCCGGCAGCGCGGTCGGCGGCGCGCTCGGCGGTCTGCCGGGTGCGGCCCCCGCCGACCCCGTCACCGCCGACCTCGCGGCGGAGCAGACCGAGCCGGAGCCCGAGCCCTTCGGCCTGGGTTCCTCCCCGGTCCGTGCGGACGCGCTGCCCAAGGCGCTGGGCAGCTACCCGTACGCCGCCGACCTGTGGGCCGAGGGGCTGCTCTGGGGCGCCGTCCTGCGCTCCCCGCACCCGCACGCCCGGATCGTCGCCGTGGACGCCTCGGCCGCCCTGGCGCTGCCCGGTGTGCACGCCGTGGTCACCGCGGCCGACCTGCCCGCCGACCATCAGGGCCGGATCGCGGGCTCCCCGCACGGCCCGGTGATCGCCGACCGCCCGGTACTGGCCGCCGACGTGGTCCGCCACCAGGGCGAGCCGATCGCGGCCGTCGCCGCCGACCACCCGGACACCGCACGGCTGGCGGCCGCCGCCATCGCCGTCGAGTACGAGGTGCTGGAGCCGGTCACCGACCCGGAGAAGGCCTTCCACGCCGCCCCGCTGCACCCGGACGGCAACCTCTTCCGCCATCTGCCGCTGCGCTTCGGCGACCCCGAGGCGGTCGGGGAGGTCGTGGTGGAGGGCCTGTACCAGGTCGGCCGCCAGGACCCGGCGCCGATCGGCGCCGAGGCGGGACTGGCCGTCCCCCGCCCCGACGGGGGTGTGGAACTGCACCTGGCGTCCACCGATCCGCACGGCGACCGCGACCGCACCGCCGCCTGCCTCGGCCTGGAGCCGGACCGGGTGCGGCTGGTGGTCACCGGGGTGCCGGGCGCCACCACCGACCGCGAGGACCTCTCCTTCCAGGTCGTCCTGGCGCTGCTGGCGCAGCGCACGGGCCGTCCGGTGAAGATGGCGCTCAGCCGCACGGAGTCCTTCCACGCCCACGCCCACCGGCATCCGGCGCTGCTGCGCTACCGCCACCACGCCGACGCGCTGGGGCACCTGGTGAAGGTGGAGGCGCAGATCCTGCTGGACGGCGGCGCCTACGCCGACGTCTCCAGCGAGGCGCTGGCGGCCGCCGCGGCCTTCTCCGCGGGGCCCTATGTGGTGCCGCATGTCTTTGTGGACGCCTGGGCGGTGCGCACCAACAACCCGCCGGCCGGCCGGATGCGCGGCGAGGGAGCGCTGCAGGCCTGCTTCGCCTATGAGTCGCAGCTGGACAAGCTGGCCGCCAAACTGGGCGTCGACCCGCTGGAGATCCGCCGCCGCAATGCGATGGCCACCGGCGACCTGATGCCCACCGGACAGGCCGTCACCTGCCCCGCGCCGGTCGGCGCGCTGCTGGACGCGGTCGCCGCCGAGCCGCTCCCGCCGCTGCCGGTGGACGAGCCCGACACCGAGTGGCTGCTGCCCGGAGGTCCGGGCGGTGCCGGGGATCCGGCGGCGGTGCGCCGCGGGATCGGCTATGCGGTCGGCATGGTGCACATGCTGGGTGCCGAGGGTGCCGACGAGGTCTCCACGGCCACCGTGCGGATCAGCGGCGAGCAGGCCACCGTGATCTGTGCCGCGGTGGACACCGGACAGGGCTTCACCACCCTGGCCCGGCAGATCGTGCAGGAGGTGCTGGGCGTCACCGACGTCTGGATCGCCCCCGTCGACACCGACCAGCCCGCCGCCGGGCCGACCTCGAGGGGCCGGCAGACCTGGGTGTCGGGCGGTGCGGTGGAGAAGGCCGCGCTGATGGTGCGGCACCAGCTGCTGCAGCCCATCGCCGCCGACTTCGGGATGTCCCCGGAGCTGCTGCAGATCGCCGACGGCAAGATCACCTCCTATGACGGCGTGCTCGGCATGCCGGTGAGCGAGGCGCTGGAGGGCAAGGAGCTCTGGGCCACCGCCCAGTGCCGCCCGCACCCCACGGAGCCGCTGGACGACGCGGGGCAGGGCGACGCCTTTGTCTCGGTCGCCTTCTGCGCCATGCGGGCGGTGGTGGACGTCGACATCGAGCTGGGCGCCGTGCGGGTGGTCGATGTGACGGTCGCCCAGGATGTCGGCCGGGCGCTCAACCCCCGGCAGATCGAGGCCCGGATCGAGGCCGGGGTCACCCAGGGCGTGGGCCTGGCGCTGCTGGAGGAGTTGCAGGCCGAGGACGGGCGGCTGGTGAACCCCTCCTTCGCCGGCTACCGGCTGCCCACCGCGCTGGACACCCCGGAGGTGCGGATCGCCGCACTGCTGGAGGAACGGGACGTGGTGGCGAGTTTTGGTGCCAAGGCAGCCGGGGCAGCACCCGCCGTGGTTGCCCCGGCCGCCGTGGCGGCTGCCGTCCGTGCTGCCACGGGACGGCCCGTCACCCGCCTTCCTGTCCGGCCGCAGGACGCCGTCGTCTGACCGCCGTGCCGGCGCTCCTGCGGGCTCTCACCACACCGTTGCCCGTATGTACGCGGGCGGCCCGCATGTGGTTCAACCCGTTCCCAGGGAATGCCGAATTGCCGGTGGGCGGAATTCGCCCACCGGCTGGAAAATTCGGCGGAAAACAGAGACCGTGACCGGGATCGAACCGGTGTAAACCGCTTTGCAGGCGGTTCCCTGAACCACTCGGGCACACGGCCGGGAGGGGTGGTGCGGCGGAGAAGGGTGAGCAGGCGCCTCAGGCGCAACAGACCGCGGGACGACACGCGGTGGGACAACAGCTGTCGGCGCACCGGGCACAGGTGCAGCGTGTCGTGGTGACCGCCGTCTTCCTGTCCATCAGCCGACTCCTGTCCTTGATTCCGTTGTATTCATCATAGGGGGCGCGGCCGCTGTCGCGTCAATACCTGCCGGGAAATCAATTCACATGATCCGCTGCCGCAATACTCCGGCGGCTGCCCCTCGTCGGGCCGTCAGGCCGCGCCGGGCCGCCCGGCCAGCAGAAAACCGGTGACGGTGCGCCGGAAGTCCTCCGGTTCGTCGACCCACGGGTAGTGGCCGCAGCCGGCCAGGGTCATGTGGTGCCCGTTCGGGAACTGCCCCGCCACCACGGCCCCGGCGGCCACCCCGCTGGCGCCGTCCCGGTCGCCGGTGACCACCAGCACCGGTGCGGCCAGTGCACCGAGGGCGTCGGTGACGCCGCGTCGCACCGCCTCGTCCACGCCCTGCCAGAAGGCCGCCCGGGGCACCGGATGGAGCTGGGACACCTCGGCGGCGGCGTGTGCCCGCTGCCGCTCCCCCCAGTGGCCGTAGGTGCCGGGCGCCACCCGGGTCAGCAGTCTTTTGATCTCCGCCAGTTCATGGGCGTCGGCCAGCCGCTCCAGGGCCGCCACCGCTTCCGGGTACCAGGGCTCCCCGGGGCGGCTGTGGAAGATCTCCTGGGCGTCGGTGGTGGGCCGGTCCTGCAGTCGGGTGCCGGGGGTGACCAGCACCAGATGGCTCAGCCGCCCCGGATGCCGCGCCGCGTACGCCTGCGCCACCACGGCCCCCGCGGAGTGGCCGAGCAGGGCGAACCGCTCCAGGCCCAGATGCTCGCGGAGCGCCTCCACATCCTCGGCCAGCCGGGGGAAGGAGTACCCGGCCGGATCGGTGGCCGCCACGGACTCGCCGGTGCCGCGCAGGTCGGGGAGGACCAGGGGCAGTTCGCGGTCCAGGCCGCCGAGGTCCTCCAGGTAGGCGGCGTCCCGGCCGGGTCCGCCCGCCAGGCAGACCAGTGTCGGCGCGGCCGGGTGGTCGACCGCCGGGCCGAGGGTGCGATAGGCGAGAGGAGTGCCGTCGTAGGACTGATAGCGCGCCATGGACATGCATCCTTCCGGTCCGTGCGGGGGGCGGCGGGTGCCGCCACGCCGGGCCGCGCACCCGGCGCCCGTACGGGGGTCCTTCGGGTGGCTGCGCCGGGGGGCCGCGAAGCGGTCCGGCCCTAGGACCGGAGACCGAGCGGAGACAGGACAACAGGTCAGGATCAAACACTGCTTTGAGGCCTTACCCTGAACAGCATGACCACAGCCTCCTCACCCTCCGCCGATCAGCGCCCCGACGATCTCCTCGCCGGATCCGGCAGCGGCCTCGGCGGGGCGGCGGAGGACCTCCCCGGGGTGATGGGCGGCCCCTACCGGGCGCTCACCCTCGGCATCGTCTCCGTGGTGCTGCTGATCGCCTTCGAGGCGACCGCCGTCAACACCGCGATGCCGGTGGCGGCCGAGCGGCTGCACGGGCTGGGCCTCTATGCCTTCGCCTTCTCCGGGTTCTTCACCACCAGCCTCTTCGCGATGGTGGTCTCCGGTGAGTGGTGCGACCGGCGTGGCCCGCTCGCCCCGCTGTTCACCGGCATCGCGGTCTTCGGCGGCGGCCTGCTGGTCGCCGGGACCGCGGTGAACATGTGGCTCTTCGTGGCGGGCCGGGCGATCCAGGGACTCGGCGCCGGACTGGTGATCGTGGCGCTCTATGTGGTCGTCGGCCGCGCCTTCCCGGAACGGCTGCGCCCCTCCGTGTTCGCCGCCTTCTCCGCCTCCTGGGTGGTGCCCTCGATCATCGGCCCGGCGGTGTCCGGCACGGTCACCGAGCATCTCGGCTGGCGCTGGGTGTTCCTGTCGATCCCGGCGCTCATCCTGCTGCCAGTGGCGGTGATGGCCCCCGCGCTGCGCAGGGCCGAGCGGCAGAGCGGCGTCACGCCGTTCCCCGGCGGCTCGCTGGACGGCCGCCGCATCCGGCTGGCGCTGGCCGTCTCCGCAGGCGCGGGGCTGCTGCAGTACGCAGGGCAGCGGCTCGACCTGATCGCCCTGCTGCCCGCGGCGGCCGGTGCGGCGCTGCTCGGTCCGGCCGTCGCCGGACTGCTGCCCCGCGGCACCCTGCGCGGTGCCCGGGGGCTGCCCACCGTGATCCTGCTGCGCGGTGTCGCCGCGGGGGCGTTCTTCGCCGCGGAGGCGTTCATCCCGCTGATGCTGGTCACCCAGCGCCATCTCTCGCCGACCCTGGCCGGGCTCTCCCTCGCCAGCGGCGGCCTCAGCTGGGCACTGGGCTCCTGGGTGCAGGGGCGTCCCTGGGCCGGCCGGCACCGCCACGCCCTGATACGCATCGGCCTCCTGCTGACCGCGGCGGCCATCGCGGGCGCGGCGCTGGCGCTGGTCCCGGCGATGCCGGCGGCCGTGGTCGCCTGCGCCTGGGCGCTGGGCGGCGCCGGGATGGGGATGGCCGTGGCCTCCATCAGTGTGCTGATGATGAGTCTGTCCGCTCCGGACGAGGCCGGCGCGAACTCGGCCTCCCTCCAGGTCAGCGATGCGCTCGGCAACATCCTGCTGGTCGGCCTGGCCGGGGTGCTGTTCTCCGGGCTCGGCGGTGCCGCGGTCGCCCATGGCTCCGGCGGTACCGGGACCGGCTCCACCGGCGGTTTCGCGGTGATCTTCATGGTGATGACCGGGGTGGCCCTCCTCGGGGCCGCGGTCTCCGGCCGCGTCCGGCCGGCGGCCCCGGCCCTCGACCCGCACTGAACCGGCGGCCCCGGCTCCGGGGATACCGGGAACCGTGCCCACGCCCCGCGGGACCGCTCGCCCCGCTGTGACCAGGCACACTCCGGCCGGCTGCCGCGAGGCCGCGCGCTTCGGCCTGACGACGGCGGCGAGCCCGGTACCCTGGGCAGGTCGTCCAACCGCTGCTGACTCGGTGATACGCCGCTGACCTGCGCTTATACCCGACGAAACCCTCGGAGACCGTGAGTACCGCGACCGCATCCCACCACCTCTCCCCGGCCTTCCCCGGACGCGCCCCATGGGGCACGGCGGGGAAGCTGCGTGCCTGGCAGCAGGGGGCCCTGGACAAGTACGTCGAGACCCAGCCGAGGGACTTCCTGGCGGTCGCCACCCCGGGCGCGGGCAAGACGACCTTCGCCCTGACGCTGGCGTCGTATCTGCTGCACAACCATCTGGTGCAGCAGATCACGGTGGTCGCACCGACCGAGCATCTGAAGAAGCAGTGGGCGGAGGCGGCGGCGAGGATAGGCATCCGGCTGGACCCGGCCTACTCCTCCGGGCCGCTGTCCCGCGACTACCACGGCATCGTGGTGACCTACGCGGGCGTGGGCGTCAACCCGATGCTGCACCGCAATCGCACCGAGGGCCGCAAGACCCTGGTGATCATGGACGAGATCCACCACGCCGGTGACTCCAAGTCATGGGGCGAGGCCTGCTTCGAGGCCTTCGAGCCGGCCACCCGGCGACTCGCCCTCACCGGTACGCCCTTCCGCTCGGACACCAACCCCATCCCCTTCGTCACCTATGACGCAGGTGGTGACGGCATCCGCAAGAGCGTCGCCGACTACACCTACGGCTATGGGCACGCGCTGTCCGACCATGTCGTCCGCCCGGTGATCTTCCTGTCGTACAGCGGCAACATGCGGTGGCGCACCAAGGCCGGCGACGAGATCGAGGCCCGCCTCGGCGAACCCATGACCAAGGACGCCATCGCCCAGGCCTGGCGGACCGCGCTCGCCCCGCAGGGCGAGTGGATGCCCAATGTGCTGCGGGCCGCCGACCGGCGGCTCACCGAGGTGCGCAAGGCCATCCCCGACGCGGGCGGACTGGTCATCGCCTCCGACCAGACCGCCGCCCGTGCCTACGCCAAGATGATCCGTGAACTCACCGGGCACAAGGCCACCCTGGTGCTCTCCGACGAGGCCGAGGCCTCCCAGCGGATCTCCGACTTCGCCGCCGGCGACGACCGCTGGATGGTCGCGGTCCGCATGGTCTCCGAGGGCGTCGACGTGCCGCGGCTCGCCGTGGGCGTCTACGCCACCTCCATCTCCACCCCGCTCTTCTTCGCCCAGGCGGTCGGACGGTTCGTCCGCGCCCGCAAGCGGGGCGAGACGGCGTCGGTCTTCCTGCCGTCGGTGCCGATGCTGCTGGGCTTCGCCAATGAGATGGAACTCCAGCGGGACCATGTGCTGGACCGGCCCAAGCGGGAGAGCGAAGGGCTCTTCGACGAGGAGGACGCCCTCGTCGCCCAGGCCAACCAGGCCAAGGACGAGCCCGACGGCGAGCAGGAGGGGCTCTCCTTCGAGGCGCTGGAGTCGGACGCGGTCTTCGACCGGGTGCTGTACAACAGCATGGAGTTCGGCATGCAGGCCCACCCCGGCAGCGAGGAGGAGGAGGAGTACCTCGGCATCCCGGGGCTGCTGGAGCCGGACCAGGTGCAGATGCTGCTGCAGAAGCGCCAGCACCGGCAGATCCAGCGCAGCAAGGGCAAGCCCGCCGAGGAGGCGGACCTCCTCGAACTCCCCGCCGACAAGCGGCCCGTGGTCACCCATCAGGAGCTGCGGGAGCTCCGCAAGGAGCTCAACGGCCTGGTCGGCGCCTGGCACCACCGCACCGGTCAGCCCCACGGCACCATCCACAACGAGCTGCGGCGTGCCTGCGGCGGTCCGCTGACCGCCCAGGCGACGGCCGGGCAGTTGAAGGCGCGGATCGCCAAGATCCAGGAGTGGGCGGTCCGGCCGGGCTGATCCCCGGGCCGGGGCGGGAGCTCCGCAGGACCTCGGACGCCGCCGGGCCGGCCGTCCCCGCGGTCCGGGGGAGCGGTGACCGGTCCGACGGTCCGGCACGGGAGAGCAGCGTCCGGGAAGCTGTGCCGACGGCTGCCCGCGGTCCGGCGGAGGGCTCGAGGTACGGATCGCGCTGCCGGCGGCGCCGCGTACCGCGCCCGTCTGACGCGGCGGCATGCCGCCGCTCGGTACGTGTCCGAACTCCGGACCCGGCTTGGCTGCAGGACACGAAAAGGTCTCGGTGGTCCGATGTTTCGCCCGGGATGTCCTGGAACGGGGCCGCCTCAGATCTCGATCATGACCGAATTTTGGACAACCACTTCCGCTGAGTGCATCCGGCTCACTACCTTTCGTGGACGCTCCCCGAGGGAGTGCTGAAGGGCCGACGACGCCGACGACGCCGTCACCGACCCGTGCGCGTCCGATCGGAGCCCCGCCGCCCCGTCGGGCCCCGGTGACCGCCGCGGAAAGGAACGAGCGTCGTGACCGCTGAGACCTCCCAGACCCTTGACCGGGGAGTCAGGGTCCTCAAGCTCCTCGCCGACTCCGAGCGGGGCCTGACGGTCACCGAGCTCGCCGGTCGACTCAGCGTCAACCGCACCGTGGTGTACCGGTTGCTGGCCACGCTGGAGCAGCACGGCCTGGTCCGACGTGACATCGGCGGCCGGGCCCGGGTCGGCCTCGGCGTACTGCGGCTCGCCCACCGCGTCCACCCCCTGCTGCGGGAGGCCGCGCTGCCCGCGCTGCGCAGCCTGGCCGAGGACCTCGGCGCCACCGCGCATCTGACCCTGGTCGACGGCAGCGAGGCACTGGCCGTCGCCGTCGTCGAGCCCAGCTGGACCGACTTCCACGTGGCCTACCGGACCGGACTGCGCCACCCGCTGGACGAGAGCGCCGCTGGCCGGGCCATCCTCGCCGCCCGCGGCAACGGCCACCGGCCCGAGCCCGGCTTTGTCATCACCCGCGCCGAGGAGCAGTCCGGAGCCTGCGGCGCGGCCGCCGCCCTGGTCGGGCTCAGCGGCATCGAGGGCAGTGTCGGCGTGGTGATGCTCAGCGGGCTCGTCCCCGAGCGGGTGGGCCCGAGGGTGGTGGAGGCGGCCACCGAGGTCGCCGACGCACTGCGCTGAGCTGCGTCGGGGCCGCGCACTGTGTTTTGATGCCGGACGTGCCTGCCGTCATCGCCTCGCCCCGTGCCCGCGCCCTCGCGCTCTGTGCCCTGCTGCTCGCCGCGCTCTACGCGGTGGCGGCGCTCGCCCCGCTGCCGTACACGGTCATGCAGCCCGGGATTACCGCCGACACCCTCGGCAAGTACCGGGGCGTCCAGGTGATCGCAATCAGCGGCCGGCCGGTCCGGCAGACCACCGGGCAGCTGCGGATGACCACCATCGAGGCCACCCCGCCCGGCGAGCGGATCAGCCTGCTGCACGCCCTGGCGGCCTGGCCTGACCCCGACCGGGCCGTCGTCCCCAGCGAGGCCGTCTACCCGGCCGGGCGCTCCGTCCGGCAGGTGGACCTGCAGAACACCGCCGAGATGCGGCAGTCCCAGGACGCGGCCACCGCTGCCGCGCTCCACCACCTCGGCCTCCAGCCCGACCAGGTCAAGGTCACCCTGCACCTCGCCGACGTGGGCGGGCCCAGCGCCGGACTGCTCTTCACCCTAGGCATCATCGACAAGCTCGCCGGGGACGGCAGCGGCGGCGACCTCACCGGGGGCCGGGTCATCGCGGGCACCGGCACCATCGACTCCGCGGGGCGGGTCGGGCCGGTCGGCGGTGTCGCACTGAAGACGCAGGCCGCAGCGCGGGACGGCGCCACCGTCTTCCTGGTGCCGCGTGCCGAGTGCTCCGAGGCCAAGGTCAACACCCCCAAGGGCCTGCGGCTGATCCCGGTCGACACCCTGGACGGCACGCTGGCCTCCCTTGCCGCCCTCCGCAGCGGCGGGCGCCTCCCCACCTGCTGACCGCCGCACCGCCCGCGGCCGCTGCTCAGCGCGGCTCCGGCGGCGCCGAGGCCTGGTCCACCAGGGGGAGCACCCGGTACGGCACCGGGTTCTCCAGGGCGATCGCGGTGGACGCCCGGACGATGCCCTCGAACCCCACCACCCGGTCGATCACCCGCTGCAGATCCGCGTTGGAGCGGGCCACGATCCGGCAGAGCATGTCCCCCTGTCCGGTGATGGTGTGCATCTCCAGCACCTCCGGCACCGAGGCCAGATGGGCCCTGACCGACCGGCCCTGCCCCTGGGAGATCTCCAGGGTGGCGAACGCGGTCACCGGATAGCCCAGCGCGGCCGGCTCCAGCTCGGGGCCGAAGCCGCGGATCACCCCCCGGGAGCGCAGCCGGTCCAGCCGGGCCTGGACGGTGCCGCGGGCCACCCCCAGGCGGCGGGAGCACTCCAGCACGCCGATCCGGGGCTCCTCGGCGAGCAGCCGGATCAGCCGGCCGTCGAGGCGGTCCAGTGCGGTGTCGTCCATGGGGGGCTCCGATCAGTGCGCAACCTGTACAGGAATGCTGCCCCGATCGAGATGGCGCTGTACAGAGTGCCCACCGGTTTCGCGAACGGTTGCGCAACGGTATGAGCGGCGTCACGGTAACCCCACACAGCTGTACAGCCGGGTACCGGACGCGTACGCCCCACAGGGAGACCGCCATGACCGACACCACCTCGCACGCCGTTCCCGCGCACGCCGGGCAGGCCGACCCCTTCCCGGTGCGCGGGATGGACGCCGTCGTCTTCGCCGTCGGCAACGCCAAGCAGGCGGCGCACTACTACTCCACCGCCTTCGGCATGCGCTGTGTCGCCTATGCCGGCCCCGAGACCGGCAGCCGGGAGACCGCCTCCTATGTGCTGGAGTCCGGCGGTGCCCGCTTTGTCTTCACCTCGGTGGTCAAGGCGGCCACCGACCACGGCCGCTTCCTGGCCGGGCATGTCGCCGAGCACGGCGACGGCGTGGTCGACCTGGCCATCGAGGTGCCCGATGTGCGCCACGCCTACGCCTACGCCGTCGAGCACGGTGCGACCGGCCTCGCCGAGCCGTACGAGCTCAAGGACGAGCACGGCACCGTGGTGCTGGCTGCCATCGCCACCTACGGCCAGACCCGCCACACCCTGGTGGACCGCTCCGGCTACGACGGCCCGTACCTGCCCGGCTACGCCGCCCGGGAGCCGATCACCACGCCCCCCGCACGCCGCTTCTTCCAGGCCGTCGACCACTGCGTCGGCAATGTGGAGCTCGGCAGGATGGACGAGTGGGTGTCCTTCTACAACCGGGTCATGGGCTTCACCAACATGAAGGAGTTCGTCGGCGACGACATCGCCACCGAGTACTCGGCGCTGATGTCCAAGGTGGTCGCGGACGGCACCCGCAAGGTGAAGTTCCCGCTCAACGAGCCGGCGATCGCCAAGAAGAAGTCCCAGATCGACGAGTACCTGGAGTTCTACGGCGGCCCCGGCGTCCAGCACATTGCGCTGGCCACCAATGACATCGTGGCCACCGTGCGGGCCATGCGGGAGGCCGGGGTGGAGTTCCTGGACACCCCCGACAGCTACTACGACACCCTCGGCGAGTGGGTCGGGGAGACCCGGGTGCCGCTGGCGGAGCTGCGCGAGCTGAAGATCCTCGCCGACCGCGACGAGGACGGCTACCTGCTGCAGATCTTCACCAAGCCGGTCCAGGACCGGCCGACGGTCTTCTTCGAGATGATCGAGCGGCATGGCTCCATGGGCTTCGGGAAGGGCAACTTCAAGGCCCTCTTCGAGGCCATCGAGCGTGAGCAGGAGCGGCGCGGCAACCTCTGAGAGGCCGACGGCAGGCTCTGGGAGATCAGCGGCAACCCCTGAGAGATCAGCGGCAACCCCCTGAGAGATCAACAAAGGGCCGCCGAGCTCTTGTCCCGGCCTGCGACTCACGGAAGAGTTGCAGGCCGGGACGGCGAACGCAGCACGCAGGAGGACGGCACAGCCATGAGCGACCTGGTGGAACTGCTCCTTGAGGGCCTGCCGCGCGACTCCGTCGCCACCGACCCCGACATCACCGCCGCCTACCGGCGCGACATGGCGGGGTTCTGCGAGGCGGGGGTCCCCGCGGTGGTGGTCCACCCGACCACCGTCGAGCAGGTCCAGCATGTGATGCGCACCGCCACCCGGCTGCGGGTCCCCGTGGTGCCGCAGGGCGCCAGGACCGGCCTGTCCGGAGCGGCCAACGCCGTCGACGGCTGCATCGTGCTGTCGCTGACCGGAATGGACCGCATCCTCGACATCGACCCGGTGAACCGCACCGCCACCGTCGAGCCCGGTGTCGTCAACGCCGCACTCTCCCGGGCCGTCGCCGAGCATGGGCTCACCTACCCGCCGGACCCCTCCAGCTGGGAGTCCTGCACCATCGGCGGCAACATCGGCACCGGATCCGGCGGCCTGTGCTGCGTCAAGTACGGGGTCACCGCCGAGTACGTCCTCGGGCTGGACGTGGTCCTCGCCGACGGCCGCCTGCTGCACACCGGGCGCCGCACCGCCAAGGGGGTCGCGGGCTACGACCTCACCCGGCTCTTCGTCGGTGCCGAGGGCACCCTGGGCGTGGTCGTCGGGGCCGTCCTGGCGCTGCGCCCCGCCCCCGCCCCGCAGCTCGCGCTGGCCGCCGAGTTCCCCTCGGTCGCAGCGGCCTGCGACGCCGTCTGCGCGGTGAGCGCCGCCGGGCACACCCCGTCGCTGATGGAACTGATGGACCGCACCACCGTACGGGCCGTCAACGCCATGGCCCGGATGGGACTCCCGGAGAGCACCGAGGCGCTGCTGCTGGTCGCCTTCGACACCCGGGATCCCGCCGCGGACCTCGCCGCCGTCGCGGAGCTCTGCCGCACCGCGGGGGCCACCGAGGTGGTGCCCGCCGACGACGCCGCCGAGTCCGACATGCTGCTGCAGGCCCGGCGGTTGGCGCTGCCCGCGCTGGAGCGGATGGGCACCACCATGATCGACGATGTGGCGGTGCCCCGCTCCCGGCTCGCCGACATGCTGGAGGGGGTCGCCGCCATCGCCGACCGCCATGACCTCACCATCGGTGTCTGCGCCCACGCGGGCGACGGCAACACCCACCCCGTCGTGGTCTTCGACCCGGCGGACCCCGCCGCGGCCGCCCGGGCCCGGGAGTCCTTCGACGCCATCATGGCGCTCGGGCTGGAACTGGGCGGCACCATCACGGGCGAGCACGGTGTGGGCCTGCTCAAGAAGGAGTGGCTGGCCCGTGAACTGGGGCCGGTGGGGCTGGAGTTGCAGCGCGGCATCCGCGAGGTCTTCGACCCGCTGGGCATCCTCAACCCCGGCAAGGTGCTCTGAGCCGGGTACCGGCCGGGGGTCGACGGCCGGGGGCTGCCGGCCGGGGCTGCCGGTCGGGGGACCGACGGTCAGGGGTCGACGGTCTGCACCGTGGGGGCGTGCCCGTTCCAGGTCACAAAGACCGAGTCGGTGACGGTGCCCCGGGTGAAGTCCACCCGGATCCACTGGTCGCTGTGCCAGACCTGCATGTCCCACCCCGGCTCCGGAGTCGCCGACACCAGCTCGGCGGAGTCGGGGTGCATCTCCAGCGCCACCCGGCCGCCGTTCACCGACACACTGCGCACATCCCCGGCCTCGACCCGCCCGGCCGCCGACGTGGTGGGGGCGGGCGCGGGCCGCCGGGTGCCAGGGTCCGGCTGGTGCCGCCCGATGGTGGACGTCGGCCGCGCGCTTCCGGAGGGACTCGGCGACGGTTGCGGAGCCCGGGCCGTCGCCGGGCCCAGCTCGCCCCCGGGCAGCCGGGTGGAGGATGCCGAAGGGCCGGCCGGGTCTGTCGGAGGCACTGTCAGAACCCTTGGCGGGTCGAACGCTCCGTCCGACAGCACGGCGTGCACCCCGAACCACGACAGCCACACCGCCGCTCCGGTGGCCGCCGCCCATGCGCCGGTCTGCACGATTCCTCTCCGCATCGTGGGCAATACTGCCGCATCGCGAGCCTCGCCATGTCATGCACGTGAATCACCCGAATGGCGTACGGTGCGGGCCATGGCAACTGTGCTCGTGGTCGAAGACGATCCCTTCGTCCGCTCCGCCCTCATCCGGCACCTCTCGGATGCCGGCCACGCCGTGCGCAGCGTGGGCACCGCGCTGGAGGCGCTGAGGGAGGTCGCCCAGGTCGGCTGCGACCTGGTCATCCTGGACCTCGGACTGCCCGACCTGGACGGCAGCGAAGCCCTGAAGATGATCCGTGGACTGACCAACGTCCCGGTCATCATCTCCACCGCCCGCGACGACGAGGCGGAGATCGTCCGCCTGCTCAACGACGGCGCCGACGACTACCTGATCAAGCCCTTCTCGGGGGAGCACCTCTCCGCCAGGATGGCCGCCGTGCTGCGGCGCGCCGGGGCCGGTGCCTCACCGACGGCCCAACTGCTGCGGGTCGGCGGCCTCTACATCGACCTCCAGCGGCGCGAGGCCGCGCTGGACGGCGCCATGCTGGACCTGACCCGGCGTGAGTTCGACCTGCTGGCCTTTCTCGCCGCCAGGCCCGGGGTGGTCGTCCCCCGCAAGGAGCTGCTCGCCGAGGTCTGGCGGCAGACCTACGGCGGCGACCAGACCATCGACGTCCATCTCTCCTGGCTGCGCCGCAAGCTCGGCGAGACCGCCTCCAACCCCCGCTATCTGCACACCGTCCGCGGGGTGGGAGTCAAGCTGGAGGCCCCGGCGGACGCGGTGGCCGGCCGGACCGGCGGGCCCGCGGACACCGGGCGGGGGTACCACCGGTGAGGTGGGCGCTGGTGAAGGCGGCCATCGCCGGCACCACCATGGTGGCGCTCGCCTTCCTCATCCCCCTCGGCCTGATGGTCCGTGAGACCGCCCGCGACCGGGCCTTCTCCGCCGCCGAACGGCAGGCGGCCGCCCTCGGCCCCGCCCTCGCCATCACCACCGACCGCGACGCGCTGGCCCGCGCCGTGGCCTCCACCCAGGCCGGCGCCGAGCACCGGGTGGCCGTCCATGTGCCGCCCCCCAGCGGCACCGTCGCCCCGCAGACTCTCACCACCGTCGGCACCGCCCGCGCCGCCGCCGGCGACCTCTCCACCGCCACCCGGCGCGGACGCTCCTTCACCGTCCGCGTCCCCGGCGGTTTCGCGCTGCTCCAGCCGGTCGCCGTCGACATCAGCCGCAAGGCCGTGGTGGAGGTGTACGTCCCCGAGTCCGACCTCACCCAGGGCGTCGCCACCGCCTGGCTGGTCCTCAGCCTGGTCGCCCTCGGCCTGGTCGCCATCTCGGTCGCCGTCGCCGACCGGATGGGCGCCCGTATCGTCTCCTCCGCCCGCCGCCTGGCCTCCGCCGCCCGCTCCCTGGGCTCCGGCAACCTCGCCGTACGCGTCCCCGTGGAGGGCCGGCGTGCCGAGGGCACCCCGCAGGAGCTGCGGGAGGCCGCGGTGGCCTTCAACGCCATGGCCGACCGGGTGGTCCATCTGCTCGCCGCGGAACGGGAGATGGCGGCCGACCTCTCCCACCGGCTGCGCACCCCCCTGACCGTGCTCCGGCTCAACGCCGCCTCGCTGGGGGAGGGCGACGCGGCCGAGGCCACCCGGCACGCCGTCGCCCAGCTGGAACGTGAGGTCGACCAGATCATCCGGGCCGCCCGCCGCACCGTCGACGACCAGCCCGTGGTCGCCGTGGGCTGCGACGCCGCCGAGGTGATCCGGGAGCGGGTGGGCTTCTGGTCGGCGCTGGCCGAGGACGAGGGCCGCGCCTGGCAGCTGGCCGGTGCCGACGCCCCCGTCATGGTGCCCGTCCAGCGGGGCGACTTCGCCGCGGCGGTGGACGCACTGCTGGGCAATGTCTTCCGGCACACCAAGGAGGGCACCGCCTTCTCGGTCGATGTGCACACCGGGGACGACGCCGTGATCCTCATGGTCTCGGACGCGGGCTCCGGCATCGACGACCCCGAGTCGGCGCTGCGCCGCGGCGAGGGCCAGGGCGGGGAGGGCTCGACCGGGCTCGGGCTGGACATCGTGCGCAAGATGGCCGAGGCCACCGGGGGCGACATGGTGGTGGGCCGCTCCGTACTGCTCGGCGGTGCCGAGATCCGGCTGCGCCTGCAGACCCGCGCCGAGGTCCGTGACGGCGGCCTCAGCCGCCGCCTCGCCCGCCGCGGCACCCGGCCGCGCCGGGGCGTCCGCGCCGCCGCCCGCCGCTGACCCGGCCCGCTCCGGGAACGGCCGCCGGCTCCGCGCGGCCCCTCGCAGCCGGGTGCGCAGCCGCCGTCGTCCTCCTGGGGGCGGCAGGGCGGTGGTATCGCTCCCACTGGCCTGTTCCTTAACCCGGCCTTAAGTGAGGTCTACACCAATCTCAGGCGCGGCCTTCCCTACCTGCGGGTTCGCTAGCGTGCAGCGTGTTCGAAGCGCCGCTGGGCGTGGGGACGGCACAGCTGCGGAAGACCCGCGGGGCCGTACGGGCACCCCGCATGCGGCTGTCCCGTACTCACGGAGGTAAGCACACCATGACGTCCAAGCCTGCCCGCAGCGCCGGCCGCAACCGTCGGCGCCGGAGCCGTCGTGGCACCGTCGTCGGCGGATCGGTCGCAGCGGCCGCGGTCGTCGGCGGCATCCTGATCGCGTTGCCGACCTCCGCCAGTGCCGCCTCCCTCGCCGCGGTGTACACCCAGACCAGCACCTGGGACACCGGCTACAGCGGCCAGTACCTGGTGAGCAACCCCGACAGCAAGCCGATCGACGACTGGACCCTCAGCTTCGACCTGCCCGCGGGGGCGAGGATCAGCTCGCTGTGGAACGCCGTCTTCACCGCCTCCGGCCAGCACATCACCGTCAGGCCGCAGTCCTGGTCGCAGCACATCGACCCGGGCCGCACCGTGGACGTCGGCTTCGTGGTCCAGGCCGGAGGCGCCGCAGCCCAGGCGGAACCGGCCAACTGCACCATCAACGGGGCCTCCTGCAAGGGCGGCAGCTCACCCGCGCCCACCCCCAGTGGCCGGCCGACCGCCACCCCCACCCCCACCCCGACACCGACCCGCACCACCGCATCGCCGACCCCGACCCCGAAGCCGACCGCCACCACGGCCCCGCCGACCACCGCTCCGCCGGCGTCGGGCGGCTCGGCGGCCGGGTTCTCACCGTATGTGGACACCTCCCTCTACCCGCCGTTCGACCTGGTCTCCACGGCCAAGGCCACCGGGGTCAAGCACTTCAACCTGGCGTTCCTGGTCTCCGGCGGCGGCTGCACCCCCAAGTGGGGCGGTGTCACCGACCTCACCGCCGACGCGGTCGCCGGCCAGATCGGCGCACTGCGCGGCCAGGGCGGCGACGTCAGGGTCTCCTTCGGCGGCGCCAGCGGCAGTGAGCTCGCCCTCGCCTGCGGCTCCGCGGACCAGCTCGCCGCCGCCTACGGCAAGGCCGTGGACGCCTTCGGCCTGGACGAGGTGGACTTCGACGTCGAGGGCGCAGCCATCGGCAACACCGCCGCCAACACCCGCCGGGACCAGGCCATCGCCCAGCTCCAGAAGGCGGCCAGGGCCAAGGGCAAGCAACTCGACGTCTCCTTCACCCTGCCCGCGCTGCCCTCCGGCCTCACCCAGGAGGGGGTCTCCCTCATCGCGGACGCCAAGCAGCAGGGCGTGGACATGGGTGCGGTGAACATCATGGCCATGGACTACGGCGACGGCGCGGCCCCCAACCCCTCCGGACGGATGGGCACCTTCGCCATCGACGCGGCCACCGCCACCCAGGCCCAGGTCAAGAGCGTGCTCGGGCTCTCCGACAGCGCCGCCTGGAGCAAGGTCGCGATCACCCCGATGATCGGTGTCAACGACGTCTCCACCGAGGTCTTCACCGTCGCCGACGCCAAGCAGGTCGCCGACTTCGCGGCCGGCAAGCACCTGGCGTGGCTCTCCATGTGGTCGGCAGCGCGGGACAAGGCCTGCCCCGGCGGAGCCAAGGCCTCCGCCGACGCCACCTGCAGCTCCATAGCGCAGCAGCCGTCGGACTTCGCGAGGGCGTTCAACACCTTCACCGGCTGACGTCCCGGCCGGACTCCCACCCGCCGTCCCGCACGGCGGCGGGTCCCCGGAACCGGCGGGGGCGAGCGGCACCATCAACCCCACCCGGGCCGCTCGCCCCCGCCGTGCCGTGTCCGGAGGCCTTTCGCGGGGCAGGGGCGTCCATGCGCATCGGGTAGGGTCGCGGGCGTTCGACTTTGGGACGGAGTGCAGCGGTGACAGTGGTGGAGCGGGAACGGCCGACGGATGCGGCCGGGGCGGGAACGGCCGGCGGTGGTCCGGCGCTGCTCCGGCGACTGCGTGAGGCACCCCGTCCGTCCAGGGCCGCCACGCTCGCCGCACTGGTGTCGCTGGTGGCGTACGCCGTGGTCCGGCACTTCGTCGGCACCTCGATGATCGACATGCTGGTCTACCAGGCCGAGGGCCGGGCAGTGGTGCACGGCACCGACCTCTATGGCTTCCGGGTCACCGAGTGGGCGCTGCCCGCCACCTACCCGCCGTTCGCCGCGATGCTCTTCGTACCGACCTCCTGGGTCGGCGTGGGCGCGCTGCGGATGATGATCACCGGCGGCAACGTCATCGTGCTGGGCGTACTGGCCTGGCTCTCCTGCCGGCTGGTCGGCTGGCCGCGCCGGGAGCTGCGCCCGACGGCGGTCCTGCTGGTCACCGGCTTCGGCGTCTGGCTGGAGCCGGTCTGGACCACACTGCGCTACGGCCAGGTCAACCTGGTGCTGGCCTGCCTGGTGCTGTGGGACCTCACCCGTTCCGACACCCACCGGGGCAAGGGCATCGGGATCGGCATCGCCGCCGGGATCAAGCTCACCCCCGGCCTTTTCGCGGTCTATCTGCTGCTCACCGGCCGGGTACGGGCCGCCTTCACCGCCTTCGGGGCCTTCCTGGCCAGCATGGCCATCGGCTGGATTGCCATGCCCGGTGCCTCCCACGGCTTCTGGACCAGCTACGTCTTCGACTCCAGCCGCGTCGGCCGCACCGAGATCGTCGACAACCAGTCGCTGCGCGGAGCCGTCGCCCGGCTGCTGCACACCACCGACCCCGGCTTCGCCGGGCTGGCGGTGGGCGTGGTGGCCGGAGTGCTCGGCCTGGCCGTCGCGGTGCGGGCGGGCCGCAGCGCGGCCTGGCTGCCGCGGGCGGAGGCCTGGGGCACGGTCTGCACCGCGATCACCGCGCTGCTGGTCTCGCCCATCAGCTGGACCCACCACTGGGTGTGGTGTGTCCCGCTGCTGCTGCTGCTCGCCGCCGAGTCCGCCCAGGAGCGCTCCCGTCCGCAGGCGGTGCGCAGGCGGCGGTGGCGGACGATCACCGCCGCGACCGCCCTCGGCTTCTGCTGCTACGGCATGTGGCTGGTGCCGCACCAGGGCCCGCGCGACCAGCATCTGCCCGACTGGCAGCAGATCCCCGCCGCGGCCTACTCGCTGCTCGGCATCGCGGTGCTCGGCGTCGCGGCGCTGCGGATCAGGAACCGGCGAGCCGCGTCCGCCGACGCCACCTCGACCGCGACGGTGCCCGCGCAGCGCCCGGGCGCCCGGCAGCAGGCCCCCGCGACCCGCTGAGGGCCGGCCTGCTCACGCCAGCAGGGCGGCCAACCCGGCGTCCAGGTCCAGGGAGTCGCCCTCGGAGCCGGGGGGCACCAGCTCATGGGTGCGGTCCAGCCAGGCCATGATCACCGCCAGCGGCCCCTCCAGCAGTGCCTCGCCTGCCGGGGAGCTCAGCGCCATGCAGAGCACGCCCCGCCCGCGCGAACGGCCGGGCCACACCCGCACATCACCGGTTCCGCAGGCCCGGAAGGTGCCTTCCACCAGCAGCTCACGGGCGAACACCCAGGTGACCGGGGAGTCCGAGCCGAGATGGAAGGTGATGTGCACGGCATAGGGGTCGTGCGCGTCGTACAGCAGGCGGGCGGGTACCGCGACGCTCCGTTCGGGCGAGAGCACGAGATGCAGCTCCAGCTCGTGCTCGACCACGCTCTCCATGGGTGTGTCTCCCTCTCTCACTGGCCTCTCCCGGCCGCAGGACGCATCTGCCCGTCGCCGGGTCCCTGATGCGTGAGAGCGCCCGGACGGCGGACTCTTACACGACTTCGGCGGGAGTTTCGTCACCTGGAGTGCCCAGCGGAAGCGAAGCCGACCGGGCGCCTCGCCGGACGTTCCTTCGGCAACACCCACACCGAGGGTCGCCGGAGTACTACGCTTTGTCACTGCCCGGGTGTGCGCTGTGCCCGAGGCGTGCCCGGTGACCCTTGTGCACCCCGCCGCGCCGTGCGAGTCGAACCCGCGGCGTCGAGCGGGCGTACCAGCCGGGCCACCACCCGGCAGTCAGCGCGGACCACGGGACAGGGGACAGATGACGGACCGGCCCTCCTCCGGCACCACCGCCGACGCGGCACCCGCGCCCGGCTACTACCCCGACCCCTCCATCCCCGGCTTCGTCCGCTACTGGGACGGAGCCGCCTGGGCACCCGGCACCACCCGGCCCGCCCCCGGGCCCGGCGAGGTGCTGGCCCCGCCCCGGCTGGTGGCACGGCGGCAGGCGCCGCCGATGCGGCCGGTGCCGCCGCCCGCGACGCCCGGCGAGGGCGAGTCCGCGGCCGGCCCGGGGCCGGGCGGGGCGCTGCCCGTACGCCGCAGCTGGGCCGGGCCGGCGGCGCTGGAGGAGTCGGGGCCGGTCTTCTTCGACGAGACCACGGGCGGTACGTCCTTCACCACCGAACCCCGCCCCGCTCCCGCCGGGCCGCCCCTGGCCTCGCCCGCCCCCTGGTCCGCACCGCCGCTGCCGGCGGCCCCGGTGCGGCCCGCGGTCCCGCGGCCCGAGGGTGCGCAGACCGGTCCGGCGGAGCGGGCGGCCTGGACGGCCCTGTCGCCGGCCGTACCCGCCGCGGCCCTGCCGGCCGAGGCCGAGGAGGCCGCAGCGCCGGGTGTTCACGCCGGGGCCGCGGTGCCCGACCCGGTGCCGGCCGCACCGCTCCCCGTACGGCAGCCGGAGGCCGGCGGACCCGCCGAACCGGCCCGCCCGACGGCGACGCCGACGGGGCCGGACCCGACCGAGCCGGACCGCCTGATGCACCGCACCGGCGACGACGACCGGGACGGCCGCTCTTCGGGATGGCAGGCCGACGTCCACAGCCAGCGGGGGCTGATGGAGTCGCAGGCCTCCCCCCGCTGGGTCTCCTGGGGCGCCGACGGCCCGGAGGCGGCTCCGGCAGCCGAGGCGGTCGCCGAGGCGACGCCGTTCGCGGCCCCGGCCCCGGCTCCCGCTGCGTCCTCGGTCCCGGCCTCCCCGGCTCCCTCCGGCGCGCCCGCCGAGCAGTCGACCGAGACCTGCCTGCCGCCCGTGCCCTCGCCGTCCGCCCGGCGCCCGCTCCCCGGCACCGCCCACCGCACCCCCCTGCCGACCTCCTACCCGGTCCCCCCGGCTCCCGCGCCCGCGCCGGGAGCGGGCCCGGACGAGGCCAAGCCGGCGGCGAAGACACCGGCATCCCGGGCCGCCGAGCGGCGGCGGGCGCGGCCCGCCGGGTACGGCAGGCGGCTGGCCGCCCGAGTGATCGACACCTTGGCGGTCGCCGCGCTGGCGGGTGCCGCCGCGGTCCCCCTCGGCGCGTCCGCCGTCCACCATCTGCAGACGAAGATCGACGCCGCCAGGGCCTCCGGCCGGGCGGGGCGGGTGTGGCTGGTCGACCCCGTGGTGCTGGGCCGGGCCGGGCTGTTCCTGCTGGCGCTGCTGCTGATCGGCTTTGTCTACGAGGCACTGCCCACCGCCCGGTGGGGCCGCACCCTGGGCAAGCGCATCGCCCGGGTGCGGGTGCTGGACGCGGAGTCGCAGCAGCCTCCGGGGCTCGGCGGTTCGGTGCGCCGCTGGCTGGCGCGGCAGCTGCTGGGCGCGCTGCTGCTGGGCGGGGCGCTGGACGTGCTCTGGTGCCTCTTCGACCGGCCGCTGCGGCAGTGCTGGCACGACAAGGCGGCCGGCACCTTCCTGGCAGTGGATCAGCCGCGGCCATGACGGCCCGCGACCCGAATGGACGCCAAAGGGAGCATCTGTACGGATAAGGTCGATCCTGCGGTGTTCTACTCGGTTCATGAGCACCCATGAGCCGCCCGGACCGGGCCCGGGACAGGAGGGCGACGGTCCGCCCTCGTTCGAGAAGCCGCCGCCTTCGGGCGGCGGCACCCCTGGCGGCAGCCCGTACGGAGAGCCGGCGCCGCCGCCCCCGGGCTATGGCGCCGGAACCCCCTATGCGGGGGCTCCCCAGGCGGGGGCCCCCTACGGTCAGGCGCCGGGGATACCGGTGGGGATGCCGCCGCTGGGCGGCCGGGGCCGGAGGCTGCTGGCCCGGATCATCGACGGGGTGCTGGTCGCCGCGGTGTGCAGCCTGGTGCTGGGCTGGTTCGTGAACTGGAACAGCCGGAGCGGCGAGGCGACCATGTCCCTGGCGATCGGGCTCGTCTACTGGGTCTACGAGAGCCTGATGCTGTCACGCGACGGCCAGACGCTGGGGAAGAAGGCCGTCAAGGTCAGGGTGGCGAGGCTGGCGGACGGAGCGGTGCCCACACCGGGTGAGGCCTGGGGGCGGGCCGCCGTCTACACGCTGCCGTCGGTGCTGTGCTGCGGTCTCTGGGTGGTGATCGACGGTGGCTGGTGCCTGTTCGACAGCCCCTATCGGCAGTGCGTCCACGACAAGACGGTGCGCAGCGTGGTTGTCTCCACCCGGACCTGACGTATGATCAGATGCTCCCGGGTGATCAGGCGCTGCCGGAGGACTGCTGCGCGTACTCCGCCTCGGCCGTCGCGGGGGCGGGCCGGTGCGGCAGTCGCGCCGACTCCCCGAGGCCCCCGGTGCGCACCACCCGCGAGTCGGGGGAGCGGTCGCCGCGCAGGGCCTGGCCGGTCATGGAGAGGGCGGTCGCGAGCGTCCCGAGGGCGATGCCGAAGACCACCACCACGGTGATGCTCAGCAGGCTGTCGGCGCCGGACACCGCGAGCAGCACCACGGTGGCGGACACCACCGCGAGGGTTCCCCAGCAGGTCTGGGCGAGGGTCGGGCGGGGCATGGGGGGTTCCGTCCTTCGCGTCGGGGAGGGGCGGGGTCGGCCTGGGTCGGCGCGTGCACGATGCAGTCTCGCTGTGGATGTACCCGGTGCATGTGCAGGTGAGTCCAGCCTAACCGGCGCCGGTGGAGCACGGGGGGCGCACGGGCTCACTTCCCCGGCGGACGGATGTGGTGATGCTCACGTGTGGGAGCACAACATGATCACCCGTCAGTGAACGCGCATGAAAACGGAGTTTAAAGGCTGCGTCATGTTCGGGTCAACGTCTTTCTTTTGTCGTACTCCTCCGATCAAATGTCCTCCACTTGGTACTCACTGGTTCACCAGTCGGCCACCGCCTGACCCAGGTGGACCAGGCGGTAAGGGGAGGACGTCACCACGTTGAAGACGACCAAGAGAGCCGTCGCAGGCGCAGCCGCCACGGCGCTCATAGCCGCGTTGGCCACCGCCGCGCTGCCCGGTGCGGCCGCAGCCGCAGCCCAGGGCGCAGCGCCGGTGAGCCACGACCCGGTCGACGCCCAGGTCCAGAAGGTCGACCACGACCTTCCGGGCCCGCTCGGCGTCAAGCAGGAGGCGGAGCGCAAGGCCGCGCTCGACCAGGTGCTGGCAGGCACCGCCAAGGTCGAGAACCACGGCGGCAGCGAGAGCGTGAAGCTCGGCCGGGACAAGTACGTCGAGCTCGCCCGTGAGCGCACGGACAAGATCTTCACCATCCTGGTGGAGTTCGGCGACCAGGTGGACAACACCACGATGTACGACCCGGACGGTGCCGGCCCCGAGCCGGCCGTCGTCAAGTACGGCGGCGACCCCGGCCCGGCGTACAACCAGATAGCCGCGCCGGACCGCGCCAAGGACAACTCCACGGACTGGCTGGCGGACTACAACCAGAAGCACTACCAGGACCTGTACTTCAGCAAGACCGGGGACTCCCTCAAGACCTACTACGAGAAGGAGTCCTCCGGCCGCTACTCGGTCGACGGCGAGGTCACCGACTGGGTCAAGGTCCCCTGGAACGAGGCCCGGTACGGCAGCGACTACTGCGGAGCCAACATCTGCGCCAACGCGCAGCAGCTGATCAAGGACGGCATCAACACCTGGGTCGCCGACCAGGAGGCCAAGGGCCGCTCCGCCGCCGACGTCAAGGCCGAGCTCGCCGGTTACGACCAGTGGGACCGGTACGACTACGACGGCGACGGCAACTTCAACGAGCCCGACGGCTACATCGACCACTTCCAGATCGTGCACGCCGGCGAGGACGAGTCGGCCGGCGGCGGCGTCCAGGGCGCCAACGCCCTGTGGGCGCACCGCTCCTACGCCTACGCCACCGGCCAGGGCACCAGCGGCCCCGACAACAACAAGCTCGGCGGCACCGAGGCCGGTGACACCGGCATCTGGGTCGGCGACTACACCATGCAGCCGGAGAACGGCGGCCTGGGTGTCTTCGCCCACGAGTACGGCCACGACCTCGGCCTGCCGGACCTGTACGACACCGTCGGCCCGCAGGACAACTCGGTCGGCTTCTGGTCCCTGATGTCGTCCGGCTCCTGGCTCGGCGACGGCCAGAACTCCATCGGTGACAAGCCCAACGACCTCGATGTCTGGAGCAAGCTCCAGCTCGGCTGGCTGAAGTACGACACCGCCAAGGCCGGCAAGACCAGCCTGCACCGCCTCGGCCCGGTCGAGTACAACTCCAAGCAGGCCCAGGGCCTGCTGGTCGAACTGCCCAAGAAGTCCGTCACCACCGAGGTCAACACCCCGGCCGACGGCGCCAACGAGTGGTGGAGCGGCAGCGCGGACAACCTCAACGTCTCGCTCACCCGCGACGTCGACCTCACCGGCAAGTCCTCGGCGACCCTCACCGCCAAGGGCTGGTACGACATCGAGCAGGACTACGACTACGGCTACGCCGAGGTCTCCACCGACGGCGGCGCCAACTGGACCGTCCTGGACGGCACCTTCAACGGCCAGGCCATCCCGCAGAACGAGAGCGGCAAGGCCGGTCTCACCGGCAACGTCGCCCAGTGGGGCGACCTCGCCTACTCGCTCGACGCCTACGCCGGCCAGGCCGTCAAGGTCCGCTTCCACTACGTCACCGACGGCGGTCTGCACTACCGCGGCCTCGCCCTCGACGACATCGCGGTGACCGCCGACGGCAGCCAGCTGTTCAGCGACGGCGCCGAGAACGGCGACAACGGCTGGACCGCGACCGGCTTCCAGCGCATCACCGGCTCGGTCACCAACGACTACGCCCAGTACTACGTCGCCGAGAACCGGCAGTACATCTCGTACGACACCACGCTGAAGACCGGCCCGTACAACTTCGGCTTCGCGTCCAAGCCCGACTGGGTCGAGCACTTCCCGTACCAGAACGGCCTGGTCATCTGGTACTGGGACACCTCCCAGACCGACAACAACGTCAGCGTCCACCCGGGCCAGGGCCTGATCCTGCCGATCGACGCCCACGCCAAGACCCAGCACTGGGCGGACGGCACCCTGACCCGCCCGCGCTTCCAGGGCTATGACTCGGCCTTCGGCTGGGAGCGCACGGACAAGCTGACGCTGCACAAGGCCGATGTGGCCACCACCATCCCGTCCCAGAACGGCGTCCCGGTCTTCAACGACCACAAGGGCACCTACTGGTACGCGGACAACCCGTACAGCAGCGTCAAGGTGCCCGACACCGGGACGAGCATCTCGGTCCTCGCCGAGAGCCCCAACAAGCTGGAGACGTACGTCCTGGTCACCCCGGCCCGCTAGGCCCGGTACGACCGGTGGCGACTCCGCCCGCCCCGAGACCCCCGGGGCGGGCGGTCCGGCAGCACCGCACTGACTCCGCCCGTCCCGAGCCCTCGGGGCGGGCGGAGCCGTTTCCCGATAGCCTCCGCCGATGACCAACCCGCTGACCCCTGCGGCCTCCTGGCCCCGCACCGAGGCCGACGCCGAGGCGGAGCAGCAGCGCCTGCGCCCCCTGGTCGACCGCGACGGCCCCGGCCCCTCCGTCGCCGACGGCGGCACCGTCGCCGGTGTCGACGTCGCCTACGACGACCAGCGGGATCTGGTCGCCGCAGCCGCCGTGGTGCTGGACGTCGCCACTCTGCGGACCGTCGAACAGGCCACCGCCGTCAGCCGTGTCGCCTTCCCCTACGTCCCCGGCCTGCTCGCCTTCCGTGAACTCCCGGCCGTCCTGGACGCGCTGGCCCGGCTGCGGACCGCGCCGGACCTCATCGTCTGCGACGGCTACGGCATCGCCCACCCCCGCCGCCTCGGCCTCGCCAGCCACCTCGGCCTGCTCACCGGCATCCCGTGCTTCGGCGTCGCCAAGACCGCCTTCACCTTCACCCACCAGCCCCCGGGCCCCCACCGCGGCGACCGCACCCCCCTCCTGGACGGAGGCGAGGACGTCGGCCGGGCCCTGCGCACCCGCGACGGCGTCAAACCCGTCTATGTCTCCACCGGCCACGCCGTCTCCCTCGACCACGCCTGCGCCCACACCCTCAACCTCACACCGCGCCACCGCCTGCCCGAGACCACCCGCGAGGCGGACTCGCTCTGCCGCCGCGCTCTCGCGGCGGCTGTTCGTGCGGGTCAATGACCAGTCCATGTTCAACAGCGGGTGCTGCTGTGTTAGACATGAGTGCTCAGCATGTCCTTGAGGAGGCCCAGGGGGAGGCAGTCCGTGGCTGGTTCGGGCTACAAGGTCCAGATCGAGAATCTGCAGGACTTCGCGAAGAGGGTGCGCGGACTGCTGTCGGACTTCGACACGGGGGCCAACGGCGACAGGACGCATGCCGAGAGCGGCGTGGCGGCGAGCAGCTTCGGGCCGTTCGCCGAGGCACGGGAGCTCGACGAGAAGTACGCCGTGATGCGCGACTCGCTGCGTGACGTCCTCGACCTGCTCTACCGCTCCCTGGACGACGCCCAGCGGAACGCCGACGCCACCGCCCGCAACTACGACGAGCAGGAGCGCGGCACGGCCGCCGCCATGCGCACCGACTCCGCGCCGCCCGCCGCAACACCCCCGGGCCGGGCCGAGGTGGAGAAGAGCGACAAGTGGTGACGGGGAACGGGGAGAACCAGCATGGGTGACGCGACCACCGACTTCAGCCAGTACAGCCACGCCCAGCTCAAGGCCATGGTGGACGCGCTGAACTCGGGCGATGTGATGAAGGCCGCCGACCCCTGGCGCCGCGCCCACGACACCCTCAAGGGCATCCGCTCCGCTCTCCAGTCGTACTCCGGCCAGGCCACCGCCGACTGGGAGGGCCAGGCCAGCGACGCCTTCAGCACCCGGATGACCAAGCTGGCCAACAGCGTCAACAACACCGCGGAGTACGCCAACAACGCCGCCGTCACCCTGGAGATCGTCTCCGACTCCATTGCCGAGGCCAAGGCGGCCATGCCCGACGAGCCCTCGGCCTGGGACAGCGGCACCGACTGGGTCGGCGACCGGGTCTCGGGTCTGCTGGGCTCCCATGACGCGGACACCATGCAGAGCGAGGCCACTGCCCGCAAGCAGCAGGCCGTCGCCGTCATGCGGACCCTCGCCGAGCGCTACCGCAACGGCGCGGAGGTACTCAAGCCGCCGCCCGTCGGCGACATCAACGACAAGGACGACGAGTACCCCCCACCGCCCGACGGGCCGACAGGCGCCGGGGCGATCGGCGGGCTGATCATCGGCGCCGGGCTGGGAGGGATCGCGGGTGCCTCGGGCGGTACCACCGGCTCCGACGCGGTCGGCAGGGCCCACGGCGCCGCCGGCCAGGCCGTGTCGACCGGGTCGGTGGTGGTGCACCACCCCGTTGTCACGGACGCCGCGATCCACGGCGGCTCCGCGACCACGCTGACCCCTCCGCCGCCGCCGCTCGGGACGGGTGCCGGAACCAGCATCGACGGGGCCGGCATAGCCGGCGGCACCCGGGTGTCCGCCACCGGCCCGACGGCACTGGGCGGCGGGAGCGCCGGCGCCCATGGGATCGGCGGGGGAACCCCCACCGTGGGCGGCGGCCTCGGCGGTATGCGCACCAACAGCGGCCTCGGCCTCACCCCCGGGGCAGGGCGCGGCACGGTGGCAGGCGGCGCCGACGGACAGTCGGGGAGCGGCACGGGGCGTGCGCGTACGGGCGCCGGTGGCACGGCCGCCGGCGAGTCCTCGGCAGGCGAGGGCCTGGGGCGCACCGGTGCCGGCAGATTCGGCGGCAGGGGCGGAGCAGGCATGACCACGGAGTCCGCGGCGGGTGGCTCCGCAGGGCTGTCCCGGCGCTCCGGCGCCACGATGGGCGAGAGCGCCCAGGGCGGTCGGGGCGGTGCGTTCACCGAGGGAGGGACCGGTATCGGCAGCCGGTCGCGCCGCGGCGAGGCCGGCGGGGCCGGGCAGCCCTTCGGGGCGGCGGGCTCCGCGCGGGGCCGCAAGCGGGACAAGGGACGTGCCGGTGACCGGCCCGACTATCTCGTCGAGGACGAGGAGACCTGGGCCGACGGCTCCTCGGCCAACCCGAACGTGGTGGAATGACGAACCGACGTGTCCAGCGTGTACCAACCGAGTGGGGTGGCCGGAAGTTGAGGACCAGGGCGCTGGGGCGTTGTACGGCTGTGGTTGTCGCAGCGGGCCTCGTACTCGGGCTGGGAGCCACGGGTGCGTCCGCCGACCAGACCCGCGACGACCAGTGGCCCCTGATCAAGTACAGCGCGGCCCAGGATGTGTGGCCGGTCAGCAAGGGGCAGGGGGTCACGGTCGGTCTGATCGACAGCGGCGTGTCGGCGACCCATCAGGATCTCGTGGGACAGGTCCTGCCGGGCACCGACCTCTCGGGGGCGTCGAGCGACGGAAGAGTCGACGACCTGGGGCACGGCACCGAGATGGCCAGCCTGATCGCAGGCCATGGACACGGCCCGGGGCAGGGCGACGGCGTCAAGGGGCTCGCCCCCGCGGCCAAGATCCTTCCGGTACGGGTCACCACCTCTCTGCGCGGGGACCTGGCCCAGGGCGAGACGCGCCTGGCTGACGCCATCCGCTATGCCGTGGACCACGGTGCCAAGGTCGTCAATATGTCCCTGGCGGGAGCCAGCGGTCGGGACTCCTCCCTCCGGGAGGCCGTCCGGTACGCGGTCGACCACGATGTCGTACTGGTCGCCGGAGCCGGCAACGGTGGTGCCGCCCGGGTCGCCTACCCCGCGGCGTTCCCGGGGGTGGTGGCGGTCGGGGCGGTACAGGAGGACGGCAGCGTCTGGTCCGGTTCGAACCACGGGCCCGAGGTGACCATCACCGCACCCGGCGTCCGCATCGTCGCGGCGGGCAAGGACGGCCCGGCGAAGTACCGGATCGGTGACGGCACGTCCGAGGCCACCGCCTATGTCTCGGCCATCGCCGCCCTCGTCCGCGCCAAGTACCCCGACCTGTCCGCGGGACAGGTGATCAACCGGCTGATCAAGTCCGCGGTGGCGCCGCCCGACGGCAGCAAGGCGCCCAACGACCGCTACGGATACGGCATCGCCAGCCCCCGGCATGCGCTGACGGACGACATCCCGGCCGGCCCGACGGCCAATCCGCTGCTGCAACGGGCCGAGTCGCAGCAGGATCCGTCACCGCAGCAGTCGGCCGCCGCGGCGGGCGGGGGCGCGCAGACCCCGGCGCCCGGGAGCGGCGGGGACTCCGCGCAGGCGCCCAAGGCCTCCGCGGACGGCAGCGGGGTGTCGATGGGTCTGCTCCTCGGCATCGGTGCGGCCGTGGTGGTGCTGGTGGTCGTGGTGGTGCTGGTGGCACGGAGCCGCCGCAGGGGCGGGCCGGGAGGGCCCGGGCCCGGCGGCGGGCAGCCGCCCGCGCAGCCGCCGTACCCGGGACCGGGCCAGCAGTACGGGTCTCCGCAGTTCGGCGCACCCCAGTACGGCGCACCCCAGTCCGGGCCGCCGCCGCAGCCCGGGCCGCCGCCCCAGTACGGGCCGCCGCCGCAGGGGTACGGGCCGGGCGGGCAGCAGCCCAACCCGTACCAGCAGCCCAACCCGTACCCGCAGCAGAACCCCTACCCGCAGTAGGCGGCGGAGGCGGCGCCCGAGAAGCGGGACCGGACGTCGTCGGGTGTGCCGTCGGGCCCCAGCAGATTGCCCACCCCGGTGGGGGTGGGCACGCCGTAGCGGGTGGGGGCGTCCGGCTCGGTCGGGTCCCGCAGCAGCACCGCCACCCCGTCCAGGGCCGCGGCCAGCCGCGGGGCGTTGGCCCGGTGGATCTCCGGCTGCGGGCGGCCCGTCAGATCGTGCGGCAGCCAGCAGTCGCCGTAGGCGGCCAGGTCGACGGCGACAAAGGTGTCCGTGGCGAGGACGCCGCAGTCGAACATCCTGGCCTCCCGGCGCTCGGCACCGGCGGCGTCGTACCACCGCCCGGGGCACTGCAGCCGGGTGACGACGGTACCCACCGGCCCGCGGGGGGTGCCCGCGCGGACCTCCTCCACGACGCGGCGGGCGTTGTCCTCCAGCACGTTGCCCTGCAGCTCGAAGACGCCGCTGTGCAGCGGACTGCGCGGCGCGCCGTACCGTCCGACCTCGACCGAGATCCGGCGGACCGGGCCGGAGAGCCGGTTGGCACCCAGGACGTAGAGCACGGACAGCGCGGCGCCGACGCAGTCGGCGGTCTCGTCGCCGGTGACCGAGGTGCTGTTCCAGGTCCACCGGGCGACGGGGCTGGTGGTGATCAACTGATCTCCTCGGACCAGGGGAAGAACCGGCCGCCGGCGGGGATGCCCACGCGGCCGGTGTCGGTCTCGACCACGAACTGCGCCCGCTGGCGGCTGTAGAGCTCGGTGAGCTGCCGCACGGTTCCGTCGGACCGCAGATCGTCCGCCGAGCCGGAGGTGCGCAGCCAGAGCACCTGGTGGTCGGTGCCGCCGTCGACGGTCTGCAGAAGCTCCTTCTGCGCGGTGCGGACCAGCTGTGCCGGGTCGCCGAGTTCCCGGTAGCGGTAGGAGTAGCTCTCTCCGTCCTGCCCACGGGCGACCAGGCCGGTACCGGCCGGGACGCCCCTCCCGTCGGCGCCCGCAGTGGCGCCGCCCCCGAAGGAGAGGTCGTCGACGCCGTGGTCGGACATCCGGGCGGCGAGGTCCAGATGGTGCAGGGCGGCCGGGGCGGTGCCGGGATGGGCGAGCATCGAGACGGTGGCGGTGAAACCGGGCCGCTGGTCGTAGCGGCCGGACGCGATGGTCTCGGCGGCCATCTCGCCCTGCGGGGCGGCTTCGAGGGCGGCCACCACACGGTCGGTGTCGGCGGAGCTGAGGCCGAGGGTACGGGCCTCGGCACGCAGCCCCGCCTCCAGGCCGCTGCCGGGGAGCAGCGGCCTGGAGGGCCGCCCGGCGGCGGCCGCCGCCCCGCTGGCTCCGGCGTCCACCGCGGTTGCGGCGGGCGCCCCGGCAGACCCGACGGCGGCCCCCAGGTCCGCGTGGACCATCGAGCTGCCGGACAGCCGGGTCCCGGTTCCGCTGCCGGTCTGCGGGGCGTCGGGGGCGGGGGTGATCAGGGGGTTGGTGGAGTCCAGGGTGGTGGGGTCGGGCGGGGTGCCGGTTCCGCTGCCGGTCTGCGGGGCGTCGGGGGCGGGGGTGATCAGGGGGTTGGTGGAGTCCAGGGTGGTGGGGTCGGGCGGGGTGCCGGTTCCGCCGCCGCCCTGCGGGGCGGCCGGAGGTTGCGGCGCCGAGCCGCCTGCCCTGCCACCCGGGGCGGTGCCGGCCGACGGGCTGCCGCTGGAGCCCGGGACGGGGGAGGGTGGCCTGACGTCGCTCGGGGCCCGGTCGTCCAGCCCGTTGAAGCGGTCGCTGGCGGACTGGTCGGCCTGGCGCAGTGCGCGGCCCTGGTCGCCGAGCCGGCGGCCGGTGGTGGCCAGGCCGGAGGCGAGTCTGCCGCTGATGTCATGGATCTCGTCGGAGATCTGCTGGCCGGGTTCGGCCGCGGAGGAGGTCAGCGAGTCATTGGCGAGGCACGCCGACAGTCGGCCGCCGAGGCCGGCGAGGCGGTCGGCGGCGTTCTCGAAGTCCCGCGCCGCATCGTCCAGCCGGGACTCGGTGGCCTCGAAGTCCGCCGGGTCGCCCGAGGTCTGACCGCCGGCGACGGCGTCGGCCCCGCGCTGGGCCGGGATTGCGGGAGGGACGCCCTCGCTGCCGACCTGGCCGGGCGCATACGGGGTGCCGGCGCCGTTCCAGCCGGAGCCGCCGTCGTCCGGTGTGCCGTCGATCCACTCGATGCGCTTCTCGCCGTCGTCCTCCTCCCCTTCTCCGTCTCCCCCGCCGCCGATGCTGATGCCGCCGATGTCGATGGTGATCCCATGACCCGGCTGACCCTCGCCGCCCTCACCCGGCTCCGGGTCGCGCTCGGGGCCGCCGCCCGGGGCGGGTTCGGGGTCGCCGCCGCTGCGCCGGTGACCGGGCTCACCGGTGGCTCCGGGGTCGGGCGGAGCCGGTTCGGGGTCGCCGGTGGGCCTCGGGGGCGGGGTGGGGCCGGTCTCGTCGGGGCCGCTCCGGTGCGGGGAGCGCCCGGGGTGGGAGGTATGTGTGTGCATGGCCATCACTCGCCCCCTCGGCTGCCCGCGAGGGCACCTTCGCCCATACCGTTCCTGGCGCCGTCGAGAGCCGCGTCGACCCAGGTGCCCGGGTCGCTCGCCGACTGGACGAATCCGCTCACGCCGTCCTGGACGCCGGACCGCACGGCACCGCCGAAGTCATAGCCGCTGCGGACGCCGGTGTAGTTCTCCAGGCCCTGCTCGGCGAGTTGCAGCACGATGGTCCTGACCGCGGTCAGCGCGGCGTCCTCGACCATCTTGAGCAGGGCCTGGGCGACGCTCTCGGCCATCTGCTCGAGGATCTCGCGGACCGCCACCCGGGTCACCTGGGTGGCGCCCAGCGCACCCAGTTCGGAGAACCCGAGTGTGAACGGCGCCGCAGCCTGGGCGGCGGCGACCTCGGCGAACAGCGCCCAGAGCTGTGCGATGACCGACAGCTTGCCCGCCTCGACAAGCCCTGCCACGGTGTCCAGCACCCCGGCGTAGACCTCGGCGACCTGGCCGAGGTGCTCCATCCCCTTGGACTGCCGGTTGTCCCAGTGCTCACCGAAGGCCTCGACGGCCTCGCCGGTGGTGACCGAGCGCAGATATCCGGTGGCGTTGTCCGAGTAGGTCCGTACCTCCTGGAGCTCCGAGGCGAACGTCCGGTACTCGGCTGCGATCGCCCGGAGTTCGTCCTCGTCCACGTTGGGCCAGACGATCCCGATCATCTCCAGGATCTCGTCCAGCTCAGCGGGCAGCATGACCGCCATGTTGTTGTCTCCCCGTCAGGCTTCCACTGTGTCAGGCCTGTGCGGGTGCATGTTAACGGTCCGCAGTCAGCCGATTGCGCACGGGTGGCCTCGTGGGGATTCCTCATCGTGCGCTCATGGGGGTCTCATGGACCGGCCCTAGCGTCCCGCGCATGACAATCCATCAGCAACACGAGGAACCCGGCAACGACGAGGTCTCCCGGGCGCTGCTCTCCCGGCGGCGGGTCCTGGCACTGAGCGGCGCCGGGGCGATGGCCGTGGGGGCCGGGGCGCTCGGCTGGACGGCGTCGGCGGACGAGCCCTCCGGCCGGACGGGGAGCGCGGCGGGCCGTGCGACCGCCGCGGAGCGGGCCGCCGGCCGCTCGGCCTGTGCGCTCACCACCGAGCAGATCGAGGGACCGTACTACCTCGACTACGAGCTGTTCCGGCGGAACATCGTGGAGGACCGCGAGGGGGTCCCGCTGCGGCTGCGGCTGAAGGTCCTGGACGAGGCGACCTGCAGGCCGCTGCGCAATGCGGCGGTGGAGATCTGGCACTGCGACGCCCTGGGCGTCTACTCCGGCTACACGGCGACGGGCGGTGGCGGCGGGGGCACCCCGCCCGGCGGCCAGCAGCCCACCGGCCAGCCGCCCACCGTTGCGCCCACCGGTGGTCCGGGCGGCCCCGGCGGCCCCGGCGGCCCCGGTGGCGGCGGCGGGCACCAGGAGCCCACCGACGACCTCACCTATCTGCGGGGCATCCAGATGACCGACCGGCAGGGCGAGGTGGAGTTCGAGACCGTCTTCCCGGGCTGGTACCAGGGCCGGGCGATCCACATCCACACCAAGGTGCACACCGGCGGCAGGCGGACCTCGGAGGGGTACGTCGGCGGCCACCAGTGCCACACCGGGCAGTTCTACTTCGCCGAGGAAGCCGTGGAGCTGGTCGCCAAGGCCTCCCCGTACCGCACCAACACCGGCACCCGGACCACCCTGGACCAGGACTCCCTCTATCCGGGGACCGGGTCCGCGGGCGGTCTGCTGGACCTGCGCTACGACCGCCGCCGGGTCGGCCGCGGGGTCACGGCGGGGATCACCATGAGCGTGGATGCGGCCGGGACCCATGACGGCTCGGACGCCCCCGGTCCAACCGCCGCGCCGGTTCCCTCCGCCCCCGCGCCGTCGGCCACCGCCTCCTCCTGAGGCCCGGTTGCACGCCCTCCGGTGACGGAGCGTAGCTGTGCCGGGGAGGGCGGCCCGTCGTCGGCGAGGCACGCCGGCGGCAGGCGGCCGAGGCGGCCCCGGCCGCCGATTCCCCTGTACGAGTGACGGGGTGATGCGGCGTTCGTCGGCTGTTCGGGGGAGCGTAGGCGGACTTTAGCGCGGCGCGGTCCGGAATCCGCGACGGCTCTGTAACAGCGGCCGGGATCCGGATAGGCGCCCTCGGCCGCTGGGGATCGTGTGGGCCATGACCTTCCAGATCCCCTCCCCGACCCCGTCCCTCGACGAACTGGCCCGCCGCCAGTGCAACGTGGTGACAGCCAGTCAACTGCGCTCCCGCGGGGTGCCCGCCCGTACCGTCACCGAGCACTGCCGTCCCGGCGGCCCCTGGCAGCGGCTGCTGCCGAGAGTGTTCCTGCTCCAGCCCGGCACTCCCGCCCCCGAGCAGCGGATCTGGGCGGCGCTGCTGTACGCGGCGCAGAACGGCATGATCGAGCGGCGTGGCACACCGGTGGTCACCGGCGGCGCCGCGCTGGCCCTGTACGGGTTCGCCTCGGTGCCCGGACTGCGGTCGTTCCGGGGGGTGGATGTGCTGGTGCCGCGCCAGCGGCGGCTGCGGGACGCGGGCGAGGTCCGCATCCTGCGCACCGAGCGGGCGCTGGAGAGCCGGTTGGTGCGAGGCCTCGCCTGCGCCCCGATGGCACGGGCGGTGGCCGATGCGCTGGCCGTGCCGGAGGGGCTGCCCAGTCCCGCGGTGGTGCGCGATCTGCTGCGGGAGGCGGTCGCGGACCGCGGCTGCCCGGTGCGGGAGCTGGTGGTGGAACTGCGTGAGGCCGGACTGCTGGAGCTGACCCCCGTCAGGGCCGCGCTGGACGAGGTGCTGGCCGCCGGCCGTGAGAGGGCGATGGAGCGGCTGGGCGAGCTGCTGGACGGCTGGCTGCTGCCGCGACCGGTGTGCGGGGTGGAGCTGCGGATGCGCGGGGGGACCTTTGTGGCGGTGCCGGACGTCTTCTGGCCGGAGCGGGGCGTGGCCGTGGAGCTGGACTCCGATGTGCGCTGTGTGAGCGAGGGGGAGTCGGCCTGGGTGCGCGGCGGTCAGCACCGCATGGAGTACCTGGGGGTGCGGGTGGTGTACCTCGCGTCGGAGCGTCTGGCCGCCGAACCGGAGTCGGTGGGGCGGGAGCTGCGGGCGGCGCTGGCGGCGGGCGGGATGGATCCGGTGCCGCTGATGGTGCATCACGACTGAGCGGGTGCCGCTGGTCGAGTGATCGCACCTAATGGACCGTTAGTTACACAATTCAACTGGTTAACGTCCAAGGTTATGGACGACATCACTCCGCCTGTACACAGCATCGGGAAGCCGGGGATGTCGCGGCGACGCTTCATCGCCGGCATGGCCACCGCCGCCTCGGCGCTGGCCGGCGCCTCCGGCATCGCCCTGTCGCAGGGGACCGCACGGGCGGCCGGCAACCGGCTGCCGCTACCCGAGCTGCTGGTGCCCACGCAGCAGGGCGGAGTCACGGTCTTCGCGATGCAGGCCGCCTTCGGCACCCATGAGCTGCTGCCCGGGGTCAGCTCCGACACCGCCGGGTTCAACGGCTCCTACCTCGGCCCGACCCTGCGGGTGCGCAACGGCCAGCGGGTCCGCTTCGAGGTCACCAACGGGCTCGACGAGGAGCTGGCGGTGCACTGGCACGGCGCCCATGTGCCGCCCGAGGACGACGGCGGGGTGCATGCCGCCTTCGGCCCGGGAAAGGTCTGGAAGCCCGAGTTCACCGTCAAGCAGCAGGCCGCCACGCTGTGGTACCACCCCCACACCATGGGGATCACCGCACGTCAGGTCGCCATGGGCCTGGCCGGGATGCTGATTGTCGAGGACGATTCCGCGGCGTCCAAGGCCCTGCCCAGCAGCTATGGGACCGACGACATCCCGGTGATCATGCAGAGCGTCGCAGTGGGGTCCGACGGCGGCATCCGGTATGCGTCGCACAGCTTCTCCGAAGCCGGTATGGCCTTCCCCGTGGTGGTCAACGGGGTGGCGGTGGAGAGCGACCCGCTGACCTTCACCGCCGACACCGGGCGGGTGCGGCTGCGGCTGCTCAACGCCTCGCTCTCGGAGACCCTCACCGTCCGCCGGATCGACGGCACCCGGCTCACCCAGGTGGCCACCGAGTCGGCGTTCCTCACCCGGCCCGTCGAGGTGGACGAGGTGCGGATGCCTGCGGGGTGCCGGGCGGAGGTCGTCGTCGACGTCACCCGGGAGACCGTACTTGAGGTCGCCGTGGAGACCGGGGTGGGGCGCCGCCGCAACAGCCGCCAGTCCTTCCTCACCCTGCTGCCCGGCTCCGGCGGCAGCCGGACGACGCCGCTGCCGTCCAGGCTGAACACCATCAACCGCTACAACGTCGCCCACCTCAAGCCGCGGGTCATCGCGCTGACGGAGACGGGCGGGGTCCTGGGCATCAACGGAGTCTCGGGCACCACCATGAAGGCCATGGACTCCCATGAGATCGTGGTGCGCGAGGGGGATCTGGAGCTGTGGGAAGTGGTCAACCGGTCACCCCGGAACCACTCCTTCCATGTCCACGATGTGCCCTTCCAGGTGATCTCCGTCAACGGCCGGGTGCCCACCGGCGTGGACCTCGGCTGGCGCGACACCATCGCCGTCCACCGCGGCGCGACCGTGCGCATCGCGATGCGCTTCACCGACTACGCCTCGGAGAAGTACACCTACATGCTGCACTGCCACATGGCGGAGCACGAGGACCTGGGGATGATGACCTCGCTGAAGGTCCGGCCGCGCTGAGCGCACCGGGCCGCCGGCGGCCGGCTCAGCCCGCAGCCACCACCGGGGTGCCGCTGAGGGTGACACCGGCCGCCTGCAGCTCCTCCAGGGCGCGCTCGGTGGTCTCCTTGGCCACCCCCGCGGTCAGGTCCAGCAGCACCCGGGTACGGAAGCCCTCCCGGGCCGCATCCAGCGCGGTGGCCCGGACGCAGTGGTCGGTGGCGATACCGACCACGTCCACCTCCTCGACGCCGCGTGAGCGCAGCCACACGGCCAGCCCCACGCCGTTCTCGTCCCGGCCCTCGAAACCGCTGTACGCGCCCGAGTGGGCACCCTTGTCGAAGACCGCGTCGACCGCGCCGGAGATCACCGAGGGGGCGAAGTTGGGGTGGAAGCCCACCCCCTCGGTGCCGGCCATGCAGTGCACCGGCCAGGTGTGGACATAGTCGGGGTGGTCGGAGAAGTGGGCGCCCGGGTCGAGGTGGTTGTCCCGGGTGGCGACCACATGGGCGTAGCCGGCCGCGCTCTCCGCGACCAGATCGGTGATAGCCGCCGCGACCTCGGCTCCGCCGGAGACCGCGAGGCTGCCTCCCTCGCAGAAGTCGTTCTGCACATCGACGACGATCAGTGCGCGGTGCATGGGTCCTCGCTTACGGGACGGGGCCTGGGGGGAGGGGGCCGGGGGAGTGGGGGAGCGCGTGGATCAGGGTGCGGATCAGGGTGCGGATCAGGGTGATGGACAGAGCCTAGGGAGCGCGGACGGCCTGCGGGAGGGGGCGTGGATTCCTGTTACATGCGCCCCGTCCGGGCCCTGCCGCGCCACTCTGCTCGACGCTCAGGCCCCCGCGTGACCCGACCGGGACACCACCTCGGTGGGCAGCACCGGCTCGCCCCGGGACAGCTGCGTCGCCGACAGCGGCAGCTGCGCCCGGGCCGCGGTATGCCGGTCGCGGGCGGCGGACAGCGGCTCCCGGCCCACCACCTCGCCGGTGCGGATCAGCGGCACCTGGACCAGCCGGCCGGTCAGGTCGTGCGGCACCGGACCCGTGCCCACCACCTCGGCCTCGGCCACCCCGTCCGCGTCCAGCCGCCGCGCCGCCCACTTGCGGCCGCCACGGCTGGACTTGGCGCCGGCGGACCGCTTGGCGACCGGCACCAGCACGGCGTCCCGGTCGGCCGAGGAGGCGCGGGCGACCAGCTTGTAGACCATCGCGCAGGTGGGGTGCCCGCTGCCGGTCACCAGCGAGGTGCCCACCCCGTAGACGTCCACCGGCGCCGAGGCCAGCGCCGCGATGGCGTACTCGTCCAGATCGGAGGTGACCAGGATCCGGGTCTCCTTGGCCCCCAGCTCGTCCAGCTGGCGGCGCACCCGGTGGGCCAGCATCAGCAGGTCGCCGGAGTCGATCCGGACCGCCCCCAGCGAGGGGCCGGCCACATCCACCGCGGTGCGCACCGCCTCCGCCAGGTCGTAGGTGTCCACCAGCAGCGTGGTCCCGCGACCCATGGAGGCCACCTGGGCGGTGAAGGCGTCCCGCTCGCTGTCGTGCAGCAGGGTGAAGGCATGGGCGCTGGTGCCGCCCGTGGGGATGCCGTAGCGGAAGCCGGCCTCCAGGTCGGAGGTGGAGCCGAAGCCCGCCACATAGGCGGCCCGGGCGGCCGCGGCGGCGCTCAGCTCATGGGTGCGCCGGGCGCCCATCTCGATGCACGGGCGGCCGTCCGCGGCGGCGGTCATCCGGGAGGCCGCCGCGGCGATCGCCGAGTCATGGTTGAGGATGGACAGCACCACGGTCTCCAGCACCACCGCCTCCGCGAAGGAGCCCTCCACAGTGAGGATCGGTGATCCGGGGAAGTAGACCTCGCCCTCGGGGTACCCGCTGACATCGCCGCGGAACCGGTAGGCGGCCAGCCAGGCCAGCGTGGCGTCGTCCACCACGTCGTGGTCGGACAGCCAGTCGAGCCGGGCGGTGTCGAAGCGGAAGGACTCGATGGCGTCCAGTACCCGGCCGGTGCCGCCCACCACGCCGTAGCGGCGGCCCTCGGGCAGCCGGCGGGTGAAGACCTCGAACACCGAGCGGCGCTGCGCAGCCCCGCTGCGCAGCGCGGCCTGCAGCATGGTGAGCTCGTAGTGGTCGGTGAGCAACGCGGTGGAGGGCGCGCGGTCGGCGCCGGATGCGTCCATGACGTCCATACCGGTGATGCTACCCCCTTAACGTCAGTTTGACGATTTCCGTGCGGGGGTGAGCCGGAATCGCAACGGGAGCGGCCGGATGGCAGCATGGATCCTGTGGGGACGCGCCCGCCGGGCGCACACGCAAGGGAGTGAAGGGGACGCGCCAGTGAGCGTCGCGCCGGCCGAGATCGAGCGCACCGAGTCGGAGTCCGCCTCCGAGGCGGTCCCCAGTCCCGACACCCCCTGGGTGACGATCGTGCACAACGACCCCGTCAACCTGATGAGCTATGTGGTGTACGTCTTCCAGTCCTACTTCGGCTACCCCAAGGACAAGGCCCGGAAGCTGATGCTGGACGTGCACCACAAGGGCCGGGCGGTGGTCTCCAGCGGCACCCGCGAGGAGATGGAACGCGACGTGCAGGCGATGCACGGCTACGGGCTGTGGGCCACCCTCAGCCAGGACAGGTAGAGATGGCAGGACTGTTCGAGACGGCCCCCGGCGGCGGCGCGGCGATCGCGCTGGACGAGGTGGAGGTCTCCATTCTCCGCAGCTTCGCCGTGCAGATGCTGGAGCTGATCGGCCCCGGCCCGGCCGAGAGCGCCGACAGCGACCCGCTGGCCGCACTCTTCGCCGAGGGGCCCTCCGCGCCGCCCGACGACCCGGCGCTGGCGCGGCTCTTCCCGGACGCCTACGGGGAGCCGGCCAAGGAGCCCGACCAGGAGCAGCTTGCCGCCTCCGCCGAGTTCCGCCGCTACACCGAACTCGACCTGCGGGCCCGCAAGCGCGACGACGCGCTCGCCGTGGTGCGCTGCCTGGACGGGCTGTCCGACGCCGGCGGCGGTACGGGCGGTGTGCTGCGGCTGGACGCCGACCAGTGCCGCAACTGGCTGGGTGCCCTCAACGACCTGCGGCTGACCCTGGGCGCCCGGCTGGAGGTCACCGACGACAGCGAGGACGACCGCCTCTACCGGCTTCCCGACGACGACCCGGCCAAGCCCATGGTGATGGCCTACCTCTGGCTCGGCGCCATGCAGGAGTCGCTGATCGAGGCACTCCTCGGCTGACCCCCGGCGCCCCATGGCCGCCTCGTCCGCATGCTGGACGGGCGAGGCGCAGAACCCGTGCACAACGGGTGAATCATCCCTCTCCAGGCTCAAATTCCGCTCAGTTCGATACCGGTATCTGGGCAGCCGGTGATACGACTGCACCCCATGTCAGGAAAGAACCAGCCAGACGAGGGCTACGAGCGCGGGCTCGGCAGCCGCCAGATCCAGATGATCGCCATCGGCGGGGCCATCGGCACCGGGCTCTTCCTCGGCGCCGGAACCGCCATCCACAAGGCCGGCCCCAGCCTGGTGATCTCCTATGCGGTCGCCGGCGTCGTCGTCTTCTGCATCATGCGCGCCCTCGGCGAACTGCTCACCTACCGGCCCGTCTCCGGCTCCTTCTCCGAGTACGCCCGCGAGTTCCTCGGCCCCTTCGCCGGCTTCGTCACCGGCTGGACGTACTGGCTGATGTGGGTCGTCACCGGCATGGCGGAGGTCACCGCAGCCGCCGTCTACATCCACTACTGGGCACCCGCGGTGCCCCAGTGGATCAGCGCGCTGCTCTTCCTGGTGGTCCTCTACACCGCCAACCTGATCTCGGTGAAGCTCTTCGGGGAGATCGAGTTCTGGTTCTCCCTGATCAAGGTCACGGCCATCCTCGGCATGATCCTGATCGGCATCGGCGTCCTCACCCTGGGCTTCAGCAAGGCCGGCGACACCGCCTCGGTCACCCATCTCTGGGCGGACGGCGGGCTGTTCCCCAACGGCGTCGGCTCCACCCTGATGACCCTGCAGATCGTGATGTTCGCCTACCTCGGCGTCGAACTCGTCGGCGTCACCGCGGGCGAGAGCGAGAACCCCGAGAAGACCCTCCCCAGGGCCATCAACACCCTCCCGCTGCGGATCGGCATCTTCTACATCGGCGCCCTGCTGGTCATCCTCTCCCTGGTGGTGTGGAGCGAGTTCCAGCCGGGCGCCTCCCCCTTCGTCGCCGCCTTCAGCAAGATCGGCATCCCGGCCGCCGGCGGCATCGTCAACTTCGTGGTGCTCACCGCGGCGCTCTCCTCCTGCAACTCCGGCATGTACTCCACCGGCCGGATGCTGCGCAACCTCGCCCTCAAGGGCCAGGCCCCCGGCGTGGTCACCCGCCTCAACGCCCGCCGCACCCCGGCCGCCGCCATCACCGTCTCCGCCCTGCTGATGTGCATCGGCGTGATCCTCAACTACACCGCCCCCGCCAAGGCCTTCACCTATGTCACCTCGGTGGCCACCGTGGCCGGCATCTGGACCTGGGCGGTGATCCTGGTCTGCCAGCTCCGCTACCGCACCGCCTACCGCGCCGGCCGGCTCCCCGAACCGACCTTCAGGGCCCCCGGGGCCCCGTGGTCCAGCTGGTTCGCGCTGGCCTTCCTGGCGCTGGTGACCGTGCTGATCGGCTGGGACGCCGACGCCCGGGTCTCCCTCTACGTCTTCCCCGTCTGGGCACTGCTGCTGACCGTGGGCTACCTCGTGCTCCGGCGCCGCAACCCCGACGCGGTCGCCACCCCGCAGGACCCGCAGCCCGAGGCGCTCAGCGGGGCCTGACCCCCGCCCGGCCCGTCCCTCCGGCCCTCCCGTCCAGCGCGGGCGGGAGGGCCGGGCCGCGCAGGGCCCCGCTTATCCTGAGCCGCATGCTGACCATCACCCGAGAGCTGCACGACGCGATCGTGGCCCACGCCCGCTCCGACCACCCCGACGAGGCCTGCGGAGTCGTCGCCGGACCCGCCGGCAGCGGCCGTCCCGAGCGGTTCATCCCCATGCTCAACGCCGCGCGCTCGCCCACCTTCTACGAATTCGACTCCGGTGACCTGCTGAAGCTCTACCGGGAGATGGACGACCGCGACGAGGAGCCGGTGGTGATCTACCACTCCCACACCGCCACCGAGGCGTATCCCTCGCGCACCGACGTCTCCTACGCCTCCGAACCGGGCGCCCACTACGTCCTGGTCTCCACCGCGGAGTGCGGCAACGACGAGGGGTCCTTCCAGTTCCGCTCGTTCCGCATCGTGGACGGCGAGATCAGCGAGGAAGACGTCCAGCTGGTCGACGCCTACCAGGACTGACCCCCGAAGCGCAGGACGACGGGCCCCGCAGAGAAGGAATCCCGACATGCGAGACGCATCCATCCGCACCCTGGGACGGGCATCCCGTAAGGGCACCGGGAATCGATACGATGAGCGCATGCGTTCCGTCGATGTGAGCACCAAGGCCCCGGGCGTCCGCCTCGTGGCGCGGCTGCACATCGACCTGTGCCGCCTCGCCGACGGGGTCTGTCGCCGCACCCGTCCCTGACCGGCCGCACCTCCCCGCGGGGCCACGCGCCCCGCCCCCCAAGTCCTTCCTGCACGCGCCCGACGGCGCCCACCCACTCCTCAGGAGCGCAGCCATGGCCATCGAGGTCCGCATCCCGACGATCCTCCGCACCTACACCGACGGCCAGAAGGCCGTCGAGGGCAGCGGACAGACCCTGGACGCCCTCTTCGCCGACCTGGACTCCCGCCACCCCGGCCTCCGCGACCGCCTCGTGGACGGCGGCGAGCTGCGCCGCTTCGTCAACGTCTACCTGAACGACGAGGACGTCCGCTTCCTGGACGGCATCTCCACCGGTGTCGCCGACGGCGACAGCATCACCATCCTCCCGGCCGTCGCCGGCGGCGCGCGCTGATGCGCTACGACACCCCCCTCGAGGCCGTCGGCAACACCCCGCTGGTCGGGTTGCCGAGGATCTCCGCCGCCGTCCCCGGAAACGACTCCGGGGGCGTGCGGCTCTGGGCCAAGCTGGAGGACCGCAACCCCACCGGCTCCATCAAGGACCGGCCCGCCCTCCACATGATCGAGCGCGCCGAGGCCGACGGCCGGCTCACCCCGGGCTGCACCATCCTCGAGCCCACCAGTGGCAACACCGGCATCTCCCTCGCCATGGCGGCCAAGCTCAAGGGCTACCGCATGGTCTGCGTCATGCCCGAGAACACCAGCTCGGAGCGGCGCGAACTGCTCACCATGTGGGGCGCGGAGATCATCTCCTCCCCGGCCGCGGGCGGCTCCAACACCGCGGTCCGGGTCGCCAAGGAGATCGCGGCGGAACACCCCGACTGGGTGATGCTCTACCAGTACGGCAACCCCGACAACGCCGGCGCGCACTACGCCACCACCGGGCCCGAGATCCTCGCGGACCTGCCGACCGTCACCCACTTCGTCGCCGGACTCGGCACCACCGGCACCCTCATGGGCGTCGGCCGCTACCTGCGGGAGAAGGTGCCCGGCGTGCAGATCGTCGCCGCCGAACCCCGCTACGACGACCTGGTCTACGGGCTGCGCAACCTGGACGAGGGCTTTGTGCCCGAGCTCTACGACGCCTCGGTGCTCACCACCCGCTTCAGCGTCGGCTCCCAGGACGCCGTGGTCCGCACCCGCGAACTGCTCCAGTCGGAGGGCATCTTCGCCGGGGTCTCCACCGGGGCGATCCTGCACGCCGCGATCGGCGTCGGCCGCAAGGCCGCCCGGGCCGGCGAGCGGGCCGACATCGTCTTCGTGGTCGCCGACGGCGGCTGGAAGTACCTCTCCACCGGCATCTACACCGCCCCGACCACCGAGGCGGCAGTGGAGGCCCTCCAGGGCCAGCTCTGGGCCTGACGCCAGTTCTGGGCCCGACCGCCCGCACCTCCCCGGCCGTGCGTCACGGCCGGGGCGGGACCGGCCGCACGGCCGGTCCCGCAGCTGCGCGGCGGGCCGCACCGCCATCCCGCCCCGGTCCTGGCGGGTGGTTGCATTGCTGCGCCGGACCGTTCGCTGTGGCAATGCTCCCGTACCGTCACAGAACGGACACAGCAGCCTGTCCGCAGGCCCGGATCTGCTGAGCCGCCCCACCCTGCCGGTGGAGGTGGTGCCCATGAGCCGCAGCGGCAACGGCCCGGAGCTGTGGTCGTACCAGGAGATCGCCCGCCACATCGGCGTGCGCCCCGAGACGGTCCGCTCCTACCGCCGCCACGGCATCCTCCCCGACCCGGATGCGGTGGACCCCGCGGGACGTCCCCGCTGGTACCCGGACACCGTCCGGGAATGGAGCCGCCGCCGACCGGGCAGCCGAAAAGTGTGAACACCCCACGCCCGCCGACCGCTCGTCCTGGTGATTCCGGACACAACGCGGCACGTGGGCGGGGGCAGAGTGCCGCCCCGCCCTTACTCTCGACCACGACTCGCGATGACAGCAGCACCGGCAGGGACGCCGCCCAGCCGGTACGAGCCGGTGCGGAGGGGCGCGGTATGGACCTGACCGTGGTGGGGTGTTCGGGCAGTTTCCCGTCACCCGACTCGCCCTGTTCGTCCTACCTGCTGGAAGCCGACGGCTTCCGGGTCGTGATCGACCTGGGCAACGGCGCCCTCGGCGCGCTGCAGAAGTACTGCGGCCTCTACGACGTGGACGCGGTCCTGCTCAGCCATCTGCACGCCGACCACTGCATCGACATGTGCGCCTACTGGGTGGCCCGCAACTACCGCATCGGCGGCTGCCCCGACCCACTGCCCGTCTACGGACCGCAGGGCACCGCCGAGCGGCTGGCCCGCGCCTACGACATGGACGAGCAGCCGGGCATGAAGGAGGTCTTCGACTTCCGCACCCTCACCCCCGGCTCCTTCGAGCTGGGGCCGCTGAAGGTCACCGCCGCCCCGGTGGCCCACCCCGTGGAGGCGTACGGCCTGCGGCTGGAGCACCGCGGCCGGGCCATGGCCTACTCCGGGGACACCGGGCCCTGTGCCGAGCTCACCGAGCTGGCCCGCGGCGCCGACCTCTTCCTCTGCGAGGCGTCCTTCACGGACGGCAAGGAGGACATCCCCGACCTCCACCTCAACGGGCGGGAGGCGGGCCGGATCGCCGCCGAGGCGGGAGTCGGGCGGCTGGTGCTCACCCACATCCCGCCGTGGACCGACACCGAGCGGAACCTCGCCGACGCCAGGGCCGAGTTCGACGGCCCCGTCGAGGCGGCCAGGGCCGGAGCCGTCCACCACATCTGAGCCGGGCCCGCAACGCCGAAAAGGGCCGGTACGTCCGTACCCGACCCTGCCTCCGCAGTCGGCCCGCGCCTCCGGGCTGGGCCGGCTCCTCCGGATTCGGCCCGCGCCTCCAGGCCCGAGCCTCCGGATTCGGACTGACCCGGCCCGGTCAGGGCTTGGAGGCGTCCTCCAGTTCCTCGTCGGGCTCCCTGCCCGGTGTCGGCAGGTCGAATCTGGTGATCGCAAAGCGGAACACCGCGTAGTAGACCACGCCGAAACAGAGGCCGATAGGGATGATCAGCCAGGGTCTGCTCGCATAGTGCCAGTTCAGCACATAGTCGATGGCGCCGGCTGAGAAGGTGAAGCCATGGTGCACTCCCAGCAGCCAGGTGACCGCCAGCGACAGCGCCGTCAGCACCGCATGGATGCCGTACAGCGCCGGCGCGATGAACATGAAGGAGAACTCGATCGGCTCGGTGATGCCCGTCATGAAGGAGGTCAGCGCCAGCGACAGCATCATCCCGGTCACCTGCGCCCGGCGCTCCGGCCTGGCGCAGTGCGCGATGGCCAGGGCGGCCGCCGGCAGGCCGAACATCATGATCGGGAAGAAGCCGCCCATGAACTGCCCGGCCGTCGGGTCCCCGGCGAAGAACCGGTTGAGGTCCCCGTGGACCACCTTCCCGGTGGCGTCATGGAAGTCGCCGACCTGCTGCCAGAAGAAGGTGTTGACGAACTGGTGCATACCGATCGGCAGCAGCAGCCGGTTCACCAGCCCGAAGAGCCCCGCGCCGCCGGCGCCCAGCCCGATGATCCAGCCGCTGGCGGTGTCCAGACCCGAGCCGATCGGCCCCCAGAGCAGCCCGAACGCCATCCCCAGGAGAGTGCCGACGAACGCCATCACCATCGGCACCAGCCGTCGGCCGTTGAAGAAACCCAGCCAGTTCACCAGCCGCTTGCGGTGATAGCGCTGCCAGAAAACCGCACTCAGCAGCCCCACCGTGATGCCGCCCAGCACCCCCGGGTCCTGCGGTCTGCCCGCAGGATCGGGAAAGACGGTCAGCACATTGTGGAAGACCAGATAGCCCACCAGCGCCGCCAGTGCGGTCGAGCCGTCCGACTTCTTGGCGAAGCCGATGGCGATACCCACGCAGAACAGCAGCGGCAGATTGTCGAAGATCGCCCCGCCCGCCGTCTCCGAGACCCGGGCCACCGTGTCCCAGTGCAGCCCCGCCGGACCGAAGACGTCGTCCTTGCCCAGGCGCAGCAGAATGCCCGCGGCAGGCAGCACGGCGATGGGCAGCTGCAGGCTGCGGCCGATCTTCTGCAGACCCTGGAAGAGGCCGGAGCCGGACCTCTTGGCCGGCGGCGCTGCCTGCGCGGTCGTCGTGCTCATGGGTGATCCTCACACGGGGCCAACTGGTCTACACCAATATGGGTAGACCAGGTTTCTAGCACGGCCCCGCACACCCCAGGAACCCCCGCCAAAGCCGCAGGCGGGAAGCGCCGCCAAATCGATACCCTGCTGCATAAATGGGCGACCGGACCCCCGGGGAATCCTCCGTCCCCAGCGCCCCCACCGCAACCCGAACACGACACACCCCCACGTTTGGCCACCGGCCCACGGCTGGTGTAGACCAACTCCTGAGACGCTGCCTCCCCCACGGAGAACCACATGGCCACCAAGGCTGAGAAGATCGTCGCCGGTCTCGGCGGCATCGAGAACATCGAAGAGATCGAAGGCTGCATCACCCGCCTGCGCGCCGAGGTCAACAACGCCTCCCTCGTCGACGAAACCGCCCTCAAAGCCGCCGGCGCCCACGGCGTCGTCCAGATGGGCAACGCCATCCAGGTCGTCGTCGGCACCGACGCCGACCCCATCGCCGCCGAAATCGAAGACATGATGTAGGACACCCAACACGCCGGACGACTCGACTACGCTCGTCCGCTATGTCACGCATCGACGGCCGCACCCCCGACCAGCTCCGCCCCATCACCATCGAAAGGGGCTGGAGCAAGCACGCCGAAGGCTCCGTCCTCGTCTCCTTCGGCGACACCCGTGTGCTGTGCACCGCCAGCGTCACCGAAGGCGTACCCCGCTGGCGCAAGGGCAGCGGCGAAGGCTGGGTCACCGCCGAGTACTCCATGCTCCCCCGCGCCACCAACACCCGCGGCGACCGCGAATCCGTCCGCGGCAAGATCGGCGGCCGCACCCACGAGATCAGCCGCCTCATCGGCCGCTCCCTCCGCGCCGTCATCGACCACCGCGCCCTCGCCGAGAACACCATCGTCCTCGACTGCGACGTCCTCCAGGCCGACGGCGGCACCCGCACCGCCGCCATCACCGGCGCCTACGTCGCCCTCGTCGACGCCGTCGACTGGGCCCGCCAGAAGAAGATCCTCCGCGCCAAGGGCCAGCCCATCACCGGCACCGTCAGCGCCGTCAGCGTCGGCATCATCGACGGCACCCCCATGCTCGACCTCTGCTACGAGGAAGACGTCCGGGCCGAGACCGACATGAACATCGTCTGCACCGGCGACGGCCGCTTCGTCGAGGTCCAGGGCACCGCCGAAGGCGCCCCCTTCGACCGCTCCCTCCTCGACCAGCTCCTCGACCTCGGCACCCTGGGTTGCGCCGAACTCGACCAGATCCAGCGCAAGGCCCTCGAAGCCTGACCCGCCACCGGCGGCGCCCGCCCCTCCGTACGGAACCAGCGGGCGCCACCGGAGCATCACCCGTGAGGACGGCGCACCCGGCACCCGCGGCAGCGGGCCCTCCACGCCCACCACCCAACGGCAGCCAGGCGCCGCCGGCTGCCCCGGGCGAGGCCGCCGATGTCTGCATCCCGGGGAAACCCCAGGGATAATCACTGCCCATGAACACCCAGCGCCTCGTCCTCGCCACCCGCAACCGGCACAAGGTCACCGAACTCCACGCCATCCTCACCGAGGCCGGCCTGGACGTGGAACTGGTCGGCGCCGACGCCTACCCCGAGATCCCGGACGTCCCCGAGACCGGCGTCACCTTCGCAGAGAATGCCCTGCTCAAGGCCCACGCCCTGGCCCGCGCCACCGGCCTGCCCGCCGTGGCCGACGACTCCGGCCTCTGCGTCGACGTCCTCGGCGGCGCCCCCGGCATCTTCTCCGCCCGCTGGTCCGGCAAGCACGGCGACGACCAGGCCAACCTCGACCTGCTGCTCGCCCAGCTCTCCGACATCGCCGAACCCCACCGCGCCGCCCACTTCGCCTGCGCCGCAGCCCTGGCCCTGCCCGACGGCACCGAGCACGTCGTCGAAGGCCGCCTCCCGGGCACTCTGCGCAGCGCCCCCGCCGGCGCGCACGGATTCGGCTACGACCCGATCCTCCAGCCCGACGGCGAGACCCGCACCTGCGCCGAGCTCACCCCCGCGGAGAAGAACGCCATCAGCCACCGGGGCGTGGCCTTCCGCGCCCTGGCCCCGGTCGTGAAGCAGTTCCTGGGCTGAGAAAGCACCGAGGGGTCGGGCAGAAGCCCGACCCCTCAAGCGGTCACAATCGATTGTGGCGCCGACCGGATTCGAACCGGCCCTGTCAAGATCCTAAGTCTTGTGTCTCCTACCAGCTGGACTACGGCGCCACAGTGAGCTTACCGCGAGGCGACTGCCGTAGGGGTGGGCTCCTTCCGCTTGTTGCGACCGCAGTACGTCGGTGTGATCGCGTGACAGTTGGGGCACAGCAGGCGCAGATTGCCGGCGCGGTTGTCCAGCCAGTCGCCGTTGATGTGGTCGACCTCCAGGGCCAGTGCGTGGCCCAGCCACTCCGGCGGATTGCCGCACATGGCACATGTGTCGGAGCGTCCGATGTGCACAAGCATCCTGCGAAGGCGCCCGCCGGGCGTGCGATGGCTTCCGGCCGGCAGCTTGACGAGCACCTCTTCGGGAGTTCGCCGCGGGCCGAGTCGCCTGCCGCGGTTGTGCACCCGGCCGGTGAAGTGCGACGTGTCGATGCCGTGGGCCCGCAAACTGGCCTTCACCAGACGGTGTGACGTGGTGGACTCGGTCAGACTCAGGGCACGGACCACTCCCACGATGCTGAGCTGCTCGGATGCCACCTCTGCCAGCCGGGCCGCAGGGATCACTCCGCCCGGGAAGCTGCGGCTCGGGCTTTCACGGCGGGCGAAGTGGGATGTGTCGATCCCGAAGTGAGCCAGGCGCTTCCTGAGGTACGAGTACGCGCTGTCATAGGGCTCGACACCCATGTACCGCAGCATCGAACTGATGCTGTTGCCGGCCGCAGCGGCCTCGGCCAGCACCTCCCGGGTGTAGGTGCGGCGGCCGTAATCGGGCCGGGCCCTGGCGTCGAAGTGCGAGGTGTCGATCCCGTAGAACTTCAGCCGCTTGCTGAGGTAGCTGTGCGTTCCCCCCGCCATCGGCACCCCCAGGCGCCGCATCATGTCGTTGACGCTGGCGGACTGGGCGGCCAGCTCGGTGAGAAGTTCGCGGGTGTACTTGACCGGTCCGGACATGGGGATCCCCTCCCTGCCGGGCGGAGGGGGGTGACCGCAGCGGGACCCCTGATTCGCCCTGGCACCAGTGATTCGTCGCATGCGGTCGCATCGGCGGCCGTCGCACTGGAGAACGATGAGAGGGCGTTGGGGTCACGGGGTCCGGACGGGAGATTGGTTGAGACCTGTTGACATGGTCCATACCAATCCGGGACAGTCCTGAGCGATGGTGGCGGCGGGTCCTGTCGGGGGGCTCGCCGTCACCATCGCGCGTCGGCGGGGGTCAGACGCCGAGGTCCTTGATGAGCTTGGCGACATGGCCGGTGGCCCGGACGTTGTAGAGGGCGCGCTCGACCTTGCCCTGCTCGTCCACGATCACGGTGGAGCGGATGACTCCGGTGACGGTCCTGCCGTACATGGTCTTCTCGCCGAAGGCGCCGTAGGCGGTCAGGGTCTCCTTGTCCGGGTCGGCGAGCAGGGTGACCCGCAGGCTCTCCTTGTCGCGGAACTTCCCGAGCTTCTCCGGCTTGTCCGGGGAGATGCCGATGACGTCGTAGCCGGCGCCGGCCAGCAGGTCGAGGTTGTCGGTGAAGTCACAGGCCTGCTTGGTGCAGCCCGGGGTGAGGGCGGCGGGGTAGAAGTAGACGATCACCTTGCGGCCCAGGTGGTCGGCGAGGGAGATGCGCTTGCCGTCGGCGTCGGACAGGGTGAAGGCCGGGGCGGTGTCGCCGGGCTGGAGTCGCTCGCTCACGGGGGATTTCTCCTCGAGGTGGGATGCGGCCGTGCTATCAGGAAAGGTACTCCGAAGGCGGGGTGCCGCTGAGCAGCGTGTCACCCGGCCTGACAGACTGTTCACCATCGGACGAATCGGCACGGGTGAGTGAGGTGGCCCTCTTGGGCGAGGTCAGCACGAGAGGCGGCAGGGGCGGCGGCTCGAACGGACGTACCACCGCCGAGATCGAGGCGTCGATCGCTGCGACTCGGAGCCGGCTGGCGGCCAATCTGGACGAGATCGCGGTGCGGGTGCACCCGTCCACGGTGGCCGCGCAGGCCAAGGCGCGGGCGGCCGCGACGGTCGACCGCACGGTGGGCCGGGCGTATGTGGCGGCCAGCCAGGGTGTGGAGCGGGTGCGGCTGCAGTTCGTGGACGAGAAGGGTGGCCCGCGGCCGGAGCGGATCGCCGCGGTGGCGGCGGTGGGTGTGGTCGTGGTGGCGGGTCTGGTGCTGCTGCGCCGCCGCAAGTAGCGGGTCGGGCTTCCTCCGGGGGCCGGGTCGGGCGGGTGCCCGGTCCGGCCCTCCATTGTTGGGATGGTGCCGGAGGAAGGTATTTTCGGGGGTGTGAGTGAGATCAGGCGGGACGAGAACCTCGGCGAGAAGCTGCCGATCCGGATGCTGCACGACCGGGTGCTGGTGCGCACGGAGGGCGGGGAGGGTGAGCGCCGTTCCACGGGCGGCATCCTGATTCCGGCGACGGCGGAGCTGTCCAAGCGGTGTGCCTGGGCGGAGGCGGTGGCGGTGGGCCAGAACGTGCGGTCCATCGAGCCGGGTGACCGGGTGCTGTTCGACCCCGAGGACCGGGCCGAGGTGGAGGTGCGGGGCACGTTGTATGTGCTGCTGCGTGAGCGGGACATCCATGCGGTGGCTGCGGAGCGGATCGGCGACGCCGGGGGCGGCACGGGTCTGTATCTCTGAGGCGTGGTCCCGCGGCCGGGGTGTGGTGTGCGGCTGCCGGCCGGGGTGGCCGCGCGGGGGCGGTCACCGGCCGGTGAAGGGTGCGGTCACTGGCCGGTGAAGGGGGTCTCCGGGCTTCCTGGGTCGCTGGGGCTGCCGCTGATGCCGCCGGCGTCATTGCCGCCGATGTCGCCGCCGCCGTCGCCCCCGTTGGTTCCGGTGGGTCCGCCGAGGGCGCCGGCAGCGGTGCCGGCGAGGGTGCCGCCGATCAGGTTGCCGCCGCTGGGGAGGCCGGAGGGCAGGCCGGTGTCGCTGGGGCTGCCGCCTTCGGTGGAGGGCTCCCTGGTGGGGGCGGTGTGGCTGGGCCGGGTGCTCGGGGTGCTGCTGGGGGAGGCGCTGGCGGACGGGCTGGCGCTGGGGGAGGCCAGGGGTGCGCCGCTGTTGCCGTTGCTGGGGGCGAGTTCGAAGTGGGCGACGGGGGCGCCCTTGAGGGCGTCCCTCATATAGGCGGTCCAGATCTGGGTGGGGAAGGTGCCGCCGTTGATACGGCTGAGTCCGGCGGTGCCGTTGAGCGACTCGTGGCTGTGGTTCTTGGGGTTCTCGCGGAAGATGCCGATGGCGGTGGTGAGCTGCGGGGTGTAGCCGACGAACCAGGCCGACATGTTCTTGTCGGTGGTGCCGGTCTTTCCGGCGGCGGGGCGGCCGAGGTTGAGGGCGGCGTAGCCGGTTCCGCCGGGGGAGACGACGTCGCGCAGGACGGAGGTGACGGCGTCCGCGGTGCCCCGGTTGACGGCCTGGGTGGGGTTGTGGGTGGGGAGGTCGGCGACGACGGCGTCGCGCTGGAGGCGCTGGACGGCCCAGGGGGCGATCCGCTGGCCGTGGTTGGCGAGGGTGGCGTAGGCGCCGGCCATGTCGAGTGCGCTGGGGGTGGCGGTGCCGAGGGCGGTGGCGTTGTTGGAGCCGCTCATGTCGTCGACGTTGTCGGGGATGCCGAGGGCGATGGCGGTGTTGCGGACGTTCTGCAGTCCGGCGTCGACGGCTTCCTGGGCGTAGACGGAGTTGATGGACTTCATCATGGCGTAGCGCAGGGTGACGGTGCCGTAGTTGAAGTCGTCCTCGTTGGGCGGGGCGTACTTGCCGGGGCCTCCGACGACGGGCCGGCGGCTGGTGCCGTCGTAGGAGGTCTGGGTGGTGATGCGCCGGCCGTCCTGGGTGTTGTGGTCGCCTTCGAGGCCGGCCGCGAGGTCGAAGGCCTTGAAGGTGGAGCCGACCGGGTTGTCCTGCCGGGTGGCGTCGTTGAAGGGCTGGACGGTGTAGTCGGGGCCGCCGTAGACCGCGACGATCTTGCCGGCGGTGGGGTCGACGGAGGCGCCGGCGACGCGGACGTCGGTGTCGGTCCTGGGCCTGGCCTTGGGGTTGAGCTGGTCGGTGAGTTCCTTCTTGACCGCGGCGACGAGGGCCTTCTGCTTCTTGCGGTCGAAGGTGGTGGTGATCTTCCAGCCGCCGGCCTGGAGGGTGGGCTCGTCGATGATCTTGTTGCGGAGGAGGTAGTTCTTGGCGATCTCGATGAGGTAGCCGGCCTGTCCGCCGACGCCGGGGGTGGCCTTGGCCTCGGTGGGCTCGGGGAAGGTCATGGCGGCGCGGCGGACCGGGGTGAGCCAGTCCTCGGTGACCATGCCGTCGAGGACGTAGTTCCAGCGGGCGATGGCGGCGGCGCGGCCGGCGGGCGTGGTGTTGCGGACGTCGTAGAGGCTGGGGGCCTGGAGGAGCGCCGCGAGGTAGGCGCCCTGCTCGATGGTGAGCTGGGAGGTGTCCTTGCCGTAGTAGGCGTGGGCGGCGGCCTGGATGCCGTAGGCGTTGCGGCCGAAGTAGCTGGTGTTGAGGTAGCCGTCGAGGATCTGCTGCTTGGTCTCGGTGCGGTCGACCTTGAGGGCGATGAAGATCTCTTTGGCCTTGCGGGAGACGGTCTGTTCCTGCGTCAGGTAGTAGTTTTTGACGTACTGCTGGGTGATGGTGGAGCCGCCCTGGGCGCCCCGGCCGGTGGCGGTGTTGAGGGCGGCGCGCAGGGTGCCCTTGACGTCGATGCCCTTGTTCTTGTAGAACGACCGGTCCTCGGCGGAGAGGACGGCGTGCTGGGTGTCCAGCGGGATCTCGTCGAGCGGGACGGATTCGCGGTTGACGTCACCTGTGCGGCCCAGTTCGGTTCTGCCGTCCGACCAGTAGTAGATGTTGCTCTGGGCGACCGCCTGGGCGTTGGCGTCGGGTACGGGCACCGTCAGATACAGGATGATGAAGGCGCCGGCGCAGAGCAGAACGAGCATCAGGAATGTGCCGATGACCATGCGCCAGGTCGGCAGCAGCCGGCGCAAGCCGGTGCGCCGGGCCCTGCGTGCGGCTTTGGCGGCCTGCTTCCGGGCGTGCCGGTCTTCGCCCTGGGTCTGCTCGCTCATGGCTCCTGCTCGGTGGTGTGCAGCGGTGGGCGGCCCGTACGGAACGGTCGGCTCCTCCAGGTCCACACTTTCGCATCATCGGTACCGATTGCCTGGGCGGCGCGCCTCCGGCTGGAATTGTGGCGATCCTGTGACGACGGTCGTGAGGGTGGCGTTCCGCGCCGGGTGACAGGCCCGCAATCCGGATGCGCTGGGTGACGACAGCCGTTACCCTGCGAGCACAACCGCATATCTGCGCGCTCTCAGCTCCGCCCCAGCCCGGGACCCCCCGGGTGTTCCGGGACGGGGCCGATTCGGCGTGCCCGGATGCGGTGGACCCACTCGACTGTCGACATGTCGACAAATTCTGTGAGAGGAGGTTCAGTGCTGCTGACGCTCTACGGCTCGGTCGCCCGCGGCTCCTTCCGTCGCTATGCCACCTACCGGGCGTCCATCCTGGCCGGCGCCTTCACCAACACCGTCTTCGGCTTCATCCTCAGCTACACCTACCTCGCCCTGTGGCACGCCCGCCCGGACCTCGGCGGCTACGACGCGACGGGTGCCGTCACCTACATCTGGATCAGCCAGGCGCTGATCGCCCCCGTCTGCGTCTGGGGCGGCGGTTTCCAGGACGACTTCCAGGACCGGGTCCGCAACGGCGACATCGCCATCGACCTCTACCGCCCCGTCGACCTCCAGTCCTGGTGGCTGGCGACCGACCTGGGCCGGGCCGCCCTGCAACTGGCCACCCGGGGAGTGCTGCCGCTGGTGGCCGGGGCGGCCGTCTTCCGGCTGCGGCTGCCGGAGGACGGCCGGGTCTGGGCGGCCTTCCTGCTCTCGGTGGGGCTGGCGGTGGTGGTCAGCTTCGCCTTCCGCTACCTGGTCAGCCTCACCGGCTTCTGGCTGATGGACTCCAACGGGGTGCGGTCGCTGGCGAGCATCCTGGGGGTGTTCTTCTCCGGAAAGCTGCTGCCGATCACCCTCTTCCCGGGGGCGCTGGGCGCCCTCGCCCGGGTGCTGCCCTGGTCGGCGATGGTGCAGATCCCCTGTGATGTGCTGCTGCAGCAACGCACCGGCGCTGCGCTGGCCACCGGCCTGGGCTTCCAGGCGCTCTGGGCGCTGCTGCTGCTGGCCGCCGGACGGGCCGTGCAGGGGCTGGCGACCCGCAGGGTGGTGGTCCAGGGTGGCTGACGACCGCTTCCCGGATCCCCCGGGACGACTGTGGTGGGGACTGCGGGTCTGGTGGATGACCGCCGCGATGTGGACCCGTTCCGCACTGGCGTACCGCACCTCGTTCGTGCTGATGACCGTCGGCAATCTGGCCATCACCGCCATGGACTTCGTGATCATCGTGGTGATGTTCCGCAACATCCACAGCATGGGCGGCTGGGACTTCCACCAGGTCGCCTTCCTCTACGCCACCTCCAGCTTCGCCATCGGCCTGGCCGACATGCTGGTCGGCAGCATCGACGCGCTGGGGAACCGCATCCGGCAGGGCACGCTCGACGGCATCCTGGTGCGGCCCGCCCCGGCGCTGGCGCAGATGGCCGCCGACCGCTTCGCGCTGCGCCGGCTCGGGCGGCCGCTGCAGGCCGCGGTGATCCTGCTCTGGTCGCTCTCCGGACTCCGGGTGCACTGGACCTGGGACCGGGTGCTGTTGGTGCCGGGACTGCTGGTCTGCGGCACGGCGATCTTCGTCGCGCTCTTCGTCGGTGGCTCCTGTCTCCAGTTCTGGGCCTCCGACGCGGCCGAGGTGCAGAACTCCTTCACCTTCGGCGGCGCCACCATGATCCAGTACCCGCCGACGGTCTTCGCCAAGGAACTGGTCGCCGGAGCCGTCTTCGGCATCCCGCTCGCCTTCGTCAACTGGCTGCCCGCGCTGCACATCCTCGGGCAGTCCGACCCCCTGCACCTGCCCGAGGCGTTCCGCTTCGCCTCGCCCGTCGCCGCCGCGCTCGCCCTGGCGGCGGCCGGGCTCGCCTGGCGGGCGGGCCTGCGCGCGTACCGCTCCACCGGCAGCTGACCAACTCGCTGAAGGGAAAAGGCACATGGCTCTGATCGAGGTCGACAACGTCAGCAGGACCTTCACGGTGCGCAGCAGAAAGGGGCGGCTGCGCAGGGAGAAGCGCCTGGTGAACGCGGTGGACGGGCTCACCTTCACGGTCGCGGAGGGGGAGTGCGTGGGCTATGTCGGGCCCAACGGCGCTGGGAAGTCCACCACCGTGAAGATGCTCACCGGGATCCTGGTCCCCAGCGGAGGGCGGCTCCGGGTGGCCGGGGTGGACCCCTCCCGGGACCGGGTGCGCCTGGCCCACCGCATCGGGGTGGTCTTCGGGCAGCGCACCACCCTGTGGTGGGATCTGCCGCTGCGGGACTCCTATGAGATGGCCCGCCGCATCTACCGCATCCCCGCCGGCCGCTTCCGGGCCAACCTGGACCGCTGCACGGAACTGCTGGACCTCGGACCGCTGATGGACACCCCGGTCCGGCAGCTCTCCCTGGGCCAGCGGATGCGCGGAGACATCGCCGCGGCGCTGCTCCACGATCCGCAGGTGCTCTATCTGGACGAGCCGACGATCGGCCTGGACGTGGTCAGCCGCAACCGGGTGCGGCAGTTCCTGCGCGAGGTCAACACCGAGCGCGGGACCACGGTGCTGCTCACCACCCATGACCTCACCGACATCGAGCAGCTCTGCTCGCGGGTGATGGTCATCGACCACGGGCGCGTGGTCTACGACGGCGGACTGGAGGGGCTGCACGCGGTGGGGGAGAGCGAGCGGACCCTGGTGGTGGACCTGGCCGAGCCCTGCCCGCCGATCTCGGTGGAGGGCGCGCGGGTGGTCCGGGTGGACGGTCCCCGGCAGTGGCTGGCCTTCCCCGCCGCCCGCAGCGCCGCCCCGGTGGTGGCCGCGGTCGCGGACCGCTATCCGCTGGTCGACCTGTCGGTGCGGGAGCCCGCCATCGAGGATGTGATCGCCCGGATGTACGCCGGGGAGGTGGCGGCCCCGGCCCGGGTGGGCTGACCCGGCGGTTCCCGGCCGCGGCGCGCCGCGGCCGGGAACCGGAGCCGGGTGGGGTGGGCCGCCGGGGTGTGGGGCAGAGTGGGGAGGTGAAGAGTCAGACGAGTGCGGCCGGTGCGGCTGCCGGGTCGGGCGGGGTGCGGTTCACCGCCTCGGACGAGGTCAAGCGGCGCGGGGTGCGCCGGATGAAGGTGCTGGCCACCGGGCTGCTGGGGGTCGCGACCGCGGTGTATGCGCTGGCCCGCTGGGCCGGGTCCGCGGGCGCCGGGGCGTGGGCGGGCTATGTGGAGTCCGCGGCCGAGGCGGGCATGGTGGGCGCGCTGGCCGACTGGTTCGCCGTGACGGCGCTCTTCCGCAGGCCGTTCGGGCTGCCGATCCCGCACACCGCGATCATCCCCACCAAGAAGGACGTCTTCGGGCGGACCCTCGGGCAGTTCGTGGGGGAGAACTTCCTGGCGGCGGACGTGGTCCGCAGCCGGCTGCGGGCGCTGCGGATCGCCGGGCGGGTCGGGGAGTGGCTGTCGGCGCCGGGCAGCGCGGAGCGGGTGACCACGGAGGCGTCCGCGGCGCTGCGGGGTGTGCTGGCGGTGCTGCGCGACGAGGATGTGCAGGCCGTGGTGGCGGAGGCGGTGACCCGGCGGGTGTCGGCGCAGCAGGTGGCCCAGCCGATGGGGCGGATGCTGGGCCGGGTGGTCGCGGACGGCGGGCACCGGGGTGTGGTGGACCTGGTGGCGGTGCGGCTGCACGACTGGCTGGTGGAGCACCGCGAGGAGGTGGTGCAGCGGATCGCGGAGGAGTCCCCGGGGTGGACGCCCAAGTTCATCGACCACCAGGTGGGGGTGCGGATCCACAAGGAGCTGCTGCGGTTCGCCGGTGAGGTGCGGGACGACCCGTTCCATCCGGCGCGCGGTGCGGTGGACAGCTTCCTCACGGACTTCGCCGAGGAGCTGCGGACCGACCCGGCGACCATCGGCCGGGTGGAGCGGGCCAAGGCGCAGCTGCTGGAGCGGCCGGAGGTGCAGGGTCTGATCGCGTCCTCGTGGGGGGCGGTGCGGTCGCTGGTGCTGGAGGCGGCGGAGGACGAGCAGAGCGAGCTGCGGCGGCGGATGCGGGACGCGGTGCGGTCGTTCGGGGAGCGGCTGGCGTCCGACGCGCGGCTGCAGGGCAAGGTGGACGGCTGGCTGGAGGACGCGGCCGAGTATGTGGTGGAGACCTACCGGGACGAGATCACCTCGCTGATCTCGGAGACGGTCGCCGGGTGGGACGCGGTGGAGGCGTCGCGGAAGATCGAGGCCAATGTGGGGCGGGACCTGCAGTTCATCCGGATCAACGGCACGGTGGTGGGGGCCCTGGCGGGACTGCTGATCCACACGTTGTCGGTGCTGGTGGCGGCGTGAGCGCCGGGTGCGGCGTGCGACGATGCGGGGGTCATGGAGCATGAGAGGAAGCGGTTGATGGTGGACGCGTTCATCGCGGGGTTGCCGAAGGCGGAGCTGCATGTGCACCACGTGGGGTCCGCCTCGCCGAGGGTGGTCGCCGGGCTGGCGGCGCGGCACGAGGGCACGACCGGGGTGCCGGCCGATCCCGAGCTGCTGGCGGAGTACTTCACCTTCCGGGACTTCGCCCACTTCATCGAGGTCTACCTCTCGGTGGTGGACCTGATCCGCGACGCGGAGGACGTCAGGGCGCTGACCTTCGGTGTCGCCGAGGACATGGCGCGGCAGAACATCCGGTACGCGGAGCTGACGGTGACGCCGTACAGCTCGGTGCGCCGGGGCATCCCCGATGTGGCGTTCATGGAGGCGATCGAGGACGCCCGCAAGTCCGCGGAGGCGGAGCTGGGCGTGGTGCTGCGCTGGTGCTTCGACATCCCGGGTGAGGCGGGTCTGGAGTCGGCGGAGGAGACGGCGCGGCTGGCGCTGGAGGTGGGTGCGGACGGCCTGGTGAGCTTTGGCCTCGGCGGGCCGGAGATCGGGGTGCCGCGGCCGCAGTTCAAGCCGTACTTCGACCGGGCGCGGGCGGCGGGCCTGCACAGTGTGCCGCACGCGGGGGAGACCACGGGGCCGCAGACGGTGTGGGACGCCGTGCGGGAGCTGGGCGCGGAGCGGATCGGGCACGGCACCCAGGCGGTGCGGGATCCGCGGCTGGTGGACTTCCTGGGGGAGCACCGGATTCCGCTGGAGGTCTGCCCGACGTCCAACATCGCGACCCGGGCGGTGGAGCGGATGGAGGAGCACCCGATCCGTCAGATGGTCGAGGCGGGACTGCTGGTCACCGTCAACAGCGACGACCCGCCGATGTTCGGCACCGACCTGAACACCGAGTACGGGGTGGCCGCGCGGCTGCTGGGGCTGGACGAGGCCGGTGTGGCGGCGCTGGCGAAGAACGCCGTGGAGGCGTCCTTCATGGGCGCCGCGGACCGGGCCAGGCTGACCGCGGAGATCGACGCCCACCTCGCCGGGTGGCGTGGCTGAGGGAGCGGTCCTGAGGTGCGGCGGCGGCCCGGTGGGGCCGCCGCCGCGCGTGGCGGTGCGGGCCGCGGTCAGGAGGCGGCGGGGGCCTCCTCGGGCTTGGCGGGGGCCGCGGGTTCGGGGGTGCGGTGCAGCAGGCCGCGTTCGGCGACCGTCCAGGCGGTGGTGGTCAGCAGGTAGAGGCCGGCGGCCCCGTTTCAGCGGGCGGTTCGGGCGGTGGGCCGGGCTTCCTGTTCGGGGTGGGCGGGCGACGGCAGATGGGCGCGGACACGGAAGCCGTGGGGGGTGGGGCCGGCCTCCAGGTGGCCCTCCTCCAGGGTGAGGCGTTCGCGGAGGCCGGAGAGGCCGTTGCCGAAGGGGGCGGACGGGCTCGCCGTGCCGTCGTTCAGCACGGTGAGGGTGTGGCCCGCGCTGCCGCCGGTGAGGCTGATCCGGCAGGTGGTGGCGCCCGCGGCGTGGCGTACGACATTGGTGACCGACTCGCGCAGCGCCCAGGCGAGGGCGGCCTCGCGGGCGGGGGCCAGGGTCTTGGCGCGGATGCCGAGGTCGGGGTCGATCTCGGGGCGGATGCCGGCGGTGGTCAGGGTGGTGTGGGCGCGGGCGACCTCGGTGGCCAGGGTGGGGCGGCGGTAGCCGGTGACGGACTCCCGGACCTCGGCCAGGGCGGTCGCGGTGATCTCCCGCATCTCGGCGATCTGCCGGGCGCAGGCGTCCGGGTCGGTGTGCACCATGCGTTCGGCGAGCTGGGTCTTGAGGGAGAGCAGCGACAGCGAGTGCCCGAGGAGGTCGTGCAGGTCGCGGCCGAAGCGCAGCCGTTCCTCGTTGACGGCGAGCTGGGCCATCGCCTCCTCGCCCTGGCGCAGCCGGACCTTGGTGCGCTGGCGTTCCACGCCGAGGATGGAGAAGCCGGCGGCGACGGCGGTGGAGGCGAGCCAGGGCCAGTAGTCACCGAAGGGGTCGCCGGTGAGCAGAGCGACCACCCACTGGGCCGCGACCAGGGGGCCGGCGGTGCGGATGGCGCGGCGCATCGGGAAGGCGTGGGTGTTGCACAACGCGGCGTAGACGAACATCGACAGCCAGCTGCCGCCCAGCAGCAGCGGATAGGCCAGGGCCAGGGCGGCGGTGACGGCGAAGCAGCCGATCCGCAGCCGGGGGTTGGCGTTGCGGTTGCCGTTGGCCATGGAGGTGACGAAGGCCGCGCCGAACACCACCACGCCGGTGACGGCGAGGACGGAGGCGGTGCGGGAGTGCTGGTCGAGGCTGCTGAGGCCGGGGATCAGGCCCCACAGCCAGATGATGCTGAACCACCACTCGCGCACCTTCCACCGGCGGCACCAGTCGACGATCCGCCGCATGTGCTCTCCTCTGGCTGCCGTGGGCCTCGCCGGTGCCGGGCCTCGGTGGTGACGGGCCTTGTGGTGACGGGACCTCCCCAGGGTGCCGGAGCGGAGCGCCCGGTGCCAGTGAGTGCGGTCGCGCCCCCGGCGTGACGGATGTCATGCCAGATGGCGCTCCAGTCCGGCGACGACCAGCTGGTGGTCGTCGGCCTGGGGGAGTCCGGAGACGGCCACCGTGCCGATCACGCCGACGTGCGGCAGCGCGATGGGGAACGCCCCGCCGTGGGCGGCGTAGACGTCCGGGTCCAGGCGCATCTTCTCCTCGAAGGTGGAGCCCTTGGCGAGGCAGCGCAGCCCCACCAGGTACGAGGAGTGGCCGAAGCGGTCCACCACCCGGGACTTGCGCTGGATCCAGGCGTCGTTGTCGGCGCTGGTGCCGGGCAGGGCGCAGTGGAAGAGCTGCTGGCCGTTGCGGCGGACGTCGACGGTGACCGGTGCCCGGCGGGCGCGGGCCAGCTCGGTGAGGGTGGTGCCGAGCCGCCAGGCGTCGTCGTTGTCGAAGCGGGGCAGCACCAGGCGCTGCTCCTCGGCCTCGATCTGCATGATCAGTTCGGCGAGGTCGGTGGGGTTCATGGGGCCTTCACGCTTCCTCGGTGAGGTGGACGGTGGTGCCGGTGGCGGCGGAGCGGCGGGCGGCCTCGAGGACGGTGAGGGCGGCGACCGCGTCGCGGGGGTCGACGGGGACGGGTGCGCCGTCACGGAGGGCGGCGGCGACGCCGTGGTAGAAGGCGGGGTAGTCGCCGGCCTCGGTGCGGACGGTCCGGGTGCCGTCGGTGGTGCCCAGCAGGCCGTGGGCGCTCTCCGGCTCGGCGCCCCAGGGGCTGCCGTCGCCGGGGCGTCGGCCGTCGCGCAGATCGGCCTCCTGGGGGTCCAGGCCGTACTTGACGTAGCCGGCCCGGTCGCCGAGGACGCGAAGACGGGGGCCGAGCTGCGCGGTGATGGCGCTCATCCACAGGTGGGAGCGGACGCCGGAGGTGTGGGTGAGGGCGATGAAGGAGTCGTCGTCGACGGCTGCCTCGGCGCGTACGGCGTCGATCTCGGCGTAGACGGTGGCGGCGGGGCCGAAGAGGGTCAGTGCCTGGTCGACCAGGTGGCTGCCGAGGTCGTACATGGTGCCGCCGACCTCGGCGGGGTCGGGCAGCTCCCGCCAGCCCGCCTTGATCTGCGGGCGCCAGCGCTCGAAGCGGGACTCGAAGCGGTGCACCCGGCCGAGGGAGCCGTCGGCGACCAGGCGGCGGACGGTGAGGTAGTCGTTGTCCCAGCGGCGGTTCTGGAAGACGGTGAGCAGCAGTCCGCGGTGCTCGGCGAGGTCGGCCAGGGCGGCGGCCTCGGCGGCGGAGCCGGCCAGCGGCTTGTCCACCACGACGGGCAGGCCGGCGTCGAGGGCGGCGCGGGCGAGTGGCACATGGGTGCGGTTGGGCGAGGCGACGACGACCAGGTCGACGGAGCCGTCGAGCAGCTGCTCGGGGGTGTCGACGGCGCGGGCGCCGGGGTGCTCGCGGTGCAGCTGGGCCCGGCGCTCGGGGCTGGCGGTGACCACGGCCTCCAGCCGCATCCCGGGGGTGGTGGCGATCAGGGGGGCGTGGAAGGCGGAGCCGGCGAGGCCGTAGCCGATCAGGCCGACGCGGAGTGTGGCGGACATGCCCCCACTTAAGCAACAGTGTTGCGTAAGTGCAAGCGACAGGCAGAATGGGCGGGTGAGTGCACTGAACCTGCCCGCCCTGCGCGGCCACAACACCGCGGTCGTGCTGGGACTGCTGCGCGGACGCGAGGGCGTCAGCCGCGGCGAGATCGCCGCCGGGAGCGGCCTGACACCGCAGGCGGTCAGCAAGATCCTCGCCCCGCTGCGGGCCGCCGGGCTGGTGGCCGAGGCCGGACGCGGGGAGTCCACCGGGGGCAAGCCGCGGACCCTGCTGCGGCTGGTGCCCGAGGCGGGCTACGCCGCCGGGGTGCACCTGGACCGCGGGCGGCTGCTGGTGCTGCTGGTGGATCTGATGGGGCGCCGGCTGGACCGTGTGGACGAGCCGTTGGAGCTGGCCGATCCGGCGGCGGTGGTGGAGCGGGTCGCACAGGCGGTGGAGCGGGTGGCCGCCGGGCGGCCGCTGCTGGGCGTGGGGGTCGGATGCCCCGGACCGCTGGACCACGCGGCCGGGGTGCTGCACCGGGTGACCGGACTGCCGCAGTGGGACGGCTTTCCGCTGCGGGCCGGCCTGGCCGCGCGGACGGGAGTGCCGGTGGCGGTCGACAAGGACACCAACGCGGCGGTGCTCGCCGAGCCGCCCGGCGGCTCCCGGTCGTCGGTCTATGTGCACCTGGGGAGCGGTCTTGGCGCGGGGCTGGTGCTCGACGGGGCGCTGTACCGGGGCGCCCGTACCAACGCCGGGGAGTTCGGCCATCAGACGGTGCAACTGGACGGTCCCCGCTGCGAGTGCGGCAACCGGGGCTGCCTGGAGGCGCTCTGCCTGGCCGCGCTGCGGGCCGGGGACGCGCCGGCGGCGGCGCGGCTGGTGGGCGCCGGGGTGGCCAACCTGGTGCGGCTGCTGGATGTGGACCGGGTGGTGCTGGGCGGCGCGGCGGTGCTGGCCGAACCGGCGGTCTTCGTCCGCGAGGTGGCGGCGGAGCTGGCCGAGCGCATCCCCGACCCCGCATGGCAGGCGGTACCGGTCGCGGTGGCGGCGGCCGGGGAGCAGGCGGTGGCGGCGGGCGCGGCGGAGCTGGTGCTGGCACCGCTGTTCGGCCGGGAGAGCTGAGATTGCGAGGCGGTCACGATCGGACCGAATCGGTCGTGCACCAAGCGTGGCTGATCAGGATGGGGCCATGCGTTCCCTTCTGTTGACGGTGGCAGCCGCAGCGGCGGCCGTCCTGGCGGCGGGCTGCGCAAGCAGCCCCGAGACGGTGACCAGCGCGAACACGGTGCCGGCGGCCACGGCGGCCCCGGGCGCGACGCCCGCGGACACCCCGGCTGCGCACTCCTCCACCGCGCCCCGGCGCACGCCGGACACGGCCGCGCCCACCCGGGTCACCTCCTCCGGAGCCGCCCGCGGCTACTGCCCGCCCCCCGAGGCCGCACCCGCCGACCCCTCCCCGTGCATCACCTACGACTGGGGACAGCGCTACGCGGAGAACCACGGCTACCGCCAGGAGCAGCCGATCAGCGCGCAGGAGCGGACACAGGCGCAACCCATGGCGGATGCGCTGGCCACGGCGCTGCGCGCACTGGCCGGGCGGCATCCGGACACCGCGCGGATACGGGCCGCAGCCGGGCAGGCGCTGGGCCTGCCGGCCGCCCGGGTGGAACTGAAGTCCGACGGCTACGACGTCCCGCAGCACGGCTTCGCGGTCGGCGGGGGGCAGGGCAAGGTCTGCGTCAACGGCACGGTGTCGGCCGACGGCGCGGTGCACACCGAGGTGGCCGGCCGCACCCTGGACGGCCCCTGTCTGCCCGGCGACGGCGGACACTGACTGTTCGTCCGCTCTTCACCCAGGCTGTGGCGAACATGCCATCCTCAGGCTCCTAGCCTGGGCGCGCTCCTGACCCCCTGCCGCACGGAGGACAGTCATGCGCCGCCGCACCCTCACCGCCGTCGCCTCAGCCCTCGGCGTCGCCGCCGCCTCGCTGGGCCTTTGGGCCGGCGGAGACGCCCAGGCCGCCGGATCGCTGCCCACCCCCGACCACACCGTGGTGGTGGTCTTCGAGAACCATGCGTACACGCAGGTCATCGGCAGCTCCAGCGCCCCCTACATCAACTCGCTGAAGAGCGGCGGTGCCAACCTCACCGCCTCCTATGCGATCACCCACCCCAGCCAGCCCAACTACTTCGCCCTCTTCTCCGGCTCCACCCAGGGCATCACCGACGACAGCTGCTACACCGCGGGCTTCAGCTCCGCCGCCAACCTCGCCTCCGAACTGATCGCGGCCGGCAAGACCTGGGCCAGCTACAACGAGACACTGCCCAGCCAGGGCTCCACCACCTGCAGCAGCGGCAAGTACGCCCGCAAGCACAACCCCTGGTTCGGTTTCAGCAACGTCCCCACCTCCAGCGCCCACACCTTCGCCCAGTTCCCGACGGACTACACCACCCTGCCGCAGGTGTCCTTTGTGACCCCCAACCTGTGCAGCGACATGCACGACTGCTCGGTGTCCACCGGTGACACCTGGCTGAAGAACAACCTGGGTGCCTACGCCACCTGGGCCAAGACCCACAACAGCCTGCTGATCGTCACCTTCGACGAGGACAACAGCCTCAGCGGCAACCGGATCACCACGGTGCTGTACGGGCAGCCGGTGGCTGCCGGATCCAGCTCCGCCACCACCTACAACCACTACAACGTGCTGCGCACCGTGGAGGACCTCTACGGCACGTCCCACGCGGGCAACGCGGCCTCCGCGTCGGACATCACCGGCATCTGGAACTGAGCGCATGTATCTCGCGGAGAGCCGCGGGACGGCGCCGCCCACCGCCCCCGGGCGGTGGGCGGCCGCCGTGCCGGGCACCGTACTGGCACTCGGCTCGGTCAGCCTGATCACCGATGTGTCGGCGGAGATGGTCACCGCCGTACTGCCGCTCTACCTGGTCTCGGGGCTGGGCCTCTCCCCGCTGGGCTTCGGGCTGCTGGACGGCGTCTACAACGGCTTCAGCGCGGTGGTGCGGCTGCTCGGCGGCCACCTCGCGGACCGCGGCGGCGGTCGGCACAAGGCCGTTGCGGCCGTCGGATACGGGCTGTCGGCCCTGTGCAAACCGCTGCTGCTGGTGGTCCACTCCCTGCCGCTGATCGGCGCGGTGCTCGCGGTGGACCGCACCGGAAAGGGCCTGCGGACCGCCCCCCGGGACGCCCTGATCTCCCTCTCCACCCCCGAGAGCCGGCGCGGCCGCGCCTTCGGGGTGCACCGGGCGATGGACACCGCCGGGGCGCTGCTCGGGCCGCTGCTGGCGTTCCTGGTGCTCAGGGTCGCAGCCGAGGGCTATGACGCGGTGTTCACGGTGAGCTCCTGCGTGGCCGCGGTGGGCGTCCTGGTGCTGCTGCTCTTCGTACCGGGAGGGCGGCAGGCAGCCGCCCAGGGACCGGACGGGCCGGGCGGCCCGCCCCCCGCGGCGGTGCGGCCCCGGGAGGCGCTGGCGCTGCTGCGGCTGCCGGCGCTGCGGCGGCTGACCGGCTGCGCGATGCTGCTGGGACTCACCACGGTCAGCGACTCCTTCGTGTACCTGGTGCTGCAGCGCAGATTCGAGATACCGGTGCAGTGGTTCCCGCTGCTGCCCCTGGGCACCGCGGCCTCGTTCCTGCTGCTGGCGGTCCCGTTGGGAGCGGTGGCCGACCGGGTGGGGAGGCGGCGGCTGTTCCTGCTGGGGCATCTGGCGCTGCTCGGCGCCTATGCGCTGCTGCTCGGCCCCTCGGGCGGCGGGCTGCTGCCGGTGGCCGTACTGGCCCTGCACGGCGCCTTCTACGCGGCCACCGACGGTGTACTGCCGGCCGCCGCGGCGGGCGCGGTGCCGGAGCGGCTGCGCGCCAGCGGTCTGGCTCTGGTGGGTACCGGGCAGGCGGTGGCCAGATTCGGCTGCTCGCTGGCCTTCGGCGCCGCCTGGACCGCCTGGGGCGACCGGACCGCGCTCGGCTGGGCCGCCGGCGGGCTGGCCCTGGCAGCGGTGCTGGCCGCGGTCATGGTGGGCGCGGAATGAAGCGCGGAGGAAGGATCGCCGTACTGCTCGCCGCAGTGCTGCTGCTGGGCGGCGTCTCCGCCGGCGCGGTGCTGCACGCGGCCGACCGGGCCGGGCAGCGCGAGCAGGTGCAGGCCGGCGGGCCGAGCGTGGCACCGGGGACGGTCACGCTGGCCCCCGGGGACGGCCCGCGGATGGTCTTCCGCTCCATGGCCTGGGGGCCGCACCGCGACGAGTTGGCGTCCGTACCGGCCGCACAACCGGACGCCACCCGCACCGTCGCCGGGGTCCGCTGCCTGCGCTTCTACGCGGCGGCCGGCACCGGGATCTGCCTCCAGGCGGTGCACGGCACACTGGACGACAGCTACCGGGCGGTGGTGCTGGACGCCCAGCTGCACGAGCGGCGCCACTTCCCACTGGGGGGCATCCCCACCCGCAGCCGGGTGTCGCCCTCCGGACGGATGGTGGCCTGGACGGTCTTCGTCAGCGGCGACTCCTACGCGGGCACCGACTTCTCCACCCGCACCTCCATCCTGGACACCCGCACCTGGACCCTCCAGGACAACCTTGAGCGCTACAGCGTGGTGAAGGACGGCCACCCCTACCACGCCTCCGACACCAACGTCTGGGGCGTCACCTTCGCCGACGACGGGCACTTCTGGGCCACCCTGGCCACCGGCGGGAAGACCTACCTGGTCCACGGCGACGTCGCGGCCCGCACCCTCACCACGGTGCGGCAGAACGTGGAGTGTCCCTCCCTCTCCCCGGACGGGACCCGGCTCGCCTTCAAGAAGCGGGTGCCCGGCCTGCCCGCCGACGCCCCCTGGCGGCTGTACGTCCTCGACCTGCGGACCATGCGGGAGACCCCGCTGGCCGAGCAGCGCAGCGTGGACGACCAGGCGGTCTGGTCCGACGACAGCACCCTGGTCTACGCGCTGCCCGGCGACTACGGCGCCGATCTGTGGACGGTGCCCGCGAACGGTGGCGGCACCCCGGAGAAACTGCTGGGCGGCGCCCTGGCCCCGGCGTATATCAGCTGATGGGAAGGGGTGCCCGGGGCTGACCCCGGCGATTACGCTGTGCTCGTCGGGGCAGCCGTCATTCAGGACACGCAGGGGAGACACGCACGTGGCAGAGCGCAAGCCGATCGAGTCATGGCTGACCGACATGGACGGGGTGCTGGTGCACGAGGGCATCCCGATCCCCGGGGCCGAGGAGTTCATCCGGCGGCTGCGCGAGTCGGGCAAGCCGTTCCTGGTGCTGACCAACAACTCCATCTACACCCCGCGTGACCTGGCCGCCCGGCTCGCCGGGATCGGCCTGGAGGTGCCCGAGGAGTCGATCTGGACCTCGGCGCTGGCCACCGCCAAGTTCCTGTCCGGGCAGCGGCCCGGCGGCACCGCCTATGTGATCGGCGAGGCGGGTCTGACCACCGCGCTCTACCAGATCGGCTATGTGCTGACCGACACCAACCCCGATTACGTCGTACTCGGCGAGACCCGGACCTACAGCTTCGAGGCGCTCACCAAGGCGATCCGGCTGATCAACGGCGGCGCCCGCTTCATCGCCACCAACCCCGACGAGACCGGCCCCTCCGCCGAGGGCGCACTGCCCGCCACCGGCTCGGTGGCGGCGCTGATCACCAAGGCCACCGGGGTGGAGCCGTACTTCGTCGGCAAGCCCAACCCGCTGATGATGCGTGAGGCGCTGAACACCCTCAAGGCGCACTCCGAGTCCACCGCCATGATCGGCGACCGGATGGACACCGACGTGGTCGCCGGCATGGAGGCCGGTCTGGAGACCGTGCTGGTGCTCAGCGGGCTGACCCAGCCCGGCGAGGTGGAGCGCTTCCCCTACCGGCCCAGCCGCGTGGTGAAGTCGGTCGCCGACCTGATCGACGAGATCTGAGCGACGCACGGCACGAAGGAGCCCCTGACCTGGAGATCCTCTCCGGTCAGGGGCTCCGGTGTCAGGACGTCATCCGCCGCGTCGGCGGCCCGCCGCCGCCCGTGCGGCAGGACCGGTGCCCTGGTCGGGACGGAGGAGGCCGACGTCAGGGCCGGACCGGAGTGCACCGACTTCCTGGACACCTTCCGGCGCACGTGCCAGCGTGATCCCGCGCGGCCTCCGGCAGGAGCGCCGACGGGTCTTGGGGGGTTTGATGACGAAGCTCGCGCTGCGGCGACGTGCTCTGATCTGTTCCGCCGTCACGGTTGTGGCCCTGAGCGGCTGCAGCGGACAGCAGCGGTCCGCCGCTTCGCACCGGCCCACTGCTTCGGTGCAGCGGACGGCTGCGCCTGCGGCAACCGGCAGCAGTGCGCCGTGGCGCGATCCCGAGCAGAACCTGACGGGCGTGACGGGCATGAAGGTGCTGGCCAGCACCGGGCGGCGTACCGGGGACCTGACGATGGCGCTGCCCGGCAGGATCGCCCCGGGCACGGCCTGGGTGGCCATGGAGTGCCAGGGCGCCGGCACGCTGACGGTGGACGCAGGGTCGCTCGGCATCTACACCGAGCCGTGCTTCGACCACGCTGACGGCAGTGCCAACGCCTATGAGTCCGGGGCCCCGAGAACGGCGGCCTCGCTCAGGGTGACCGCTGATCCCGGTCTCACCTGGGCCGTCTCGGTCGGCTGGGATCCCTCTCGGAGCCACCCGCGATAGAGCCCCACCCGGCTTCTGCCGTCCCCGGGCCGTACAGGGTGAACCGGTGTCGCCCGACGACGACCACCGCCGACCGTTCCCGCCCGGCTCGGGGGTCGGTCGGCGGTTGCGTCGCAGGCCGGAGAACCGGCGGGGTACGTGAAGGGATCCGAGGCGGCGCTGCGCAGGCGGCCCGGGCCCGAGCGGCCGCCCCGGGCCTGCGTCAGGGGGCGGCGCGGTGGCCGTGGGGGGTGCCGGTGGCCTCGGCCAGCTCGGTGACCAGCAGCTCCACCAGCTCCGCCGCGGGCATGGTGCGGGCCAGCCGGTGGCCGGTGCCCGCCCACAGCGCCATGCCGTCCGGGTCGCCCTGTTCGGCGGCCGCCCGGCGCAGTGGCGCCGTCAGATGGTTCACCAGCGGGAAGCAGGAGGTGGGCGCGGCCGCGCGGTGCTCCGCGACGAACCGGTTGACCAGGGCGCGGGCTGCGCGTCCCGAGAAGGCCGTGGTGACCGTGGTGGAGGAGCCGAAGGCGCCGTGCTCCGTCCAGCGCGGATCGGTGAGGGCCCGCTTGTGCAGCGGGTGCGCGCCGCTCTCCGGGGTGGCGACGAAAGCGGTGCCCAGCTGCCCGGCCGCCGCCCCGGCGGCGAGCACGGCCGCCAGTCCGGCGCCGTCCATCACCCCGCCGGCCGCCAGCAGCGGCATCCGGGCGCCGTCCTCCTCCACCGCCTTGCGGACCGCGGGCAGCAGTTCCAGCAGGCCGGGCCCGGTGTCGGCGATGCCCAGCGGTTCGAAGGAGCCCCGGTGGCCGCCCGCCTCGGGGCCCTGCACCACCAGGATGTCGGCACCGGCGCGCAGCGCGGTCACCGCCTCCTCGGGGGAGGTGACGGTGACGGCGATCTCGGTGCCACCGGACTGGAGCCTGGCGATGGTGTCCGGGTCGGGGCAGCCGAAGGTGAAGGAGACCAGGGGCACCGCCGTCTCGGCGAGCACATCCAGCTTCTCCTCGTAGGCGTCGTCGTCCCAGTCGGGTACGGGCGGCAGCGCGGTGCCGTACCGCTCGCCCTCGCCTGCCAGTTCCTCCCGGTAGCGGGCGGCGGTCTGCGCCGCGTGCGGGGCAGGAAGGGTGGGTGCGAAGACATTGACGCCGAACGGCGCGTCGGTGAGCGTCCGGGTCAGCGCGATCTCCTCGCGGAGCGCCTGCGGGGATGTGTAGCCGCCCGCGAGGAAGCCCAGGCCGCCGGCGCCCGAGACCGCCGCGGTGAGCGCCGGTGTGGAGGCGCCACCCGCCATGGGGGCCTGCACCACCGGGTGCGGCAGCCGCGAGAGGAGCGTGCGGGGGAGCGGGGCGGGGTGGTGCTCGGTGCCGTTCACGACGGCGGCCTCCTCCGGGTTGCGGGAGCGTCTGGATCGACCGTACCCGTCCGAGGGCTCGGCACCCCCCTTCCGGCCACCCGCTCGACCTGCGGCGGGTCGGGCTGTCGGCGGTGGCGTATACGGTGCTTGCTGAAGGGGGAGGGCCGCGCAGAGGTCGGCCGTCCGGAGGATCCGTGCTGTGGGAGGTCGTTGACGTGTCGGACGTGTCGGGCGCTGAGTCGGTGGCGGGGCCGGTGGAGGGGTCGGCCGAGGGGGAGCTGCTGGAGGAGTTCGCGCTGCCGGAGTCCTGGCGGTCGGTGCTCGCCGACGAGACCGCGCAGCCCTACTTCCGGCAGCTGGCGGCCTTTGTGGCCGAGCAGCGGGCCGAGCACCAGGTCTTCCCGCCGCGCGGTGAGGTCTTCTCGGCGCTCCAGGCCACTCCGTACGAGCGGGTGCGTGTCCTGGTGCTCGGTCAGGACCCCTACCACGACGACGGCCAGGCGCACGGCATGTGCTTCTCGGTCCGCCCGGGGACCAAGGTCCCCCCGTCGCTCCGCAACATCTTCAAGGAGCTCAAGGCCGACCTCGGGGTGGAGACCCCGGACAACGGCTATCTGATGCACTGGGCCGAGCAGGGCATGCTGCTGCTCAACGCGGTGCTGACGGTCCGTGCCCACGAGGCCAACTCGCACAAGGGCAAGGGCTGGGAGAAGTTCACCGATGCGGTGATCCGTGCGGTCAGCGACCGTGCGGAGCCCTGCGTCTTTGTGCTCTGGGGCAACTACGCCAAGAAGAAGCTGCCGCTGATCGACACCACCCGGCATGTGGTGGTGCAGGGGGCGCACCCGTCGCCGCTGTCGGCCAAGCTGTTCCTCGGCAGCCGTCCCTTCTCCCAGATCGACAAGGCGCTGGCGGACCTGGGTCACCAGCCCCTGGACTGGCGGATTCCGGACCTTCACCAGGGCTGACGGGCCGTCTGCGAAACCCCCTTTCCCGGTGGGCCGCTGTGCCAAGCTGGAGGCCGTGCGGGCCTGTCGGGGAGGGGGCGGGGTGCGTCGCGGATGGAGCGGGGCGGTCGCCGCGGTGCTGCTGTTCACAGCGGCCGCCGCGGGCTGCACCCAGTCCGGGTCGGGCCGGGTGGGGGCTGCGGCGCCGTCCGTTCCGGCGGTCCCTGTGCAACCCTCCGGCCAGCTCTTCTATGTCTCCGGGACCGGTTCGGCGGCTCAGCAGACCGCCGAGCTGCGCCGGGAGGGCCGGACGCAGGAGGCCGCCGAGCTGGCCAGGATCGCCGACCAGCCGGGCGCCCTGTGGCTGGGCGGCCCGGACGCCAGGGCCCAGGCGGAGCAGCTGACCCTGGAGGCCTCCCGGGTCGGCCGCACCGCGCTGCTGGTCGCCTATGACATCCCCCATCGGGACTGCGGCCAGTACTCGGCCGGTGGCGCCGCGGATGCGGCCGCCTACCGCTCCTGGATCGCCGAGGTGGCCGCCGGGATCTCCGACCGGGCTGCCTGGGTGGTGCTGGAGCCCGACGCCGTGGCGCACACCCTGGACGGCTGTCTGCGCGGCGCCGACGCCGACGAACGCTATGCCCTGCTGGCCGACGCGGTGGAGGAGTTGGGCCGCCGCCCCCGGGTCCGGGTCTATCTGGACGCAGGGAACGCCGGGTGGGTGAAGCAGCCCGAGCAGCTGGCGGCCGCGCTGCGCAGGGCGGGCGTCGGCCGTGCCGCCGGCTTCGCCGTCAATGTAGCCAACTTCTACTCCACCCAGGAGAGTGCCGCCTACGGACAGCGGATCTCGGCCGCGCTGGGCGGCGCCCACTTCGTCATCGACACCAGTCGCAACGGCAACGGCCCGCTCGGCGGCGACGAGTGGTGCAACCCGCCGGGCCGGGCACTGGGCGAGGCGCCGACCACCCGCACCGGCCGCGAGCGGGTGGACGCCTATCTGTGGATCAAGAACCCCGGGGAGTCCGACGGGCAGTGCCGGCCCGGTGCACCCGCACCGGGCCGCTTCTGGACGGACTACGCCTTGGAGTTGGTGCGCAACACCGGGCGCTGAACTCAGCCCACCTGCACCCAGCGGGCCACCGAGGGGGTGCCGGAGCGGTCGGTGACAAAGAGCATGTACCAGCCCGGCGGCAGCAGCGCGGCACTGGCCGGTACCGACAGCCGTACCGCGCCCTGCTCCCGGGTGACCCCCAGCGCCACCGAGCGCTGCTCCACATCGGTGACATGGGTGACCGAACTGGGCCGCATCAGCCGGGCGGTGGCGATCCCGGCCGAGTCCGGGGTGGCGAAGACCGCGGTGGCGCCGCGGTGCACGGTCGCCGGCCCGCCGGTGAGCTCCGGCCGGGGACCATGGAAGAGATAGGCGGGGGTGAAGATCTCGATCCGCTGCTCGAAGGAGCCCGGCTCGGTGTCGGCCCGGTCCGCGAACAGCGGGTTGGAGCCCAGGGTGACGACCCGTCCGTCGGGCAGCAGCAGCGCCTCGGAGTGGTAGTCGCGGCCGATCGACGGCGCGGCGGCCGTGCTGAAGGTGTTGCTCTCCGGGTGGTACATCTGCGCCTTGAGGATGTCGCTGCTGTGCTTGCCCCGGTAGTCGGCGGAGCCGCCGGTGGTGAACACGGTGTCGTCCGGCAGGATCACGCTGTTGAGGTAGCGGGTGCCGCCTGCGGGCAGGTCGGGGCCGGGGGTGAAGTGCGGGTCCGGCGCGGAGAGGTCCACGATGTCGGTGCGCGCGGTGGACTTCGCCGACTCACCGACCCCGCCGCCGCCCAGCACCATCACCTTCTGGTTCTGGGCGGGCGGCAGCAGCACCGAGGACGAGGTCTCCAGACGGTCCGGTGCACGCAACCCCGGGACCACGGTGAAGCTGTCGTCGCTCAGGTCCCAGATGCCGGGGGTGCGGCCCTTGGTCGCCGGGCCGTAGCCGGAGTTGGAACCGGAGTAGAAGAGCTGCCCCTTGGCGGTCAGGAAGAGCGCCGGATAGGTGGGGAAGTAGTGGTCGGGCGCCTTGGACCAGGTCCGGGTGGCCGGATCGAAGATCTCGTTGTCGTTGCCGGTGAGGACCTGCCCGGTGTCGTCCAGACCGGAGACGGTGACCACCCGGCCGTCCGGCAGCCCCGTGAGGGTGGGGTACCAGCGGGCGTACGCCATGTCGGGCACCCGCTCGTAGCGCTCGGTGTCCGGGTTGAACTCATAGGCGGCGCGGATGCCCTGGAAGTCCTGCTTGTCGAGGGTCATCTTCTCGGCCATGCCGTAGAGGTTGCGGGCGTCGTCCCCGATGAGGCCCTGGATGGTGTACTGCGCCGCGGTGCTGGTGGTGTAGCCGGCGCCCTCGGCGACCGCCTCCACAAAGACATGCTGCTCGCCCGCGGTGACCGTGACCCGCTGGTGGCGCCCCCCGGTCCGGTCGGTGGTCCAGCTGACGGTCTTGGTGGCGGCGGGCACCGACACCCGGGCGGTGGAGCGGTACCGCCTGCCGTCCGGTGCGACGAAGACGGTGCCCTTGGGGAAGCTGTGCGCCCGGTCTGGGTTCTCATTGCGGACCCGCATGGTGCCGGCGGCCTTCTTCACGGCGCCGTCCAGCGCCTCGTAGCGCAGCGTGCCGCCGGCCACCAGCACCCGGCCGTCCGGTAACGCGGCGTGTCCGCTGCAGAACATGTCGACCGGGGTGGGGATCAGTTTGTAGCTGTTGCGTACCGGGTCCCACAGCAGGGTCCTGAAGGTGCCCGCGTCGAAGTTCTGCTGGTTGTTCCCGGAGCCGGCGACGATCAGCAGCTTGCCGGTGTGCAGCAGCGTGGCATGGATGGCGTTGACCCGGAACGCCTCGGGTATGTGGATGGTCTGCCAGAAGCCGTAGGCCGCTTTGTAGGCCGGCCGGGAGATCACATAGCGGTGGTACTGGTCGCCGGCGAAGCCGAGCACAGCAGGTGCGTTCATCCCGGCCACGGCCAGGAACACGGTGCTGCCCATCGCGAGCCGCCTGGTCCTGCCGGTCGTCTGGAACATCATGTCCGGTCACCCCCCTGGTGATGTGCCGCATGTGCGGCCCGGGCCCGCTCGGCGCCCTGGATCAGCAGGGGCAGCAGGCTGAAGAAGAGCGCGATGCAGGCCCAGGTGCGCATCGCCGCATGGGTGTTGCCGGTGAAGAAGGAGGCGGCGAGGGAGCCGCCGAAGACCGCCGCCCAGAACAGGTGGATACGGAAGGTCCGCAGCCGGTCGGGGCTGGTCGAGCCGCCCTTGGGCGTCACCACGAAGGCGCTGCCGCGGCGGAGCAGCGCCTGGAGCAGCGCAGCGGCGTAGATGGGTCCGCACAGCGCGGACATCAGCATCCCCGCCACCCCGGAGGACCCCTCGGGCTCGTGCGGGGAGACGTTGTGGCGCCGGTTCCAGGTGTAGAGCAGTACCTGGAGCGCGGCGGCGTCGCTGTAGAGCATCATCCAGGTCTGCGCGGGGACATGGACGCCGGAGGCTCCGAAGCCCAGGTAGAGCACGCTGGAGACGCCGCCCAGCAGCCAGGTGAGCGCCGCCATCGGGTAGAAGCAGACCATCAGGGTGTAGTTGAGCAGCCGGCCCGGGGACAGCCCCCAGGCAGCCCGCCAGAACTGCCGCAGCAGCGTCTCGTAGGTGCCCCGGCTCCAGCGCAGCTGCTGGCTGAAGAAGTCGGTCCACGAGGAGGAGGGTCCCTCGCCGACGGCGAGCACATCCGGGGTGTAGACGGACTTCCAGCGGCTGCCGGTCTGCGGATTGCGCGTGCGGTGGAACTCCAGGCCGGTGGCCATGTCCTCGGTGATGGAGTCGCACAGGCCGCCGATCTGCTGGAGCGCGCTGACTCGGACGGCGTTGTTGGTGCCGACGAACATCGGGGAGCCGTAGCGGTTGCCCGCCCGCTGGATCAGCGCGTGGAAGAGGAACTGCTGGCTCTCGGAGGCCTTGGTGACCGCCGAGTCGTAGTTGCCGTAGACCTGCGGCCCCACCACGAAGGCGACGTCGGGGTCGCGGAAGTAGCCCAGCATCCGCTCGCAGAAGCCGGGCAGGGGGACATGGTCGGTGTCCACGGAGACGAAGAAGTCGTAGTCGGAGCCGTGCGCCTGCAGCCAGCTGTTGTAGTTGCCGTGCTTGGTGCGGGCGCGGTAGCGGCCGCTCGGCCGGTTCCACTCGGCCACGCCGCGGCGGGAGAAGTGCCGCACTCCGAGGTCGGCGCAGAGCGCCCGCAGCCCGGGGTCGTTGCCCTCGTCCAGCAGCCAGACGTCGTACGGCCCGTCGTGGTGCACCCGCAGCGCGGCGCGGAGCGTCGCCCTGACCATCGCGGGCGGCTCCTTGCCGGGCACGCAGGTGGTGAGGAAGGCCACCCGGGTGCCGGACTGCGGCGTCACCGGGACGGGGTCACGGGCGACCAGGGTGGCATGGGAGTTGGAGACCACATTGATGAGGCGGAAGACCTCGATGGCCGACACGATGGAGATCATCACCTTGTCGCCGACCAGCAGCCAGATGTGCTGCTCCCCGGGGCGGTGCGGCCAGTGCCAGGGGAGCAGCAGCCACACCAGCAGTGCGGCCTCCAGCAGGGGTGCGCCGGTCAGCAGCAGGGCGGCGCGGATGCGGTGGCGTTCCAGGCGCAGCAGGCTGCGGTACTCGACCCGGTAGGGGCGGCGGAGGCCCGGTTCGGTGAGCGGGCCGGCGAGGCGGCTGTAGCGGGAGTAGTCGTAGCCGGGCGGTGGGCCGGCGGGTGGGTGCGGGTCGGGGCTCGGGACTGGGCCCGGGATCGACTGCGGGTCCGGGATCGACTGCAGGTCCGGGGCCGCGCCGGCGATCGGGTCCGGGGCGGATGCCGGGGCGGTGTGCGCGGTCGGCGGCTCGGTTGCGGCCGAGGTCCCGGGTGCGGTTGCGGTTGCGGTCGCGGTTGCGGTCGCGGTTGCGGGCCCGGCCAGGCGGACGGCCCCCGGCGCGGGGGTGCCTGGCGGTGCGCCGTCGGACGGTGTGGCGCGCGGTACGGGTGGCGGTCCGGCGGAGACCTGCGTCATCTCGGCAACCCCCCTGGCGGGCGTATGACGCTCGCCGTCGCTCTGCCCCAGGGGGAATGACGGGATGCCGAAGCCGCGGGTGCGGAAGCACCCGTGCGGGGTCATGGGTCTGCCCCCACAGACCCATGACCCCGGAGCCGGCTGTGCGGCTCGGGGACTCCCCCCGCCCGGCGCAGGGCGCCAGGTCGGACGACGTCGTTCCCCCCAGGGTCATTCGCTGCGACGCCGTCCCGACTTGCACGCCAACTGTCGCGGGCCGCACGCTTGATCGCAACAGATTCGTGGAGTGGCTGCCTTTCTATAGTGAAGATTTAACATTGACGGGCCATCTTCAATTGATTGTGTGATAACGGAATCGAACTGTGCTCGGGTGTACGCCCCATGACATTCGGTCAGTTTTGAACCGGAATGGCCAGATGTGCCCCGGTCGCCGCCCGGACCTGTTCCTCACTGACGCCCGGGGCGAGCTCGACCAGCCGCAGTCCGTCCGGAGTGACATCGATGACGGCCAGGTCGGTCACGATCCGGTCGACCATGCCACGCCCGGTGGCCGGCAGGTCCAGCTCCTCGACGATCTTGGGCGAGCCGTCCCTCGCGGTGTGCTCCATCACCACGATCAGCCGGCGTGCGCCGTGCACCAGGTCCATGGCGCCGCCCATGCCCTTCACGGCCTTGCCGGGGATCATCCAGTTCGCCAGGTCACCACGGGCGGAGACCTGCATCGCCCCCAGCACCGAGACATCGATCCGGCCCGCCCGGATCATGCCGAAGGACACCGCCGAGTCGAAGTACGCCGCGCCGGGGGCGGTGGTCACCGTCTCCTTGCCCGCATTGACCAGATCGGGATGCTCGTCACCCTGCTCCGGATAGGGGCCGACACCCAGAATGCCGTTCTCCGAGTGCAGGACCACCCGGACACCCGGCGGCAGATGGTTCGGGATCAGGGTGGGCAGGCCGATGCCCAGGTTGACGTACTCCCCGTCCCGCAGTTCCCGGGCGGCCCGGGCTGCCAGCAGTTCACGGTCGAGGGCCATGGTCAGATCTCCTGGGGAGCGAGGGGGCGCACGGTACGGCGCTCGATGCGTTTGTCGGACGGATCGGCGGCGACCACCCGGTCCACATAGACCCCGGGCAGATGGACGGCGTCCGGCGGCAGTTCGCCGGGCTCCACGATGCGCTCCGCCTCCACCAGGGTGACCCGGCCGGCGGAGGCGCACAGCGGATTGAAGTTGCGGGCCGCGGCATGGAAGGCGCAGTTGCCGTGGCGGTCCGCCACCGACGCCCGCACCAGTGCGAAGTCTGCGGTGATCGCCTCCTCCAGCAGATACCGCCGGCCGTCGAACTCCCGCACCTCCTTGGGCGGGGAGGCCACCGCGACGCTGCCGTCGGAGCGGTAGCGCCACGGCAGACCGCCGTCGGCGACCTGGGTGCCCACCCCGGCCGGGGTGAAGAATGCCGGAATGCCGGCGCCGCCGGCCCGAAGTCGCTCGGCCAGGGTGCCCTGGGGGGTGAGCTCCACCTCCAGTTCCCCGGAGAGGTACTGGCGGGCGAACTCCTTGTTCTCGCCCACATAGGACGAGGTCATCCGGACGATGCGGCCGGCAGCCAGCAGGATGCCGAGACCCCAGTCGTCCACACCGCAGTTGTTGGAGACCACCCGCAGCCCGCCGGTGCCCGCCGCGGCCAGCGCGCCGATCAGCGTCGACGGGATACCGCAGAGCCCGAAGCCGCCGACGGCCAGCAGCGCCCCGTCGGGGATGTCCGCCACCGCTTCCGCGGCGGAGTGCAGGACCTTGTCCATCGCATTCCTCTCCGATTGTGTGGCCCGATCGCCCGGCTCCTGTCGCCCGGCGTTGCCATCCGGCTCTCCGGCCCGGCCGACCGGCCGTCTCGGGTGCACGGCCTGGTCACGCGCCCTGGTTGCACGGCCTGGTCGTACGGCCTGGTCACGCGTCCTGGTCACGCGCCCTGGTTGCACGGACCGGCCACGGGCCCGCTTCCGGGGCCCGCCTCAATGGGCCGGGCGGCCACATCGACCACCCTCCCGGCGGCGCTCGTCCGCCTTCCATGTGGGACGGCCACACAACTCCCGGCCGGGAAACGGCATCCGGCCACATGTGCGCCGCGGCGGGCTCCTCCTACGGTTCCGGCAGCCCCCATGCCACCGCAGCCGCCAGGAGTCGGTCACCATGCGCCAGTCCAGCCCCCGCAGTACCCGCAGACCCGCCCGCACCCTGGTGCTGCTGGCCGCGAGCGTCGTGCTCGCGGCGGGCTGCGCCAAGGCCGGAACCGCCGGCACCGCCGGGGACGGCGCCGGCAGCGGCGATGCCGCCAAGGCACCGGTCAAGGTCGGTCTGGTCTACTCCCGGACGGGTCCGCTCGCCGCCTACGGCAAGCAGTACCTGGAGGGCTTCAAGGCCGGTCTGGACTACGCCACCAAGGGCACCGGAGCGGTCGCCGGCCACCCGGTGCAGATCACCGAGCAGGACGACGCCGGCGACCCGGCCAAGGCCGTGTCCGAGGCCAAGGACCTGATCGGCAAGGGCTACAAGGTCCTCGCGGGATCCACCGCCTCCGGCGTGGCCCTGCAACTCGCCCCGATCGCCGCCCAGAACAAGGTGCTGTTCATCAGCGGGCCGGCCGCAGCCGACCAGGTCACCGGCATCAACAAGTACACCTTCCGCTCCGGGCGCCAGAGCTACCAGGACATCCTCACCGCGGCCTCCTTCATCGGCGACGCCAAGGGCCGCAAGGTCACGGTGCTGGCCCAGGACAGCGCCTTCGGCCAGGCCAACGTCGCGGCGGTCAAGGCCGTGCTGGGCGGCGAGGGAGCGGCGGTGGGCTCCGTACTGGCACCGCCCAGCGCCACCGACCTCACCCCCTTCGCCAAGCAGGCCAAGGCGGCCAAGCCGGACCTGCTCTTTGTCGCCTGGGCCGGGGAGACCGCCCCGGCGCTGTGGCAGTCCCTCAACCAGCAAGGCGTCTTCTCCGCCACCAAGGTGGTCACCGGGCTCGACCTGGCCGCCTCCTATCCGCTGTTCGGTGCGGCCGGGGAGAAGATCTCCTTCCTCGACCACTACTTCGCCGGGGCCGCGGGCACCGCCGTGGAGAAGGCCATGACCGCGTCGCTGGAGAAGGCCGGGGCCACTCCCGACCTCTTCAGTCCCGACGGGTTCACCGCGGCCCAGATGACCGTCCATGCGCTGGAGGCCACGAGCGGTCAGACCGGGGACACCGACGCCCTGGTGAAGGCCCTGGAGGGCTGGTCCTTCGAAGGGGTCAAGGGGCGGCTCACCATCCGCGCCGAGGACCACGCGCTGCTCCAGCCCATGTTCCAGGTGAAGCTCACCGGCAGCGGCGCCGACGCCAAGCCGTCGGTGGAGAAGGTCCTCGGTCCTGACCAGGTGGCCCCGCCGGTCGCCAAGACCGCGGGCTGAACCATGACCCACCCGGCAACCCCCGTGCTGCGGCTGCGCGGGCTCGGCTGGACGGTGGGCGGGGCCACCATCGTCGAGGACGTCTCCCTGGACGTCGCCCAGGGCGAGTTCGTTGCCTTCATCGGGCCCAACGGCGCAGGCAAGACCTCTCTGTTCAATCTGATCTCCGGCCTCACCGGGGCCACCACCGGGACGATCGCCCTGGACGGCGCCGAGATCACCGCTGAGCCCGTCCACGCCAGGGCCCGCCGCGGCCTGGGCCGGACCTTCCAGACCTCCTCCCTGTGGCCGGGGATGACCGCCGCCGACCATGTCCGCCTCGCCGCCCAGGCTGCGGGGCGGACCTCCTACCGGATCTGGCGGCGGGCCGACCGCTACCCCCGGCAGGTCGCCGAGACCCTGGAGCGCACCGGGCTCGCCCATCGCGCCGACACCCCGGCCGGTGACCTCTCCCACGGCGAGAAGCGCAAGCTGGAGCTGGCCGTGCTGCTGGTCGGCGAGCCCCGGCTGATCCTGCTCGACGAACCCATGGCGGGCGTCTCCGCGGAGGAGGTGCCCGCCCTCACCGAACTCATCCGCTCCGTCCATCGCGACCAGGGGCGGACGGTGCTCATGGTCGAGCACCACATGGACGTCCTGCTCGGTCTGGCCGACCGGCTGGCCGTGATGCACCACGGCACCCTGCTCGCCCTGGACACCCCGGCGGCCGTGATGGCCGACACCACCGTGCAGCAGGCCTACCTCGGGGAGGCGCTGTGACAACCGCCGGAACATCCGCCACCGCTGGCGGCCCCGGGACCGCAGCCCCCCTGCTGTCCGTACGCGACCTGCGTGTGGTCATCGGCGGCCGCCACATCCTGCACGGCGTCGACCTGGACGTCGCCCCGGCCGGCGTCACCGCCCTGCTCGGCCGCAACGGCGCCGGCAAGACCACCACCGTCAAGGCCGTCCTCGGCCTGGTGCCGCGCACCGGCAGCGTCCTGTTCGACGGCGAGGAGACGGTACGGCTGCCCACCCACGCCGCGGTGCGCCGCGGCATCGGCTACGCACCCGAGGACCGAGGTGTCTTCGCCGCGCTCACCGTCGCCGAGAACCTCCGCCTCGCCGAACGCGACCCCGACCCCGACTACGCCCTGGTGCACAGCCTCTTCCCCGAGCTCAGACAGCGTGCCAGGCAGGCCGCCGGCACCCTCTCTGGAGGCCAGCAGCAGATGGTCGCCATCGGCCGTACCCTGCTCAACCGCAACCGGCTGATCATCGCCGACGAACCCACCAAGGGCCTCGCACCCAAGGTCGTCACCGAGGTCGCCCAGGTGCTGGAACGCGCCGCGCAAGCCGTGCCGGTCCTGCTGGTGGAGCAGAACCTGGCCGTGGTGCGCCGGCTGGCGGGCGACTGCACCGTGCTCGCCGACGGCCGCACCGCCCACGCAGGCCCCACCGCCGAACTCCTCCAGGACCCCGAAGCAGCCCGCCGGCTCCTGGGCGTCGGCCGTCACCCCGCAGCCACGGCCACCGCCCAGGCAGCAGCCCCGCAGGAGGCCAGCCCCTGATGGACACCGTCGTCCTGCTCACCCTCACCGGTCTCGGCCTGGGTGCGCTCTACTTCCTCACCGCCTCCGGACTGTCGCTGATCTTCGGTCTGATGGATGTGCTCAACTTCGCCCACGGCGCGCTGCTCTCGGTCGGCGCCTATGCCACCTGGTGGGCCGCCGACGGCAACCTCCCCGGCGCCGGACCCGGTGGCGCGGGCTTCCTCCTCTCCGTCGTCTTCGGTACGGCGGTGGGCACCGCCGCGGCCGTCCTGCTGGAACTCGCCCTGATCCGCCCCCTCTACTCGCGCCCGCGGGAACAGGTCCTCGCCACCGTCGGCGTGGGCCTCGCGGTGCCCGCGCTGCTGATGGCCGTCTGGGGCGCGGACGCCCGCCCGTTCCCCCAGCCGGACGCGCTGGCCGGCACCTTCCATCTGCTCGGCGCCGCCGTGCCCGTCAACCGTCTGATCCTGATCGCCGCCGCGGCCGCCGTCCTCGCCGCCCTCAAGCTCTTCCTCGGCCGCACCCGTCACGGCCTCGTCGTACGCGCCGGGGTCGAGGACCGGGCGATGGTCACCGCCCTGGGCATCGACGTACGCAAGGCCTTCACCCTCGTCTTCGCCATCGGCGGCGCAGCCGCCGCCCTCGCCGGTGCCCTGGGCGGCCTCTACTTCGGCTCCGTGAGCCCGGGCCAGGGCACCTCGCTGCTGATCTTCGCGTTCGTGGTCGTCGTGATGGGCGGCATGGGCTCCGTCACCGGGGCCGCCGCGGCCTCCGTGGCCGTCGGCCTGGTCCAGCAGTTCGCCAACTACTACACCGCCGCCGGGCTCGGCGACCTCTCCGTCGTCGTCCTGCTCGCCGTACTGCTCCTGGTGCGCCCGCGCGGCCTGACCGGGAGGCTCGCATGACCACCGGGACCATCATGCAGACCCCCACTGACAAAGCCCCACCCGCCTTGCCGCGCAAGGCCTCCGGCCTGCGCAGCGCCGCCCGCTGGTGGCCCGCGGCGGTCCTGCTGCTGCTCCTCGCCGCGCCCTACAGCACGCTGCCCCTGCCGGGGCTGCTGGACGGTCCGCTCGGCAGCGCGGGAAGCCTGCAACTGCTGGCGCTGTGCCTGGTCTTCGGCGCCCTCGCCACCGGCTACGACCTGCTGCTGGGCCGCACCGGGCTGCTCTCCTTCGGCCATGCCCTCTGGTTCGCCGCAGGGCTCTACGCCACCGACGTCGCCATGCTGGAGCTGAAGCTGCCGCTGCTGCCCGCCGCGCTGCTGGGTGTGGCCTTCGCCGTGCTGCTGGCGACACTGCTCGGCGCGGTGTCGCTGCGGGTCACCGGCATCGGCTTCTCCATGGTGACCCTCGCCTTCGCCCAGGCCGGGTCGATCCTGGTGCAGCGCAACCCCGGTGGGCTCACCGGCGGCGAGGAGGGCCGCTCGGCCCCCGCCGACCGGCTGCCCGGAGCGCTGGTCGGCATCGAGAACACCGCCAACCTCTACTGGATCGCCCTCGGGTACCTGGTGCTGACCCTGGCCGTCGTCCACTGGGCCGTCAACTCGCCCACCGGACGGGTCTGGGAGGGCATCCGGGAGAACGAACGCCGGGTGGAGGTGCTGGGCCTGCGCCCCCACGGCTTCAAGCTGGTCGCCTTCGTCCTCGCCGCGGCCCTCGCCGCTGTCGGTGGCGTGGTCTACCTTCTTCTCTCGGGAGGAGCCACCCCCCAGGCGGCCACCTCCGACTTCACCCTGTCACTGCTCGTCATGGTGGTCCTCGGCGGTTCCGGCACCCGCTGGGGCCCGCTGCTGGGCGGTGTCCTCTACACCTGGGCCGACCACCGGCTGGGCGACCTCTCCGGTTCGGCCGCCGTGCAGGGCCTGCCCGCGGTGCTGCGTGTCCCGCTGTCCCAGCCGCTCTTCCTCCTCGGCGCCCTCTTCGTCGCCGTGGTGTACCTGCTGCCGGGCGGTGCCGTGCGGCTGCCCGCCCGGATCCGCGAGGCCCGTTCGACCCGCTCCACCCGACGCACCGGAGGCGCTGCCGTATGACCCGTCGTCACCCGCAGGAGTTCACCGTCCCCGTGGCCGGCGGCGACCTGGCGGTGCTGCACTGGCCCGCCGACGACCCCACGGCGCCCACCGTGCTGGCCCTGCACGGCATCACCGCCAACGGACTCGCCTGGGGCGAGGTCGCCGAGCAGCTGGCCGGGCGGGTCACCCTGGTCGCGCCCGACCTGCGCGGCCGGGCCGCCAGCCGGTCGGTCGCCGCGCCCTACGGCCTTGCCCGGCACGCCGACGACGCGGCAGCCGTACTGGACCATCTGGGGCTGGCGGACGCCGTGGTCGCCGGCCACTCCATGGGTGCCTGGGTGGCCGCCCTCACGGCCGTCCGCCACCCCGGGAGGGTCCGCCGGGTGGTGCTGGTCGACGGCGCGGTGAGCTTCCCGCTTCCGGAGGGCGTCACCGAGGACGACGCCCTGGCCGCGGTCCTGGGGCCGGCGCTGTCGCGCCTCGGCCAGGAGTTCCCCAGCCGGGAGGCCTACCGCGACTTCTGGCGGGCCCATCCGGCGTTCGGCGAGGACCTGTGGACCGCCCGGCTGGACGCCCACCTCCAGCGCGACCTGGTCGGCCATGAGCCCGAGCTCCGCTCGTCCTGCGTGGCGGAGGCCGTACACATCGACGGCGGCCAGGTGCTCCTCGACGCGGAGGCGGCGGGGGCGATCAGAAAGCTGCCCTGCCCGGCCGCCCTGCTCTGGGCCGAACGCGGTCTGCTGGACCAGCCCCAGGGCATGTACGACGCGGACCGCCTCACCGCCGCCGCCCTGGACCCGGCCACCGTCACCACCGTCGCGGCCCCCGGCACCAACCACTACACCGTCCTGCTGGGCGAGCGCGGCGCCCGCACCGTCGCCGACCTGATCCTGGCGGAACCGCCGGGGGCAACCCGTATCTGACCCGGGGGAGCCGCGCCATGGGCCGCCCGGCCCGGAGGCCCACCGTTCGACCGGCCGGCCCCTCCCCGGGCACGTGGCCGTCCCTCGCGTGCCGTGCGGCGACCCTTGAGGACCGGAGTGCCGGGAGCCCGTCCTCCCACAGAGCAGCGCGCCCGCACCCACCGCGTCCGCATCCCGGGGGGAGATCTGATGGCCCATCAGTCATCGCCCCGGGATGCGGTGACGGCCATCCTCGGCGTCGCCGGCCGGCGACTCAGCCGGCGGTGCGCCGCAGCAGCAGGGTGACGAACCCCAGCGCGCCCCGGTACCCGCGCAGCCACTCCGCGCGGTGCTCCTCCACCACCTTCAGCGCCTCCTGCGCCTCGGGATGGTCCGGGTGGTCCAGGGCCCACTGGGCGAGCGACCCCGTCCATGACCACTCGTAGTCGTCCCACTCGTCCAGGGTGCTGGTGTGGGCATGGACCGGTGTCCAGCCGTCGGCGGTCACCAGATCCACGGTGCCCGCGAGATCGGCCCACTCGCTGGGCCCGGACAGCAGCTCCCGTACGGCGGCGTGGGGCTCCCGCTCCCAGAACGCGTCACCGACCAGCACCCGCCCGCCGGGCGCCAGGTGCTCCTGGGCGGCGGTGAGGGTCTGCCGAAGTCCGCCGTAGGCATGGGTGGCGCCGACGCTGAGCACAATGTCGAAGCTACGCGCGGAGGTGAACTCCGCTGCAGGCATGTGGTGCAGGGCCAGCCGGTCGGCCACGCCCCGTCGGACCGCCTCGTCCCGCACCCGGTCCAGCGTCTCGCTGTCGATGTCCACCCCCTCGGCCAGCATCCGCGGGTGCCGCTCCAGCGCACGCAGCAGCCACTCCGCCTCGCCGCACCCCAGATCCAGTGCCCGCTCGTCGCCGCGCACCACGGCCCGGTCGAGCAGCCGGCGTACGGACGTGTCGCTCAGCGGCGCCGCGACGGGGTGGTGGGCATGGGCGCGGGCGCTCAGTCTTCGACGGTCCATGCGCGCACCATGGCACCCCGCCGGACCCGCTGCACCCGGTTTTCCGGAACCGGGCCGTTGGGCGCCCGCACCGCAGCCGGCGCGGCCGGGGCGCTCCCGGTTCCGGCCCTCACCGCGGGCGCCCCGGTGATGCGTCGCCGCACCGGCCGGGCACAGACCCGGTGCGCCACCACCCGCCGCGAGCAGAGGCGCAGGTGCGGTGCACCCGGCCCCGGGGACCCGCTCGGCCGCCCGCTCCGGCCGGTGCGTCGTCGGTCACCCACCGGCAGGGCCGCCGGCGCACCGGCGCCTCCGACGGCTACGGCATGGAAGGCGTCGCCGAGGTCGATGCGGAGCCGGACGGGCCGCCGGTGCCGGAACCGGACTGTCCCGAGGTGGCGTCCGCGCTGGGACTCGGGGTGCCGAGGAAGGACTCCCAGCCGCCGGTGGGCTTGTCGCCGGGGTTGAGGGTGCGGAGCTTGCGGAGCACCGCGGGGTCCTGGACCTCCAGCCACTCCACCAGCTGCCGGAAGGAGACCAGCCGGACCTCGGGGTGGCCGGCGATCTCCGTCAACGCCTCCTCGACGGCGTCCATGTAGATGCCGCCGTTCCACTGCTCGAAGTGGTTGCCGATGAAGAACGGTGCCCGGTTGGTGTCATAGGCCCGCCGGAAGCCGGCCAGGTAGGAGTCCCGGGCCTGGGTGCGCCAGGCGGCCCAGCGGGCCGGGTCTCCCTTGGGGGAGCCTCCCGACTGGTTGGCCATGATGTTGTAGTCCATGGACAGCACCTGGAAGGAGTGCCCGGGGAAGGGTATGGACTGCAGCGGGAAGTTCCAGATCCGGTTGCCCTGGACCTTGCCGGGCCAGACCTGCAGTTCGCCGGGTGAGCTGGCGTCGTACTTCCAGCCCAGCTTCGCCGCGGTGGGCAGCAGATTGCGCTGGCCCTCCAGACAGGGGGTGCGCCCTCCGATCAGTTCCTTGTCGTAGTCGAACGGCAGCGGTTCAAGATCGGTGAAGCCGGTGTTGGTCCGCCACTCCTTGACGAACTGCTTGGCCTGCCGGATCTCGCTGTCCCAGTCGGCCGGCGACCAGCGCCCCACACCGTCGGGCCCGCAGAAGTGGCCGTTGAAGTGGGTGCCGATCTCATGGCCCTCCAGCCAGGCGAGGCGTACCTGCTGCAGGGTCGAGTGGATGTGCGCGTCGGTGAGATAGCCGATGGCGGAGGCACCCACCGGGTGGCGCGGCGGGTGGTAGAGGTTCTTCTTGGACTCCGGCAGGGTGTAGATGCCGCTGAGGAAGAACGTCATCGACGCCTTGTGCTTCTGGGCCAGATCCCGGAACCGGGAGAAGAGCTTGTTGTCCAGTTCCCCCGCCCCGTCCCAGGAGAAGACCACGAACTGCGGAGGCCGCTGACCGGGCTGCAGCCGCTCGGGCTTGGGCTGGCCCTGCTGCGGCCCGGTGTCAGCGGTGGAGCCGTCACCGATGGACCGCACGGGCTGCTTGTCGCCGAGCCCGGTACCCGTGGCACCGCCGCCACCGCCCTTGCTGCTGCTGGTGCCGCCGCTGGGCCTGTGCCCCGGGTCGCTGCTCCCCTCGCCGCCACTGCCCGAGCAGGCAGCGGCCGCCCCCAGGGCAGCCGCTGAGGCTGCAGCTGCCAGGACGGTCCTGCGCGAGATGGTGCCCATGATCTCCCCTGATCTGTTGTGCCCCACCAGCCCGGGCAATTGTGCATGGATCCGCCCATCCGCCGTCGCGGAGGGGTCGCGGCGGCCCCCGTCACCGAGCCCGTCCGGCACCGTCATCCCCATGGGGTGCTGCACAGGCCGCAATCTCGACAATCAGGAAGTGCCACGACAAAGATCCGTCGATCGCACTGACGGCCGATACCTCCTGACGGCTCCCCTACAACGCACCTTGTTGCCATTTCGAGACATTTCCGCAACGCCTCAGAGGGCACCGGCGCAGCCGACGCCGCGTCAGAGTCGGCAACGGCCCCCGCGAGAGGCGGGCCGTGTCTGCAAGGGGGAGCGATGCAGCACACCACGCACACCGGTGGACGTCGTCCACTGCTCAGAACCGGGCCGGCGGCAGCCCTGCTGCTGACCGCCGGCCTGCTGGCCTCCGGCTGCTCGGGCGGCGGCGGATCCCAGACCTCCGACGGCGCGCAGCACCGCCCGTATCCGAAGGCCCCCGCCGCGGGGGCGCCGCAGAACGGCGCCGCCCAGAACGGGGCCGCCCAGAACGGGGCCGCCCAGAACGGGGCCGCCCAGAACGGTGCCGCCCAGAACGGTGCCGCCAAGAACGGTGCACCGGCCGGTGTGACCCCCGGCACCCGCACCGGTGAGCCGACGCCCGCCACGCCGGACGCGGCGATGCGGTCCACCTTCGCCCTCGACGTGGACACCGCCTCCTACGGCTACGCCCGCCGCACCCTGGCCGACGGGCGTCTGCCCGCTCCGGAGGACGTCCGCCCCGAGGAGTTCGTCAACAGCTTCCGCCAGGACTACCCGGAGCCCGACGGGGACGGCTTCTCGGTCACCGTCGACGGAGCGCGCACCGCCCGCGCAGGCGACGGCTGGTCACTGCTGAGGGTCGGACTGGCGACCCGCTCGGAGGATCCGGAGACCCGCGCTCCGGCCGATCTCACCTTTGTCGTCGACACCTCCGGCTCCATGGCCGAGACCGGCCGCCTCGATCTGGTCCGCAGGGCGTTGAACCTGCTGATCGACCGGCTGCGCCCGCAGGACTCGATGGCGATCGTCTCCTTCAGCACGGACGCCCGACTGCGGGTGCCGGCCGTCCATCCGGTGGACGCGGCGGCCCGGCGGCGGCTGCACCAGGCGGTCGACGGGCTGAGCCCGGAGGAGTCCACCAACCTCGAGGCCGGGCTGACCCTCGGCTACCAGCAGGCCGCGGAGCAGCGCCGGGAGGGGGCCGTGAACCGGGTGGTGGTGCTCTCGGACGGGCTTGCCAACACCGGGTCCACCGATTCCGACACGATCCTGGAGCGGGTCTCCAAAGCCCGGCGGGAGCAGGGCATCACGCTGTTCGGCGTGGGCGTGGGCAGCCAGTACGGCGACCAGCTGATGGAGCAGCTCGCCGACCGCGGTGACGGGCACACCTCGTATGTCGCCGACGACGAGGACGCCCGGAAGGTCTTTGTGGACCAGCTTCCCGCCAACCTCGATCTACGGGCCCGCGACGCCAAGGCGCAGGTCGCCTTCGACCCGGCTGCCGTCGACTCCTTCCGGTTGATCGGGTTCGACGACCGGCGGGTTCCGGACCAGGCGTTCCGCGACGACCGGGTGGACGGCGGCGAGGTGGGCCCCGGCCACTCGGTGACGGCGCTGTACGCGGTGCGGCTGAAGCCCGGCGCCGACGGCCCGCTGGCCACCGCGACCGTCCGCTGGCTGGACCCCCGCACCAGGCAGCCGCACGAGGCCACGGGCCGGATCGGGGCCGGCGATCTTGCCGCGGGGCTCTGGACGGACGCCCCCCGGCGGCTGCAGGTGGACGCGGTCGCCGCGTACTTCGCCGATGTCCTGCGGCACCGTCAGTCGCAGGACGAGTACGGGACCGGATCGGACGACACGGCGACCTCGTCCGTGCCGGCGCTGCCGGGTGAGCCGTCGCTGCAGGAGCTGGCAGCCCACGCGGACCGGCTGGCAACGGCCACGGAGGACCTGGATGTGCGGCGCCTGGCCGACACGGTCGGCCAGGCGGCGGGGCTGCTCATCTACTGATCCGGTCACCGGCCGCAGGGCGGCGGGCCCGTCCGGGAACCGGGAGACCGGGGGAAGGCGTCCGAGGGGGTGGGTGTTCAGGCGGCAGTGGCGAATCGGCGCTGCCGCCGGATCACCCGGGCGATGGAGGCGCTGATGGTGGTGGCGGCGGCACAGGAGACCGCGAAGGACAGCCAGGTGGTGTTGAACCAGTGGCTGTTGAGCCAGCCCAGAGAGACGATGTACGCCGCCCACACCAGCGCCGCCACCGCCGACCAGCGCACAAAGCGGCGCGGGTTCTCGCTGCCGCCCATGGCGAGGTCGAGGATGGTCCGCCCGGCGGGCACAAAACGGGCCACGATCACGGTGCGTGCCGCCCGGGTCTCCAGCGCCTGCTGGACCCTGGTGGTGGCGCCCGCCCACTGCGGGCGGCGGTCCAGCCGGGCCTGCAGCCAGGGGCCGCCCTGCCGGGCGATCCGCAGCAGGATGAGGTCGCCCAGGAACGAGGCCAGGGCGACACCGAGTGCCAGAAGTACGGGTGCGCCGTCGAGGTCGGCGGTCTTGAGGACCGCCACGATCACCATCGTGCCGCTCGGAATGAAAGGCAGGAAGGCATCGCCGAGCACTGCCGCGAAGGCAAGGATGAAGATCCACGACGAGCTGAGTAGCGCCGCGGTGTTCATGGGCTGGTGTCCCTACTTCCCGAAAGTCCGCTGACCGGTTGACCCGACCTCCCGGGTGGGACGACGGGGTGACCAGGGCCGCCGCGGCCCGGGCACAGGGACTTTGTGCCGGGATCAAGCGGTCCTGCGGGTTCCGGGAGCCGGTGCGGGGAGTGCGGGGACACTCTCCGGGGCATCACTCCTGCTCTGCGGAGCCATTCACAACACAACACAACCTAGCGCCTCGAAGTTCCATGCCCTGAAGGACCCCTGTGTGACGCGGTTAACATCTGAGTTCCACAGAGCGCGACGCCGGTTGAATTCTACATACGGTGAATTTCGCGTGCCAAGCAGAATTCACTCCGTCACCGACTCGTTACCGCCTCACCGCGGGTGGCCACTGACCGGAACGCCCCGGATCGGGCAGGATGAACCCCCGCAGGCGTCGGCCGCCCCTGCCAGGAACAGGGACGGCCGACGCCGTGTGTCACCGCCCGGCTGCCGATCCCGCCCCGACGATGATGCGACCATGAACCAGCTGAGTCTCGGTGGAGCCTTCATCGCCTTCCTCGCGGTCGTCGGCCCGCCCAAGGTGCTGCTCTCCTTCGCGGCACTCGCGCGCTCGAGGACCACCGCCGAACTCCACACCCTGGCCCTGGTCTCCGCTGCGGCAGCAGCCTTCATCGGACTCCTCGCGGACTTCGCGGCACCCGCCCTCTACGGCCTCTTCCACATCAGCACCCAGGCCCTGGAGATCGCCGGCGGGGCCATCTTCTTCATCTATGCCATCGGCCTCGTCCTCGGCCTCCACCTCGGCAGCGAACCCGGAACGACAGGCCCCGGCCTCGCGGAGGGCGTACGGGAACTGCTGCTGCCCTTCACGTCAGCCCGCTCGCGATGACCGCCCTGCTCCTCGAAGCCGTCGCGAGGGACGACTGGGCCTGGCGCGCCACCGTGGGCGGCGCCTATGTGGCCGTCATCGCCGTCGACCTGCTCTGCGTACTCCTCCTCACCAGGGTGCTCCAGCGCACCCACCACACCGCCATCGAGGTGCTGGGCCGCCTGCTCGGCCTGCTGCTCGCCGCGGTCGGCGTCGACCTGGTCCTGGACGGGGTGGCGACCCTGGGCGTGCACCTGGGGTCCCGCGACTACTGACCGCCCCCGGCCGCCGACGCCAGCGCCACCGGGAGGGAGGCATAGCCGCGGAGCGTCAGCCGGTCACGACGCGTCCGCCCGTCCGCCGCCTCCATTCGCGGGAACCGCTCCAGCAACCGCCCGAAGGCCGTACGCCCCTCAAGCCGGGCCAGCGCCGCCCCCAGGCAGAAGTGCGGCCCGCCGCCGAAGCTCAACGGCTGGTTCGCCGGTCGCTCGGGGTCGAAGACATCCGGCCGCTCGAACCGCGCCGGATCACGGTTGGCCGCCCCCATCAGCAGCAGCACCTCACCCCCCGGCGGCACCACGACCCCGTCCACCACCGCACCCTCCGGCGCCCATCGCGCGGTGAGCTGTACAGGGGAGTCGAACCGCAGGAACTCCTCCACATACGCGGACGCGGCCGAGGGGTCGGCACGCAGCGCCTCACAACGGCCCGGCTGGTCCAGCAGCAGAGCGAGGCCGTTGCCCAGCAGATTGGTCGTCGTCTCGAAGCCCGCAGCCAGCAGCAGCACCAGGTTGCAGAGCAGCTCCCAGTCGCTCAGCCGGCCGTCGTCCTCGTCCCGCACCTGCACCAGGGCGCTCACCAGATCGTCACGCGGCTCCGCGCTGCGTTCCGCCACCAGTGCGGTGAAGTAGTCGAGCAGGGACACCGCGGCGGCGTCGGCCGCGGCCAGGTGCTCCGTCGAGTAGACCGGCTCCAGCTGGGCCGCAAGATCGGCCACCAGCGGACGGAACCACAGCCGGTCCTGCTCGGGGACCCCCAGCAGCTCGCAGATCACCGACACGGGGAGGGCATAGGCGAACTTCGCCATGAAGTCGACCGGCGACCCGTCCGACCCCAGCTCGGCCAGCCTGTCCAGCAGCCTGTCGGTCAGCCGCTCGACCGCCGGCGCCAGCTCCGCCACCCGCCGCGCCGTGAACACCTTGCTCACCAGCCGCCGCACCCGGGCATGGCCCGGGTCGCCCGAGAAGAGCATCGAGTCGGAGAAGAGCCGCACCGCCGGATGGTCCGCCACGTCCGGCCACCGCAGCTGCACCCATTCCACCCCCTCCTCCCGCAGCACCGGGTCCCGCAGCGCCCGTCCGAGCGCGTCGTACCCGACCACCACGGTGTAGCTGTCACTGAGGGAGATCACCGGCCCGTGCTCGTGCAGGGCCGCGTAGTAGGGGAACGGATCGCTCCGGCCCTCGGGGCTGAGCAGGGCTTCGACAGCAGCAAGTGCGTCCATGGCAGACAGCATGCTCCGCTGTTGACGCGATGTCAGTAGGGCGGGCGAGGGGGATCGGGCCCGATTTGGTGACACGGCGGTCCAGGCCGTACAGTTCACAGGTCGCCCGGGGCAGGAACGCTCCGTGAGCGGCAGTGAATTTGCAGTAACCCCGCCAGCGGGGGTCGGAAAAGCGGTAAGCGGATCTGATAAGCTGGAGACACGAAGAAGGGAAGCGCCCGGAGGGGCCCGGAAGGGTTTCGATGGAAGCGTCCGTTCCTTGAGAACTCAACAGCGTGCCAAAATTCAACGCCAGATTTTTGAACCCTTTGGGTTCCTTTGAATGAAGTACAGCGAGGACGCTGTGCGCGGGTTCGGCTTATTCCGCCGGATGCCGTGCCGCTCTCGTGGATCTAAGCATTCACGGAGAGTTTGATCCTGGCTCAGGACGAACGCTGGCGGCGTGCTTAACACATGCAAGTCGAACGGTGAAGCCCTTCGGGGTGGATCAGTGGCGAACGGGTGAGTAACACGTGGGCAATCTGCCCTGCACTCTGGGACAACACCGGGAAACCGGTGCTAATACCGGATATGACGCACTCCTGCATGGGGGTGCGTGGAAAGCTCCGGCGGTGCAGGATGAGCCCGCGGCCTATCAGCTTGTTGGTGGGGTGATGGCCTACCAAGGCGACGACGGGTAGCCGGCCTGAGAGGGCGACCGGCCACACTGGGACTGAGACACGGCCCAGACTCCTACGGGAGGCAGCAGTGGGGAATATTGCACAATGGGCGAAAGCCTGATGCAGCGACGCCGCGTGAGGGATGACGGCCTTCGGGTTGTAAACCTCTTTCAGCAGGGAAGAAGCGCAAGTGACGGTACCTGCAGAAGAAGCACCGGCTAACTACGTGCCAGCAGCCGCGGTAATACGTAGGGTGCGAGCGTTGTCCGGAATTATTGGGCGTAAAGAGCTCGTAGGCGGCCTGTCGCGTCGGATGTGAAAGCCCGGGGCTTAACCCCGGGTCTGCATTCGATACGGGCAGGCTAGAGTTCGGTAGGGGAGATCGGAATTCCTGGTGTAGCGGTGAAATGCGCAGATATCAGGAGGAACACCGGTGGCGAAGGCGGATCTCTGGGCCGATACTGACGCTGAGGAGCGAAAGCGTGGGGAGCGAACAGGATTAGATACCCTGGTAGTCCACGCCGTAAACGTTGGGAACTAGGTGTGGGCGACATTCCACGTCGTCCGTGCCGCAGCTAACGCATTAAGTTCCCCGCCTGGGGAGTACGGCCGCAAGGCTAAAACTCAAAGGAATTGACGGGGGCCCGCACAAGCGGCGGAGCATGTGGCTTAATTCGACGCAACGCGAAGAACCTTACCAAGGCTTGACATACGCCGGAAAACCGTAGAGATACGGTCCCCCTTGTGGTCGGTGTACAGGTGGTGCATGGTTGTCGTCAGCTCGTGTCGTGAGATGTTGGGTTAAGTCCCGCAACGAGCGCAACCCTTGTTCTGTGTTGCCAGCGAGTAATGTCGGGGACTCACAGGAGACTGCCGGGGTCAACTCGGAGGAAGGTGGGGACGACGTCAAATCATCATGCCCCTTATGTCTTGGGCTGCACACGTGCTACAATGGTCGGTACAATGGGCTGCGATACCGCGAGGTGGAGCGAATCCCAAAAAGCCGGCCTCAGTTCGGATTGGGGTCTGCAACTCGACCCCATGAAGTCGGAGTCGCTAGTAATCGCAGATCAGCATGCTGCGGTGAATACGTTCCCGGGCCTTGTACACACCGCCCGTCACGTCACGAAAGTCGGTAACACCCGAAGCCGGTGGCCCAACCCTTGTGGGGGGAGCCGTCGAAGGTGGGACCAGCGATTGGGACGAAGTCGTAACAAGGTAGCCGTACCGGAAGGTGCGGCTGGATCACCTCCTTTCTAAGGAGCATATGGCCAGCTCGGGGCGAATGTCCTCGTGTGGTTGCTCATGGGTGGAACGTTGAATATTCGGCATGGGTGGCTTTCGGGCTGGCCTTAGTACTGCGCTTCGGCGTGTGGAACGGGTGGGTTCGTGGTTGCTTGTGTCGGGCGCGCTGTTGGGTCCTGAGGGAACGGGTTTTTGGTTTCCTTGGTGCCGGTCCCATGCTGGGTGAGGTGGGTGGCTGGTCGTTGTTTGAGAACTGCACAGTGGACGCGAGCATCTGTGGCCAAGTTTTTAAGGGCGCACGGTGGATGCCTTGGCACCAGGAACCGATGAAGGACGTGGGAGGCCGCGATAGGCCCCGGGGAGCTGTCAACCGAGCTGTGATCCGGGGGTGTCCGAATGGGGAAACCCGGCAGTCGTCATGGGCTGTCACCCGCTGCTGAACACATAGGCAGTGTGGAGGGAACGCGGGGAAGTGAAACATCTCAGTACCCGCAGGAAGAGAAAACAACCGTGATTCCGGGAGTAGTGGCGAGCGAAACCGGATGAGGCTAAACCGTATGTGTGTGATACCCGGCAGGGGTTGCGCGTGCGGGTTGTGGGTTTTTTCTTGATCGGTCTGCCGGCCGGTCGGCGAGTCAGAAACCGTATGGGTAGTCGAAGGGCATGCGAAAGGCCCGGCGTAGAGGGTAAGACCCCCGTAGACGAAATCTGTACGGCTCGCTTGAAGAACACCCAAGTAGCACGGGGCCCGAGAAATCCCGTGTGAATCTGGCGGGACCACCCGCTAAGCCTAAATATTCCCTGGTGACCGATAGCGGATAGTACCGTGAGGGAATGGTGAAAAGTACCGCGGGAGCGGAGTGAAATAGTACCTGAAACCGTGTGCCTACAAGCCGTGGGAGCGTCGTTGCAGTCTTCGGACTGTGGCCGTGACTGCGTGCCTTTTGAAGAATGAGCCTGCGAGTTTGCGGTGTGTGGCGAGGTTAACCCGTGTGGGGTAGCCGTAGCGAAAGCGAGTCCGAATAGGGCGTTTGAGTCGCATGCCCAAGACCCGAAGCGGAGTGATCTAGCCATGGGCAGGGTGAAGCGCGGTAAGACCGTGTGGAGGCCCGAACCCACCAGGGTTGAAAACCTGGGGGATGACCTGTGGTTAGGGGTGAAAGGCCAATCAAACTCCGTGATAGCTGGTTCTCCCCGAAATGCATTTAGGTGCAGCGTCGTGTGTTTCTTGCCGGAGGTAGAGCACTGGATAGGCGATGGGCCTCACCGGGTTACTGACCTTAGCCAAACTCCGAATGCCGGTAAGTGAGAGCACGGCAGTGAGACTGCGGGGGATAAGCTCCGTGGTCGAGAGGGAAACAGCCCAGAACACCGGCTAAGGCCCCTAAGCGTGTGCTAAGTGGGAAAGGATGTGGAGTCGCAGAGACAACCAGGAGGTTGGCTTAGAAGCAGCCACCCTTGAAAGAGTGCGTAATAGCTCACTGGTCAAGTGATTCCGCGCCGACAATGTAGCGGGGCTCAAGTACACCGCCGAAGCCGTGTCACTCACACAATACTTCCAACGAAGGTGTGGGTGGGTAGGGGAGCGTCGTGTGCCGGGTGAAGCGGCGGCGGGAGCCAGTCGTGGACGGTATACGAGTGAGAATGCAGGCATGAGTAGCGATACAAGAGTGGGAAACTCTTGCGCCGATTGACCAAGGGTTCCTGGGTCAAGCTGATCTGCCCAGGGTAAGTCGGGACCTAAGGCGAGGCCGACAGGCGTAGTCGATGGACAACGGGTTGATATTCCCGTACCCGCTATGAAGCGCCAGCGTCGAACCCAGTGATGCTAAGCCCGTGAAGCCGCCTCTGATCTCTTCGGAGTGAGGGGGAGTGGTGGAGCCGGTGGCCCGAGCTGGTAGTAGGTGAGCGATGGGGTGACGCAGGAAGGTAGTCCATCCCGGGCGGTGGTTGTCCCGGGGTAAGGGTGTAGGCCGAGTGGTAGGCAAATCCGCCACTCATGAGGCTGAGACCTGATGCCGAGCCGATTGTGGTGAAGTGGATGATCCTATGCTGTCGAGAAAAGCCTCTAGCGAGTTTCATGGCGGCCCGTACCCCAAACCGACTCAGGTGGTCAGGTAGAGAATACCGAGGCGTTCGGGTGAACCGTGGTTAAGGAACTCGGCAAAATGCCCCCGTAACTTCGGGAGAAGGGGGGCCATTGCTGGTGAGGGGATTTTCTCCCTGAGCTGGTGGTGGCCGCAGAGACCAGCGAGAAGCGACTGTTTACTAAAAACACAGGTCCGTGCGAAGCCGTAAGGCGATGTATACGGACTGACGCCTGCCCGGTGCTGGAACGTTAAGGGGACCGGTTAGTCTCGATTCGTCGGGGCGAAGCTGAGAACTTAAGCGCCAGTAAACGGCGGTGGTAACTATAACCATCCTAAGGTAGCGAAATTCCTTGTCGGGTAAGTTCCGACCTGCACGAATGGCGTAACGACTTCTCGACTGTCTCAACCACGGGCCCGGTGAAATTGCATTACGAGTAAAGATGCTCGTTTCGCGCAGCAGGACGGAAAGACCCCGGGACCTTTACTATAGCTTGATATTGGTGTTCGGTTCGGCTTGTGTAGGATAGGTGGGAGACTGTGAAGCGGCCACGCCAGTGGTTGTGGAGTCATCGTTGAAATACCACTCTGGTCGTGCTGGATGTCTAACCTGGGTCCGTGATCCGGATCAGGGACAGTGTCTGGTGGGTAGTTTAACTGGGGCGGTTGCCTCCTAAAGGGTAACGGAGGCGCCCAAAGGTTCCCTCAGCCTGGTTGGCAATCAGGTGTTGAGTGTAAGTGCACAAGGGAGCTTGACTGTGAGACCGACGGGTCGAGCAGGTGCGAAAGCAGGGACTAGTGATCCGGCGGTGGCTTGTGGAAGCGCCGTCGCTCAACGGATAAAAGGTACCCCGGGGATAACAGGCTGATCTTCCCCAAGAGTCCATATCGACGGGATGGTTTGGCACCTCGATGTCGGCTCGTCGCATCCTGGGGCTGGAGTAGGTCCCAAGGGTTGGGCTGTTCGCCCATTAAAGCGGTACGCGAGCTGGGTTTAGAACGTCGTGAGACAGTTCGGTCCCTATCCGCTGTGCGCGTAGGAGTCTTGAGAAGGGCTGTCCCTAGTACGAGAGGACCGGGACGGACGAACCTCTGGTGTGCCAGTTGTTCTGCCAAGGGCATGGCTGGTTGGCTACGTTCGGGAGGGATAACCGCTGAAAGCATCTAAGCGGGAAGCCTGCTTCGAGATGAGGGCTCCCACCACCTTGAGTGGGTAAGGCTCCCCATAGACGATGGGGTTGATAGGCCGGGTGTGGAAGCCCAGTAATGGGTGGAGCTGACCGGTACTAATAGGCCGAGGGCTTGTCCATAGTTGCTACGCGTCCACTGTGTTGTTCTGAAACAACGACCGACCCTGCCCCTTCGGGGGTTGGGTTGAGAGTTTCATAGTGTTTCGGTGGTCATAGCGTGAGGGAAACGCCCGGTTACATTCCGAACCCGGAAGCTAAGCCTTACAGCGCCGATGGTACTGCAGGGGGGACCCTGTGGGAGAGTAGGACGCCGCCGAACAATCATTCAGAGCCGTGGCTCCGACGACAAGTCGGGGCCACGGCTCTTTTGCGTTCGCTGACGGAGGATCCGCTGACGGCGGAACAGGGTGGCGGGGTGCGCGGGACCGGGGGAGGCTCCGTGCATGCGCATTCTTGTCTTGGGCGGTACGCAGTTCGTGGGTCGCGCCTTCGTGGAGCAGGCGCTGGAACGTGGTGACGAGGTCACCACGTTCAACCGGGGCCGTTCAGGCCCGGATGTCCCCGGAGTCGAAGCAGTGCACGGCGACCGGGAGGTGACGGCGGATCTGGAAGCCCTTGTCGCGGGCAGGGAGTGGGACGCCGTGGTCGACATGGCCGGCCAGATGCCCCGGCTGGTGGGGGAGTCGGCCCGGCTGCTGTCGGGCCACGCCGGCACGTACCTCTTCGTCTCCTCCTGCCATGCCTATGCGGACTGGCCTGCGAAGGAGGTGGACGAGGGTTCGCCGCGGCACGAGTGTGCGCCGGATGCGGTTCGGGAGGACGTATCCATGCCCAACGCGCTGAAGGCGGGCTGCGAGCGGGCGGTGGAAGCGGGCTTCGACGGAAGGGTGCTGATCGTCAACCCGGGTCTGATCGTGGGCCCTTACGACAATGTGGGCCGCCTGCCCTGGTGGCTGGAGAGGGTAGCCCGGGGCGGGCGTCTGGTGGCCCCCGGTGACCCCACCCGGCCGATGCAGCTTGTCGACGCCCGCGACATCGCGGGCTTCATGCTGCGCCAGCTGTCGGCCGGCGCGTCCGGACGGTTTCTGGTGACCGGGGTGCGTTCCAACACCACCTGGGGCGATCTGCTGAACGAGTGCATCGCGGTGACCGGAGCCGAGGCCGAGCCGGTGTGGATCGACGATGCCTTCCTGGCCGAGCGGGAGATCGGTGTCTGGACGGAGCTGCCGCTGTGGGCGCCGACCGGGCCGGATCTCGACGGCGTGTGGCTTCCCTCGTCCGCCAAGGCGCTGGCCCACGGCCTGAGTTGCCGCCCGGTCGCGGAGACGGTGCGCGACACCTGGGACTGGGTCCGTTCGCGGGGCCCGGAGGCGCCGCCGTACGCTCAGGGCGAGACTCTCCTGGGGATCGATCCGGCGAAGGAGGCCCGTCTGCTCGCCGACTGGGACGCTCGCTCCGGCTCCGACCCGGAGCCTTCCTCCGGATCTTGATGAGCGTACCGGCGGGACTGATTCGGACTGCGGCCCTGTCCACCGGCTTCCGTGCCGATGGACAGGGCCGCAACTGTGGGTGGGCCGGTATCGCGCTCACGGTCCGGAGGACACACCGGTGCCGGGCCCGAGGTCGTGGGCGGTCGCGGACTGCGGGTGGAGTGCGGCTGCTCCGCCTGCCACGGCGTCCGGCCCGTGGTTTGTTGACTGGCCGTACGATTCGTCCCATGGAGCAGCGAGTACTGGGCAGGACGGGCCGCAAGGTGTCCGTCGTCGGGCTGGGAACGTGGCAGCTGGGTGCCGACTGGGGACAGGTGCGTGAGGAGGACGCCCTGCGGGTGCTGGACGCAGCCGTCGAGGAGGGGGTGACGTTCTTCGACACCGCCGACGTCTACGGGGACGGGCGCAGCGAGCAGCTGATCGGCCGTTTCCTGCGGGAGCGCCCCGACGCCGGGGTCTTTGTGGCGACCAAGATGGGCCGACGGGTGGAGCAGCGGCCCGAGCACTACACCCTGGAGAACTTCCGCAGCTGGACGGACCGCTCCCGGGCCAACCTCGGCGTGGACACGCTCGACCTGGTCCAGCTGCACTGCCCGCCGACTGCGGTGTACTCCTCGGACGAGGTGTTCGACGCGCTGGACACCCTGGTGGCCGAGCAGCGGATCGCGGCGTATGCGGTGAGCGTGGAGACCTGCGCGGAGGCACTGACCGCGATTGCGCGTCCCGGTACGGCGAGTGTGCAGATCATCCTCAACCCGTTCCGGTTGAAGCCGCTGGAGGAGGTGCTGCCGGCGGCGGCCGAGGCCGGGGTGGGCATCATCGCCCGGGTGCCGCTGGCCTCGGGGCTGCTGTCCGGGCGCTACACCCGTGAGACGGTCTTCGCTGCGGACGACCACCGGTCGTACAACCGCCACGGTGAGGCGTTCGACCAGGGGGAGACCTTCTCCGGGGTGGACTACGGGACCGGTCTGGAGGCGGCCGCCGAGTTCGCCGAACTGGCTCCCGAGGGGATGTCCCCGGCACAGACCGCGCTGCGGTGGATCGTGCAGCTGCCGGGGGTGTCCTCGGTGATCCCCGGGGCACGCTCCGCGGAGCAGGCACGGGCCAATGCCGCGGCTGCCGGGCTGCCGCCGCTGTCGTCCGCGACCCTGGCCGCGATCCGGGACCTCTACGACCGGCGGATCCGGGAGCAGGTGCACGGCCGCTGGTGAGGCCGACCGGGCCGGGGCGGTGTCAGATCCATCCGTCCAGGGACGACATGAACCCCTCGAAGTCGTCCCGGTGGATGGTGTGGCCCGCCCCGGCGACCGTACGCACCTCGAAGCCGCGCAGCCGCAGTTCGGAGGCATCCTTGGGGCCGACCAGGAAGCTGGGGTCGGCGAGCTGGACCAGGGAGGGCACCACGGGGCGCTCGGGGAGCAGGGGGTGGCCCGCCAGGTGGGAGAGGCCGGCGCCGGTCGTGGGGTCCCACAGGGCCAGGGTGGCCAGTTCGATGTCGACGTCCTGACTGTCCCAGCGCGGATTGAGGGCGGCGATCTGCTCGCGGGCGGCCGAGCGGAACCAGGAGAACCCGGCCGGGTCCAGGCCCCGGCCCGGGCCGCGGACGCACCATGCCGGGTCGGAGTAGACGGCGCGGCGCGGACGCAGCCGGTCGACGGCCAGCGACAGGGCGAGGCCGCCGAGCGAGTGGCCGAGCGCCAGCTCGGCGCCGGAGGGCAGGGTGTCGACCAGGTCCTGGGCGAGGTGCTCCGGGCGGTAGCGGTCGCCGGGGGCGCTGCCGGGGCGTTCGGGGCCGGGACCTGGGCCTGCGACGGCGTCGGTCTCGGTCCTGTCTTCGGTCCCAGCCCCAGCCGCAGTCGCAGCCGCAGTCGCAGCCTCGGCCGCCGCGTCGTCGCCGCGTCGGCTGAGTCCGTGGCCGCGCAGATCGACGGCGATCACCCGGTAGCCTCGGTCGGCCAGCAGCGGGCCGAGCCGATGCCAGGTCCGATGGTCCGACATCATCCCGTGCACCAGGATGGCGAGCCGTTCTCCGGTGCCCCACTCACGGGTGTGCAGCTGCATGGGGCCGATCATGCCACGCGGGTGGCGTCAGTCGCCGCGCAGCAGTTCCAGCACCTCGTCATCGGTGAGCTGCTCGAAGTCCTCGTACCAGCGCCCCACAGAGCCGAACGCGGCGGGCTGCTCCAGGCACACCACCTGGTCGGCCTCCTGGGACAGCAGCTGGACGGCCTCCTGCGAGCCCACGGGCACGGCCACCACCACCCGCGCCGGGTGGTGCTCGCGCAGCGAGCGCACCGCCGCGCGGGCCGTGTAGCCGGTGGCCAGCCCGTCGTCGACGACCACGGCGGTGCGTCCGGCCAGTTCGCGGACGGGGCGGTCCTCCCGGTAGAGGGCCTCGCGGCGGCGCAGTTCCAGGCGTTCCTTGTCGGCGAGCGGGGCGAGTTCCTCCGCCGTGGCGCCGAGCCACCGCAGTGCCTCGTGGTCCCAGAGCGGCGGGGCGTCACCGGCGATCGCGCCGATGGCCAGCTCCGGCTGCCCGGGGGCGCCGATCTTGCGCGCGACCAGGGCCTCCAGCGGTGCGCCCAGGCACTCGGCCACCTCGCGGGCCACCGGCAGCCCTCCGCGGGGCAGCCCGAAGACCAGGGGGTCGGGCAGTTCACCGGCCTGCTGCCGTTCCAGGAGCTCCGCGGCCAGTGCGCGGCCGGCCTCCCGCCGGTTGTGGAAGCGCATCGGGGTCATCCGAACGCGCCGTCCACGTAGCACCACCGCCAGTCCTCGCCGGGTTCCGCCGACTTGATCACCGGGTGGCCGGTGTCGTCGTAGTGCGCCGTGGCGTGTTTGCGGGGAGAGGAGTCGCAGCAGCCGATGTGGCCGCAGGACAGGCACTTCCTCAGATGGACCCAGTCGTGCTGCCCGGCTGCGAGGCAGTCCTGGCAGCCTTCGACGGCCACGGGCTGTGGCGAGCCCGCATCGGCCAGATGTGCACAGATCATGGTGGTCTCCCGCCTCGGCGACGCAAGTCAGCCTCTCACTCCGGGCCGGGCGCGGCACCTCGAACGGCCGGCTGGGCGGGTTCGCCCGGCGGCGGCGCGAGGGGGCGGGGCGCGGGCGGGGTGTGCCGGCCGGAATCCGGGTAGCCGTCCGGCGCGGTGTACGGGTGGGTAGTCTGAACGTCCGGCGGGGGCGCGCGGGAGCGGCCCCGCGTTATGACGGGACATCAGTCCTGGGGCGGCCGTGCCGGATTCGACCGTCGAGAAGCAGCCGCGAAGGGGCGAGGGATGGCGGGGACGCAGCGGAACATGGCGGGGCTGCCGAGACTCGACGAGGTCGAGACGCAGCCCCTGGTCGAGATCGATACCTCGATACCGCACACCGCCCGGATGTACGACTATCTCCTCGGCGGCAAGGACAACTTCGCCGCCGACCGCGCCGCCGCACAGACCGTGCTGGCCGCGATGCCCGAGCTGCCGCTCACGCTCCGGCTGAACCGGCAGTTCCTGCGGTCCGCGGTGCGCTGGACGGCACGGCGGGGCATTCGCCAGTACCTCGACATCGGCACCGGCATCCCCACCGCGGGCAACACCCATGAGACGGCGCAGTCCGTCGCCCCCGACGCACGCGTCGCCTATGTGGACAACGACCCCATCGTGCTGGCGCACGCCCGGGCGCTGATGGCCGGGCACGGCCTGGGACGCACCACCTTCACCCAGGCCGACCTGCGGGAGCCGGAGAAGATCCTGGCCGCGCCGGGCGTCCGCGAGGTGATCGACCTCGAGCAGCCGGTGGCCCTGCTGCTGATCTCCATCCTGCACTTCATCCGCGACGAGGAACGGCCGTTCGAGATCGTCTCCCGGCTGGTCGACGCACTCCCGTCCGGCAGTTTCCTGCTGCTCACCCATGCCTCGCCCGACGCCGATCCCGAGCGTGCGGCCAAGGCCTCGCAGGGCTGGCGGACAGCGTCGGCACAGATGACCATGCGCCCCCACGGGGAGGTGCTGCGCTTCTTCGACGGTCTGGAGGTGGTGGAGCCGGGCCTGGTCTGCCGCTGGAACCCGGACGGCGACGACGAGGACGAGGTGCTGGAGCTCGGCGACCGTGTCATGGGGTACGGGGCCGTCGCCCGCAAGCCCTGAGCCGGTGGGCCGGCTCTGTCCGTCGCTGCGTCTCCGGCCCTGCTGGCAGCCGGGCCACCCTCCCAGGTGAATGCCGCCTTCACCGCCGGGGACACGCCGCTTGGTGGGGGAGAGGGCGTTGGGTGGGTGCCGGATTCGGATCACACGGCCGGCGGACTTCCTCGGCGTGCCACCGCCTACCCGACGGCCTGAGCCACCCGAATGGCTGAGCGGGGGGTCCAGTTCCAGCGCGGGACACCGGCCGGGCGGCCGTGCGGGTGGAGGGGATCGGACGGTCGACGGATGTGCCGTTCAGCGGGCCTTCCACCAGATGAAGACCTCGGTGCTCGGCTGGCGTTCGGAGAACCGGCCCGACGGGGAGGCGTCCCGCAGCAGCCGGCGCAGATCGGCCTCGAACTCGTCGCGGCGCGGGCCGAAGAGGTGCGGAGCCGAGTACGACATCGAGAACATCCAGGCGACGGCGTCCTCGCAGGTGCGTTCCAGTGGCCGGCCGCCGGGGACGACATGGCGCTGGGGGCCGGTGAACCCCGCCCGTGCGTAGATGGCTGACTCACCGCCGGGTGTTCCCTGCGGCAGCACCCCCTGGCCGGCTCGTCGGACCGGTCCCAGATAGTGCTTGACCAGGTCCTCCATGGCCGCATACGGCACCGCCGGGTGAGGAAGCCCCTCGCTGCTGCGGACCTCCGTCTTCAGGTCCGAGACATGGACCAGCGCCCCACCGGGAACGAGCATCTCCCGAACGGTGGCCGCCACCAGGTCACGATCCATCCAGTGGAAGGACTGGGCGAAGGCCGCGACGGTGAACGGTCCCAGTCCTGCGGGCAGATCCTCGGCCCGAGCCTTCACCCACTTCGCCTTCCCGGCCACCCCGGCCTCGGTGGCTCCGCGCCCGGCTTCGGCGATCATCCCGCCGTCCGGGTCGACACCGACGATCTCGGCGAACAGGTCCGCCAGCGTCAGGGCGATTGTGCCGGGGCCGCATCCCACATCCAGAAGGCGTCCCTGCCCGTCGAGTTGCAGGGCTTCGGCGAGCACGTCCGCCAGACCCGGGGCATAGGGGAGCCTCCCACGTGCGTAGTAGGCGGCCGTGCCCGAGAACAACGTCTCATCCCACTCCCAGCCGGCAACCACATCAACCACCACCTCTCAGGGATGCATGCCTTTCCGGTGGTCGATGATTCCAGGCCGGACGGGCTGGTGCGGCGCGGAACTGCCGGTCGCGAGGGACACCCGTCGGTGAGCCCGGCAGCAGTAACCGTCCGGCGGCCGGCACCCTCGCGGAGGAGATCACCCGGCTGCGCGTCCAACCTCGCCCCCCCCGGCGACATCGCCCCGGCGGCCCGGACGTCGCCGCCCAAGCGGCCGCCGTGGGCCTGATGGACGAGTGCCTGATCCGGGTGCACCCGGCGCTGGTAGGCGGCGGCGCGCCGTTCTTCCCGCAGGCCGGGCGGCGAGTGGAGCTGGAGCTGTGGGGAGCCGCGCTTTCGCCTCCGGTGTCGTGTACCTCCGTCACCGCGTGGTGCGCTCATCCGGGCCCATGAGGCGGCCGTCCGTCGAGAGCGGCGGATCTGCGAGGACCGGCAGGTGGTGGCGGGTGAACAGTTCCGTGCAGAGCTCGATGCGGTTGCCGACGCCGGTCTTCGCGAAGACCTTGCGCATGTGGTCGTTGACGGTCTGCTCGCGGATGCCCAGCGAGTCGCCGATCTCGGCGTAGCCCCGGCCCAGGATGACCAGCTGGGCGATCTGGCGCTCCCGAGGTGTCAGGCCGTAGCCGTTGAGGACCAGCGCGGCCAGGGCCGCAGGCAGGCTCGGCGTCAGCGAGGCGATGACCGTCTCCTCATCCCCGAGCGCCTCGGTCCAGGCGCTGATGGTCAGCCAGCGGCCGGAGCTGAGGCGCACCCGCGCCGACACCGGGTCCGTCGACGTGCGGTGGCGCGCGTGGCTGAGCACCGCGGTCAGCGTGTGGGTGGTGGAGGTGCCGGCGTCGCGGTGCCGCTCGGAGACCTGCGCCAGCCAGTAGTCGGCGATCCGGCTGACGTAGGTGATCCGGCCGTCCGGACGGGCCGTCACCAGGCCGGGCGCATCCGGCACCTCGACGTTGTCGATGCCCTTGAGCAGCAGCGCCCGGCGCAGCTCCGCGGCGGCGGAGGGGCCGGCGGCCTCGGCCGACGCCAGGTCCTTCGCAGTGAAGGGCGCGGAGTCGCGGGCCCGGCACAGCACCAGCAGTCCCCAGGTGCAGCCGTCCGCCTTGAGCGTGACGCGCAGCTCGTCCGCCAGCCCGGCCGGCGCGAGGATGTCGCGGTAGTAGACGCTCTGCGCCAGGTCGCCCCCGGTCGACACGCTGAGCAGGCTGCTTGCGGTCCGCCGCCGGGCGAGGGCGCGGATGTTGTCGACGCCGGTCTGCTCGCCGTGCTCGATCTCGAACAGCCGGGGCATCGCCTCCGTGCTGAAGCCGTTCTCGTGCAGGCCGCCGGTGTCCAGCAGCGTGGCCGGATCCAGCATTACCGCGCACCACACGTCCGCCGGCACCCGGCGCAGCAGGGAGGTGGCGGCGCCCTTGAGCACGTCCAGCGGCTCCGGGTCGGCGGTGCCCGAACGCCTCTGCGGACCATGGCCGTTGAGATCGCGTGACGCCATGGGGCGAGTGTAGGGCGGCATCCCATGTGCATGGGATGTTCTGCGGAGGAGTTGTGGCCTTACTGTGAGCTCAAGGGGGTGGTGGCCATGAACGAGCAGTTCCAGAACGCGAGGAAGAGCGCGAAGTCGGTGGTCAAGTCCGCCACGGTGACGGCCGGTGTGGTCGGCGGTGCGGCGGGGGCACTGCCGGTGCCGATGGTGGACGTGGCACTGGTGGCACCGGTCCAGATCCGGATGATCCGCGAGATCGCCGACGCCTACGGTCTGCCCGCGTGCGAGCGGGCCGCCATCGCCCCGGTCTCGCTGCTGCTGGGCGCCGGCACGGCCAAGGTCAGCCGCGCCGCCGCCAAGAAGGCGACGCAGGCGGCGATGCGGCAGTTCGCCAAGGTGCTCGCGGAGCGGGCTGTCCGGTTCGTGCCGCTGGTCGGCGCTGCCGTGGGCGCGACCGTCTCGGCGACCGTGGCCGTGGCCGCGACCAAGGCCCTGGGCGAGGCGTGGATCAAGGTCTGCGAGCTTGCGATGAGCATGGAGCTCAAGAAGCTGGACGCGTTCCTCGACTCGGACACCGGCAGGTGGCTGATCAAGGTCCTGACCAGCCTCGGCTACGAGAAGCTGCTCGACGCACTGGTCGCAGATGCGGGGCTCCGGCAGAAGATCGCCCGCATGGCCGGCAACTGATCCCCGACACACCGGCAACAGATCTACAGCAGAGGAGTTCAGCCATGCCTTGGTCGCTCCTTCCCAGCATGGCGGCCGGCCGCGCAGCGGGCGCGGCGGGCCGCCGTCTCGGCAAGCACGTCTCCGACTTCCTCGAACTGTCGCCGGATGGCGAGGAGTTCACCGTCAAGCTGTTCGCCGTCGTGCTCGGCGGCGTCGCCTCCGCGATCGTGTCCACGATCCTGCTCGACCCGGTCGGCGGCGCGGCGGCCACCGCGGCCAACGTCGACGGCTTCGACGCGGGGAGCGCCGTACCCGACGGGGCGGTGCACGCGCACGACGCCACCGACCCCAAGTTCGGCTACGAGGGCTTCTACCGGCAGGGCGTCAACCACAACGGCGACATCGTGATCCAGAGCGGCACCGGCGGCCCGGTGCTCCAGTCCACCGGGGAGCACGTCAGCCCCAACGACGTCACCTGGAAGAGCTGACCATGCCGCTGCGCGACGAACTCGCGTTCAAGGCCATCGTTGCCGCCCTCGGGGACGCGGACGAGGTGCTGCGGAACGCCAAGCGGTGGAAGAGCGCGAGCCGCTGGAAGTGGTGGCAGAGCAGTCAGGCGGTCGGGCTGGCCGCCGCGGGCACCGTGATCCCCGGGGTGTGGCTGGTGGCAGCCCCCGCCTCGGTGGTGTTCACCTACCGGAAGATGGCCCATGTGGCGTGGGCCGTCGGCCAGGACCTGGGCGTGACGGTGGACCCCGTCACCGACATCCTGCTGATCACAGGCCTGTGGACCGGCGCGGTCTCCGAGGAGGACCTGACGGCGGCCCGCGCCGCCTTCGGCGGGATCGACCTCAGGGCCCTGCGGTCGAACGGCACCGCCGAGGACGCGGCGGTGGCCCGCTCCCTGCTGGAACAGGCCGTGCCCGGCTTCCTCGGCCTACTGGGCGTCAAGCTGGCGGCGTATGTCGCCGGCGAGGCAGGCGCCAGCATGGCGCCGGTGATCGGCGCGGGCATCGCCGGGGGCGCGACCGCCGCGTTCGTCGACGCCTTCGCCACGCAGGCACGGCGTTACTACACGCACAAGCGCGGCTGACGGATGGGGCGTCAGCAGATCGCCTCGTCGAGGAGTTCCAGCAGGTGGCGGTAGGGGCGGCCGGCGGCTCGGGTCATGCCGTGGAGTCGGCACGGTGATGTCTGGACGGCGCCGCAGCGGAGTTCTTCTTCGCCACGCTGAGGTCGGAGACCGGACGAGACCGCCGGCCCGACCGCGCCACCGCCCGACGCGACATCAAGAACTGGATCACCGAATACAACGGCCCACGGCTCCAGTCCGCCATCGGCCACCGAATCCCACACCGAGGTGCGCACCGCCTGGCGAGATCGACTCGCGGCAGCGGCCTGACCAGCGGGTTTGTGGTCGGGGCGGGCTAAACCGCGCCGACTCCGCCGCGCCGCCCTCACCGCCGACCAGCCCCAGCGCCAGCCGAGGCCCCGCACCAGCCGACTCGGCCGGCGACGCACCTCGAAACCGGCGCCCCAGCACCCCCCGGAAACGACACCGGCCTTTCTCGCTGCTGCGAGAAAGGCCAGGCCAAACGCGTTGTTTCTGGTGCGCCGCCAGGGACTTGAACCCCGAACCCGCTGATTAAGAGTCAGCTGCTCTGCCAGTTGAGCTAGCGGCGCCCGCTTTCTGCGTAAATAGTACCCGAGCTCTGGGAGTGCCCCCGGTGCGGTCGGGGCGGGTCAGCTGCTGGCGGCTGCCTCGTCGGAGCTGATCACGCGGCGGACTGCCGCGGCGATCGGGGTGGTGCGGGAGAGTTCCCCGAGGCGCTTGCGGATGGGGCGGCCGTCCGGACCGGGGAAGAGGCGGCGGTCGAGGCTGACCGTGCCGACCAGCGCGGCCAGCTGTAGGTCGCGGGCCGTGGGGTCGTAGGGGCCGGCGGTGGGGAGGGCGCGCAGGATGCGGTCCGCGCCGGCCTTGGGCCAGCCGGGAAGTGTCGCGGTGTACGTCATGGCGGGGAAGATCCCCAGGACGCGGCGCCGGCGGACGGTGAGCAGGCCACGGGCCGTCAGTGCGTCGAGGTACGTCCGGGCGACGCGGGAGGAGGCCCGGCGGACCCAGCGGTCCAGGGCGAGGTGCCGTGGCCGCTTGCCGGTTTCGGAGAGTTCGGCCAGGATCCGGTCGGCGACCGGGTCGCCGACCGGCAGTGGGCGGACCTCGGTGATCCTCTTGTCCTGTACGGCGAGGGCGCCGACGGCGAGCAGCTCGGCGAGAACCGCTCCGCCCAGAACCCGGTCGAAGTGGTGGGGCCGCCGCAGCTGCCCCGACCGGGGGTCGGCGCAGAGCAGCAGAAGTTCTTCGGGCAGGTTCACCGGCGGGTGGTCGTGCATGGCGCTCGCCTCCTCGTCGGGCGGTGCGACGCCCGTACCCGCAGGCACGCCGGAAGTGGGGGCCGCGGTTGCACGGGCGGGCCGCCGATCGGTCTCAGCCGGTGGGGGCGGACAGCGGGTCGGGAGTCGGGCGCCAGGGCCGGCAGAAGGCCAGGAAGGTCACCGCTGCGAGCAGGGCCATGCCGAGCATCGTCGCGGCCATCGGCAGCGCGCTGCCGCCGTCGCTGCCGCCGCTGCCGAGACCGGCCAGGGCGGGGGACGCCGCCCCGACGGTGAACTGGAGAGTGCCGAGCAGTGCTGAGCCGCTTCCGGCGGCGTGCGGAGTGCGCTGCAGCGACAGAGCGGTGGTGGTCGGAGTGACCAGGCCGAGACCGGCGGCGGTGCCGAAGAGGCAGGCCGCGATCCAGGGCAGCCCGGCGTCGGTCAGGGTGACCAGCAGGACCAGGACGAGAGCCGCGCCGCCCATCACCGTCATGCCCAGCAGCAGCACCCGATGGGCCCGGAAGCGGCCCATCAGCACCTTGCCGTTGAGCTGGCTCATGGCGACCAGGCCCACCGAGTTGAGGCCGAAGAGCAGGCTGAAGGTCTGCGGTGAGGCCCCGTACACCTGCTGGATGGCGAACGACGACCCCGAGACGTAGGCGAACAGCGAGGCGAAACCGAAGGAGCCGCTGAGCACATAGCCCGTGAAGGCCCGGTCCCGCAGCAGGTCCCCCATGGTGCGCAGGGTGTCGGGAAGGCCGCCGCTGTGGCGGCGCGCGGGAGGCAGCGTCTCGCGCAGCAGCAGCGCCGCGGCGAGGAGGATCAGCAGTCCCAGCACGGAGAGCACCGCGAAGACGCCGCGCCATGAGGTGAACCGCAGGATCTGCCCGCCCAGCATCGGGGCGAGGATCGGAGCGGTGCCCGAGACCAGCATCAGCGAGGCGAAGAAGCGGGCGGCGGCGAGGCCGTCGAACAGATCGCGCACCACCGCGCGGGCGATCACGATCCCGGCGGCCCCGGACAGGCCCTGGATCAGCCGGAGGGCGATCAGCAGGCGGGCGTCGGGGGCTGCGGCGCAGGCGGCGGTGGCCACCACGTACACCGCCATGCCGACCAGCAGCGGGCGGCGGCGGCCGAGTGCGTCACTGAGCGGGCCGGCGATCAGCTGGCCGGCTGCCAGGCCCAGCAGGCATGAGGTGAGGGTGAGTTGGACGGTTCCGTCGCTGGTGTGCAGATTCGCGGCGACCCGGGGCAGTGCGGGGAGGTAGAGGTCCATCGACAGTGGGGCGAGCGCGGTGAGCGAGCCCAGCACCAGGATGAGCAGCAGTCCGGTGCGGTGCGCCGGGGTCGGCCCGGTGACGGGCGGTGCTGCGGGCGGGGTGGCGTCGGGGGCTGCGGAGGGGCGTATGTCCTGCATGCCGGTCTGGGCTCCTGGACGGGGCGGGCGGGGGTGTGGATGGAGCGGGCTGGGGTGTGGATGGAGCGGGCTGGGGTGTGGATGGAGCGCGGTGTGGGGGGTGTGGGTAAGGAGTGGAAGCGCTTGTGACGACTGACACCGTACGGTGCCGTGCCCAAGCGGGAACAGCTCGTCTCGGATGCCGGTTGCAGCCCTTCGGCGGAACTGGGCGAGCAGAAGGGGCAACGCCGTGACGGGCAGCGACAGCGGAGCGGAGCAGCAGGACCGGATCCGGGGCAGGGTGCGCGGCAGCGCCCCGGCGCCGCTGTCGATCCTCGACCTGGCGACCGTCGGCGTCGGCTACACCCCCGGGGAGGCGCTGCACGCCACCACCGAGCTGGCCCGTCGTGCGGAGGAGTGGGGCTACCACCGCTTCTGGGTGGCCGAGCACCACGGCATGCCCGGTGTCGCCAGTTCCTCCCCGCCGGTGCTGATCGCCCATCTGGCGGCGGCGACCAGCACCCTGCGACTGGGCTCGGGCGGCGTGATGCTGCCCAACCACGCCCCGCTGGCCGTCGCTGAGCAGTTCGGCCTGTTGAACGCCCTGCACCCGGGGCGCATCGACCTGGGGCTCGGCCGTGCCCCCGGCACCGACCCGGCGACGGCCCGGGCGTTGCGGCGCGGCGCGGGGAGGGCGCCGACGACTTCCCGCAGCAGTTGGCCGAGCTGACCGGGTTCCTGGACGGGCACTTCCCGCCCGGGCATCCGTACCAGCGGATCACCGCCGTGCCGGGGCCGCTGCCGGACGGCGGGGGCCGGCCGCCGGTGTGGCTGCTGGGCTCCTCGGGGTTCAGCGCTCGGCTCGCGGGGCAGCTGGGACTGCCGTTCGCCTTCGCACACCACTTCAGTGCCGCCAACACGGTGCCGGCGCTGGATCTCTACCGCTCGTCGTTCCGGCCCTCGGAGGTGCTGGACGAGCCCTATGCGGTCATCGGGGTGAGCGCGGTCGCCGCGGAGACCGAGCGTCAGGCGCTGCGGCTGGCACGGAGTGCGGGCCTGGCCATGCTGCGGTTGCGGCGCGGGCAGCCGGGGCCGATCCCCACCCCGGAGGAGGCGGAGTCCTACCCGTACTCGGAGCTCGAGGCCGACTTCCTCTCGGACTGGCTGGGCAATGTGGTGCTGGGGGAGGCGGGCCCGGTGCGGGAGGGGCTGGAGGAGCTGCGGAAGCGTACGGGCGCCGATGAGCTGATGATCACCTCCCACATCCATGGGCATGAGGCACGACTGGCCTCGTACGGACTGATTGCGGAGGCGTACGGGCTGACCACGGCCGGCTGACGGCACCTTCGGGTGGAGCCGGGGACGGTGCGCCGGGCCCGGTGGGATGCGGTGCGCCGGGCCTCGCCGGGGTCGGCGGGCTGACCGCCGCTGGGTGAGGGCTGGGCGGTGGACCGGGTCCCATGGGGCCCGGATGCGCCCGGGGGCGGCCGCCGGGGGCTGCTCGGGCGGGGCTTTCGGCGCGGTTCCCCGCGTCCGCGGTCAGGGGCGGTGGGCGCCGGGGGCCTGCTCCTGGTGGAGTTCCAGCGTGACAGCCAGTCGCAGATGGGCGTCGACCCAGGCCCCGGCGGCAGCCTGCGCACCCTTGAGATGCAGGGTGTCGGTGAAGGTGCGCAGCAGGGCCGCCGCCGTGTGCAGGCCGATGCGGTGGAGCTCGGCCGCGGCGTCGGCCAGCCGGACCCTGGTGGCGGCGGTCTGGTGGCGCAGCCCCCGGTGTGCCGTGTCGGCGAGTGCGGCCAGAGCCCCCTCCAGCGCGGCGGTGACCGGGTGGGGTGGACGCGGGACGGCGGCGGCCAGAGCCGCGGAGCCGTCACCGGGTGCGAGGTCGGGGATGACCGGGCCGTCGGCGGTCAGCACCGCGAGCGGGTCGATGACCGTCCGGCCGCCGGCACGGCTCAGCATGCCGCTGATCAGCAGCGGCCGGGGCCCGTCGCACTCCAGCGCGGCCGCCAGGGCGTCCAGGCCGCCGGGGCAGAACGGATTGTGGTCGGCGCGGACGACCGCCGCATTGCCGGCCTCGTCCCGTACGGCGGCCTCCAGACGCTGCTCGGCGGGGTCGTAGCCGACCGAGTCCACCGCGGAGACGGCGATCACATGCACCGACTCGGCCTCGATACGGGGGCGGATCAGCCGCGGTGGTCGGCCGTCCCACCGCCGCAGGTGCGCGGCGAGGTCGCGGAGCAGCAGTGGTTCGGGCAGCTCGGCCCAGGCGGAGCCGACCGGGGTGACGCTGGTGGCGGCGATCCGGCCGCGGGAGATGGTGACGGCGCGGCCCGCGGTACGGGAGGTGTGCTCGCTGACCACATTGGCGGCGGACAGGGCCCGCAGCGGGGAGCCGAGCAGCCGTCTGCCGCCGAGGTCATGGCCGGTCAGCTGCTGGTCGTCGTCGGTCAGCTGCCAGCTCCGGCGCAGCACCAGGGCGGTCCCTGCACCGGGGTGGGCGAAGTAGATGTGCGCGGTGCGGTCCCGGGAGGTGCCGCTGATCCGGCAGCCGAGGGCGACCAGCCGGACCCGGCGCAGCGGGGTCTCATGTGCCTCGCCGCTGCCCAGCACCGAGGGGTGTGCGGCGGCCCGGCTCCGGGCGTGCAGTTCGGTGAGCAGCAACGCGAAGCGCTCGGGTTGGTGCAGGGTGCTGCGGGCGGTGTAGGCGTCGAGCTGGGCTGCCAGTTCGTCCACCGCGCCGGCGGGCCAGTGCAGCGACTGCGCAGTGAGCTCGTCGGCGGCCCGTCGCAGGGTGCCGCCGAAGACCGGACCGGCCTGGGCGATGCCCTCGATCAGCAACTCGTCGGCCAGGGCGACCGCCCTGCGCAGCGATGCGGAGCCGCCCTCGCCCTTGGTGTCGGCCCGGCCGCCCATGTCGACCTGGGTGGCACCCTGCTCGTCGCCGGCCCGGAAGGCCCAGACGGCGAGGGCGATCATCTGTCCGCGCAGCTCGGGTGCCACGTCGGTGACGGCATGGCCGATCTCGTGGGGGACGGGGAACCGGACGGTGCAGGTCGGCAGCTCGACCCGGGGGGTCGGCTCCTCGGCCGTCGGCCGGTGCAGTACTGCGGTGCAGCCGCGCTCCAGGATGCGCCTGGCGGCGGTCACTGCCCGGTTGCCCAGCCGCCGGGTGAGGGTGTCGTCGTCCACCGTGCCGGGGGACCAGCCGACGGCGGGGGCGCCGCTCACGGTGGTCGTGACGGAGCCCGTGGTGTCGGTGGTGTCGGTGGTGGCCGGGCCGGTGGTGGCGTCCGCCGGGGCGGGTGCCGGGCCGGCTGTGCCACCGGTGTGGTCGGCCTGATAGGCGAGCACCAGCCCGATGCGGTGCCGGCAGATGCCGGGGGCGGCGCAGCTGCACTCGGCGGCGTCCAGGCCGAGCCCGGGCGGCAGGGCGGCCCTGGTGCCGTCGGGGAAGTGCCCGTGCACGGTGCCGTCCGGTCCTGTGGTCACGGACGGGCCCGCGCCCGCGTCCAGTTCCTTGGCGGCACGCTTGACCAGGCCGCGGTTGGCCAGCGCGGCGAGGGTGTCGGGGGTCAGCGCGAGCAGATCGCTGCGGGCGGTCATCCGCGGCCCCCGCCGCCCAGCCGCTCGGCGACGAACTCGGCGAGCCGCCCGGGTGTCATGGCGCCGACGTGGGCTCCCGCCGCGGCCAGCCGGCCGGCGAGCTCCCGGTCGTAGACCGGGTCCGCCTGCTCGTCCAACGCGGCCAGTCCCAGCGCGGTGGTGCCCTGCTCGACCAGCCCCCGCACGGTACGGAGCAGCCGGTACCGGTCGCCGCCCTCGTAGAAGTCCGAGACGACGGCGACGATGCAGCGGCGGGGGTTCTCCACCAGGCCCGCGCCGTAGTCGACGGCGCGGGCGATGTCGGTGCCGCCGCCGAGCTGGACCCGCATCAGCAGCTCCACCGGGTCGGTGACATCGGCGGTGAGATCGACCACTGCGGTGTCAAAGGCGATCAGGTGGGTCTTGAGGCCCGGCAGGTTCCACAGGCAGGCCGCGGTCACCGCGGAGTGGATCACCGAGTCGACCATGGAGCCGGACTGGTCGACCAGCAGCACCAGTTGCCACTGCTCCAGGCGGCGCCGGGTGCGCGAGTGGAAGCGCGGCTGCTCGATCAGGATGCGCCGCTGCTCGGGCTGGTAGTGGGCGAGGTTGGCCCGGATGGTGCCGCGGAAGTCGAAGTCCGCAGCGAGCGGCAGTCTGCTCGGGCGGCGTGAGCGGGTGCCGCTGAACGCCCGGTGCAGCTCCGGGCGGAGCCGCTCCATCAGCTGCCGGACCACCGTCTCCACGATGCGCCGGGCCATCGCCAGCACCTGGGGGTTCATCAGGTGCTTGGTGCGCAGGACCGCGCGCAGCAGTGTCCGGCTCGGCTCGATCCGGCCGAGCACATCGGGATCGGTGACGATGTCCTGGATCTCGTACTGCTCCACCGCGTCGCGCTCCAGACGCTCCACCGTCTCCTTGGGGAAGAGCCGGTGGATCTCGTCAAGCCAGTCCACCGCGGTGAGCTGGGACGGGCCGCTGCCGCCCGAGCGGGAGGCGGTGGCGCCGCGGCGCCGGCCGCGGCGCTGCTGGTCCTCGTCGCGTCCGTAGAGCCAGTCCAATGCCGCGTCGCGGGCGGCCGACCGGCCGTCGAGCGGCCCGGTGCAGCGCTCCGCGGCGGCTCCGAGGATCAGCCGCCAGCGTTCCAGCCCGGCGTCGGGTGTGCGGGGCGGCTCCGCGCTGCCCGGCGTCATGGCATGACTCCCAGGTCATGCCGGTGGAGCAGCCGGGTCACGTTGTCCTCCAGGGTCCGGGCGTGCGCCAGCAGCAGTGGGTCGGTGCTGGTACGCAGCAGTGATCCGGCGGAGCCGCGCAGGCCGCGCCGCTCCAGCAGCAGCCGTGCGATGCGCTCGCGCTCACGCGGCGGGAAGAAGGCGAAGGCCTGGCGCAGCGCGGGGAGGCCGCCGAGGAAGTCCTCCTCGGCCATGGCGCAGACGATGCCGTCCAGGACGTCGATCAGGGACCCCCGGCCGGGTGCGCCGTCCTGGGCCAGCACCTCGTCGCGGGCGAGGGCGAACAGCCCGGCGAGCCAGTCGCCCAGGGTGTCCGGTGCCGCACCGGCCATGGAGCGGACGGCAGCCGAGTGGTCGGCCGGGCCGCCCAGCGACCAGTGCAGGCCCAGCGCCGCACCGCGCAGGTCGACGGGGGCGCGGGGGTCGCGGGCGATGCGCAGGGCGGCGGCGGTGGCGGCCTCGGCGGAGAGGGACAGCAGCTGTCCGGCATGGCGCAGTGCGTCCCTCGCGGCGGCCAGGGCGTGCAGCCGGGCCCGGTCCACGCCGCTGCCGCCGTGCAGCCCCTCGGCCAGCCAGAAGACCCGGGTGACGGCGCCGTCCACCACCGTTCCCAGCAGGGGGCTGCGGGCCGCTCCGAAGAGCCGGTCGTGCCGCCACAGGCCCAGGGTGGTGGCCAGTACGTCGCCGAGCGGGCCGAGCTCCGCGACGCCGCCGATCCGCTCGGCGAGTACGGCCAGCAGATCGTCGGAGAGCTGTCCTGCGCCGCAGAGCACCGTGTCGAAGAGCAGCTCGGCCAGCGGCCCCGTCTCGGAGCCCGCGGCTTCGAGCCGTTCGCCGAGCCTTGCTGCGGCGGCCTCGTCCAGCCGCGCTCCATAGGCGCCCGCCTCGATCAGCGCTGCCTCGCGACCGTCGCCGGAACGGGGCTCCCAGCGCTCGGTGGACACCGGATCCAGTCCGTCGGCCGGTCCGGCGACACGGGTGAGCCCGGGGATGCCCAGCACCCTGAGCCGATGCATGACTTGACTGCACATCAGTTGGTCTGGGTCGGCCAGGTCCAGCACCACGGGGGCGTCCCCGGTCAGCCCTAGCCCGGCCAGCCGGGCGGCGACATCATGGACCAGCGGGGGCAGCGGGGTGTCGGGGTGCAGCTGCCCGACGCGGTCGCCGGTGCAGGCGGCCACCATCTCGACCACCGCCGGATGCGTGCCCGCGCCGAGTGGGCCGCGGATGGTCCATGGCAGTGGGCGGTCCAGGTCGTCGCTGATGAGGGCGCCGGCCAGACCGTCCAGCAGATCCACCCGGGCAGCCACGCGGTGGCCGCGGAGCGCGGCGAGGCCTTCGGTGAGGCTGCGGACCGCGATCAGGTCGGCGGTGGAGACCGGCAGCCCGCGGGCCCGGAGCCGCTCGGTGACGCCCCTGAGCAGTCCGTCCCCGGCGGCTGCGGGGCCGTGCTCCCACAGCTGCTGGTAATAGCCGGGGGAGGGCATGCCCGACTGGTAGCCCGCGAAGGCGTCCAGCTGCCGGAAGGAGTACGGCACCAGAAAGCTGCCGCCGAGGGATCCAGGCGGCGGGGCGGGGACCTCCGGCCAGTCCGGAAGGGCGGCGTCGCCCCCCGGGTCGGCCTGCCCGCCCTGCTGGTCCAGGCGGTCGTGTGCGTGCTGCCCGTGCTGCCCGTCCTGCTGGTCCGGACCGTCCAGACCGTCAGGCCCGCGCTGCCTGCCCCGGCGCTCCGGGCCGTCCCGTCCGTCCGCGCCGGTCAGCCACCGCAGCGCCGGCTGGTGGAAGCCGCCGGTCACCACCACCACCGGCCGGTCCCCGGCGCGGTCGACGGCGGTGCGCACCCAGGCGGCCATGTACTCCTCGCGGGCCCGGTCGCCGGCGTCCGCCCGGGCCTCGCCGCGCACCACGGCGAAGTAGGCGTCCAGCCGCTCGGCCAGTCCGCTGTCGTCCGCGACCTCGAACAGCCGGTCCCACAGGGCGTCCACCGAATCCACCGCGAAGTGCCTGCAGAGCCGCTCGACGGCCTCGGCATAACGGACCTCGGCGTCCGCGTAGCGGTTGGCCGGCCGGTCGCCGCCCCCGGCGGCGAAGGCGGGGTGCCAGGCCGGCAGGTCGATGAAGCGGACCTCGGCACCGACGGCATGGCCCTCCTGCAGCGCGACCCACTCGGGGGAGTAGTCGCACAGCGGCGCCCAGGAGGTGGCGGTGCGCCCGCCGTCCCGGTGGTGGCTGAACACCGCGATCGGCAGCCGGTGTCCGAGCAGCAGCTCCTCCAGCCGGTCGTTGATGTCGGCGGGGCCCTCGATCAGGACGTACGCCGGGCGCAGCGACCGGACCGTGCGGGCCACCAGCCGCGCGCAGGCCGGGGAGTGGTGGCGGACCCCGAGGAGGACGGCGGCCATCAGTCGGCCAGCAGATGACGGGCGTCGTGCAGGGCCTGCCACTGCGGGCCGCGGCGGCGGGGCACCTGCTGCTCCAGGTAGCGGCGCAGCCGGGCGAGGTCCTCGGGGCTGTCCTTGGCGGCCGTACCGGCGAGGCAGGCCACGATGTCGGCGGCGCTGCCGGGCTCGCCGCGCAGGAACCAGCCGCGCAGCCCCACCGCGTGCGCCACCGAGACGGCCTCGGCGGTGCTCATCACCGCGGAGAGCCGCTCGCCGGGGGCGCCCGGCACGCCCTCGCCGCGCAGTTCGCGGAAGGTGGCGACCAGGACCTCCAGGACGTCCTGCCGTGGTGGGGCCTCCACACCGGAGCGGCGCAGCAGCGTCGAGGCCTCGGCCTCCACCAGGGCGAGCTCGGTGTCGAAGTCGGGGATGGGGAAGACGGTCTCGAAGTTGAAGCGCCGTTTGAGGGCGGAGCTCATCTCATTGACCCCGCGGTCCCGGGTGTTGGCGGTGGCGATCACATTGAAGCCGGCCCGGGCGAAGACCATGCCGTCCGGACCGTCCAGCTCGGGGATGGCCAGGACCCGCTCGGAGAGCAGCGACAGCAGGGAGTCCTGGACCTCCAGGGGGCAGCGGGTGATCTCTTCGAAGCGGACGATCCGCCCTTCGGCCATGCCGCGCAGCATCGGGGCCGGCACCAGGGAGCGGGGGGTGGGGCCCTCGGAGACCAGCAGGGCGTAGTTCCAGGAGTACTTGATCTGGTCCTCGGTAGTGGCGGCGCCGCCCTGCACGGTGAGTACGGAGGTGCCGCTGACCGCGGCCGCGACCAGTTCGGAGAGCAGCGACTTGGCGGTGCCGGGCTCGCCGACCAGCATCAGGCCGCGGTTGGTCGCCAGGGTCACCAGCGCCCGCTCGACCAGGGAGGGGTTGCCGACGAACTTGCGGCTGATCCCGGTGCGGGCGTCACCGACGATGAAGCGCCGGGCGGCCCGCAGGCTGAGCTGCCAGCCCGGCGGCCGCGGGTCGCCGTCCTCGGCGCGCAACGCGGCCAGCTCGTCGGCGTAGCGCACCTCGGCGGGCGGGCGCTGCAGCTCCGCTTCGCCGGCGGCCCGTCCGGGCGGCTCGGCCTGGGCGCCGCTGTGCTCGGTGACGGTACTCATCGGCCCGTCACCTCGGCCAGATCGGCAAGCAGTTCGCAGGCGGTGACCGGATGCAGATCGCCGAACCGCAGCGGGTACTCGCGGCTCTGCCGGTAGTGGTCCGGGTGGGTGCCCAGCCAGATGGTGCTCAGCAGCTGGTCGGGGAACTCATTGACGATGCCGACGGCGATGCCCGTGTCCAGCCCGATGACCAGGTGGCGGTTGTCGGCGAGCGGCTTGGAGAACCAGCACTCGATCCCGGCGTCCTGCGGTGTGCCGCGCTCCCAGCCTCGGCGTTGCAGCCCCAGCAGCTTGCCGACGGGCACGGTCGCACCCTCGAAGCGCCGCAGCCGGTGGTCCGCGGCCTCCTCCGCGGTCAGGGTGAGGACCGGGCGGCCCAGCTGCGGGAAGGGCTGGAGGATCTCGTAGTCGGCGAAGAGCTCCGACCAGGCGCGGAGTTCCTGACCCAGCAGCAGCGGATGCGCCAGCCGTACCGTGGCCTGCGCGGGCAGCGTCAGCTCCTCGTCGTCCACATCCGCGAAGGTGCGGTCCTCCGCGATCCGGAAGGCGGTGGTGCGGCCGTCCGCATCGCAGAGCCAGACCAGGCGGCGCACCAGATGCCACAGCAGGGGGTGGCCGACGAAGAGCTCGCGGAACTCGGCGGCCGTCCAGGAGCGCTGCGCCACCATCGCTGTCTCCAGCCGGGCGACCTGGTCGGCGGCGATGGTGCGGACGTCCTTCTTCAGCGCGGCGTAGCGCTTGCGTTCGGCGGGGGCCAGCTCGGCGTCGTCCCGGGCGCCGGGGGCGGGCAGGTCCTTGCGGCGTCTGCCGTCCGCGTCCAGGACGTAGGGGCGCAGCTGCTCGTCGAAGCCTACGGTGAAGCGCCGCGGGCCGTAGTCGATGACGGTGGTGCCGTCGGTGTCCAGGCCGAGGTCGGGGACCAGGCGGTCGGAGAGCTGCTCGCCGCTGAGCCCCAGGCCTTCGGCGACCTCGGCGATCTTCTCCTTGGCGCGGACCTTCAGGGCCTTGAACTTCACCCGCTGGGCTATGCCGTGCAGATGCAGCAGCGCCAGATCGCTGCCGATCGCGGCGAGGACGCCCAGGCCCTCCACCGCCCGGTGGTGGGCGCCCTCGCCGGGCCAGCCCCGCAGCACCGGGGTGAGACGGCGCACGGTGTCGTCGTCGCCGAGCACCCCCAGGGCGTTCAGGGCCCAGCTGTCCTTGGCGGGCATGCCGGCCAGCCGCCACTCCTCGAAGAGCACCCAGGCGAACTCCGCCAGTGAGTCCGCGGTGCAGGCCGATGTGACCTGCTCGATGCCGAGATAGGCCTCGCCGGGCCGGGACAGCGCCAGCATGGTGAGCACATGCCGTACGGCGTCGTCGGGCAGTGCTCCGCCCCGGGTCAGCACGATCTGGGGCAGCAGCGCGGGATCCGCCCAGGGGCCGATCACGGGCATCTTCGCGGGGAGGGCGTTCTCCAGCGGGTCGGCGGCCAGCAGGTCGGCGACCGCGGCTGCGGCCTCCTCGCCGTAGCCGGCGGCGGCCTTCGTCACGCTCTCGCTGCCGTGCACCGCGGCGATCAGCCGCAGCGCCTGCTCGGCCCCCTGCCGGGCGGCACCGGGTGCGCCGACCGCATCCGGGACCAGCAGCCGGGCGGCGCCGGCCCCGTGCCGGGTGAACCAGGACCGGGCGGTCCGGCCGGTCGACTTCAGCCGCACCAGCCAGTCCGCCATCAGACGGGCGGCACCCAGATCGAGGAAGGGCAGCAGCAGCTGCGCCAGGACCACCGGATGGCCGGCGGCGAGCTCCAGGGCGAGCCGCAGTGCGGCCGACTCGTACCTGGCCACGATCGGCTTGAACGCCCGCTCGCCGCCCCAGTGGCTGTCCGGGGACCACACCGCCAGCGCCGGGGACATGACCTCCACCGGCCCGTGCAGCAGCAGCTTGCCCGCGTAGTAGGCGTTGTTGCGGCGCCGGCCGGAGGTCAGCTCCCGGGCCGCGGCCTCCCAGTCCACCGGGTCGGACAGCTCCCCGTACCAGGAGCCGAGGGCAGCCCACCGCTCCCGCTCCCCGGTGAGCCAGACCACCTGGTGCTCCTCGGCGGGCTGCAGACCCGCGACCACCTGTGGCCTGCGCGGTGTGCGGCGGCGCAGCCAGGGCGGGGTGACCAGCAGCTCCGGCAGGGTGTCGACGGGGGCGTCGGGGACACGGTCCCGGTCGGTGAGCAGTGGCTCCACCAGAGCGACGATCTCGGCCGCAAGTGCGGGCAGTGCGGCGGCGCTCAACTCCCGGTGCGCCCGCACATGTGCGGCCAGCAGCCGCTGCACCGAGGAGGCCCGCGTGCCCGGGGCGAGGACGGCGGTGGCCAGCAGCCGCAGCGCACGGACCGGGTAGCGCCGCATCGCCTCCAGCAGCGCGGGGCGGACCTGCTTGTCGTCCGCCCGGACCAGCAGCAGGCCGAAGGCCTCGTCGGTGGGCAGCTCCACCAGTGCACCCGCGAAGGTGCGCAGCCGGTCGGAGCCCTGGGCGTGCTCGACCGCCTCGCCGACCAGCGGGGTGCAGGCGTCGCCGACGCGCTCGGCGACGGTGGCGATCAGCTGGACGGACCAGCCCGTCCAGCCCAGGTCGGCGCGGCTCTCCACCTGGGCGAGCTGCTCCGGGGAGTCCACCGAGCGCAGCAGCATGGAGCGGAGCAGCGGGTCCTCGGTGGCGCGGGCGGCGGGGTCGTCCAGGCAGTCGGCGAGCCAGTCCTGCCGGTCGGGGAGCAGATAGGAGACGACCACCCGGTTGCGGGTGGTGCGGCGGCAGTCGGCCAGGGCCGCCGTCGCCTCCCGGTGGGTCGCCTCGTCGGCCTGGGCCAGCAGGGCGCGGGCGCGGTCGGCGCTGCTGGGGCAGATGCCGTGCATGGAGACGGAGCCGGTGGCGGTGCGGTGGGCGAGCCAGGGGTCGGTGCGCTGGGAGCCCCACTGTCTCCAGTGCGCCTCCAGCTCCATCAGCTCGACCACGGCACGGGCGGCGAAGGGCAGGCCGTACTGCTCGACCCAGGCGTCCACGAACACCCCGGCGGGGAGCCGCCAGTGCGAGGTGAGAGTGGCCAGGGAGGCGGCGCCCAGGGCATGGGGACTGCCCGTCAGATGCATACGGACGGCGTCCGCGATGCCCTGGTCGGTCAGCGGGGCGTCGAGTACCTCCTCGACCCAGCCCGACTCCTCCTTGAGCCGCTGCTGCACCATCTGCACGGCGTCGGCCGCCGGTTCGCCGCCCCGCTGCCGGAGGCCTCCACGGCGGGGCTGCACCACCCGCCGCCAGGCGGCCGGCATGGCGAAGGTCGACTCGTCCGGGAAGACCGGCCCGGCCGGGACGGCCGGTTCGCCGGCGGACAGGGACGGCGCTGCCGCGGGGGCGACCTCCCGGTACCCCTTGGCCTCCTTCTCGGCGACGGCCCTGGCGAGATGACGTGCGGCGGCCTCCTCGGACTCCAGGGTCTTCACCTGCGTCCGGCCTGCCGCGCCGACCTTTCCGTACCGCACGGTGACGGCGCAGCCGTCCAGCGACCCCTCCCAGAACTTCGCCGAGCCGTCACCGACACACTCCCAGCGCCGCACAGCCCCTCCTCGCCTGTCGACATCGCTGACCACCGGGTTCGGAGATCAGTTGGCGTCACCGTAGCGAGGCCCACTGACAGGGCCAGGTCCGGCCCGGGCCCACGGCCCGGGTGCCCGGTGCGGAGGGGCCGTCAGCCGCCGGCCAGTCCGAAGAGGCGGGCCGCGTTGCCGTGGCAGACGGCCCGCAGCCAGTCGTCCCCCAGGCCGAGCCGGGCCAGCGCGTCGAGCTGTTCCGCATACGGATGGGGGATGTTGGGGAAGTCGGTGCCCAGCAGCACCCGGTCCTGCAGGTCCGCCAGGCGGGGAAGTTCGCCGCGTGGGAAGGGGGCGTCCCGCTCGGCGAAGTCGGTGAAGGCCATGGTGGTGTCCAGATGCACGCTGGCGTGACGCTCCGTCAGGTCGAGGAAGTCCGTGTACTCGGGCATCCCCAGGTGCGCCACCACCAGCCGCAGCCGGGGGTGCCTTGCCAGCACCGACCCGATCGGTCCCGGGCCGGTGTACTTGCCCGGCGCGGGTCCTGAGCCGCAGTGGCAGACCACCGGGATGCCCGCCTCGGCCAGCAGACCCCAGACGTCCTCCAGCAGCGGATCGGCCGGATCGTAGGCGCCCACCTGGAGATGCGCCTTGAAGACCCGGGCACCCGCCACGACCGCCCGGCGCACATAGCCGGCCGCCCCCGGCTCGGGGAAGAAGGTGGCGGTGTGCAGGCAGTCGGGGGTGCGGGCGGCGAAGTCGGCCGCCCAGCCGTTCAGCCAGGCCGCCATCCCCGGCTTGTGCGGATAGAGCATCGAGGTGAACGCCCGGACCCCGAAGGAGCGCAGCAGTGCCACCCGCTCCTCCTCCGCCGCGCGGTAGGCGATCGGCCAGGTCCGGCCGACCAGCGGCCCGGCCGAGTCGAAGTACGCCCACACCTTGGCCAGCACCCGCTCGGGCATGAAGTGGGTGTGCACATCGATCAGTCCGGGCAGCCCCAGCCCCCGCCAGAACGCGGTGACCCGCTCCGCCTCAGCGGTCATGCCTGCACCGCGCGCGCCCGGTCGATGACGGCGGCGGTGTCGGTGCCCGGCGGCAGAGTGCCGAAGGCGCCGCCGTGGTCGCCGCCGAGCCGTGAGGCGCAGAAGGCGTCCGCGACGGCCGGGGCGCCGTGCCGCACCAGCAGCGAACCCTGCAGGACCAGCGCCATCGACTCCACCACCCGGCGGGTGCGGTACTCCAGCTCGGCCGGGTCGGTGAGCTCCTTCTGCAGCGCGGTGACGGCCGCGTCCAGTCGGCGGTCCGCGCCGGACGCCAGCCCCACCTCGGTGAAGAACGCCTCCACGGAGGCGGGGCTGCGGGTCATCGCACGCAGCGCGTCCAGTGCCGCGACATTGCCCGAGCCCTCCCAGATGGACACCAGCGGTGCCTCCCGGTAGAGGCGGGGCATGCCGGACTCCTCGACATAGCCGTTGCCGCCCAGGCACTCCATGGCTTCGGCGGCGTGCGCCGGACCGCGCTTGCACACCCAGTACTTGGACACCGCCAGCGCCAGCCGGCGCAGCAGCGCCTCGCCCTCGTCGCCGGCCGTGGCCCGGTCGGTCGCGCCGGCCAGCCGCATGGCCACCGCGGTGGCCGCCTCCGACTCCACGGTCAGGTCGGCGAGGACGTTGCGCATCAGCGGCTGGTCCACCAGCGCCTTGCCGAACACCCTGCGGTGGGTGGCGTGGTGGACCGCCTGGACCAGTGCGGCGCGCATCCCGGCGGCACCGCCGATGGTGCAGTCCAGCCGGGTCATGTTGACCATCTCGATGATGGTGGGGACCCCGCGGCCCTCCTCGCCCACCAACCACCCCACCGCGCCGTCGTACTCGATCTCCGAGGAGGCGTTGGAGTGGTTGCCCAGCTTGTCCTTGAGCCGCTGGAGGTGGATGCGGTTGCGGCTGCCGTCGGGCAGCACCCGCGGCAGCATGAAGCAGGAGAGCCCGCCCGGCGCCTGGGCCAGCGTCAGGAAGAGGTCCGACATGGGTGCGGAGGTGAACCACTTGTGCCCGGTGAGCCGGTAGCTGCCGTCCGCCGCGGGCACCGCCGTGGTGGTGTTGGTGCGGACGTCGGAGCCGCCCTGCTTCTCGGTCATCGACATGCCGGCGATCAGACCGCGCTTGGTACGCGGGTCGCGCAGCCCGAAGTCGTACTCCCGGGAGGCCAGCAGCGGCTCCAGCCACTGGGCCAGCTCCGGGGTGGCGCGCAGCGCGGGCACCGAGGCGTAGGTCATGGAGACGGGACAGGTGTGGCCTGCCTCCACCTGCGACCAGACGAAGAACTTGGCGGCCCTGGCGGTGTGCGCGCCCGGCTGCTCCTGCCGCCACGGCGCGGCGTGCAGGCCGTGGGTGACCGCGGTGCGCATCAGCTCGTGCCAGTACGGGTGGAACTCCACCTCGTCGATGCGGTGCCCGTACCGGTCGTGGGTGCGCAGCACCGGCGGGTGCTCATTGGCGAGCCGCCCCCACTCGGCGGCCTGCTCCGTCCCGGCGAGGATGCCCAGCTCGTGCAGCTCCGGCTCGGCCCAGCCGGCGCCCTCCCGCCGCAGCGCCTCAAGCAGCGCCGGATCGGCTGCGACGTCATGGCCGCGCAGCGGCGGGGCCTGGTTGGTGACCTCATGAGTCTGCGGCATCGTGTCCTCCCAGGGCACGCAGGGTGAAGGAGAGCAGGGCGGGGACCAGGTCGGCGGGGGCGGCGCCGGCGGCCAGCGGGCCCACCAGCGCCTCGCCGACCGCGCCGACCAGCGCCGCTGCGGTCAGCTCGGCGTCCTGGCGGGGCAGATCGCCGGCGGCGACGCCCGCGGCGATCTGGGCGGCGATCACATCGCGGAAGGTCCGCCGGAAGACCAGCCGCTCGGCGTCGACGGCCGGATCCACCGGTTCGGCGAGCAGTGCGTAGGCCAGCCGGGGGGCCCGAAGGGCGCGGGCGGCGAAGGTCTCCACCACGGCGGTGACCCGCTGCTGAGGGGTCAGCGCCGGGCCGCTCGCGGCCGCGGTGACCGCTGCCACCTCGCCGCCGACCACGGTCCGGAACAGCTCCACGGCCAGCTCGGCCTTGCCGGTGAAGTGCTGGTAGACGCTGCCGGTGGCGATCCCGGCACGGTCCGCGACGGCCGCCACCGAGCAGCCGGTGTAGCCCTGCTCGGCCAGCAGCTCCGCCGCTGCCCGGAGCAGTGCGTCGCGCCGGCCGTCGAGACGGGCCTGTACTGCGGGGGTGCGACGGTAGGGCATATCAAGCATTGAAGCAGTGATTCACTGCTTCGTACAGGGGTGTGCTCCGCCGGTGAAACCGGCACCGAGAGCTTCGAGCGTGGCCTTGCGTCTGCAAAAATTGTCTTCGCGCTCTATGGCGCCACGCGAGTTAAGCTGGGGACCGGAGAGTTAGGAGGCCCCCGGATGGGCATCGCCGACGACGCCGCCGAGGTCCGAGCCCAGGGCTGGCGCACCCTGGCCGCACTGCACGGCCGGATCGAGGACACCCTGGAGAAGGCGCTGCAGCGGGGCCACGAGCTGTCCGTCGTGGAGTACACCGTGCTGGACGCCCTCGCCCGTCAGGACGGCTGGCACATGCGTATGCAGCAGCTGGCCCGCGCCGTGGTGCTCAGCCAGAGCGCCACCACCCGGCTGGTCACCCGGCTGGAGGAGCGCGGCCTGCTTGCCCGCTATCTCTGCGACACCGACCGCCGGGGTATCTACACCGAGGTCACCCAGGCCGGCCGTGAGCTGCTGGAGAGCGCCCGGCCCACTCATGACGAGGCCCTCGCCCGTGCCCTGGCGGAGTCCGCGGAGCTGCCAGAGCTTGCCCCCCTTGTCGGCGCCCTGGCGGCGCTTCCCAAGCCGCCGGCCCGGGTGGGCTGAGCGCCGGGAGCCGAGCCCGCCCCGCATCCGCACACCGGGGCCGAGGGTGACGCCGCCCACGCCTGGCGCCTCCGCCCACGCCTGGCGCCTCCGCGCAGGGCGGGAGCACGGCCACCGCGGGTGCGGCGGCGTTTTGGGGCCGGTCCGGCTGCCGGGTGGTCCCGGGGTGCCCGCCCGGCTCTCCGCCTGGGACGGGGCAGGCGAGGGCCGACCGCGGTCCGGTCGGCTGCGGCCGCTGCTCCCGGACCTGGCGGTACTGGCCGGGGCGATGCCGGACGGCCTTCGGAATGGTGCGCATGCCTGCCCAGCGGGCGGCCTTTCTGATGCTTGCCCTGTGCGGGTGTGCCACCAGTGGTGGCTTCGCCCGGAGCGCGGTGACCCCGGAGCGGACTCCCGGGTGTTCGGCGCGGCCCCGTGGAATCGGCGCCGCCCGCCGTGGCATCGACCGTGGTCGGGTGGCTTCATCCGGCTGCGGAGGCTGCGTCCGGACAGGTCAGGCGTAGCGCAGAGGGCGCAGAAGGGCGGTCGGCCGCGGAAATTGGTCTAGCCCTAGGTCTAGTCCAATCTATTGACGTGGCTCGGACATCACCGCCACTCTGGGGCCGCCGGAAACCCGTAGGCGCTCCTCCCCCGGAGCGTCGGGTACGGCGCATTCCCCCTCTCCCCCACGAGGAGGCCCCCCGTGCCGCGCACCTCGCGCACCACGCAATCCCCCGCCCACCGGGTCCCCGGCCGCTTCCGCAGGGCGACGGCAGTCGCCGGCGCGGCAGCGCTCGTCGCCACCGGCCTGCTGACCGCCTTCCAGAGCGGCTCAGCGGAGGCGTCCACCGCCGCAGCGGCACCGGCTGCGCTCGGCTCCAACTGGTATGCGGCGGCACCGTATCTGATGCCGCGTGACAACAACCCGCCGAGCGCCACCGACATCATGTCGGCCTCCGGGCTGAAGGCCTTCCAGCTGGCCTTCATCCTGGCGCCCAGCGGCGGCGGCTGCTCGCCCACCTGGGACGGCTCCGCCGCGGTCTCCTCGGACACCCAGGTCGCCGGCGTCATCAGCTCCATCCGTGCGGCGGGCGGTGACGTCTCGGTCTCCATCGGCGGTTACGGCGGCACCAAGCTCGGCCAGACCTGCGGCACCCCGGAGGCGACCGCCGCCGCATACCAGCAGGTGATCGACAAGTACCAGCTGAAGGCGATCGACTTCGACCTGGAGGAGCCGGAGTACGAGAACACCGCCGCCATCCACAATGAGATCGGCGCCGCCAAGATCCTCCAGAGCAACAACTCCGGGCTCTATGTCTCGGTGACCACGGCCGGCACCACGGCCGGCACCGGCTGGTTCGGCCAGCAGATGCTCAATGAGGCCAAGTCGCAGGGCTTCACCCCGGCCAACTTCTCGATCATGCCCTTCGACGGGGGTTTCAACGGGGCTGCGTCGCAGATCAGTGCGCTGGAGGCGTTCAACGGTCTGCTGCGCACCACCTTCGGCTGGGACGCCGCCACCGCCTACGCCCATGAGGGCGTCTCCATGATGAACGGGCGCAGCGACAGCGGCGAGTACTTCTACCAGGCCGACTTCCAGCAGGTGCTGGACTACGCCACCTCGCACAAGCTGGCCCGCTACACCTTCTGGTCGCTCAACCGCGACCGCCAGTGCGCCACCCCGGACAACAACGGCCAGACCTCCGGTACCTGCAGCAGCGTGGCGCAGGCGTCCTGGGACTTCGCCAAGTACTCGGTGCGGTTCGCCGGCGCCACCCCGCCCACCGGTACCACCACGGGTGGGACCACGACCACGGGTGGGACGACGACCGGGGGTACCACCACGGGTGGCACCGGCAGCTGCACCGCTGCGGCGTGGAACAGTGCGACGGCGTACACCGGCGGTGCGGTGGTGTCGTACAACGGGCACCAGTGGACCGCGAAGTGGTGGACCCAGGGTGACGTCCCGGGCGGCAGTCAGGATGTCTGGACCGACAACGGTGCCTGCACGGGTGGCACGACGACCACGGGTGGGACGACGACCACGGGTGGCACCGGCAGCTGCACCGCTGCGGCGTGGAACAGCGCCACGGCCTACAACGGCGGTGCGGTGGTCTCCTACAACGGCCACAACTGGACCGCGAAGTGGTGGACCCAGGGCGACATCCCGGGCAACAACAGCCAGGCCGTCTGGACCGACAACGGCGCCTGCTGACCCCGGGGACGTGCGGGGTCGCTGCCTGGAGCGACCCCGCACGGACCCCGGCGCGGGGGACCGCGCGCAAGGCCCGCCGCCCGGCGGAGGGTCGAGCGCACGGGGTCCCGCGCCCCGGCATGTCCGATGACCCGGTCCGGCCGGCCGGGCGCGCCCCGCGCTCGGCGCCGTCAGACCGGAACCGCTGCGCCGCCCGCCGGCCAGGGGCCCTCACGCAGCATCCGGACCACCCGGTGGGGCGGTCCCGGCCGGGCGAAGTACCAGCCCTGTGCGGTGTCGCAGCCGGTGGCCCGGAGCCGCTCCGCCTGCACCGCGCTCTCGACGCCCTCGGCGGTCACCGTGAGGCCGAGCGCATGGGCGAGCCGCACCATCGCTGAGACGATCTTCTCGTCGGCCTCCCGCCGGGCACCGCCCTGGTCGCGGAACCCCTCCACAAAGGTGCCGTCCAGCTTGAGCACATGCACCGGCAGCCGCGACAGATACGCCAGGTTGGAGTAGCCGGTGCCGAAGTCGTCGATGGCGATGCGCACCCCCATGTCGGCGAGCGCCTGCAGGGCCTGGAGCGGACGGCCCGCCGGGCCCATCACCGCACTCTCGGTCAGCTCCAGCTGGAGCAGCCGCGGGGGAAGGCCGGTGCGCTCCAGCACCTCGGCGACGTCGGCGACCACATCGGAGTCCCACACCTGGCGCACCGCCAGGTTGACGCTGACGAAGACCTCCGCCGAGGGGAACTCGTCCAGCCAGTGGCGGGCCTGGCGGCAGGACTCCTCCAGTACCCACTTGCCCAGCGGCACGATCGCCCCCGTCTCCTCGGCCAGCGGGATGAAGCGGTCCGGGGAGAGGGTGCCGAACCGCGGGTGCCGCCAGCGGACCAGCGCCTCCGCGCCGTGCACCCGCCCGTCCGCGAGGCCCACCAGCGGCTGGAACTCCACCGCGAACTCCCCCCGCTCCAGCGCGGGCCGCAGCGCGGTCGCCAGCAGCTGGCGGGTCATCTGGTGGGCGCCGCGGTCGGGGTCGTACAGCGTCCAGCGGGCCCGGCCGTCGGCCTTGGACCAGTACAGGGTGGCGTCGGCGTCCTTCACCAGCTCGGTGGGGGTGGTGCCGCGTACCGGGCGCTCCACCACGCCGATGCTGGCGGTGACCGCCAGCCGGTGTCCGGCCACGTCGAACGGCCGGTCCAGCACCTGCAGCAGCTCGGCGGCAAGCCCGGTGAGCTGGTCGCCGCCCTCGCTGTCGGGTACCAGCACGGCGAACTCGTCGCCACCGAGGCGCGCCACCAGCCGTCCGCTGCCTGCGAAGTGCCGCTCCAGCCGGGTGGCCACGGCGACCAGCAGTTCGTCGCCGATGTGGTGGCCGAGGGTGTCGTTGACCGCGGCGAAGCCGTCCAGGTCCAGGTAGCACAGGCCGACCCGGCGGCGTTCGGAAGCGGTGGACTCGCAGGCGGTGGCCAGGCGCTCGAAGAAGTAGGAGCGGTTGGGCAGCCGGGTCAGCGGGTCGTGCAGCGACTGGTAGTGCAGCCGGTCGCCGAGGCGGCGCTGCTCGGTGACGTCCTCCACCATGGCCAGGGTGTAGAGGGGGCGGCCGTCGCCGTCCCTGATCAGTGAGATGGTGATGTTGGTCCAGACGGTCCCGCCGTCGCGGTGCTTCAGCCGCTTCTCGATCCGCAGCCGGTCGCGCTCCCCGGCCACCAGGTCGAGGTAGAGGCGGCGGGCGGACTCCTCGGGATCGATGAACCGGTGGATGTGCATCCGCACCAGCTCGGAGACCTCCCGGCCGACCATGGCCGCCAGCGCGGGGTTGGCCTCGATGATGCAGTCCTCGGAGTCCACCAGCGCCATGCCGATGCCGGCGTCGGCGAAGGCTGCGCGGAACCGCGACTCGCTGGCCTGAAGGGCGTCCCGAAGCCGCTCGTTGACCCCGTGCAGCGGGGTGTCGCAGGAGGGGCAGACGATCTCCGCGGGGCTGCGGCCCGGCGGCGCCTCCTGCAGCGACATGGGCGCGGGCAGCGAGCCCGCCGGCCCGGTGGCCGGGCAGTCGGAGCTCTCGTGGACATCGGCGCCGTCGTACATGTCGGTCCCGTCGTGCGCTTCGGCCCCCCGGTGTGCGTCGGCCCCCTCCATCCGGCCTCGCACGGCATGCCCCCGTCCACTGCTCGCAGTCACAGCCGACAGGTGGTGCGGAACGGACATTCCGCTCGCACGCCCAGGGATCATAGGGCGTCGGGTGATCCGTGAGCCATGGAAATCCGGGCGGTCCATGGTGGTCTGCAGTGATATGCACCCTTGCCGGTGCGCCCCCGGCGCGGATCTCGCGATTCGCGCCCGGGGCGTACGCGGAGGTCGGACGGTGTCCCGGAGGCCGTCAGGCCAGCCGGGCGGTGAGGGTGATGGTGGTGCCGGACAGTGCCTGGCTGACTGGGCAGTTGGCCTTGGCGTCCTCGGCCGCCTTGACGAAGGCGGCTTCGTCCAGCCCCGGCACGTCGCCGGTGACCGTCAGATGGATGCCCGTGATCCCGGTACCCGGCTGGAAGGTCACCTCCGCCTTGGTCTCCAGCGTGGCCGGCGGAGTCCCGGCGCCGGTCAGGCCGTGCGAGAGTGCCATGGAGAAGCAGGCCGAGTGGGCGCCCGCGATCAGCTCCTCCGGGCTGGTCTTCCCATTGGGCTCCTCCGAGCGGGCCGGCCAGGAGACCGGGAAGTCGCCGATCCCGGAGGAGTCGAAGGTCACGACCCCCTTGCCCTGGGTCAGGCTGCCTTCCCAGGCGGTGTGAGCGGTGCGTGTCGTCGCCACGAGCGGTTCCTCCTGCTGCTGGGTGTGGGCCATGCGATGCGAAAGGCGGGTCCGGCCCCACCCTATGTCCGAACGTCCGTGATACCGCTGACCTCAGGGGAGTTGGCAGAGAGTCAGCCGGGCACCGGCCGGATCGGTGCTGGGAACCATCCGCCCGTGCGGGGAGTCGAAGGGCTCGCGCACCAGGCGCCCGCCCAGCCGCTGCACCGCCTCCGCCGCCGTATCGGCGTCGGGGACGGCGAGATAGACCGACCAGTACGGATGCCCCACATCCGTCCGGTAGCGGCCGCAGACCGGCGAGTCGCCGCTGCCGGGCACCTTCCACGCGGTGTAGTCGAACTCCCGGCCGTCGCCGATCTGCTCCTGCTTGTACGGGAAGAGCGTCCGGTAGAAGAGGTCGGCGGTCTCCGCCGACGGGGTGTTGAGCTCGTGCCAGCACATCGCGCCCGGCTCGGCGAACAGCTCGGCACCCGTGTGGCCGCCCGCCTCCCAGAGCCCGAAGGAGGCCTCGTCCGGGTCGAAGGCGAACGCCATCCGGCCCGCGCCGGGCACCTCGTGCGGCCCCATCACCGGCTTGCCGCCCGCCTCGGCCACCTTGCCGTACACGCTGTCCAGGTCAGAGGTGGCCAGATAGACGTTCCACATCGCCGGCATGGACTCGGCACCCGGCGGCGGGGGCATCAGCCCGGCCACCCGCTTACCGCCGCTGAGGCACATGGTGTACCCGCCCATCTCGGCGCCCAGGTCCTGGAACTCCCAACCCAGCACCGGTCCGTAGAAGTCCCGGGCGGCCTGGACGTCGGGGGTGGTCAGATCCGCCCAGCAGGGGGCGCCGTCGGGGTAGGAGTCGCGTGGGGGCATGGGGTCTCTTCCTTGAGGCTCCGGTTTCTTCCGCGCTCCCGGGCAGATCACTTCCCGCAAGCGCGCGTGGACGTTCCGCGAGCCCAGGATCCGGCTGCCCGGAGCGGTCCGCAACCGCACCGCCGCCGACCGGGGCAGCAGCCCCGCACCTGCGCGACGGGGGTGGACGGTGCCGGGCGGCGCCGCGCCGGAATGCCCGTGGGAGCCCCGCGCACCCGTCCGGCGGGTGGGCGCGCGGTTCCCACTCCTCGGACAGAGACGGGCCCCGCGGCCCGATGCTTGTTACTGTGGCGTCCGCCCTAAGCCCCCGCACCGGCCCGGAGCAGCCACGATGACGGACCAGCCCCAGACCCCTCCCGGCGGCAACTCCGTGGACGAGGTGGACCAGGAGGTGCAAGCCGAGCTGACCCGGCTCCGGCAGTCGATCGACAACATCGACGCCGCCGTGGTCCATATGCTCGCCGAGCGCTTCAAGGCGACCCAGCAGGTCGGCCGGCTCAAGGCCCGCCACAAGCTGCCCCCCGCCGACCCGGGCCGTGAGCGGCAGCAGATCGAGCGGCTGCGCGGCCTGGCCTCGGAGGCCCATCTGGACCCGGTCTTCGCCGAGAAGTTCCTCAACTTCATCATCGCCGAGGTCATCCGCCACCACGAGGCCATCGCGCGCTCCTGACGGGCCGTCGGGTCCGGCGGGCGCGGTCGGACCGGATGCCGCTGTGCCGCCGTGCCGCCGTGCCGCCGTGCCGCCGTGCCGCCGTGCCGCCGTGCCGCCGTGCCGTACGGGCGTCCGTCCGGCCGGGCGCTGTGGAGGCGCCGCGCCGCCGGCCGGGAGCCGTCCCGGCCTTGCCGCGGTGCTCGCGGGGCCGGGCCCCGCAGCCGCCCCGCACCCCGGCGGACGCCTGATGGTGCGGGGCCGGTCTGCGAGGGGCGCCGTCAGCCGTCCGCGAGCAGCACGATCAGCCGGTCCAGCAGCCGTGGGGCCAGATGCCGGCGCAGCGCGGCCGCGATGTTCTCCGGGGTGTCCAGGGTGATTACGGCGTAATCACGCCGGGGCGCCGGTGGCCCCACCGCACGCCGGGTGCGTACGGCGGGCGCGGGCAGGGACTGCCGTTCCTGGGGGAGCCGGGCGATCCGCCGGGCGTCCTCCACCGGGAGAAGGCCCTCGGCCAGCGCCCGCTGGAGCTCGGGTCGCAGCCGCAGCAGGGCGAGCCGCTGGGAGATAAACCCCTGGGACTTGCCGAGCCGCCCGGCCAGCTCACGCTGCGAGTAGCCGCAGGCGTCCACCAGCCGCTGGATCGCGTGGGCCTGCTCCAGCTCGGTGAGATCGTCCCGCTGGACGTTCTCGATCAGGGCGTCCTCGTCGGAGCGGCCGGCGTCCGCCCGTACATGCACCGGGACCTCGGTGAGACCGGCGAGCCGGGCGGCGGCCAGCCGGCGGTGGCCGTGCAGCACCACATAAGGGGCGTCGCCCACGGCGGCGCGGTGCTGCGGATGGTCGGCGAGGAACGCCTCCCGGCTGACCACGCCCAGCGGCTGGAGCACCCCGCGCTCGCGCAGGGTCTCGGCGAGTCCGTCGAGGTCGCGCAGTTCCGAGCGGGGATTGCCGGGGTTCTCGGCGAGGGCGGTGAGCGGCAGGACGACCGGGTGGCGGGGTGCGGCGGAGTCCGGGGTGCCGGGAGTGAGCAGGGTGGCGAGGTCGGTACGGCGGCCCATCACGCCACCTCCGTGCGCCCGGCGGCCGCCCGGCGTCCCCGCGGCGGCCGGGACCGGTCCGCGGGCCCGCGGCTGCGCGGCGGGCCCGCCGACCGGTCCGGCGGTCCGGCGGGGGCGGGTACGGCCGCACCCAGGCCGACCTCCAGGGCGAGGCGGAAGAAGTCCTCCCTGGCCTGCAGGGCGACCCGGTTGCCGCCGTACTGGGTGACCACCAGGCCGTCGGCCGAGGCCCGGGTGTGCAGCTTGTAGTGACGGACCACGGTGCGTGCCATCGGCCACCCCTGGGCCTGGACGAATGCCCTGGTCTGGTCGAGGTCGGCGCGGCCGTCCCGGGGGTCCCAGTTGTTGACCACCACCCGGAAGGGCAGCCCCCGGGGCCTGACGACCCGTTCGATGGTCCGCCGGGTGGGTTCAAAGCCCAGGGGCTCGGGCTCGATCGGCACGATCACGTCGTGGGCGTGGTCCAGGACCGCCCGCAGGGCGTCGGCGGCGGGACCGTCGCCCAGCGGGCAGCCGTTCGCACCCGCGGTGCCGGAGAGGTCCAGCCAGCCCGGGGTGTCCACGAAGACATGGCGGGCGGAGGGGATCAGATGCAGCGACGCGAGCCCCGCCGGGTCGTCGTGCGCCTGCACGAAGTCGAACGGCAGGCCGTCGCCCACCCGCTCCGACCACCAGGCCGCGGAGCCCTGTGGGTCGATGGAGACCGCGACCACCGGTGGAGCCTCGCCCTCCGTGCGGCCGAGCACATCGGCGGTGACGGCGGCGAGGTTGACGGTGAGGGTGGACTTCCCCACCCCGCCCTTCTGGTTGAGGATCACATGCACATGGGCCATGGGCCGTCCCTGAACCTCTCGAATCGGACATTAGGGATGTATGGCCACTGTGACAGTGCGACCGTCGCACAGGCCGCACCCATGCCCGGTGTCGTGCTCAGGTGTCGCAGTCGGGTGTCGCAGTCGGGTGTCGCAGTCGGGTGTCGCGGTCAGGTGTCGCCGCGACGGCTGCCGCCCACAGCGGCCACCTCGGCCGGCGGGTCCGCCACGACCACCGGCAGCGACTGCTCCAGGACCGGTTCCCCGGCCGGGGCGGAGGTCTGTGCGATCAGCGCGCCCGCCAGCACCATCAGACCGCCGACCACCTGCGGGACACCCAGCTTCTCGCCCAGCAGCACCCAGGCCGCCACGGTGGCGACCACTGCCTCCAGGCAGGCCACCACCCCCGCGACCGGCGGCGACAGCCGCCGCACCGACACCACTCCGGTCAGATACGCCAGCACGGTCGCCACCAGGATCACCCAGCCCACCAGCAGCAGGGCCGGCACCCGGGAGTCCCCCATCGGCACCGAGCCGTCCAGCAGCTGCCAGCGCATCTCCCAGGGGCGGGCGACAGCGGTCAGCACCACCGCTCCCACCAGCAGTCCATAGGCGGACACCGCCAGCGGATCGACCGGATCCTCCCCGTCGCTGCCCGCGTCCCCCAGCACGAAGTACCCCACCTGGCAGCAGGCCGCGCCCAGCGCCAGCAGCACCCCGACCGCGTCGAAGCTCAGCCCCGCCCACACCTCGACCACGCACGCCAGTCCGCTCACCGCCAGCAGCGCGCCGAACGCCGACGCCCGGCTCACCGGCCTGCGCTGCACCAGCCGTACCCAGCCCAGCAGCAGCGGCGGCCCCAGGTACTCGATGAGCAGCGCCACCCCCACCGGGATCCGGGCGATGGCGGCGAAGTAGAACGCCTGGACGCCGGCCACCGCCAGCAGCCGAACCCCACCAGCAGCCCCGGCCGCCGCAGCAGCACCCCCCGGTGCCGCACCGCCACCGGCAGCAGCACCAGTGCCGCACCGGCCACCCGCAGCCACACCACATGCAGGGGGCTCAGACCTGCGGCGATCAGCGGTTTGGCGGCGGTGCCCGAGCCGCCGAAGGCCAGAGCGGAGACCAGGGCCAGGGCCAGCCCGGTGGACCTGGCGGAGCGCGGCGCGGTCGGACTGCGCCTCTGAGAGTCGTGCATCCGGTCATTCTCGCAGCTCAACCGGGTTGGCCTGGTGTGCGAACGACTGAGGGCCCTCCCGACCGGAAGGGCCCTCACTGTCTGTGCGCCGCCAGGGACTCGAACCCCGAACCCGCTGGTTAAGAGCCAGCTGCTCTGCCAGTTGAGCTAGCGGCGCTCACCGACGACGAAACTCTACCGTATCCGCGCTGGTCCCACGCCCGGCGGCCCGCCGCACCCGGTCGCTCGCGTCGGAGGCCACGCTGCCGCATCCTGAGGCCATGGGCAGCGGAGAAGGACAGCGGATGTGCGGCGCCTTCGTGGGCTGGCTGCGCACCCACGGCTGGAAGATCCTCGAGGAGAGCTGCACGCAGGACTGCGTCGACATCGAGGCCTGGCACTCCGACGGCGCCAGGCTGCTGGTGGAGATCCAGAGCGACACCACCGACCCGGGGCCGGACCTCGACACGGCCTACGGGCGGCTGCTGCGCCGGATGGACGGGGTGCCCAGCAGCCGCTACGCGGTGGTCGTGCCGGAGGATGCGCTCGATGCGGCTCTGAGGGTGCTCCCGCAGGTCAGGGAGGCGCTGGCGCTGGACGTGTATGTGGTCGGCCCCGGCGGTGAGGTGCGCCGGGCCGACCACTGAGCCGGGACGGGGGGTGGCTGGGCCGGTCGGCCGTCACCCGGTGCACCCTGCGTGTCACCCGGGGTGCGGGCCGGTGGTGTGCTGCATAGCTTCGTGCGGGTGCGGGCGGTTGCGTCCGTAGATGTCCGCAAGCTCCAGGAAGCAGGTCGCCATCGTGCGCCATCGCAAGTTCAAGTACTTCGCCGGGGCTGCCGGCGTGTCAGCCCTCGCCGTGGCGGCCGCCGCCGGCGTCGGCGCCCTCGACCTGGGCGGCTCGACGCCCTCCGGCCAGGACGGGGTGGTCCATGCCGTCCCCCAGGGCGGCTCGATCCAGCAGGCCGTCGACCTCGCCAAGCCGGGCGACACTGTCACCATCCCCGCCGGGACCTTTCGCGGCAGCGTGCAGGTGCACACCGCCGGCATCACCATCCAGGGGGCGGGCCCCGCCACGGTGATCACCCCTGACGCGCAGCCCGGCAGCAGCGAGTGCGCCAAGGCCGGGCACGGCCTCTGCGTCACCGGCACCGCCGGTCACCGGCTGACCGGTGTCCGCATCATGTCGCTGTCGGTGTCGGGCTTCACCAAGGACGGCCTGATGGCCACCGAGACCGACGGGCTGCTGGTGCGGGGCGTACAGGCGGTGGGCAACGGCGAGCACGGCATCCGGCAGGACAAGTCGGTGCGCGGCGTCTTCCAGGACAACACCGCCAGGAACAACAAGGAGACCGGGATCTTCCTTGCCAACACGGTCAGCGAGGAGGGCGGTGCCACCGACGACGCGGGCGCCCTGGTCTCCGGCAACCATGTGTCGGGGAACCGGATCGGCATCACCCTGCGGCGGCTGCGCAATCTGACGGTGGAGCACAACACCGTGACGGACAACTGCGGAGGGATCTTCGTGGTGGGCGACGAGGGCGTGCCGAGGGCCGGTCACCTCACCGTCCGTGACAACCAGGTCCGGGCCAACAACCGCTCCTGCGCCGCGACCCCCCGCCTCCCGGTCATCCAGGGCGCCGGGATCGTGCTCACGGGTGTGGAGCAGACCACGGTCACCGGCAACGACATCCGGGACAACATGGGCACCGTGCCGATGTCCGGCGGCATCGTGCTGTACCCCAGCGTCGTGGGCATCCCCAACAAGGGGAACACCATCGAGCGCAACACCCTGAAGGGGAACAAGACCGCCGACCTCGCCGACCGCGACAAGGGCACCGGCAACGTCTTCACCGCCAACACCTGTACCGTCTCCGAGCCCACCGGCCGCTGCTGAGCCGCAGCCGGCGCCCGGAAGCGGTGAGGGCCCCTCTCCCGTGGGAGAGGGGCCCTCACTGTCTGTGCGCCGCCAGGGACTCGAACCCCGAACCCGCTGGTTAAGAGCCAGCTGCTCTGCCAGTTGAGCTAGCGGCGCCCGCTGACGCGACGACTTTACACGGACTCCGGCCGGATCACCGAATCGGACCCCGACTCGACGCACACGGCCCGACCTGCGAGCGTGGCCCTCAGCCTCCGTCCGCCCTCAGACCGCCGAGGAGCCGTCCATGAGCGCCCTGTCCGCGCCGCCCCCCGCCTTCGACCCGCGCGACCCGCTGGGCGTCGACGACCTGCTGGACGACGAGGAGCGCGCCGTACGCGACACGGTGCGGCGCTGGTGCGCCGAGCGGGTCGCACCGCGGATCGCCGACTGGTTCGAGCGCGGTGAGCTGCCCGAGATCCGCGAGCTGGCCCGGGAGCTGGGGCAGCTGGGGGCCCTCGGGATGCATCTGGAGGGCTACGGCTGCGCCGGCGCCTCGGCGGTCCAGTACGGCCTGGCCTGCCTGGAGCTGGAGGCCTGCGACTCGGGGATCCGCTCCCTGGTGTCGGTGCAGGGTTCGCTCGCCATGTACGCCATCCACCGCTGGGGCTCGGAGCAGCAGAAGCAGCAGTGGCTGCCCGCCATGGCGTCCGGCGAGGTGATCGGCTGCTTCGGCCTCACCGAACCCGACCACGGCTCCGACCCGGCGTCCATGCGGACCCGCGCCAAGCGGGAGGCCGGCGGCGACTGGGTGCTCGACGGCCGCAAGATGTGGATCACCAATGGCTCGGTGGCCGGGGTCGCTGTGGTGTGGGCGCGTACCGACGAAGGCGTACGCGGCTTCCTGGTACCGGCCGGCACCCCCGGCTTCTCCGCGCCCGAGATCAGGCACAAGGCCTCGCTGCGCGCCTCCGTCACCAGTGAGCTGGTGCTCGACGGGGTGCGGCTGCCCGCAGACGCGGCACTGCCCGACGTCATCGGGCTGCGCGGGCCGCTGAGCTGCCTCAACCAGGCCCGGTACGGCATCGTCTGGGGAGCGGTCGGCGCCGGGCGCAGCTGTTTTGAGACCGCGTTGGACTATGCGACCACCCGGGAGCAGTTCGGCAGGCCGATCGGCGGCTTCCAGCTCACCCAGGCCAAGCTGGCCGACATGTCGCTGGAGCTGCAGAAGGCGCTGCTGCTGGCGCTGCATCTGGGCCGCCGAATGGACGCCGGGCGGCTGCGCCCCGAGCAGGTCAGCTACGGCAAGCTCAACAACGTCCGGGAGGCGATGGGGATCGCGCGTGCGGCCCGGACCGTCCTGGGCGCCAACGGGATCAGCCATGAGTACCCCGTCATGCGGCATGCCGCCAACCTGGAGTCGGTGCTCACCTACGAGGGGACGGTGGAGATGCACCAGTTGATCGTCGGCAAGGCCCTCACCGGTCTGGACGCCTTCCACTGAGCGCCGCGCCGCTGCCGGGCCGCGGTCCGGCAGCGGCGGCGCGGAGCGGCGGAATGAGGCCGCCGCTCCGGCCGGCTCAGTCGCGACGGACGTGTCAGTCGCGGTAGTTCAGCACGAAGCGGATGGCGTCGCCGCGCAGCCGGCGCCTGACGAAGTAGACCGGCGCGCCGTCGGGCATGCAGCTGACCCCCTCCCGGACCAGCAGCGGGTGGCCGGTGGGGACGCCCAGCAGGGGGGCGTCGTCCAGATCCGCGGCAGTGGCGGAGAAGGCCCGCCAGTCGTACTCCACCGGGGCGCCCAGGACCTGCTGGAGGGCGGCCGCCAGGTTTCCGGTCGCCTCCATGGCGGGCAGCAGGGCGGGCAGCAGTGCGCTGTCCACCCAGTAGCTGCTCACGGCGAGCGGGCCGGACGCGGGTTCGACCAGGGTGTCGATGCGGCTGAGACGCTCGGGCGGAAGCCCCAGTACGCGGGCTGCCTCCCCCTCGGCGGCCGGTGAGGTGGCCACGACCCGTTCCACCCGGGCCGTCTCCGGATCGGGCGGCGGGCCCTGGTGGGGGCCGCCGGGGTCCACCCGCTGACTCCGGGGGTCGACCTGGACGGAGACCTGGGGCAGCGGGGTGCGCACAAAGGTCCCGATGCCCCGCCGGATCTCGACGGTCCCCGCCCGTTCCAGCTCGCCGATGGCCTGCCGGACGGTGAGGCGGTTGACGGCGTACTGGGCGGACAGCTCGGACTCACTGGGCAGCCGCGCCCCCGAGGGGATCTCCCCGCTGTCGATCCGCCGCTGCAGATGCCGGGCGAGCTGCAGATACAGGGGTGCGGAGCCATGGCGCTGCAACACCCGACGAAGTCTAGGGCAGCGGTCGGCGTCCCCCTTGACGACATCTGGCGTTCATCCGCCCGACCGGACGGCGAGGACCTCGCGTCATTCCAGGGATCTAGACGTATAGATGTCGCCTCTGACCTGGGAGATCTCATGTCCGCAGCCAAGCGCCCGAGCGCATCCACCCCGGCTCCCCGCAGCCGCCGACTGGCCGCCGCCTGCCTCACCGGTGCGCTCGCCCTCGGTGCGTCCGCCGCAGCCGCCGTGCCCGCCGCGGCCGCCCCCGGGCACTCGCCGGCATCCAGCGCCGCCCACCGGCACCCGGCGACCGCACACGCCATCCCCTTCACCGCCGCCACCGTGACCCAGCAGGCCGACGGCTCCTTCACCCTCAGCTGGTCCGCCCCCGGTGTCCGGCATGTCACCGTGTACGCGGGCCGCGACCAGCAGCACATCCAGCGCCGGCACGCGGTCGCCGGCGGCAGCGGTACCACCACCGTGACCGTCTCCGGCCTGGGTGCGGCCGACCGCTGGTGGTTCGAGCTGGTGCCCGACCGCGGTGAGCCGCTGACCCTGGCCGACCGCTCGCTGCACCTGGCCTCGGCCCCCAACTTCCGCGACGCGGGCGGCTACCGCACGGCCGACGGCCAGTGGGTCCGGATGGGCGTCCTCTACCGCTCCGGCGACCTGGGCAAGCTGTCCGACGCCGACCTCGCCGAGCTGCGCCGCCTGGGCGTGCGGACCGACATCGACTTCCGCACCGCCAGCGAGCGCTCCGCGTCCCCCGACCGGGTGCCGGCCGGTGCCCGCTATGTCGTCGCGGATGTCCTCGGCGACAGCCTCACCTCGTCGCTGCCCGCCACCGAGGCCGCGGGGTCGCAGATGATGCAGGACATCGAGCGGGTGATGGTCTCGGGGGACAGCGCGCAGCAGGCCTACCGGGCCCTCTTCGACGCCGCTGCGGACCACGGCGCCGACGCTGTCGTCTACCACTGCACCGCCGGAAAGGACCGCACCGGCTGGGCGAGCGCCGCACTACTGACCGCGCTCGGTGTGCCGCGCGAGACCGTGATGCAGGACTACCTGGCCAGCAATACCTACCGGGCCGCGGAGAACGCGGCCGCGCTGGCGCAGCTCCCCGAGGCGATGCGTCCCGCCTACAAGGCACTGCTGGACGTCCGACCGGAGTACCTCAACGCGGGCTTCGACGAGGTGTCCAGCACGTACGGGTCCTTCGGCGACTATCTGCGCCAGGGGCTCGGGCTGGGCCAGAACGAGCTGCGCGACCTGCGCAAGCAGCTGCTGGTCGGCTGATCCCCGGCGGGTCCGTCCCGGCGGCGGCCGGGGCGGACCCGCCCTGCGGAGGACCCGGACCCGCGGGGCGGCGCGGCGAGCGGGACCGGGGCGGACCCGATGACACGGGCCAACGACAAAGCAGCGCCCCGGTCGCATCACACGACCGGGGCGCTGCTTCGAGTGTCAGCAGATGCCTCCTGCAAGGAGACTGGTGCGCCGCCAGGGACTCGAACCCCGAACCCGCTGGTTAAGAGCCAGCTGCTCTGCCAGTTGAGCTAGCGGCGCTCACCGACATCGGAGACTTTAGCAGCCGACCGCGCCCGATCAGAAATCGGTTTGGTCCGTGTGGACGGCCCTCGGTGGCCGCCGGCGGCCGGCCGTCACCCGGGCCGCACGGACGCACGCCCGCAGCAGCACCGGAGCATCGGGCAGCCATGGCTCACGGCTGTCGGGTGCGACGATCCAGCGGCCGGCCAGCAGACCGCCCGGGGTGTCGTCCGGGACCCCCACCGGGCGCTGGACCGGGGGGACGGTGACGGCGTCGCCCACGCCGTGGCAGAGCACCGGCGGCACCTGGGGGCCCCACTCCTCCCAGCGCAGCAGGGGCCGCAGCCGGTCGGCGGTGCCGACCCGGGCGAAGAGCAGCAGCCGGCCGCGGTGGCAGGCCACCGGGCCGCACCCCGGCCCCGTCGTCCACAGGTCCTCCAGGACCTGGCGGCCGAACACCTCCGGCAGGCTGACTACATCGAAGGTGCGCCCGCAGGGCAGCACGCTGGCCGTCCCCGGGCGCTCCCGCCACAGCGCCTGAAGACTGCGCGGGTAGTCGCTCGCGGACGCCAGCCAGGCCTCCCCGGCCACGGTGATGTACTCGACGGATTCATACGTCCAGATGTCCACGGACAGCAGATCTACCGGCCGGGCTCCCCGGGTGCCGCAGGAAGGGCCGTTCGCCGGACAGGACCGGCGAGGGCGGCGTACCCTTCCCACCCGCATATGCCAGCGGCGGTGTTCAGGCCGTGCGGGGCGGTCAGTCGACGGCGCGCTGCTGCTTCTTCAGACCGCGTCCGTACTCGACCATCTTGGCGGCGTAGTCCGGTGTCCAGTCCGCGCGGGCGGCGATCTCCGAGCAGCTCAGCGCGTCGAAGCGGCGCGGATCGGCCAGCTCGGCCGCGGCCACGGCCTGGAAGTCGGTGGCCCGCTCGGCCGCGGCCCGGAAGGCCAGGGCCAGTTCCGTGGAACGGCGCAGCAGCTCCCTGGGGTCGTCGATCGACTCCAGGTCGAAGAAGTGCTCGACCTCGCTCGCGTCCGCCCGTGGTTCGAAGAGCAGCGGGGCGGGCCGGAACCGCCGGGCGGCTCCCTTCCCCTCCGAAGAGCGCTGCCGGTCGTACGGGTCGGACATGGGCACCTCCACTGGGCGGTCGGAAGGACGGCGGTCGGACGCCTGTCGGGGTCGAGCGGGTCGGGGGTCGGACGTGTGTCGGGGTTCGAGCGGGTCGTACAGGTCGAGCGGGTCGGACGGCTCCGGGCACGGCTTGCGGCCGATCAACCGGAGACCTCCGCGGTGACCGCGGATGCATCCGGCGCCGGCCGTGGCGCGTCGGGGCGACGCCGTGGGGAACAGCGGGCCCCTGGGTGGTATTCCGCATCGGCGGCTGCCGTATGCGCGCCGCACAGCCGCCTTCTGGACGGGTCCCGGGCCACCCGGTGCGGACCCGGTGCTCGGCCAGGCGGCCAGTACCGCGTGGTTGGCCTCCCAGTCGTCGGAGGCCACCTCATGCGGCGGAGGCCGAGTCAGGTGTGGGACCGGCTCTTCGAGCGGCTCAGCTGCTGTAGTGGTAGCGGGCCTTGAGGATCTTCACTTCCTTGTCATCGGCCCGGTAGACGAGTCGGTGCTCGTCGTCGATGCGGCGGGACCAGTAGCCCGACAGCTCTCCCTTCAGCGGTTCGGGCTTGCCGGTCCCTGTGAACGGGTCCCGCTGGATCTCGCCGATCAGGCGAGTGATCCGCTTGGCCTTCTTGCGGTCCGCACCGAGCCAGAAGAGGAAGTCCTCCCAGGCGGCCGGGTCGAAGTGGACGCTTCTCACGCGTCACCGGCCAGGTCTTCCAACTCTTCCATCGTCTTGACAACGGCGGGGGCTGCTTCCTTGTCCCGGGCAACGGCCTCCATCAGGCGCCGGGCATTGGCGGGTGAACGCAGCAGGTAGATCGTTTCCTGCCAGGAGTCGTAGTCCTCGGCGGACATGAGCACGGCGTCCCCGGCTTTGGAGGAGATGCGCACGGGGACGTGGTCGTCGTTGACTTGCTGGATGAGAGGGAACAGGCGGGAGCGGGCCTCGCTGGCGCTTATGGTCACTGGGGCACCTCTATCTGCTGGTACGACTTCATGGTACTGAAGCCGTACCACAACATGGGACAAGTCGCGGCTCAAGCGGCGCACCTCAAGGGTCCAGGAATCGCATTGCCTGTGTGGTGTGGTGCAAGGATGATGCGCCGGTGTTCTACGAAGATCTCACCGAGTACGACTACGGGGACGAAGACTCGTTCACCGACAGAGAGTCGGGCTTCTACGCGCTCTGGTACCGCCCGACCTATGCGCGCCTGAACGTCGGGTGGCTGGAGGCGGGCAGGCCGTACCGGACAGGCATGGTTCCCGTGGAGTTCACGGAGAAGCTGAAGGCAATCCAGAAGATCCACTGTGTGAACATCTGCCTCGGGGTGCACGAGTGCGACCTCTGCCCCCTGGAAGAGGCTCCGGAAGGGAACGGAGAGGTGCGCATTCCGGGGGCACCCGGGGTCGCCTACGCCGCGCCCTTTCTGATCACCCACTACATCACTGCGCACCGCTATCGGCCGCCGCGAGTCTTCGTCGATGCCGTTCTCGCCGTCGACCTTGATGCGTGGGCTGCAACCAGGTGGCCCGACGTCCCGTTCCCCTGGATCCCGGACGACGCGGAACGCATGGTGGAGTAGGAACGGCCGATTCAGACGGGTCTGCTCGGCTGCGATCCCGGCGGCTGCGGGCATCGGATGACCCTCACGGGCGGTACGGCACCCGGTGCTCGGCCAGGCGGGCCAGTACCGCGTGGTTGGCCTCCCAGCCGTCGGGGAACTTCACGCTCACCCCGAGCTGCACCGGCTCGGTCGACGGATGCTCGTCCAGCAGTTCGGCGATACCGGCCCTGGCGACCACGATGCAGGCATGCCGATGCCGGGAGGCCAGGACGCACAGCCGGCCCGTCTCCAGGTGGAAGGCGGTGGCGTCCGGCCGCCCCGAGAGCGGATGCAGCACCACGGTGAGGTCGTACTCGCGGCCCTGAAGGCGGTTGGCGGTGTCCACGGTGACGGCCGGCCCGCGCTCCGCCTCGACCTGCACCCCCAGCGCGGTGAGAGCCGCCCGCACGGCGGCGGCCTGGTCCCGGTGGGCGGTGCCCACCGCGATCCGGTCGGCGGTCACCGGCGCGGTACCCCGCTCGGAGACGGCGGCCAGGCCGCGGTCCAGCACCCGGCGCACGGTCTGCGCCACCGCCTGCACCGCCTCCGGGTCGGTGCGCACGGTGTGCCGGGCGGGCAGCTCCAGCAGCCCCCAGCCGGACTCCGCGGCCTCGTCGATCACCGCGTCCACCGGGCCGCCGTCGCCGCGTGCCCCGATGGTGAGCCGACGGTCCCCCTCGTCGGTGCCCGAGCGGAACGGGGTGAAGGGATAGAACGCCCGGGAGACCAGCCCCGCCGCCGAGTACGGCAGCCGCCAGGAGACCGGCAGATTGTGCGGCCGGATACCGGGATTGTGGTCCAGCAGCGCGGTCACCGCGCTGCGGGAGGGATCCCAGCTCAGGCCCGCCCACTGGTCGGTGCCGACCACCGTGAACGGATCCAACTGACCCGGGTCGCCGACGAACAGGGCACGCTCGAAGAGCCGGGCCACGGCCAGCAGCGCATCCGAGCGCATCTGGTACGCCTCGTCGACGATGGCGTGCCGCCAGGGGTCGACATCCTTCACCCACTGCCACTTGGCGGCAGTGGACACCACCACCTGCTGCTCCACCAGATCGCCGACCTTGGAGGAGGCGGTCACCCCGGGGTGGCGCAGTGCCTCGGGAGCGGGACGGCCGTCGCTGCTGTGCAGCCGGCCGATGGAGAGCTCGGGGGCGGTTTCGGCGAGCCGGTCCACCAGGTCGTCGACCTGGCTGTTGGTCTGGGCGACGACCATCAACCGCTCACCGGCGGCCACCAGCTCCCGGGCGGCCCGGACCACCAGGGTGGACTTGCCGGCGCCGGGCGGTGAGTCGACCACGACACCGCGCTCGGTGCCGTGCAGCACCGCGTCCAGGATCTCGGCGGTGACCCGCTGGGCGGCGGCCGCGGGTGAGGCCGTGGGGTCGGCGGGGTTCACTACGGAGCTACTCCCAGTCCTCGGGTTCGGTGATGGGGTCGGGGGTGCCGGCGGCGGGTGGAACCAGGGCCGCGGCGGAGGGCGGGCCGCCATGGGTCCAGGGGGTGTCCTCGGGGGCCGGCAGCGGCGCGGCCTGCCGCACCGTGAGCTCGAAGAGGGTGAAGACGACCTGCTCCCCGGGCTGCGGCACGGTGCCCGGCTCGGGCTCCTTCTTGCGGCCCATGCCCGAGGTCAGCCGAAGGGTGAGCGTCCCGGCATCCGGGTCCACCGCCACGATCTCGGCTCTCTGCGCGGTGTCGCCCCCGGCCCGGTGGACCTCCCGGCCGAGGTCGGCGTGCGGGTGGTCGGCGGTGTGCACCGTGACCAGCGGCCGGGGCTTGGGGGAGCGGCCGGAGGTGTCGTACGCGGGCTCGACGTCCACCACTGTGCCGGCGAAGGCCTCCCCGGAGAGCCGGCGCTCGGCCATCGCCAGCGGATCGTCCAGCGCCTCCTGAAGCTCCACCTTGGCCTGCTCGCGCTCGCGCTGGGCCAGCTTGCGGGCGGCGGTCACCGCGTCGTCATGGCGGGGCTGAGGGGGCTCGCCCGCGGCCAGCCGGTCGCGATGGCCGGTGTAGGACCAGCGGTCGCTCTCCCAGCGCTCGGGCAGATGGGCGGCCGGTGGCAGCGTGCGCAGCAGGTCGATGCCGTGCCAGACCTGGTCCCAGGTGGGCCGCAGCACCCCGGCCAGCAGCTCCCTGATCTCCTCGGCGGCGCGCCGCACATGGCGCTCGGCGCGCTCGTCGCCCCCGGGCCGGGCGCGCAGTGCGGCGCGGGCCGCGTCATAGCGGGCGACGGCGGGGCCGAGCAGCTTCTCGTCGAAGCGCGGGTCGGTGGCGGGCCCGGCGGGTGGGCAGTGCAGCTGCCCCTGCTCGTCGCGGGCGCTCTCGGCCTGCCGTGCCGCCTCGGCGCCGCTCATCCCCGGGGGCGGCGAGATCCAGGCGAGCAGGGCGCCCAGATGCTGGTCCTCGAGGTGGGACTGGCCGGTCGCCCAGTGGCGGGAGAGCAGCGCCGTCATCGGGACCAGCAGGGAGGAGCCTGGTACCTCCGAGCGCTCCCGCAGATGGGTGAGCCAGCGGCCGAGCAGCGGGACCCTGGTCGGCACCGGGTGCGGACCGGCGTCCGCGTCGTCGGCAGTGCGGCGGAACCGGGTGGAGCGGCCCAGCAGGCCCAGCTGGTCGACACCGGCCGGGCTGGGGACGATCAGCTGAGGGGCCTCCGCGCACAGCTCCCGCACCACGGGCGTCTTCTCACCGGTCTCCGGATCCCGCTCGGTGCCCTCGACCTGCTCGACGTGCTCGCCGTAGCCCTCCAGATAGGGCAGCAGGTCGGCGGCCAGCGCGGCCAGGAAGGCGAACCGCTGGTCGCGGTCGAGCGGCTGTGGGACCACATGCAGCCGCGGCGCGGCACGGTCGGTGCCCACCATGGCTGCAAGCGGCGCACCGGCCTCGCCGGCGGCGGTCAGCGGGACGACGACCATGGGGCGGTCGGAGAGATGGCGGTGGCGGACCGTCGCCAGCGGCTCGGCCCGGCCGGACCGCACCGCCTCCAGCCGGGCGAGGGTGGACAGCAGGCTCATGCGCCCGGGGCCCTTCCGCTCCCCGGCCCCGCCGGGCGCTGGGCCAGCGCCTCGGCGCGCAGCGCGGCGGCACGGGCCAGCCGGGCGGCGGCCTCGTCACCCGTGTCCGTACCCGCGCCCGCGGCGGCTGCCAGGGCGTCGCCGACGGTACGCAGCGAGCCCAGCTCACCGCGGACCCCGCGGCCCAGCTGCTCCACCGCACCGGCGCAGCGGGCCTCCTGGCGGCAGTGGAAGCCCAGCTCACAGGTGGACAGGCAGTCGGGGGAGTAGGCGGCGGGCGTGGCGGCCACCGACTCGCCCAGCTGCCCGGCGCTCAGCACGGGGGAGCCGTCCTCTCCGGTGGAGAGGTCGAAGCCGGCGTCCTCGGGCAGCGCCTCCAGCAGCTGCTCGATGCCGGTCATCCGCTGCAACTGGCGGCGGGTGACCGCGATCTCCCGGCGGACGTCCACCACGGCGGCGGTGGGCCGGTTGGAGAAGTCCTTGGGGCAGACCAGCAGCACAGCCGGGTCGGGCGCGGCGGCCAGGCCCTCGGGGACTGCGTAGGGATCCGGATCCGGCTTGACGCCGGCCAGTTCGGCGGCCGTCTGCTGGAGGGCCAGGACGTACACCGCTGCCTGGCGGGCCGCCGCGCCGACCTTGGCCGGGTCGGCGGAGCCGTCGAGGACGGGGAAGGACTTGATCTCCACCACCGTCCAGCGGCCGTCCGGGCGGACGACCACGGCATCCGGCTCCAGGAAGGCGGGGGAGCCGGCGACCTCGATGCAGAGCATGGGGTGGTCCAGCAGCGTCCAGCGGCCGGGGTGCGCGGCCGCCTCGGCGAGGACCTGCCGGGTGCGCTCGGTGCGCACCGCCGTGCCGGCCCTGGGGAGCAGGTCGGGCACCGCGAGCTCGGCGGCGCCGGGCTCGGGCAGGCCGAGCCGGTGCTGGAGCAGGAGCAGCAGTTCGGCGTAGTCGTCCGCCTTGACCCGGGATTCAAAGACGTTTCCGCGGACGATGGCGAACGGGGACTGGCCGAACGGAGCGGGACTGCCCAGCCGGTCGGCCAGAACGGCCTTGTCGACCCCGGCGGCGTCCAGCAGGGCGCGGCGGCGGCAGCCGGGGTTGGCGGCGAGCGCGGCGAGGGCGCGGGCGTCCAGACTGCGTTGCGGCACGGGGCCGCGCAGCCTGGCGAGCCGCTGCGCGGGCGGCTCCGCAGGCCCGTAGGGGAGGTGCCCTGGGTGCGAGACGTTCATGGTGCGCGCCAGTCTTGCACCCGGGACCGACAACGCGGACATCCCCGGGCTGCAACCCGGTGCGGACAGGGCTCGGCCCGGTCGCCCGAGTGCCCGATGGGTACGGGCCCCAGCACCGGTTGGCGGGGCCTGGCGGAGGCAGGGCCGGGCGGTGCGGCCTGTCCGGACACAGACCTGCCCGAGCACAGATCTGTGCAGTCGGGCGCACCCGGTGGTGCGGGGCAGGTCAGCCGGTGCGGACGGCGCCGTCGTGGGAGCCGGTCGGCTGGGCCGGGACATGGGCCGGGACATGCGCCGCCACCACGGTGGAGCGGCGGTGCGCCCGGTCCACGAGGCGCAGCGCGGGGGGCGCCAGCAGCCCGCCGAGCCCCATCACGGCGCAGCCGGCGAGGGCGTCCGCCAGATAGTGGTTGGCGGTGCCCATCACCACGGTCGCGATCATCACCGGATAGAGCAGACCGATGACCCGGACCACCCGCCGGCGGGCGAAGAACCAGAGCATCAGGCCGCACCAGAGCGCCCAGCCCACATGCAGGCTGGGCATCGCCGCGAACTGGTTGGTCAGGTCTCCCAGGCCCTTGGGAGCGCTGGCGTCCCCGCCCCACCAGCCCACCGCTGCGTGCTGCTGCATGGAGTCGGTGAAGTCGTAGGAGGCCTCCAGCAGCCGGGGCGGCGCGGTCGGCAGGGTGGTGAAGCCCACCAGGCCGAGCACGGTGGATATGCCGAGCCAGGTCCGGACCCGCCGGTAGTGCCCGCGGTGCCGCCGCCACATCCAGGCCAGTACCAGCGGGGTGACCAGGTAGTGCAGCGTGGCGTAGCTGAAGTCGGCCGGTATCGCGAGCCAGCCGTGGCGGGTGAAGGCGGTGTTGAGCCAGTGTTCGGGTGCCAGGTGCAGCCAGGTCTCGGCCCTGAGCAGGGCGTGCCCGTTGCGCAGCGCCTCCGGCAGGTCACCTGCGACCAGCAGCCGGCTCCCGTCGTACGCGGCGTAGATCAGCGCCAGCAGCAGCAACTCCCGCCACCAGTGGCGAGGTGGGCCTGCGGGCGGGCGGCGCGCGGCTTGCGATGACATATGGGTGAACTCCGGACGACGAGTGCAGCGTACGCCCTACCGTACGCTGTACGTTAGGAATGGCCGCCAGCGGCCCGGAGTCGATGTCCGGGTACGGGGAACGCGATCGGCACCCTCAGTGACAGCAGCCATCACCATGTCCGAGCACACCGACGCGGGCCGCCGTCCGCGCACCCCGCGCAACACCCTCAGCGCCGACCTGATCCTGGACACCGCACTGCGCCTGCTCGACGAGCGCGGTCTCGACGCCTTCTCCATGCGTGCCCTCGCCGAGGAGCTCGGCGTGGGCACGATGGCGCTCTACACCTACTTCCGCTCCAAGGAGGAGCTGTTCTGCGCGGCACGCGACCGCGTGTTCGGCAGCTACGCGCCGCCCCCGCTCACCGCCGCGCCCTGGCACCGGCAGCTGCGCGAGGCATGCCTCGGCCTGTACCAGCTGTTCACCGGGCGCCCCTCGGTGCTCCAGCTGCTCGCCGAGCAGCACCGCGCCGAACGGCCCCCCGAGCAGGGCCCGGCGGTCGGAGCGGTGACGACGATGGAGCACATGCTGAGCCTGATGCGCGGAGCCGGCATCGGCCGGCAGCAGGCAGCCCGTGCCCAGACCACGCTGATCCAGTACACCGTGGGTGCGGCACTGCGGGCCGGCCGCACCCCCTGCGGCGACGCGGAGCAGCGGCGGCGCTTCCAGGCCCGGCTGGAGTCGCTGTCGGCGGAGGACTTCCCGCTGATCGTCGACCTGGCTCCGGAGCTCGCCGCGGCGCAGGAGAGCACGGCGCAGTACGCCTTCGGACTGGACCTGATCCTCGCCGGCCTGCGGACTGCGGGATCATGGGAGGCAGCGGGCCGCGACGACGGGGCCCCGCCCGCACAGTCCGACTGAGGAGGCCCGGCCCCCATGCCAGCCCGCATTGTTCTCGTACGCCACGGTGAGACGGAATGGTCCGCCACCGGCCGTCACACCGGCCGCACCGACATCCCGCTGACCGAGGAGGGCCGCCATATGGCACGCGCCCTCGGCGAGCGCCTCAAACGGTCCCCCTGGGACGGCCTGCCGGACGCGCTGGTCTTCACCAGCCCGCTCGCCCGCGCCCGTGAGACCTGTGAGCTGGCCGGCCTGGGCGACCGGGCGGTGGCGGACCCGGCGCTGATGGAGTGGGACTACGGCGCCTACGAGGGCCGCACCGGTGACGCCATCCGGGCCGACGGCCACCCCGGATGGGTGATCTGGCGCGACGGTGTCCCCGCCGGCGAGACCATCGACCAGGTGGCCGCCCGCGCCGACGACTTCCTCGACCGGGTCTGCGACGAGCACGGCCGCCCCGAGCACGACACCGTCACCATGGACTGCGCCGACCGCACCGTGGTGGTCTTCGCCCACGGCCATCTGCTGCGCATCCTCACCGCCCGCTGGCTGGGCCTGCCGCCGCAGTGGGGCCAGCGCTTCAAGCTGGGCCCGGCGTCGCTCTGCGTGCTCGGCTGGGAGTACGCGGCCCCGGCTGTCGAGGTCTGGAACGACACCTCCCACCTGGCCTGACGGCCGGGCTCAGCCGGCGATGTCGTAGCGCTCCACGAACGCGGCCACCTCGGGTACGTCGCGGTGCCGGCGCAGCCGGCCCGCGGTGCCGGCCAGCATGGACCTGATCCGGGCCGAGCGGACCTCCTGCAGCAGGCCCAGTGCCTGCGTCCCGCTGGTCGCGGCGGCCGCCAGGTCGCCGCGACCCAGCTGGTCATGGGCCAGCTCCGCGGTGTACAGCGCGCGGTTGCGGACGAAGTGCGGCTCCTGCAGGTCCATTGCCAGCAGGGCCTGCTCGGCGGCCCGGTCCCAGTCGCCCAGTGCCGACCAGCACTGCGCCTCCAGGCCGGTGATCTCCGCCCGCCCGTAGAAGGACATCCACTCCGGGTCGGCGTCGCAGCCGCCCCGGTCGAAGAGCTGCTGGGCCCGCAGCAGCGCCCGCTCGCAGGAGCGGCGCTCGCGCAGCACCGCCCAGCCGCCGGCCTCCCGCATGGCGAGCAGCGACAGCAGGCGGTCCGAGCCCACCTGGGCCGCCGCCTGCTGCGCGGCCTGCGCGGCCCGGACCGCCTCCCGGGGGCGGCCGGCGTCGCGGGCCAGAAAGGCGCTGTTGCAGAAGGCGTGCGCCTCCAGTGCCGGGTCGTCGGCCATCCGCGCGGTGGCCAGCGCCTCCGCATAGAAGGACCGGGCGTCGGCGAGACGGCCGGAGTCGTGCGCCAGCCAGCCCACCGAGATGGCCAGCTCGCCGGCTCCGGACTGCAGTCGACGTTCGGTGCTCTCGCTGTAGCTGCCGGTGTTGAGCAGCAGATAGGCGCTGCGCAGTGAGCGGCCGGCCGTCTCGAAGAGCGCGTCGGCGCCCTGCCGGTCGTCCAGCAGCCGGATCCGCCGGACGGCCTGCTCGACCCCGCCGACCTCCTCGGCACCCACCCGCCGGGGCGTGCTCGGCTCGGCGTACGCCGGTCGGTCCAGGCCGAGCGCCGTCACCAGGGCGGCGGGGCCGCCTGCCATGAACGTGCGGCGATGCACGTCGTCGTTCTCCTCGTCGCTGCTGCGGTGCTGGGGTCCACCCGTTGCTACGCCCCGGGCCTGCGGTGCGTTCACCTTGCGGCGTACCGAGCCGCGCGGCGCGAAGCCGAGGTCGGTGAGCGAGCGGTCCGGGAACATGTGCCGGAACACCCGCTCATAGGCGTAGTTGGGACAGCGGATCTCGCCGGCCTCCACCCGCCCGATGTAGCGGGCGTCGCAGGAGACCAGCTCGCCGATCTCCCGGCCGGCCCGGCGGACCTGCGCGGCGAACTCTCCGGGGGAGAGATCGCCGCGCAGGTCGCGCATGACGCGGTTGGCCGGGGGCCGGTCCGCCGGGTCGTGGGGACGGGTGGGTGCCATGGTTCTGCTCCCCGGGGGCTGCTGGAGTCCGCCGTGGCCGCGCGCTGCGGCCCGGAAGAACGCCATGACAGTACCGGGAGTAAGAATTCGAACACGCAGAGTTTCACCACAAAGCGGACATGGCGCGGCACATCTGCCATGAAATGCCATACCCTGCCCGCCCTCGCCCCGTGGCCGCACCGGCCCGCGAGACGTTGAGCTGGAAAGGAGCTCGGCCGGTCGACAGCTGGAGGTGCGCATGGGCGCCGGAGTGCCGCAGTCAGTGCCACAGGCAGGCGGGGCCCTGCTGCCCCCCGCAGTGGTGGACGGCCTGCGCGCCGCCGTCCGGCGGACCGGCCGGACCTCCGAGACGCTGCCCTACGACACCGTCACCGTCCCGCTGCGCCACGGCCTGGAGACCGTGGACATCCTCAGGCTGCGCGGCGCCTGCGGAGCCGTGCTCGGCGACCCCGGCGGCACCCGGCTGCTCTTCCTGGTGCCGACCGGCACCGCGGAGCGCTGGCATCTCCCCGGCAGCAGCTGCACCCCGGGCGCGACCGCGGCCCCGGAGGGCTGCTGGCTGCTGGCACCCCTGGCGGCGGACGGCAGTCTGCGCGCCACCGATCCCTGGGTTCTGCGGTCCGTTCTCTGCGAGGCCTCCGGCACCCTGATGGCGGGCGGCTTCGGCCCCTACTGACCGATTCCTCATACTGGACCGCATGGGACGCAGCAGAGCGGCGGAGGACCGCACCCGAGAGACCGTGCGCCGCCGTACCGACTCCGCCCTGGCCGAGCTGGTGCCCGACCGGGACCGCCCGTCCGGCTGGACCCTGCTGCTGGACGGTGCCCCCCAGTCGCATGTCGACCTGGACGACCCCGCGCACCTGGCCTTCGAGTACCAGCGCAGGCTCGGGCACATCGCCGATCTCGCCGCCCCGCCCGGCCGGCCGGTGACCGCGCTCCAACTCGGCGGCGGAGCCCTCACCCTGGCCCGCTATGTCGCCGCCACCCGGCCGCGCTCCCGGCAGCAGGTCGCCGAGATCGACACCGCCCTCACCGAGCTGGTCCGCGCCGAACTGCCGCTGCAGCGCGGCTGGCAGGTCAAGGTCCGCGGCGCCGACGCCCGCGCTGTGCTGGAGCGCACCCCCGAGGGCGCCGCCGACCTGGTCATCGCCGATGTGTTCAGCGGTGCGCAGGTACCCGCCCACTGCGCCACCGCCGAGTTCGCGGCGCTGGCCGGCCGGGCGCTGGCCCCGGGCGGCCTCTATGCCGCCAATGTCGCCGACGGCGCATCGCTGGCCTTCACCCGCTCCCAGGTCGCCACCCTGCTGCAGGTCTTCCCCGAGGTCTGCCTGATCGGCGACCCCGCGGTGCTGCGCGGACGCCGCTTCGGCAATCTGGTGCTGGTGGCGGGCCACCGCCCGCTGCCGCTGGAGGACCTCACCCGCCGGGCCGCCGCCGACCCCTTCCCCGGCAGGGTCGAACACGGCCGCGCACTGGCCGACTTCACCGGGGGCGCGGCCCCGGCCACCGATGCCACGGCCGCACCCTCGCCGGCCCCGCCCCCCGGCACCTTCCAGCTGCGCTGACCGGCCCCTCCCCGCACCGAGCGCCGCTCAGCCGTCCCCGCGCGTGCGCGGCCGGCCGGACGGTGCGGCGGCAGGGCCGCCCGGAGCAGCCGTGTGGTGCCCGCCAGGAAGGCCGCGGCGGCGGTAGGCGGCATAGCCGGTGAGCAGCAGGCCCGCCACGATGGGGGCGAGGACGGCGGCACCGGAGCGGTGCGGGGCCTGCGGGGCGGTGGGCAGTGCGTCGTCGCTGTGCGGTGGTTGCTGCCCCGCCGCCGGATGACCGGTGGTCAGGGCGGCGGCGGTGAGCAGCAGCAGGACGGCGGCCGCGGTGAGCAGGCGGCGGGCGCCGGGCGCCCGGAGAAAGACTCGCACGTGAGGGGAGAACGACCGCCGGCCGGGTGAAGTCACGCCCGGCGCCGGGCAGTTGTGCTGTACCAGGACATGGCAGGGCGGGCGCAGCGATCCCCTCACAGCCGCCGCGCCCGCCCGTACGACGGGGTGTCAGCCCTCCATGGCTCCCCGTCGGCCTTCCCTCCGGCCTACGCCAGGCCGTCGACCGGGGGGAGTCCGTGGCGCCGGATGACGTCCGCGTACCAGCGGGCGCTGGCCTTGGGGATCCGGCGCTGGGTGGCGTAGTCCACGTACACGGCGCCGAAGCGCCTGCCGTAGCCGTACGCCCACTCGAAGTTGTCCATCAGCGACCAGAGGAAGTAGCCGCGGATGTCGGAGCCGTCGGCGATCGCGCGGTGCACGGCCGAGAGGTGGGCGTGCACATAGGCGATGCGCTCGGGGTCGTTGACGTTGCCCTCGGGGTCGACGTAGTCGTCGAAGGCCGCACCGTTCTCGGTGACCATCAGCGGCAGGTTCGGGTTCTCCCGGCTGACGTCGCGCAGCAGGTCGTAGAGGCCGCTGTCGTCGATCGCCCAGCCCATTGCGGTGGTCTCGCCCGGGGGCAGGTGGAAGACGACCTGCTCGGAGCCGGGCCACGGGGAGTGGTCGCTCTTGCCGTGGGCGTCGTTGCGGGACGCCTCTCCGGCGGCGACCGAGCCGTCGGGGGCGGAGACCAGCGTCGGGGTGTAGTAGTTGATGCCCAGCAGGTCGATCGGGCGGGAGATCTCCGCCAGGTCCCCGGGTCGGACCAGGCTGTCCCAGTTGACCAGGTGGGCGGTGTCCTCCATCAGGTCCGCGGGGTAGGCACCCTTGAGCAGCGGGCCGGTGAAGACGCGGTTGCCGACGGCGTCGATGCGCCGGGCCGCGTCCAGGTCGCCGGGCGAGTCGGTCAGCGCGCGGACCTGGTGCAGGTTCAGGGTGATCGAGGTCTGCGCGGTAGCGGGGAGTGAAGAGCGCAGAACCCCGATCGCCCGGCCATGGGCGAGGTTGAGGTGGTGGGCGGCCTTGAGGGCGGCGTCGGGCTCGGTGCGGCCGGGCGCGTGGACGCCGGAACCGTAGCCCAGGAAGGCCGAGCACCACGGCTCGTTGAAGGTGGTCCAGATCTTGATGCGGTCGCCCAGCGCCTCGGCCACGATGGCGGCGTAGTCGGCGAACCGCTCGGCGGTGTCGCGGTTGGGCCAGCCGCCGGCGTCCTCCAGGTCCTGGGGCAGGTCCCAGTGGTAGAGGGTGGCGACCGGGGTGATGCCCTTCTCCAGCAGCTCGTCGGCGAGCGCCCGGTAGAAGTCCAGACCGCGCTCCACGGCGGGGCCCCGGCCGGTCGGCTGGACGCGCGGCCAGGAGACGGAGAAGCGGTAGGCGTTGAGGCCGAGATCGGCCATCAGCGCCACGTCGTCGCGGAAGCGGTGGTAGTGGTCGGCGGCGATGTCGCCGTTGTCGCCGTTGCGGACCTTGCCCGGCGTGTGGCTGAAAGTGTCCCAGATGGAGGGGGTGCGACCGTCCTCGGCGGCGGCCCCCTCGATCTGGTAGGCGGCGGTGGCCGCACCCCAGGTGAAGCCGGGCGGGAAGCGGAGGGCGGTTGCCTGCTGAGGCATCGCGGCGGGCGTGATCTCGGATCGTACAGCGGTCATGCGGGAGCGCTCCCAGAGGGCGAGGGCGGGCAGGAGGTGGATGTGGGGCGTGTGGTCCCGTACGGCCGCGGGCCGGAGCAGCGGCCGTACGGGACGATCCGAGGCGGAGCGCCGCGGTCAGCTCTTGACTGCGCCGGCCGTGATGCCTCCCACGATGTGCTTGCCGAGCACGGCGAAGACCACCAGCAGGGGCAGGGTGGCGACCAGGGCTCCGGTGATGATGACGGCGTGGTCGGTGGTGTGGTTGCCGGCGCCCAGGCCCGCCAGCGCGACCTGCACGGTGGGATTGTCCTGCTGGAGTGCGATGAACGGCCAGAAGAAGTCGTTCCAGGCCTGGACGAAGACCAGCATGCCCAGCACCGCCATCGCGGGTCTGGCCACCGGGAAGACCACATGCCAGACGATCCGCAGGCTGTGCGCACCGTCCACCCGGGCCGCCTCGATCAGCTCCAGCGGCAGTGCCTCGACCAGGAACTGCCGCATGAAGAAGACACCGAACGCGGCCACCAGCGACGGCAGGATCACTGCCTGGAGCTTGTCGCCCCAGCCCAGCTTGGCCATCATCTGGAACAGCGGGATCACACTGAGCTGCGGCGGGATGGTCATGGTGGCGACCACCAGGGACAGCAGCGCATTGCGTCCCCGGAACCGCAGCTTGGCGAAGGCGAAGCCGGCCAGGGTGGCGAAGAGCACCGTGCTGACGGTGATGAACGTCGCCACGATGGCCGAGTTGACCAGCGCGTCGCCCATGTGGACTTCGTTCCACGCCACATTGAGGTTGTGGAAGAGCTGGCTGCCGGGCAGCAGCGGCGTGGGCGGCTGGACGATCTCGGTGTCGGTGTGGGAGGCCGCGACCACCGTCCAGTACAGCGGGAAGAGCGAGATCAGCGCCGCGACGATCAGCACGATGTAGGTGAACAGGCCGGCCTGGTGCGTCTGGCCTGCGCCCTTGCCGAAACGCCTGCCGCGCGGCCGGCGCCGGTCGGGGCGGACGGTGCCGCGGGCGGGGGTCTGCTGGACGGTCCGCGGAGAGGTGGAGGAGAGAGTCATGGCGTTCAGGCCCCCAGCTTCTTGCGGTTGGCGCGCGCGATGACCGCCTGGACCGCTCCGACGAGCAGCAGCAGGAGCAGCATCACCCAGGCGACGGCGGCCGCCCTGCCCAGCTGGCTGTTGGGCCAGCCGAGTTCGTACATGTAGAGACTCAGCGTCTGGTACTGGTGGGCCGAGCCGCCGGTCACGCCGACTCCGCCGCCGAACAGCATCGGCTCGCCGAAGAGCTGGGTGGCGCCGATGGTGGAGACCACGATGGTGAAGAGGATCGTCGGGCGGATCGACGGGATGGTGACATTGATGAACTGCCGCCAGCGGGAGGCGCCGTCCAGGGCCGCGGCCTCGTAGAGGTCACCGGGGACGGCCTGCATCGCGGCCAGGTAGATCAGTGCGTTGTAGCCGGTCCACCGCCAGGTGACGATCGTGGAGATGGCGATCTGGGCAGGCCACTTGTCCGCCTGCCAGTCGACCTTGCCGATGCCGAACCAGCCCAGGAGCTCATTGATGAACCCGGCGTCGTAGCCGAAGAGCTGCACAAAGACCAGCGAGGCGGCGGCGATCGAGGTGGCGTAGGGCGCGAGGATGGCCACTCGGAAGAAGGTGCGGCCGCGCAGCTGGTAGTTGAGCAGATGCGCCAGGCCCAGTGCTATCAGCAGCTGCGGGACGGTGGAGATCACACCCATGGTGAAGGTGTTCCGCAGCGCGTTCCAGAACTGGTCGCTGTCCCAGAGCCGGGTGTAGTTGTCGAAGCCGCGCCACTCACCGGTGCCGCTCTGCCCCAGCTCCAGGTGGTGCAGGGAGATCCAGCCGGTGTAGATCAACGGGAACAGGCCGAAGGCCGCGAAGCAGATGAAGAACGGGGCGATATACGCGTACGGCGTCGCCTTGATGTCCAGGCGGTGGAGCCGGCTGCGCCATTGCCGCTTGGAGGGCGGGGCGGGGCGATGAGGGGTGGACTGGGTCTGCGGCGGACCGCCGCCGGCCGTCGTCCTCACGGAGGTGGCCACGAGTGGCGTCCTTCCCGAATGGGTCTGGCGGTGTGTCTGGCGGACGGGTCGCCCGGCCGGATCATGGCCGGCCGGACGACCGGATCACACCGTGAGCAGTGCGGCGGGGCCCGATGGGCCCCGCCGGTCGGCTAGTTGTCGGTCTTGTCCTTGATCGCCTTCACCACGTTCGACCAGGCCTTGGCCGGGTCGGTGTGGTGCTGCTCGATGTCCAGCAGGCCGTTCTTGGTGATGATGTCCTTCACCTGACCGTCCCACGGGCCGATCGGGGCCGGGGTGATCGACTTGGCGATGTCCGAGTAGATCTTGCCCGTGGGGGCGTCGTTGAAGTACGCCAGCTTGGCGTTCTGGACCTCGGTGGAGTCCAGGCCCGCCTTGGTGGAGGGGATGTTGCCGAACTGGGCGAAGATCTTGGCCTGCTGCTCGGGAGCGGTCAGCCAGGAGGCGAGCTTGATGGCCTCCTCCTGGTGCTGGCCGACCTTCGGAACGCCGAGGAAGGAACCGCCCCAGTTGGCGGAGACGGGGGCGGCGGCGATGTCCCACTTGCCCTTGCCGGTGTCACCGGCGTTGGTCTGGATGGTGCCGGTCATCCAGCTGGGGCAGGAGATGGTGGCGAACTTGCCGTTCTTGAAGCCGGCCGCCCAGGTGCCGCCCTGGTCGAACTGCTGCAGACCGGTGCTCAGCCCGTCCTGGATGGCCTGGACCGACAGGTCCCAGGCCTTCTTCACGCCGGCGCTCTTGTCGTAGACCAGCGCGCCCGAGGCGTCGGTGTACTGCTCGGCCTGGCTGGAGACCACCGCGTTGAAGATGCCGCCGGAGGAGTCCACGAACTTGGTGCCGGCCGGCGCCTTCGCCTGGAACTGCTTGCCGACCTCGAGGTACTTCTCCCAGCTGCCGGCCCACAGCTTGCCGACCGCGTCCCGGTCGGTCGGCAAGCCGGCCTTGGCGAAGAGGTCCTTGCGGTAGCAGATCGCCATCGGGCCGATGTCGGTGCCCAGGCCGATGGTCTGGCCGCCGGTGGTGGTGGCCTGCTTCCACTTGTAGTCCACCCACGCCGAGGAGTCGACGCCGGAGGCCTTGCTCAGGTCCACGAACTTGTCGGCCATCTTGCTGGTGGCCTCGGCGATGTAGCCGACCTCGATGGCCTGGATGTCGTCGACACCGCTGCCGGCCGCCATGTGGGTCTTGAGCGCGTCCCAGTACTTCTGGGCGTCGGTGTTGGTGTCCTCGACGATCTTGATGTTCGGGTGGGCGGCCTCGTACGCCTTGTAGAGCCCGGCCTCCTTGTAACCGAACTGACCGAAGGTCCCGACGTGAAGCGTGATCTGGCCGCCGGCGCTGCTGTCCTTGGAGCCGCTGTTGGTGCTGCTGCCGCTGCTGCCGCAGCCGGTGGCCAGGACTGCACAGGTCGCAAGCCCGGCGACCGCGGCGAGCTTTGTTCTACGGCCGCGAAGGCTGCTGGTGGTGCGCATTCCACTCTCCTATATCCAGGGTGGGTCCGGGGTGCGCCACAACGACTCCTGGGTGGGGCCGTGCGGATCGAAATCTCAAGGTGGCGTTGGCGGGTGCTGCAGAAGATGGGTGCTGTACGACGCTGTCCTCGTGGGCGTTTGACCGCTACCGTGTCACCGATAATGTGGGAGCGCTCCCACGAGGCATGTCGTGAAGACTCCTGCCTCAGGGGGGTGGGTGTCAAGAGTTGAAGTCGGTTCCGTTGCGCGAGTGTGTCCTGCAAGTCACGCGGCCGTGTCCGGATGTGGTCTGGCCGACCCGACCTGAACCGGGTCGGCATGCCCCTCCAACCAGCGGCAATGCGGAGCTCAGGGCAGCGACCGCAAGGGGGGACGGCGACATCCGGCCGCGAACCGGCCACAATGAGGCGCAGCCCGCGTCCGACATAGCCCGAGAGGTGAACCAATGAGTCAAGCCGCACAGCGTCCTGCGGGCCCTGCGGCGAGAGGAGGAGGCCGCCCGACGCTGGAGGCTGTGGCCGCTCTTGCAGGTGTGGGCCGGGGCACCGTCTCGCGTGTGATCAACGGGTCGCCCCGGGTGAGCGACAAAGCGCGCGCGGCTGTGGAGCAGGCGATCGCCGAGCTTGGCTACGTCCCCAACCGGGCAGCCCGCACTCTCGTCACTTCTCGAACGGACTCCATCGCTCTGGTGGTCCCGGAGACCGAAACGCGTCTCTTTTCCGAACCGTTCTTCAACGACATCATCCGCGGGGTCTCCGCCGAGCTCGCCGACACCGAGATGCAGCTGCTGCTGATCCTGGTCCGGACGAAGAAGGAGCGGGAGCGGCTGGCCACCTATCTGGCCGCCCACCGCGTCGACGGTGTGCTGATGGTCTCGGTCCACGAGGACGACCCGCTGCCCACCCTGCTGGAGCGGATCGACATGCCGTCCGTGCTGGTCGGCAGGCGTTCCGATGTGGAACCGCTGTCCTATGTGGACGCGGACAACGCGGGTGGCGCCCGGATGGCGGTACGGCATCTGCTGCGGCGCGGCTGCGAGCGGGTCGCCACCATCACCGGCCCGCTGGATATGGAGCCCGCCCGGGCCCGGCTGTCCGGATACCGGCGGGCGCTGGAGGAGGCCGACCTCGGCTCCGACGAGGCGCTGGTGGGCCGTGGCGACTTCACCGAGAGCGGCGGCCGGGAGGCCATGCGCGGGCTGCTGGAGCGCCGGCCGGACCTGGACGCGGTCTTCTGCGCCTCCGACCTGATGGCGGCCGGCGCCATGCAGGTGCTCCGGGAAGCCGGGCGGCGGGTGCCGGACGACGTGGCGGTGATCGGCTTCGACGACTCCATCATCGCCCGGCACACCGACCCGCCGCTGACCAGCGTCAGGCAGCCGATCGAGGAGATGGGACGCACCATGGCGCGGCTGCTGATGGACGAGATCTCCGAGGAGGGCCGGGCGCGTCGCCAGGTGGTGCTGGCCACCGAGCTGGTGGTGCGCTCCTCGGCCTGAGCCGAGGGCCGCCGCGGCTGCCGTCCGCACCGTTCCGCCGCCGGGGGGCGGCGCGTAGCGTGGGGGGTGAGCGGTGGTGTTCGGCCGGGGTGCACCCGGCGGAGACGGAGGCCCGAGATGCTGGCCGTGGATGTGCTCATCGGGGTGCTCGGTGCCGGAGCGGTCTGGCTGGCCACCGGCGTCAGGGTGGTCCAGCAGTTCGAGCGCGGTGTGGTCTTCCGCTTCGGCCGGGTGCACAAGGTGGTCCGCGACCCGGGCCTGCGATTGCTGGTTCCGGTCGCGGACCGGCTGCGCAAGGTCAATATGCAGATCGTGACGATGCCGGTGCCGGCTCAGGAAGGCATCACCCGGGACAATGTGACCGTCAGGGTCGACGCGGTGATCTACTTCCAGGTCGTCGATCCGGTGCGGGCCACGGTCAATGTGCAGGACTACATGTTCGCCATGCTCCAGGTGGCGCAGACCTCCCTGCGCTCGATCATCGGCAAGAGCGAGCTGGACGACCTGCTCTCCAACCGGGAGGCGCTCAACCAGGGCCTGGCGCTGATGATCGACAGCCCGGCGCTGGCCTGGGGTGTCCACATCGACCGGGTGGAGATCAAGGATGTGGCGCTGCCGGAGTCGATGAAGCGCTCGATGGCCCGGCAGGCGGAGGCGGACCGGGAGCGCCGTGCGCGGATCATCACCGCGGACGGCGAGTACCAGGCGTCGCAGCGGTTGTCGGACGCCGCCCAGATCATGGCGCAGACTCCCGCGGCGCTTCAGCTGCGGCTGCTGCAGACCGTGGTGGAGGTCGCGGCGGAGAAGAACTCCACGCTGGTGCTGCCCTTCCCGGTGGAGCTGCTGCGCTTCCTGGAGCGGGCGACCCCGGCGGACGCGGCCGATGTCCTCGGTGGCGTCGCCGCCCGGGTCGGTGCCCCTGCGGGGGCCACCGCCGTCCGCGGGCCGGTGCCCGAGGAGGTGGCGGCGGCCGAGCAGCCCCTGGCCGGGATCGAGGCGTCCGCGGTGGACGGCGCGGGGCGCGGGGCCGGGATCGAGGCGTCCGCGGAGGCGGCCGCGGCGGACGGAGCCGGGCCCGGGACCGGGGCGTCGGCAGTCCCCGAGGAGCCCCGGGGCGCCGACGGCCGTCAGTAGCCGGCTTGCACCGGACCGAGGTCCTCGGGGGCGGGGCGCCCCGGGGCCGGCTTGTTCAGGAGTTGGGGCGCAGCGTCCAGACGATGGTCATCTCGCCGGTGACGGCGCCGTCCTCACGGGTGATCTGCACCGCGACCTTGAACTCCGGCCGCTCGCCGCGGTCCAGCTCGGCGGCCACGTCCGCCGCCGGGCGGTCCAGCACCGCCGTGGCGGTGACCGGGCCCATGGCGAGCTTGCGGTAGGCGATCTCCGCGCTCACCGCGAGCGGCACGGCCCGCGACAGCTGGTCGCTGAAGGCGGCGAGGACGATGCAGCCGCTGGCGGACTCGGCCAGGGTGAACATGGCTCCCGCGTGCGGGCCGCCGACGTGGTTGTGGAAGTCGGGCTGGTCCGGCAGCCGGAGCACGGCCCGCTCGGGGGAGGTCTCCAGGTACTCCAGCTTCAGGGTGCGGGCCATGGGCACAGTGGCCGCCAGCAGTTCGCCGATCGACGGCGTCGTTCCGGTCATGCGCCGGATGTTACCAGCGGGTAGGTAGTTGCGGGAGTGGGCATTGGACCCGAGCTGAGGTGATGGGTGCTCATATCGGTGCGACCCTCGCCGGATTCGTCCGGCCTGGCTCCGGATACGCAAAAAGAGGGTCCCGGTCTGCTCTCGCAGACCGGGACCCTCTTGGTGGGGTGAGCGACGGGGCTCGAACCCGCGACCTCCGGGACCACAACCCGGCGCTCTACCAGCTGAGCTACGCCCACCATCTGTTCGGTGCGACTCGCGCTCCGACGCGGATAACTCTACAGGATCCAAAGGGGTGCTCGCGCCAGGGTTTCCGCACGCCCACCCGGTGTCGCGGGGAACCGCGTCATGGCGAGGGCGCCAGGTCAGGACGGCGGTGCCGCGATTCGGGCGGCTATGGCCCGCGCCGTGTCGCTGTCGGGGCCGGGCTGCTGCACGAACACGGCTTCGCGGTAGTAGCGGAGCTCGACGATGGAGTCCCGGATGTCGGCCAGTGCCCGGTGGTTGCCGTTCTTCTCCGGGCTGTTGTAGTAGGCGCGCGGGTACCAGCGGCGGGCCAGTTCCTTGATGGAGGAGACATCCACGATCCGGTAGTGGAGGTGCGCCTCCAGCGCCGGCATGTCGCGGGAGAGGAAGCCCCGGTCGGTGGCCACGGAGTTCCCGCACAACGGGGCCTTCCCGGCATCCGGGACATGCTCCCGCACATAGGCGAGCACCATCGCCTCGGCCTCGGCGAGCGTCACCCCGGCGTCCAGCTCCTCGAGCAGACCCGAGGCGGTGTGCATCTGACGCACCACCTCGGGCATGTTCACCAGGGCCTCCGCGGGCGGGCGGATCACGATGTCCACACCCTCGCCGAGGATGTTGAGCTCGGAATCCGTAACCAGCGCAGCCACCTCGACCAGGGCGTCCTGGCCGAGGTCGAGGCCCGTCATCTCACAGTCGATCCATACCATCCGGTCGTTCACATGTCTCACCCTACGGCGCGACCGCGTGGACCGGGCACCGTGCGGCCCCGGCGGGCTTCTGCGGCCTGGATGTCGCCGCCCGGCTGGGGCGCCTGGCCGTCAGGTGCCTCGGCGCGCTCCGCCCGGTGGCCGCGCCCGCGGGCGCCCTGCTGCGGGCGGCCGTCGTCGGTGGCCGAGTGGTCCGGCAGCGCGGACGGTGGCGCCGACCTGCCGCCCCGCTCCGGGGGGAACCCCTGCTGGACCGGAGCCCCGCCGGTACCGGCGCCGCCCGGGTGGGGACCCGGGAGTCCGCCCGGTAGGCGTTCCGCCGACTGTGCCTGCGACGGCACGGCGGCCGGCGACTGCGGCCGCCGGGACCGGAAGTTGGTCCGGTACACCGCCGGAGAGACTCCCAGCTGCCGGCGGAAGTGCCCGCGCAGCGCCACCGGCGAACGGAAACCGCAGCGGCGGGCCACTTCGTCCACCGACAGGTCGGAGGTCTCCAGCAGCCGCTGCGCCTGCAGCACCCGCTGGGTGATCAGCCACTGCAGCGGGGCACTGCCGGTCAGCGACCTGAAGCGCCGGTCGAAGGTGCGCCGGCTCATATAGGCGCGGGCAGCCAGAGCCTCCACGTCGAACTGCTGGTTGAGGTTCTCCAGGGCCCAGGTCACGACCTCGGCGAGCGGGTCGTTGCCGATCTCCTCAGGTAAAGACCTGTCGATGTACTGGGCCTGGCCGCCGGGCCTGCGCGCAGGCACCACCAGGCGGCGGGCCAGCGCATTGGCCGCCTCCGCGCCGTGGTCGGTGCGCACCACATGCAGGCAGAGGTCTATCCCGGCGGCCGTGCCGGCCGAGGTGAGGACGTCGCCGTCGTCGACGAAGAGCTCGCGGGGGTCCACATGCACCCGCGGATAGCGCTTGGCCAGGGTCGGCGCGTACATCCAGTGGGTGGTGGCCGGACGCCCGTCCAGCAGGCCCGCCGCGGCCAGGACGAAGGCCCCGGTGCACAGGCCGATGATCCGGGCGCCCTCCTGGTGGGCCTTGCGCAGGGCGGCGATCGCCTCCACCGGCGGGGCCTGGGAGATCGAGCGCCAGGCCGGGACGACGATGGTGCCGGCCCTGCCGAGAGCGTCCAGTCCGTACGGCGCTGTGAGGGTCAGGCCGCCGGTGGTGGCCAGCGGGCCCTCCTCGCCGGCGCAGACCAGCAGGCGGTAGCGGGGGACCCCGGCGTCCTGACGGTCCACCCCGAAGACGGACAGCGGGATCGAGGACTCGAAGATCGGTGCGCCGCCGAAGATCAGCACTGCCACGGTCTCCCGGCGGCGTCGGCCGGAGAGCTTGCGGAAGGAGCCGGAGGCGGGCGCCGTGAGGCCGCCGGCCGGAGAGGGTGCGCCGGGCCCGGCGGCGGGAGCGGCAGGGCCCACGGGTGAGGCCGCGCCCGGCGCGGTCGCCATGGGGGGCGAGCCCGGATGTGCGGGCGCGCCGGCGACTCTGGGGTCGCCGCCCGCGGGGCGGGACGGGGCACCGGCACCGTCCTGCACTGCGCCGCTCCTGCTCACCCTGCTCAAGGCGCTCAAGCCCCCCTACGTCGTTCGGCTCGCGGACGCCGTCGGCCGCGGGAACGCAGGACGGAGGGAGAGCGCTTGCCTGCGCCCTGTCCTGCTTCCCGGGTCTGCGGTGTCATGGCTGTCCGTCCCTGTCCTGCTTCAGTGCTGCTTCGCTCCCCCGACGCTAGCCAAGATCGAATCTACTGGGTCCGGCGTGGCCGTTGTGACAAATTCACCATCCGACGCTATGTCGACATGGCAATTTGGCGTGATGCATTCGATCACGAAGCGTGGCACCCGTCGACCCCGCTGGGAAGGGGGCGTGGGGGTGGGTGGCTTGTTGTCGCACGGCGCACGGGGCTCGTAAGGGGGCGCATTCCAGGTACCTCGTGGTCTGTACAGCCTATCGGTCCAATCCCCTTCAGTTGCCGTGAAGTTGACTGAAAATCAGCGTTGCGGGCGGTCGATGTCGGTAGTTCGATGGCGCGCCCGCGCGGGCGCGGGTCGGCGGGTGTGCATCAGCCCACTCGCATGGCGTCCCGGGCTGGGCCCTGCGAGGGCTCCGGGGCGGGTGGGACGGGCTCTCGGCAGGCGACGCGGGAGGGGGGAAGCGGGACGCCGGCGGTCTCCGGCCATGCGGGCGGCGCGCATCCGGTGACCGGGCGGCGGGGGTTGCGGGGGTGGAGCACGGGGCGCGGGGTGAGGGGTGAGGTGATGCGTCGTTAGAGTCGGCGGGGTGGAGTCCCTCACCGTGCAGGAAGCCGCCCATGACAACGCCGCCGGGTACTGGCGAGCCCAGGCCCGGGCCCTCGGCCTGCAGACCCGCTCCGCCGCGAGCTGGGTCGCCGTGCGGTGTGCCGGGAACGGTCCCGACTCCCACCGGGTGGTGGTGACCCGTCCCTATCCGGACGCCGCCGCACTGGCAGCGGAGCTGGCCGCGCTCCACCGGGAGTGGGGTAACGGACCACTCTGCGTCGAGGACGCCTACGGCCGACTGGACCTGGCCCCGTACGGGTTCGAGGCCGCGCTGCCGCAGGCGGTGATGGTGCGTGAGCCGGACCGGACGGTGTCCTGTCCGGCTCCCCCTGCTTCTGCGGCCGCTGCTTCTGCGGCCGCTGCTTGCGTGGCTGCCGCTTCCGCAGCCGGGGCAGTGGCTGGGAAGTCTTACGAGTCCCGGGGGTTCCGGGAGTCCCGGGGGTTCCGGGGGTTCCGGGGGTTCCGGGGGTTCCGGGACCCCGGCGAGTCCCGGGACCCCGGCGAGTCCCGAGAGGCGATCGCCGTGCGTGAGGCGCTGGACGCTGACGGACTGGCCATAGTGGAACGGACCGTGGTGGAGGGGTTTCCGCTGCCGGGGCGACTGCCGTGGCGGCGTGCCGCGCTGCTGCCGCCCGCCCTGCTGGACCAGCCGGGTCTGCGCTTCTGGGAGGTGCGGCGCGACGGGGCGGCGGCTGGGGCCTGTGTGAGCTATGACGACGGCGTCTCGGTGGGCCTGTACTGGGTGACGACTCTGCCGGAGCACCGCTTCCGAGGGCTGGCCCGGGCTCTGCTCGAAACGGTCATCGCCGCCCACCCGGGCCGGCCGGCCGTTCTGACCGCCACGCTTCAGGGTGAACCGCTCTATCGGCGGCTGGGCTTCACCGAGAGGGCGCTCTCCCGCTGGTGGCGCTCTCAGGCGGCGCCGACCGGCGCCGGGCGGTAGAGCGGCGCACGGCCGCGGACCGGGGGCGCCGTGTGCGGTGGTGGTGCAAGGGACGGTGGTGCAAGGGACGGCGGCGCAAGGGACGGCGGCACGAGGGGCGGTTGTGCGAGCGGCGTGGCGAACCGGGTACGGGTGGGTGCCACCGGCCGTACAGCCGCTGCTGTGGACCTGGCGCCCAGCACCATGGCGACCGCCTCGGGCAGGCCGGATGCGCTGAGCGTGGGGTGGTAGCCGAGCTCCGGCCAGGGGCGACCGTGGTGCAGCCAGACGCTGTGCAGGCCGCTGACCCGGGCGCCGGCGATATCGGCGGGCGCGTGGTCGCCGACCATCCAGGCGTCGGCCGCCCAGTCGCCTGTGGTGGGTACACCGCAGCGGTGTGCCGCGATCTGGAAGATCTGCGGATCCGGCTTGGCGAAGCGGGCCTCCTCGGATATCACCCAGGCGTCGACCAGCGCGGCGAGGCCGGTTCGGCGGATCTTGTCCAACTGGGGCAGCGTGCCTCCGTTGCTGACGATGCCGAGGGTCCAGCCGGCGCCCCTGGCGGCGCGCAGAGCGGCGACATGGGAGGCGGGGCAGTGGATGTGGGCGTTGATCCCCCGACGGTAGTGCGCCAGGAGGACGTCCAGGGAGGCGTCCAGACCGTAGCGCCGACGCATCGCGCCGAGGACGGTGGCACGCGGCACATAGCCGCTGCCGTCGAGTGTGGCCACCCAGTCGAGATCCTCGACCGGTAATGCGTGCTCGGCAAGGAAGTCCCGCGCCCAGGCTCGGAAGGCGGCATCCCGGGGCAGGAGCGTGTTGTCGAGATCCATCAGCAACAGCGGCATGCGGGAATGGTGCCAGGAGGGCGGGACATGCATCCGGCAATTGCCACAGTGCGACCGAAGCCCCGCCGAATGGCCGGAATCCCGTCGGTGCGACCGGGACGGGAGGTGCGCGGCCGGGCAGTCTCCGCCGACTGCGCATTCCCGTCGCAATCGGGTCGTCACGGTGCGCTCGCGCCCTGTTGCACTTCCAGCCAGGGTCCGGCATTCTCCAGGGAACCTCCGGGAGCGGGGCATGTGCCTGCCCACGGCGGGAGCGTGGGCGGTCCGCCGCCCGCACCCCTCGTGCGCTGGTCCGATGCAGTATCTCTGCGCTCCGCACCTGGGCGGGAACGCCCTGTCGCCGTACGCTGGAAGGAAGAGGTCACGCAGGCAACGCTCCCGGCCTTACGGGCCGGTCGGCCCGCTCCCGTGGCGTCCCACAACCCCCGCTGCCGTCCTCCCGCCGAACCCCTCTTGCCGAGAATTCAGAGCCATGGCCCGTTACGAGCCTTATGAGCCCGCCGACGGCAACTCCGCCGCTCGGCCGCATGGTCCCTCCGCGTCCTCCGGAGAGCCCTCGCCCGCCGAGCCGCGCAGGCCTCGGGCGAAACCCAAGCAGAAGTCCGCAACGCACCCGCAGCTGCCCGTTCCGCAGGGCGAGCCGCAGCGCGTCCAACCGTGTGACCCCGCCTTCCAACATGGTGTGGTGGTGGGCTTCGACGGCTCGCTCTCCAGCGAGCGCGCCCTCGCCTACGCCGTCGGCATGGCCCGCCGCTCCGGCTGCGGGCTGGTGATCGTGCATGTCGCCAACCGGCTGCCGGCGACGGTGTGGGCCGGCTGTGAGCCGCCGGTCTTCGTCGATGTGCCCGACCATCGCACCGAGGTGCTCGGCCTGGAGCTTTCCTGCGCCGACTATCTCTCCGATGTGCCCTGGATCCTGGTGGAGCGGGGTGGGGACATCTGCCATGAGCTGGAGGAGGTCGGCCGGGAGTACGCCGCCGACGCCATCGTCGTGGGCAGTACACACGGCCTGGTGGGCAAGATCTTCGGGTCGGTGTCGGGCCGTCTGGCCCGGAGGGCCAACCGTCCGGTCGTGGTGATCCCCTAGCTGCGCTGACCATGGCCGCATGACGGGGCCGTGGTCGGCTGATCCGGGAGCAGGCGAGGGCCTTCGGGCTCGGTGCGGACTGAGACGTCTGCACCGAGCCTTCGGCCCTCCTGGCCGTCCGCTCTCCCAGCCGTCCGCTCTTCGTCCCTTCCGTCGGCTTCCCGGTGCTGCGGCTCTCCGGTGCTGCAGCGAGCACTTTCGGACCCTGTGGGCACGCCAGGATGTACGGCAGACGGCAAGTGGGGTCACTCGCCTGCTGCATCCCCAAGGTCGGCCCGCTCGACCTGCGGTACGAGAAGCTGATGCTTCCCGGGGCGCCGGGTCAGATGCTGGTCACCTATCACGCGGAACGGGGCTCACCGTCCCATGAGCGGCTCCAACTGCTTGCGCATCTGGCCGAACGGCCGTCTGCCGAGGCCTCCGGAGGCGGCCGGCGTGGCCGCCCCGGCGGCGCCGGAGCAGGTGGCTGACCGGGTGAGTCCAGCCCCCTGCTCCTGCTCGGGCGTCGGAGGATCGTGAGATCAGTGGGTCATGACGCCATCCCCAACTCCCTTGCGATCAGCATCCGCTGGACCTCTGACGTGCCTTCGCCGATTTCGAGGATCTTGCAGTCCCGCCAGAAGCGGGCGACCGGGAACTCGTTCATGAAGCCGTAGCCGCCGTGGATCTGGGTGGCCTCGCGGGCGTTGACCACTGCGGCGTCGGAGGAGTGGAGTTTGGCGATCGCGGCCTCCTTCTTGAAGGGCTCGCCCTGAAGCAGTCGGGATGCGGCATCCCGCCAGGCCAGCCGGGAGGTGTGTGCCCGCATCTCCATGTCTGCGATCTTGAACTGAATGGCCTGATTGGCCCCGATGGTGCGGCCGAAGGCGTGCCGCTGAGCGGCGTATGCCAGCGACTGGTCGACGCATCCCTGGGCCAGGCCGGTGGACAGGGCTGCGATGGCGATCCGCCCCTCATCGAGGATGCGGAGGAACTGGGCGTATCCACGGCCCGCCTCGCCGAGCAGATTGCCGGCCGGGACGCGGCAGTCGGTGAAGGAGAGCTCTCGGGTGTCCGAGGCGTTCCAGCCGACCTTGGAGTACTTCTTCGACACGGTGAAGCCGGGGGTTCCGGCAGGAACGATGATGGAGGAGATCGTCGGCCGAGTCGAGGTCTGGCCACCGTCTCCACTCGAACGAGTGATCGGTTCGGTGAGGGCGGTGACGGTCACCAGTCCGGTGATGTCCGTCCCGGAGTTGGTGATGAAGCACTTGGTCCCGTTGATCACCCACTCCCCGGTCTCCTCGTCCAGCCGGGCGGTGGTCCTGGTCGCACCCGCGTCGGAGCCGCCCTCCGGCTCGGTGAGCCCGAAGGCGCCCAGCATCTCGCCCGAGCAGAGCTTGGGCAGCCACTCCTGCTTCTGCTCCTCGCTGCCGAAGCGGTAGATCGGCATGGCGCCCAGCGACACCCCGGCCTCCAGGGTGATCGCCACCGAGGAGTCCACCCGGGCCAGCTCCTCCAGCGCCAGGCAGAGCGCGAAGTAGTCGCCCCCCATGCCGCCGTACTCCTCGGGGAACGGCAGCCCGAACAGGCCCATCCGTCCCATCTCCCGGACGATCTCGTACGGGAACTCGTCGTGCTCGTAGTAGTCGGCGATCTTGGGTGCGACGACGTCGTTGGCGAACTCGGCGACGGTGCGCCGCAGTTCCTCGTACTCGGAGTCGAGCCGGTGATCGAGCATGGTGACGCTCCTGGGCCTCTTGAGGGTGGCGAGGGACGGGGGGACGGCCGGGGCGGGGTCACCGCCGCGGCCGTGGTGGGCCGGTCAGCCGCCGGTGAGCGCGCGGACCGCCCGGGACGGGCTGGGCCGGCCGAGCCGGTCGGCCAGCCAGACACTGGTGGCGGCCAGGGCTTCCAGGTCGACTCCGGTCCGGATGCCGAGTCCGTGCAGCATCCAGACCAGGTCCTCGGTGGCCAGATTGCCGGTGGCACTCTTCGCGTAGGGGCAGCCGCCGAGCCCGCCCGCGGAGGCGTCCACCGTCGCCACGCCGAAGCGCAGCGCGGCCAGGGTGTTGGCCAGCGCCTGGCCGTAGGTGTCGTGGAAGTGCACGGCCAGCCGGTCGGCCGTCGCACCGGCCCCGGCCAGGCCCTCCAGCAGCGCGGTGACCTGGCCCGGGGTGGCCACCCCGATGGTGTCGCCGAGGCTGAGCTCGTCGCAGCCCAGCTCCAGCAGCCGTCGGGCCACGTCGACCACCTGGGGCAGCGGTACCGGCCCCTCCCAGGGATCGCCGAAGCACATCGACAGATAGCCGCGCACCCGTACGCCCTCCGCCGCCGCGCGCGCCACCACCGGCGCGAACATCTCCAACGACTCGTCGAGTGAGCGGTTGAGGTTGCGGCGGGCGAAGGTCTCGGTGGCGCTGGCGAAGACCGCGATGTCGGTGACGCCGTGGGACAGCGCCCGGTCAAGGCCGCGCTCATTGGGCACCAGCACCGGTAGCCGCAACCCCGGATACCGCTGCGGAAGGTCGGCCAGCAGCGGCATCAGCTGCTCCGCGTCCGCCAGCTGCGGCACCCACTTGGGGTGGACGAAGCTGGTGGCCTCCACGGTGCGGAGGCCGGCCGCGGCCAGCCGGGCGACGAACTCCGCCTTCACCTCCACCGGCAGCGGCAGCGCCTCGTTCTGCAGTCCGTCGCGGGCGCCCACCTCATGGATGCGCACCTGTTCCGGCAGCCCGGGGGCCGGTACGGCCGCGGGCAGCCCGAGGGAGAGCACCGACCCGGTCACCGTGCCACCTCCAGCGGCTCCTCGCCGGTGGCCGCGACGGTTTCGTCGCCGTCACTTGCGGACACCACGGCCAGCACCTCGTCCATGGCGACTCCGGCGCCCTGGACGGCGCGCAGCTGCTCCACCGTGCCGTCGTGCGGCGCGGCGATGACGTGTTCCATCTTCATGGCCTCCAGGACCAGCAGCGGCTGCCCCTTGCGGACCCGGTCGCCGACGGTGGCCTTGACCACGGTGACGGTCCCCGGCATGGGGGCGGTGAGAGTGCCGTGGTGGGCGGCGGCGCCTCCGGTCGCGCGTTCGGCGACCGGGTCGTGGGGGAGCACCGGCCGGGCGTCGCCGTCCAGGCAGAACCAGGTGGCGGGGTCGCCGGGGGCGGTGCTGTCGGTGGCGAGTGCGAAGCTGTGCCGGACGCCGTCGAGAGTGATGTCCAGGCGGTCGCCGCGGCGGGCGGCCCGGGCCTTGCGGACGGGGCCGTCGCCGAGGCGGATCTCCAGCTCGGCGGCCTCGCGGGGGCCGTTGTCAGTGGTCCCCGCTAGGTTCTCCATCGAGGCGGGCCGCACCCGTACCTCCACCGGCTCGCCACCCGGGAGCCGCAGCCGGTGGACGGTCCAGGCGGGCACGCCGCCCAGCCGCCAGCCGGTGGGCAGGGAGAAGGGATCCGTCCAGCCGCCGGGGGCGGGTGCAGGGGTCAGGTCCAGATGGCGTGCGAGGGACGCTGCGCACAACAGGGTGTCGTGGTGCGTGGTGTCGAGTGGGGATGCCAGGAGTTCAGGGGTCTGCTGGACGGTGCGCTCGACCAGGCCGGTGTCGAGTTCACCCGCGACCACATCGGGATGCATGAGCAGCCGGCGAAGAAAGCCGGTGTTGGTGGTCACGCCGAGGATTCGGGTGTCCGCGAGGGCGGCGCGCAGCCTTCGCAGAGCCGTGTCCCGGTCGGGACCGTAGGCGATGATCTTGGCAAGCATGGGGTCGTAGGTGGAGCCGACGACGAGGGTGTCCGGGTTGAGTCCGGAATCCACCCGGATGCCCTCGCCGGTCGGCTCATGGAGCATCAACACCCGGCCACCGGTCGGGAGGAAGCCGCGAGCGGGGTCCTCGGCGCAGATCCGGGCCTCGATCGCATGACCACGGAAGGAGATGTCGGACTGCATCAGGGGGAGGCGTTCGCCGGCGGCGACCCGTAGCTGCCACTCGACCAGGTCCGGCCGGCCGGGGCCGGCGGGGCTGTCGAGGCCGCGCACCTCGGCGGCGAGCTCGGTGACAGGATGCTCGACCTGCAGGCGGGTGTTCATCTCCATGAAGTAGTAGGACGAGGGGTCGCCGCCGGGCACGATGAACTCCACCGTGCCCGCCCCGGTGTAGCCGCATGCCTCGGCCGCGCGGACGGCCGCGGCTCCCATGGCGGCGCGGGTGTCGGCGTCGAGGAGGACGGAGGGCGCCTCCTCGATGAGCTTCTGGTGGCGTCGCTGGAGGCTGCACTCGCGCTCACCCAGATGCACGGTGGTGCCGTGGGCGTCGGCGAGTACCTGAACCTCGATGTGCCGGGGCCGGTCGATCCAGCGTTCCAACAGGAGGGTGTCGTCGCCGAAGGCGGTCCTGGCCTCGCGCCGGGCGGCGGTGATTTCCTCCGCCAGCGCGGCCGGGTCCCGGACCAGCCGCATGCCCTTGCCGCCGCCCCCGGCGGAGGGCTTCAGCAGCACCGGGAAGCCGATCTCGGCGGCGGCCTCGGTCAGGGCGGCGTCGCTGCGGGCGCCCTCCCGGCTGCCGGGCACGACGGGGACGCCCGCCGCCCGGACAGCCTCCTTGGCGTTGATCTTGTCGCCCATCAACTCGATGGCAGAGGGAGGAGGACCGATGAAGACCAGGCCCGCGTCACCGCAGGCGCGGGCGAAGCGGGTGTTCTCGGCGAGAAAGCCGTAGCCGGGGTGGACCGCCTGCGCCCCGGTGCGGCGGGCCGCCTCCAGGATGCGCTCGACATGCAGATAGGTCTCGGCGGCAGAGCTGTCCGACCGGTCCGGCGGGCCCAGCCGCACGGCGGTGTCGGCCTCCCGTACGTGGAGGGCATCGGCATCGGCGTCGCTGTGCACCGCCACCGAGCGGACACCGAGCCGCCGCAGGGTGCGGATCACCCGCACGGCGATCTCACCGCGGTTGGCGACCAGGACAGTGTCGAACATGGGAGGAGCTCCTCCGGTCACGGGAAAGCCGGTCACGGGAACGTCGGTGGTGGGAGAGCCGGTGGAAGGAGAGCTGCTGGTGGGCGAGCCGGCCGGGGGAAGGCCGGTCGGAAGAGCACCGGTCGGGGGAGTCGGGGGAAAGGAGGGGCTGCTGCCGGTCATCGCCGCCGTCACATCCGGAAGATGCCGTAGGGCCGCGGCTCGGGCAGCGGTGCGTTGGCGCACGCGCTGAGGGCCAGCCCCACCACGGTGCGGGTGTCCATGGGGTCGATGACGCCGTCGTCCCACAGCCGGGCGGTGGCGTAGTAGGCGCTGCCCTGGCGTTCGTACTGCTCCCGCACCGGGCGCTTGAACTCCGCCTCCTCCTCGGCGGGCCAGTCGGTGCCCTGCGCCTCCAACTGGTCGCGGCGCACGGTGGCGAGGACGGAGGCGGCCTGCTCGCCGCCCATCACCGAGATCTTGGCCCCGGGCCACATCCACAGGAAGCGCGGCGAATAGGCCCGGCCGCACATGGAGTAGTTGCCGGCGCCGTAGGAGCCGCCGACCACCACGGTGAGCTTGGGCACCCGGGTGCAGGCCACCGCGGTGACCATCTTGGCGCCGTGCTTGGCGATGCCCCCGGCCTCGTACTGCCGGCCCACCATGAAGCCGGAGATGTTCTGCAGGAACAGCAGCGGGACACCGCGCTGGTCGCAGAGCTCGATGAAGTGTGCGCCCTTCATCGCCGACTCGGAGAAGAGGATGCCGTTGTTGGCGATGATGCCCACCGGGTGTCCGTGCACCCGGGCGAACCCCGTGACCAGGGTCGGCCCGTACTCGGGCTTGAACTCGGCGAACCGGCTGCCGTCCACCACCCGGGCGATCACCTCACGTACGTCGTACGGGGTGCGCGGGTCGACCGGGACCGATCCGTAGAGCCCTGCCGGGTCCACCGCCGGCGGCTCCACCGGGACGACCTCCCAGGGCCGGGGCGGTCGCGGGCCCAGCCCGCTCACGATGGAGCGGACGATGGACAGTGCATGGGCGTCGTCCTCGGCCAGATGGTCGGTGACACCCGAGGTACGCGAGTGCACCTCGCCACCGCCGAGCTCCTCGGCGGTGACCACCTCCCCGGTGGCCGCCTTCACCAGCGGCGGCCCGCCCAGGAAGATGGTGCCCTGGTTGCGCACGATCACGGCCTGGTCGCTCATCGCCGGGACGTACGCCCCGCCCGCCGTGCAGGAGCCCAGCACGGCGGCGATCTGCGGGATGCCCGCGGCGGACATCCGCGCCTGGTTGTAGAAGATCCGCCCGAAGTGGTCGCGGTCGGGGAAGACCTCGTCCTGCATCGGCAGGAACGCCCCGCCGGAGTCCACCAGATAGACACAGGGCAGCTGGTTGTCCAGCGCCACCTCCTGCGCCCGGAGGTGCTTCTTCACCGTCATCGGGTAGTACGTCCCGCCCTTCACGGTGGCGTCGTTGGCGACCACCACCACCTCGCGCCCGGCCACCCGGCCGATGCCTGCCACCACCCCCGCGGCGGGCGCGGCTCCGTCGTACATCCCGTCGGCCGCCAGCGGGGCCAGCTCCAGGAAGGGAGAACCGGGGTCCAGCAGGGTGTCCACGCGGTCGCGGGGCAGCAGCTTGCCGCGCGCGGTATGACGCTGCCGGGCACGCTCCCCACCACCGAGCGCAGCGGCGGCCAGCTTGCGGCGCAGCTCGCCGACGAGGGCCGTGTGCGCCTCGGTGTTGGCCCGGTAGGCCGCCGACCCGGGGTCGGCGGTGGTGTCCAGCGGGGGCACGGCGGCCTGTGCGGCCCAGGTGGGGGGTGCGGCGGCGTACGACGAGAAGACCATGCCCAAGAGCTCCTTTGCCCCTGAACCGGGCGGCGCGGACGCTGATCCCTGCCCACCGCGCCGGCGATGTTGTCCACTGGTGTTAATTAACGTTAACTTACGGAGTCAGGTTAACCACCGATAACGGCCACTGTCTAGGATCACCCCATGTCCCACACCGACGCCCCCGCTGCGACCCCGCGTCGCGACCAGATCCGCCGGGAAGCCGCCAGGCTCTTCGCCGCCCGTGGCTTCCTCGGTGTCGGTGTGGACGAGATCGGCAAGGCCGTCGGCATCACCGGGCCCGGCCTCTACCGGCACTTCCCCGGCAAGGACGCCATGCTGGCGGATCTCCTGGTGGGCATCAGCGAGCGGCTGGTGGACGAAGGCCGCCGCCGCGCCCAGGGCCCGGATCCCGTCGCGGCGCTGGACGCCCTGGTCAGGGGCCATATCGACTTCGCCCTCGACGACCAGGACCTGATCACCCTGCATGACCGGGAGCTGCTGCACCTCAAGGACGAGGACCGCCGCCGGGTGCGTCGCCTGCAGCGCAGCTATGTCGAGCTCTGGGTGGACGTGGTCCGCCGGGCCTTCCCCGAGCCCTCCGCCCTCGCCGACGAACCCGGTGCCCGCGCCGCCGTGCACGCCGTCTTCGGTCTGCTCAACTCCACCCCGCACAGTGCCGCGGCGCGCGGCGCCCAACCGGTCCTCGACCGTGACTCCATGGCGGCTCTGCTGCACAGCCTTGCCCTGGGAGCGTTCGGCGCCGCGGCCGGCTCTGCCGGTGGCGGCCGCTGACTCCGTCCCTCCGTCCCGGGTCGTAGGACCCGCGTTGCACCCGCCGTCCTGCCCGGGGCGGGTGTGCCGCCCCTGCCGGGGAAGGAATGCTGGAGTCGCGAGCCGATCCGGCAAACCCTGTGGCGCCCGCGTCCCGACGTTCGCGCCACGACCCGCACCCGAGGTGGAGTCCATGGCAGTCGAAGCAGTGTCCCCCGCCCTTGAAGCCCTGCTGAGCGGCGCCCGCACGGTCGCCCTGGTGGCCCTCAAGCGCGACGGCCGCCCCCAGCTGTCCAATGTGAGTTGCTTCTTCGACCCGGTGACCCGGATCGCCCGGATCTCCACCACCGCGGACCGGGCCAAGACCGCCAATCTGCGCCGCGACCCGCGCGCGAGCCTCTATGCGACCAGCCCCGGCTTCGCGGCCTATGCGGTCGCGGAGGGCACCGCCGAGCTGACCCCGGTCGCCGCCGACCCGCAGGACGCCGTGGTCGAGGAGCTGGTCGAGCTCTACCGGCTGATCGCGGGGGAGCACCCGGACTGGGACGAGTACCGTGCCGCGATGGTGGCCGACCGCCGCCTTGTTGTCAGGCTCCGGGTGGAGCGCGTCTACGGCTGGGCGCCGGTGGACGCGCCCGCCGACAAATGATTAGTATCTCTAAATATGTATGAGGCTCATGACTCCGCCGGGGAGCAGCCCACCCAGGGCTGGCTTCGTCGCCTGGTCGGCTACTGCCGCCCCTACAGGCGCAATCTCCTGCTCTCCTTCGGCGCCTCACTCGCAGGCATGGCCGTCACCGCCGTCGTCCCGTTGATCACCCGGCTCATCATCGACGACGTCGTCACCGACCACACCCGCTCGCTGGCCCCCTGGGCGACCCTGCTGATCGTCGCGGCCGTCGCCGTCTTCGTCCTCACCTGGGTCCGCCGCTACTACGGCGGCAAGCTCGCCCTGGACGTCCAGCACGACCTGCGCAGCGACCTCTTCGGCTCCCTCACCCGGCTCGACGGCGCCCGCCAGGACCGCCTGGACACCGGCCAGGTCGTCGGCCGCGCCACCTCCGACCTCCAGCTGATCAACGGCCTGCTGTCGATGCTGCCGATGATGACCGGCAACTTCCTGCTCTTCGGCATGTCCGTGGCAGTGATGCTCTGGCTCTCGCCGCTGCTCACCGTGGTCGCCCTGGTCATGGGCCCCGCCCTCTACTGGTTTGCGCAGCTCAGCCGCCGACGGCTGTTCCCCGCCACCTGGGCCGCCCAGCAGCAGGCCGCCGCCGTCGCCGGAGTGGTGGACGGCGCCGTCACCGGCGTCCGCGTGGTGAAGGGGTTCGGCCAGGAGGACCAGGAGCTGGGCCGCCTGGAGCGGGTCTCCCGCCGCCTCTACGCCTCCCGGCTGCGCGCCATCCGCCTCAACAGCCGCTACACCCCCGCCATGCAGGCCATCCCCTCCCTGGGCCAGGTCGCGGTCCTCGCCCTCGGCGGCTGGCTGGCCGTACGGGGCCAGGTCTCCCTGGGCACCTTTGTCGCCTTCTCCTCCTACATCGCCCAGATGACCGGCCCGGTGCGGATGCTCACCATGCTCCTCACCGTCGGCCAGCAGGCCAGAGCCGGCGTGGAGCGCGTCCTCCAGCTGATCGACGAGCGCCCGGTCATCAGCGAGAAGCCCGACGCCGTCGCGCTGGACCCGGACGACCAGGACCCCGCAGCCCCTGCCCTCGCCTTCGAGCAGGTCACCTTTGCCTACCCGGACGGCGGCGACCCCGTCGTGGACGGCCTCACCCTGAGCCTGGCGCCCGGCGAGACCGTCGCGCTGGTGGGATCCTCGGGCTCCGGCAAGTCGACCGTCGGCCTGCTGGTGCCCCGGTTCTACGACGCCACCGCGGGCACCGTACGGATCTTCGGCCATGACGTCCGCGACCTCACCCTGGAGTCGCTGCGCGCCGCCATCGGCATCGTCCCCGAGGACAGCTTCCTGTTCTCGGATTCGGTCCGCACCAACATCGCCTTCGGCCGGCCCGAGGCCACCGACGCCGAGGTCGAGGCCGCCGCCCGCGCGGCCCAGGCGCACGGCTTCATCACCGAGCTCCCCGACGGCTACGACACCGTCGTCGGCGAACAGGGCCTCACCCTCTCCGGCGGCCAGCGCCAGCGCGTCGCCCTGGCGCGGGCCATCCTCACCAACCCCCGTCTGCTGCTGCTCGACGACGCCACCTCAGCCGTCGACGCCCAGATCGAGGCCGAGATCCATGACGCCCTGCGCAGCGTCATGCAGGGCCGCACCACGCTGCTGATCGCCCACCGCCGCTCCACCCTCCAGCTGGCCGACCGCATCGCCGTACTGGACCGGGGACGCCTGGTCGACCTGGGCACCCACGACGAGCTTGACGCCCGGTGTCCGCTCTACCGGATGCTGCTCACCGACCCGGAGGCGGAGGGCGACCCCGACGGCCGACTCGGCGACGCCGGCCTCCCGGCCGCCCGCGCGTCGCTCGACGCCGCAGCCCAGAACGCCGCAGCCCAGAACGCCGCGGTCCAGAACGCCGCAGCCCTGGACGGCACCGTCCTCGAGGACGAAGCCCACGCAGGAGGCATCACCCCCGAGCTGTGGGACCGCGAGCGGTACCCCGACATCGGCGCCGAGGACGACGACACCAGCGCGGCCGCCGCCGCCGTACGGGCCACCCCCGCCGCCGGAGCCGGCGGCCCCGTCTCCCGCAGCCTCGGTTCGCTGCCCGCCACCCCCGACCTGCTGGCCAAGGTCGCCGCCCTGCCGCCCGCCCTGGACAACCCCGATGTCCCCCTGGAGCAGGCCCGCGCGGCCGATCCGGACTTCAGCCTGCGCCGCCTGCTGGCCCCGTTCCGCCGTCCCCTCACCCTGGCGCTGCTGCTGGTGGCGACCGACGCCGCGGCCGGCCTGGCGCTGCCCGTGCTGATCCGGCACGGCATCGACAACGGCGTCAGCAAGGCGGCCTTCGGCGGGGTCGCCGCAGCCTCGCTCACCGCCCTCGCCATCGTCCTGCTGGACTGGCTGGTGCAGACTGCCGAGAGCCAGCTCAGCGGCCGCACCGGTGAGCGGGTCCTCTATGTGCTGCGGGTCAAGATCTTCGCCCACCTGCAGCGGCTCGGCCTCGACTACTACGAGCGCGAGCTCAGCGGCCGGATCATGACCCGGATGACCACCGATGTCGACGCCCTCTCCACCTTCCTGCAGACCGGTCTGGTCACCGCCGTGGTCAGCCTGCTCACCTTCTTCGGGATCTTCGCGGCCCTGCTGGTCATCGACGCCGGTCTGGCCCTCGTCGTCTTCGCGGTGCTGCCGCTGCTGATCGGCGCGACCCTGGTGTTCCGCAAGAAGTCCGCCGCCCAGTACACGATCGCCCGGGAGAAGGTCTCCACCGTCAACGCGGACCTCCAGGAGAACGTCGCCGGGATGCGGATCGTCCAGGCCTTCCGCCGCGAGGACGTCAACACCAGGCGTTTCCTGGCCCGCAGCGACGACTACCGCACCGCCCGGATCCGCGCCCAGCTGTACATCGCGCTCTACTTCCCCTTTGTGCAGTTCCTCTCCAGCACCGCCGCGGCGCTGGTGCTGATCGAGGGCGCCCAGCGGGTCGACTCCGGAACCCTCACCACCGGCGCCCTGGTCGCCTATCTGCTCTACATCGACCTCTTCTTCTCCCCGGTGCAGCAGCTCTCCCAGGTCTTCGACGGCTATCAGCAGGCCGCCGTCGGCCTGGCCCGCATCCGCGACCTGCTGCGCTCGCCCACCAGCACCCCCGCCGCCACCGCCCCGCAGCCCGTCCCCGACCTGCGCGGCGACATCCACTTCGACTCCATCCACTTCGCCTACAACGGCACCGGCAACCGCAAGCCCGAAGCCCTCACCGACATCTCGCTGCGCATCCCCGCAGGCCAGACCGTCGCCCTAGTGGGCGAGACCGGCGCCGGCAAGTCCACCCTGGTCAAGCTGGCCGCCCGGTTCTACGACGTGACCGGCGGCGCCGTCCGCATCGACGGCACCGATCTGCGCGAGTACGACCTCACCTCCTACCGACGCCGACTCGGTGTCGTCCCGCAGGAGGCGCACCTCTTCGCAGGAACCGTCCGCGACGCCATCGCCTACGGCCGCCCCGACGCCACCGACGCCGAGGTGGAGGCTGCGGCACGGGCCGTCGGCGCCCATGAGATGGTCGCCGGGCTGCCCGGCGGCTATCTCACCGCGTCACCGAGCGCGGCCGCAACCTCTCCGCAGGCCAGCGGCAGCTGCTCGCCCTCGCCCGCGCCGAACTGGTCGACCCCGACATCCTGCTCCTGGACGAGGCGACCGCCGCCCTCGACCTCGCCACCGAGGCGGCGGTCAACCGGGCCGCCGACCGGCTCGCGGGCCGCCGTACCACCCTGGTGATCGCCCACCGCCTCACCACCGCCGCCCGTGCCGACCGGGTCGTGGTCCTCGACCACGGCCGCGTGGTGGAGGACGGCACCCATGACGACCTGCTGGCCGCCGACGGTGCCTACGCCAGGCTGTGGCGGGCCTTCACCGGCGAGGAGGACGACACCGTCGACCGCTGGGAGACCGCGCCCGCGCACTGACTCCACCGCGTTCCCCTCCACCGTGCCCGCCCCCGCTTCGGGAGCGGGCACGGTGTTCTCCCGGACCGCCGGTGCACCGCTGAACCGGATCCGGGTGCGCGGCGTACGAAGGGGCAACCACCGCGGGCGCCGCAGCGCCCCGGCCCGCCAGCCCCGGCAGCCCTGCCCGAACGCAGGCTCTCGCCGTCACCGAGGAGGCCTGACGCGTATGCGCACGTCCGACCGATCGTCCACCTCCGCGCGACAGGGCCAGTCCCGGGGCGGACCGGCCCAGTCCAGGCTGCTGCGGATGCTGGCCGTGGGCCTGGTGGCGGTGATCGTCCCGCTGTGGGTGTACAAGCAGGGCGGCGGGAGCACCCCCGTCGCAGCCCAGACCGTGGCCTCCGACGGACTGCCCGCGGGGACGATCAACACCGCCTTCGGCCCGCTCACCCCCGACGAGCGGGTCTTTGTCACCAAGGTGCGGCTGGCCGGCCTCTGGGAGCTGCCCAGCGGCATGATGGCCCAGACCCACACCACCAACCCGCTGGTGCACGAGGCCGGCAAGCACCTGCTGGACGGCCACAAGAAGCTCGACGAGCAGACCCTGAAGATCGCCGCCCAGCTGGGCATGGGACTGCCCGACCAGCCCTCCGCCCAGCAGATGGGCTTCCTCCAGCAGGAGCAGGCAGCCCAGGGACCGGCCTTCGACCAGACCTTCGCCCAGCTGCTCCGGGTCCAGCACGGGCTGATCTTCCAGGCCATCGCGAAGATCCGTAACAGCACTCGCAACACCCTGGTCCGCCAGCTTGCCGACAGCGCCAACAACACCGTGCTCGACCACATCACCGTGCTGGAGAAGACCGGCGTGGTGGACTTCAACCAGATCGCCTCCATCGCCACCCAGCCCCCCACCTCCAGCGCGCTGCCGCCGGGCGTCGCCGTGGGCCAGGCACTCCCCGTGACCCAGTTGGCCAACGCCTGGGCGCGCACCTCGGGTGCGGTCAACTCCGGGGCGGCAGGCACCACCGGTGCCAACGCTGCGACCGGCACGACGGGTACGGGCGGCACCACGGGTGCGGTGCAGAACACCCAGCAGCAGGTCGGCGTGGGCGTCTCCATCGGCCAGGGCGTCGGAACCGGCACCGGCACCACCGCCGGTTACTGACCGTACGGTCCCGTCCGCGCCCGTCCCCGCCCTCCGGCCGCAGAGCCCGTCGAAGAGAGAGAACTGCAGACCATGCCGTTCGCCACCCCCGACACCGACCCCGACGCACCCGCCGAGCGCAGCGCACACCGATTCCGCCGCACCCGCCGCGGCTGGCTCGCCGTGATCACCGGCCTGGCCGTGGCCGGCGGCGGCCTCGCCGTGGTCGATCAGACCGCCCTCGCCCACACCTGGGGACAGGGTGGCAACGCCTCACCCGTCACCACCGCATCCGCCTATCCCGCGGCCCCCCTCAGCAACCAGAGCCCACAGCCCGGTCAGAGCCCACAGCCCGGTCAGAGCGCCCAGCCCGGCCAGAGCGCCCAGAACCCCCTCTCCCGGGCCGACTTCACCGACATCACCCGGGTCCGCCCCAACGTCCGCGAACCGAAGCCCGGCCGCGGCGCATCCCGTGGCGTCTTCGTCTCCCGCTGCGGCGTCAGCGACCACAACAACCCGGCCAATGTCATCGTGGCACCGGGCAACGACAACGGCGCCCACCACATGCACGACTACGTCGGCAACAAGACCACCGACGGCTTCTCCACCGACGACAGCCTCGCCGCAGCCTCCACCACCTGCGCCCAGAGCAGCGACCGCTCCGCCTACTACTGGCCCGTGGTCCGGCTGCGCAACAACGTCAGAGAGGTCGACGCCAACGCCCCCGGCGGCGGGCTCGACCAGAACGTCGGCTGGATCCTCAAGCCCGCCTCCGTCAGCCTGCAGTTCCGCGGCAACCCCGTCGCCAAGGTCACCGCCATGCCCCGGTTCATGCGGGTCATCACCGGGGACGCCAAGGCCGTCACCAACGGCACCGCCAACGCCCGCGCCCAGTGGACCTGCAGCGGCTTCACGGACCGCAGACTCTCCGACACCTATCCGCTCTGCCCGCGAGGCAGCCAGACCATCCGAGTGCTGGACTTCCCCAGCTGCGGACGGCCGGAACACCGACAGCGCCAACCACCGCACCCATGTGGTCTTCCCCGACCGCCGCACCGGCCGCTGCGGCCAGGGCCTCAAGCCCGTCCCGCAGCTGCGGATGGTGATCGCCTACAACCTGCCGCGCGGGCAGGTCTTCGCCCTGGACACCTTCCCCGAGCAGCTCCACAAGGCGGTCACCGACCACGGCGACTTCATCAATGTGATGTCCGACCGGCTGATGCGGGCCGTGGCCGCCTGCATCAACGCCAACCGCCGCTGCACCTGAGCGTGGCTGCTCGTCCGAGCGCGGCCGACGACAAGCGGCGGGCCCGGCGCAGGAGATCCCTCGTCACGGGCGGCGTCCCCATATCTGTGGGCAACGCCTGACATGGCGGCCCGTCAGCAGGTGATCAACGCCGCCAGCAGGGACGCCGGGTCCGCCCCGCGCGGCAGATCGCTCACCTGCCCGTCGCCGACCTCCACCACCCGCCATCGGCCGTCGTCCGAGCGCCGCGCCAGGTCAGTGGTGACAAAACGGCACCCCAGGGCATGCACCAGCGGCCGCACCCCGGTCAGGTCCGGGTCCGCCACCGGCCGCCCCGCGGGCGGCGACGGCCAGTCGGGGTGGGCGGTGACCAGCACCGGCTCCCCGTCCACCCACCACACCCGCGACTCCTCGGAGCGGGCACCCCCGGAGGCGGCATACGGTTCGAACGCCCGCAGCACCACACCCCCCGCGAGATCCTCCCCCTGCAACTCCACAAAGCGGGCGACCACCCGGTGCAGCGCCGCCGTGTCGGCCAGCTCCGGTATGAAACACGCCTCGCCCCACTCGTGCTTGCGCGACTTCACATAGTCCTTCACCACAGCCGGACCCGAACCCCCCAACCGCCCGGCGGCAGCGGCCAGGTCTGCGTACGACGGGGCCCCACCGACCCCGGGCAGCCAGCAGCTCGGAGGTGTGGCACCCTCGAACACCTCGTACCAGCCCGGGAGTTCATGCGCCGCCGTGTAACTCCCCGGCGTGGTGAGCAGGGTGCAGCCCCGGTCCTCCAGGGCCCGTGCCAGCTCCGCGTACGCCGCCGACGGCACCATCCACCCCCGGTACCATGCCGCCCTCAACCCGCGCGGAACCCTCCGCACCGCGCCCGCCGCGTCCCCCGCGAGCAGCGCGTCATGGTCGACCAACGCCGTGACCCCGCCCAGGTCGCGGGCCACCGAAGCCTCATCGGCGAAGTGCCCGTCGGTGCGGTGCGGGGCGAGCGGATCGCAGGGCAGCAGGATCGCGGGACCGTTCACCAGCCCAGCGTAGGGCGGTCCCGGCAGCACCGGCATCAGCGTGGCGCGGTTCTGTGCCGACCCGCATGCTCCCGCCCGGGGCACTCCCAGTCCGCGGCGTCCAGATCGCGGTCGTGCAGCGCGTCCGCACGGATCACCACGGTCAACTCGGTGCCGGGCAGCTCCGCATAGGACAGGCCGGTCGCCGTCAGCAGCTCCTGGGTCGCCACCGGTACCGCGATCGCCGACCGCCACTGCGGCACCACGGCGAAGGAGGTGTCCAGACCCACCCGCACGATCCGCGCCGCCACCCGCCGCCGCTGCCCGACCACGGCAGGCGGCGACAACGCAGGAGCCGACGACACCGGGGCCGGCACCAGGACGGTCGGCTGCGACTCGGGAACAGGCTCCCCGGACTGCACCCGCTCGGCCGCCCACGCCTTCCTGGGCGGCACCCCGCCCAGGGTCACCCCCGCCTCCCGCAGCAGCCGCCGCACCTCGCTCTGCGCACGGTGCGACGCCACCGCCAGATCCCGTACCCGCGCCCCGCTCTCGTACGCCGACCTGAGTTCGGCGGCGAGGCGGGTGCGCGCGGCGGTATCTGTCGACTGCTGAGGGCCGGGGCCTTCGGGGGCGGTCATACGGTGTGATCCTCCGGTCTGCTGCTCGAAAGATCTTCGCGCACGACCGCCCCACCTACCAGAGCAAGCGCATGAGAACACTCAATGCTGCTGGGGCGGCTGCCCGTATCCGCCTTGGGCATAGGGGTTGTGGGGCTGCGGCTGCGGCTGGCCGTACGCCGGCGGGTAACCGCCGGGCTGGGGGTACTGCTGCGCGGTGGGCCACGACTGCGGTGCGTGCGGCGGTACGGGACCGGGGTAGCCGCCACCGCCGCCGCCCGGACCCTGCGGGCCGCCCGGCGGCCGGCGGCGGCTGCGGGAGACGGCGACGATCACGATGACGACGACGACCAGCACGGCGGCCGCGATCCCGAGCAGGACGCCGACGGACATGCCGCTGCTCTTGCTGCTGCTTCCGGCACCGGCGTCGTTGGACGGCTGGTTCCCCCCGGTCCCGGGCGTCGAACTGCCGGGGTCGCCCGGCTTGGCCCCGGTGTCACTGCTGGTGGGGCCGGAGCCTGTGGAGGACTGGGGGAGGGGGCCTGCCGCAGGTCCGGCGGGGATGTCGTCGGTCAGGGCGCGGTAGGGGCGGATGATGCCATAGCCGTAGTGCTGGTCGGGAAGCTTGGCTCCCTTGAGCTCATCCGGCACCACGGCGGTCTTGACCAGCCGGTTGACGACCTGGCCTGCGGTCAGCTTCGGGTATTTGGAACGGATCAGGGCGGCGGCCGCGGAGACGAAGGCGGTGGAGTTGGACGTGCCGTCTGAGAGCCCGTAGTCGGAGCCGCCCGCCGTGACGATGTCAGATCCGGGAGCGACAAGCGTGAGATGAGGACCGTAGTTGGACCGGTTCCACACCTTCAGGTCCTTGCCGATGCTGCCCACAGCCACGACACCGGCATCGGAGGCCGGGTAGAGAGGCATGCCGGATCCGTCGTTGCCGGAACCGGCGACGAGTACCACGTCATGTTGTTGCGCATACGCAACCGCCGCACGTTCGCTCGCCGAGCTGTCGGGACCGGCGACCGACATGTTGATCACGGTCGCGCCGTGGTCGACCGCATAACGAATCGAGTCTGCGACACCGTTGGTGCCGTTTGGGCCGTCTTTGGACACTGGGAGGATTTTTGCCTCCGGAGCGAGTCCGATGACCCCGGAAGCGCCACCTGCCCCATGGCCGTGGCCTGCAATGAGTGCGGCGATCGAGGTGCCGTGTTTTTCCTGCAGGTCGTAGTCCTTGCGACCGTCACCGCCATGAGCAAAGTCTTTGCCCGCCAAGACCTGACCGGTGAGATCGGGGTAGTCGGCGTCAACTCCGCTGTCGAGGACAGCCACCGTGACTCCGCGGCCGGTGCTCACCTTCCAGATGGCGTTGGCGTTGAAGTCGTTGAGGGGCCACTGCATCTCCAGGTCCCGCGCCTGGTCGGCGTGGGCGGCCGGTGCGCCGGTGAGGACGACGGCGCCCGTCAGCAGTGCTCCGGTGAGGGCCCGCAGCGCTCGAATGGGCTTCATTCCGTGCTTCCTTCCCTGTTACAGGCCAGTGGCCCCGCGCGGTGCGCGCGGGGCCACTGCCGGCGTTCTACTCCAGCTCGCGGCGAGCTCGGCTCATTCGATCACGGGAGGATTGGCGGGTCCGCCTCCGTTGGTCCACGTGTCCTCGTCCTCGACCAGGTAGTCCGGGCGACTTCCGCCCTTCTTGTCCTTCTTGCGCTGGCCGGCGGCGCCACCTCCGGGCGTCATGCCGCCACCGCGGCCGTTGCCCGCGCTGCCGCCACGGTTGCGTCCCAGTCCGGAGCCGCCTTCGGTGAAGGCACCGCCTGAGCGATTGCCGGCTCCACCGACCGCGCCGCCGGCTCGCCGTGCGAGTCCGCTGCTCGCGCCTCGGCCACCGGCGCCGCCACGTCCCGCACCGCCCATGCCGGCCATACCGCCCATGCCGCCCGCGCCTGCACGGCCCTGACCGGCGCCTTCCGCTGCGGCGCTGCCGGCTGCTCGGCCTCCTGCGGAGCCGCCGCCGTAGGCACCGCCTCCGGTATATCCGCCGCCCCCGGTATATCCGCCGCCGGAACCGACACCACCGCCGATCGAAGTGTTGCCGCCCCCGTAGCCGGTGCCGGAGCCACCGCCACCACCGCTGCCGATTCCGTTCGGCGGCTGTTGTGTCGGTGTGGTGGTGCCGCCACCGGTTCCGTCGATGCCGGTGTGCGAGGGCCCGTTGGGGACGACCGGGTCGGAGTACGTCGGCGTCGTCGTACCGGTCGGGACGGTTCCGCCGTGGGTTGGGTTGGTGGTGGTCCCACCGCCGTTGATCTGACCGTTGCCGCCGGGCGTGCCCGGGTCGCGATAGGTGGGGTTGGTGCTCACCTGCCGGCTACCGGGGTTCGTCGTTCCGCCGTTCTGACCCGGGCTCTTGGGCGTGGGGCCCACCTGTCCGGGAGAGGTGATCTTCTTGGGCGGCGGAGGGAGCGGTCGCTTCGGATCGTGTACCTCACCGACCGGCTGCTGCAGGACGGTCGACGCCGCCTTGTACTGCGGTGCCAGCCGCTCCATCACCGCGATGGCCTGCTGGTGGTGCTCCTCCGTGACGGAGAGGCTGCCGGCGTTCTTCGCGACAGCGGCGTCGCGGTCCATGCCAGCGGCGAGGTCGGCGCGGAACTGGGTGTCGTCGCGCTGGCCGAGGTCTGCGGCCTTGTCCTTGGCCTTCTCCCAGGTGCCCGGGACGTCGATGGACTGCATCTGGGTCTTGGCGGTCTGGAGGGACTGGCCTGCGTAGGTCAACGCATGGGAGGTGTTCTCCGCATGGGCGCCCGTGTTGGTGATGCTCTGCTGGAGGACGCTGGACCGATCTGAGAAGCCCTGGGCGGCGCTGCCCTCCCAGTGGGCGGTGATGTGGTCGGTGGCCGCCTTAAGGTCCTGGGAGGCCGCGTCGAGTTCGTTCTTGACGCTCATCCAGTGCTGGGCTACTTCGTGCAGCCGTTCGGGGTTGCTGTTCTCGACCATTTGCTTGATCGGGATGAGGTCCCAGTGCTCGAAGTTGGTGATTCCAGCACGGGTGGTGCCCGCGGGCACATTGACCTTGTCGCTCATCAGCTCAGCCTCGATCCGGAATTGGAGCTGCCGCTTGTGCTGCCGCCACTCACTCCGCCGTCCATGCTGCTCCGGACGTTGTACTCGCTCTCCTTGTAGGAGTCCGTTACGGCCTGGGTCTTGCCGCTGAAGTCGTCGATCATCGTCTCGAGGTTATTGATCAGAGTTTCGAGGGACGACTTCATCTGTGTGTGTGCGCTGTGAAGTTCATGGGCTTCGGGGAACTCCCAGCCAACGTCGGAGGGCTCGATCACCGTGTTGTACGTGGCCTTGCCAGCCGTCTCGCCGAGGTTCTTCTGCAGATTCCTCAGCCTGGCGACAACAGCCTCAAGTTCGTCAGTATTGACCCGGTATCCGTCGGCCACCGTCAGTCCCCCTGCCATCGCTGGTTCCCCGTCAATGTCGCCCCCGCAGCGAACGGGGGCCGATCGATCGTATCCCGTCGCCTTCTGACAGGAACACTGCACCGCCGACCCCCGTCCATGCTGCGCCTGGGCTCCGGCTCAGCGGTCGGGGATCAGATACACCCGATCGAAGTGCTGGGCGATCAGGTGACCGTTGCCGTCCGAGGAGAGTTCCCAGGGGTCGATACCGGCCTTGTCCTTGCCGTCCGTGAAGTTCCACAGGGCGTTGCCGGTTGCGGTGTCGAGCGCGTGCAGCCCGCCCTTGGCCAGGAAGTCGGCGACGAAGACGGTCGTGCCGCTGACCGTGGCCGGGGTGTTGCCCGACATCAGACCGGTGTCGCTGAACCAGCGGCGGCTGCCGTCGGCGGTGCTGTAAGCGAAGACGCCGGCGACGCCGGGGCCGGTTCCGGTGCAGTAGACGGTGTCGCCGACCGCGGTGGTGGAGTAGTAGCCGCGGACGCCCTTGTCCTGGACCCGCCACCGTACGGTGCCGGTGGCGATGTTCAGGGCGGTGACATGCTCGCCGCCGACGTAGACGGTGTTGCCCAGCACCGACGGGATCCACTGCAGGTCGGCGCCGGACTTGCGGGTCCACAGCTGGCGGCCGGTGGCGGTGTCGCGGACGGTGACATTGCGGCGGTCGTCGGTGTAGACCAGGTACTTGCCCACGACCACAGCCGACAGCTCCTGGTCGGTGCCGGCGTCGCGGGTCTGCTTCCAGCGGAACTTCTGCTTCTTCAGGTCGACGCAGAAGACCGTGTTGGAATGGCTGTTGATGTCGATCTGGCCGTTCTTCTTCGCATAGGTACGGCCGGTGATGTACACGGCGGTGTCGTCGGTGCCGAGGACGGACTCGAAGGAGTGCTCCAGATCGGCCTTGAGCCGCCACAGCTGGATGCCCTTGGCCGGGTCTATGCCCACGATGTCGGTGCTGCCGTCGAGGATCACCACGGCGCCGTTGCTGACCACCGGAGAGGTGAGGAAGTTGCTGACGCCCTCGTGGACCCACTTCGGCTTGGCGCCGTCGGTGGCGTCCAGGCAGATGATGCCCGCTTCGCTGTTGACCAGGATGTTGCCGTTGTAGAAGGTCGGCCGGGTGTTGGTGAGGCTGCTGCCGCTGTACGTCCACAGCGGGCTCGGGGGCACTCCGTCCGGGCGGGACGCCGGTGCGGCGGAGGCGGCGCCGGCCGTACGGCTGGGGGAGGCGGACACCGTGGGGCCGGTCGTGGTGGTGCCGTGTGCGTGCTTGCCGCCCTTGTCCCGGGTCATGAGGTAGGCGGTGCCGCCGCCCACGACCGCGACCGCGGCGACGGAGGCGCCAGCCGCCAGGAAGCGCCGCCTCGACGGCGAGGCCGGCCCCCCGGCGGCCGCAGCGGCACCAGGAACTCCGGGCACTCCAGGAGCCCCAGGGGCGCCGGGGTACGGCGGCGGGGGGTACCCGGGACCCTGCGGATAGCCGTATCCGCCCGGCTGCGGACCGGCCGGGGGCACCGCGGCGGCGCGTCCCAGCTGCATGGTGGAGGGCGAGTGGCCGACCGGTTGTCCGGCCCCGCCGCCGAGCAGCGCCGCACGCGGGTCGGTCCCCGGGGCGAGCGGGGCGGTCGGGGCCGCCGGGGTGTCGAGGTCCATGACGACGGCGGCGTGCCGGGCGATCGCGGAGGCGACGGGTACGGGCAGCCAGCCGGAGCGCAGCAGCTGCGCGGCGCCGCCGGGGGCCAGCGCGGCGGACAGCTGGGCGGGGGTGGGCCGGGCGGCGGGGTCCTTGGCCAGACAGGGGGCTATGACGGCGCGGAGCGACTCGGGAAGCGGCGTCAGATCGGGCTCCCCGTGCACCACCTGGTACAGCAGCGCCGCTGCCGACGAGTCACCGAAGGGGCCGGCTCCCGTCGCGGCGAAGACCAGGACCGCGCCGAGCGCGAAGATGTCGCCGGCCGGGCCCATGGGCTGTCCGGTGGCCTGCTCGGGGCACATGTAGCCGGGTGAGCCGACCACGATGCCGGTCTGGGTGAGCCGGTTGCCGTCGACGGCCCTGGCGATGCCGAAGTCGATGACCCGGGGACCATCGGCGGCCAGCAGCACATTGGACGGCTTGAGGTCGCGGTGGACCAGTCCGGCGGCGTGCACCGCGGCGAGCGCCTCGGCCAGGCCGGCACCGAGCGCCCGTACGGTCTCCTCGGGCAGCGGGCCGTGTTCCTCGACCGCGTCGGCCAGCGAGGGGCCGAGGACATAGGCGGTGGCGAGCCAGGGGGTGGCGGCGTCGGGGTCGGCGTCCACCACGGGGGCGGTGTAGGCACCGTCCACGGCTCGGGCGGCCTCCACCTCGCGGCGGAACCGGGTGCGGAAGTCGCTGTCCTCGGCCAGTTCCGCGCGTACGGCCTTGACGGCGACGGTGCGCCCGCCGGCGTTGCGGGCCAGATAGACCCGGCCCATCCCGCCGGCGCCGAGTCTCGCCACCAGCCGGTAGGGCCCGAAGCTCTCCGGGTCGGCCGCCTCGAGTGGGTTCATCTCTGCCTCCGCCTGCCGTCGGTGTGCGCAGGGGGCCCCTGCGGACGGGGGTTGTGTCGGTTGAGCGTAGTGGGGTAAGGGTGCTGATGCTCAGACGGGTGGGAGGGCGTAGACGCGGTCTCCGTGGACGGCGTAGAGCCGGGAGCCGTCCGTGCTGAGCTTCCAGTCGCGGCCGAGGTCCTGTCCGTCGCGGAAGTTCCACAGCAGTGCGCCGTTGCGGGTGTCGAGCGCGTACACGCCGTTGGCGTCGCTGAACGCGGGGACGAACAGCACATGCCCGATCACCACATTGGCCAGCAGGTCGCCGGGGTACTGCACCTGGTCGCTGGCCCACCGGATGCTGCGGTCGGCGACCGAGAGGGCGTTGACCTTGTAGACGGCGTCGCAGACGTACAGGGTTCCGGCGGACACCACGGGCGGTCCCCAGGCGTTGCGGCGGGCCTTGCCGGCCGGGAGCGTCCAGCGGGGCGTGCCGTCCTTCAGGTCGAGCGCCTGCAGCGAGGATCCGCCGAGGTAGACGGTGCCGTCCACGACGGCGGGCGGGATCTGGGTGCGGCCCGCGGTGGCGCTCCACAGCTGGACGCCGGTGCGGGTGCTGCGGACGACGACGTTCTGCCGGGAGTCGGTGTAGACCAGGTGGTCGCCGGAGAGCACCGGGAGCACCCAGTCGTCGACGGTGGCCTTGCGGTGCTGCATCCACAGCTGACGAGGGGTCTGCCCGGTGGCGGAGACGGCGAAGATCGCCCGGGTGTCGAGGTTGCCGAAGTCGATGACAGGGCGGCCCGAGGAGTCGAGGGGGTAGACGTTGCCGGTCAGATAGACGGCCCGGTCGTCGGCGCAGAGTGCGGTGGTGAGGCCGACCTGAGGGGGCTGCTGGTAGGTCCAGCGATGGGCGCCCGTGGCGACGTCGATGCCGACCAGGTCGCTGTCGCCGTCGGTGAGATACATCGCCAGTCCGGCGCCGGCGGCGATCGGCACCGGCAGATTCGCGCCCGGGCCGGGCTGGGACCACTTGGGGTGGCCGGTGGCGGCGTCGAGTGCGGTGGCGCGCTCCCCGGCGACGATCACCGCGCCCCGGTACGGGGTGACTGCGACGTCGGCGAGGCTCTGGCCCTGGAAGGTCCACAGCGGCTGGGGCGGGACCCCGGGCGCGCGGGTGGCGAGGGGCGACGGCCGGGTGCTGGTGCGGGTCGGTCCGCCGGAGGGTCCGCTGGGGGAGGGGTGCGGGGCGGGCTGCGGGCCGGTGCTGTGGCGGGTGAACACCCAGGCGGTGGTGCCGGCGACGGCGACGCCCCCGGTGGCCAGGGCGGCCGCCAGCACCCTGCGGCGCGACGGGCCGCTGCCGGTGGGAGCGTCGGCGGGGTGGCCGGCGGGGTGGCCGTCAGGCAGCCCAGGAGCGGCGGGCAGGCCGCCCGTGCTGGTGGGAACGGTGTCGGGACGGGCGCCGGCCCGCAGGCTCACCGTCGCGTCGCGGCCGGCGGCCGGCGATGCGGCGGGCTGCCCTCGCGGAGGCGTCTCCATGTCCAGTACCTCGGCCGCGTGCGCCGCGATCGCGGTGGCGACGGCGGTGGGCAGCCAGCCGCCGGCCAGGGCGGCGTCGACGCCCTGCGGGGCGAGCGCCGCCGCGACCGCGCCGGGGGCCGGCCGGTCGGCGGGGTCGTGGGCCAGACAGGCGGCCAGCAGCGGACGCAGCGCCTCCGGTGCCCGGGAGAGGTCGGGGGGTTCGTTCACCACCCGGTAGAGCAGTCCGGCCGGGGTGCTGTCGCCGAAGGGGCCCTGCCCGGTGGCGGCGTAGGCGAGCACGGAGCCCAGCGAGAAGACGTCCGACGCGGGCCCCGTCTCCGTCCCGACCGCCTGCTCGGGGGACATGAACCCGGGGGAGCCGATGACGATCCCGGTGCCGGTCATCCGGTCGCCGTCGGCTGCGCGGGCGATGCCGAAGTCGATGACCCTGGGGCCCTCTGCGGACAGCAGCACATTGGACGGCTTGAGGTCGCGGTGGACCAGTCCGGCGGCGTGCACCGACACCAGGGCGTCGGCCAGCCCCGCGCCCAGGGCCCGTACGGAGGTCTCGGGCAGCGCGCCGAAGCGGTCCACCGCCTCGGCCAGCGAGGGGCCCAGGACATAGGCGGTGGCGAGCCACGGGACGGCGGCGTCGGGGCCGGAGTCCACCACGGGTGCGGTACGCAGCCCCCGTACGGCCTGGGCCGCGGCGACCTCGCGCCGGAAGCGGCGGCGGAAGTCCTCGTCCTCGGCGAGCTCCGCGCGCACCACCTTCACGGCCACGGTGCGTCCGCCGGCGGAGCGCGCGAGGTAGACCCGGCCCATGCCGCCCGCCCCCAGCCGGGCGAGCAGCCGGTAGGGGCCGATCTCCGCAGGGTCGTCGACTTCCAGTGGATTCATATGTCCGATCCCGTTCCCCCGTGGGTGAGTTCGCCCCACCGTGCGGCCCGGTGCCATGCACCGTGCGCAGCCAGCAGCGTAGGTGCCGGGCGGTGGTGAGTAGGCGCAGAGCCGGTGTGCGCATGGAACCGTTACCGCGGTGTGATCGGGCCGCGGCCACCCACGGCAGGCCGGTGACGCCATCGGCGACCGCTGGTAGCGTGACGGCAGCCGAGGGTGATGACGCGGTGTCAGATGGGGGGCTGCGCGATGTCCGGAGATCAGCCGGGGCGGGATGCGATCTGCCCACTGGGCCAAGTGCCGCCGCAGCCGCCGCTGGTGGCGACGCCGGAGTTCAAGGCCGACGCCCATGCCCGCTACGCAGCGCTGCGGAAGGCCGGGCCGGTGCACCGGGTGCGGTTCCCCAGCGGGCTGGAGGGCTGGCTGGTGGTCGGCCATGACACGGCCCGGGAGGCGCTCCACCACCCGGCGCTGGGCAAGGACGCCACCCAGGCCGCCGCCGCCCTGGAAGCCGCCGGCCATATCTCCAACCGGCCCGGTGTCGGCCTCGGCGGCAACATGCTGACCGCCGACCCGCCCGAGCACACCCGGCTGCGCCGCCTGGTGGCCGGGGCGTTCACCCCGCGCCGCAGCGAGGCCATGGGGCCGCGCATCGAGCAGATCACCGCGGGGCTGATCGACGCCATCGCGCCCCTGGGCGAGGCCGACCTGGTGGAGTCCTTCACCGCGCCGCTGCCGATGACCGTCATCTCCGAACTGCTCGGCGTCCCCGAGGAGCACCGCTCCGACTTCCGCACCTGGTCGCAGCAGGCGCTCGGCAATCCGCCCTCGGCCGTCCGGGCGGGCGGCGCCGCCCTCAACCGCTTCCTCGCCGAACTGCTCGCCGCGAAGCGCGCCGAGCCCGGCGACGACCTGCTGTCCGCGCTGGTGGCGGTCCGCGACGAGGACGACGGGCGGCTCTCCGACACCGAACTGCTGGGCACCGCCGTGCTCCTGGTGGTCGCCGGGCATGAGACCACCGTCAACCTGCTGGGCAACGCCGTACTGGCGCTGCTGCGCCACCCCGCGCAGGCGCGGCTGCTGCGGGAGCAGCCTGATCTGCTGCCCGGCGCGGTCGAGGAGTTCCTGCGGTACGACGCCCCGGTGGAGCTCACCCCGCAGCGGTTCGCCGCGGCCGACGTGCGGTTGGGCGGGCAGCTGATCCGGCGCGGCGACATCGTGCAGATCGCCCTGACCTCGGTGGGCCGTGACGCCGCATCCACCGACGCCGCACCGGGCACGCCGGGCCCGGACGAACTGGACGTCACCCGGGCCGGTGTGCACCACCTGTCGTTCGGCCATGGCATCCACTACTGCCTGGGCGCTCCGCTGGCACGGCTGGAGGCCGTCATCGCCCTGGGCGCGCTGCTGCGCCGACTGCCGGGGCTGGAGCTCGCGGTGCCGTATGAGCAGGTGGCCTGGATCCCGGGCGGGATCATGCGCGGGCCGATGGCACTGCCGGTGCGCTTCACCGCTGCGGCCGGCGTGCGGGTCCCGGCCCAGGCCGGCCGGGCGGACGCGGCGGCGGGGCCGGCCCGGTCCGGCGGCTGACCGAGGGCCGGCTGACTGAGGGCCGGCTGACTGAGGGCCGGCTGACTGAGGGCCGGCTGACCGCGGGGCGACCGGCCGCCGGGCGGCAGTTCGGGCGGGCGGCCGGATCAGGCCGCCAGGTCCCGCACCGCCGTGACCCTCTCGATCCGCACCCGCACCAGCAGCTCCCCGGGCACGCCGTTGCGCGCTCCGTACTCCTCCGCCCGCTCCTCGCCCATGTAGCGCGCGGCGATCCGGGTGGCCCAGGCACGCACCTGGGCCAGGTCCTCACTGAGCCGGGCCCTGCCCTCGATCACGGCGAAGGCGTACGGCTGCCGCTCGTCGTCCACGCAGAGCGACACCGTGTCGGCGAGGGCCAGATTGCGGCCCTTGACCGTCTCCTTGCCGGTGTTGAAGACCAGGTCGTCCCCGTCGAGCAGGAACCAGATCGGGGCGACGTGCGGCCGCCCGTCCGCGCGGACGGTGGCGAGCTTGCCGGTGCGGGTGCCCTCGCTGATGAAGGCGCGCCATTCGGTCTCGTTCATGGGGGTGGCCATGACCCCATGGTGAGGGAACCTCCGCGGGAGCGCACTCGGCCGCAGCCCTTGAAGCCGTCCTCGGACGCGGTCGTGGAAGGCGTGCGTCCAGGGCGCGTCGCAGGCGATCGTCCAAGGCCGTGCTCGATCACGACTGGGCCACCGCCGGCTCTCGGCCGGGTGAAGCCGCCCCCTCCGCCGGCCCCGGCGTCCTAGCGTTCGCCGGGCGGGTCCGTACCGGGCGCCCGCAGACGGGGGGAGCAGGGATGGGCGAGCAGAAGCGCACCGCCGCGGCGGGGTTCGGCCGGGGCCACCGTACGGCGCTGGCGGCGTACGCGGTGCTGCTGGCCGCCAGCTGGTGGCGGCCGCACTGGCCCGCCGAACAGGCGCTGCACCACAGCCTCACCGCGCTGGCCTTCGCCGCCATCGCCCTGGTCTGGCGCCGCTACCGCATCCCCCTGGCGTCCTGGCTGCTGATCCTGCTCTTCCTCGCCCTGCACACCGTCGCCGCCCGATGGCTGTACTCCTACGTCCCCTACGACCACTGGACCCAGGCGGTCGCCGGATTCCGCCTCTCCGACGCCCTCGGCCTGGGGCGCAACGACTTCGACCGGCTGGTCCACTTCTCCTACGGCCTCTGCCTGGCCCCGGTCCTCGCCCGCTGGCTGCGCGACGCCCGCGGCTGGCGGCCCGGGCGGGCCGCAGCGGCGGGCGTGGAGATCGTGGTCTCCACAGGTGCGGTCTACGAACTCCTCGAATGGCTGGTGGCCGTGGGCCTCTCGCCGGGGACCGCCGAGGCCTACAACGGCCAGCAGGGAGACATGTGGGACTCCCAGAAGGACATGGCCACCGCCCTGCTCGGCGCCGTGATCGGGGCGGGCTGCGCCTGGTGGACCGTACGGGGGCGGCGGGCCACCGAACCCGCCGCTGCCGAGCAGCCGAGGCCCACCTCCGCGGCGGTGCGCTGAGCGAGGCCGCGTGCGGCGGCGGTGCGCCGACCGCCGCCGCACGCGGCAATCCAGTGGCCCGTCGCGCGATGCCGCGCATAGCCTGGCCCGCATGGACGAGCAGCAGACCCGCCACACCCTGGTGGCGGTCCTCACCGGGGCCGGGATCTCCACCGACTCCGGCATCCCGGACTACCGCGGGCCCAACGGGCTGTGGCGGCGGGACCCGGAGGCCGAGAAGCTCGTCACCTACTCCCACTACATGGCCGACCCCGACATCCGCCGCCGTTCCTGGCTGCTGCGCCGCGACTCGCCCGCCCGCCGTGCGAAGCCCAACGCCGGCCACCGGGCCCTGGCCGACCTGGAGCGCGCCGGGGTGCCGCTGCGCGTGATCACCCAGAACGTCGACGGACTCCACCAGCGGTCCGGACTGCCCGACCGCAAGGTGATCGAGCTGCACGGCACCGCGCGCAAGGTGCAGTGCACCGGCTGCCACGCCCGCTCGGAGATGGACACGGCGCTGGAGCGGGTCACCGCCGGGGAGCCCGACCCGGCCTGCCCCGTCTGCGGCGGCATCCTGAAGTCCGCCACCGTGATGTTCGGCGAGGCCCTGGACCCGGTGGTGCTCGGTCAGGCCCGTGCCATCACCCAGGCCTGCGACCTCTTCCTGGCCGTCGGCACCACACTCCAGGTGCAGCCGGCAGCCTCGCTGGTCGACCTGGCCGTCGCCACCGGCTCCCGGCTGGTCATCGTCAACGCGGAACCGACCCCGTACGACGACCTCGCAGAGGAGATCGTGCGCGAGCCCATCGGCAGCGCACTGCCCCGACTGGTACGCCGGATCGCCGCCGAGTCCGGAGTGCCCATCCCCTCCGGGGAGTTGGAGCAGTAGCGCGGCGGAGGCGGTCGGCGGAGCAGGCGGTCAATCCGGACCACATCGTGAGGGTGCGTGCACGCCATCCCGCGCCCCCCGTATTGTTGGCGTCCATCGCGGCCCCCGGAGCACCATGCGTCCCACCGCGCCGGAACCGCAGCAGCAGCCCGGCCAGTAACGCCTCGACCCCGCTGGCCGGACCAGTCGACCTCCTCGCCTCGAACCGGACTCCACATGCCTGCGCCTCACAGCACCGAAGAAGCCCCCACCGCTGCCGCCCTCCCGGAGCCGCGTGCCCACGAGGCCGGCCCGACCGGTGGCGGCGACAGCCGCCCGAGCACCCGCGACGACCTGCGGAGCTACGCAAGCCAGGGGGGTTTCACCCTCACCTCCGAGACCAGTCCCTGGTACGCCGCGGCCGCTGCCGTCACCACCGCCGAGGAGGCCCGGGCCGCCTCCACCGCGCTCGCCGAACTCCGCGGCCGGGACCTGCCCGCACTTCGCGGCGCCGCCCCGCGCATCGCCGAGACCACCCCTCTTGCGGCACCCGCCACCCCGGCCGAGTTCTGCGCCACCGTCGAGCTGCTGGCCCGGGTCCAGGAGACGCTGCGCACCCTGCACGCCCACGCGTACGAGGCCGACCTGGACGCCCTCGCCGACGCCACCACAGGCGGCCTCGCGCTCACCGGCCCGCGGCGCGCCCTGCGCAAGCAGGCCAAGCGGCTCTCGGTCTCCACCTGGGGGCGCCGCGCGACCCGGCACACCGCTCTGACCGAGGCAGTCGCCGTCCGCACCGCATGGCAGGAGGCCGCACCGGGCACCACCCCCGCGCTGCCCTCCGACGCGGAGCTGCTCGGCGGAATCCTCCAGCACCTGCAGGGGATGGAGACCAGTCTGCGTGAGCTCGGCCGTCTGCTGCCGGACCACACTCCGGACCACCTGCCGCTCGCCGAACTCGCCGAACTGCTCGACACCCTGGCCGCCGACGAGGGCACCCTGCACCGTCTCGCCACGCTCCACCAGCTGCGCACCGGCCTGGAGGAGGCCGGGCTGGGCTCTCTGCTGACGGAACTGGCCGAGCGTCAGGCGGACGCGGACGAAGCCGTGGCCGCCTATGACGCGCTGCACACCGAGGTGGCGGCGGACGAGCCGGCCGAGGTCGAGGCCGAGGTCGAGGCAGGCGTGGACGCGGAGCCCGAGGCCGAGCCCGTGGTGGACGAGGAGGATGCGGCGGACGCCCCGGCAGCAGCTCCGGAACCCGAGCCGGCCGCTGAGCCTGAGCCCGCCGCGGCTGAGACTGTCGCCGAGCCCGAGCCCGAGCCCGCTGCTGCCGAGCCCGAGCCCGCCGCGGCTGCCGTAGCTGAGCTCCCCGAGCCCGAGGCTGCTCCTGCCGCTGCTGCTGAGCCCACCGCCGAGCCCCAGCCCGAGCCCCAGCCCGAGCCCCAGCCCGAGCCCGAGGCCATTGCCGCCGAGCCGGAGCCCGCCGCTCCTGCCCCCGTTGTCGAGCCCGAGGCCACCCCGGCCGCCGTTGCCGAGCCCGAGCCCACCCCGGCCGCCGTTGCCGAGCCCGAGCCCGCCCCGGCCGTTGCCGAGCCCGAGCCCGCCCCGGCCGCTGCCGAGCCGGAGCTCGCCCGCCCCGCCGCCAAGGCTCGCCGTCCGCGCAAGCCGTCCCTCACCGCCGGGCAGCCCATCAGTGCCTACAGCGCCACCGAGCTCGCCGCCCTGGCCCGCTGGATCGACAGCGACGGTGTGAAGCGCAGCGACGACGAACTGCTCCGCGCTGCAATGAAGGAGCTGGGCTTCACCCGCCTCGGCCCCCGTATCAAGGAGGCACTGGCCAAGGCCGTGGAGACGGCTCGCTCCGCCTCCTGACCCGCACACCACGTCTCCCGTACGGCGCCGGACACGGACGAGGCCGCACCACTGCCCCGGGGCAGTGGTGCGGCCTCGTCCGTGTGGACGGCGACGGGTCGAGGCGGCCCGCGTCAGCGGGTGCGGTGGACGGCGACCATGGCCACGTCGTCGGTGAGCCGGGCGCGGGTGTGGTGCAACAGGTCGAGTCGTACGGCCTCCAGCAGCTCCTCCGGCGTCCGGTCGGCCCACCGGGGGAGCCGTTCCGTGAGCGGGTAGAACCGGCCGTCCGTGTCGCGGGCCTCGATGACGCCGTCGGTGTAGAGCAGCAGGGTGTCCCCGGGGAGGAAGTCGGCCGTGTCCATGCGCTCCGGGCCGTCGTAGAGGTCGCCGAGGCCCAGGGGCAGTGAGGGGACGTCCGGTGTCACCGGGAGGACCTGCCCGTCCCGGACGATCAGCGGCGGAGGGTGGGCGCGGTTGAGGATGTGGACCTGGTCCGAGCCCTCGGGGAAGTCGACGATGACGGCGGTGACGAACCCTTCTCCGGCTGGGCGCTCGGCGCCGAGCCGGCCTTCTGAGGCCCGTGCGGAGAGCTCGATCTCCACCAGTTCGTCGGTGAGGGCCTGCTCCAGATAGGCGGCCGCCTCGGGCAGTGTGGTGTGCCGCCGGGAGGACCGCCGGAAGGCGCTCAGGACACAGCTGACCACCCCGGCGGCGGCCAGCCCCTTGCCCTCGGCGTCGCCGATCAGCACCCGGGAGATGCGGCCGTGGCGGGAGGCCGCGTACAGGTCGCCGCCGATCGCGGCCTCGTCGTCGGCCGCCAGGTAGAGCGAGGCGACGGTCAGCGGCCCCAGGCGGGCCGGCAGCGGCCGCAGCAGCACCCGCTGGGTGGCCTCGGCCACCCAGCGGACCTGGGCCAGCTGCTGCTCCCGCCGGCTGCGCACACTGCCCGCGCCCACGGCCGCGGAGGTGATCAGCAGCAGGGCGGCGAGCTGGACGGTGAAGTTGGAGGTGCCCACCATCTCGTCGTGGAAAGCGGCCAGAACGATGCAGCACAGGGTCACCGCGGCCACGATCAGGGTGCGCAGCGGCCCGCAGAAGACCGCGGCGAAGACCGGCGCGGAGATCATCACCGGGCCCAGGCGCATGGCCGGCGGGGTGAGCACGTCCACCAGCAGCAGGGTGGTGGGCAGGGCCAGCAGCCACGGCATGACATGGCCCGGAGCACGGGGTGGCTTCCCCGCGTCCGATGGCCCGCCGCGGCCGTGAGCTGCCATGGACCTCACGCTACCGCCGTCGTACGGGCTTCTCCTCACGTCGTCGGGCGCGTCGTCGGCCGGGTCGCCGGCAGCCGTCCGCTGCGACGTCGGCCCTGCGCCCCGCGCCCTGCGCCCTGCGCCCCGCGCCGTGCGACCGCGTCGTGCCGCCGTCCGGCGGCGGAGGGCGCCGGGCCCTGCCCGCCGCCCTCCGCACGCCGCGCGGCGGGTTCAGCCCAGCAGGCCGAGCGCCGTCACGGCGCACACCCCGCCCAGCACCATGAAGACAGGTGTCAGCACCTTCAGCTCCACCCAGCTGCCGGCCCGGAAGCGCATGCCCTTGGGCGGTCCCACGGGGTACCAGCGCTTGCGCCCCAGCGGGATGGGCCACAGGATCGGGCAGCCGGAGACCGTGATGGCGTCGCCGATGCAGTGGACCAGCGAGCCGAGCGCGATCGGCAGGCCGACCCAGAGGTACTCCTGCCCGGGCTGGTCGAACAGCCAGCTTGCCCCGTTGCCCGGCTTGTCGAGGATGTCGGTGAGCATCCAGGCGCTGGTGACACCGAGCAGCCACACCAGGACGTCACTGGAGGTCCGGGCCTGACGCCACAGCAGTCCTTCCACCGCGAGCACCATGTGGACGAAGAGGACCGCGAGGACGCCCCATCGTCCGCCGAAGACGCAGACGCCCGCGGCCACGGCGCCGCAGATCACGGCCCACAGCCAGGTGTGGGTGAGAGTGCGGTGCCCGCCGGAGCGGCTGGCGGCGTCGCCCTTGCCCCGGGTGGACCTGTAGACCACGTGCGACAGCTTGTCGATGACCTCGCACATCCAGCGCGAGACCGGCCCGAAGGCGCGCGATATGGTCGCCGCCTTGTGGTCCAGGTCGGGGGCGAGCGCTGCCCCGGCGCTGATCAGCGCCCCGGTCAGCAGTACGGGCCAGGGCATGGGGTGGTCGAGCCCGTAGGCCAGCGCTCCCACCCCAAGCCACGCGGCCGCTCCGGACAGTGAATGCGCCGGCCCCATCATCGCCAAATCCCGCCCCTCGGTTGGTTCCAGGGCGTGGAGTCGGCACCTGGACCGCGGCAGCATAGCGCCCGCGTGATCTTCAGGGTGCGGCTGTCTCCGTGATCGTCACGGTGGGCATCGGCCGTGGGCTGTCGGCGGGGGATTTGCCCAGGTCTGCGCCGAAGGCGGAGCCGAGTCCGAAGAACATCACGGCGACACAGCCGCACATCAGCACCAGACGGCGTTGCGCGGCCCGCCGCTCCCGGGCCGGGCCGGGTCCGGTGCCCTCATACCGGGCGTCGTGGTGGGTCATGGGGAGGCCCTTTCGGACGTCGGGAGGGGCGGCTCAGGTCAGGATCAACTTCACTGTGAACTCTGTCAAGGGTCGATTAGTGCAGTCTTCATGTAATCTTGTGATGACGATGTGCTCAGCTGTGAGCTGGGTCAACGGGGATGCGCACTCGGTATATTCACGTGAGCGGAAGGCTTGCATCCAAGACGCCCAAGACCGGAGACGCCGTGTCCGAAAGAGTCACCGTGACCGCCGCCGAGGTCGCCCGGCTCGCCGGAGTGGGGCGTGCCGCTGTCAGCAACTGGCGCCGGCGGCACGAGGACTTCCCGGCCCCCGCCGGCGGTACCGACGCCAGCCCGCTGTTCGCGCTGGCCGAGGTCGAGGAGTGGTTGCGCAGCCAGGGCAAGCTCACCGCCGCCAATCAGCGCGACTGGCTCTGGCCGCACTTCGACGCGCTCGGCGACCGCGACCGGATGGGCCAGACCGTCGCCGCCGTCGGCGCCCGGTGCCTGGAGCTCACCGCCGAGGGCGCCGCCGACCTCTCCCCGCCCGACCTGCCGGCCGTCCCGGACCCGGCCCTGGTGGACAAGGCGGTCGAGGTCGCCCGGGCCGAAGGGCCCTATGAGACCTTCGAGTTCCTGCGTGGACGCTGGCTGGACACCCATGTGCGGCAGATCAGCGCCACCCCCGCGGAACTCGCCGAGCTGATGACCGCCCTGGCGCTCCCCGACGAGCCCTTGGACACCCCGTCGGCCGCCCCGGCCGCCGCCCTCACCGTCCTCGATCCCGCCTGCGGCACCGGAACCCTGCTCTCCACCGTCCTGCAGCGCACCGCCGGCCCGTCCGGCGGCGGCCTGCAGCGGCCGGTCGCCCTGCTCGGCCAGGAGGCCGACCCCACCTGCGCCGCCCTGGCGGCCGTCCGCCTCGCCTTTGAGCACCGGACCCTGGCGGACCCCGGACCGGCACCCACGATCCGGGTTGGTGACACCCTGCGCCAGGACGCCTTCCCCGATGTCCGCGCCGACGCCGTGGTCTGCAACCCGCCGTTCAACGAACGCGACTGGGGCCACGACGAACTCAGCTGGGACGACCGCTGGGCCTACGGTCTGCCGCCGCGCACCGAGTCCGAGATCGCCTGGGTGCAGCACGCCCTGGCCCGGCTGCGGCCGGGCGGCACCGCCGTCCTGCTGATGCCGCCCGCCGCCGCCTCCCGCCGGGCCGGCCGCCGGATCCGCAGCGCCCTGCTGCAGCGCGGCGCCCTGCGGGCCGTGGTCGCCCTGCCGCCGGGCGCCGCGCCGCCGCACGGAGTGGCACTGCACCTGTGGGTGCTGCGCGGCCCCGGTGCCGACCCGGCCCCGGAGAGCCTGCTCCTGGTGGACGCGGCAGGCGCCCAGGCCGCAGCCCACCCCGCCGTCCCCGCCGACAGCCGTACCGGCCCCGACTGGCCCGCCGTGCACCGCACGGTGCTGGACGCCTGGCGGGAGTTCGAGCAGCGCGGTGTGCAGCTGGCGGACCGGCCGGGCGAGCACCGCGCCGTACGGATCATCGACCTGCTGGACGACGAGGTCGACCTCACCCCGGCCCGCCACATCCCGCACGGTGTCGCCGCGGGCCAGGCCCCTGACGTCCAGGACCGGCTGGCCGAGCTCGGCACCGCCCTGCGGGACGCCCTCGCCCTCGCCGCCGAGCTGCGCGGGACCGGTCCGACGCCTGCCCCCGCGGCGGGCGGCCCCGTCGTCACCGTCGGCGATCTGCTGCGCAGCGGCCATCTCACCCTCCACACGGGTACGGCCGCCCACCAGCCCCTGGTCCGCGAGGGCCAGGCGCCGCCCGATGCCGTGCCGGTGCTCTCCGCCGCCGACGTCCTCGCCGGTGCGGAGCCCTCCGGCTGGCTGCCCGCCGCCGAGGTCGACCCGGCGTGGCCGGCCACCCGCCCCGGCGATGTCGTCGTCGCGGTGGCTCCCCATCTGGCCGCGACCCGAGTGGCCGGGGACACGGCCGTGGTGCTGGGCCCCCAGGTCCATGCCCTGCGGCCGGACCCGGCGGCGCTCGACCCCTGGTTCCTGGCCGGGAGCCTGCGCAGCAGGGCCAATGTCCGGCAGGCCGGCACCCACGCCTCCACCACGTCCCGGGTCGACCTGCGCCGGATGCAGGTGCTTCGGCTGCCGCCGGCCGATCAGCGGCGCTACGGTGCGGCCTTCCAGCGGCTCGACTCCTTTGAACGCACCCTGGCGGTCGCCGCCTCCGTCGGCACCGACCTGGTGCACTCGCTCACCGACGCCCTGGCCGCCGGCGCCCTCGCGCCCGACGCCGAGGACTGAGCCGCCCGGGGTCGCCCGGGCCGCCGGCCGTCCCTCGCCGGACCGTCGGCCGCCGCGGGCGGCACCGCCTCGGCTGTTCACCGACGCGGATACCGCGCGGTGCGGGGACCGCGCACCCCTCCGCGGACGCCCGCTACCAGGGGCATTCGTAGGATTTGACTGATCGATAGGGTGGGGCCGCGAATCGACGGCCGTCATCCGACGGACAGACAGACACGGGGGAAACAGTGCCTGACATCCAGATCCGCCCCGGCGCACTCAGGGAGTCCGCGACAGGGCTGCGCACCGTCGCCGGTGGTTTTGGCCCCAAAGCCGGCCACTGGCTGGACGACAGTTACGGAGCCGCCGCCTCGCACGGCGGCTGGGAGTCCGCCGGAGCGGTAGCCGCCTGCGCCCAGGCCTGGCAGGACCATATGAACGCGGTCGTCCAGCAACTGCACACCTACGCGGACCAGCTCAACGACTCGGCGGACTCGTACGACTCCGCCGACGCCGAGGCCACCCGCCGCCTCCAGCAGGCGCTGACCGACCTGAATGCGGGCTGAGGCCGGCATGGTGACCATCGCCCAGCTCAAGCAGGCCAGCCCGGCGCAGTGGCAGGCCGCCGCCGACGGGTGGCTCAATCTCGCCAAGGAGTCCGAGCAGGCCTGCAACGACATCCACGGCCAGGGCAAGGGCCCGCTGGACGAGCACTGGCAGGACCGTGTCGGCCAGTCGGCCGGCGCCAAACTGGCCGCCCAGGCCGACACCCTGGAATCCGCCGCCGACATCATGCGCGGCGTCGCCATGGTCCTGGACGGTCTCACCACCAGCATCGAGTACGCCCAGCGCACCCTGCAGGACGGCCTGCGGATGGCGGCCGACTACGGCTTCGACGTCGACGAGCAGACCGGCGAACTCAGCGCCAACGGCCAGGGCTCCGTACCCGAGGGACACCGCTACGGCGCCGAGGTGTCCGCCCTGCTGGACGAGGCACTCCGGCAGGCCGACCAGGCCGACCGGCAGTGCGCGGCCGAACTGGACAAGCTGGCCGGCGACACCTGCGTGGTCGACCCGGAGAAGGCCCTCAACGAGATCCAGGGCGAGGCCTCCCAGGTCGAGCTGAACATGTACAAGGGCGACATCCCGGATGGCAAGGACCCCGCCCTGGTCGCCGAGTGGTGGGACTCCCTCACCCCGGAGCAGCAGGAGCAGCTCAAGCTCTCCGACCCGGTCGAGATCGCCGGACTCAACGGCATCCCGGACAGCGTCAAGCAGGAACTGCGCGGAACCGACGGCAAGTTCGACCGGGTGGAGTTCGTGCGCTGGACCATGGAGCACTGGAACGACAGCGACGTCGACATCGACGGGGAGAACAACTGCACCAACTTCGCCTCCGAGGGTCTGCACCACTCGGGGGTGCAGTACAAGGGCTGGAACACCCTCGACGGCGACGGCTGGGGCAAGAGCACCGCGGGCACCTGGGGCTGGGACTGGCTGGACCGCAACGGCCACACCCACACCAACTCCTGGGGCGGCGCCCAGAACCTGCACGACTTCCTGACCGACAACGGCAGCCACGAAGTGCCCGTGTCCCAGGCCAAGCCCGGCGACATCATCTTCTTCGAAGAGGCCTCCGACCAGAACAGCGGCATCAAGCAGGGCACCATCCACCACACCGCCGTGGTCACCGCCGTCACCCCCGACGGCGACATCCGCTACACCCAGCACAGCGACCAGCGGCTCAATGTCTCCCTCAACGGCCGTGAGAACCACGAACTGGCCGCCGAGGGGCAGCAGAACATCCGCGTCGTCCGCGTCGAACCGAACTGGTACTGATGACCACCACCGACCGCTTCAACCCGCCCGCCGCCGCCACCCTCCGGGCACGGTGGCCGCTGGCCGTACTGGTCCTCGGGCTGGCCGCCACCGGCTTCGCCATGTGGACCTGGGACCACTACGTCGGCGCCCTCGTCGACGCCTGCCGGTCCGGGCCCGGCATCCCCGCCTTCGGACCGGCGGCGGCGGCCGCCGGGCTGCTGCTGGGCCTGGCCGCCGTCGGCTGGCTGTGCCACCAGCTCTTCGTCGCCCCGCGCCACGGGACCGCCCTCAGCCCGGCGGTGCACCGCGCCGCCCTGGTGGTGGTCGTGCTCGCCGTCGTCGCGCTGCTGGTACAGGCAGTGGAGGTGAAGGAGACCCTGGGCGGCCGGGGCTACCAGCCCAACACCTGCTCCGGACTGCACACCCCCGCCCCGCGACCCTGACCGCCGGCGGCGGCACCCGGGACGGCTCAGAGCCCCGCGCTCCGCCGTACCCGGAGTGCCGCCGCCTCCGCGTCGGGCATCGACACCGCCAGCCGGGCGAACGGCGACAGCGACGGGGAGCGCAGTTCCACCAGCACCGCGGGCCGCCGGGCCCGCACCGCCGCGAAGTCGTAACCGGCCGGATGGGTACGCACCCCCAGCGCCGCCACCTGGGGCACGAACGAGCCCGGCCCGCCCACCCCGCGCAGCGCCCGCCACCAGTCCCGCTCCACCCGCACCCCGCGCACCGCGGCCACCGGCACCCGCACCTCACGGCGCCGCGCCAGCAGCCCTTCCCACCACGACAGGTGAACCACCACCTCGTCACCGTCCACCAGCAGCCGCGCCATCACACCTCCCGGGCGGTGTCCCCGCAGCACCGTGTCCGCCTGACCTGCATCGCAGCCGCCGAGCCTACGCTGTGGAGCCCGCCGCGCCCGTCCGGCGCACAGCTTCCGCGCAGAGTCTCCCCCGAGCGGTGTCAGACCCCGGGCGTACGGGCCCGGCACCCCCGCAGTGCCGCACAGGGACGCGTGGCGAGCCTCATCCGGCTCCCACTTGGCCTGCCGCCCGTACCACCGTGCAGACATGGCCGACCCGTATGCTTCGGCGTTCGCGGTCCGTCCACGACGGAGGACGGACCGGCAGCACGCCCGACACCCAAGGAGCGCAGAGTGAGCGCGACGCCGGCCGAGACCGAGCCGCACGGGGGGCGGGCCGACCGCAAGGCGGTGGCCGCGGCCACCGTCACCGTGGTGCTGTGGGCCTCGGCGTTCGTGGGGATCCGAGGCGCCGCCGGACACTACGGTCCGGGTGCGCTGGCGCTGGGGCGGCTGCTGGCCGGGTCGCTGACGCTGGCCGTGATCTGCCTGACCCGCCGCACCCCACTGCCGCCGCGCGCCGCCTGGCCGGGCATCGCCGCCTCCGGAGTGCTCTGGTTCGGCGGCTACATGGTGCTGCTCAACTGGGGGGAACGCACGGTGGACGCCGGCACCGCGGCCCTGGTGGTCAACGTCGGCCCGATCCTGATCGCCCTGCTGGGCGGCCTGCTGCTGAAGGAGGGCTTCCCGCCGCCTCTCCTCGCGGGGATGGCGGTCTCCTTCGCCGGGGCCGCGGTGGTCGGGCTGGCGTCCTCGCACGGCGGTGGCGCTCCGGTCGCCGGCGTCCTGCTCTGCCTGGCGGCCGCGGTCACCTACGCCTGCGGGGTGGTCGCCCAGAAGCCCGCGCTGCACCATGCGTCCGCGCTCCAGGTCACGGCGTTCGGCTGCTTCACGGGCACGGTCGTGTGCCTGCCGTTCACCGGGCAACTCGTCGACCAGGCGGCACGGGCGCCGGCGTCGGCCACCCTGGACATGGTCTACCTCGGTGTCTTCCCCACCGCGCTGGCCTTCACCACCTGGGCGTACGCCCTGTCGCGCACCACGGCGGGCCGGATGGGCGCCACCACCTATGCCGTACCGGCCCTGGTGGTGCTGATGTCCTGGCTGGCGCTGGGCGAGGTCCCCGTCCCGCTCTCCTTCCTGGGTGGCGCCCTCTGCCTCGGCGGCGTGGCGCTCTCCCGCCGCCGGCGCCGCCCATGACACGGGCCCGCCGCCGGTCTCCACCCTGTCTACGCGCCCAGGCCCAGCCCGAGCCGCACCGCGCGTTCGACAGGGGAGTACGCCGCGTCGGGACGCTCCAGGTCGAGGGGGCCGGAAGGCAGCAGCGGGGGCTGGGCGAGGAACCTGGGGACGACGCCGTGGTGCGGCTGGGCTGCGTGGATCAGGAACGGGTGGCAGAGATAGACGTCTCCGGCCCGGCCGGTGGCGAGCACCGTCGGGCGATCCGGTGAGTCGAGCCTGCCTGCGGCATCCATGGCCGCGCAGAACGCGAAGCCTTCGATGCCGCGCTCGCCGAAGGGCGCGAGCAAGGGCGGGACGTCCAGATGCGAGCCGACCTTGATCCGGGTCGGCGCACTGGCGGTGTCGACGTCGGAGAACAGGAACAGCATCAGAAGTGCCCGGCCACGGGAACACAGGTTGAGCCAGTACCCGGACTCACCCTCGGGGGTGTAGCTGGCATCCAGGTGCCACCCGGCGTCGCCCGGGTCGTCGGGATGCGGGAAGCGGATGGGGAACGTACCGAGTCCGTCGCGCGGGAACCACCGGCCCCGGCCCACGAGCTGGTCGAAGGCCCCGTGCAGCCGCGCCGTGCCGACCGCCTTCCGGAACGGCCCGCCCCCGTAGCCCGCCAGCCGCACGACCGGCCGGGTCCACGTCGAGGAGTCGTCGGGATCCAGCCCGGTCTCCCGCCACAGGAACGCCCGGCATTCCTCCGCGACCGCCTGCGGGAAGGCCTCGGGAAGGTGAACGAAGCCGTCGGTGACAAAACGCTCGACCTGGTCCCCCGTCAGCACCTGCGTCATACGGCGATTCTTGGCAGGCCCGCGGGCACCGGCAACGGGTTTTCAGCGCCTGGGGCCCCCGGTGCCCACCAGCTCGCGCAGCTTGGCCCGGGTCTCGGCATCGGGGGAGTACACCACGGTGCCGGTCATCCCACGGGTCAGCGCAGGCTCTGCGCGGCTCATGGCGGCGTGCCTACACCCCCGGGTTGGACGGACCGTCGATCACCTCGCGGACCCGGTTGGCGCTGATGGGATGCGGCCAGCCCCAGACCTGGCCTGCCCGGTTGAGTTTTTCCGTCAGGGATGCGAGCAGCGCCTGCTTCTGCATGGGTGTCCGGCTGTCCCCGATGAGGAGTTCGGCGTAGCGGACGGAGTCGACGACGGCGGACTTGGTCCGCTCGTGGCGAAGGTAGGCGTCCAGGTCGGGCTGCCAGCCGACAATGAGCGGGGAGGGCATGGTGCTGCTCCACTCGCGTACGACCGTCTCGGCCTCATCCGGCTGGTAGCCCATCTTGTGCAGGTGGACGGCGAGTTCGTAGACCGGGTCACCCCACAGGGCCAGCTCCCAGTCGAGGAAGTACACCTGTCCGTCGCGCAGGACCATGTTCTTGCGGTGGAGGTCGGAGTGGACCAGCCGGAAGGGCCTCGGGGTGAGGGCGTCCCACTGACCGTCGATGGCCTCCAGTGGCTCGGTCGGGATGCCCAGGTCGGCGAAGAGCGCCGCGTGCGACTCCCGGAAGCGGTCCACCACTCCGGCGGTCACCGACTGGAGCAGACGGCCGAAGGCTCCGGTGTCACCGTCCTGCGGCCAGGAGCCGGGCAGGTCGGGCACTGCACCGCGTGGTACGTCGGCAAGGCTGCGCAGCAGCCGGACGACATCGCGGGGAACCGCCTCCGGCACCCGGGTTCCCTTGGGGAACGCCTCGTCGACCACGCGTCCGGGGATGTACTCGTACACCTGGAAGTAGGGTGCGGCGGACCGGTGCAGCAACTGCGGAACCAGGCCGTTCAGTGATGTGCCCACTGCCGCGGTCACTTCGTGCTCCGGCCAGATCCGCAGGTCCATCTCGTCGGCGTGTGCAATGGGGATGCGCACCATCACAGGGCCTGCCGGGGTGTCCAGGCAGACGTTGCGGTTGTAGAAGCCGGCTGCGGTCTGCGGGGCGGCCGTGGCCTCGGCGTAGAGCGTCAGCGGCGACACGGCCAGCGTCGTGCGGTCGGCCAGCAGGCGGTGCATGTGCTTCTCGATGGTGTGCTCCAGCTGCTCCATCGACCCGAACGGCTCGATCTTCGCACGGGCCTCGTCTGCCGCAGCCGACACGGCGGTGTCGGCGAGTCCCTGCAGGCGCAGGGCCTGATCGGCGGCGAGTATCAGGCTCGGATAGACCTCGGTCGCCTCGAACTCGGCCACCGCCCGACCGGCTGCTGCGGCCGCCTCGCCGGGATTCCCGGTCCTGGCCAGCAGCAGGGACCGCACCAGTTCGGCTCGGGCCAGCCCGGATCGGTAGCCGGCCTGATGAAGGTTTGCGACCGCCAGCTCCAGGGCGGCGCGGCAGCGGTCCAGCTCCCCGAGTCCGAGGCAGGCCAGGGCCATCGCGGTGTACGCCTTGCCGATCTCGGGCTTGGCTCCCAGCTCCACCTGTGCGGCCACAGCGTCGGGCGCGAGGTCGAGCGCCCGTGCCGGGTCGGTCCAGGCCGCCAGTTCGGCTCGATTGACCATGACGTTCGCCCGCCCGACGGCGCTGCCGCTCGCGCGGTAATGCCGTTCGGCCTCTTCGAGATGCTCGGTGGCGCCCTGGAAGTCGAACGCGAACCGGTGAGCGAGGTACAGCAGACGGGCCGCGTCGCCGAGGACTTCGCGTTCGTCCGGCGGGCACTCGGACCGCAGAGCGTCAGCCAGCTCCCGCGCCCGTGGGAAGCGGCCCTGTGCCATGTGCAGATCTGCTGCCCACAGTCCTGCCTGCAGCCGTACCGGACCCTGCTGGCACTGCCACAGCTCGGTGTACAGCGCCAGCGCCTGGCTGGTCGCACCGAGGATCCGGCGTGAGTGGGCGCCCACCAGCGCGAGACGGCCCTCCACTTGGGTGGGCGTCCGCGGGTCCACCCCTGCGGTGAGCCGGGCGGCGCGTTCCACCTCCCCGGCGAGCAGAGAGAGGTCGGCATCGACGCACAGGGCAGCCCGACGCAGTTCGGCCTTGTGCCCGGAGTCCGGTCCGTCCTCGGGCCTCTGCCGGGCCTCGGTAGCTTCGTCCTCCACCGCTGTGAAGTGCGCGGGGAGATCGGTCAGCAGGCCGTCGGCGCTCTGCGGGCTGCCGCACCGGGTGATCCGGTCCGCGTACGACAGAAGCTCGGGGCCGGACAGTTCCTCGGCGCGGGCGGCGTGGTAAGCGGCCTCCCGTAGGCCGTCCGCGAGCAGCCGCGCCCCGTCCTCGCCCCCGGCCCGTGCACCGGCCTGTTCCTCCGACACGGCACGCAGTACTCGGTGCACCTCGCGGGTGGCAGACGGTGGCAGCTGTTCGCGGAGGGCCTCGACCATCAGCTGGTGCAACCGGAACCGGTTCCTTCCCGCCGGGTGGACGAACGAGTACGCCGTGATCGCATCCCAGGCCAGCTGGTGACCCGGGAGGCTGAAGGCGGCGGTGACCCGGCGGAAGACGTTGAGGTCGAAGGTCCGCGCGACGCTCAGCAGCTCCAGTATCTGCACATGTTCCGAACTGACGTGCTCGAGGAACCGCTGCAGGATCTCGTGGGGGGACACGGCAGGTGAGACCGCGGCGCCGTCGGGTGAGGCGGGCCCGGCGTGCTGCCGCGCAGTGTCGATGGCGAGGTGGAGGTAGAACGGCACCCCGGCGCTGGCCCGCGCCAGGGTGGTCCGTACGGCCTCGGACTCGACTCCGGCCTGCTGAAGCAGGGCGAGTCGGTCTGCGGTCGGCAAGCCGTCGAGCGTGATCAGCCGGATCACCCGCCCCCAGTCGGGGTCGAGGCGCGCCCACTGCAGCGGTTCCCGACTCGCCACGACGACGAGGCCGGTGTCCAACTGGGACACCAGGTCACGCAGCCAGGCGTCGACGGTGCTGGACCGACCGGCCCCCAGGGCACCGGTGCCGAGTGCTTCGTGGGCATCGACGAACAGGACGTACGGGTGCCCGTCACCGGAGGCGGTGCGCAACTCACCGGCGAACAGGTACGTCACCGCGTCCGCCAGTTCGGTGTTGGAGAGCGAGTCGAGCTGCTGCAGTACCGGATCCCGGCGGATGCGCTGCCAGTGGCGGACGTGGTGGGAAGCGGCGTCGACGGCGCGGATCAGTCCCACAGCCGTGGCGAATACCGGGAGGTTGGTGACACCGTCGAAGATGCCGCCGAGGACCTCGCTCTGGGTGAGGAAGGGCAGGTTCTCGGACAGCCGCAGGTTGGGGTTCCAGCGCTGCCAGAGGGCGGCGTACGCGAGGTCGTACCGGTCGAACCTGACCCTCTGCTCGCCGAACTGCGCCCTCAGCACCGAGAGGGCGGCGTCCTGCTCACGGAGCCGGGGGACCTGCAGGTCGAGGAGGGCCGTGCGGTAGCTGCGCTGCTCGGCGCGGTACCGCACTTCGGCGAGCAGTCGCGACTTGCCGATGCCGCCGACACCCGTGACATTGAGGATCCGGGGGCCTCGCCCGCCCGCATCGCCCCGGAGCGCGTCGAGCTCCTCGCCTGCTGCGGCGAGTGCGTGGATGCGGTCCACGAACAGCCGTCGTGTGCTCTCGTCCGCGACGAACCTGGGCCTCAACGGCATACCGTCCCCCTGCTGGCGCTCGTCGGTGCTCAGCTCGATGCTAGCTGCCCCGGGCTCTTAACATGACGGTGCATCACATCCGCTGTCCGATCGGTCCGTGCGGAGTGGCTGACTTCCGACTCGGAACGCGGAAACGGGACGGTGGCCGGGGCAGCCCGCCGCGGTGGCCGCTGCCTCGTGGAGGACGTCGCCGCTACGGGAGGGCACCGGTCCGCCGGAGTGCGTCATCGGGCCACCCGTTCGTCCGGACAGCGAGTGAGGCGATCCGAGGCAGCGGCCGTCTCGGGAGGTGATGTGTCCCGCACCCGCCGCATCGCTCGATCGGGTGAGCGCCGGCTGCGCCCCGGGAGCTGCCGCTCTGGGCCGGTAGCGTGCCTTTCACCGACCCCTGCGAGGGGCCGGGTGGGCCTGCGTCCGAGTGCGCGGCATCATGGGCGAGGCGACCTGCCGGGCCGGACCTGTCCGGAGGAGGTGTGGATCATGAGTTTTCCGGTCGACCTGACGGCTGCGCTGTCCGGCGCGTCCGTCTCGCAGCTGCACGGCTGGCGGCGTACGCATCTTCTGGAACCCGAGGTGCAGGAGAACCCCGTCCGCTACTCGTTCCGTGACGTCGTCGCGCTGAGGACCTTCGTCCGCCTGCGCAGTCAGCTGCCCCTGCAGCGCATTCGCAAGGCCATGAACCAGCTTCGCAAGTGGGACCTGACGGACCACCCGGCCTCCTACACGCTGCTCACGGAGGGCGATTCGGTCTTCTTCGTCCAGGACTCCCGCGCCATTGACCTCGTGCGCCGTCCGGGCCAAGAGGTGATCCTCAGCCTGGCCGACGTCTTCGCCCCGTTCGAGAACATGCAGGGCCGGGAGGTCGCCGACTTCCGGCGGCCGCGTCCGTGCCTCGAAGTACGCGAACAGCGCCTCGCCGGCTGGCCGACCGTGCTGGGTACCCGAGTGCCGTACGACACCGTCGCCAAGCTGGTTGTCGGCGGCGTGGACCCGAAGGACGTCCGGCGGTTCTACCCGACCGTCGACAAGCGCAGCGCCCTGGATGCGGTCGACTTCCACGGGGAGGTTCTGCGGATCGGGGGGCGGGCTGCGTGAGGTTCTTCCTCGATGAGAACGAAACACCGGCCGTCCTGCCGCCGCTGCGCATGGTCTTCTTCGACCATGAGTTCCGATCGGCTGACGAGGAGGGTCTGACGGGCGTCCTGGACCCCGCCCTGATCGAGGAAGTCAGCCAGCGCGGCTTCGACGCAATCATGACGCAGGATCGCAACCAGCTGTCCAACCGTGAAGAACGCGACGCCTTCATCAAGACCGGGATGCACTGGGTCGGGCATCACCAGCCCGACGCCGAGGGCCTGCTCTACATCGTCAACTCGGCCGCGGCCTACCTTGCTGCGATGCCGCACGTCCTCCAGCGCATGGCAGCGATCACGGGCGCCCATTCCTTCCACGTGAAGAACCTCGGCCTACAGGCCGGCCAACGCCTCAAGGTGAGCCGGCTCAAGTCCTGATGCCGTTACAGGCGCCGGAGCGCCAGCTCTTCGCCGGCGTCCGGATCGAGGCGGGCCGGGGGAGTCGGTGTGGCCGAGCGTCCGAGTCGGCCGTCAGGTGCTTCGGCCGGCCGCCCCGGTGCACGGCGCCGAGCGTCCGAGGGTGGACGTGCGGCAGCGGGTGCCGGGGGATTGCTACCGGTCGGCCTGTGGCATCCGGATGACCGCGGCCCTTCCCTCCAGGTCCACCGTTGTCCGGTGCGGCGGTGCCCCGTCCTCGTCGTCGTCCCGCATCATCAGGGCCGACTGCCGCTCCTTGAGCTCGTGCTGCTTGCCCGGTGAAAAGCCCGCATGGAGCTGCTCGAACCCGGTTGCCGATATCTGGCCCTGCCGGCCGCTGTTGCGCCATGGCAGCAGTCCGGCCCGCCCGGCGCGGAGGAGCAGCTGGTCCGCGAGCGCGATGACGGTCAGCAGGATGACCAGTCCGGGCAAGGTCATGAAGACGGCGAACTCCATGGCCCCAGTGTCCCGGCGAGGGCCGGTCGGCTGCCACGGCAGGACGGCAGGGCTTCGGCAGGGCTTCGGCAGGCACAACTCGCCTACGCCGCAAGGGATGTGGAGTTGTGGTGATGCGATGGTTCCGGTGGAACCGTCCTTGCGGTGATGCCAGGGTGGAGCCGCGGGGTCCGCGGGTCCACTGACATGCAGCGAGGGGACACATGATCACTGGTAACGAGATGCAGCTCCCGGGTTGGCGGGGCGGTGACGGAAATGCCGCGTATCTGGACAAGACACTGCGTCACCAGAGCATCGAGATGTCCCTCAATGAGAGTGTCGACGGGCGGACCGTCTTCAACCTCTGGCTGCGGGCCGCGGTGATCTCCTTCGTCGTCAGCATGGTGCCCTTCTTCATCGGGTTCCTCGTACTGGTCTCCAATCTGGGCGGGGACGACCCCTTCGCCGGTTCCGGCTCGTCGTCGTCCGACGCGGGCTTCGGCTGGTTCGTGTTCTCGTCGGTTGCAGGGTTCGTGGTCTTCTGGCTGGTGCTCCTGGTGTCCAGGCTGCCGGAGCCCGTCGGGGAGTGGCGGGTGCTGCTGGCCGATCGCCAGGATCAGGCGGAGACGGTGTACGCGACGATCGTCCGCACGCTGAGCAGCCGCAAGTACCCCATCGTCCCGAACAGCCTCGGCACCCGGATGACCCTCAGCGAGGGCTCCTACACCGCCTATGTCTCCGTCTTCAACTACGGCACCAGCCTCTACCTCGGCTGGATGATGTGGCGCTCGCGGCGCGGTGCCGAGCTGCTCGGCCAGTTCATCGGTGACCTGCTGCGCGGGTTCAAGGGGGAGAACGCGATCGAGCACCAGCTGCTGCGCAGCGAGGGTGCCCGGGCCATGCGGGAGGCCGTTCATCTGGCCTGCCGCGAGGGGCTGATGGTGGCCATCGAGACCGAGCCGGTGTGGGGTGGCGGCGGTCTCGGTGCGCAACCCGCCGCCGGTCCGGTGCCCCCGCCGCCGGCCTTCCCGCCCCCGCCGGCCTCCGCCGCGGGCTCCCCGAGCCAGGCGCACCTCCCCGAGCAGCCCGCCCCGCCGCACCCCGTACAGCCGCCGCAGCCCGGACCGGGCCGGCCCGGCGGCGCATGAGCGTCCTGGTCTCCGGCGGTCCCCACGGGGCCTGGGCCTGGGCCGGACTGCGTCTCGAACCCGAGCCGGCGATCTCCGGGAGCGGCGCCCATGTGGGCCTCCCGGAGGCCCAGCGGCGGGTGGAGGCGGCCGCGCTGGAGCAGGTCTGGCTGTCGCAGCACTGGCGGCCCGACGGCCGCAGCTTCGAGCTGCGGTATGTGATGCCCGCGCCGGGCGGCGGGATCTCCTGTGCCCTGCTGTGCCGGATGCACGGAGCGGACGCCGCCGCGGCGACCGCCGCCGTGCTCGCCCTGCGCGACTCCCTGGCGCCGCCGCGCCATGTGCGCGCGGAGCCGATCAGTGACACGGGGGAGCTGCATTCGGTACTCGTTCCCTTCGGAGGGGTTCCCGGGGGCCTCGCCGAGGTGCGCAGACGCCTTGTCTGGGCGTGGCTGAACCGCCGGGACACCGACTTCCGGCTGGGAGTGGCGGTCTGCCCGCTCGTCGGGCAGGCGGTGAGCTGGGAGCCGGTCTGGGAGGCGCTGGCCCGGCAGGATGCGCCGACCGTGCTCGGTGTCTGCCTGGAGCCGTACGCCCCGCCCCCGGAGCTGCCGGCCTATCTCCGCTATCTGGCCCAGGAGTACGGCAGGCTGTCCCAGGCCGGGCAGTCGAACCCGATCTACCAGCAGCACATCGCCCCGGACCCGTTTGCGCTCCGGGCGGTCCCGCTCTACCAGGACGCGCTGCGGGACTGCTCGGACCGGACCTACCGGATGCGGATCTCGCTGGCCTCCGGGCACAGCGCACCGCCGCTGCACCTCGCCGAGCTGCTGGCGGCCACCGTCTCCCCGCCCGCGGCCCTGCCGGGCGGCGGCGGGGCGGTCGCCAGGGCCGTCCCCGTGCACGAGGCGGCGGCCGCCTGGGGGAATCTGGCGGGGCTGCACCAGACCTGGCTGGACGCCGCCTACCGGCAGGAGGTCCCGCAGCCGCTGGGCGAGCGGGAGAAGATCCTGGCCGGCTTTGTCGCCGTGTCCCAGGCCTCCGCTGCCTTCCGCTTCCCCTACGAGGTGCCCGGCCGCCCTCCGCTCTTCGGCACTGCCCGCCGGGCCGACGTTCCGTCGCCGCCGCAGGCCCCGCCGTCCCCGCAGGATGCCGACCCCGCGTTCCCCACCCGCTTCCCCGATGACAGGAGCACCCCTTGGACAGGCTGACGATCGCCTTCGACGAGGCACCGTCCGACGCCGATGCGCTCGCCAGGTCGCTCGCGGACTGGTTCAACGACGACGAGGACCTCTCCGGGCTCGCCGGTGTGCATCTGGCGCCGCCCCTCCCGGGTGAGATGGGCGGTCTCGCCGACGCCGTGGAAGTGGCGACCGCGGTGGTGCCGTTGCTCACGGCGGGCGTGAGCGCGCTGGGCGTCTGGCTCACCCAGCGCGTCAGGAACCGCAGGGTCAGCCTGAGTGTCACCCGCCCCGACGGCGCGGGGATGCGGGTCACCGCGGACCCGGCCGATGTCGAGCGTCTGGTGGACCGGCTGGAGCGCTTTGTGGCGGGAGGTCCGGCGGACGGCGGGGGCCCGGCGAGTTGACCGACTCCTGGGCGGTGGTCGTCCCCGACCGGCGCAGGTCCGTCGCCGTGCTCATCGGTACGGCAACCCATGTCGCACCGAGCGGACTGCACCCGATCCCCCAGGTGACGGCGAACATCACCGCCCTCGCCGAGGTGCTGACGGGCCCCCTCGGCGTCTTCGACCCGAGCGGGGTGCGTCGCCGGGTGGACCCGCACACGGCGGGCGAGGTTCTGGACCTTGTCCCGGGCGGGCGCCCGGCGGACGGGTTGGACCTGCTGCTCTTCTACTTCGCCGGCCATGGGGTGGTGACGGCGGGCAACCAGCTGTGCCTGGCACTGCCCGGGACCGTGGACGAGCCCGGGCGGGCGGCCCGTACCTCCCTTCCGGCCGACGGTGTCTTCGAGGCGATGCGCGGTGTCCGGGCCCGGTACAAGGTGGCCGTCCTGGACTGCTGCTTCTCGGGGCGGGCGATGGAAGCCCCCGCTGCGGCCGGCATCCATCTGCTGACCGCCACGGGCCCGACCCGGAAGGCCCTGTACGGGGACGGCTCGCGGTTCACCGGGTTCACCGGGGCGCTGCTGGAGCTGCTGTCGCAGGGGGTGCCGGACGGCGACGCGCATCTGGATCTCTCCGTCGTCTACCGGCGGCTGGCCGTGTCCCTCCCGGCCGCCCCCGAGCCCCGCCCGGTGCCGGCCCAGCGTGCCGTGGGATCGACCGGCGACCTCGCGCTGGCCGTCAACGCCGCCCACCGGCAGGGGCGCACCCGCGAGGGGCTGGCGGCACGGGCCCGGTTCGCGCTCGACCTGCGCACCCTGGGGCTGTCCGGGCGGCCGGGCCAGGAGGCCCGGCTGCACCAGGCCGCCCGGCTGATGCGGGAGGTCGCCGAGGACGGCGCCGAGGTCCTGGGTCCGGCGGACCCGGTCGTCCTCGCCTATCGGCACGCCTATGGGTCCCTCCTCGGCGAGTCCGGCCGTGCGGAGCTTGCGTTCGCCTGCCTCGACGCCGTGGTCGCCGACTGGGAGGCGGCCGTCCCGTCCGGTGCGCCCGGGCTTGCGGCGGCGCGCACCAGCCGCGACCACTGGCGCGGCAGGGTGCGGCCGCCCGGTCCCGGACCCGGCGGGCCGACCTGAGCCGGGCCCCCTTCGCCTCCGGAAGGGGCGGCCGCCGCAGGGAGGACCCCCGCACCGGCCCCCGGGCGCGGGGGCGCGGCACCGCGTGCCCGGCGGGTGGAGCGGGCCGCACAGGTGGCGGACGCAAGGGCCGGGCTCCCCCTTCACGTCCCGGGCGGTCACGCGCCGTAGCCTGGTGCCGAGCCGCCCGGCCGGGGGGCGAAGGGTGCTGGGAACGCGGAGGTACTCATGGGTCGGCGTGTCGCCGTGATCGACGACTACCAGGACGTGGCACGCCGCCACGCCGACTGGTCGGCATTGCCCGCCGGGTCCGAACTCACCGTCTTCACCACGCCGTTGGGCGGCACGGCGGACGTCGCGGCGACGCTGGAGCCGTTCGACGTGGTGGTGGCGATGCGCGAACGGACGCCCTTCCCGGCGGCGCTCTTCAAGCAGCTGCCCAATCTGCGGCTGCTGGTCACCACCGGGATGGCCAACGCCTCCATCGCGATGGACGCCGCACGTGCGCACGGGGTGACGGTCTGCGGCACCCACGGCAGCACCGCCGCCACCCCGGAACTGACCTGGGGTCTGATCCTCGACCTCGCCCGGAACATCACCGCCGAGCACCTGCGGATGCGCGAGGGCGGCTGGCAGCACACCGTCGGCACCGATCTGGCCGGAAGCACTCTGGGACTGGTCGGCCTGGGCCGTATCGGCACGGCCATGGCCCGGATCGCGAGCGCCTTCGACATGGACGTCGTCGCCTGGAGCCAGAACCTGGACCCCGCGCGGGCCGAGGCGGCAGGCGTCCGGGCCGTCTCCAAGCACGAGCTCTTCACCACCGCCGACTTCGTCTCGGTCCACTACAAGCTGAGCGAGCGCAGTGTGGGTGTCGTCGGCGCCCATGAGCTGGCCCAGATGAAGCCCACGGCCTATCTGGTCAACACCTCGCGTGGCCCGCTCGTCGATCAGGAGGCCCTGTTGGAGGCCCTGCGGACGGGTGCCATCGCCGGGGCGGGTCTTGATGTGTACGACGTGGAGCCGCTCCCGGAGCACCACCCGCTGCGTACCGCTTCCAACGTGGTGCTGACCCCGCACCTCGGCTATGTCACCCACCGGACCTATGACGTCTTCTACACCGAAGCCGTCGAGGACATCGCCGCCTTCGCGGCGGGCACCCCGGTCCGGGTCCTCAACGGCGTCTGATCCCGGCACGGTGCCGCTTCCCGTGCGCCGCCCGGAGGCGGTCGGCCACCGGTGTGCCGGGCCGGTGGCGCGGCTGTCGCCCGCGACCGCCCCGGCAGGCGGTCGCGGGCCGGGGCCGATGCGCCGCCCGGGGCGTGAGGGGGTGTTGTCACGCAAGTGGTCGAGGCGCAAAACTGAGGTCTGTTGCCCCGGTCGGCGGCCGGCCCGTCGCCGTGCGCACCGCACGGCGCGGCATGACACGGCACCGTATGACACGGCACCGCACGGTCCGACCCGGACGGGGGGATCCATCGTGGGAGGCGCGGCCCGCGCCGGTGGTGCGGGCGGCGGCGCGGAGGGGGGCCTGCGGCCGGCTGCGAAGGATCCGCCCCACAGCCGCCCGGCGCGGATCCGCTGAGCACGACGGGCTCAGTCGTCCGGCCGCGGTGCGAGCCGTGTCCTGTGTTCCTCACCCCACCCGGATCCGGAGGGGGAAACCCCGGGTCAGAGGGGACACCCCGGGGGAAGACCGAAGAAAAGCCTGCGGAAGACCCAGGGAACACCGAGGGAAAGAGGTCACGTCGATGGTCCAACGGCTCGGTGTGGTCGCGGAGTCGGCACCGGGGGAGACCCGGGTCGCGGCGACCCCCGCAACCGTGCGTCAGCTGGTGAGCCTCGGCTTCGACGTCGCGGTCGAAACCGGCGCCGGTCTGGGGGCGAGCTTCGCCGACAGTGCCTACGTCGAGGCGGGTGCGGCGCTCGTCAGCCAGGAGAAGGCCTGGCGGTCCGACATCGTGCTCAAGGTCAACGCGCCGTCGGCGACGGAGATCGGCGCGCTGCGGGACGACGCGACGTTGATCGGCCTGATCGGCCCCGCCCTGGCCCCGGAGCTGGTGGAGACGCTGGCGCAGCGCTCGCTCACGGTGCTGGCCATGGACGCGGTGCCCCGGATCTCCCGGGCGCAGTCACTGGACGTGCTGAGTTCCATGGCCAACATCGCGGGCTACCGCGCGGTGGTGGAGGCGGCGCACCGGTTCGGGCGGTTCTTCACCGGGCAGGTGACGGCGGCGGGCAAGGTGCCGCCGGCCAAGGTGCTGGTCGCCGGGGCGGGGGTCGCCGGTCTGGCGGCGATCGGTGCGGCGGGGGGTCTCGGCGCGATCGTCCGGGCCACCGATCCGCGCCCGGAGGTCGGTGAACAGGTGCGTTCGCTGGGCGCGGAGTTCCTGGCCGTCGAGGTCGAGCAGGAGTCGGGCGCCGACGGCTATGCCAGGGCGACGTCCGCCGACTACGACCGCCGCGCCGCGGAGATCTACGCCGCACAGGCCGCCGACGTCGACATCATCATCACCACCGCGCTCATCCCGGGCCGGCCGGCGCCCAAGCTGATCTCGGCCGAGCATGTGGCGAGCATGCGGCCGGGCAGCGTCATCGTCGACATGGCCGCCGCACAGGGCGGCAATGTGGCGGGCACGGTCGCCGGGGAGGTGGTCGTCACGGACAACGGCGTCTCGATCATCGGCTTCACCGATCTGCCCGCCCGGCTGCCCGCGCAGGCCTCGCAGCTCTACGGCACCAACGTGGTCAATCTGATGAGGCTGCTGACGCCGAGCAGGGAGGGACGGATCGCGCTGGACTTCGACGATGTGGTCCAGCGCTCCATGACGGTGGTCCGCGACGGTGCGAAGACCTGGCCGCCACCGCCGGTGGAGGTGTCGGCCGTGCCCGCGGCGCAGCCGCCGGCAGCCGTGGCACCGGCGGCGCGGAAGACCGCCCGGCCGGTCGCGGACAGCCGCAGGTTCGCGGTGGTCGGCCTCGGCGCGGCCGCCCTGTTCCTGCTCACCGCCTTCTCGCCGAGCCAGCTGACCGGCAACCTCACGGTCTTTGTGCTCGCGGTCGTGATCGGCTACTACGTGATCGGAAGCGTGCACCATGCGCTGCACACACCGCTGATGTCGGTGACCAATGCGATCTCCGGGATCATCGTCGTCGGTGCACTGCTGCAGATCGGGCACGGGAGCACTGCGGTGACCGTACTGTCGTTCGCCGCGGTCCTGCTGGCGAGCATCAACATCTTCGGCGGCTTCGCGGTGACCCGCCGCATGCTCGGCATGTTCTCGAAGGACTGAGGCCCCATGACAGCCGCCACGGCCACTCAGGCCGCCTATGTCGTCTCCGCGCTGCTGTTCATCCTCAGCCTCGCCGGACTGTCCAAGCACGAGAGTTCCCGTTCGGGCATCGTCGTCGGGATCGCCGGAATGGCGGTCGCGCTGGCCGCAACCATCGGGCTGGCCTCGCGCTCCATCCCGGGAACCGGCGTCGGACTGCTCGCCGCCGCGATGGCGATCGGCGCGGTGATCGGTCTGTGGCGCGCCCGTGTCGTCGAGATGACCGGCATGCCCGAGCTGATCGCCGTCCTGCACAGCTTTGTCGGCCTGGCCGCCGTGCTGGTCGGCTGGAACGGCTATCTGGACGTCGAGGCGCACTCCTCGGCCGGCGCCGAGCTGGCCGGTTCACTGCTGCGGGTCCACCACGCAGAGGTGTTCATCGGCGTCTTCATCGGGGCGGTCACCTTCACCGGCTCCATCGTCGCCTATCTGAAGCTCTCCGCGCGCATCAGGTCCAACCCGCTGATGCTGCCCGGCAGGAACGTGCTCAACCTCGCCGCGCTCGCGGCCTTCGTCGTGCTCACCGTGCTCTTCGTGGTCCGGCCGAACCTCGGCCTGCTGATCGCGGTCACCGCGGTGGCACTCGCCCTGGGCTGGCATCTGGTGGCGGCCATCGGCGGCGGCGACATGCCCGTGGTGGTGTCGATGCTCAACAGCTACTCCGGCTGGGCGGCGGCGGCCTCGGGCTTTCTGCTGAACAACAATCTGCTCATCGTCACCGGTGCGCTGGTGGGGTCCTCCGGTGCCTATCTGTCCTACATCATGTGCCAGGCGATGAACCGCTCCTTCCTCTCGGTGATCGCCGGCGGCTTCGGTATCGAGGCACCCGCCGCCACCTCCGGGGGCGACTACGGCGAGCACCGGGAGATCACCGCGGAGGAGGCGGCGGGGCTGCTGAGCTCGGCCACCTCGGTGATCATCACGCCCGGGTACGGGATGGCCGTGGCGCAGGCGCAGCACAAGGTCGCGGACCTCACCCGGGCGCTGCGGGAGCGCGGTGTCCAGGTGCGGTTCGGCATCCACCCGGTCGCCGGACGGCTGCCGGGTCATATGAACGTCCTGCTGGCCGAGGCGAAGGTGCCGTACGACATCGTCCTGGAGATGGACGAGATCAATGACGACTTCGCCAAGTCGTCGGTCGTCCTGGTGATCGGCGCCAACGACACCGTCAACCCCGCCGCGGAGGAGGACGCCGCAAGCCCGATCGCGGGCATGCCCGTCCTGCGGGTCTGGGAGGCGGCCGAGGTCATCGTCTTCAAGCGCTCCATGGCCCCGGGCTACGCCGGGGTGCAGAACCCGCTCTTCTTCCGGGACAACAGCCGGATGCTCTTCGGTGACGCCAGGACGCGGGTGGAGGACATCCTGGGCGCGCTGGCCGCCCTGGTGTAGGCCGCGGAATCGGGCGGGTCCGGCGGGGCAGTGGCTCCCGCCGGACCCGCCCGCTGCTGCCGCCGGTTTGCGCGGGGAGGCGGGGTCGCCGACCGTGGTGGAGGGACGGGTCGGTGTCCCCGGGGCGCGGTGCGCAGTGCCGGGACCCTGGAGGCGGCGCGTTGAGCGGGCCGAACCGGACAGTCCGGACTGAAGGAAATAGCGTGGGGGCCATGGACGAGACCACTGGGGACATCTCCGGGTCGGCCGCTCGGGCGGCGCGCGATCTGCGGGTGGTGTTCAGCCGTCTGCGCAGGCGGCTCAGGGAGGTCTACGACACCGGGGAGCTCACCCCGTCGCAGACCTCCGTGCTCAGCCGGCTGGGGAAGGAGGGCCCCACCTCGGCCAGCGTGCTCGCGGCCGCCGAACGGGTCCGCCCGCAGTCGATGGCGGCCACGCTCGCGGCGCTCGACCAGCACGGGCTGATCGAGCGCAACCCCGACCCCGAGGACGGCCGCCGGCAGCTGGTCTCGCTGACTCCGGCCGGGCAGGAGCGCGCCGAGGGCACCCGCCAGGCCCGGGAGGAGTGGCTGGCCCGGGCCATGCAGGACCGCTACACCGAGGAGGAGCGGCAGACCGTCCTCCAGGCGATGGCCCTGCTGGAGAGGCTCACCCACCCGTGATCCCGGCGCCCGCGTGCAGCGCCGGGATGCTGCGCCGGGCCCACCGCGGGACCCGTCCGAGGGCTTCGGCTGCTCGCTGACCACCTGAGCGGCCACCTCGGGCGCTCCCCGTGGATGCCGGTGCAAGGCTCCGCCCGGGCCGGAGCGGCACCACGGCCGGGATCGTCGGAGTGCCGCCGGGATCCGCGCCCGAGCGGGTCCGTCCGTAGGCGCCCGGACCCGCGCCCCGATGTGCCGGTGCCGCGGGGGCAGCTGCTGCCCCCGCGGCACCGGCACATCGGGCGCCGGGACGTCGGGTCGTCGGGCCGTCAGGTGCCCGGGCCGTCAGGTCGCCAGCGGGAGCACGGTGAGCGCCGTGCGTACCGGGATGTCGGGCGGACCGACGGGCAGTTGCTCGTCCGTGCGGTCGTCGATGACGGCGACGCGCACCGAGGGGATGGGCGAGGTGTCGGCGGAGGCTGCGGCGTCCAGCGCGAAGAGCACACTGACCGGCCGGGCGCCGTCCGCGTCCTGGTGCAGCCCCGAGAACCTGAGGATGCGCCAGCCCCCTTCGTCCCAGTGGTCGAGCAGCGCCGACCGGACGACGGGTGCCGCCGACTGCCAGGCCAGCGACCGCTCCAGCAGCTCCACGGAGGTGGCCACCGGCACCCGTCCGGTGCCCCCGCTGCGGGCCAGCGGGTGCCCCAGCACACGGACCCTGGCCCTGCGCAGTGGCAGCAGCCACAGATGGTCGAGGTCGGTGGAGAGCGCCGCCAGCACCACGGCCGTGGCGAGCACGGCCACGGCTGCGGCCGAGGGGTGCGCCGCGACCTGGCCCCACCAGGTCGCACCGGAGGCCGCAGCGGCGGCGCCGCCGGCCAGGACCAGGCCTGCCCGGGCGAAGGAGCGCCAGGTGATGGGACCGCTGTCCCGTGCGGAGCACCCGCAGGAGGACTCCGGCGCCGCCACCCGGGCGTAGCCGAGATAGCCGAGGAAGCCGGCCCCCAGGGCGGCTGTCGCAGCCCCTGGCAGTGCGGGGGCGGGTGAGGCCGACAGTGCGGCGCCCACCAGGAGTTCCACCGCGCCGACGGCACGCAGGGCGAGGGTCGCCCGCCGTGCGCCGCCGCCGAGGATGCGGGCCAGGGCGGTGCCGGCGGCCTGCCGGGCGGTGTCCCGGCCGAAGACCTTGGCCGCGCCGCCCACGGCGAGCAGCACACCCAGTACCGGCGCGGCGGAGGCTGAGAGCAGTGTGAGCATCCCGACCTCCGGGTCAGTGGCCGACGGTCATACGGGCGATGTCCACGCTGCCGTCCTCGGGCCGCCAGGCCCCGAGCACCTGCACCGACTGCCCGATGCGCACCTGGGACAGGTCGGAGGTGAGGGCCCCGGCGAGATAGGAGGCGGTGGTGGTGCCGTGCACCACGCGTCCGACCAGGCCGTGGGCGCCATGGGCGAAGTGCAGGCGGTCCTTGGCGATGCCCCGCACCGTCACTGCCAGGTTGACGATGTTGACCCAGATCGCGTCGGCGGCGATGGTGCCGTCGGGCATGGGGACGCCACGTGCGTAGAGGCCGTCGCCGACCTTGACGGCGTCCGCCGTGGTGGGCTCCAGCTTCCAGATGCTGGTGGCGTTGGTGAGCTGGATGAGGTGCTGGCCGCCGTTGGATGCGGCGACCTCCAGGACGCTGCCGTTGATGGCGGTGATCCGGCCCTCGGCGAAGGCGGCCGCGGCGATCGCCGGGTCCAGCGACGGGGTGGGCGCCGCGAAGGCGGCGTCCGCGTCGAGCCCGCCGAGGGCCGACGCGCCGACGATGGTGGCGCCGCCCAGGGCAGCTGTGGTGAGGAAGCGGCGGCGGTCGAAGCCTCGGCCGCCGGAGGCTGATGTGCTGCGGGGGGTGCTCATGGCCGGGCCTCTCCTCACTCGTAGATGTAGACGGGCAGCATGCCGGAGCTGAGGTTGCCTATCGCGGAGTAGGCGGCGGGGGTGAGGTCGATGACCCGGTTGGTGCGGCAGGTGCCGTTGCAGCAGGTGGCCTCGCCGCAGAAGCTCTTGGTGCGGGGGCCGCAGTCGGAGACGGTGACGCACACCGAGGCGCCGGAGCACTGGTGCTTGACCGTCATCACGGAGCCGCAGCCGCGGCGGGGGATGGACTCCCCGCAGAGGTCGGGACGGGTGATGTTGAAACAGGCGGCTGAGGCGTTGGGCCATGCCGCCTGGTGGGCGCTGGACTGGCAGGTGCCGCAGGCACCCGTGCCGGCGCTGCTGCACGGTCCCCAGGAGGAGCCGCAGCAGAACCAGGTGGCTTCGCCTGCCCAGAGGCTGGTGGATCCGCAGGCCATCGACGATCTCCTTGCTTGTGGAGAGCATGACAAATCCAGCCTCGGATGAGGTCCGGACCGATGGTGCTGGGTGGGCCGCCGTGCGGCGCGAGAGCGGTGCGCCGTGCCGTGTGCCACAGGGCGGGGCGGCCGTTCGGATGCGCCCGTGCTCAAGCGGTTCTCAGGCGGGGGGTGCGGCGAGCGCCGCCCCCTGGACGAACAGGTCCATGATGCATAGGTCTACGCGGGTCTACCAGAGGCAGCGCCGCCCGGTTCCGCTTCCCCCGGCGCCCTCGCTGCTCAGCCCCGACACACCCGCCGACCGTGTTCGGCCACGGTGAACTCCCGCCGCCCCTCGGCCGCCCGCGCCCGCCGGCCGCCCGCGCCCGCCGGCCGCCCGCAGCCGCCGCGCGGCCGGGAGCCGCCCGGACGGCCTGAGCGGCCCGCTGCCTGAGCGGATCGGACGGCCCGAGCGGCCCGGACGGTCGGGCCGGCGGCCGGATCAGCCGAGCGGCGGCTGCGGCCCGGCTCCGGCCTCCGCGACGAGCAGGGACTCCATGTCGCGCAGGATCCGCTCCATCCCCGGGCGCGGGAGATAGCGGGTGTCGGCGGTGACGGAGACCTCCAGCGAGCCGGAGTCCGAGCCGGAGACATGGACGCAGAAGCGGCAGTTGAGCTTCTCCTGGCTGAGCGGCCAGCTGAGCGTGGTCTCCGGCAGCGCCCTGGCGATGTCCTCGGCGGGGCAGGGAGCGGGTCCGGGGTCGGCGAAACGCATGTCGTTGAAGCAGCAGCGCGGCTGCACCCAGTCCCCCGCCGCCCGGTCGAGCGGATCGTGGAAGGCACTACGGTACGCCCGCAGGGTGGCCGGTTCCGCCTCCCGCAGCAGCGCCCCGAAGTCCCGGTCCACATCGAGGGCGAACAGCCCCTCCTGGGAGAGGGTGCTGACGATCCGGGTGGTGTCCCTGCGGAAGCGGTTGTTGACGATGGGCAGCACCGCGCAGGTCCCGCGCCCGGTGTGCCGGCCCACCAGGGCGGCTGTCGCGGCGAGCAGCACGGTGGAGGTGGAGGTGCGGTGCCTGGCCGCCACGGCGCGGACGGCGAGACCCAGCGCGGGGGAGGTGAGCTGGGCCCGCCAGACCGGTGGCTGGGCCTGGTCCTCGCTGAACCGGTCGAACATCGCCTGGCGGGGGAAGTCCTCCCACAGCTCGGCGGCACGCCGCGCGGTCCGGCGTCCGTCCGGGCCGGCCTGCCAGTGGGCGAGGTCCAGCGGGCTCGGGGCCGGGGCTGCGGCTTTGAGGGAGGCCGCACCGCGCAGGATCAGCATGCGCAGGTCGCGGACCGCGATCTCGGAGCCGAGCCCGTCGGTCGCCATATGGCAGAAGGCGAGCACCACATGGCTGATCCACTGCCCCCTGGTCACCAGGGCGACCCGCAGCGGCCAGTCCGCGGCGTAGTCGTAGCGGTCGGCGGTGAGGGCGGCCAGGACGGTGTCGGGATCCTCGGCGGTGAGCAGGACGGGCAGCCCTCCCCGGTCGGCCAGCCGCTGGAGCGGCTGCGGGCCGTCCAGGTCCAGCCGGGTGCGCAGGGCGCCGTGCCTGGCGACCAGGGCGGCGAGCGCGGTGGCGATCTGGTCCGCGGTCCTGGTGCCGGGGACCGCGAGGATCCGCCCGAAGTTGAAGTAGTGGTCGTCCGGGGCGGTCTTCCCGATGGCGTCCCAGATGGCGCTCTGGCCCCAGGTCAGCGGTGCGGTGCCGCGGTCCGGCGCCGTGAAGTCGACGATCACCGTGCCGCCAGGTGGGCGGCGAGCGCATCCAGGTCGTCCAGCAGCTCCCAGCCTGCGGCGTCCAGGTCGATCTCCACGTCGTACTCGCCCTCGACCGCGTCGACCAGCCGCATCCGGGACAGCGAGGTGAGGCCGAGCGCGGACAGCGAAGCGCCGCCACTGCGGGCCAGGTCCGCGGGGATCGCGCCGTCCGAGGACTCCTCGACGAGTTCGGCGAGCCGCTCCTTGATGGTGTTGCCGGTCATGGGCGTCCTCTCTCCAGCGGTCCGTCCGGCACGTCCCGGTCGGCCATCAGCAGTTCGGCGGCCTCGGCGTCGGAGAGCCGGTCGATCTCGGCGAACAGCTCCTCCTCCAGGGCCTGGGCGGTCCCCGCGACCGTGCTGCGGTCGAACAGGGTCCTGATCGGCAGGTCGACGTCGGTGGCAGCGCGCACCCTGGCGACCACCTTGACGGCCAGCAGGGAGTGCCCGCCCAGGCCGAAGAAGTCGTCGAAGGCCCCGACCCCGTCCACCCCCAGCACCTCGGCGAACACCCCGGCCACCAGGGCCTCGGCGTCGGTGCGCGGCGCGGTCCACTCCTGGTCCTGCCGGTGGGAGGGGGCCGGCAGCGCGGCGCGGTCGAGCTTGCCGCCGGGAGTCAGCGGCAGCGCGTCCAGCTGCACCCAGACCGCCGGCACCAGATGGGCGGGCAGCGCGGCGCGCAGCTGCTCGGCGACCGGCTCCGGGTCCCCGACGGTGTATCCGACCAGCGTCTGGCCGTGGACGGCGACGGCGCCGCGGCCGCCCAGCAGGGCTTCGATCTCGCCGGGTTCGATCCGGAAGCCGCGCAGCTTCACCTGGTCGTCCTGGCGGCCCAGGAACTCCAGCCGGCCGTCGGCGCGGAGCCGGGCCCGGTCACCGGTGCGGTAGAGGCGTTCCCCGCCGATGACCGCGAAGCGTTCCGCGGTCAGCTCGGGCCGCCCCAGGTAGCCGTCGGCGAGCCCGGCGCCTCCGATGCACAGCTCTCCCACGGCCCCCGGGGGCACCGGCCGGTCCGCCGCGTCCAGCAGGGTGATCCGGGTGCCGCCGACGGGCCGTCCGATCGGGGGGCGCCCGCTCGGCGGTGTACCGCCGCCGAGGAGGTCGTCGGCGGTGGCGATGACGGTGGCCTCGGTGGGGCCGTAGGTGTTGACCAGCCGTATGCGCTCACCGAACCGCTCGCGCCAGCGCAGCACCGCCGCCTCATGGACCTGCTCGCCGCCGAGGATGACCAGGCGCAGGGTGTCGGGCCAGGCGATCTGGTCGATCTCCTCGACCAGCAGGTGCCAGTAGGCGGTGGGCAGGTCGAGGACGGTGACGCCGTCGAGGTGGTCGGTCAGGGTGACGGCGCCGTCGGGGAGCAGCTCCAGCCGTGCTCCGGAGGCCAGCGCGGGGAAGATCTCCTCCACATGCGCGTCGAAGCTCAGCGAGGCGAACTGGACGACCCGGTCGGCGGGCCCCAGCCCGTAGTTCTCGCGCATCCAGGCCACCCGCTCGGCCAGCGCCCGATGGCCCACCAGGACGCCCTTGGGGACCCCGGTCGAACCCGAGGTGTAGATCACATAGGCGGTGTCCTGCGGACGGAACGTCCCACCGGCCTGCCGGGGCCCGTCCGGGGTGAGGACCACCGAGGCACCGCTGTCCTCGGTCATCAGCGCCAGCCGCTGCTCCGGGTACTCCGGGTCCAGCGGCAGATACGCGGCGCCCACCCGCCAGGCGGCGAGCATCGCGGCGACGGCGTCGGGCGTGCGGCCCAGACGGATGCCGACCACACCGCCGGGCGGCAGCTCAGCGGCGATCTCGGCGGCCCGGGCGTCCAGCTGCGCATGCTGAGCTGCTGGTCACCGCAGGAGAGGGCGATCGCGTCGGGGTGTGCCCGCACGGCGGCCGCGAAGAGCTCCAGGACCGCCGGGGTCTCGCCCAGCGGCGGTCCTTCGAGGACGGCGGGATCGTCCCCGGTCAGCAGCGGCAGTGCGGACAGCGGGGTGTCGGCGTGGTCGGGAAGGGAGCCCAGCAGCAGTCCGAGACGTTCGGCGAGGCGGACCGCGGTGTGCTCCTCGAAGAGCTCGGCGTCGTAGACGAGGGTCGGCACCAGCTCCCGGTCGTCCTGCCAGACCTCCAGCATCAGCTCGAACTTGGCCTGCTGGAAGCCGTGCTCGAAGGGTGTCCCGACCAGCCCGGCGAAGGCGTCCTCGTCCCGCGACGTCCCCTGGCTGTGCAGGATCGCCATGGTCTGGAAGAGCGGGGTGCGGGAGAGGTCGCGCCCCGGGCGCAGCTCCGCCAGCAGCTGCTCGAACGGGATCCCCTGGTGGGCGAAGGCCCCCAGGACGTCGCCGCGGGTGCGGTCCAGCAGTTCGGCGAAGGTCGGGTCGGCGGACAGGTCGCCGCGCAGCACCAGGACGTCGGTGAGATAGCCGATGACGCCTTCGAGTTCGAGCCGGTCCCGTCCGGCGGTCGCGGTGCCGACCATGATGTCGTCGGCGCCGGTGTGCCGGGCGAGCAGCACCTGGTACGCGGCGAGCAGCACCATGAACAGGGTGCACTGGTGGCCGCGGCCCAGCCGGGTGAGCGCGGCGGCCTGCGCGGGGTCGAGCGGGACGCGTACCGAGGCACCGCGCCTCGCCGGCACGGAGCTGCGCGGTCGGTCGGTGGGCAGGTCCAGCTGCGGGGGGTCGGCCAGTCGCTCGCGCCAGTGGTCCAGCAGTCCGGTGGTGTCCTGCTCCCGCTGCCAGGCGGCGATGTCGCCGAACTGCAGCGGGGCGGACGGCAGCGGGCGGCCCGAGTAGAGGGCGGCCAGTTCGTCGTGGAGGAGGTTGAGCGACCAGCCGTCGCCCAGGATGTGGTGCAGCACCAGGCACAGGACGTGGTCGTCCTCGGCGATGCGGATCAGGGCGGCGCGCAGCGGGGGTGCGGCGGTGAGGTCGAACGGGGCGTTGGTACGGGCCGCGACCAGCTCCAGTGCCTCCGCCTCGCCGGCGGCGGTCGGCGTCTCCAGCGGCACCGGTCCGGGCGGGGCGATCCTGGTGACCGGGCCACCGTCCACCTCGGGGAAGCTGCTGCGCAGAATCTCATGACGAGCCGTCAGTTCATTGAGTGCGCTGTGCAGTGCGCCCTGGTCGAGCTGTCCCTTCAGCCGGGTGACCAGCCACATGTTGTAGGCGGCGTCGGCCGGGTCGAGCCGGTGCAGGAACCACAGGCGCTGCTGGCTCCAGGAGAGCGGTGCGGCGCTGCCGGCCGGGCGCGGGCGGGGCCCGTCGGTGGCATCGGGGGATCCGGACTCCAGCAGGGCGGCGATCAGTTCGGCGGTCGGGCGGTGGAAGAGCTCACTCACCGGCAGCCGGGTACCGGTGAGGGCGGAGATCCGGGCGGCGGCCATCGCCGCGCGCAGTGAGTGGCCGCCCAGGGCGAAGAAGTCGTCGTCCGCCCGGACGTCCTCGACGCCGAGGACATCGGTGAAGACGGCGGCGACCAGCCGTTCGTGCTCGGTCCGCGGCGGCCTGCCCGCCGGACGCTGCTCGGCCTGCGGATAGGGCAGGGCGCCCCGGTCCACCTTGCCGTTGGGGGTCAGCGGGAGTGCGTCGAGGCGGACGAAGCGCGCCGGGACCATGTAGCCGGGCAGCTGTCCGGTGAGATGTCCGCGCAGCGCCTGCGGATCGGGCTCGCTGTCCGGCTCGGCGGTGTAGAAGGCCACCAGGGTCTCGTCGGCGACACCGGCCACCGCCTGGCGGACACCGGGGTGTGTCTCCAGGGCCGCGCCGATCTCGCCGAGTTCGATGCGGTGGCCGCGCAGCTTGACCTGGTTGTCGGTGCGGCCGAGGAACTCCAGGGTGCCGTCGGGCAGTCGGCGGACCAGGTCGCCGGTGCGGTACACCCGCTCGCCGGCGTGGGTGACGAACCGGTCGGCGGTCAGCTCGGGCCGTCCGAGGTAGCCGTCGGCCACTCCGGCGCCGCCGATCAGCAGTTCACCGGGGACTCCGATCGGCACGGGGGAGCCCTGGGCGTCGACCACATGCACGGTGGTGTTGGCGATCGGCCGGCCGATGGAGACGCGGTCCGGGTGCCGCGGCACCTCCCAGGCGGTGGACCAGATGGTGGTCTCGGTGGGCCCGTACACATTGACCAGCCGGTCGACGCGGGAGCGCAGTTCGGCGGCGAGTTTCTGCGGCAGGGGTTCGCCGCCGGTCAGGGCGGTGACCGGTGGGAGGTCGCCGGTGAGCAGGACCCGCCAGCCCGAGGGGGTCGCCTGGACGTGGGTGACACCCTCGTCGGTGATCAGCCGGGCCAGGGCGGCGCCGTCGCGTGCGGTGTCGCCGCCCGCGACGACCACCCGGCCACCGGTGACCAGCGGTAGATAGAGCTCCAGCGCGGAGATGTCGAACGCCAGGGAGGTGAGGGCCAGCCAGCGGTCCTGCGGCGCGGAGCCGACCAGCGACCGCATGGCGTGCAGGAAGTTGGCCAGGGCGCGGTGCGGGACCACCACACCCTTGGGCTTCCCGGTCGACCCCGAGGTGTACAGGACGTAGGCGGTGTCCTCCGGACGCGGCCGGGCCACGGCCGCCTCCGGGTCCGGCTCCGCGCCGTCGAGGACATGGGCCAGATCGGCGTCGTCCAGGACCAGGGCAGCTCCGCAGTCCTCGATCACATAGGCGATGCGTGCCTCGGGGTAGTCCGGGTCGATCGGGACATAGGCGGCCCCGGCCATCGCCACCCCGAGCAGTCCGACCAGCGTCCGGGCGCCGCGTGCACCGCGCACCGCGACCCGTGTGCCCCGCCCGGCGCCGCGCCGGGCCAGCTCCCCGGCGAGCGCCGCCGCAGCGCCGACCAGGGTGCGGTAGGTCAGGACGTCGGTACCGCAGACCACGGCGACGGCGTCGGGGGTGGCCCGGGCCTGTTCCAGCACCAGGTCGACAAGGGTCGCCCCGGGCAGGTCGGCGGCGGTGTCGTTCCAGGCCGCCAGCTGCCGCAGCTCGTCCGGCGGCAGCAACTGCAGGCGGCTGACCGGCTGGGCGGGGTCGGCGAGGACCGAGGTGAGCAGCTGCCGGAACCGTGCGGCCATCCGCTCCACGGTGTCCCGGTCGAACAGGTCGGTGCTGTAGATCAGTACCGCCTGGAGCGCGCCCCCGTCCAGCTCGTAGAGGTCGAGGGAGAGGTCGCAGCGGGCGGGGTGCCAGCCGTGCGGGAAGGGCTCGGCGATCAGACCCGGCAGCGGGTCGTTGACATCGCCCTGGGTGTGCAGGGCGAAGAGCGCCTGGTAGAGCGGTGTACGGCTGAGGTCGCGCTCGGTGGTGAGGGCGCCGACCAGCAGCTCGAAGGGGACATCGGGGTGGGCGAGCGCCCCCAGGACGCTGCTGCGGGTGGCCCGCAGCAGGTCGCCGAAGGCGGGGTCGCCGGTGACGTCGCAGCGCAGCACCATGGTGGTCGACAGAAAGCCGATCACCCGCTCCAGCTCGGGCCGGCCGCGTCCGGCGGAGGGCGTGCCCACGCAGAACTCGCCCTGCCCGCTGTGCCGGGCGAGCAGCACCTGGTAGGCGGCGAGCAGCACCATGTACGGGGTGCAGCGGGACCGGCGGGCCAGCTCCCGTACGGCGTCCACCAGCTCGGCCGGGAGGTCGAAGCGCACCTCGTCGCCGGCCGCGGTCCGCCGGGCGGGCCGTGGCCGGTCGGTGGGCAGATCGAGTACCGGGGCTCCGGAGAGCCGGTCGACCCACCAGTCGAGGCCGGCCGGCTCCTGCCCGGCCGCCGCGACCAGTTCGCTGTACTGCGGGGGCGCGGGCGGCAGCGGCAGGCCCGCGTAGCAGGCGGCGACCTCGGCCCGCAGGATGTTGAAGGACCAGCCGTCGCCGTTGATGTGGTGCAGCACCACGCTGAGGACGTGGTCGTCCTCGGCGATGCGGATCAGGGTGACCCGCAGCGGCGGGGCCGCGGCCAGGTCGAAGCGGGTGTTGGTCCGGGTGGCGACGACGGCCTCGGCCGCCTCGGCCGAGCCGGCGTCGACCCGTTCGACGGGCATCGGCGCGGGGGGCTCCACGACGGCCCGTGGCTCGCCGCCGACATCGGTGAACCGGGTGCGCAGGGCATCGTGCCGGGCCACCACGGCGGTGAAGGCCGCCGCCAGGGCGTCCGGGTCCAGCGGGCCGCGGAGCCGGTAGGTGTATGCGGTGTTGTTGGAGGGGTCGTCAGGATCGAACTGGTGCAGAAACCAGAGTCGCTGCTGGCCGAACGAGAGCGGTCCGGTCTCCACACGTCTCTCCTGGGTCGGTGGACGGATTGCGGCCCGGACGGGTGGGTTCGCGCGCCACCCCGGGGATCGGCGGTCAACAGGCATTGACGGGCCTCGGGGAGGATGGCAGATTGACGCGTAATCAGTCAATGGTCTATACCAAAGCCCGGCATCAGGTCGTTCGGACCGGATCCCGCCGCCCCACGCACAGCCGCCGTTTGCCCGACGCCGTACGCACAGCCGCCGTACTCCGCCGCCCTGTCTCAGCTGCCGTCCCGGGGGGACCGCCTTGAGCCTCACACTCTGCGATCTGCTGCGCGCGCGGGCCCGCGCCGAACCCGAGCGGGAGGCCATGGCCGTCAGCGGCACCGGAACGCTCTCCTTCGGCGCCTGGGAGCAGCGCTCCACCGCGGTGGCCGCCGGCCTGCTGCGCCGCGGTGTGCTGCCCGGTGAGCGGATCGGGCTGGTCTTCGGCAACGCCGACTGGCTCGAGTACGCCGTTGCCTTCTTCGGTGTACTGAAGGCCGGAGCCGTCGCGGTGCCGTTCTCCGACCAGTTGGGCCGGGCCGATCTGGAGGCGCGGCTCGCGCACTGCGGTGCGACGCTGGTGCTGCGTCCTGGTGAACTCCCCACCGCCGAAGGAGAGCCGGCGCCGCCCGGGGCCGGGGACCTGGCGCAGATCCTGTACACCTCGGGCACCACCGGCCGGCCCAAGGGCGTGGCCGCCACCCATGGCAACCTGGCGCACGGCTGGGGCGGCCGCCGCAGGCCGTTTGCGCACTCCCGCCATCTGGCGCACGCCTTCCCGATCGGCACCAACGCCGGACAGTGGATGCTCGCCAACGCCATCGGCGCCCATCCCGCCGTGGTCACCCTCGGCCGCTTCACCCCGGGCCGCTTCGCCAGGATGATCGAGCAGTACCGGGCCGGCACGGTGTTCCTGGTCCCCACCATGGCGATCGAACTGCTCGCCGCGGGCGCGCACACCAGGTCCGACCTGTCCAGCGTGCTGCTGCTGGGCTCCGCGGCCGCGCCGCTGCCCGGCCGGATCGCCGCCGAGCTCACCACGGCCTTCCCCAAGGCGACGATCGCCAACTACTACACCTCCACCGAGGCCGCCCCGGCGCAGACCGTGATGCTCTACGACCCCCGGCGCCCGGCCAGCGTCGGCCGGCCCGCCACCGGCGGCGAGGTCAGGATCGCCACCGCAACGGGCGAGCCGCTGCCCGCGCACACCACCGGAGAGGTGTGGATGCGCTCGCCCACCGCCACCCGCAGCTACTACGGCGACGACGCCGGGACCGGTGAGGTCTTCCGCGACGGCTGGATCCGGATGGGCGACCTCGGCTACCTCGACGACGACGGCTACCTCCACCTGGTCGACCGGGAGAGCGACGTCATCAAGTCCGGTGCCCACAAGGTCTCCACCCTCCATGTCGAGGAGGCGGTCTACCAGCACCCGGACGTGGTGGAGGCCGCAGCCGTCGGACTGCCGCACCCCGCCCTGGGCACGGCCGTCGCGGTCGCCGTGGTGGGCGCTGTCGACCACACCGGACTGCGGGCCTTCCTCCAGGACCGGCTCGCCCCGCAGGAAATGCCGCTCCACCTGGTCACCCTTGACTCCCTGCCCCGCAACCACGGCGGCAAGGTCGACAAACGCGCACTTCGTGAGGTGTTCCGTTGAACCGACTCTCCAACGCCCAGCACGGCATGTGGATCGCCGCACGGACGGGCGCCGCAACCGCCTACCACATGCCGGTGGTGATCACCCTCGGTGAGCCGCCCGACCGCGACGCACTCGCCGCCGCCTGCCGCAGTGTCGTCGAGCGGCACCCGCTGCTCGCCGCCGCCGTGCGGGAGCACGACGGCATACCCGGCCTGGAGCCCGCCGCCCGGCCCCCCGGGCTGGAGACCGCCGACTCCGTGGAGGAGGTGGTCACCCGGCCCTTCGATCTGGCAAGCGGCCCCCTGATCCGCTTCGCCCTGGTCGGTGAGCGGACCCTGGTGGCCGTCGCCCACCACCTGGTCTTCGACGGGCACTCCAAGGACCTGCTGGTCGCAGAAATCTCCGAGGCCCTCGCCGAACCCGGGGCGGGCGCGGCGGCCGAGGCGCACGGCACCAGACCCGAGCGGGCCGCGCCCGCAGACTCCGAGACCGCCCGGGAGCGGCGCATCGAGTCCGCCACCGAGGAGGCGGCCCGGTTCTGGGCGCCGCGCTGGCACGAGCCGGCGGCGACCCTGGTGCCGGACGGCCGGCTGCGTTCCCGCGCCACCGCTCCCGGCGGGGTGCTGGAGTTCCCGCTGGAGATACCGGAGATCGACGGGGTGACCCGGTTCGAGGTACTGGTGGCGGCGCTGCACACGCTGCTCGCCTCGTACGGGAACCCCGAGGTGGTCACCGCTCTGGACCTGTCCACCCGCACGGCGGCCGAAGCCGGAGTGATCGGCTGCTACGTCAATGAACTCCCGCTCTTCTCCCGGCCGTCGCCCGAGGAGCCGTTCCGCGGGTTCGCCGTCCGGCTGCGCGCCGAACTGCGGGAGCTCTACCGCCACCGTGAGGTACCGCTCGCCCGCGCGGTGCCCGGGATCCGGCCGCATGCCGCGCTCGCCCCGGTGTCGGTCAGCTACCGCAGGCTGGTGGACGGCGACTGCCCGCTGGGCGACGTCCAGTGGCTCGCCTTCAACCACAGCGTCCGTGGCGCCCTGCAGCTGCAGATCGCGCAGGGGCCGAAGGGCGCCGTTGCGAGCCTCCGCCACGACCCCCGGGAGCTTCCCGATCCGGAGCGGTTCGCCGGGGATCTGGTCGCGCTGCTGGCTGCGGTGGGCGAGGAGCCCGGGCGTCCGCTGGGCGAGCTGGTGACGTTCGCGCCCGTCCTACCGGCCCCGGACGGCCCGCTCGAAGCCGAGCCGTCGCCGGTGGCCGTCACCGCCGACATCCCGGCCGGCGATGAAGCGCTGGTCGCACAGATCCGCACGATCTGGGAGCAGGTGCTCGACCTGGCGCCCATCGAGCCGCACGACGACATCTTCGACCTGGGCGGCCACTCGCTGACGATCACCCAGATCATCTCCCGTATGCAGCAGCAGCTCGGGCTGGAGATCTCACTGGACGACTTCTTCGACAACCCCACCATCGCCGGCGTGGCCACGGCGGTCCGCTCATGACCGCCCGGACGTTCGTGCAGGAGTCCGCGCCGCCGTTGATGGACCCGGCCGACGAGGATCTGTCGTTGATGCTGACGATCCGGGCGTTCGAGTTGAAGCTGCTGGAGTTGTTCGAGCGGGGGATGTTGAACGGGACGACTCATACCTGTCTGGGGCAGGAGTACATCCCGGTGGCGATGGAGGGGTTGCTGGCCCCCGGTGACCATGTGTTCAGCAACCATCGGGGGCATGGGCACTATCTGGCCCGGTACCGGGATCCGGAGGGGTTGCTGGCGGAGATCATGGGTCGTGAGGGTGCTGTCTGTGGTGGTGTGGGTGGCAGTCAGCACATTCGGCGGGAGCGGTATGTGTCCACCGGGGTGCAGGGGGAGAGTCTGCCGGTGGCGTGTGGGGTGGCGTTGCATCTGAAGCGGGTGGAGCCGGGGTCGTTGGCGTGTGTCTATGTCGGTGACGGGACCTTTGGTGAGGGTGCGGTGTACGAGGCGTTGAATCTGGCGTCGTTGTGGGGTCTGCCGTTGTTGGTGGTGGTGGAGAACAACGGGATTGCGCAGTCCACGCCCACGGGTCGTCATCTGGCGGGGGGTATTGCGGGGCGGGCTGCGGCGTTCGGGGTGGAGTACCGGTTCACCGATTCGGTGGATGTGGCGGGGATCCGGCGGTTGTTGGCTCCTGCGGTGGAGGCGGTTCGTGGTGGGGTGCCGTTGGTGGTGGAGTTTGCCACGCAGCGGTTGGGGCCGCACAGCAAGGGTGATGACACCCGGTCTGCGGAGCAGGTGGAGCGGTTGCGTGCGGCCGGCTGGTACGCGGGGTGCGTTGCGCGGGATCCGGAGCGGGTGGGGCGTCTGGAGGGCTCGGCGAGGGCGCTTGTCGAGGCTGTGGCTGTGGATGTGGCGGGGCGGGGGTTGTCATGAGGGTGGCGGAGAATCTGAATGCTGCGCTGCATGGGTTGATGGAGCGTGAGGCGGGGCTGTTTGTGCTGGGTGAGGATGTGCTGGATCCGTATGGGGGTGCGTTCAGGATCACTCGTGGGTTGTCGACCCGGTTTCCGGAGCGGGTGCTGTCGACGCCGATCAGTGAGAGTGCGATCACGGGGGTGGCGGCGGGTCTGGCGTTGGCTGGGGACAGTGCCGTGGTGGAGGTGATGTTCGGTGATTTTGCGACGTTGGCTTTCGACCAGTTGGTGAATTTTGCGGCGAAGTCGGTGTCGATGTACGGGTCGCGGGTGCCGATGCGGATGGTGCTGCGGTGTCCGGTGGGTGGGGGGCGGGGGTACGGTCCGACGCACAGTCAGAGTCTGCAGAAGCATTTTGTGGGTGTGCCGGGGCTGGAGTTGTACGAGGTCTCGCCGTTCCGTGACAACGCCGAGGTGTTCGCGGAGATGCTGGCGCGTGAGGTGCCGTGTGTGCTGTTCGAGGACAAGGTTCTGTACACCCGGGCGATGGACGAGGTGCAGGAGCCGTTCTCGCTGCGGCGTGAGGGTGGGACGGCCCGGGTGTTCCTGGAGGGTGTGGAGCCGGACTGTGTGATCGTGGCGGGTGGGGGAGTGGCGCATCGGGTCATGGAGGCGATGCGGTCGCTGCTGGTGGAGGAGGAGGTGGTCTGCACGCTGTTGGTTCCCTCGCGGCTCTATCCGGTCGAGGTCGAGCTGCCGTCGGTCCGTCATGTGGTGGTGGTGGAGGAGGGCACGGCGGGTGGGACGTGGGGTGCGGAGGTGGCCCATGTTCTGCATCAGCGGTACTGGTCGCAGTTGGCGCGGCCGGTGAGGCTTGTCCACTCTGCCGACTCGGTGATTCCCACCGCCCCCCATCTGGAGCGTGAGGTGCTGGTCAGTGCCTCCGCCGTCCACCGCGCCATCCTGGAGACTCTGCGTGGCTGACCTGCTGGTTCCCAAGCTCAACAACAACGACACCGACTATGTGCTGACCGAGTGGCTGGTCAAGGACGGCGATCCGGTCCTCGCCGGTGATCCGGTGGTGGTCCTGGAGACCTCCAAGGCCGCCGAGGAAGTGGAGGCCGACACCGCCGGCACACTGCACTGGACCGTCCCGGTCGGAAGCCGCTGCCGGCCGGGCCAGGCGATAGCCCGGATCCTGGACGGCTCCTCCCCGGTCCCGCCCGCCGCCCCGGCGGCGTCCGCAGCCCCGCTCGCGGCCGAGCCGCAGACCGGTGGCGGGCAGCAGGGCGGCCCTCTGGTCACCGGGCCCGCGCAGGCCCTGGCCGACGAACTCGGGATCACCGCCGAGCAGATCGCCTCGCTCGGCGTCCCGGTCGTCCGCCGGACGGACATCGAGGCACTGAGGGCGGCCGCAGAGCCGGAACCGGTCGCGGCCCGCACCGAGGGCACTCCGCTCGCCGGGGTGCAGCTGGGCGTCGCCAGGGCGGTGGAGCTCTCCCATCGGACCATCCCGGCCGCGTACACCGTGGTGCGGATGGATCTGGGTCCGGCGCTCACCCGGGCCCGGGAGCTGACCCGGACGGTACGCCGCCCGGTGGGCCTGGCCGAGCTCTTCGTCCAGCATGTCGCCGCGCTGCACGGAGACTTCCCCCGTTTCTTCGCCGCCGTCGACGGAACGACCGCCACCCTGGCGGACGCCCCGCACATCGGGGTCACCGTGGACCTCGGCGAGGGGCTCTACGTCCCCTGCATCCGCGACGCCGCGGACCGCACCATCGGGGAGATCGCCACCCAGCTGATGAAGTACCGCCTGGCCGCCACCACCGGAGCCTTCCGGGAGGCGGACCTCACCGGGGCCAACTTCGTCGTCACCCTCCACACCGACGCCGATGTGGTGCTGGCCGTCCCCTTCATCCTGCCCGGCACGGTCTGCGCGCTGGCGGTCACCTCACCACAGGACGGCGCCCCCGCCAACATCGGGCTCGCCTACGACCACCGGCTGATCAACGGCCGGGACGCGGTGCTCTTTCTGCATGCGCTCAAGAAGGGGCTGGAGAACCCGGACTGACGCTGCGTCAACGACAGGGAGCCCGGGCGGTGATCCGCCCGGGCTCCCTGCGTCAGTGGGTGTCGTCCCCGGCCGTACGGGCCCGCAGGGCCTCCAGGCCGACCAGGTCGTCGGACGGCGCATCGGGCACCTCGCGGTCGAAGCGCGCCAGAACCGGGACCCAGAGGCAGATCAGCGCCAGCAGTGCCATGGCGGACCCGAAGAGCAGATACAGCAGCCCGATCCCGCGGCCGTCACCGGTCCCGATCACCCGGCCCACCGTCGAGGCCAGTGCACCGCCCGGGTCCATCAGCGGCTGCAGCAGCCTGGGCCCGAAGGGGACGATCACCGCGAAGCCCAGCGGCAGCGTCGACCAGGCAACCATGGTGTTGACGGCGATCACCCGGCCGTGGAAACGCTGCGGAACCTTGGTCTGGATGATCGTCGCATAGATGCCGTTGACCAGGGCCAGTCCCAGTGCCATCCCGAAGGCACCCAGCGCCACCAGCGGCAGCGACGGCCGCAACCCGGTGACCAGCGCCGCGGCGGCCAGCGCCAGGGTCGCCAGCAGCACTCCGCGCAGCCGGTGCCGGCGCGGCCCGCCCCAGACCAGCAGCCCGACGCCGCCGAGCGTCGCCCCGAGGCCGCCGCCGGTCGCCACCCAGCCGGTGGCGGAGAGCCTGCCGATGGACAGCACCAACGGGGTGGTCAGCAGGAACAGCGGTGAGAGGAAGACGTTCAGCACCGCGAAGAAGACCAGCATGGCCCGGAAGTGGCGGCTGCCCAGCGAGCGCCGGAACCCCTCCCGGATCTCCGCGGCCACCGACTCCCGGCGGTGCCACGCCATCGTCGCGGGGAACCGCACCAGGGCGACCGTACCGATCGCGGCCAGATAGCTGCCCACATCCAGCAGCAGGATGCCGCGCAGGTCCACCGCGGCCAGCAGGCCCACGGCGAACAGCGGCACCAGGAACTGGGCGAAGCCCGCGGTCATCTGCACCACGCCGTTGGCCCGGCCCAGGTAGCGCTTGGGTACCATCTGGGGCACCGCGGAGCCCCAGGCGAAGCGCTGGAAGGTGAGGGAGACGGAGAGCACCACGATCAGCAGATAGACATGCCAGACCTGGAGCGCGTCGGCGAGGGCGAGGCCCAGCATCACCGCCTGGGTGGCACCCGCCGCGAGATCGCCGCAGAGCATGATCCGCCGTCGGTCGCCGCGGTCCACCACGGCGCCGGCCAGCGGGGCCGCCAGGATGCCCGGCACCAGCGCCAGTGTGGCGAGCAGGCCGAACTGGGCGAGCGAACCGGTGTGCAGATAGATCCAGATGGGCAGCGCGAACTCGGTGAGCGCGGAGCCGATCATCGACACCTGCTGCCCGAAGGCGACACCGAGGAACCGGCCCATCCCGGGTCGCACCTGCCCGGCCCGGTCGGGGAGCGCATCGGGGTCCCTGGAGACGTCCTCCAGCCACCAGGTGGCGTCCGGGCGGCGCCGGTGGCGGTCCTCGCTGCCGTCGGCGACGTCGCGGTGCACCTGGGTGATGATCTCGGACAGTTCGGCGGCCCGGTACTTCAGGAAGAAGTGCCCGGCCTCGTCCAGCACCACCGCCGCCGTGGTGCCGGTGACGCGGTGCCACTCGCGGAAACGCTCCTGGTGGAACTCGGTCGCCGGGTCCCGGTCGCCCACCACCGCGATCACCGGCGCCCGCAGCACCGCGCCCTCGGTCTCGTAGAGGTCCCCGAAGTAGCGCTCGGCCTCCAGGGTGCCGGAGCGGCGGTTGCGGACGATCAGCCGCAGCTGCTCCGGGTCGACCTCGTCCACGTCCAGCCCCGCCGCGGTCAGGGCGTTGATCATGCTCTGGTCGCTGCGCAGCCGCTCCGAGACCCGGGCCAGCCGGGCCGCGAGGGCGGCGCCCCGGCCCTTGGGACGGGCGAAGGGGAAGATCCCGCCCAGGTGGACGGCGGCCACCTCGCGGCCGGCCGCCTCCAGCCGGCGGGCGATCTCCACGGTGAGCATCACCCCGAGGCCGCAGTGGCCGTAGAGCACCACCGGGCCCTCGACCCCGTCCAGGACCTCCTGGGCGCAGCGGGCGGCGACCTCGTCGAACGGTTCGGCCTCCTCGCCCAGTTCATGGCCGGGCACGGCGATCGAGTGCAGTGCCCAGTCGTCCGGCAGCTCGTCGGCCAGCGGTTTGTAGATCAGTGCGCTGCCGCCGCCGTACGGGGCGCAGACCAGGCTGGCGGTGACCGGGCCCGCGCCGGCCGGGCGGGCCGGGGTGAGCCGGTGCAGCAGTCTGCGTGGGCCGCGGTCGGCGTCGGACGAGGCGGCCAGAGCGGCCAGTGCGCGCACGGTGGAGTGCTGGAAGAGGTCCATCAGGCCGATGGGCACGGCCCGGTCCGGGAAGGCCCGGCGCAGCCGGGCGACCACCTGGGTGGCCAGTAGCGAGTGGCCGCCCAGGTCGAAGAAGTCGTCCAGGGCGCCGACCTGCGGCCGGTCGAGCAGTTCGGCCCACATTCCGGCGATCTGCTGCTCCTCGGGTGTGGCCGGGGGCTCGTACCCGGTGGCCGGGGCGTCCTCCGGCTCCGGGAGCGCCTTGCGGTCCACCTTGCCGTGGGCCTGGAGCGGGAACTGCTCCAGCGCCACCCAGCGGGCCGGGACCATGTAGTCGGGGAGCACATCCAGCAGCCGGGCCCGCAGCTCGGCCGGCGGCGGCAGCTCGGCCCCGCCGGGCCGCTCCAGATAGGCGACCAGGGTCTGCCGGACGCCCTCCCCGCGGGCCAGCACCACCGCCTGGGTGACCCCGGGCAGCAGGTCGGTGAGTGCGGCCTCGATCTCGGCGGGCTCGACCCGGTAGCCGCGGACCTTGATCTGGTCGTCGCTGCGGCCCAGGAACTCCAGGGTGCCGTCGGACCGCCAGCGGGCGAGGTCGCCGGTGCGGTAGAGGCGGCTGCCGGGCGGGCCGTAGGGGTCCTGGACGAAGCGCTCGTCGGTCAGGTCGGGCCGCCCCAGATAGCCGCGGGCCAGCCGGTCGCCGCCCAGGTACAGCTCGCCGGGCGCCCCGGGCGGCACCGGCTGAAGGCCGCCGTCCAGGACGAGGCAGCGGGCGCCGGGCAGTGGGCGGCCGATCGGGGTGGTGCCGGCCTCCTCCCCCCGGGGGCCGTCGGCCAGGACCTCATGGACGGTGATGCCCACGGTGGCCTCGGTCGGCCCGTAGTGGTTGAAGACCGCGCAGCGGCCCGCCGCGGCGAGCCCACGCGCCCAGGCGTACGAGGACGCCTCACCGCCGAGCACCAGCGCCCGGCGCGGAAGCAGCCGTTCGACCGGGACGTCGGCGGTGAGCGCGGCCAGATGGGAGGGCGTCATCTTCAGGTAGTCGATGCCCAGCCGCTCCATCCGCTCGGCCAGTTCGACCCCCGCGGTGCGGCGGGGCAGCAGATGGACCCGGCCTCCGGTGGCGAACGCCAGATAGAGCATGGTGATGCTGAAGTCGAAGGAGAGCGACTGGAGCAGCCCGTAGCTCGCCCCGGGCACGATCCGCAGCCGCTCCCGCACCCCGGCCAGGTAGTTGAGGATCTGCCGGTGCTGTACGGCGACGCCCTTGGGGCGGCCGGTGGAGCCGGAGGTGTAGATCACATAGGCCAGGTGGTCGGGGCCCGAGCACTCCGGCAGCGGTGCGCCGTCCTCCTCGGCGGCCTGCCCGGTGTGCTGCTCGTCCAGCAGGATCTGCGGGCCGTCCCAGTCGGGCAGGCGGTCCCGGACGGTGCTGTCGGTGACCAGGACGGCGACCTGCGCGTCGGCCAGCAGGCCGCAGAGCCGGGCCGGGGGCTGCTCGGGGTCCATCGGCAGATAGCCGGCGCCCGCCTTGAGCGCGGCGAGCAGGCCGACCGCGAGGTCGGGGGACTGCTCCAGGCACACCGCCACCCGGTCGTCGGGGCCGACGCCCAGCGCTCCGAGTCTTCGGGCCAGTTGGTTGGAGCGCCGGTCCAGCTCGCGGTAGCTGAGCGTCTGCTCCTCGAAGACCAGGGCGGGCGCATCGGGGTGGGCGGCGGCGGTGTCGGTGAACAGCCGGGTGAGGGTGGCGGGACCGGCCGGTGGCAGCTCGGGGCCAGTCGCCCAGTCGGTGAGGACGGCCGTGCGCTCGGCGGCGCCGAGCAGCGGCAGCGCGGAGACCGGCCGGTCGGGCTCGGCTGCGGCCGCGGTGACCAGCACGGTGAGGCGTTCGGCGAACCCCTCGACGGTGGCGGCGTCGAAGAGGCCGCTGCGGTAGGTGAAGAGGCCGCTGAGGCCGTCCTCCTGCTCGCTCATGTAGAGCGCCAGGTCGAAGTGGGTGCTGGTGCCCTCGAAGGTGAAGCCCTCGGTCTGCCAGCCGGTGGGAGCGGGCTCGGCGGTGCGGTCGCCGTAGTTCTGGAAGGCGAAGGTGGTCTGGAACACCGCGGAGCGGCTGACGTCCCGTACCACGGAGAGGTCGGCGACCATCTGCTCGAAGGGGACCTCCTGGTGCGCATAGGCGTCCAGGGTCCGTTCGCGGACCTGGCGGACCAACTGGCCGAAGGTGGGGTCGTCCGCCAGCCGGGTGCGGATCGGCAGCATATTGACGAAGGCGCCGACCACGCCCTCCAGTTCGCGGTGCAGCCGGCCGGCCACCGGGGAGCCGATCGCGAAGTCCCGCATGCCGCTGTGCCGTGACAGCAGTACCTGGTACGCGGCCAGCAGCACCATGTAGGTGGAGGCGCCGCAGGACCGGGCGAGGGCGTTGATCCGGTCGGTCAGTCCGCGGTCCCAGCGGAAGGAGTGCGCGGCGCCGTCGAAGGTGAGGACCGGCGGCCGGGGCCGGTCGCCCGGGAGGTCGAGCGGGGGGACGCCGGCCAGTTCGTCCTGCCAGTAGGCGCGGTCGCCGGCGAGCGAGCCGTCCTCCAGACGCCCGCGCTGCCAGTGCGCGTAGTCGCCGAACCGGACCTCGGGGGCCGGCAGCCGGGCCGGGACGCCATGGGCGTGCTGGGCGTAGAGGGCGTCCAGCTCGCGCTGCAGCAGATCGACCGACCAGCCGTCGCAGACGATGTGGTGCAGCACCAGCGCCAGCACATGGTCGTCGGGGCCGAGGCCGATCAGCAGCGGGCGCAGCAGCGGCCCGCGGGCCAGGTCGAACGGCTCCGCGACGGCGTCGCGGACCAGCGCCGCGGCGGTGGCGGCCGGATCGTCACCGCCCGCCTCGACATGGCGGGCGGTCACCGGGCCGGGGTCGGCGACGACCACCTCGGCGGTGCCCTCCTCGGTGCCGGTGAAGGACATCCGCAGGCTCTCGTGCCGGGCGACCAGATCGGTGAGCGCGGCGTCCAGGGCGGCACGGTCGAGCGGGCCGCGCAGCCGGCGGGTGGGGGCGAGGACATAGCCGGCGCCGCCGGGGGCGAACTGCTCCATGAACCACAGCCGCTCCTGCCCGCTGGAGAGCGGGGGTGCGGTGCCCTCGGGCCGGCGTGGGACCACGCGGGTGGGCCGCCCGGCGCCCTTCAGCCGCTGGGCGAGCAGGGCCCGCTTCGCATCGGACCACTGCGACTGCAGGGCCTGGGGTTCGGTCATCGAAGTCCTCGGTGTCGGCGGCGCCCCCGCGGCGGCGCGGGGGGCTCGGAGGGGCACGGGAGCGGAGCGGTGGGACCGGGATGCCGCCGCTGCGCGGGGGACGTCGGGTGGTGCTGCCGGGGCCGGCGCCGGATCGGTGCGGGGCCGGATCGGTGCGGGGCCGTGCGGGGCGGCACGGTGATCGGGGGCCGTGCGGCGGGGCGCGGCGGTCGGCGGCCGGGCACGGCTCTGCGCCGAGGGCGGTGACGCTGGGTCACATCGGGACTGCGGGGGTCAGGAGTGCTCCCGGTAGCCCCGGTTGCCCGCTCCGGCGGGCTCCGGTGCGGCCTGCTGCGACGGCTCCCGGTCGGCCGGGACCGCCCGCAGTGCGCTGCGCCGGTGCAGCATGCCGTCCCCGTCCAGCCCGATCAGCCGCCCGGCCTGGCCGGCCAGCAGTACGGCGCCCCTGGCGGGTCCCAGTGGCTGCCAGCTGTCCTTGGGATCGGGCAGCCGGTGCCGTACGGTGTCATGCTCGTCGATCGCGTAGAGCCGGCCGTTGACCGAGGTGAGGGCGCGCAGTCCGGCGGGCGGTGCGAGGACGCGCCAGGTCCTGGCGGCGCCGTCCGGTGCGGTGCCCTGTGGAGCCGTCCACAGGGTGCCGTCGGTGTCCAGGGTGAACAGGCGCCCGTCGCTGACGGCCAGTGCCCGGGTGCCCTCGGGGCAGCGGTCCACCACCGTCCAGGGGGCCGGTTCCGGGACGGGCGGACGGGTGAGCAGCCGGCCTGCCCGGTCCACTGCGTAGAGGTGGAGCGGGCCGCCGGGGAAGGCCTCGCGCGGCGCCGCCAGGGCGATGATCCCCGGAGCCGGCCCGGCCGGACGCAGCCGGCGGTTCTGCCCGTCGGCGGGCCTCACCCCGAGGGTGCCGTCGGCCGACGCCGCGAACAGCCAGGGACCGGCGCCGGCGACGGCCTGTGCGCCGGGGGCGGAGCCGATCGGGGTCCACCGGTCGCGGCGGGACGGGGCGGCCAGCCGGGTCAGCACATTGCGGGTGATCCGGTCCACGACGGGATCGCCGAGGGCGGCCCCCCAGTTGACGGTTCCGGCGTTGAAGACCGTGCCCGCGCCGGACTCGAAGACGCCCAGCACGGCCCGGCCGCCCTGCCCGAAGGCGTCCCAGTGCCGCAGGTCCGCCGTGGCCAGCACAACGAAGGAGGCCGGGGTGCCGTCCCTTCCGGTGGCCGCGGGGACGCCGTCGGTGAACTCCAGGTCGGCGGCGTCCGTCTCATAGCCGATGCCGCCCCGGGCGAAGCTGTCGCCGTCGGCCAGGCCCGTGCCCTCGAAGACCCAGTGCTCGGCGAAGGCGACGGTGTACGCCTCACGCCGCATCTCGTCCATGGCGGGGCCCCAGCAGCCGGCGCCGGTGCGGAAGCTCAGCCCGGTGAGGGTGTTCTCCGGCCGGTTCACCGGGTCGCTGGACCACTCCACCGTGGTGCGCTCGGGGGCGGTGGCGGCGACCGGGTCGGCCGCGGCGTCACGGTGGCAGACCATGGTGCGGCCGCCGTCCTCCAGCCGCATCTGCCACCAGGCGGTGTTGGCCCCGAAGATCGCGAGGTTGCCGCCGGCCCGGACGAACCCCTCCACCCGGTCCCGCATCTCCCAGGTCCAGTACTCGTCGTGGCCGTTGACCACCAGCAGCCGGTGCTCGCGCAGGGCGTCCGGGTCGAGATGCAGATCGAGGTTGGAGCAGTAGTCGACGTCGGGGCCGTGGGCGCGCAGCCAGTTCATCAGTCCCTCCTCCCAGCGCTCGGGAGGCGGTCCGCCGCCGGGACGGTCGAAAGTGACCCGGGTCGCGCGCGCCGGGTCCTCCGTCCAGTAGAGGCCCTCGCCGGGCACTCCGCTGCGGTTGTAGGCCTGCCAGGTGGTGAACGGCACCGAGAGCAGGATCCGCGCCCGGCGGCCGGTCCGGGCCGGGCGGACCACGAACCAGACCTCGCTGTCCTCGCCCCGGCCCGGGCTGAAGACCGCGCGGTAGAGCGAGCTGCGCCAGCTGTGCGGGACCTCCAGCACCCAGCTGCCGCCGGTCACCGCTGCCCGGTGCACCGTGCGGCCGTCCACGGCGTCCTCCACCGTCACCCGGCCCGGCATCTCGCCGGTCACCGTGAAGCGGAGTCCTTCGCCTTGTCGGCAGGAGGTCGCCGCCGCGTACGCCACCAAGGTCACTGCACGCCGCCTTCCGCTCGGCATCCTGCCGACCCGGCGGCGTCACTGACGCACCGTCCGACAAAATCCCCCGTTGGTCCAGACCAGTCGGAGATTGGCATAGACCAATGGTGGGGTCAAGGCCGATGGCGGGGGTCCGCCGCCCGAATCGCCGAAGCCCGCCCGGCGGACCGGGTGGCGGTGCGCCGGGCGGACGGTCGGTGTGCGACGGACGGTCGGTGTGCGACGGGCGGTCGGTGTGCGACGGGCGGTCGGTGTGCGACGGGAGTGTGGCGAATGCGCGGACCGCGGCTCAGTGGCCGCTGACGGCGTGCGGGGTGTAGGGCTGCTCCAGCTGCTCGGCCTCCTTGTCGTCGAGCTGGAGGTCCAGGGCGGCCAGGGCGTCCTCCAGGTGGCGGTCCTTGGTGGCGCCGACGATGGGGGCGGTCACCGTCGGCTGCCGGAGCAGCCAGGCCAGTGCCACCTGGGCGCGGGTGACGCCGCGCTCGTCCGCGATCCGGCCGACCGCCTCCACGATCTCGCGGTCGCCCTCGGGGTAGAGAGTCTTGCCGAACTCGTCGGTGCGGGCCCTGGCGGTCTCGGTGCCCCACTCGCGGGTGAGGCGGCCGCGGGCCAGCGGGCTCCAGGGGAGGATGCCCACGCCCTGGTCGGCGCAGAGCGGGAGCATCTCGCGCTCCTCCTCGCGGTAGAGCAGGTTGTAGTGGTTCTGCATGGAGGCGAACCGCGTCCAGCCGTGCCGCTCCGCGGTGTGCTGGGCCTTGGCGAACTGCCAGGCGTACATCGAGCTGGCGCCGATGTAGCGGGCCTTGCCCGCCTTCACCACATCGTGCAGGGCCTCCATGGTCTCCTCGACGGGAGTGCGGGGGTCCCAGCGGTGGATCTGGTAGAGGTCGACATAGTCCGTGCCCAGGCGGCGCAGGCTGTTGTCGATCTCGGTCATGATCGCCTTGCGGGACAGCCCGCGGCCGTTGGGCCCGGGGCGCATCACGCCATGGACCTTGGTGGCGATCACGATCTCCTCGCGGCGGGCGAAGTCGGCGAGCGCCCGGCCGACGATCTCCTCGCTGGTGCCGTCGGAGTACACATTGGCGGTGTCGAAGAAGGTGATGCCGGCCTCGACCGCCCGCCTGATCAGCGGCCGGGACTGCTCCTCGTCCAGGGTCCACTCATGGTTGCCGCGCTCGGGGATGCCGTAGCTCATGCAGCCGAGGCAGAGCCGGGAGACATCCATACCGGTGGATCCGAGTTTCACGTACTGCATCGTCCTCATGCTTCCTTGGCGCTCGCTGGGGGCGCGCGCCGGCAGTGCGGGGTGGCGCGGCCCGGGGACGCGGGGTCTCGTCCCTGCAGGGCAGGCTCTCACCTGCGTTGACCGTGCAGAACCGGATTCCGGTCACCGGAGAAGGTGTCGCAGGGACTCCAGCCGCTCGGCGCAGCGGTCGGCCGATGCATGGCCATGATGCTTTTGTTTTCCGGGAGTTGGGCGCTGACCTGCGGTGTCTGCCGGGCTGTGGCGCGTTTTGCAATCGTTACCGAAGGCCGCATGGACACTGATCCGCGCCACTCATAAGTTTTGCGCGTTGACAAATAGTCAGGATCTCCGGAGAGGGGCGACTTCCATGATCAAGCGATCGGGTGTGCTGCTGGCGGCGGGGCTTCCACTGGTGCTGGCCCTGGCTGCATGCGGCTCCAACGGCGGTTCGACATCGGCAGGCGGCGACAGCAGCAAGCCGGCGGCCAAGGGGAAGATCGGCGTCATCCTCCCCGACACCAAGTCCTCCGCCCGGTGGGAGAGCGCCGACCGGAAGTATCTGGAGCAGGCCTTCAAGGCGGCCGGCCTGCAGTACGACATCCAGAACGCCCAGGGCGACAAGGCCCAGTTCCAGACCATCGCCGACCAGATGCTGACCAGCGGCGTCAATGTGCTGATCATCGTCAATCTGGACAGCGGAACCGGCAAGGCCGTCCTGGACAAGGCCAAGCAGCAGGGCGTGGCCACCATCGACTACGACCGGCTCACCCTCGGCGGCAGCGCCAAGTACTACGTCTCCTTCGACAACGTCGCGGTCGGCAAGCTGCAGGGCGAAGGGCTGCAGAAGTGCCTCACCGACGAGGGGAAGAAGGACGCGAAGATCGTCTACCTCAACGGCTCGCCCACCGACAACAACGCGACGCTCTTCAAGCAGGGCTACGACGGAGTGCTGTCCAAGGTCTCCGGCTACCAGAAGGTCGCCGACCAGTCCGTCCCGGACTGGGACAACCAGCAGGCCGGCACCATCTTCGAGCAGATGTACACCCAGCAGGGCGGCAAGATCGACGGAGTGCTGGCCGCCAACGACGGACTGGGCAGCGCGGCCATCGCGGTGCTGAAGAAGAACGGCGTCAACGGCAAGGTCCCCGTCACCGGGCAGGACGCCACCGTCCAGGGCCTGCAGAACATCCTCAACGGCGACCAGTGCATGACCGTCTACAAGGCCGTCAAGAAGGAGGCCGACGCCGCCTCCCAGCTCGCCATCGCCCTGGCCGGCGGCACCGAGGGCCAGACCACCGGCACGATCCACGATCCCGAGGGCAACCGGGACGTCCCCTCCGTGCTGCTCCAGCCCGAGGCGATCACCAAGGACAACATCAAGACCGTGGTCGACGACGGCTTCGTCACCAAGGACGAGCTCTGCACGGGCGACTACGCCGACAAGTGCGCCAAGGCCGGGATCCAGTAAGCGGAGCCTCCCAGACCGCCCCGGTGCCGGGTCTGCCTCCCCCGGCACCGGGGCTCGCACGACGACCCAGGAAGACACATGACTGAACCCATCCTGTCCCTCCGGCAGGTGAACAAGAGCTTCGGCCCCGCGCATGTGCTCAAGGACGTGGACTTCAACGCCTACCCCGGCGAGGTCATGGCCCTGGTCGGTGACAACGGCGCGGGCAAGTCCACCCTGACCAAGTGCATCGGGGGCATCCACCCGATCGACTCCGGCAGCTACCACTTCGAGGGCCGGCCCGTCCGGGTGCACGAACCGCGTGACGCCTCCGCCCTCGGGATCGAGATCGTCTACCAGGACCTCGCGCTCTGCGACAACCTGGACATCGTCCAGAACATGTTCCTGGGCCGTGAGGAGCGCTCCGGCCTGGTGCTGGACCGGGCCTCCATGGAGGAGCGGGCGCTGCAGACCCTCGCCGGGCTGTCCGTACGCACCGTCACCTCCGTCCGCCAGCGGGTCGCCTCTCTCCGGCGGCCAGCGGCAGACGGTGGCCATCGCCCGTGCGGTGCTGTGGAACAGCAGGGTCGTCGTCCTGGACGAGCCCACAGCGGCGCTGGGCGTGGCCCAGACCAAGCAGGTCCTCGACCTGGTCCGCCGGCTCGCCGACGCCGGACTCGCCGTCATCCTCATCTCCCACAACATGAACGACGTGCTCTCCGTGGCCGACCGGATCTCGGCGCTCTACCTCGGCCGGATGGCCGCCGAGGTCCGCCGGGCGGACATCGACCAGACCCGGATCGTGGAGCTGATCACCACAGGGCGCTCCGGCGACCTGGGCCTGGCGCCCGACCAGACCGGGGAGACCGGTGATCCGGACGCGGCCGAGGCCGGCGTCGGGTCCGGCGCGGCCGGCGCGGCCGACGGGACCGATGCGGCCGATGCGATCGGCCCGGTGGTGGAGACCGCGGGCGCCGGGGAGACTCTCACCGCAACGGACACGGACGACGAGGTGCCCGCATGACCTCCCTGACCCCCGAAGCCCCCCAGCTGGACGGCGTGCCCGAGAAGCCGGCCGCAGGCGGTTCCCGCCGCTCACCCGCGGACGAGCTCAGGGACCACCTCCAGGCCTATGCCGCTCGGGTGCGCGGCGGAGACATGGGCTCCCTCCCCGCGGTACTCGGACTGATCGTGCTCTGCGCCGTCTTCGGCGTGCTGCGGCCGGCGTTCCTGACGGCGGGCAACTTCGCCAACCTCTTCACCCAGGGCGCGGTGATCACCACCATTGCGATGGGGCTGGTCTTCGTCCTGCTGCTGGGCGAGATCGACCTCTCGGCCGGCTTCACCAGCGGTGTCGCCGGGGCGGTCCTGGCGGTCACACTGACCAAGCACGGCTGGCCGCTGCCGGCCGCCCTGGCGGCGGCGATCGCCACCGGAGTGGTCATCGGGCTGGTGCTCGGCACACTCGTCGCCCGGGTCGGCATACCGTCCTTCGTGGTGACGCTGGGCGGCTTCCTCGCCTTCCAGGGCGTGGTCCTGATCATCATCGGGCAGGGCGGCAACATCCCCGTCACGGACGAGACCGTGGTGGCCATCCAGAACAAGAACCTGGCCCCCGGCCTGGGCTGGGTGCTCTTCGTCCTGGTCGCCGCCGGCTACGCCGCGACCCGGGTGCTGGTGGCGCGCTCGCGCAGGCGCAAGGGCCTGGACACCGAGCCGCTGGTGGTGTCCGCGGTCAAGGTGGCCGGCGTGGTGGCGGTCACGGCCGCGGCCGTCGCCGTCCTCAACGAGGAGCGCAGCCGCAACGTCCTGGTGGTCAGCCTCAAGGGGGTGCCGATCGTGGTGCCCGTACTGGTGGTGCTGCTGGCCCTGGGGACCTTTGTGCTCGGCTACACCCGCTACGGACTGCACATCTACGCCGTCGGCGGCAACGCCGAGGCCGCCCGGCGGGCCGGGATCAAGGTCGCCCGGATCCGCACCTCGGTCTTTGTCATCGGCTCCACCATGGCCGCGGTCGCGGGGATCTTCGCGGCCTCCCGGGCGAACTCCGTCGACCCCAACGCGGGCGGCAGCAACACGCTGCTCTACGCGGTCGGCGCCGCGGTGATCGGCGGCACCAGCCTCTTCGGCGGGCGCGGCCGGATCGTGGACGCCGTGGTGGGCGGTGCGGTGGTCGCCGTCATCGACAACGGCATGGGCCTGCTCGGCTACAGCTCGGGCGTCAAGTTCGTGGTGACCGGACTGGTCCTGGTCGTCGCGGCGGGTGTGGACGCGCTCTCCCGGCGCCGCGCGGCGGCGTCCGGGGCCTGAGCGGCATCGAGCCCCGGGGGGCGGGGGCCTCGTCCGGGCCGGTCGGCACACCGGCCCGGACGAGGACCGGGGGAGGGGGTGCGAGGGCCGCGGTGAGAGGCGTTCTGGGAGCGTCGGACGCCGAGTCGGTCGGCGAGCCGGCCCGGTCGCCGGCCCGGGGCCAGTTGTGCGGGGCGGGTGCCGCGCGCCCGTGCATCCCATCAGCCGTGTGCATCGCTGCGGCCTCCGTGACACCGCGCGCCCTTATGCCGCGGGCCGGACCCCGGGGCGCGGGTGAGGGCGCCGACCCACGGCCGGCTACCGCCGCCGGGTGGGTGAGCCGCACCAGGTAGGGCGGGTCGGATGGGCCGTCCGGCGGGCATGGCCGACGATCGAACGGTGGTCCACAGGGCGACCAGGTCGAAGAGCGGCGAAGGGACAGCACATGGGGCGCGGCCTCGGCTGGAAACTCCACGGGGACGGCAGGACCCTCGGCCCCGGTGAGGTCGTCCGGCCGGGGGAGCGGCTGTCCTGGCCCCGGACCGTCGGACTCGGTGCCCAGCATGTGGTGGCGATGTTCGGGGCGACCTTTGTCGCCCCGGTGCTGATGGGGATGAACCCCAACCTGGCGGTACTGCTCTCCGGTGTCGCCACGATCATCTTTCTGCTGATCACCCGCGGCCGTATCCCCAGCTATCTGGGCAGCAGCCTCTCCTTTGTGGGGGTGGCGGCCTCGATCAGGGCGGCCGGGGGCGGCATCGACACCGTGACCGGTGCGATGTTCGTGGTCGCCGTGGTGCTGCTGGCGGTCGGGCTGGCGGTCCAGGCGCTGGGTGCCCAGGTGGTGCACGCGGTGCTCCCACCGGTGGTCACCGGCGCGGTGGTGATGATCATCGGCTTCAACCTGGCGCCGGTGGTGGCGAAGACCTACTGGCCGCAGGACCAGTGGGTGGCGCTGCTCACCATGGCCTTCACCATCGGTGCGATGGTGGTGGCACGCGGCTTCTGGTCGCGAATCGCCGTCTTCCTGGGGCTGATCTTCGGCTATCTGCTGTCCTGGGTCCTGGACCGGGTCCTCGGCCGGGTCCACTCGGCGAACGCCGCCGGACGGATCACCGACCACTGGCGGGTCGACCTCAGCGGCGTCCGGCACGCCGACTGGTTCGGTCTGCCCTCGCTGCACGGCCCCGACTTCCGGCTCTCCGCGGTGCTGCTGGCGCTGCCCGTCGTCATCGCCCTCATCGCCGAGAACGCCGGGCACGTCAAGGCGGTGGCCGAGATGACCGGTGACGACCTGGATCCGGACCTGGGGCGGGCCATCGCTGCCGACGGCGCCGCCAGCATGCTGGCCACCGCGGCCGGCGGCCCGGCGACCACCACCTATGCCGAGAACATCGGTGTCATGGCCGCCACCCGCGTCTACTCCACCGCCGCCTATCTGTGCGCCGCGCTCTTTGCGATCCTGTGCGGCCTCTGCCCCAAGTTCGGCGCTGTGGTGGCCGCCACCCCCGGCGGAGTGCTGGGTGGAATCACCGTGGTGCTCTACGGCATGATCGGACTGCTGGGCGCCAAGATCTGGCACGAGAACGCGGTGGACTTCGGGAACCCGCTCAATCTGGTCCCCATCGCCGCGGGCGTCATCATCGGGATCGGCGATGTGTCGATCCGCTTCAGCAGTGACTTCGTCCTCGACGGCATCCCGTTGGGCACCATCGTCACCATCGTCGGCTACCACCTGTTGCGCTTTCTGGCCCCGCCGCATCTCAGGGGCGAGCCGCCACTGCTGGACGCCGTCGAGCCGGGCGGGACGGACCAGTGATGCCACGTCAGGGCTGGCCGGGCGGGCTGCCGTCGGTCGCTGATGGCATGATCTGCGCGTTGCTCGACGGGGATACGGGGAGGGCCGGTATGCAGACAGGCGGGATCGGAAGCATCCAGGGTGCGGCGTCCGCGACGGGACGGCGGGGGCCTGGCCGGCGACGGGTGCTGCTGGCCGCGCTCGGCGGCGGTGCGGTACTACTGGGAGCCGGTGCGGGGACCGCGATGGTCGAGGATCTGCTGCCGGGCGGCGTGCCGCTGCGGCGGGCGCTCGGGATCACCGGACCGGACGGCACCGTACCGGTCGTCACCCCGGGACCGGTGCACACCTCAACGGTCCGCTCCCGGGCGCGGGGCAGCGAGGTGAAGCTGGTGACCATGGTGCCGCCGGGACACGACCCGGCGGCCCTGCCGGTCTGCCTGGTGCTGCACGGGCGGGGCGGCGATGCACAGACGATGGTGAACCTGGGGATGCCGCAGTTCCTGGCGGCGGCGGTCCGCGACGGGGTGCCGCCCTTTGCGCTGGCGGCCCTGGACGGCGGTGACAACAGCTACTGGCACCAGCGCTTCGCCGGGGACGATCCGCAGCGGATGCTGCTGGACGAGGTGCCGGGGTGGCTGCGGGCCCGAGGGCTGAGCAGCGCCACCGCGGGGGTGCCCAGGGCGGTGCTGGGGATCTCCATGGGCGGCTCCGGTGCGCTGCAGTACGCCCTGGGCCGGGGCGGCGCGGTGGACGCGGTCGCGGCCATCAGCCCGGCGGTCTTCCGTACCTGGGCCGATGCGGCCACCACCGGCGGCTACAACAACGAGGCGGACTGGCGGGCCCATGAGCCCCTGCTGGCCCTGGCCCGCCCCCATGGGCGACGGCTCGGGGTGTGGTGCGGCACCGAGGACCCCTTCTGCGACCCGGCCCGTACGCTGGCCGATCGCGGTGGGGCCGTGGAGCGGCACTTCCCGCGGGGGGAGCACACGGACGGCTTCTGGCGCAGGATCATGCCGGAGGCCTTCTCCTTTGTCGGGCGGTCGCTGAAGGGTGCCGACGGCAGGTCTTCGTGAACTGAGTCAATCTCATGAGGCTGATGCCTTGCACGTTTTGAGAGGCGCTAGGCTGCGGCCCGCACCAGTTGTGGAGATTCCATGAAGGGTAGGGCCGCAGTGAAGACCAGTCGTATATCCGCCGTTGCTGCCGCCGTCGCCGTGGGGGTGGCCGGCCTGCTGTCCGCCGGACCGGCCGAGGCCGCTGGATCGGTGCACCTCACCAAGATCTACTACGACAGCCCGGGCAAGGACACCCGCTCCAACAAGAGCCTGAACGCGGAGTACGTCCAGATCAAGAACTCCACCTCCAGGTCGGTCAATCTGCGCGGCTGGACCCTGGCGGACGCCTCCCGGCACCGCTATGTCCTCCCCTCCGTCACCCTGAAGCCGGGCCACACCGTCACCGTGCACACCGGGCAGGGCCGCAACACCGCCGCCAACCTCTACCAGCAGCGCCGGGCCTACGTCTGGAACAACGACAGGGACAAGGCCACCCTCAAGCGCGCCTCCGGCGCCGTCCAGGACACCTGCGCCTACAACAGCGCCGACCGCGACTGGACGGCCTGCTGAACCCCCGCCCTGGGGCCCACCCGGGGGGCGGGTCCCAGGGCGTGCAGGGGCAGACCGGCCGCAGCGAGGCGGTCTCAGCCGCGGCTGTCGGCGGAGGACCGGTCGGCGGAGTGCTGGTCGCCGGAGCGGGCCGCGGGCAGACCGGGGTGCTCCAGCTCCCAGGCCACCTCGGCGACCTGGCTCATCGTCAGCAGCATGTCGGGGAACTCCGTCACGCCGTCCAGATGCCGGTACTCGGTGCCGACCGTGACCACCAGGCGCTCGGCCAGCGACATCCCGGGGCGGTGGACCTCGCCGATGATCCGCCGGGCCGCCTCCAGCCCGGGGACTCCGGCGGCGTGCAGCCGGTGGGCCCGCTCGCGGACATCCTCGAGATAGCCGATGTGGCCGTACACCCCGGCCCGGTCGAGCACCGGGCCGTGACCGGGCACAAAGGTCTCGGCGCCGGTGGCCAGCGCCCTCTCGCAGGCCGACACCACATTGGCCAGCGGCCCCGCCCAGTGCACCGGGTGGTCGCCGGGCTGTTCTGCGGTGTGGGAGAAGATCACGTCGCCGGTGAAGACCGTGCGCTGCTGCGGCAGATGGACCAGCAGATCCCCGGCCGTGTGCGCCGGCGGCAGGCCGATGAGGTGCAGCGGGACCTCCCCGACCCGCAGCTCCAGCTCCCCGGTGAAGACCGTGGTCGGCCTGCGGACCTCGGTTCCCTTCCAGTCGAACCGGCCGAAGCCGCGCTTGAGGTACCAGCCCAGCACCGTCTCCGGGTCCAGGCCCTGCACCAGTGCGTACAACTGCTCCGGATCGGGCTCGTGGTCGATGTGGCCGAGCGTCTCCCGGGTGGAGACGATCTCGGCCTCGGGAACGACCTCGGCCCCCCAGAGGTGGTCGCCATTGCCATGGGTCACGATGACCCGGTCGATGGAGGTGCCCTCGGCCAGCAGCGGCCGCCCCAGCTCCAGGAAGTCGGTGGCCATCGCCCGGTCGTAGGGGCTGTCGATCCAGGCCGCGGACCGGCCGCGTGGGCATATCACCAGGCCGCAGTTGGCCATCCCCCACCCTGCGGAAGGGCTCGGCGTCCAGAGGTGCAGATGGTCGGAGAGCGGCCGCAGTCGCGGGAGCCGGCCGGGGTGCGAGGTCATGGACGTCGATTCTGCCCGGCCCCGGTGCATCCGGGACAGGGTGTCCCCGGCGCCTGGCATGATCCTGCGCCAGGGACGGCGCGACGAGGGGACGCAGACGATGAGGTACAGCTCCTGGGACGCACTGGCGGTCAGGCGCGCCCGGATCCGCGGCTGCCTGCTGGGCGGCGCCGTCGGCGACGCACTGGGCAACCCGGTGGAGTTCCGCTCGCTGGCCGGTATCCGCTCCGCATACGGCGAGTCGGGCGTCACCGGCCCTGTCCGGGACGGTCAGGGAGTGGTGGGCCGGGTCACCGACGACACCCAGATGACCCTCTTCACCGCCGAGGCACTGATCCGCGCCAGCATACGGGCCAGGGCAAAGGGCATCGGCGGCGCCGAGACCAGCATGGTGCGCTACTCCTACCTCCGCTGGCTGGAGACCCAGGAGCACCCCGGACCGCAGCCCGTCGAGGGCGGGGACACCCTGGTGCGGTCCGGCTGGCTGCGCGGGCAGGGCTGGCTGTACGCCCGGCGGGCGCCGGGCAACGCCTGCCTCTCCGGCCTGCGGTCCAACCATGTGCCGGAGCCGTACGCCGCGCTGGACGGCCGCCCCGGGCCGGTGAACTCCACCTCCAAGGGCTGCGGCACCGTGATGCGCTCCGCTCCCTTCGGCCTGGCGGGCCTGCCCGCCGAGCGCGCCTTCACTCTTGCCGGGCGGTGTGCCCAGATCACCCATGGACACCCCACCGGCTACTACGCCGCCGCCGCACTGGCGGCGACCATCACCCATCTGCTGGACGGCGACTCCCTGGAGGGATCCGTCCTGCGGGCCATGGAACTGCTCGGCCGGCACCCCGGACACGAGGAGACCACCGACGCCCTGCGCGCCGCCCTGCGGCTTGCCGCCGAGGGGAGTCCCACCGCCGAGAAGGTGCAGTCGCTGGGCGCCGGCTGGGTCGCCGAGGAGGCGCTGGCCATCGCGGTGTACTGCGCGCTGGCCGCCCGCACCGTCCGCGAGGCGCTGCTGCTCTCCGTCAACCACTCCGGGGACAGCGACTCCACCGGTGCCGTCTGCGGCAATCTGCTGGGCGCACACCACGGCGACGTCCGGTTGCCCGCCGACTGGCTGGCCGTCACCGAGGGCCGCGGCACCATCGGGGAGCTGGCGGACGACTTCTCCGCGCAGTTCCACCCCGCGGAGGACGGCCAAGGGACCGAGGCGGGACCCGGTGCGGACCGCTATCCGGGCTGAAGCCCGCGGGCCCGGACGGGACGCCCGCCAGCAGACGGCAACCAGGGTGTGGCAAGCTGTCCCGTCCGGTGCCGCCGAGACCCGGAGGATGAGAGCGCCGTGGCACGTCCCTCGATAACCCGCGCGCATCGCGTACTGATCGGCCTGGTGACCGCCGGGGCCTGTCTGATCGCCGGCATCGGATTCGCCGGTTCCTACAACGCGGTGCGCGAGTTGGCGGTACGCAAGGGCTTCGGCACCTTCGCCTACGCCTTCCCGGTCGGCATCGACGCCGGGATCGTGGTGCTGCTGGCCCTGGACCTGGTACTCACCTGGCTGCGCATCCCCTTCCCCCTGCTGCGGCAGACGGCATGGCTGCTCACCGCTGCCACCGTGGTCTTCAACGCGGCGGCCTCCTACCCCGATCCGCTGGGCATGGGGATGCACGCCGCGATCCCGGTGCTCTTCGTGGTCGTGGTCGAGGCGGCCCGGCACGCGGTCGGCCGGATCGCGGACATCACCGCGGACCGCCACATGGAGTCGGTGCGGCTGGTGCGCTGGCTGCTGGCGCCGGTCCCCACCTTCCGGCTGTGGCGCCGGATGAAGCTGTGGGAGCTGCGCTCCTACGACGAGGTGGTGCGGCACGAGCAGAACCGCCTGGTCTACCGGGCCCGGCTGCGCGCCCGCTACGGCCGCAACTGGCGCCGTGCCGCACCGATCGACGCCCTGCTGCCGCTCAAACTGGCCCGCTACGGGGTGCCGCTGAACATGGCGCCGGAACGGGCGCCGGCTGAGACCGCCCCGGCCCCGGCCCCGGCTCTGGACCGGGAGCCGCGGGCCGCGGTGGGGCAGACGCTGCCCATCCCGGGGCAGCGCAGCCGCCCGGCGGAGCCCGCCAGGGAGCCGAGGCCGCTGCCGGAACAGCCGTCGACCTTCGAGCCGGAGCCGGAGCCGGATCCGCGGTTCGCCTTCCCGGTGGAGCCCTACCCGGAGGCCGAGCCCGAGGCCGAGACTGAGCCCGAGCCCGAGCTGCCACTGGTGCCGTCGTCCAACGGCCGGCGGCCGCTGCGGGTCCCCGGGCCCATGCCCGTCCCCGGGCCCGTCCCGGAGCCCGAACCGGAACCGGAGCCCGAGCCCGAGCCTGAGCTGGAACCCGAACCGCTGCCGTCGAGTGACGACGAGTGGTTGGAGATCTACCTCGACGGCCTTGTCGCCTACATCGACTACTACGGCAGGGACCCCGATCACTTCCGCCTCATCCAGTACCTCCAGGGCCGGGGTGTGACCCCGCTCAACGACGGCCATCTGCGTCGCGTCTGGCCGCAGCTCCAGGAGCGGTACGCCGCGCTGGAGCGCCAGTAGGGACAGCGGTCGCACGGCGCCCTCACCGCCCGGTCAGCTGGCGGCGGCACTCGGCCGCCAGCTCCGGATAGGCCCGGGCGATGGCGTCGTGCAGCCGTGCCCGAAGCAGCTGGGCGGCCTCGGTGCGGCCGGCACCGCCGTAGAGGCCGTCCAGCAGGGCGTCGTAGCGGGTGAGCCGGTGCCGCAGATAGTCGACCTGCCAGCGGGTCAGGGTGGCCGGGTCGACGGTGGCGACCACGGCGGGGTCGGGGATGTGCCCCGGCCGGTCCCAGGCCCGCTCCCGATCGCGGCGGTTGCGGTGCCGTACGGCCTCCTCGGCCAGCTCACCGCGGCTGAGCCGGGGCACCTCGACCGGCTCCGCCGCGATCCGGTCCAGCACTGCTCTCCGGCGGCGCGTCGCGGCCTCCCGGGCGGCGGCCGAGCGGCGGGCGGCGGTCGCCAGCGCAAGGGCGAACTCCACGGTGCCCTCGGCCGACTCGACCCGCCCGATGGAGAACATCCGGGTCGGTGCGGCCGCGCCGTAGAAGGGGCTTCGGCCCTGGGCGTCCGGCTCGCCCAGCAGGTCGCGGACCATGGACGGAGTCCAGCCGCGGGCCCGCGGGCCCCCAGCGTGTAGTAGGCCCGATGGAGCTCGCCCCCAGGGCTGGTCAGGGATTCCGCCATCGTCGTGTCCCCCCGTCGTCCGGCGGATCGTCGGAATACTACGTATAGAGCACGCCACTGACAGTCATCACCGCGGCCGGGCGTCTCCGGGCCGCGGCCGCCTGCTACCGGGCCGCCTGCTACCGGGCCGCCGGGCCGCCGCCGGCCGGCACCGCCGACCTGATGTCCAGCACGAAGACCAGCGTGGCGCCGGGCCCCACCCCCAGGGCCGAGCTGCCCTTGCTGCCGAACGCGTCCTCGGGGGGTGCCACCACCAGCAGCCTGCTGCCCACCCGGTGGCCGACCACGCTGCGCTCCAGTGCGTCGATCACCTGGCCGGCGCCGGCCTGGAAGACCTGCGGGCGCTCCCCGGGGTCGTAGGAGCTGGGGATGGATCTGCCCGCGGTCCAGTCCGCCGCCGTGTAGTCGACGGTCACCCTGTCCTGCTGACGGACCGTGCGGCCGGTGCCTTCGCTCACCGTGGAGACGCCGAACCGCTCGTCCTTCGGAGGCCGGTCCGGCAGGGTGAGCCCGGCCTTGCTGCCGAAGGCGCCGGACACGGCGACCGTCGGATCCAGCCCGGAGACCTCGCCACCGGCAGCCGGCGCCCCGGGCCCGCCGGGGCCGACCGAGGCGCCACCGCGCCCACCCGCTGTCGGGGCGCCCCCGCCGGCAGGCCCCGAGGCGACGGGCGTGCCGGTCGGGTCGGCGGCCCCTGCCCGGCCGATCCCGTCGGGGCCGTGGACGACCGTGTACGCCGCCCCGCCACCCGCCAGCAGCACCAGGGTGGCGACCACGGCGGACAGCCCCGGCCGACCGGGCCGGCGGACGGTGGCGGTCCGGCCCGCCACCGTGCGCTCCCAGCCCAGTCGCGGGCCGGAGAGGCCTTCAGGCGTGGGTGGGACGGACCAGTGGGCGGCGATCGCCGCCTCCAGCGTCTCGGGGCCCGGCCTTCCCGGATGCGCGGGTGACGCTCCGGTCAGCAGCCGCAGGCAGGCCTCGGCCAGTTCGGCCGCGGTGGGCCGCCGCGCGGGCTCCTTGTCCAGTGCGGCCTGCACCAGCGGCAGCAGCCGGGGAGGGACACCCTCCGTGTCGGCCTCCTCGCGCACGATCCGGTAGGCGACCGCGTCCGGGGCGCCCCGGCCGAAGGGGGGCCGGCCGGTGGCCGCATACGCGGTCAGCGCTCCCCAGGCGAAGACGTCCGCGGCGGTGCCGGTCCGCTCGCCCCGGTACTCCTCCGGGCTGGTCCAGCCGGGAGTGCCGGTCCAGCTGCCGGTGCGGGTGATGGCGGTCTCGTCGAGGACATGGGCGATGCCGAAGTCCAGGACGCGGGGGCCGCGTCCGGCCAGGATGACATTGCCCGGCTTGAGGTCCCGGTGCACCACGCCCGCCGCGTGCACCCCGGCCAGCGCACCGGCCACCCCGGCGGCCAGCGCGGACAGGGTGCCGCCCCGCAGCCCCCCTCCGTGGGCCAGCTGGTCGTGCAGGGTCGGGCCGGCCACGTACTCGGTGGCCAGCCAGGGGCGGGCGGTGTCGGTGTCCGCGCCCAGCAGGGGAACCAGGCACGGCCCGGTCACCCGGCGCAGCAGGTCCACCTCGCGGCGGAAGCGGGCCCGGAACGACGGGTCGTCGGCGATCTCCGCGCGGACCACTTTGACCGCGACCCGACGGCCCTCACGGTCGGCGGCGGCGTACACGATGCCCATGCCGCCCGCACCGAGCCGGCCCAGCACCCGGTACGGGCCGATCTCGACGACATCTCCGTCGGTCAGGGGAAGAACTCGGCTGGTGGCCATGGCTCCTCGGATCCTCGGAGGGCGGTCGCCCGGCGGTGGCGTACCGGAGGCGGCGTACTGCTGCACGGATGACGCGGCGGACCGTCGAAGGGTTCACCGTTGACTGCGGAGGGCGGCGGTGGTTAGCGTCGGCAGCTCAACAGACTGTTGAACCCCGGAGGGGTGGCGCGGATGACGCAGCATCAGGCGCGCGGCCGTACGACGCTCCCCGCCGCGCTGCTCGCGGAGGTGGACACCTCCCTCGCCGAGGTCGACACCGAACTGGCGCGCCGCTACCCCGGCGACCCCGGCAGCCGCCAGCCCGTGCACACCGTCTATGTGCCCGCGTACGCCTTCGACGCCGCCACCGTGCGGTCCTGGGGCGCGCAGGCGCTGGCCGCCATGGACGCCCACGCACCCACCCCCGAGGCCTTCGCGGCGGCGCTCGGCGTGCCCGATGACGGACTCGCCGCCGAGGTCCACGCCCGGGTCCGGGCCAAGCTGGCCCGCGAGCCGGTGGAGGATCTGCGCATCGACTTCGAGGACGGCTACGGCCCGCACTCCGACGCCGAGGAGGACGCCGATGCGCTGCGCACCGCCCACCTGGTGGCCGGCGCCGCCGCGGAGGGGGCAGGGCCGCCGTATGTCGGTATCCGCATCAAGTGCCTGGAGTCCGCGGTGCGTGCGCGCGCCATCCGCACGCTGGACCTCTTCCTCACCGGGCTGCTGGATGCCCCCGGCGGCCCACCGGACGGCCTGCGGCTCACCCTGCCCAAGGTCACCGACCCCCGGCAGGCGACCGCCATGGCCCGGCTCTGCGCGGAGTTCGAGCGTGCCGCCGGACTGCCGGACCGGAGGATCGGCTTCGAGATCCAGATCGAGACCACCCAGTCGATCCTGGGCCCCGACGGCCGGGCCACCGTCGCCCGGCTGATCGACGCCGCGGACGGCCGCTGCACCGGGCTGCACTACGGCACCTTCGACTACAGCGCCGCATGCGGTGTCGGGCCCGCCCAGCAGCGCCCCGACCATCCGGCGGCCGACCACGCCAAGGCCGTGATGCAGGTGGCCGCGGCCGGCACCGGGGTCCGCCTCTCCGACGGCTCCACCAATGTGCTCCCGGTCGGCACCACCGAGCAGGTCCATGCGGCCTGGCGGCTGCACCACGGGCTGGTCCGGCGGTCCCTGGACCGCGCCTACTACCAGGGCTGGGACATGCACCCCGGCCATCTGCCGACCCGCTACGCGGGCGTCTACGCCTTCTACCGGGAGGGTCTGGAGGCCGCCGGGCGGCGCCTTGCGGCGTATCTGGCCGGTACCGCGGGCGGTGTGCTCGACGAGCCCGCCACCGCCAGGGCGCTCAGCGGCCATCTGCTGCGCGGCCTGGACTGCGGCGCCCTGGACGGCGGCGAGGTGGCCGAGGCGTGCGGCCTGGACCGGGCACAGCTGGAGTCGCTCGCCGGGCGAGGCCGCGCCGTCCGCAGCTGACTCAGGGAACGGTCGGCCCCGCGCCGCAGGGCGGCGCGGGGCCTTGGCGGTGACCGGCAGCGGTTCACGGCCGACGGTCAGTACGGGCGGATCAGCGCAGCGAGGCCAGGGCCATCGACCAGATGCCGCGCCCATGGCTGGCCGCGTAGAGTCGCCCGTCCGGTCCCGTCTTCAGCTGGAGCACGGCGACGGCGGGAAGCCGCCCGACCGCTTTCCAGCCCGTGCTGCCGGGCGCCCGGTAGACCACGCCGAGGTCGGTGGCCAGCACCAGACCACCGCCGGGCAGCGCCAGCAGGGAGTCGGCGGGCACATCGGGCAGGTTGCGCGAGATGTCCTTCCAGCTCGATCCACCGTTCCAGGATTCAAAGACATGGCCGACACCGGCGCCGGGCCCCTCCGTCCAGTGCCGGGAGAAGCCGTTCACCGCCAGGTAGACGTGGTCGGCATTCCCGGGGTCGACGGCGAATCCGGAGAGGTAGCGGTTGGGCACCGTCCCGTCGACCGGCAGGTTCAGCTGGTGCCAGCCCGTGCCGTCGGCGTTGCCCACCGCGATGCCGCGGGCGAAGCCCTCGTTGTTGCAGGGGCCGCACCAGGCGGCGTACACCCGCCCGCCGGAGGCGGCGACCGCGGTGGCCACATGTCCCTCGCCCAGGTCGAAGGCGCTGGCCCACTCGGCGGAGCTGCGGATGGCGTAGCCGTGGGTCTGCACCCACACATGGCGGCCGCCCGCGATCCAGGTGGCGCTGTCCTTGGCGTCGGCGGCCAGCGGTGCGGTGAAGCGGGCCCCGGCGGAGCCGTCCTGGTTGTCGGGCGGGGCGACGGACCAGGAGGTGGCCCGGCTGGGGTCGGTGAGCCAGGAGCCGTCGTTGACCGCGCAGTTCTGGGTGACCTGCACCGCCAGGTAGACATACTCCTGGGCGATGTTGCAGCCGTTCGCCGGGTCGGTGAGGGTGTCGCCGCCGTCGCCGCCGAAGTTGGAGCCCATCACCCGGTCCCGGCTGCGCAGTATCGACTGCCCGTTGTCCTGGAGCCCTCCGTTGACGGAGACACCGCCCTGGTCGCGGCCGATGCCCACCGAGTAGTACTGCAGGGTGTCGATGGTGCCGTCGTTGAGCGAGGTCCAGTCGGTGGCATGGCCGTCCGCGTCCGTCGAGCCGTTCAGCGGCCGCCGGTAGACGCCGCCGTCGTTGCCGACGTAGAGGTAGGTCCTGCCGTGGTAGCTGCCCACGGTCACCGCGTGCTGGTCCGGGTGGGTGGTCGCGGGGCAGTTGCCGCTCTGCTCGGACGGGTCGATGGACCAGCAGGGGAAGTCGAAGTTCCAGTACGGTCCGACCGCCGACCAGGTGGTACCACCGTCCCGGGTCTCGAAGACCTCTTCCAGACCGGCGTAGACGTGTGCGGGGTCGGCCGGGTCGACCTGCAGGAACTGGTTGTACCAGGCCTGTACACCGGGCTTGAAGCCGTCACTGGTGAGCGCCGAGCCCGCCGTGCTGAGCGTCGGGTAGTCGGCGATGCGCTGCCAGGGGCCGAACGGCGAGCCGCTGCGTGACACATAGATCCCGGCCAGCGAGCTGTCGGGGTCGGTCGCCAGCTGCTGGGGCGACTGGTCGATTGCGTAGTAGCGGGAGCCGTCGGCGGACCGGGCGAAGGTGACCGCCCCGACGTCGTCACTCGCCGTCGGCAGTTCGCCCAGGCCGTCGGCCAGCCGCCGCCAGCTGCCGTCCGCGGCCTTGGCGTAGAAGCCGTTGTAGTCGTCGCCGCTGCGCCAGCCGATCGCCAGCACCACCCGGGAGGGGTCCCGGGGATCGACGGCGATGTCATTGGCGATGTTCTTGTACGGGGCGTCGGGGTCGTCGGCCTTCGGACCGCCGGGCAGATAGTCGGGGTTGGGGGCGTACTCCAGTTTCCATGCGCCGCTCAGCCGGCGGGTGGAGTGGCTCCACACGCCGCTGCTGGTGGCTGCCCACACCCGGTCGCCGGCGAAGCGCAGTTGGTGGATGGTGGTGTTCTCGAGCTCGGCGCCGCCCACCCGGTCCCGGGTGGTGAAGGAGTTGCGCCGGGGATCGGCGAGTGCGTAGACGCCGCTTCCCTGGTAGGCGTCGGAGTTGGTGGTGGCTTCGCCGGTGCCAAGCCAGAGCCTCCCCTCCCGGTCCAGGGCCAGCGCGCCGGTGGACTGCGAGGGCAACTGGTCGCTGATGGGCTGCCAGTGGCCGCCGCCGCGGGTGGAGCGCCAGACACCGCCGCCGGCGCTGCCGGTGAACACATCACCGGCGTCGTCGGCGGCCAGGGCGGCGGTGCGTCCGGTCACCAGCCCGGCGCCGCCGCTGGAGTTGGAGCCGATGTCCCGGTAGCGGGGGTCGTCGGAGTCGTACGGCAGCCCGGTGACATGGCTCCACTGCCCGCCGGTCCTGGGCAGAGCGCCGAGCGCGGACCAGGCGGAGCTGTAGGCCCCCGGTGCGATCGTCCCCGGAGAGGTGCGGGCTTCGGCGTACTGGGCCGCCCCTTCGGCGATCTCGTCCGCCTCGCCGCCGTCCCCGTCCCCGTCGCCGCCCTCACCGGCGTCGGCGGCGGTGGCCAGGGAAGGCAGGGCGCCCGGCGTCCGGGCTGCCTCGGCGCGGTGCCCGGCGGCCCCGGCCAGCTGCCTCGCCCCGAAGGGTTGTCCTGCGGTGGGGTCCGACGCATGGCCGACGGGTATGCCGACCAGCATCGAGGTGGTGACGGCGGCACAGATCGTGAGCCACCGCCTGGTGCGGGTTGGTGCTGACAACAGTTCCTCCCCAGCATGGGTCTGCGGGTACTGCCGACGACCGGAAGGCCGTCCAGGGAGGACCCGATCACGCGGGGAGTCCGGGGAGTGACCGCAGGTGAGCAGATTTGACCCAAGTTTTGTGCTGGACCTGCCATCCGCAGAGCCCTGGAGAACCGGTGTCCGGCCGTCCGCCGAATCCGGGCGCTCATGGCTGCGCATAGGGTGGTGGCATGTCCGACCAGCAGCGCCGTCTCACCGTGAAGGGGTCGGGCCGGCACGAGATCGAGATCAAGAAGTCACGCTTCATCTGCTCGCTGGCGAGGGTCGCGGACGAGGAGGAGGCGCAGGCCTTCATCGCGGCTGTGCGCAAGGAGTTCTGGGACGCCCGGCACAACTGCACCGCCTTTGTCGTCGGCGACGAGCAGCGGCGTGAGCGCTCCAGTGACGACGGCGAACCGGCCGGCACGGCCGGGGTGCCGATGCTGGAGGTGCTGCGCCGCCGCGGACTCACCGACACCGCGGCCGTGGTCACCCGGTACTTCGGCGGGGTGCTGCTGGGCGCCGGGGGCCTGGTCCGCGCCTACGGGGCGGCCGTCTCCGAGGCGCTGGACCAGGTCGGCGCCGTCGAGCGGCGGCCGGTCGCACTGCTGGCCGTGACCGCCGGGCACACCAGGGCGGGCCGCCTGGAGAACGATCTGCGCGCCGCCGGTCACACCGTCCGGGAGGTCCGCTACGACGCGGGCGGGGTCCGGATCGAGGTCGGCGTCCCCGAACCGGAGACTGCGGCCTTCCATGCCTGGCTCGCCGAGGCCACCGGCGGCACAGCCGAGGCGGAGGCGGTCGGCCGCAGCCATGTCGAGGTCGAGATCGAACCCGGCGCAGGGATGCCCTCCGACCGTAAGTGATGGTTGCTCAGTCCGCTTCGGGAGCCGGTCCCGAGCGGCTGCGGGCTGCGGGTTAGCCTGCTGGGACGCCGATGATGTCGGCCGTGTCGCACGGGGGTCCGGCACACCGCCGTGCCGGATGCCCGCTCCGTTTCAGGCAGCAGACCTTGCAGCAAGAGGAGCGTGCGTGGAGAGCAGCAGGCTGTTACAGCACCAGAGCGGCGGAACGCAGTCCGTCACGCTCGCCGGAGGCACCTCCGCGGGCGGGCTGGCGGTGAGATCCGGGAGCCGTACCGATGTGGTGGCGCGGCGGATGACCATGGCACCGGGAGGCGCCACGGGCCGGCACTACCACCCCGGACAGGTGCTGGTGATCGTCGAGTCGGGCACGCTGACGCGTGTGCTGCACGACGGGACGGTGGAGACGACCCGGGCCGGCTGCGCCTTCGTGGAGGAGGGGGGACCCGGCCACGCCCACAGCGGGCACAACCTGGGGGCTGTGCCGGTGGTGCTCCATGTGACCTATCTGGTTCCGGCGGGCTGCCCGCTGTCGATTCCCGTGCGGTCAGCCGAGCGCTGCAACTGATCACTCGAACGGATGACCGTCGCCCGGAGCAGGAACTCCTGCCCCGGGCGACGGCGTTCTTCCACCACCGGTACGGACGGGACACCGCGCCCGCGCCGCACCGCCATCCGACCCCCACCCACGGAGGACCGCCGGACCCCACCGCCGCACCACGGGAGGACCAGCGCATGACTCAGCACACCGCATCCGACCAGGCCGAACCACCCGCCGCCCGCTATCGCATGGTGGTCGTCAGCGGCCACAGCCATGCCGACACCGCCGCCCTCGCCGACCAGCGACTGCGCAGCTGGCTGAAGCGCGAGGGCTACGACGAGCCCCCCTCTCTGCTCGCGGGCCTGCCACCCGCCGACCTGCCGTGGCCGGGCGTCGAGCGCCCGGCGGGGCCGCCCGAGGCCGTCCGGTACCGCCTGGGTGACCGGGCCTCCCTGGATCTCGACGCGGGCCGGCTCCGGCTCGCCCCGCAGCCCGGCCCCGGTCCGGGGCAGTCCGCCGTGCGGTATGCGCGCCGCCGGGTCCGTGAGCCCGCCCCGCACGGCACCCGGCAGACCACTCTGACCATCGCGACCCCGGCCGGCGGCCCCACCTGGGTCCGGCTGGAGGCCGAGCATCTGCCCAGCGGTCCCTCGGTGCGATCCTCCGGCCGGGTCCCGGTCCCCGATCTGGCCCGCGAACTGCTGCCGCTGCTCGACGCCTCCGACGGCCCGGCAGCCGTCCACGACCACCCGGCGATCATCGGCGCGGGCGATGTGGACCGGCTGATCGACGAGCTCTGCGACCCGGACCGCCGCCTGCCGATCGTGGTCGCCAGTGTCCCGGCCAATCTCGACCGCGTGTCCTGGCAGACCTCCACCGTGGAGCCCCTGCTGGCCAACCTCACCGGCCTGGCCGTGCAGTACGTCCTCGACCACGATGCCCGCTCCGCCTTCAACCTGGCTCTGGAGTACCACCCCGTGTACGGCGGGGCCGTCCGCACCTACCTCCCCGGCCTCGATCCCGCCTCCCGGGGGGACGGCGTGCACCACCCGGTGATGTCACGCCATCTGATCGAGGACGATCCGCGCAGGTCCGCCGCCATCCTGGCCCGTGAGCCCCGCCGCCTGGCAGCCGACAGCCCGCTCCCGGACGCCCTGGCCTGCCTGCCGCCACTGCGGGTGCGCCCCCTTCCGGCGCCGTCCCCCGTCAGCGCCGCCGCCCTGGCGGAGGAGTCCGCGGCGGAGCAGCAGGCGGGCAGCGAGGAGCTGCAGCGGATCCGCCGTCAGCTGCAGCGGGCAGAGCAGCTGGAGCGCAGTCTGCTCGCCGAGGCCGATGAGCAGTACGAGGCCCTGAGGCAGGCACGGGCCCAGGTGCGGGTGCTCACCCGCAGACTGGTCGCCGCAGCGGGTCCGGTGGCGGCCGATCCGGCCGTGGTGGCCACCGAGGCCGCCGCCGACGAGGACGGCATCCCGGCGACCTTCGCCGACCTGGTCGCCCGGCTGGGCGAGTTCCCCGCACTGACCTTCACCGGCGAGACCAAGGAGACACTCGCCCTGGACGAGCAGAATGCCGGCTCCGGCTGGGCCCGCCTCGCCTGGGACGGCCTGCTGGCTCTGCAGGACTACGCCGACGCGGCGGTGCACGGTCTGGCGCACGGCGACTTCAAGCAGTGGTGCGAGCACACACCGCCGGGCTGCCATCCCTTCCCGCCGCGCAAGGCGGTGCGCGGGGAGTCCCAGACCGTCTCCACCAACGCCAAGTGGAAGAAGGAGCGGATGCTGCCGGTGCCGCAGACGGTGGATCCGTCCGGTCGTGCCTTCATGGGCGCCCATCTGCGGATCGGGGGCGGCGGCACCGCACCTCGGCTGCACTATCTCGACGACTGCTCGGGCACCGGGCGGATCTATATCGGCTACATCGGTCTCCATCTCACCAACACCCGGACCAACTGACCACCCGCAGAGACTGGTTGGAGGCCCCGCGACCCGTGCCGCGATCGCATGGCTCCTACGGCCGCGGCCCGGGGAACGGCCGAGGGGGCTACTCCTGCCGCTGGGCGAGCGGCAGCCCTGCGGCGCCCGGCCGTGAGTCCTGCACCGGTGTCCTGCGCCGTGAGTCCTGCACAGAGACGGACGGCGCCCTCGGCGGCCCTCGGCGCCCCGGAGGGCCGTCGAGGGCTTCCGGGGCAGGCCTCCGCGCCCCGGCGCATCCGCATCCACCCGGAAAGGTCTCCAGTGATCCCCCACAAAGTCCCCTCCGGACGGGAGAATGCCGGAGGGGGTCGGCGAGCTGCGCTCACCACCGCACCGCCAACGACCGTACCGACGACGACCGCACCGATGACGACCACCGGGACAACAGCCCCACCCAGCACCACAGATGACGTACCGCAGACGCCGCACCGCAGATGACGTACGACCGCGCGACCGGATGACACCGACCACGGGGGAGCGACCGCCGATGCAGGACCCGCACAGCCGCAGCACCGGCCGCTTTCTGCATCTCCCACGCCGCGACGCCCCCGACCCCACGGCCGACTGGAGCGATCCGGCACTGGAGGCCGCCCGCGGCGGCGCGGACGACGACACCGTACGATCCGCCACCCTGCTGACCAGGGAGCGCACCGCTGTCGCCGCAGCGGAGCTGGCCCGCTTCCTGGACCTGCTGGACCGCGCCGCCAGGCCCGGGGCGGCGGTGGACTTCGACTCCCAGCGCCGGGTCTACGAGCCGCGCCCCTACGCCGGGCCCGATCCGGTGGGTCCGCCCAGGTGGGAGGAGTACGCCCCGCCCGAGCCGCCGGATGCGGCGGCCGACGGTGCGGGTGGCACCGACGGCGCCGACCCGGGCCCGGGCCGCCGTCTGCTGGACCCCGCCTACCAGCGGGAACGTGCCGTGGCGCGGCTGCGCCACCAGCGTGCCCTGCGCGAGTGGCGGGAGCAGCAGGAACTGCTCGGCGGCGGCCGCGCCGGAGGTCCGCAGGACCGGATCCAGCAGGAACGCATCGAGCACGAGCGCGCGGAGCTGGCGCGTGCCCACGCCGTGGAGGAGTACAACGCCACCCTGGACCAGTGCCGCCGCGCGTATCTGAACGCTGAGCCCGCCGCGGTGGAGTCCCTGCTGGAGCGGGCGCTCGCCGCCGCAGCCCAGGCCACTCCCGACCTGCCCGCGACCTGCCGGGCGGCCTTCCGCCCGCTCACCCGGGTCGCCGTACTCGACCTCGAACTGCCCTCCCCGCAGATCGTCCCCTCCGTGGCCGGCTACCGCCTCGGCCCCGAGGGCGGCGGACCCGAGCCCGTGCCCAGGCCGGACAGCGAGCGTGCCACCCACTATCTGCAGCTGGCCGCCCGGCTGGCCCTGCGGGCCCTGCACGCGGTGGCCGCAGCCGACGGTGACGAGGTGCTCGGCGGAGTCGTCCTCAACGGCTTCGTCAGAGGCCCCGGCACCCCGCCCGGCGGCGTCTGCGTGCTGAGCGTGGACGCCGACCAGGAGGATCTGGCGCGCACCCGCCTGCTGCCCCCGGGCCGCGCCCAGGACACCGACCAGGAGGATGCGCTGGCTGTGCTGCGCGCCCTGCCGTCGGTGGTCACTCCCGATCCCTACGGTCCGGTCGGTGTCCCCCCGTACGCCACCGCGACCGCGGCGTTGCCCGCCCCGGCGGACCTCTCCCCGGTGGAGTTCGGCCTGCTGGTGCGGGAGCTGCTGGAACACATGGGCCTGACCGGCTGGTCGCCCCGGCTGCAGGGCCATGACGGCCTGGTGGCGATGGTCGACGGCGGCCCGGGGTCCACGCTGCCGGGCCGCTGGGTGGTGTGGGCGGCTCGCCGTCCCGGTGCTGTCGATCTCGATGCGGTGCGCACCCTCTCGGAGGCGGTCACCGAGGAGCCGGCAGACGGTGGCCTCTGGCTGACCACCACCCACTTCACCCCGGAGGCAGCCGAGTTCGCCGCCACGGAGGACGGCCTGCTGCTGATCGACGGCGACCGGTTGCGGCTGCTGCTCCGCACCCATCTGGACGGCGAGCTGGCGGAGGCGGGTTGACCTGCGGTTCCTGCTCCGGACAGCAGGGAACTGCCAGACTGACCACCACGGGTACCGCCTCGGCGACGGTTCCATCCCCCGGCGCAAGGTGCGGCGGTGGGGCCGGCGGGGCGGAACCCCGGCACGGCATTCCCCTCCCGGCCAGGGCCGGGAGGTCTCATATGAGAGGTCTGACAGACATGTGGCGGGCGAGGCGCGGGGAGACGGCCGATACGGAGCGGACCGGGGCTGCTGCGGGGGAGGGGATCGGCGAACTGCTGGCCGAGTGCGAGCTGTTGCGCGAGCAGGCGGAGCAGGCCGGCATCGTTCTGGACGACAGCCCGGACTCGCTCGCCGCACTCGACCAGATGCAGCCGCGCTGGCGGGACGACCCGGAGGCGTCCGAGTGGCTGGGCAATGACGCGGGGCTCTATCTGGGCACTGTCATCGTGCGGACCGTACCCGGCGCGGTCTGGCGGGTCTGGCCGCGCGGCAACCCGGTGGTGGTCCTCCCGGGAGGCCGGGAGCTGGATGTGGTGGAGATCGGCCACGGCTGGGCGGCCGACGGCTACCCGGAGCTCTCCGCCGCCTATGCCGAGGTGCGGGTGGACTGACTGACCGTCATGGTCCGGCGGGATCGGGCTGCCGGCCGCCGATGGTGGGATGCGCGGGCAGCGAGCCGACGGGCACCTGGAAGACCGCCACCGCCTTGAACGCAGCCAGGCACTCCTGGGGCGTGGCCCGCGCGCCCGTCCAGCGCACCGAGAGGTCCGCACCGTCCGCCCAGAGCTCGGCGCTCCGGGGCTGCGCGCAGCCCACGGCCGCGGTCACCGCGACCAGTGCCCGTCCCGGAGCGGGCAGCGGACGGGGGGCGCCCGGCCGCCCCAGCAGGGCCCGCAGCTGGTCCGCGATGGCGTGTTCCCCGCTCCTGTCGAACCAGCCGGGGTAGCTGCGGGCCTGGGATGCGGTGGTGAGCACCGAACTCGCGCCGCCGGAGATGCCGACCGCCACATGCAGATAGCTCACTCCGGCATCCACCCGGTGGCGCCCCGCCGCCCGGGACGAGGGCACCTCCGACGGTGCACCCGAGGACGGTGCACCCGAGGACGGTGCACCTCCGGACGAAGGCCCCGGCGATGGCGCACCCGGGGACGTCGCACCGCCGGAGGGCAGGGTGACCCCACTGGGGGCCGGGTCCCTGCGGACGGGGGTGTGCAGCGAGGTGCCCGGTCCGCAGGCCGTGAGTGCAGCCGCGCTCAGCAGGACGGCCAGCAGGCGTGCCGTGTGCGGCCGTCGGGTCCGGTCTGTCTGTGTCGCAGTCATGCCGGTCCGACGGCATCTGGGAGGATCCGGTTCCGCCCCCGTACGGAGCAGCAGCGCGGGCGAGCCCGGTCGGGCCACGGACACGATGGGCGGACCGGACTCGCCCGCGGCCCCCCACCTGCGGCCGACGGGCACCGACAGACCCGGCTGAGGGCGGGGAGCGAGGGAGCAGGGGCATGGAAGCAGTGCTGGTGGCGGCCGGCGCCTTCCTGATGACCCTGCTCGGCGGCTGGGTCGCCCAGAACGTCGGAGACCGCCGCCATCTGGTGCTGGGCCTGGCGGCCGGACTGATGCTGGGTGTGGTCTCCTTCGACCTGCTCCCCGAGTCCCTGAAGGCCCAGCCCACCGAGATCTTCGGGGTACCGGCCGCGCTGCTGATGTTCGTCCTCGGCTTTCTGGTGCTGCACGTCGTGGAGCGTTCGGTGGCGGTCCACCGCGCCCATGAGGACGAGTACGCCGCGCACACCCACCATCTGGGCGCCGCCCACCTCCATGCCCATGGGCACCGCAGGCCGGAGCGGGCGCAGGGCATCGGCCTCACCGCGGCCGCGGCGCTGGTCGGGCACAGCCTGATGGACGGTTTTGCGATCGGCGCGGCTTTCCAGGCCGGCGGGACCGTCGGTGTGGTGGTCGCCATCGCGGTGATCGCCCATGACTTCGCCGACGGCTTCAACACCTACACGGTCACCCGGCTGTACGGGAACAACCGCCGCCGCGCCCTGGGGCTGCTCGCCGCGGACGCACTGGCCCCGGTCAGCGGCGCGGCGGTGACGCTGGCGTTCACCATCCCCGAACGGGTTCTCGGGCTCTATCTGGGCTTCTTCGCCGGGTTTCTGCTCTACCTCGCGACCTCGGACATCCTGCCCGAGGCACACAGCCCGCACCCCTCCCGCACCACCCTGCTCTGCACGGTGGCCGGGGTGCTCTTCATGTGGCTGGTCATCGGCCTGGCGCGGTAGCGGCGCCGGCCCTGGCGGCGGTCGGGCCCGCCCCCGGCCCCGGAGCGGCGTCGCGCAGCGGCCAGCAGTCGCGCATCGCGGCCAGGGCCGCGGTGATCGCGGGCCGGCGCGAGGCCTGGCGCCGCCAGAGGGCGTAGACCCGCCGCACCGGTTCCGGCTCCACCGGTCGTGCCAGCACACCGGGCGGCAGCGGCCCGCGGCCGAGCCGGGGCACCAGACCCACGCCCAGTCCTGCCGCGATCAGAGCGATCTGGGTCTCGAACTCGCCCACCTGGTAGACCACATCCGGCTCCTCGCCGGCCTCCCGCAGGGTCCGCACCAGCCAGTCGTGGCAGATGTTCCCGGGCGGGACGCTGATCCACCGCTGTCCGCGCAGATCGGTGGTGCCCACCACGGCGGACCCGGCCAGCGGGTGGCCCTCGGGCAGCAGCAGGTCCACCGGGTCGAGGCCGAAGTCCGCCCGCGCCAGGTTCTGTGGAACCGGCAGCGGGGTGCTCTCCCAGTCCTGCACCACCGCCAGATCCACCTCGCCCCGGGCGGCCATCTCGGTGGCCTGGTACGGATCGGTCTCCAGCAGCCGCACATCCAACTCGGGGCAGCGCACCCGGAGCTCGGCCAGCGCTCCGGGCAGCAGCCCGCGCGCACCCGTGGCGAAGGAGGCCACCAGCAGCCGGCCGGTGGCCTGCCCACGCTGCTCCTCCAACGCCACTTCGGCCTGCTCCACCAGTGCGAGGACCCGCTGCGCGGTGGCGGCCAGCGCCTCGGCGGCGTCGGTCAGCGCCACACCGCGGCCGCGCCGCTCCAGCAGCACGGTGCGGGTCTCCCGTTCCAGTTTGGAGATCTGCTGGGAGACCGCGGAGGGGGTGAAGCCGAGGGCCGCGGCCGCCGCGCCGACCGATCCGTGTACCGCGACCGCGTGCAGCGCGCGGAGCCTGCCGAGATCCAGCATGCAGTGATGCTAAACCCAATGCGTCAGATGTCATCGCTGGTGCTGAACATTCGCCGCCCGACATCCTGGGCGTATGCACTCGCCGCCCGCCGCGCAACGCGGCGCCATGACCCCTGCCCACATTGCGCTGGCCGTCGCGGTCGCCGCCGTCTGGGGCCTGAACTTCGTGCTCATCGACGTCGGTCTGGACAGCTTCCCGCCGCTGTTCTTCTGCGCGCTGCGGTTCGCCGCGGCTGCGCTGCCCGCGGTGTTCTTCGTCGGGCCGCCGAGGGTCGCCTGGCGGTGGGTGCTGGCCGTCGGAGTGGTGCTGGGCGTGGTCAAGTTCGGGCTGCTGTTCATCGGTATGAGGGCCGGGATGCCCGCCGGGCTCTCCTCCCTGGTGCTGCAGAGTCAGGCGGTCTTCACCGCCGTGTTCGCCGCGGCGCTGCTGCGGGAGCGGGTCGGCGGACGCCGCATCGCCGGTCTGGCGGTGGCCATGCTGGGCATCCTGCTGGCCGTGCTGGACCACGGACTCGGTGGGCCGGTGGGGTCGTTCGCCCTGGTCGTCGCGGCGGCCGCGGCCTGGGGGCTGTCCAATGTGCTCACCAGGAAGGCCGCGCCACCGGACATGTTCCGCTGGATGGTCTGGGTGAGTGCGGTGCCGCCGCTCCCGCTGCTCGCCCTCTCCCTGGTCTTCGAGGGGCCCCGGGCAGACCTGGCGGCGCTGCGCGGTATCACCCCCGCCGGGGTGGGCGCCGTCGCCTAGTGTGGCCTGGGCGGCCACCCTGTTCGGCTTCGGCGCCTGGGGACGTCTGCTGCGGACCTACGACGCGTCCGCGGTCGCCCCGTACTCCCTGCTGGTGCCGGTCTTCGGCATGTCCTCGGCATGGCTGCTGCTGGGCGAGAGGATCAGCGTCATGGCAGGGTGCGCGGCGGCGCTGGTCATCACCGGGGTGGGGATGACCGCGCTCAGTCCCCGTGCTGCCGGCGCCGCCCGTGCTCGGCGCGCGGCGTCCGCGCTGCGTGGGACGACTCCGCCTGCCTCAGCACCCGCAGCACCGTCTCCCGGTCCTCCGCGGTGATGTCCGCGAAGTACTCCTCGGCGACCTCCTGCCGGACCAGGCCGATCCGCTGGACGGCGCGCCGGCCCGCATCGGTGAGATGCAGACCGACGGCCCGCCGGTCGGCCGGGTCGGGGACGCGCACCACCAGCCCGGAGGCTTCCAGGGCGTCCACCACGGTGGTGGCGGAGCGTGGGGCGATGTGCAACCGGTCGGCGAGTTCGCTGAGCCGCATCGCCCTGCCGGGCGTCTCGCAGTCCACGGCATACGCCAGCACCCGCAGTGCCCGGCCCTGGCCGGGGGTGATCCCATAGGGCTCGAGCTGCAGCGACGTCTGGCGGCGCATCCGCTTCATGGCGCGCATCAGCGCGTCGGAGAGCTCCGCCGGGTCCCCCTGCACCGCCTCGTCCCCCTGTGCCGCCTCGTCCCCCTGTGCTGGGGCGTCCCCGGAGACGTCGGCATCCCGGATCGCTGCCGAATGGGCAGGCCGGAGGGCGATGGACGCGGTGGGCGCGGCGGATGCCGGCGACGAGGCGGAGGCGTCGTCGGCGGTGCGGCCGATGGTCGGCGGGGCCATGGGCGGGCTCCTTGGTGCGCGGTGGTCGCCCAGCGTAGCGGGAGGGGACGGTCCAAAATATATTGAGCCAAGCTCAGTATTCTGGTTAGGCTCCCCTGTCTGCGGCGGATCATCTCCGCCTGGAGCCCGCACCCTCTGGAGAGAGCATGCCCCGATCCCAAGCCCGAGTAGCCACCGACCGCCCCAACCGCTATGCCAAACAGCTGGCCTCCCATCTGGGCCGCCGCATCGATGCCGTCTGGGACGAGGAGTCCGGCACCGGCACCCTGGCCTTCGGTGCCGGCCGCGGCACGCTCACCGCGGAGCCCGGTGCCCTGCTGCTCGCCGTCGAGGGCCAGGCAGCGGACCTGGCCACCCTTGAGGATGTCGTCGGCCGCCATCTGGTCCGCTTCGGCGCCAAGGACGAGCTGGTCGTGGAGTGGCAGCGGGACACCGGCGAACCCGGCCTGGTGCACCGCAACCAGGCGGAGGACCCGGCCTGACCCCCGGCTAGATCTCCCTCTTGAAGCCCAGGTGGGAAGCGGTGAAACCGAGCCGCTGGTAGAAGCGGTGGGCGTCGGTCCGGCCGGCATCCGAGGTGAGCTGCACCAGACTGGCGCCGAGGCGGGCGGACTCCGCAACCGCCCACTCGATCAGCTCGGTACCGAGGCCGTTGCCCCGCTCACGGGAGTCCACCCGCACCGCCTCGATGACGGTGCGCACCGTGCCCCGCCGGGAGAGCCCGGCGATCACACTCAGCTGGAGGGTGGCGATCGTGCGGCCGTCGCGCACCGCCACCATCAGATGCTGCTGGGGATCGGCGGCCACCCGCTCGAACGCGGCGACATACAGCGCCGGGTCGTCCGGGGACTCCCGGGTGGCTCCCCTGACGTCGTCCGCCAGCAGGGCGACGATGGCCGGTACATCCTCGGCGGTGGCGCGGCGTATCTCCAGATCACTCATGGCCGCCATGGTAGTGACCGGGCACCGGACGGCCGGGAGCCGCCGGTGCCCGGAGGCCGTCAGCGCGGCAGCTGGCCCTCGATCGCGGAGACCACCTCGTCCGACTCGGGCTCGGACCGCGGCCGGATCCGTGCCACTGCCTCGCCCTCGGGCGAGACGACCCACTTCTCGAAGTTCCACTGGACGTCACCGGCCTCGCCCGAGGCGTCCTTGACCTGGGTCAGCTCGGCGAACAGCGGGTGCTGGTCGTCGCCGTTGACCTCGACCTTCTCAAAGAGCGGGAAGGAGACCCCGTAGGTGGTCGAGCAGAAGGTCTGGATCTCCTCGGCGGTGCCCGGCTCCTGCCCGGCGAACTGGTTGCAGGGGAAGCCCAGCACGGCGAAGCCGCGCTCCGCGTAACGCTGCTGAAGCCGCTCCAGGCCCTCGTACTGCGGGGTCAGGCCGCACTTGGATGCGACGTTCACCAGCAGCAGCGCCTTGCCCCGGTGCTCGGCCAGCGAGGTCGGCTCACCGGTCAGGGTGCGCAGCGGAATGTCGTACAGGCTCAAGGGAGCGTCCCTTCAGAGGGTCGTGCAGGGTACGGGATGCTGATCATGCACCAGCGGACAACAGCCTCGCCCCTGTGCCTGTTCCCGGCGGCCCTGTCAGTCGACGGCGCTGTCAGTCGGCGGCGCTGGCGATCACCGAGAAGGAGGCCCCGGACGGGTCCTTCAGCTGGGCCATCCGGCCGACGCCCTCCATGGTCGCCGGAGGCATCACCACCTTGCCCCCGAGGCGCTGGGCCTTGGCCACCACCGCATCGCAGTCGGCGACCTCGAAGTAGGGCAGCCAGTGGGAGGTGACCCCTGCCGCCTGCTGCTCCGGGAGCAGCGGCATCACTCCGCCGAGCGATGCGTCCTGACCACCGCCCGAGGTGGTGACCACGGTGTAGGTGAAGTCGCCCAGCGGCATCTCCTGGGCGTCCCAGCCGAGGACCGTGCCGTAGAAGGTGCGTGCGGTGGCGGCGTCGGAGGTGTGCAGCTCGGCCCAGCAGAGCGTGCCGGGGTCCGTGACCGCGTCCAGTCCCTTGGTGTCGCCGGGCTGCCAGACGGCGAACTCGGCACCGGTGGGGTCGGTGAAGCCGGCCATCCGACCGGCCGTGAAGACGTCGAACGGTCCGAAGCGCACCGTGCCGCCCGCCTGCTCGACGGCCTTGGCGGTGGCCTCGGCATCCGCGGTGTGGAAGTAGAGCGTCCACCCGGGAGTGGCGCCCTCGTCCATCAGGGGGCCGACGGCGGCCACGGTCTTCCCGTCGAGCTGGAAGAAGCCGTACCCGCCGGCCTCGGGGCCGGCGGACCGGAAGGTCCAGCCGAAGAGCTCGCCGTAGAAGGCGGAGGACGCGTCGATGTCCGGGCTGCCGAGATCCAGCCAGTCGGGTGCACCCGGGACGAATTCGGTGGTGAGCATGGCATGTGCTCCTGGTGTCGAGAGGAGGGTCTCCCCTGGTTCATGCTCACCCTTGCAGGCACCACTGACAATCGGGGCCGCCCCGCTGTCGGCCCGTCGGTATACGGTTCCTGCCAGGCGTACCGCAGACCGTAGGGGGGTGCCTCATGGGCGGACGCGCGGCAGTGCAGCCGCCATCCGGGCAGCGGCAGCTCGCCGAGGTCACCGGTGTGCTGGAGCGGATCACCTATGCCAACGAGGAGACCGGCTACACCGTCGCCAGGGTCGACACCGGCCGCGGCGCCGGCGATCTGCTCACCGTCGTCGGTGCACTGCTCGGCGCACAGGTGGGGGAGTCGCTGCGGCTCCACGGCCGATGGGGCTCGCACCCTCAGTACGGCCGGCAGTTCACGGTGGAGAACTACACCACGGTGCTGCCCGCCACCGTCCAGGGCATCCGCCGCTATCTGGGCTCCGGTCTGATCAAGGGCATCGGCCCCCGGCTCGCCGAGCGCATCGTGGACCACTTCGGCGTCGACACCCTGGAGGTGATCGAGCAGCAGCCCGCCCGGCTGATCGAGGTGCCCAAGCTCGGCCCCAAGCGCACCAAGCTGATCGCCGCCGCCTGGGAGGAGCAGAAGGCGATCAAGGAGGTGATGGTCTTCCTGCAGAGCGTCGGCGTCTCCACCTCGCTCGCGGTGCGCATCTACAAGCAGTACGACAACGCCTCCATCGGCGTGGTCAAGAACCAGCCGTACCGGCTGGCGTCCGATGTGTGGGGCATCGGCTTCCTCACCGCCGACCGCATCGCCCAGGCCGTCGGCATCCCCCATGACAGCCCCGAGCGGGTGAAGGCAGGTCTGCAGTACGCCCTCTCGCAGAGCAGCGACCAGGGGCACTGCTACCTCCCCGAGGAGCGGCTGATCGCCGACGGGGTGAAGCTGCTCCAGGTGGACGTCGGCCTGGTGATCGACTGCCTGGCCGAGCTGGTCGCCGAGGAGGGCGTGGTCCGCGAGCAGCTGCCGCCGTCCGAACCCGGCGGGGAGCCGGTCAAGGCGGTCTATCTGGTGCCCTTCCACCGCGCAGAGATCTCGCTGGCCAACCAGCTGCTGCGGCTGCTGCGCGCGGACGGCGACCGGATGCCCGCCTTCGCCGGCGTCGACTGGGAGAAGGCCCTCGCCTGGCTGCACACCCGCACCGGAGCCGATCTGGCGCCCGAGCAGGAGCAGGCGGTGCGTCTGGCGCTCACCGAGAAGGTGGCGGTGCTCACCGGCGGGCCCGGCTGCGGCAAGTCGTTCACCGTGAAGTCGATCGTCACCCTGGCACTGGCCAAGAAGGCCAAGGTGGTGATGGCAGCGCCGACCGGACGCGCCGCCAAGCGGCTGGCCGAGCTCACCGGCGGCGAGGCGTCCACCGTGCACCGGCTGCTGGAGCTCAAGCCCGGCGGTGACGCCGCGTACGACCGCGACAACCCGCTGGACGCCGACCTGGTGGTGGTCGACGAGGCCTCCATGCTGGATCTGATCCTGGCCAACAAGCTGGTCAAGGCGGTCGCCCCCGGTGCCCATCTGCTGCTGGTGGGCGATGTCGACCAGCTGCCGTCGGTGGGCGCCGGCGAGGTGCTGCGCGATGTGCTGGACGAGCGCGGCCCGATCCCCGCCGTCCGGCTCACCAGGATCTTCCGCCAGGCCCAGCAGTCCGGGGTGGTGGTCAATGCGCACCGGATCAATGAGGGGCTGCCTCCGCTCACCGAGGGCCTGCCGGACTTCTTCCTCTTCGCGGAGGACGACGCCGAGCGCGCCGCAGGCCTGACGGTGGAGGTGGTGGCCCGCCGCATCCCGGCCCGTTTCGGTCTGGACCCGCGCCGTGACGTCCAGGTGCTGGCCCCCATGCACCGGGGTCCGGCCGGCGCCGGCAACCTCAATGTGCTGCTCCAGGCGGCCGTCACCCCGGCCCGCCCGGACGCCCCGGAGCGCCGCCTCGGCGGCCGTACCTTCCGGGTCGGCGACAAGGTCACCCAGATCCGCAACAACTACGAGAAGGGGCAGAACGGCGTCTTCAACGGCACCGTCGGCGTGGTCACCGGGATCAACACCGAGGAGCAGCAGCTGACCGTGCTCACCGACGAGGACGAGGAGGTGCCCTATGCCTTCGACGAGCTGGACGAGCTGGCCCACGCCTATGCGGTGACCATCCACCGCTCCCAGGGCAGTGAGTATCCGGCGGTGGTGATCCCGGTAACCACCTCGGCCTGGACCATGCTGCAGCGCAATCTGCTGTACACCGCCGTCACCCGGGCCAAGCGCATGGTGGTGCTGGTGGGCTCACGCAAGGCCATCGGCCAGGCGGTGCGCACCGTCAGTGCGGGCCGCCGGCATTCGGCTCTCGACCACCGTCTGGCAGCGGGTTAGCGTTGCGTTCAGAGGTCGAAGGCACCCGGTGCCACATTTGGGCCACCCCGGATGCGCGGTTGTCCCCCGGATGGGGGAAGGTAGACCTAGTCAGGGCACCTTGGAAGAGGTTTCATTCGTCGGTGAGGAAGACGTGAGCGACAACTCGGTAGTACTGCGGTACCAGGACGGCGAGTACGAATATCCCGTCGTCGAGAGCTCTGTGGGCAACGCCGGCTTCGACATCTCGAAGCTGCGCGCACAGACCGGCCTGGTCACCCTGGACAACGGCTTCGGCAACACCGCCGCGTACAAGTCCGCCATCACCTTTGTGGACGGTGAGAACGGCATCCTGCGGTACCGCGGGTACCCCATCGAGCAGCTGGCCGAGCAGGGCAGCTTCATCGAGACCGCGTACCTGCTGATCAACGGCGAGCTGCCGACGGCCGACCAGCTGTCGGAGTTCAGCAACGAGATCACTCAGCACACCCTGCTGCACGAGGACGTCAAGCGCTTCTACCAGGGTTTCCCGCGCGACGCCCACCCGATGGCGATGCTGTCCTCCGTGGTCAGCGCCCTGTCCACGTTCTACCAGGACAGCCACAACCCGTTCGACCCCGAGCAGCGGCACCTCTCCACCGTCCGCCTGCTGGCCAAGCTGCCGACGATCGCGGCCTACGCCTACAAGAAGTCGGTCGGCCACCCGTTCGTCTACCCGCGTAACGACCTCGGCTATGTCGAGAACTTCCTGCGGATGACCTTCGCCGTGCCCGCGGCGGACTACGAGCTCAACCCGGTCGTGGTCAACGCCCTGGACAAGCTGCTCATCCTGCACGCGGACCACGAGCAGAACTGCTCCACCTCCACGGTGCGCCTGGTCGGTTCCAGCCAGGCCAACCAGTTCGCCTCCATCTCGGCCGGTATCTCGGCCCTGTGGGGCCCGCTGCACGGCGGTGCCAACCAGGCCGTGCTGGAGATGCTGGAGAAGATCAAGAACGACGGCGGCGACGTCGACACCTTCATCCGCAAGGTGAAGAACCGCGAGGACGGCGTGAAGCTCATGGGCTTCGGTCACCGCGTCTACAAGTCCTTCGACCCGCGCGCCCAGATCATCAAGGGTGCTGCCCACGATGTGCTGTCGCAGCTGGGCAAGGCCGACGAGCTGCTGGACATCGCGCTGAAGCTCGAGGAGCACGCGCTCTCCGACGACTTCTTCGTCGAGCGCAAGCTCTACCCCAACGTGGACTTCTACACCGGCCTGATCTACCGCGCCATGGGCTTCCCGACCAGCATGTTCACCGTGCTGTTCGCCCTCGGCCGGCTGCCGGGCTGGATCGCCCACTGGCACGAGATGATCAAGGACCCGGGCAGCCGTATCGGCCGTCCGCGTCAGATCTACACCGGCACCGAGATCCGCGACTACGTCGCCCTCGGCGACCGCTGAGCCATTCGCGGCACCGAGTGACACGGGCAGGGCCCGACCGCCGACGGCGGTCGGGCCCTGCCCGTGTCCGCAGCGGTGGAGTGGTCCGGGTAGCGCACGGCGCCGGGACGCGGGTTCGGGGGCGGCCGCTCAAAGCGCCCCGTCGGGCGTCTCGCGGCGCCGTGCGCAGAGGCCGTCCAGCGAAGACGGCCCGTACGGGGTCCGCCGGAACCCCGTTGGAGCGGCGGATCCTGGAATGTATTCACGACCGCCGCACTCTAAAGGTATGACGCGGCGAGCTCCGGGGGGTTGCCATCCGAGGGTGTGAGATAGCTCTCCCTCGGCGCGCGCCCCGCTCCGGCCCTCCGAGCGCCTCCTTCCGGGGCCACCCCGCCGCTCGGGTCGCTCACTTTCCGTGATAGGAATCATCCGATTCCGCTACCGTCGGCCCCGCCCGGGGCCACGGCCGCCCGTGAGACGGGGGGCCCGGTGCAGAGCGGCATCCCGGGGCAGGGAGGAACGCATGGCCAGGAACGTCGTCGTCACCGGCGGCGGCACGGGCATCGGCCGCACGGTGGCGCGCCGCTTCGCCGAAGCCGGCGAACGGGTCGTCATCGTGGGCCGCCGCCGCGAGGTGCTGGTACGGGCCGCGGAGGAACTCGGCCCCGGAGTCACCCCGCTGGTCTGCGACCTCGCCGATCCCGACGCGGTCGAGGCGGCGCTGGAGGCCCTGCCCTCCCGGATCGATGTGCTGGTGAACAACGCCGGCAGCCGGGAGACCGCGATGGGCCCGGGTCCGCACGCCATACTCGCGCGCTGGCGCGGCGACTTCGAGCGCAATGTGATGACGGCGGTGCTGCTCACCGAGTCCGTGCGCGACCGGTTCACCCCCGGTGAGGGCAGGGTGGTCACCGTCAGCTCCATCGCTGCGATGCGCGGCGCCGGATCGTACGGGGCCGCCAAGGCCGCGCTGCACGCCTGGAACCACTTTCTCGCCGCCCAGCTGGGCCCGTCGGGGATCACCGCCAACATCGTCGCCCCGGGCACGGTGGCGGGCACCGAGTTCTTCGGCCCCAGGCTGGACGAGGCGGAGGTCTCCCGTCGGGCCGGCCGCACCCTGCTGGGGCGGATCGGCCGGCCCGACGATGTCGCCGCTGCCGTGTACTTCCTGGCCTCCCCGGAGGCCGGCTACATCACCGGGGAGATCCTCAACTGCAACGGCGGCGAGCTCCTGGGGCGCTGACGCCTGACCGAGGCCAGGGCCGAGGCCAGGGCCGGGGCCGGGGCCGGGGGCCGGGCCCCGCCACCCGCCCCGGTCAGCGGGCCTGGGCCCGGAAGGAGCGCAGCCGCAGGCTGTTGCTCACCACGAAGACCGAGGAGAAGGACATCGCGGCACCCGCGATCACCGGGTTGAGCAGGCCGCACGCCGCCAGCGGCAGGGCGGCGACGTTGTAGGCGAACGCCCAGAAGAGGTTGCCCTTGATGGTGGCCAGGGTGCGGCGGGCCAGCCGGATGGCGTCGGCCGCCACCCGGAGGTCGCCGCGGACCAGGGTGAGGTCTCCGGCCTCGATGGCCGCATCGGTGCCCGTCCCCATCGCCAGGCCGAGGTCGGCCCGGGCCAGCGCGGCGGCGTCATTGACCCCGTCGCCGACCATGGCCACCACCCGGCCCTGCTCCTGGAGGCGCACCACCGCCGCGACCTTCTCCTCCGGCAGCACCTCGGCCAGCACCTGGTCGATGCCGACCTCGGCGGCGACGCTCTCGGCGACCGCCCGGTGGTCGCCGGTGAGCAGCACCGGGGTCAGGCCCAGGGCGCGCAGTTCGCGTACGGCGGCCGCGCTGCCGGGCTTGACGGTGTCGGCGACCTCCAGGACCGCGCGGGCCTCGCCGTCCCAGCCGACCGCGATCACCGTGCGCCCGGCCTGCTCGGCGGCGGCCTTGGCCGCGGCCAACTGCTCGGGCAGCCGCTGCGACCAGGTCTCCAGCAGCTGCTCCCGTCCGGCGACGACGGCATGGCCGTCGACCACTCCCTGCACTCCCAGCCCGGGGATGCTGGTGAACTCCGCCACCGGTGGCAGCTCTCCGACGCGGTGGGCGGCACCGGCGGCAATCGCCCGTGCGATGGGGTGCTCCGAGGCGTGCTCAAGGGCGCCGGCCAGGCGCAGCGCCTGCTGCTCGGTGGTGCCGTCGGCGGTGTGCACGGCGGTCAGCGTCATCCGGCCGCTGGTGACGGTGCCGGTCTTGTCCAGCACCACGGTGTCCACGGCGCGGGTGGTCTCCAGCACCTCGGGGCCCTTGATCAGGATGCCCAGCTGGGCACCGCGCCCGGTGCCGACCATCAGCGCGGTGGGTGTGGCCAGCCCCAGGGCGCAGGGGCAGGCGATGATCAGTACGGCGACCGCAGCGGTGAACGCCTGGGTGGTGGTGCCGCCGAACAGCAGCCACCCGGCGAGCGTGCCCAGCGCGATCACGATGACGACCGGGACGAAGACCGCGGAGATGCGGTCGGCCAGCCGCTGTGCGGCGGCCTTGCCGTTCTGCGCCTCCTCCACCAGCCGGGCCATCCGGGCGAGTTGGGTGTCGGAGCCGACCCTGGTTGCCTCGACGACCAGCCGGCCGCCGGCGTTCAGCGTGGCGCCCGCGACCGGGGCGCCCTCACCCACCTCGACCGGCACGGACTCCCCGGTGAGCATGGAGGCGTCCACCGCAGAGGTGCCCTCCACCACGGTGCCGTCGGTGGCGATCTTCTCGCCCGGGCGCACCACGAAACGGTCGCCGACGACGAGCCGGGCGACGGGGATGCGGACCTCACCTCCGGCGCGCAGGACCGAGACATCCTTGGCGCCCAGCTCCATCAACGCTCTCAGGGCGGCTCCCGCGCGGCGCTTGGATCGGGCCTCGAAGTACCGGCCCAGCAGGATCAGGCTGGTGACCGCGGCGGCCGTCTCCAGATAGAGAGTGGAGGAGGCATCGGCGCTGTCCGCCGTGAGGCTGAAGCTGTGCTTCATCCCGGTCATGCCGGCGTCGCCCAGGAAGAGCGCCCAGACCGACCAGCCGAAGGCGGCCAGGGTGCCCAGGGATATCAGGGTGTCCATGGTGGCCGCGCCATGCCGGAGGTTGGTCCATGCGGCCCGGTGGAACGGCCATCCGCCGTACACCACCACGGGGCCGGTGAGGGCGAAGGCCAGCCACTGCCAGTTGTCGAACTGGAGCAGGGGGACCATGGACAGCAGGACGACGGGGATCGACAGCCCCAGGCTGACCAGCAGCCGCTGCCGCACCGGGTCGCTCTCCGCCGGGCCGGCGGTGCCGCCGGAGGTGCCCCCGGGGTCCTGCGGGGCGGTGGGCTCGGGGGCGGGAGGCGCCGGCACCTCCGCGGTGTAGCCGGTCCGCTCCACCGTCGCGATGAGGTCGCCGACCTCCACACCGGGCCCGAAGTCGACGCGGGCCCGCTCGGTGGCGAAGTTCACGGTGGCCTGGACGCCGTCGATGCGGTTGAGCTTCTTCTCGATCCGGGCGGCGCACGAGGCGCAGGTCATCCCGCCGATGGCCAGCTCGACGCGCCCCTGCTGGGCAGGGGCGGGGACGGTGCTGCTCATGGTCCTCCTCCAGAAGGTGGCGGGGCGGGGCCGGTGGACCGGCCCCGCCGTCCGGTCAGGCGGGGCCGACGAGCTCGTAGCCGGCCTCGTCGACGGCGGCGCGGACTGCGGCCTCGTCCAACGGCTGCTGGGAGGAGACCGTCACGGTGCCGGTCCTGGCGTCCGCGGCGACCTGGGTGACCCCGGGAAGGGAGGAGACCTCCTCGCTGATCGACTTCTCGCAGTGGCTGCAGCTCATGCCGGTCACGGCGAAGACGGTGGTGGTGGACATCTCGCGGGCCTCCTGGGGGGCGCTGCTCGGCGGTTCACGGGTGCTCTCTCTGCACTAGCAGCATACCCCCCAGGGGTATTCCCCGCAGGGGGGTCCCAGGGATGGCGGTGCTGCTGGGGCTGAGGGTAGTGAGGTCGCACCGGTTTGCCCGGTTTGACAGCAGCCGGGCGGGTCGAAGGTCAGCCGAACCGGGTGGGCCGCAAGGCCAGGCGGCCCCTCAGGCCGGGCGGCCCCTCGAGCAGCGCGGCCCCGGCAAAACCGAAGCGGCCTGTGGGCCGGAGTACGGACTCCGGCCCACAGGCCGCTTCGGCTCTGCTGCCACCCCGCAGGGTCAGAGCGGCAGCAGATCCGGCCGCTTGGGCTCCACATGATCCCCCGAGGACTCCCCGCGCAGCCGCCGCCCGACCCAGGGCACCAGATGCTCCCGCGCCCACTGGATGTTCTCCCGCCGGACCTCCGCCGGGCTGTGCCACACCGGCGGCGGCCACGCCGCCTCCGGGTCCTGGGCCACCGGCAGACCCAGCACCTGGGCGGCCCTGAGCGCCACTCGCTGGTGTCCCTCCGGCGACAGGTGCAAGCGGTCCTCGCTCCACGCCCGGCGGTCCTGGATCGAGCGCAGCGACCAGAGGTCCAGCACCGTGCAGCCGTGCCGGTCGGCGACCGCCCGCAGATGCCCGTTGTAGGTCGCGATCTTGCCCCGCAGCCGCCGCAGCAGCGGCATGTCCCGGGTGTCGAAGCCGGTGCAGATCAGCACGGTGCCCACGGCGGACCGCAGCTGCACCACGGCCGCCTCGAAGATCTCCGCGATGGCGTCCGGGTCGCTGCCCGGCCGCAGCACGTCATTGCCGCCGGCGCAGAAGGACACCAGATCCGGCCGGAGCTCCAGCACCCGCGGCACCTGCTCCTCGACGATCTGGTCGATCAGCCTGCCGCGCACCGCCAGATTGGCGTACCCGAACCCGTCCGGGCTCCGGGCCGCCAACAGCCCTGCCAGTCGGTCGGCCCAGCCCGCGAAGCCGTCCCCGTCCGGCCGCGGGTCGTTCAGGCCCTCGGTGAAACTGTCCCCGACTGCTGCGTACGAGGCGATGGTGAGGTTCTCCGAATGATCAGCCACGGCTACCCATCCTGAACCTGCCGACGTGACCTACGCCATCGTAGGGAAGGGTTGACGGACCGTGACTTCTGCCACTCAGTCATCGGGAATAAGTCGTCGCCCCGCGGACCGAAAACGGTTTGACCGCCTCTGAAGAATGAAGCGGTGGACATCCCCCCGGACTGGACCGTCACCCCGGCCCCGGCCGGCGGCGCCGAGGCTGCGGACCTGCTGCGCCGCTACTACACCGACATCGTCGGCCGCTACTACGGCCGCGAGGCCCAGCCGCACGAGGTCGACGAGGTGCTCCGCCAGGAGCCCAGCAGGGATCTGGACCCGCCCACCGGAGTCTTCCTGGTGGGCCGGTTCCGCACGCTGACCGCCGGCTGCGTCGGCGTACGGCTGCTCACCCCCGAGATCGCCGAGCTCACCCGGCTGTGGATCGCCCCCGTGGCGCGCGGCACCGGCGGCGGCCCGGCGCTGCTGGCCGCCGCGGAGCAGGCAGCCGTGCGGATGGGGCGCCGCACCATGCGGCTGGACACCCGGCGCGACCTGGTGGAGGCACGGGCCCTGTACGCCCGGCACGGCTACGCCGAGATCCCGGCCTACAACCGCTCCCCGTACGCCGACCACTGGTTCGAGAAGGCACTGGGCTGATCTGCCGTCACTTGGCGTCCGCGTAGCAGTCCACGATGTGGGTCTCCAACGGCATCCGCACCGGTGTGGCGCCGAAGACCAGGGTGCGGGCCTCCTCGGCGGCGGCCCCGACCGCGGCGGCTGCCAGGTCGGCGTACTGCGTCGGCACATGCACCACCACCTCGTCGTGCTGGAAGAACACCAGATGAGGGCGGCCCCCGGTGGCGTCGGGGCCGATCGAGGCGAGCCGGCGGCGCAGCGCGGCCAGCAGCGCCAGCGCCCACTCGGCGGCGGTGGCCTGGATGACGAAGTTGCGGGTGAAGCGGCCCCGGGCACGGGCCGCCCGGAGCAGGCGGTCGCCGTCCGGCTCGGCGGCCGCCTCGGCCTCCGACGGCTCGGCCGCGGTGTCGGCGCTGGACGGCGGAGGGCAGATACGCCCCAGATGGGAGCGGACCACCCCGCCGTCCTCCCCGGTGCGGGCGGCCGCCTCGACATACGCCATGGCGGCCGGGAAACGCCGCCGCAGGACGGTGAGCAGCGGGCCGACCTCACCGCTGGTCTGCCCGTACATCGCCCCCAGCAGGCCCAGCTTGGCGCGGGCCCGGTCACCGGAGAAGGCGATCGCGGCCAGCGCCTCGTAGAGGTCGCCCTGGGCCGCCGCCCGCGCCAGGCCTGTGTCGCCGGAGAGCGCCGCCAGCACCCGGGGCTCCAGCTGAGCCGCGTCCGCGACCACCAGCGACCAGCCGGGATCGGCCACCACGGCGCCGCGCAGCATCCGCGGGATCTGCAGCGCACCCCCGCCCCGGCTTGCCCAGCGGCCCGACACCACGCCGCCGACCACGTACTCCGGGCGGAACCGGCCGCCGCGTGCCCAGCTCTCCTGCCATGCCCAGCCGTGCGCGGTGTGGATCCGGGACAGCTCCTTGTACCGCATCATCAACGCCGCCGCGGGATGGTCGACCTGCTTCAGCACCCAGGAGCGGGTGGACGGCAGCCGGATGCCCTGGTCGGCGAAGGCCCTGAGCACCTGGACATGCGAATCCGGGTTGAACGGGCGGCCGCCCAGCGCCCGCTGCACCTCCGCGGCCAGCTCGCCCAGGAGCCGGGGACGCGCCCCCGCGGGCGGCCGGGGGCCGAGCAGCCGGGTGAGCAGCTCGTCATGGATGTCCGCGCGCCACGGCAGGCCGTCGTACGCCATCTCGGCCGCGGCCAGCGCCCCCGCCGACTCGGCGGCGCAGAGCAGCCGCATCCGGTCGGGGTGGTCCACGCGCGCCGCCCTGCGCTGCTGGTCCGCATGGACCTCCACCACCGCGAGCAGCGGATCGGTGCCCGGCGGCAGCTGGTGGCGGTCGGGCTGGAACAGGGACGGCTGGCCGTGGTTGTCCGCGGCGCCGCCGTCGGGGCGGTCCTCCGGGACGGACAGCCCCTTCAGCCGCGCCCAGGCAGCGCCCAGCGAACGGGGATGGCCGTACCGGCCCTCCAGGCCCAGCAGCAGCGGCTCCACCAGGGCGAGGTCATGGCAGCGGGCCACCCGCTGCGGCAGCAGCCGGGGGTACACCGCGTCGGTCGCCGGCCAGACCCAGCGCGGCTGCTCCCCGGCCTCGGCGGCAGCCACCGCCGCGGCCAGGTCGCGGTGCTGCTCGGGACGGCCGACGGGGCTGCCGTCCTCGGCGAGCCGCTGCAGCCGGCCGCCGTGGCCGTCGGGGTCGGCCACCAGAGCGATACGGGCGGTCATGGGGCCTTCTCCGTTCACAGGGGTCTGCGGTTCGACCCTAGTCCTGGGGTCCGACAGTGTGCGGGTGCACAATCGAGGGGTGAACGACGGCGGGGATGCGGCGTGCTGGCTGGACCAGGTGTGCACGGAGTGCGGGAAGATCCGGGAGACCCGGTCCGCCGCGGTCTGCGAGTACTGCGGAACGCCCGTGGAGGGCCGCGACCGGGACCGTGACACCCGCGGCCGGGCCCGCAACGCCCGGCCCAGGGACGGCCTGGGCCGGCCACTGCCGTACGGGTCGCCCGGGGTGGAGCGCCAGCCGGAGGGCGTGCCGAGGACCCCCGCGGAGACCCTGGCCGAGGCGCAGCGGCTGCTGGACGCGGGGATGCCCTTCCATGCACACGAGGTGCTGGAGGACGCCTGGAAGTCCGCGCCGCAGCCGGAACGGGCGCTGTGGCGTGCACTGGCGCAGCTGGCTGTGGGGCTGACCCATGCCGCGCGCGGCAACGCGGCCGGCGCGGCGGCGCTGCTGGCCCGGGCGGCGGACGGTCTGGAGCCCTATGCGGGCGGCGCCCCGTACGGCATCGCGGTGACCGAGCTGGTCCGGTGGGCCCGGGAGGACGGCAGCGGGGGCTCCGTGGCGCTGCGGGGCTGAGACCCGCCGACAGCGGCGGGGGCGGCGGGCGACAGCGCGCGAGCCGGAGCTGCCCGAGGAGCCGGACGGGCCCGGGGGAGCGGCGTAGGGTCGGCCGGGTGACCGAGAATCCCTTCTTCAGCCCCAGCACGCTCCCGTACGAGCTGCCGCCGTTCGCCGAGATCCGCGAGGAGCACTATCTGCCGGCGTTCGAGCGGGGGATGGCCGAGCAGCTGGCCGAGATCCAGGTGATCACGGCCGACCCGGAGCCTCCGACCTTCGAGAACACCGTGGTCGCCCTGGAGCGGTCCGGTGCCCTGTTGCGGCGGGTGGAGAGCGTCTTCTTCAACCAGGCGTCCGCCGACACCAACGACACGGTGCAGGCGGTGGACGCCGAGGTCAGCCCGCGCCTCGCCGCCCACGGCGATGCGATCCACCTGGACCGCGCACTGTTCGAGCGAGTGGAGACGCTGTACCGGCAGCGGGCCGAGCTGGGACTTGACGCCCAGTCGCTGCGCCTGCTGGAGCGCTACCGCACCCGTTTCGTGCGGGCGGGGGCGCTGCTCTCCGAGACGGGCCGGGAGCGGATGCGCGACCTCAACCAGCAGCTGGCCGCCGCCGCGACGGCCTTTGAGCAGAACCTCTTCGCCGACACCGGCAACGCCGCCCTGGTCCTCGGCAGCGCCGAGGAGCTGTCCGGGATGTCACCGGACGAGATCGCCGCGGCAGCCGAGAACGGCAGGGCGCTGGGCCACGACGGCGCCTATGTGCTCAGCCTGAAGAACTTCTCCAACCAGCCCGCACTGGCCTCGCTGGACGACCGGGAGGTGCGGCGGCGGCTGCTGGAGGCGTCGCTGGGACGGGGCCTGGAGAGCAACGGCGAACTGGTGGTGCGGATGGCCCGGCTGCGCGCCGAGCGGGCCGCGCTGCTGGGGTACGACAGCCATGCGGCGTACGCGGTCGCCGACCAGACCGCCGGGTCGGCCGAGGCGGTGTCGGCGATGCTGGCGCGGCTGGTGCCGCCCGCGGTCGCCAACGCCGAGCGGGAGTCGGCGGCGCTCAGCGCGGCGATGGGCGACGGCGGGCCTGAGGCGTGGGACTGGGCGTACTGGTCGGAGAAGGTGCGCAAGGCCGAGTACGACGTCGACGCGGCGGCGATGCGGCCGTACTTCGAGCTGGACCGGGTGCTGCGGGACGGTGTCTTCTTCGCCGCGGAGCAGGTCTACGGGGTGACCTTCAGCGAGCGGCCCGACCTGGTGGGCTACCACCCCGATGTGCGGGTCTTCGAGGTCTTCGAGGCAGGCGGTGAACCGCTGGGGCTGTTCCTGGGCGACTTCTTCGCCCGCGGCTCCAAGCGCGGCGGGGCCTGGATGAACTCGCTGGTCCTCCAGTCCGACCTGGACGGCCGCCGCCCGGTGGTGGTGAACAACCTCAACATCGCCAAGCCGTCGCCCGGTGAGCCCTCGCTGCTCACCTTCGACGAGGTCACCACCATGTTCCATGAGTTCGGCCATGCGCTGCACGGGCTCTTCTCCGCGGTCCGCTACCCCTTCTTCTCGGGGACCTCGGTGCCGCGCGACTTCGTGGAGTACCCCTCCCAGGTCAACGAGATGTGGTCGGTGTGGCCGGAGGTGCTGGCCAACTACGCCCGGCACCACGAGACCGCTGAGCCCATGCCGGCGGAGCTGGTGGACCGGATGCAGCAGGCCGAGCGGTTCGGGCAGGGCTTCCGCACCGTGGAGTACCTGGCGGCGACCCTGCTGGACTGGGCCTGGCACACGCTGTCGGCCGGTGCGGACCCCGGGGACATGGCGGAGTTCGAGGCCGTGGCGCTGGCGAAGGCCGGGGTGGCCGTGCAGGCGATCCCGCCGCGCTACCGCTCGGCCTACTTCGCGCACATCTTCGCCGGGGGCTACGCCGCCGGGTACTACTCGTACATCTGGAGCGAGGTGCTGGACGCGGACACCGTGGAGTGGTTCCGCGAGAACGGCGGTATGCGGCGGGAGAACGGCGAGGTGTTCCGCCGGGAGCTGCTCTCCCGCGGCGGCAGCGTCGATCCCATGGAGGCGTTCGGCGGTTTCCGCGGCCGGGCGCCGGAGATCGGGCCGCTGCTGGAGCGGCGGGGCCTGGCCGACTGAGGACGCCGCCGTTGCCGGTGGGGATGCGCCGCTCCTAGGATCTGGCCGTCACGGCCCGTGCCGGAGTCCGGCGCGGGGGCAACCGCGGCACATCCCCGCTCCGGCACGCCGGGCTCATGCCAGCGTGGTCCCGGCAGCCCCCGGCGCACTCCCCGTCGGTGGTCTGCGTGCGTTCACAGACAAGGATCTGACGCATGCTCATATCCCGTACCCGGGCGGCGGCCACGCTGCCCGCGGCGTTCTGCGCGGCGCTGGTCGCCGCGCTCTGCCTGGTCCTCTCCGTGGGGGCCGCGCCGGCCCGCGCGGACGCCACTCCGGTCACCGATGTCAGCAGCGACTTCGAGACGGGCACCGTCCAGGACTGGGCCCCCAGGGCCTCCGAGACGGTGGCCGTCTCCACCGACGCCGCCCACCAGGGCACCCACAGCCTGGCGGTCACCGGCCGCAGCTCCAGCTGGCAGGGCCCCTCGCTGAGCCTGCTGGGCACCATGCAGCCGGGCACGTCCTACACCCTCTCGGTGTGGGTGCGGCTGGCCGCGGGCGAGTCCTCGACGCCGGTGCGGCTCTCGATCGAGCGGCAGTTCGGCGGCACCGCGAGCTATGACACGGTGGCCTCCAACGTCACCGCCACCGCCGGTGGATGGGTGCAGCTCAGCGGCACCTACACACTGGCGGCGCAGGTGGACGTCCTGAAGACGTACGTGGAGTCGGTGAGCGGCACCCCGTCGTTCCTCATCGACGACTTCGCCATGACCCATCTGCCCGGCGTCCCCGTGCAGCAGGACATCCCCTCGCTGAAGGACGTACTGGCGCCCGACTTCACGGTGGGCGCCGCGGTGACCCCGGCGGAGATCACCGGCGACCACGCCGACCTGCTGGCCAAGCACTTCGGCTCGGTCACCCCCGGCAACGCCATGAAGTGGGACGCCACCGAGCCGACCGAGGGCGCGTTCAAGTACACCGACGCCGACGCCATCGTGGACTTTGCCGCGGCCCACGGGATCGGGGTCCGCGGGCACACCCTGGTGTGGTACCAGCAGACCCCGGCCTGGGTGTTCCAGGACGCCTCCGGCACCACCATGACCGCAACCCCGGAGAACAAGGCGCTGCTGCTCTCCCGGATGGAGAACCACATCAAGGCGGTGATGGGCCACTTCAAGGGCAAGCTCTACGCCTGGGACGTGGTGAACGAGGCGATCGACGAGACCCAGTCCGACGGTCTGCGGCACAGCATGTGGTACCAGATCGCCGGGCCCGACTACATCGCGGACGCCTTCCGCACCGCACACGAGGCCGACCCCGACGCCGAACTGTGCATCAACGACTACAACACCACCGTGGCCGCCAAGCGGCAGGCGCTCTACAACCTGGTGAGCAGCCTGCGGCAGCAGGGCGTACCGGTGGACTGCGTCGGGCACCAGATGCACGGCAACATCGACTGGCCCTCCGCCTCGGACACCGCGGCCACCATCGAGCAGTTCGCCGGGCTGGGGGTCGACCAGCAGATCACCGAGATGGACGTCAGCGTCTACACCGACAACACCTCCTCGTACTCCACCATCCCGGCCGCCGCGCTGACCAAGCAGGCGGCCGAGTACAAGGCGCTGTTCGACGTCTACCGCAGCCACCGGGACGACATCAGCTCCGTGACGGTGTGGGGCCTGGCCGACGACAACACCTGGCTGGACTCCTTCCCGATCAACCGGCTGGACGCCCCGCTCTTCTTCGACCGGCAGCTCCAGGCCAAGGCCGCGTACTGGTCGGTGGTGGGCGACGGCTCCTCCACCACCCCGCCGCCCACGGACACCCAGGCCCCCTCGGTGCCCACCGGGCTGGCGGTGTCGGCGACGACGGCCTCCGGTGCCACGCTGACCTGGGCGGCGTCCACCGACGACACCGGGGTGACGGGCTATGACGTCTACCGCGGCGCCACCAAGGTCGGGACCGCATCCGGCACCTCCTACACCGACTCCGGGCTCGCCGCAGGCACGGCGTACAGCTGGACCGTCCGGGCCCGGGACGCGGCCGGCAATGTCTCCGCGGACTCCGCCGCGGTGACCGCCACCACCGCCGCCGCCGGGAGCGGCGGCAGCGGTTGCACCGCCGTCTACCACCTGGACAGCGACTGGGGCAGCGGCTTCAACGCCTCGGTGACGGTCAGCAACACGGGCACCGCGGCCACCAAGTCCTGGCAGGTCACCTGGACCTGGGCGGGCAACCAGAAGATCACCAACGCCTGGAACGCCACCGCGACCCAGAGCGGGGCGTCCGTCACCGCGGTGTCCATGAGCTACAACGGCACCGTGCCGGCCGGCCAGAGCACCAGCTTCGGCTTCCAGGGGAGCAACAGCGGCCCCAACGGCGCGCCGACGCTCAGCTGCACCGCGGGCTGACCCCGGCGCCGCCCGTCGACGCGGGCGCGGACCGGCCCGACCCCTGAAGCCCTGACCCTTGAGGGTCCCGACCCCTTAAGCCCCGACACCTGGGGGTCCCGACCCCTTAAGCCCTGACCCCTGAAGCCCCGGACGTGTGCCTGCGCGTCCGGGGCCTCTGCCTGCCCGGCTTTGGCGGAGAGTTCATGGAAACACGTGCACTCACTGGACACATGTCTAGTAAGTAGGCCAGAGGCTGGCTACGCTGACGCATCCGGCTATGCCCAGGTCCGCCCCTCGCGGACCGCGCCCGGCTGCACCCACCCTCCCGTCCCTAGGAACAGCCCGATGCATGCCATGCCCCACCCCGGGGGACGACCGCCAGGCCCGGTCGCCCGCCAGCCCTTCCCGCCGCCACCACCCGCGGCACCCTCGCTCGACCGGCTCCGCCGCAACACCCTCCGCCTCGACCGCGGACTCATCGTCACCAACGCGGTCTCTACGGCACGCTGGTGCTGCTGGCCGGCGCCGCTCCCGGCCTGCTCGCCACCGAAGTGATCGGCCGGATCAACCTCGGCCTGCTGCTCTGCGGAACCCTCGGCGTCCTGGCGTTCCTCACGGCCGCCCGCTACGACCGCCGCTCCGCCCGCGACTGCGACCCCGACGCGGACCGCATCCGCGACTTCCACGAGGCGGAACCGCCGGTGCCCCCGCAGCCGCTCCAGAACCGGCTCCACCGGCGGGGCAACCGGTGAGCCCCGTCCTCCAGGCCGCAGGCGCCGCAGACTCCCTCTTCGGCCAGGGCACCCAGACCTCGGTGCTGATCGCCTTCCTGGTCTTCGTCGGTGCGGCCCTGCTGCTCTGCGTCTTCGCCGGACCCGACCGCGACGAGGTCGCCGACTTCTACACCGCCAACCGCAGCCTGACACCGCTGCAGAACGGCCTCGCCCTCTCCGGCGACTACATCTCGGCCGCCACCATGCTGGGCACCACCGGCATCGTCGCGCTCTCGGGCTTCGACGGCATCATGCTGGACGTCAGCACCGCCCTCGCCCTCGGCACCCTGCTGGTGCTCGCCCGCCCGCTGCGCAACGCCGGCCGCTACACCCTCGGCGACATCTTCGCGCTGCGCGCCCCCGGGAGCGCCCCCAGGATCGCGGCCGCCGTCGCCACCCTCGCGGTCTCACTGCCCTTCCTGGTGGTCCAGCTCTCCGGTGCAGGCGCCGCCACCGCCATGCTGCTCGGCCTCACCAGTGACGGAGCCCAGCAGACCTGCATCGCGCTGATCGGCACCCTGATGGTCTTCTACACCGTCCTCGGCGGGATGCGGGGCACCAGCCTGATGCAGATCGTCAAGGTGGTCCTCACCATCGGCACCTTCGCCACCATGACCGTCTATGTCCTCTCCCAGTTCCACTGGAGCCCCGACGAGCTGCTCTCCGCCGCCGCCCGGGGCAGCGGACACCCCGACACCTATCTGCGCTCCGTGTCGCAGCTGGGCGTCACCGCCAGCGGCCCGCTGAACATCATCGGACTGCATGTCACCGTGGTGCTCGGCGCCGCCTGCATGCCGCACATGATCATGCGCATCAACGCCGCCCCCGACGGCGCCACCGCCCGCCGCTCCACCCGCTACGCCCTCAGCATGGTCGGCATCTACAGCGTCGCGCTGGCGGTGCTGGGCATGGGGGCCGCGGCGCTGGTCGGCGCCAAGGTGATCTCCGCGGTCAACCCCAACGGCCAGGCGGCGCTGCTGCTGCTCGCGGGCAGCCTCGCCGGCGGCCCCACCACCACCGCGGGCAGTGCCCTGTTCACCGCCGTCGCCTGCACGGTCTTTGTCACGGTCCTCGCCGTGGTCGCAGGCATCACCCTCGCCGCGGCCGCCGCCCTGGCCCACGATGTGCACGCCTACGCCATCCGCCGCGGCCGCCTCACCCAGGTCCGCGAGGTCCGGGCGGTCCGCTGGGCGGTGCTGCTCTTCGGCGTCGTCGGCATCCTGGTCTCGGTGGCAGCCCAGGGCTACAACGTGCAGTTCCTGTCCATGCTGGCGGTGACGGTGGCGGCCTCGGCCGTGCTGCCCGCCCTGATCCACAGCCTCTTCTGGCGCGGCTACAACCGCACCGGGCTGCTCTGGTCGGTGTACGGGGGCGCGATACTCGCGATCGGCCTGCAACTGGTCTCGCCCACCGTCTCCGGGGGACCCGGGACACTCTTCCCGGACCTGGACTTCGCCTGGTCCCCGCTGCAGAGCGCCGGCATCATCTCCGTCCCGGCCGGATTCCTGCTCGGCTGGGCGGGCAGCCGGTACGGCCGCCGCACGGCGGCGGCAGGCGCGGGGGCCCACGGATCGGCGGCCGACGGCTCGGCCGTCGACCACGACGAGGTGGAGCTGAAGGTGCTCACCGGCGTCGGCAGCGACTGAGCGGTACGCCCGTCAGGCCCTGGGCGAGGACCCCTCCTCGCCCAGGGCCGCCCACCAGGTCGCCGTCATCTCGTCCAGCAGCAGCCCGCGATCCGGCAGCCAGGACTTCTGCACCACGGTGTCCATCGCCACCTGGTGGAACTGGAGCAGCAGCAACTGCAGCCGCACCCGCGCCCGCGACGGGTCCTCACAGCGGTTCAGATACCCGGACAGCAGCTCCACCAGCCGCTCCACCGAGGCCATCCGGCGCTGCGCCACCGAGCCCTCCACAGCCGTCGCCTCATTGAGCGCCGCCAGCAGCCGCGCATGCGACTCGTACCAGAGCAGCGAATCGTGCAGCCAGCGACGCAGCCGGGCCTGCGAGCGCACAGCCTGCGGCAGTGTGGTGTACAGGCCGCGGTCCGACGGCGTCACCAGGTCCAGCAGCTCCGCGGCCGCCTCGGCCTTCGAGCGGAAGTGCAGATAGAAGGTGGCCCTGCTGGTCCCGGCGCGCCGCACGATCTCGTCCACGGTCGCCGCCGCGTAGTCCGCCTCCTCCAGCACCTCGCGCACCGCTGTCAGCAGTCGCTTCCGCGTCAGCTCCCGGTACTCGCTGCGCAGTGAGCCGGCCCGTCCGGCGGCTCGGGGCGAGGAATCCGCCGCGGCTGAAGGAGTCATCCCCTCACCCTATCCCGGTCCCGACGGGCTCCGCGGACGCGCCGGAAGCGCCGGCGGCGGGCCGCCGGCCCTGGCTGCCGAGGCTACGGTGGGGAACGGACCGCTCGGCACGACCCGACGGCGGCCGAGCCCGTCCGCACCGCCCCGGAGGACCGCACGCCATGCCCGAAGGAACCGCAGCGCCCGTGATCACCTGCAGCGAGCCCGGTTCGTTCAGCCGCGGCGTCTTCACCGAACGGCATCCCCAGCTCATCGAGCAGCTGCACAAGGCCTTGCCCTACGGCCCCGAGCAGCACCGGGCCCTCGACACGCTGCTGAGCGAGAGCATCCACGGTGTGATCCAGCCCCTCGCCGAAGCCGCGCACGACCGGGACCAGTGGGACATCTGGGGGCAGGACCACTACGGAACCCCCTGGCTGGAAGCGCCCTTCCTGTGGGCCGAGAGCTACTTCTACCGCCGGATCCTCCAAGCCGTCGGATACTTCCCCCAGGGCCCCTGGCAGGGCATCGACCCCTTCCGCCCCCTCAAGTCGGCGGAACTCGGCACCCCGGAGACCGGCGAGGAGCTCTCGGCACTCGACCTCCTGGCCACCAGGCCCGCCGACGAGCAGGCCCGAGCGCTGCTCCAGGGCTCACTCTGGGGCAACCGCGCCGACCTCGGTTTCCGGATGACCTCCGCAGCCACCGGTGACGCCGGCGACTCCTCGCTGATCGCGGACGACAGCGGACTGCTGTGGTCGCTGCTCCCCGCCGGCGGCGACGCCGACCTCTGCCTGGTCGCAGACAACGCCGGACGGGAGCTCCTCGCCGATCTCGCACTGGTCGACCACCTGCTCCGCCACCGCCACGCCCGGCGGGTGGTCCTCCAGCTCAAGCCCTACCCGTACTACGTCTCCGACGCCACCACCGCCGACCTCATCGACTGCCTGCACCATCTGCTGCGGTCCCAGGGGGCAGCCGCCGGGATCGGAGAGCGCCTGTGGACGGCCATGGGTGAGGGGCGCCTCACCGTGCGGACGCACCCGTTCAGCTGCGCACCGCTGCCGTACTCCGACATGCCGGACGACCTCCGGCAGGAGTTCGCCCGCGCCACCCTGACCGTGATGAAGGGCGACCTCAACTACCGGCGGCTGGTCGGCGACCGGATGTGGCCGCCGACCACACCCTTCGCTGACCGCACCGCCTACCTCCCCGGCCCGGTGGCCGCACTGCGCACCCTGAAGTCCGATGTGATCGTCGGCCTCGACCAGCACACCGAGACCGCACTGCACACCGCACACGGGCAGCGCTGGCGGACCAGCGGCACCCACGCCCTGATCCAGGTCCGCCGCTGACGACGCCCTGCTCAGCCCATCCGGTGGGGCATGACCAGGAGATGCTCCAGCCTCACGGGCTCGCGCAGGGGAGCCGTTCCGCGATCAGGACTCTGCGGGTCCAGGCCTGTTGGTGCGAGGACCGAGGGCACCGGCCTTCCACCGCCCGTCTGCCGAAGCCTCGTTCCGGACCGGCCTCGGGCTCGGGTGCGGCATGATGACCGGGTGGAGTTTGAGCCGTACCGGGGTGAGCTGCTGGCGTTCTGCTACCGGATGCTGGGGTCGTTCCACGAGGCCGAGGACCTGGTGCAGGAGACCCTGCTGCGCGCCTGGAAGGCCCGCGACCGCCACGACCCGGCGCGGGCGTCGGTGCGCACCTGGCTGTACCGGATCGCGACCAATGCCTGCCTGACCGCGTTGGAGGGCCGCGGGCGGCGGCCCCTGCCGTCCGGGCTGGGGACACCGAGCGATGATCCGGAGGCACCGCTCACCCCGGCGCTCGACATCCCCTGGCTCGGGCCCTTTCCCGACGCACGGTTCGACGTGGAGGTGCGGGCCGACGTGCGGCTCGCATGGGTGGCCGCCACACAGCTTCTGCCGGCGCGACAGCGTGCCGTACTCGTACTGCGCGAGGTGCTGGAGTTCTCCGCCGCCGAGGTCGCCGGGCAGTTGGGGACCACGGTTTCAGCGGTCAACAGCGCACTGCAACGCGCCCGCGCCACCCTCGCAGGCGCGCGCGACGCCGACGGGTTCTGCGAGCCGGGCGATCCCGAGGTGCGCGCGGTGATCCAGAAGTATGTGCGGGCCTTCGAGGCAGCCGACGTACCGGCGCTGATGCGGCTGCTGGCCGACGATGCGGTCCTGGAGATGCCGCCGGTTCCGCTGTGGTACCGGGGGAGCCGGGCATACGGCCTGTTCATCGACCGCGTGTTCCGGATGCGCGGACCGGGCTGGCGTATGCGGGAGCTCACCGCCAACGGGGAGCCCGCGCTCGCCGCGTACGCGCCGGAGCCCGGCGGCGGTCACCGGCTGCACAGCCTGCAGGTCTTCACCGTCATCGGTGGCCGGGTCACGCACAACGTCGTGTTCACCGACCCGCGCGTCCTCGACGCCTTCGACCTGCCGCACGAGCTCCCCGTCGACGGGTTCCGCCGGGAGCGATGAGCGGGGCCGGTGCTCACCAGGACATACCGGTGGGCACCGAACCGAAGGGAATCGCATCGTGAGCCGGGATCGCCTGCCGCACGCCGATCTTGGAACCCGAACCTGTCCGCAAGGCTGCACCGTGCTGCCGGCGGACCCGGCCGACGTGCGGGTTTGCCGCAGGTGCTCGGTCCGTCCTGTGGTCCCTGCGGGCAATGCGCTGGCCGTCCTGGTGGACGAGTGCTTGGGTGATCTGCATGGTGTTCCAGGAGGAGCTGATCGAGCGGGTCCGCAGTGCATGCCTGGCCGACGACGGGCTGGACTCTGCGCTGATGTACGGCTCGTTCGCAGCCGGCGAGGCCGACGAACACAGTGACATCGAATTCTGGTTGTTCTTCACGCCGCAGCGCTCTGCCGAGATCGACCCCTATTCATGGTGCTCGGACATCGCGCCGCTCACCTATGGACTGCCCAACGAGTTCGGCTCGTACGTGGCCTTCTTTCCGGGGCTTGTACGCGGTGAATTCCATTTCGCCACGTCGGACGAGATCGGTGATGTGGCCGACTGGCCCGCACGTGGCGCGGCAGTCGAGCGGATGGTGGTGGTCGACCGGCGAGGAGCACTGGAGTCGGTGCTGCGTGACGTGCCCGAGCGTTACCTGCCGCCGGTGGACGATCCCGACGAGGCCATCGCGGCGTACTGCGACCGGTTTGCCAATTGGCTGGTGCTGGCATTCCACCTGGCGTCGCGCGGCGAGGACCTGCGCGCCTGGGACGCCCTCGGGCATGTCCAGCGGCACCTGGTGTGGATGGCCCGTCTGGCGGAGCGGTCCACAGCACACTGGCTGACCCCGTCACGAGGGGCCGAGCGCGAGTTGTCGCCGACGACCGTGGCCCAGCTGCGCGCCTCCACGGGTGCGGCGGCACCCGAGGCGCTGTTCGGGGCACTGCGCGGTGCGCTTCGGCTGGGAACCCACCTGTGGCAGGTCCTGGCCGAGCGTGCCAACCGGTCGATTCCGACCGCATTGTTCGACGAGCTCGGAACTGCCCTCGACAAGCGCGCCGCCGCGGCAGGACAGAAGGCCAACAGGGCTCGATGACCGATTGCTTGAGATGTGGAGCATTTCGTTGAAAGCCCCGGTCTGTCACGTCCCATTGCTCTCGTCTGACCGGTGGACATTGTGGAGAGTCTCAGAGTTCCGTGGCTGCGCGAACCTACGCCTCAACGCCCGTTGCCGGCACTCGTACATCTGCAGCCGTCGCCTGACCACCGGTGACCTGAGTCGGAGATTCTGTGTTGGACATGAGTCGCCCAGGTCACGAGCTGTGAAAATACCCCGGAACCGATGGCGGATTCTTGGGGCGCTTGCTCTTCTGAGTCGAGGTGCCTCCGGCAGGACTCGAACCTGCGACCAAGTGCTTGGAAGAGGTTCGGACGCTTTGCGGACAGCACTGACGGGACCTGCACAGAGACTCGGACTGTGGGCGAGAAAGTCGTGCCGTCAGCGTGTTTTCGCCGTACGACCCTTGATGCCTCTGGGGTGCTTGGGCGGGTTGGATTAACGGACCGTGGGCCCTGGAGGCTGACGGTACGCCGCTGACCAAGGCGGGGCTCTCGGGGCATGAAGCCCAGCTCGGGCCAGACCGGTCGTGGCTCGCCCGCGAGTCCGCGATCGCCTAGCTGGACGCCGGGCCTGCGGAGATGCTCAGTCGGTCGTGATGCCAGTCGGACGTCATCGTCCAACGCCGCTGTGGGGAGTGCATCGCCCGAACATTCGGAATCTCGCCTCGTGCGCTCCCGAGCAGCACGTCGACCATGCCCATCTCGAACCGGTAGGTAGTTACGGGCCCGCGCGCCCACATCACTACCGGCCACTGGTCGGGATCGCCATCCGAAGTGAGCCAGAAGTACAGGTCGCCCTGCTCGTTCTCGCCCCAGATCAGCAGGCCTCCAGGTTCCGGGAACATTCGGTACGTGGGCTTGGTGCCGTCTTCGTCGTCGAGCTCGGAGCCGAAGAGGTCGTCCATTTCCGAGGCATGCCACTCGATGTAGCCCTTGAAGCCGGTCTCGCGTCCTCCGGGGAGTGGACGGACGGTCGGTGCGCGCACGTGGCAGGCCAATGAATCAGGAGTGCCGAACTCACCCGCGCCGTAGAGGTCGACGAAGGCCCGGTAGTCCGACGGAAAGTCCAAGCCGATCTCTGCCCGGGACCGCTCCCAGGGAGGGGAGGCCACCGGCACAGCAGGGGGCGGAAACAGTTTCGCAAGCTGGCTCAGGGCGTCCGGCATGCTGCCCTCCGTGATGGGTCTCTCTCGGTCAGCGAGGATGAGGCGACAGCGTACAAGGCCCCAGAAGGGCGAGATCGCCAGCCCAGGGCCGGTTGTCCCCAGGGCCGGACATCACGGCTTCAAGCTCAGTAGAAGGTGTGGGCACCGGCCTGGGCTGAGGTTCCCCGGAGCGAAGTGGATCACGTGGATGACGCCCGAAGTTCGGCCGCGTCCGGGCTCGTTGCCGTCAGTGCTGCCGTCGCTGCCGTCGAGGCGACGCCTGCTTGGTGAATTCGAGCCCGACTCCGAGCAACCTGCCAGAACACTGAACGGTGCCTGCTGTCAGCCACCCTGAGGGCTGGTCCGATGTGTGGGCGTCTGTCGACGTTGATGTCAACGATCGATGTCACGACGACAAGCTCTTGCGGCCGCTGTGCCCTCCACTTGAAGCACGATGCCGAGCAGGACGAGCCCAGGGCCTACAGCCGGGTCTCCTTCGCGGATATCTGCCTGTGGCTTCGCCGTCTTCCGGCCGTGAAGCCAGACACCGTGGCCGTCAGCCCAAGCATGCCGATGAGAAGGGCCGGCAGCATGGCAGCCTCGCCGTAGCGCACCAAGAAGTAGCCCCACAAACCCACTTGAGGACCGAGCACCACGACCAAGCCAACTGCGGATCTCCGCACGTCATCCCCCTCGGCATCGAGCATGACAGCACCGCGCCCCCAACGCGAGACTGCCCGCCGTCTCGGGACCCGCCAGAGGCGGAGCCGACAGTGGTAGACGGCGGCGCCATTGCTGGAGTCCATGCCGCGAATGCGCGCCGCATCGATTCGGGCCGGACTTCTCACGGCCTGGCATCGAGGATCCAGGCCCGGAGCGGGAAGCCAAGACGAGCAAGCGGGCGCGGTGAGCTGGTGCCGCGCCGAGTATTGACCCTGAGTTCCGACCGGAGTTGGATCTTGGCTGACCGTTCGGGTGCCCGGACAGGAAGAAGCCAAGACGATGGTTGAGGACGTCCGCGACGGGCTGATACGAGTGGTGCACGTCGAGCAGATGTTCGCGCTGCTTATGGCTACGGGAGGGTTGCTGTCCCTAGGAGTGCTACTGGCTCTGGGGAGTACGCCTCACCAGGGTGAGGCGCTGGCGGTGGGAACGGTCGCGGTCACTTTGGCGTGCCTGGTCATGCTGCCGCTGTGTTTCTGTCTCCCGGGCCGGCTGCGTCGCAAGTACGAGCATGCCGTGCCGGTCGACAGGGCCGCCGAGCTGATCGAGGGGCAGGAGGCGACACGGCGGCTCTCACTTCGGCGCCTGGCGGGTTTGATGGGACTGTCGGCCTGCTGGATGCTGCTCGTGGGCCTGGTCTCCCATGAGGTGATGCCGCCGGTGATGCTGATCGTGCTGGCCGTGGGCTCGTGGGGCCGCTCCTGGGCGACCGCGGGCTGGGAGCTGGAGAACCGGGTCACGCTGTGGCAGGACGTGCCCGGGCTGCTCGGGTCGCGAGGTCGAGGTCCGGTGTTCCGCGCGCCGTTGGGGCCCGTCCTGGAGTAACTGAGGAAGTGGTGTACCTGGGACTCGGCAACCGGGGGCGCGAGTTGACGATCAATTGACTGATCTCAGAAGCCATCCGTAAACCGTGCGTGATGTATGAGTTTCCGCTGGTGAGGCATGGTTTGGGTGTTCGTGCGGCAGGGTTTTCGGTGTCGGGTTGTCGTGGTCGGGAACGGAGTGTGTGATGCCGTCGCCGCTGGGGTTGCTGGAGGAGCGTAGGGAGTCCGCCCGGGCGCGGGTCGAGGGTCTGGAAACTCGGATGGCGCTTCTTGAGAAGGAGTTGGAGGAGGCCCGGGTGGTGCTGGAGCGGAGGGTCGTGGCGGTGGAGGAGTTGACGGCGGCGTTGGCTCCTGCCGAGGAGCCGGCGTCCGCCGGGGCGGCCGCGGCCGCGACTGTGCAACGGGTGCCGCCGAAGGGGGCGGTGGTCCCGCGGTGGTGTGAGGGCCTGGACCCGGCGGCGGCGCTGGCGTCGGACTACCGGCGGCTGGTGGAGGCGGTCGAGACGGCTGCTGCGGGTGGCGGCGGGTTGAGCGCGCGGGAGGTGGCCGAGGCGATGGAACCGGGCCGGAAGGTTGACATCCTCCTGCAGGAGAACCTGCGGACGAAGGCGAAGAGGCTGGTGGAGCGTGGATGGCTGGCGGTCGACGGCTCTGGGTGCCGGTTCATGCCGCGGCGGCCGTTGCCCGAGCCTGGGCCCATCCCGGCGTCGGGATCGGTGTCGGCGGGGTGAGGCGTGCGGCGCGTCGGCGGGCGAGGCGCCTGCTCATGACCATGGTCATGGACCACAGGATCATCGCTTCGGCGCTGTCGGGGCGGGTCTCGTGGTCGCGTGCGAGGCGACGTGAGCGCATCAGCCAGGCGAACGTCCTCTCCACGACCCAGCGGCGGGGGACGACGCGGAAGCCGGACAGGTCGTCGGTGCGCTTGACGATCTCGACGGCCAGGCCGAACCTCTCCTTGGCCCAGGTGGCGAGGCCGCCGGTGTAACCACTGTCGCCCCAGAGCCTGCGCAGGCGGCGGCACGTGGTCATGAGCGCGGGGAGCATGCCGGCGGCGGTGGCGCGGTCGCCCGCGTCGGCCGGGGTGACCAGCACCGCCAGGACGAGGCCGATCGTGTCGACGACCAGGTGCCGCTTCCTCCCGTTGATCTTCTTGCCGCCGTCGTAGCCGCGGCTTGAACTCCTCACGTTGGCAGCGGCCTTGACCGACTGCGAGTCGATGACCGCGGCGGTCGGCTCCGCGTTGCGGCCCTCTGCCTCGCGGACCGCGCCGCGCAGCCGGTCGTGGAACTCGGCCAGCAGGCCGGTGTCGCGCCAGCGGGTGAAGAAGGCGTGGACCCGCTTGAACGGTGGGTAGTCCGCGGGCAGTGCGGCCCATTTCACGCCGTTGTCCACCACGTACCGGACGGCGTCGAGTATCTGGCGGTGGCAGTAGCCCTCCGGCCGCCCGCCGCGGCCGTCCATCCACGCCGGCGTTGGCAGCAGGTCCCGTACTGCCGCCCATTGTGCGTCGGTCAGATCGCTCGGGTAGCGCCGAACACGTTCCCCGCCGTCGCGCGCGTTCCCGAACCGGTGTGCCAGGCAGTCACACTCCCGTGGAGCCCGGTTGCCCTCGACCCTGGCGGCGGCGTAGAAATGCGGCAATAGGGCCTCCATGCGACTTTTGGGTCTCGACAACCTCCAAGTTGCGCAGGGGCCCTGTCTTCATGCCATGGCCAAGACGGGATCACCCGAACCGGGAACCAAGGGCGAACACACGTCCAACCCCCAAGCCTCGGTCACGGTTTGCGGATCGCTTCGCATGCCGGGTCCCGCCGATTCCTGGGCGGCTGTCACGCACAACGCGTGCTGATGCGTTCCGCAGGCCTCGCCTTGCTCCGTGGTAGTCCCGCGCGTGGCGGCACAGGGGTTTGGCCGCTAGCCGGCCTGGTTTGGGGTCGGGCGCCCTTACCGCCTGCACATCGGGGCCGACTTCCATGCCTGCCTGCATCTGCCTGATTGGGCCCGGTCCTCCCCCGGTTCGGGTCCCGGACCGGGGGAGGACACGCCTACGGCTCGTCAAGGAGTGCGGTCGCCGACTCCTTCCGGCAGCTTGCTTCTTGCCCTGGATCTGGTGAGCCAGGCACGCCACCTGCGGTGTCTCGGCGCGTCTGACTTCTGACCTGCAATGGCGTGAGCGTTGTTGTCCGTCGGCGTTGGTCAGCCTTGGCTCGCCTCGCACGGTCCAGGGACGGCCCGAGCGGTTACGACTGATCCGGGGGGCGGCGGAAGAACTCCCGATAGATGTTGTACAGGGACATCAACACCATGCAGGCGCCCGCAAGCGGCCACAGCAGAGACGCGCCATGACCGTGCTCCTTGATACCGGAGATCAAGAGCCCTATGGAGATGAAGAGGGACACAACGGTCGTGCCTCTGTCGAGTGGTCCACCATCTCTGAACGGGTTCTGCATTGATTGTCCCCTCCCCGGTTGGAGCGGAACTGTACCGCGAGGGCGGTGGAGGCTCGCGGTCAAACGGGCTGGGAGCCGTGGGCCGACAGACTGGCCTCTTCCTTATCGGTGATGCCGAAGGCGTCGCCGGTGGCTCTTTCGCGGTCTCCCGCCTGGGCCCCGACTCCCCATGACGTGTGCCTTCGTCCGCCGCTGTGCGGGGGCGTTGCTGTCAATCGCTGCTGTCACGCCGGCACCAGGCTCTCTCCTGAGCCGGCGGCGGAACGCGTTGACCTTTCGCGTTCGCCACCGATCCACCGAGGGGCCGGCGGTTACGTCGAAGAACAGATCGGCTACCGGCCGTATCAGCAGTTCCCAGATCAGGTCTCCCACGCGCTCCCCAAGGAGGTTCCGCCCCGTGACTTCGCACCCCATCCCGCGGGCCTCGTCGTCCCGAGGCAACCTGTGCAGTCGTGCGACCTGCACCTGAACCGCCTGCGACTTGCGATAACAGTCCATGGGAGTCCGTGGTTGTCCGCCGAAGTCCGCAGCCAGTGGACCGACTCCGGGGAGATCCACGACCGGCGAGCCCTCAAGGGAAGGGCCGACAGCGAGACGCGTGCCGTTCCTGATGCACCCTGTGCTGGTGGCGATTCTGCGTGACCGCATCGCACGGGAGAAGCTGGAGCCCAATGACCTGCTCTTCAAGGGAGAGAAAGGCGGAGTGCTCTCCGGGGTGGTCGTCCGCCGGGCATGGGGCAGGGCACGGGAAGCTGTGCACGCGCCCGAGGAGTGTGCGTCACCGCTCGGGCGGCGGGTCTACGACTGCCGGCACACCTGCCTGACGGGATGGCTCAACGCGGGAGTGCCGCCGGCGCAGGTGGCGGAGTGGGCGGTGAACAGTGTGCCGGTCCTGCTGGCCACCTACGCCCGTGTGATCTCCGGCCAGGCCGCGGACATCCAGAGGCGCATCGAGAGCCTGGTGGACGTCAGCAGCTACTACCCGGCGGGATGACCGGGGCCGGAGTACTTCTCCGCGTATTCTCCGCGGCCACCCGCAACTTCTCGGTGTCAGCCGGACGCCGCCGGACCCGGCTCCGGCCGTGACACGGTAGGCGCCGGGCAGCCCGAGCCGCCCGGTGCTGCGGATGCCACCTTGCCTGAACTGCGAAAACGCCCCGGAACCGATCGCGGGTCCGGGGCGTCTGATCCTCTGAGCAGAGGTGCCCCCGGCAGGACTCGAACCTGCGACCAAGTGCTTAGAAGGCACCTGCTCTATCCGCTGAGCTACGGGGGCCGGACAGGCCCGGACGGGGCTGCCGTGAGCGGCGCAGGTGCGGCGCGCGGAAGCGACGGCTGGCCTCGAGCACGGCGCGGGGTGCGCGTGGCCTGCCGTTGTCCTGTCGGGGACAGGATAAGGGTGTCCGGGTTTTCTCCCTTGCGTTCCACCGTTGCGCCGTCGCGGCGGCGCTGGAGGAGCGGTCCGATAATCGCAGGTGACGCCCGAGAGTGCAGCGGTATTGCCCGGCGTCCGGCGGGACGTTGTCCACTCGTTACGGCCCTGCCGCCTCACCCGTTATGGACCCGGTGGGTATCGGGAGGAGGTGTCCTTTTCGTCCGACCGGATGATCTGCCCAGGTGGGGCGGGGTCACCCGGGTGGCGGATTGGGAGCAACCGTAAATTGTCATGAACGCAGCCGAATCGTCAAGCGGTTGATTCTTGGCGTCTTCGACAGGGTGAATCTGGTTTTCCACATGCCGGGGTTGTCCACAGGATTGCGGTGGTGACTGGCAGGGGTGTCCGTGGCGGGGCAGTCTCGCAGCAACGTAACCAACTGCGGGGGAGTGCCTGTGAACGAGACCCTGGTGACCATCGTCGGCAACGCGGCGACCGACGTACGCTACTCCACCACCTCGGCGGGTGTGCCGCTGGCCAGCTTCCGGCTGGCGTCCACCGAGCGGCGCTACGACCGGCAGCAGGGTGCCTGGGTGGACGGCGAGACCAGCTTTGTAACCGTGTGGGCCTGGCGGTGGATGGCCGAGAACGTGGTGAGTTCGGTGAGCAAGGGCGACCCGCTGGTGGTGACCGGCCGGTTGAGGGTGCGGGATCGGGAGGTGGACGGGAAGCGGAGCATCACGGTCGACGTCGATGCCTGGGCGCTCGGTCATGATCTGGCGCGGGGCACTTCGGCCTTTCGGCGGGCTGTGCGGGCGCGGCCGGAGCTGGTGGAGCAGCAGCCTGCCTGGGGGCGGGGGGAGCCGCAGGTGGCGGTGGGTGTGCCGGCCCCGGTCTGAGGCGGGCTCTGAGCGTGTGCGGCGGGGTGTCGATCCCGGTCCGAGGTCGGCCATGGACGTGTGCGGTGGGTGTGCCGGCCCCGGTCTGAGGCGGGCTCTGAGCGTGTGCGGCGGGGTGTCGATCCCGGTCCGAGGTCGGCCATGGACGTGTGCGGTGGGTGTGCCGGCCCCGGTCTGAGGCGGGCTCTGAGCGTGTGCGGCGGGGTGCCGGTCCCGGGCCGAGGTCGGCCATGGGCGTGTGACGGGGCGGCGGTCCCGGCCTGAGGGCGGCCACTGAGTGTGTGGAGAAGTAGTGAAGGAGCGGCGTTCAATACATGATGCTCCGTCTACTTCCTGTCTGTATTGAGGATTTATCGACAGCTCTGTAGACGCTCGGGCGGTTTGATAACGATGCGGACACGGGACTGTCCTGGTTTCGCACGGGGGTTTGAGCAGCCTCAACGATCAATAGGATGCATCGGGTCAGGTCGAGCTGCGCGCGGGGGGCGTGGCGTGTCGGCGGTGCGTCAGGTTGCGCGGCCGCCCCGGAGGAGACATCTATGTTCCGTGTTCGCGGGCGGGTCATACCCCGCGTGTCAACTGTCATGCTCGCGTCGAGCATGCTGGTCGGGGAAGCCTTGCTTTTGCCGGTGCAGCGGCGGCCGACGACGGCCAGGGTGGTGCGAACGTCGCCGTGCTGGGCGGGATCATCCACGGCGGCCAGGTCGACATCCTTGACGGTTCGGGCCACGTGGTGGAGCGGCCCACCGGCGGCACCATCCAGCTCAAGCTGAAGGATGCGACGCTCGAGACCTACTGCATCGACATCCACAACCCGACGCGTGGCGGCACCGAGTACAACGAGACCGACTGGGACCACTCGGTCCTGTCGGGCAAGAAGGAGCAGCTGGGCAAGATCCGCTGGATCCTTCAGCACGCCTACCCGGTCGTGGACCCCGCGACCCTGGGCGGGAAGGCCGGCGTCACGCTGAACGACGACACCGCCGCCGCCGCCACCCAGGCTGCCATCTGGCACTTCTCGGACGGCGTGGACGCCCACCCGGAGAACGGGAACGCCGACAAGGTGACCCAGTGGCTGGAGGCCCAGGCCGACCAGAACGGCGGGGCCGACGAGCCGCTGCCCTCGCTCCAGCTGAGCCCGGACAGCGTCTCCGGCAACAGCGGTGAGAAGGTCGGCCCGATCACTGTCAGCACCAGCGCCGACAAGGTCGCCCTGGACCTGGACGCCGCGGCCAAGGCTGCCGGCGTCACCCTGGTGAACGAGAGCGGCCAGGCCGCCACCTCGGCCGCCAACGGCGACAAGCTCTTCTTCGATGTGCCGGCCGCCGCCCCCAAGGGCGAGGGCACCATCACGGCGTCCACCACGACGCAGATCGAGGTCGGCCGGGTCTTCGGCCCGGTGGACAAGAAGAGCCAGACCCTGATCCTGGCCGGCTCCTCCTCGGTGCCGGTGACCGCCTCTGCGACCGGCGCCTGGGCGCCCAAGGCGCACCAGGGCCCCATCCCCGCCGTGACCTTCGAGAAGGACTGCACGGCCGGGGGCGTCCAGGTGACCGCCACCAACAGCGGTGACGAGGACTTCACCTTCACCCTGAACGGCGAGACCCACACCGTTCAGCCGGGCAAGTCCGAGACCGTCCTGGTCAAGGTCGCCGAGGACCAGCAGTACGACATCAAGATCGAGGGTCCGGCCGGTTACGGCCCCTGGGAGACCAGCGGCGTCCTGGACTGCCAGACCGCCACCACCACGGGCGGCACGACCGGCGGGAGCACGCCCAGCGCCTCCCCGAGCGTCTCGCCCAGCGCCTCCCCGACCACGGCCACCACGGCTGGCGGGACCACCGGCACCACCACCGGTGGCGGCCTGGCCGAGACCGGTAGCAGCAGCGCCACCCCGGTGATCGCGGGTATCGCCGCGGCGCTCGTGGTGATCGGCGGCGGCGTGGTGTTCTTCCTCCGCAAGCGCCGTTCGACCCCGTCCGCCTGATCCAGGACGCGGTCGGCAGCAAGCAGTACCGCCCGGACCCGGCTCCCGTTCACGGGGGCCGGGTCCCGGCGTGCGGGGTGGCCCTCAAGGTTGCGGCACAATGGAGGGTCGTAACCCCTGTAAGTCCAATCCCGACGACGCCGGAGCGATTTCCCTTGGCTGAGTTCATCTACACCATGCGCAAGGTGCGCAAGGCGCACGGCGACAAGGTCATCCTTGACGACGTGACGCTCAGCTTCCTGCCGGGAGCGAAGATCGGCGTCGTGGGTCCCAACGGCGCCGGTAAGTCGACGGTGCTGAAGATGATGGCAGGCCTGGAGCAGCCCTCCAACGGCGATGCCTTCCTCTCGCCCGGCTTCACCGTCGGCATGCTCCTGCAGGAGCCCCCGCTCGACGACTCCAAGACCGTGCTGGAGAACGTCCAGGACGGCGTCAAGGAGATCAAGGCCAAGCTCGACCGGTTCAACGAGATCGCCGAGCTGATGGCCACCGATTACTCGGACGCGCTGCTCGACGAGATGGGCAAGCTCCAGGAGCAGCTGGACCACGCCAACGCCTGGGACCTGGACGCCCAGCTGGAGCAGGCCATGGACGCCCTGGGCTGCCCGCCCGGCGACTGGCCGGTGGTCAACCTCTCCGGTGGTGAGAAGCGCCGCGTCGCGCTCTGCAAGCTGCTGCTGGAGGCCCCCGACCTGCTGCTGCTGGACGAGCCCACCAACCACCTGGACGCCGAGTCCGTGCAGTGGCTGGAGCAGCACCTGGAGAAGTACGCCGGCACCGTTGTCGCGGTCACCCACGACCGGTACTTCCTGGACAACGTGGCCGAGTGGATCCTGGAGCTCGACCGCGGCCGCGCCTACCCCTACGAGGGCAACTACTCCACCTACCTGGAGACCAAGCAGTCCCGGCTCAAGGTCGAGGGCCAGAAGGACGCCAAGCGCGCGCCAAGCGGCTCAAGGAAGAGCTGGAGTGGGTCCGCTCCAACGCCAAGGGCCGCCAGGCCAAGTCCAAGGCCCGCCTCGCCCGCTACGAGGAGATGGCTGCCGAGGCCGAGAAGATGCGGAAGCTGGACTTCGAGGAGATCCAGATTCCGCCGGGTCCCCGCCTGGGCGGCGTGGTGGTCGAGGTCAAGAACCTCAACAAGGCCTTCGGCGACAAGGTGCTGATCGACGACCTGTCGTTCACCCTGCCCCGCAACGGCATCGTCGGCATCATCGGCCCCAACGGCGCCGGCAAGACCACGCTCTTCAAGATGATCACCGGCGAGGAGTCCCCGGACTCGGGCGAGATCAAGGTCGGCGAGACCGTCAAGATCTCCTATGTCGACCAGAACCGCGGCGGGATCGACCCCAAGAAGACCCTCTGGGCCGTGGTCTCCGACGAGCTGGACTACATCAACGTCGGCCAGGTCGAGATGCCGTCGCGGGCGTATGTGTCCGCGTTCGGCTTCAAGGGCCCGGACCAGCAGAAGCCCGCCGGGGTGCTCTCCGGCGGTGAGCGCAACCGGCTCAACCTGGCGCTCACCCTCAAGCAGGGCGGCAACCTGCTGCTGCTCGACGAGCCCACCAACGACCTCGACGTGGAGACCCTCTCCTCGCTGGAGAACGCGCTGCTGGAGTTCCCCGGCTGCGCCGTGGTGGTCTCCCACGACCGCTGGTTCCTGGACCGGGTGGCCACCCACATCCTCGCCTACGAGGGTGACAGCAAGTGGTTCTGGTTCGAGGGCAACTTCGAGTCCTACGAGAAGAACAAGGTCGACCGGCTCGGCGCCGAGGCAGCCCGGCCGCACCGCGCCACCTACAAGAAGCTCACCCGCGGCTGACGCCGCCAGGGCCCGGCGGACCGCCCCAGGGCGGTCCGCCGGGCCGCGTCGGCAGCACCACATCGCAGAACTCAGGAGAGCACCCCGCGTGGCACGCCACATCTACGCCTGCCCGATGCGCTGGTCCGACATGGACGCCTTCGGCCATGTGAACAACGTCGTCTTCCTGCGCTATCTCGAGGAGGCGCGGGTGGACTTCATGTTCAACCGGGCCGCCGAGGCCGGGGCCGGCGAGTTCGCGGGCGGCTCGGTGGTGGCCCGCCATGAGATCGACTATCTGCGACCGCTGGTCCACCGGCCCGAGCCGGTCACCGTGGAGACCTGGGTGACCCGGGTGAGTGCGGCCTCCCTGACGGTCCGCTACGAGATCAAGGACACCGACGAGGAGGGGCGCGAGACGGTGTACGTCAAGGCCTCCACCGTGGTGGTCCCCTATGACCTGGCGGCCGGCCGGCCGCGCCGGATCTCGCCGGTGGAGCGCGCCTTCCTGAACCGCTACACGGACGGCCCGGACGACGCCGCATCCGGCGCCGGGGCCGCCCCTGCCGCCAAGGCCGCAACCGCAGCCGGCGCCGCCACGGCCGCCAAGGCCGCGACTGCCGCCGACAGCGGCACCCGGGCCGAGGAGGCGGCGGCCTGAGCACCGCATCGGCCATGACCACCCTCCGCCTCGCCGACCCCGGGGAGGCCGCCGACCTGGCGTCCTTCCTGAGCCGGCTGCTCCGCTACGACCGGGCTGCCGCCGTGCGCCTCCAGGCCGCCCCGGCGGCCGCCGCCGAGGGCGGTGTGCTCGCCGTCTTCGGCCGGCTGCCGCTTGGCGGTTCGGGTGTGGTGGCGGTACGCACGGCCCGGCTCGGTGAGCAGCGGACGACACCGCTGGACGCCACGGTCTCCGCGGGTCAGCTGCTGGAGGCCCTGGACGAGCAGGCTGCCGCACTCGGTGTCCCGCCCATGGTCACCGGTCCCGCCTGGACCGGGATGCTGCCGCCCCGCAGCGGCTGGCGCCCGCTGGGCGCCCTTCCCGGGGCGCCGGTCGTGGCGGCGGTCGCCGGAGCAGTCGCCGAATTCCGCACCCGCAGCGAGGCGATGCCCGTGGAGGACCGCACCCGGGCTGTGCTGGACGCCCTGGCGGACGAGATCTGGTCCCGGCCGGTGGACACCGCCGCCAGGCTCCCGCTGCGTGCTGTGCACGCCGCGCAGGTGCTGGGCTTCCTGCGGCCGGGGGCCGAGCTGTCGGTGTTCCAGGCCGGTGGATGGCTGCGTCTGAGCTGTCCGCACGGTTCGGTGGCGCTGCGCCGTACGGCGGCGCCCGGCAGCGGACTGGGGCTGACCCCGCTGTCCTGAGGCAGTACCCGTCGGCAGCGCCCGGGCGGCAGCACCTGTCGGCTGGGCCCGTCGGCCGTGCCCGACCGGGCAGGGCGGTGGGCCCTCGCTGGTCTCCCCGGTGCGGACGACGGCGGACGACGGCGAACGACGGCGGACGGACGGCCCGGCCGGTGGTTCAGTCGGCAGTGTTGATCATGGATGCGGCGGCATAGGTGAGGTAGTCCCACAGCTGGCGCTCATGGTCGGGGCTGAGCCCGAGGTCGTCCACCGCTGAGCGCATATGGCGCAGCCAGGCGTCATGGGCGGACCGGTCCACCCGGAAGGGCACATGGCGCATCCGCAGCCGGGGGTGGCCGCGGTTGTCGCTGTAGCTGCGGGGCCCGCCCCAGTACTGCATCAGGAAGAGGGTGAGCCGCTCCTCGGCCGGCCCGAGGTCCTCCTCCGGGTACATCGGCCGCAGCAGGGGGTCCTCGGCGACTCCCTGGTAGAAGCGGTGCACAAGACGGCGGAAGACGTCCTCGCCGCCGACCGCGTCGTAGAAGGTCTCCTCGCTGGTGGCGCCGCGCCCGATCTCAGTCACCCCACCATGGTCGCAGAAGCCGCGGGTGGGCCGGGAGGGGCTCCCCTCCCGGCCCACCCGCGGACTGTCAGGCCTCGTCCCAGTCGAAGAACCGCCAGGCGATCGCGGTCACCACGGCGGCGAAGAGCAGCAGGCCGCCCATGGTGGGCAGAGCGTCGCCGAGGCCGCCGCCACGGGTGAGAACGCTCTGGGTGGCCGTGACCAGGTGGCGCAGCGGCATCACCTCGGAGACCGTCCGCAGCCAGGAGGGGGCGCCGTCCAGGGGGAAGAACGACCCGGAGAGGAAGGACATCGGCAGCACGATGATCTGTGCCAGGCCGTTGGCGGCCTCCTCGGTCTTGGCGATCGAGCCGACCAGCAGGCCGATCGACATAAAGGCGATGGTGCCGCAGATGACCATGGGGATGGTCAGCCACCAGTTGCCGGTGAGCTTCAGCCCGAAGGCCGGAGTGGAGGCCACCAGTACGAAGATCGCCGTCTGGATGAGCGCGGTGAGGACGCTGACGCCCACCCGGGAGGCCACGATGGAGCCCACGCTCACCGGGGCCAGCCGCAGCCGGCGCAGCAGCCGCTTGCGGCGCCAGGTGACCAGCGTCAGCGCGGCGCTGAAGACGGCACCGGTGGCGATGGCCCAGCCCAGCAGGCCTGGGGTGAGGTACTGGATCGGCTTGACCGACTGGTCCTCCACCTGCGCCGACTTCAGGGTGTAGGCCGGGGGCTTGCCGGTGGCGGCCTGGTTGGCCTGCTGGACGACCGAGTTGATGACGCCCTGGACGGTGCCCGCGCGGACCTGGTCGGCGGCGCTGAAGCGCAGCACCACGGTGCCGGACCCGTCCTGCTCCACCAGCGCGTCCAGGTCGCCCTTGCGGACCTTGGCCAGTGCGGCGGCCTCGTCGGTCTCCTTGGAGACGGTGAGCACCTTGTCCAGCTCGGTCCGGGCCTGGCCCTGCACCGAGTCCAGTACGGCCACGGAGCCGACCTGGGCGACCTTGACGTGCGCGGTGGTGGCGCTCTTGAAGAGGGTGCCGAAGAGCAGCAGGAACATCAGCGGGAAGAGGACCACGAAGAAGAGCGCCGACCGGTCCCGCAGAAAGGTGACGATCATCACTCGGGAGAGGCTGCGGAAGGCGCTGACGCCCCCGCCTGCGGCCGGGCGGTCCGTACCCGGGGCGGGACGCCGCGGGCGGGCCCCTGCCTGGGCGGGGACCCCCTCGTGGGCCGGGGCTGATTCGGCCGGCGCGGAGGGCGTGCCCTCGGCCGGGGCCTCGGTGGATGTCTGGTCCCCGCTCACGCCCGGTACTCCCGTCCGGTCAGGTGGAGGAAGACGTCCTCCAGGGTGGCGCCGCGCACCTCGAGGCCGCGAAGTGCGCCCTGGTCGGCGAGGACGGACAGCACGGGGGCGGGCGCACGGGTCGCGACGGACAGCGACACCCCGTCGTCCTCCACGGCGGTGCTCTCGGCTCCGGCCGCGGTCAGCAGTTCCCGTACGGCATCCGCGGTGACCAGGCCGGACTCCACGCTGACCCGTACCGTCTCGTCCAGTTCGCGGACCAGGGCGGCCGGGGCGCCGGTCTTCAGCACCTTGCCGTGGTCCATGACGGAGACCCGGTCGCAGAGGATCTCGGCCTCGTCCAGGTAGTGCGTGGTGAGCACCACAGTGCGGCCCTCGGCGTTGATGTCGCGCAGCAGGTCCCACAGATTGCGGCGGGCCTGCGGGTCGAGACCGGTGGTGGGCTCGTCCAGGAAGACCAGCTCCGGGTCGTGGACCAGTGCGCAGGCGATGGAGAGCCGCTGGGCCTGGCCGCCCGAGAGCTTCTCGGCGCGCACCGCGGCGAGCTCGGTGAGGCCGACCCGCTCCAGCATGGCGTCGGCATTCCTGGTGCCGATCCCGTAGAGGGAGGCGAAGGTGTGGATGGTCTCCCGGGCGGTGAGCCGGTCGAAGAAGGCGGAGGCCTGGAACTGCACCCCGATCCGGGGCAGCAGGTGCGGATTGCGCGGCCAGGGGTTCATCCCCAGCAGTTCGATGTGTCCCTCGTCGGGTTCACGGATGCCCTCGAGGATCTCGAGAGTGGTCGTCTTGCCGGCCCCGTTCGGCCCCAGGATGCCGTAGAACTCGCCCGTCTCGACGGTGAGTGCCACCCCGTCGACGGCCTGGATGTCCCCGTACCGCTTCCGGATTCCCTCGGCGGCTATAGCAGCTGTCATGAGCCACACCTTAGGGATCAAAGGTGGTCAAGAGGGCTACTTGAGCAGACTCTGTGGGTCTCGTTCAGGCAAAGCACCCGCCCGTCCCCCGGCCGGAACCGCTACCGGCGGGGGACGACGGGGACGACGGTGTCGACGGGGACAGCGGGTCAGGCGCGGTGGACGGTGATGGTGGTCCAGGCGCCGACATGCACCCGGTCGCCGTCGTTGAGCGGGACGCCGGTGTGCGGGGCTATCGGGTCGGGGGAGCCGTTGACGGTGGTGCCGTTGGTGGAGTCCTGGTCGACCACGATCCAGTTGCCGTCGGGCTGCTCCTGGAGCAGGGCGTGCTGGTGCGAGGCGCCCGGGTCCTCCGGGGGCACCGAGAGGTCGATCTCGGGCACCGTGCCCCGCTGCTGGCTGCGGCGGCCGATCCGCAGCTGGCCGCGGCCGGTCATCGGGATGCGGCGCTCGGGGCAGTAGGGCGGGAAGTAGAGCCCCTGGGCCTCGGGGCCGCTGCGGGCCATCATCTGGGTGAAGTACTCGCGGTCCGCGCTGACCACGGCCACCCAGGTGGCCCGGACCGGCGGGGGCTCGGGCGCCGGGGGCGTGGCGGACTGGGACGGCGGGGTGAGGCGGAAGTCGGTGTCGAAGCCGCCGTACGAGGGCTGGGGCGCGGACATCGGCGGTCCGGACATCGGCGGTCCGGACATCGGCGGTCCGGACATCGGCGGTCCGGACATCGGCGGCGCGGACATCGGCGGTGCGGACATCGGCGGTGCGGACTGCTGCGGAGCGGGGGCGTAGGTGCCGAAGAGGTCAGCCGCCGGTGCGGACGGCGCAGGTGCCGGTGCGGACGGCTGGGGGTAGCCGTAGCTCTGCTGCTGCGGGGGCTGGTGGCCGATGCCGCGGGAGGGGGCGGACAGGTCGTAGTCGTAGCCGCACTCCTCGCAGTACCGACCGGTCTGCGGGGTGCGGCAGATCGGGCAGGTGGCGAGGGCGTCGGTGGTCTCGGGCTCGGAGAAGGGCGGCGGCGCCATCCCGGCGGGCGCCATCCCGGGGCGTGCCATCCCGGGGGACTGGATCCCCTGCGGCGCCACTCCCTGCGGGGCCAGGCCGGGAGGCGCGCCGTAGGAGGGGGCCGGGTTGTGCCCGCTCATCGGGAAGCCGCAGACGTCGCACCAGTCCTCGGCCTGTGAGTCATGGCCCCTTGGGCAGATCGGCATCAGTGCCCCCCACTACTTCTTCACGCGTACGGTCTTCGTGGAGCGGGTCTCAAGGGTCATCTCGTCGGCCTCGCTCACATGCTTGCGAAACCGAACGGTACCTTCCTTCGGGTCGACGACGTCGACCACCTTCTGCAGCAGTCTGAAGGTGTCCTCGTTGCCCGAGGCGTGGGCCAGGCGAACTGCCTTGCCCAGCTTGGCGGTTGCCTGGTCGATGTCGCCACTGCGGTGCGCCTCCAGGCCCAGCTGGATGGATTCGGCCAGCTCGGCCTGGCCGGTGTAGTGGGCGACCTGGGGGCTGATCCGGGTGGAGGAGGCCAGGTCGTCGGTCCAGATGGCCTTGACCAGCCCTTGGGAAAGCACCTCTGCGGTGCCGTCCGGACGGGTCAGCACCAGGCTGACCCGGGCGGCCAGCATCTCGCTGCCGACCGCGGCGGCGGGCACCCGGAGGCACAGGTGGTAGTCGCGGCTCTCGTCGCCCCAGGACCCGGTCGGATAGTCGCCGGCCCTGGGGCCGGCCTCGGTGCGGCGCTCGGTGAGGTCGGCGACGGCGGGGGCGACCTGTTTGACGAAGCCGACGGTGGCGTGCTGCGGGGTCCACACCCGCAGACCGACATCGGCCACCCCCTTGCCCATGGCGTCCGCCATCATGGCCCGGAAGTCGTCGGCGAGGCCCTCCGGGTCGGCGACGATGTCCACGGTGCCGAGCAGCGCGGTGGAGACCCGGCGCAGCTCCGCCACCTCCCAGTCGGTGCCGACGCCCCGGCAGTCGCAGGTGAAGTGGCCGGAGACGGCGTCCAGGGCGGCGGTGAGCGCCTCGGGCTTCTCATGCTCGTTGCGGCCGTCGGTGAGCAGGATGCCGTGCCGGATGGTGATGTCCCGGCGGGTGAGGAAGAGGCGGTCGGCCTTGCGCAGCCAGGTGCCGATGGCGGTGCCGCCGCCGGGGGTGAGACGGCGCAGCGCCTGCTTGGCGGCGTGCCGGGTAGCGGCGTCGGCGACGGCCAGGGTGCCGTCGCCGGGGTAGACCTCGCGGGCCTCGTGGGTGCCCGCGACCACGGCGAAGGCGACTCCGTCGCGCAGGGTGTCGATCGCGGTGGCGGTGGCCTCACGGGCGGCGCGTATCTTGCTGGACGGGTAGTCCATGGAGCCCGAGCAGTCGACCATGACGACCACCGCGGCCTCCGGCCCCTCCGTCCGGTCGGCGAGCGGGCGGCCGCCGGAGGTGCCGCCGCCGGTGGCGGTCGCCCGGACGATCGCGTCGACCTCGCGGGCGCCCTCGGAGAGGTACTCGTTCTGGAAGACGTCGACGGTGAAACTCGGCAGCTCGGGCTTGGTCAGCCTGGCCATCACCGGTGCTCCTGTCGGTCGGCGGGCAGCTCTGCGCCCGGAAGGTCGACCAAAGTGGGTGTGGGCTCCGCCTCGGGGCGGCGGGCCGGGGCCGGGGGGAACGGCAGCACGGCGACGGTGATGTTGTCGTGGCCGCCGCGGGAGAGCGCGAACCGGACCAGCTGCCGGGCTGCGGACAGCGGCTCGGTGCGGGCGTCGTCGGGGACGATGTCGGCCAGGTCGGTGGCGGCCTCGGCGTAGTTCCACAGGCCGTCGGTGCAGACCAGCACCACCCCGGGGACATGGGGGGTGAAGGCGACCGTGTGCGGGTCCACCTCGGCGGCGTCGGCGCCGAGCCAGCCGGTGATGGCATGGGCACGGGGGTCCGCGTACGCCTCGGCCTCGCCCATCAGCCCGGCGGACACCATTCGGGCGGCCCAGGAGTCGTCCTCGGTGAGCCGGTAGGGCTCCGCGGCCTCCCGGTCGTCGGGGATCCAGTAGGCCCGGCTGTCGCCGATCCAGCCGATGGTGACCGCGCCGGCGGCGGCGACGGCGCTGACACAGGTGCAGGCGGGGGAGTTCTGGCCGGGGTCGGGTCCGTTGCCGTCGTGCGCGAGGGCGTCGACGGCGCGGGCCGCCTCCAGCAGGGCGTCGTGCATCGCCCGGGTCGGGTCGGTGCCCGCTTCGAGGGCCGTGAGCAGCGCCTCGGATGCGGCGTCCGCGCCGACCCGCGACGCCTCGTCGGGGCGGGTGGCGGAGGAGACCCCGTCGCAGACCACCGCGACCACGGCGGAGGTGCCGTCGGGGAGCGAGGTGGCGGCGATGGTGAAGGAGTCCTCGTTGCGGTGGTGGCGGACACCGCGGTCGCTGACGCCCGCGACGCCCTCCAGAGCACGCTCCATATGGTCGCGCGGCCGGGTCTGGGCGGCCCCGCAGGTGTCGCAGTAGCCGTCGGCCGAGACGCCGCCGCCGCACTGCACGCAGGGCCGGGCGCGCGGCCCGGTCCCGGTGGCGCCGGCCTCCGACCCCTCCTGGCCGTCCCCGTCCCCGTCCTCCTCGTCCTCGTCCTCGTCGTCATCGTCGAGGAGGAGGCGGGCCGGGGCGGCGAGGACGAAGTCCCCGGTGCCGCCCTGGGGGGCCGGGGCTGCGGCCAGATCGACTCCACAGGCGCCGCAGAACATGTCGTCGGGTTCCAGCGGCTCCGCGCAGGCGGGGCACACGGTCATCTGCGGCATCCCCTGTCACACCTCATTCGGGTCACACCCACGTCCTGGGCCTGGTTCGGTTGGCCCGCTCGACAAGGGCGAACCGGGTCTCCTGCCGGTCCGCCAGCCGGGCCAGCACCCGGTAGGAGTCTTCCAGGGCCCTGCGCAGTTCCCGTTCGGTGGCGGGATGCCCGAGCAGGGTGAGCGGATCCTGGTCCGGGGGTCCGGCGAGGACCCAGCCGAGCGCTGCGCCGAGCACCTCGACCCGCAGTTCCTCGCGGGGCCGGGCGTCCAGGTCGAGAGCGGTGAGCTGGTCGGCGCAGGCCTGGAGGTCGGCGGCGAGCGGTTCGGCGGGCGAGCGGTCCCGGATACGTGCCCTGATGGCGGCCGTCCGGGCGGCGGTGCAGTGGACGGAGGTCTCCGGCACGGACTCCAGGGTCTGTACGGCGCCGGCGCGGTCACCCGCGGCGAGCAGCACCCGCGCCAGCCCGAAGGCGGCGCTGACATAGGAGCGGTCGGTGCTCCAGACCAGGCGGTAGAACTCGGCGGCGTCGTCGGACCGGTCGAGCAGCTCCGAGCAGAGGCCGAGAGCCAGCTTGGGTGCGGCCTCGCCGGGGAAGGCGTCGTAGACCGCATCAAAGGCATGTGCGGCGTCCAGCAGTGACGTCTCGTCATTGGCCGCGGTGAGGGCCGCCAGCCCCCGGTACCAGACGGCCCGCCAGTCCTCGTCCAGGGAGGGCAGGACGGCGCGGGCGGCCACCGGGTCGCCCAGTTCGAGATGGGCGCGCAGCTCCCGCAGCCGCACCTCGGGTGAGGCGGCCGGGACCGAGTGCAGCGCGGCCAGCACCTCGGCGGGGGCGGTGGCGACCAGGGTGGTCAGCAGTCCCGCGTTGGGGTCCGCCGGGTCGGTACGGGGCAGCGGCAGGGCCAGTCCGGCCGTCCGGGCGTCCACCTCGGCCACCTGGGGCGGGCCCGCGGGGAGCGGGGTCGGCCGGGGGGCGCGGGCGCGGGGTGGCTGCGCCGCCGCCCCGGGTCGCACCACATGGGTGTCGGCGACCCGCAGTTCGGGGCCGAAGAGGGTGGAGGGGGCCGACCGCGGCCGGCCGTCGCCGAGGCTGAGCACCTCACGCAGCACACCGGTCAACTGCTCGGCCATCTCCTCGGCGGAGGCGAAGCGCTGTGCGGGGTCGGGGTCGGTGGCGCGCAGCAGCAGCCGGTGGAAGGACTCGTAGCGGGCGAACACCTCGACCTCGTCGGGGCCGGGGAGGGGTACCGGTGGGTGGTGGTGTAGCCGGCGAAGTCGAAGGTGAGGACGGCGAGGGTGCGCGCCACGGTGTAGAGGTCCGAGGCGGGGGAGGGCCCTTCGGTGGCGATCTCCGGTGCCTGGTAGCCGACCGTCCCGTAGATCGGGCCGTCGTCATCGGGGCGGCGGACGGCCCCCATGTCGATGATCTTGAGCGTGTCCTCGCTCTGGATCACATTGTCGACCTTGAAGTCGCAGTAGACCAGGCCGCGGTCGTGCAGATAGCCGAGCGCCGGCAGCGCCTCCAGGGCGAAGGCGATCGCCTGCTCCACGGGCAGCGGCTCACGCCGGCCGTCGGCGGTACGGCGGTTGTTGGCGATGTCCTTGAGGGACTGCCCGCCGACGTACTCCATCACGATGTAGCCGTCGACGGAGCCGGACCGGATGTCCGGGTGCTCCACGAAGTTGATGATGCGGACGATGCTGGGGTGGTCGACCTCGGCCAGGAAGCGGCGCTCGGCGATGGCCACCGCCAGGGCGTCCTCGTCGCCGGTGTCCAGCAGACCCTTGAGCACCACCCAGCGGTCGTTCACCCGCCGGTCGACCGCCAGGTAGATCCAGCCGAGACCGCCGTGCGCCAGGCAGCCCACCACGTCGTACTGGCCGCCGACCAGGTCCCCCCGGAACAGCTTGGGGGTGAAGGAGTAGGTGGTGCCGCACTTGGTGCAGAACCCCTCGGCGCGGCCCGGGCGGTCGCTCCGTCCCCGGCCGACGGGGGCCTCGCAGGTGCTGCAGTAGCGCTTGCGTTCGGGGACCTCGGGGTTCTCCAGCACCGCCGCCAGCGGATCGGGGCGGGGCACCGGGGGCACCGTCACCAGTCCGGCGCCCAGCCGGCCCCGGGTGCTGCCCGAGCCGCTGCCCCGGCTGGAGCGGACGGAGAGCAGGCGGCCGGAGCCGGTGCCTGCGGAGCGGACGGAGCGGCGCGAACGGGAGCTGCGGGTGACCGGGCCGGAGGACGGGCCGGAGGAGGAGGGGGCGGAGGCCGGGCCGGAGGAGGGGAGGGAGGTCGCGGTACGGGCCGAGGGGGCGCTGCGGGCCGGGGGCACGGGGGCCGCCGGCGGGGACGTCCTGGGCGCGGCCAGCCCGCACTGGGTGCAGTAGCCGTCCTCGTCCATCTCCCCGCCCTCGCAGTCCGACTGAGTGCACGGTGTGCCCATGGTCCCCCCTCGTCTGCCCTATTCCGCCGGGTGTCCGTCCGCGGCCGGCTCGGACACCGGCCGCAGTGCCTGCTGGTACCGGGCCACCGCCGAGTCGGCGGCCCGCAGATCGCAGGGCGCGCTCCAGAGCAGCCAGCGCGCCTTCTCGTACCGCTCGATGATCTCCGGGTCCTCGGACAGTCCGAGCCGGGCCGCCATCGCCTTGTAGGCGTCCAACCGGCCGCGCAGCTCGGCCCGGACGGCCAGCGGCCGGGTCACCGAGCCGAGCGAGTGCCGGGCCCGGAGCAGCTCCTTGGCCGCCGCGTCCTCCAGTGAGTCCAGCAGCGGTGCCAGCCGGTGCCACTGCCCGTGGTGGCGCAGCTCGGCCGCCCCGCTGATCCGCTCGCGCAGCGCGGACGCCGGGCCCGGCACCGCCGGCACCTCGGTCGCGGCTATCTTGGCGAGCACCTCGCCACGGGCCCGGCGGGCCTCGGCCAGGGTGGCGTCGGCCCGGGCCAGCAGTTCGCCGACCTGCTGGAGCCGCTCGTCGGCCTCGTCGCGGAGCCGCAGCAGCGCCTCCAACTCGACACGGAGGTCGTCCAGTTCGCGGGCGGCGCGGTCGAAGCGGCCGGTGTCCACGGTCCCGCCGACCGCCCTGCGGGGATCGTCGGCGGAACGGGCGCCGCCGGCGTTCCACAGCGACAGCGGATCGGAGACCACCTGGGCGCGCAGGTCGCCGAGTTCGGCGCCCAGCTGCCGCAGCGCGCCGCCGGCCGGATGGGTGTCCGGGTGCACGCCGACGGAGCGGGCCAGCGCCTGCACCCGGTGCAGCTCGGCGAGCAGCAGGTCTATCCGGGCAGGCAGTGCGGACCACACCGCGTCGGCCGCCGCCACCACGTCGATGACGGTGGCGTACCAGGTGTTCATCCGCTCGACCAGCTCACCGAGGGTCAGCTGCTCGCTCAGCCGGGCGGGACCGGCCAGGGTGCGGACGGCGTCCGGCACCTGGCTGCCCGCGACCGTGACCCCGGCGCCCCGGAGCAGTTCGGTCAGCTCCACCAGTTCCGCCTGGCCCGGCCGGGTGCGCCGGGAGCGCACCGCGCGGGCGGCGGCCAGCGCCTCGGCGTAGCGGTCGAAGAGCGACCAGAGCAGTGCGCCGCCCTGCTCGGCCACAGCCCAGCGTTCGGCGGTGCGCCCCGTCAGCTCGGCGCCGTCCAGCAGGCGGCGGCCGGGGTGGTCCTGGAGTGCCAGCAGTGCCGTCTCGATCGCGTCGCGTTCCGCGCCGAGCCGCACCAGGGCGCGGTCCACCTCCTCCCGGTTCATCACCGGGCCCGCAGGTCCCGTCAGCGCCATGCCCCGCCTTCCTCGTTCCGGTCCGGTCCTAGGGAAGGTACCGCGCCGCGGGCGGTTCGGCGGACCGGCCCAGGTACGGCTGGAGCCAGGTGCGGTAGCTGCGCTGCCAGGGACCGTTCCGGTAGTCGGTCAGCACCTGGTTGACCCGGGCCACCAGATCGGTGTCCCTGCGGTTCATCGCCACGCCGTACGGCTCCACGGTCAGCGGGTCGCCCACCAGCCTCAGCGTGGGGTCCTGGGCCAGCTGACCGGCCGCCAGGGCGTCGTCGGTCATGGTGGCGTCGACCCGGCCGAGCTGCATCAGGACCAGGCAGTCCAGTTGATTGCCCACCAGATGTACGGTGGCGCCGCGGGAGTCCCGCTTCAGCTCCTCCTGTGCGGTGGAGCCCTCGGCCGCGCAGACGGTACGCCCGTGCAGGGCCTGGTCCACGGTGCGGGCCGTGGAGGTGCCGGGGACGACCACCTGCTGGCCCGCCTGGAAGTAGGCGGTGGAGAAGGCGACGTCCCCCAGCCGTGCGCAGCTGATCGTCATGGTGCGGACGATCAGGTCGACCTGCCCCGACTGGACGGCCTCGATGCGCTTGGCCGTGGGCACGGACTTGAACTGCACCTTGTCCGGGTCGCCCAGGATCGCCTTGGCGATGGCATGCACCAGGTCGATGTCGAAGCCCTCGAAGCGGCCGCTGACCGGGTCGCGGTAGCCCCAGCGGTAGCTGTTCTGGTCGACGCCGGCGATCAGATGGCCGCGCTGGACGATCTGCCGGACCTTGGATCCGCTCTGGTCCGCCGAGGGCGGCACGCTGCGGGTCATGTTCTCCGGGGTGCAGTCGTCGGCCGCCGCGCGTACCGCTGTGGTGTGTCCGGCCGGTGCGGTCCGCGGCGTGGCGCGCGGCGGGGCCGACCCGCCGGCCGCGGCGACCGCCAGTGCCAGTGTGAGTGCCGCGGCCGCCGGCAGCAGCCGCCGGCCCGCTGTGCCCAGCGCCATCCCGTTCCCCCTCACCGGTACTCGGCCAGTCTGCGGCCGATGCCCAGCAGCGCGCCTGCGGCGGCCAGCACCGCCAGCACGCCGGTGCCCACCGCGAGGCCGGCCAGCGCGCCGCGGCCGTTGTCGGCTGCCGTCTCGAAGTCGTGCTGCTCATGTGCCACCGCGGCGGCCAGTTCATGGTCCATCTGCTCGAAGGCGCGGTCGGTGGTGGCGGCCCTGCCCTGGCCCACCGTGGCGTCCACGGCCGCCTGGTACTCGCCGTCGTCATTGCTGGCCGCGGCCGTCCCGTGCAGGTGGTCCCAGCTGCGGAAGTCGGCGGCGGCGGCCTGGATCCGGGCCGTGCCCTCGGTGTCGCCGGCGGCGAGCCGCAGCGAGGCGCCGAGGGTGCCGCCGGAGCCGTCGGACCCGGCCAGCTGCCGGGTGACGCTGTCCCAGCGGTCCGCGTACTGCGTGGTGGAGCCGCGGGCCACCAGGTTGAGGTTCTCCGCGCCGCGGCACTGGAGCGCCTCGATGCGGGCCTGGTCCAGCATCCGCAGCGGGGCGGCGCCGTGGCGGTCGCTGTCGGCCAGGTCGGCCCGGGCGACGCTGTGTCCCACCAGCAGCCACAGCAGGGCGGCCGCGGTGGCCGCGGAGGCCGCCAGCAGGCCGGGGTTGAACACCCGGTTGGTCCGGCGGAAGAGCCCGATCTGGAACCGCACCAGCGCCCCCAGGGCCAGCACGCCCAGCCCGATCGCCGCCCAGGGGACGGCGCGGGCCCCGGCGTAGTCCTGCCCCAGCCGGCCGGTCTCCGCGGCGTAGAGCTTCTGCGCCGCCGCCAGCATGCCGTGCGCCCGGTAGGGGTCGTCGGGGTGCAACTGGTCCTGCTGCTGCATCAGGGTGGAGGCGAACCGCAGATAGGCGCCGCCGAGCGGCAGGCCCTGCCGGTTGTACGACCGGGCGGTCTCCACCAGGCCCGCGTAGACTGGCAGTTGCTCATTGAGGGCGGAGAGCCAGCGCTGGCTGTCGGACGCCGCGGTGGTGCGGGCCGCTGCCCGGGCCAGCAGCTCCGATGCCCGGTCGAGGTCCTGCTCGTAGCGCTGCCGCACCGACCGGGGTTCACCGCCGGCCAGCAGGAACCCGGTCGCCGCCGTGGTGTCGGCGTCGGCCAGCGAGCGGTAGATCTCCGCGGCGTCCTGGCTCAGCGGCTGGCTGTGCTCCACGACCGCGTCCGCGGACTGCGCCCGCCGGTCGCTCTGCCACGCCGCCGTCACGCCGAACGCCAGCATCAGTACGGCCAGCACCAGGCCGGACAGCCGCAGCCGGCCGGGCGGGGTGCCGAGCGTGCGCAGCACCCGGGCCCGTGCCTCGGCCGCTGCGGGTGCGCTGCCGGGCGCGCCGCCCGGAGCTGCTGTGACGGTCACGCGCGCCCCTCCCCCCAGGAGGGATTCCGGCCCCTCCGCCAGCAGTATGGCCACCGGGAGTGGCGGCCACACCGCAATTGCGCCGCTCTTGAGCTCGGACGAACCGGTCAGCGCCGGACGTTCCCTGACGAGAGCGACGCCGGGGGATCCGGCGCGGTTCCCGGCGGCCGGGCAGGGCCGCCGGGAACGCGGGGGGCGGTCAGCCGGTGTAGGTGATGTCGGACGAGGAGTAGATGCAGTTGGTGCCGTCCGCACCGGTGCCCGTCTCCTTGGGCTCACCGCTGGTCACACCGGTGTACTTGGTGCAGATGTCGACGTCGCCGGAGTCGCCGTGGACGGTGATCCCCGAGAAGGTCGCGGTGTCGCCGTAGTTGGGGTTGATGCCGACGATGGTGTCCCCGGGCGGGGTCACCCAGATGTTCTGCAGCTGGACGTGCCGCCCGTACTGGGTGGAGCAGTTGCCGCAGGAGCGGTACAGCTTGCCGAAGTCCTGGACCTGGAAGTTCTTGACGATCAGGGTGCCGCCGCCGTTGTGCTGGAAGACCTTGTCGTCGGCGAGCTTGGCGCCGCCGCCGTCGACCGTGCGGACCAGCGAGGAGGAGGAGCCCAGGAAGGTGGCGGCGTCCTCGCCGACGTCCTCCCACCAGACGTTCTTCAGTGTGCAGGCGCCCAGACAGTGGACGCCGTCGGCGGCCGGGGAGCCCAGGATGACGTTCTGCAGGGTGGCGCCGCCGGCGAGTTCGAAGATCGGCGGCTGGTCCTCGCTCTGGCTGCCGGTACCCAGGTCGCCGCTGCCGTAGTAGCGGCGCAGGCCGCCGTCGTAGGTGCCGGAGACGGAGATGGTGGCGGTGACGGCCTGGCTGCCGGTGGCGGTGGGCCAGGCGGGCGGACCGGAGCCGGCCGGGGGCGTGGTGGGCGGGGTGGTGGGGGGTGTGGTGGGGGGTGTGGTGGGCGGGTTGGTTGGCACGGATCCGGCGGTGGTGAAGGTCCAGCGCTTGCTGGTCACCGAGTCGCAGGAGTTCTGCTGGATCAGGGCGCCGGACGCGGTGGAGCTGTCCTTGACGTTGAGGCACTTGCCGCCGTTGCTGTTGACGACCTGGTAGGCGCCGCTCACCGCGGTGAGCGTCCACACCTGGGTGGCAGCGCCACTGCAGCTCTGCTGCTCGACGGCCTTGCCCGCGCTGGTGGAGGCGTCGCGGACGCCGGCGCACTTGCCGCTGTTCTGCGCGGTGAGGGTGTAACCGCTGCCGGAGGCGGCGAGCTTCCAGGTCTGTGCGGCTGCGCCGCTGCAGGCGGTCTGGGTCAGCTGGACGCCGTCGGAACCGGAGGCGCCCGGCACGGTGAGGCAGAGCCCGCTGGCGGCGTTGGAGAGGCTGTAGGAGCCGGCGGCGGGTGCGGCCATGGCGGGGCCGCCGCTGAAGAGCGCGGTGAGCGCCGCTGCGATCAGAAGGGTGGCCGTGGAGAGCGCGGCCAGGGTTCGGCTGCGCCTTCGGCGATGGACTGCGGTGTGCACGATCGTTCCTTTCACCGCCCGCGGCCGGGCCGCGGGGACCAATGGGTGGTGGGGAGCGGTGCGAAGGTCGGCGCGGACTGTCGAATATGTTCGACAAGCTGAACGCCGTTCTCATACATGAACGCACAGTAGAGCGATGTCCTGCACCGGTCAAGCGATGGGACCAGGAAGCAGCGACGCCCTGCCGGCGCCCCGGTGAGGGGCGCCGGCAGGGCGTCGGGCCGCGGCCGGAACTGGTCAGCCGGCGGGCGCCTCCACTGCGGGGCCGCGCCGCAGCGCAGCCGAGGCACGCAGCTGCTGCTGCGCCTCCGGGCCGCCGCCCAGCCCCTCGGCGGCCAGATGGTCCAGGCCCAGCAGGGCCGCACCCAGCACCGGCGGAGCGGTCACCACCCGTGGTTCGGCAAGCGGTGCCTCGGCGGCCAGCAGGGCGTGCACCCGGTCCAGCAGCAGCGGCTGACGCGCGGCCAGCACTCCACCGCCCAGCACCACATCGACGGGCGAGTCCAGCAGCCCCAGCCGGCGCAGTGCCACCACCGCGAGCCGGACGACCTCGTCGGCCTGGCGCTCCACCAGCTCGACCGCCACCGGGTCGCCGCGCTCCGCCGTGGCGAAGAGCACCGGCACCAGCTCATGCAGCCGCGCCTCGGGGAGTCCGCCGAGATGCACCGCCTCCGCCACGGCCGTCGCCGACGGCCGCCCGAAGTGGCCGGCGACCGCGGCCGCCAGCGCGGTGGCCGACCCGCGCCCGTCCTCGGCCCGTACCGACCACCACATCACCTCCGTCGCCAGCCCCTGGCCGCCGCCCCAGTCCCCGGTGATCGTCCCCAGCGCGGGGAAGCGGGCGGTACGGCCGTCCGGCAGCAGACCCGCGCAGTTGATCCCCGCCCCGCACACCACCGCGACCCCGCGGGGTGCGTCGGTACCCGCCCTCAGCAGCGCGAAGGTGTCATTGGCGACCACCGCGGTGCGGCCCCAGCCGTGCGCGGCCAGGGCCTGCTGCAGCCGCTGCTCCTCCACCGGAAGGTCGGCGTTGGCCAGACAGGCGGAGACATGGGTGACCAGCGGCCGGGCACCGTCCACCGGCAGCCCCGCCTCGGCCGCCGCCGCCTCGACCAGCGGGACCAGCCCGGCCACCGCGGCCTCGGCGCCCACCAGCTGCGGGGTGAAGCCCCCGCCGCGTGCGGTGCCCAGCACGGCGCCCTCGGCGGTCACCACCGCCACATCGGTCTTGCTGTTCCCGGCGTCCACCGCCAGCACCCCGCGGACCAGCTCAGGTCCGGTCGCCCCCACCGTCCCCGCGCCGATCGGGCTGCCCTGCGGCGGCGTGCCGCCCCGGGGGCCGTCCTCCCTGCCCTGCTCCACACCGCTGCGGGTCATGCCCAGCCCAGGTGGGCGCGGTTCTCGGCGATCAGACGGTCCGTCAGCCACGCTGCCCGGTCGAGCTGACCGACCAGCGGATGGGCCAGCAGCGCATCATGGACCCGGTCGCGGCCACCGTGCAGCGCCGCCTCCAGCGCCAGCTGCTCATAGCCGGTGACATGGGCGATCAGTCCGGCGTACAGCGGCTCCACGGGGCGCTGCGGCAGCGGACGGGCGCCGTCCGCGTCGACCAGCGCGGGGACCTCCACCACGGCGTCGTCCGGGAGGAAGGGCAGGGTGCCGTCGTTGCGGACGTTGACCACCTGCCGGGAGCCGACGGCGGAGCCCGTTCCCAGCAGCGCGGCGACCAGGGCCACCGCGGCCTCGGAGTAGTAGGCACCGCCCCGTTCGGCGAGCAGTGCGGGCTTCTCGTCCAGCGCCGGGTCGGCGTACATCTCCAGCAGCCGCCGCTCGATGGCGGCCACCTCGGCGGCCCTGGAGCCCTTGGCCTTGAGCTCCGTCACCACCTCGTCGTGCTGGTAGAAGTAGCGCAGATAGTACGAGGGGACGACACCGAGGCGGCGTACCAGCTCCAGCGGCAGCTCCAGACCCTCGGTGATCGCCGGGCCGTGCGCCGCCAGCAGCTCGGGGAGCACCTCGCGGCCGGTCCCGCCGCCCGGGGCGTCCAGCAGGGTGACGCCGCGCTCCCAGGTGAGGTGGTTGAGCCCGACATGGTCCAGCTGGATCCGCTCGGCCGCCACGCCCAGCAGCCCGGCGAACCTCCGCTGGAAGCCGATGGCGACGTTGCACAGCCCCACGGCCTTGTGCCCCGCGGTCAGCAGGGCACGGGTGACGATGCCGACCGGGTTGGTGAAGTCCACGATCCATGCGTCCGGGTTGGCGCGGCGGATCCGTTCGGCGATGTCCAGCACCACGGGCACCGTGCGCAGCGCCTTCGCCAGACCGCCGGCGCCGGTGGTCTCCTGGCCGACGCAGCCGCACTCCAGCGGCCAGGTCTCGTCGCGGTCGCGGGCGGCCTGGCCGCCGACCCGCAGCTGGAGCAGCACGGCATGTGCGCCGTCGACGGCGGCGTCGATGTCGGTGGTGGTGGTGACGGTCGCGGGGTGACCCTGCCGGGCGAGGATCCGCCGGGCGAGACCGCCGACCAGCTCCAGCCGCTCGGTGGCGGGGTCGGCCAGCACCAGCTCTTCCAGCGGCAGGCTGTCGCGCAACCGGGCGAAACCGTCGACGAGTTCGGGTGTGTAGGTGGAGCCGCCGCCCACGACGGTCAGTTTGAGACGGGTTGGCTTCACGGAGGACATCAGCCCTTGACCCCTGTCAGTGTCACGCCTTCGATGAAGGCCTTCTGCGCGAAGAAGAAGAGGACGATGACGGGCGCCATCACCAGCAGGGTGGCGGCCATCGTCAGGTTCCAGTTGGTGTGGTGGGCGCCCTTGAAGGACTCCAGGCCGTAGGAGAGGGTCCAGGCGGACTCGTTCTCACCGGCGTAGATCTGCGGGCCGAAGTAGTCGTTCCAGCAGGAGAAGAACTGGAAGAGCGCGACCGCGGCGATCGCGGGCCTGGCCATCGGCACCATCACCCGCAGCAGGGTGCGCAGTTCACCGCAGCCGTCGATGCGGGCCGCCTCCAGGTACTCCCGGGGGATGGTCAGCAGGAACTGCCGCAGCAGGAAGATGGAGAAGGCGTCGCCGAAGGCCATCGGGATGATCAGCGGCCACAGGGTGCCCGACAGATGCAGCTGCTTGGCCCAGAACAGGTACATCGGGATCACCACCACCTGCGGCGGCAGCATCATCATGGAGATCACGGCCATCAGCGCGATCCGCCGGCCGCGGAAGCGGAACTTGGCGAGCGCATAGGCGACCGGGAGGCTGGAGACCACGGTGAGCGCCGTGCCCAGCCCGGCGTACAGCAGGGTGTTGCGCCACCAGGTGAGGAAGCCGGGGGTGTGCCACACCTTGCTGTAGTTGCCCCAGGCCCAGTGGTGCGGCCACAGGTCGGAGGTGAGCGCCTGCTGGTCGGACATCATCGAGGTGAGGAAGAGGAAGACGAACGGCAGCAGGAAGAAGAGCGCGGCGGCCACGCCCAGGGCGTGCACCGCGATCCAGTGCAGTGCGGCATGGCGGCGGGCCGCCCGGCCGGCGGGTGTCGGCCGGGCGCGGAGCGCCGCTGCCGGGAGTGCATCGGTCATGGGGACGGTCCTCCTCAGTCCTCGGCGCCCATCAGGCCGGAGCGGCGGCGCAGCAGCAGTGCGGTGAAGGCCATGGCGACCGCGAACAGCAGCAGCGCCACCACGCAGGCGGAGCCGTAGTCGAAGCGCTGGAAGCCGAGGCTGTAGACCATCTGCGGCAGGGTCCAGGTGGACCCCTGGGGGTAGCCCGGCTCGAACTGCTGGCCCGAGTTGCCGATGATGCCGCTGGCGACCTTTCCGGCGACCAGGGCCTGTGTGTAGTACTGCAGCGTCTGGATCACCCCGGTGACCACGGCGAACATCACGATGGGGGAGATGTTGGGGTAGGTGACGAAGCGGAACCGCTGCCAGGGGCCGGCCCCGTCCAGCTGCGCCGCCTCGTACTGCTCCCGGGGGACGTCCAGCAGCGCGGCCATGAAGATCACCATCAGGTCGCCGATGCCCCACAGCGCCAGCAGGGTGAGCGCGGGCTTGGACCAGGACGGGTCGGTGAACCAGCCCGGCTGAGGCAGTCCGACGGAGCCCAGCAGATGGTTGACCGGCCCGGTACCGGGGTTGAAGAGGAAGGCGAAGCCGATGGTGGCGGCGACCGGCGGTGCCAGGTACGGCAGATAGAAGGCGGTGCGGAAGAACCCCGCGCCGGTCTTGATCTTTGTGATCAGCATGCCGACGCCCAGCCCGAAGACCACCCGCAGCGTCACCATCACCACGACCAGCCAGAGGGTGTTGCGCACGCCCTGCCAGAAGAACGGGTAGTCGGTGAGCACATACCGCCAGTTCTTCAGCCCGCTGAAGGTCGGCTGGGCGAACCCGTCGTAGTGCATGAAGGAGAAGTACAGGGTGGAGACCAGCGGATAGCCGAAGAAGACCGCGAAGCCGATCAGCCAGGGCGACAGGAAGGCGAGCGTGCGGACCGCCTCCCGGCGGCGCTTGGCCCGCAGCGCCGCCGGGACGGGAAGAAGGGCTGCCATGCCGGTCACTGGGCCTGGGCGATGGCGGCGTCGATCTCCTTGTCGACGCCGGCCAGGCCCGCCTTGAGGTCGGGGACCTGGCCGGACTCGTACTTGTAGCCGAAGTTCTGCAGGGACACCTGGTAGGCGCCGCCGTTGATGCTGGCCGGGGTGGTGCTGGAGCTGGCGTTGCCCGCGATGTCCAGGAAGGTGCGGAAGTTGGGGTCCTGGTCGACCTTGGGGGACTTCAGCGCCGCGAAGGTGGACGGCACATTGTGGATCGCGTTGGCGAAGCTCACCACCGCGTCGGTGTCCGTGGTGAGGTACTTCACCAGCTCCCAGGCGGCGTTCTGCTTCTGGCTGGTGCGGGCGATGCCGATGATGGTGCCGGTCTGGTAGCCGCGGCCGTAGGTGCTCGCCTGGTCGTCCGGCACCGGGAAGGGCGCGGTGGCCCAGTCGAACTTCACCCCGTCCGCCGTGAGGTTGGCGGTCCGCCACTCACCGTCGATCGCCATGGCGACCTGCCCGGTCTCGAAGGGGTTCTTCTCCGAGAACTCGTCGCCGAAGCCGGTCCGGTACTTCTCCAGCTTCTGGAAGCCCCCGAGGTCGGCCACCAGCTTCTGCTGCCACTGGAACATCGCGCTGACCGAGGGGTCGGAGGCCAGGTCGGACTTGCCGCTCTTGTCGAAGTAGGTGGCCCCCCACTGGCCCAGGAAGTGCGTGGGGGTGGACTCGTAGCCGTGGAAGTCGGGCATGAAGCCCAGCTGGCTGTAGCCGGTCGCGGTGGCCTTGGTGAGCTTCTTGGCGTCCGCGGTGAACTCCGACAGCGTCTTCGGCGGGGCGGTGATGCCGGCCGCCTTGAAGGCGTCCTTGTTGTAGTACAGGCCGTAGGCGTCGCCCAGCAGCGGCAGTGCGCAGCGGGTGCCCTTGTACTGGGTGTAGTCGGCCATGGCCGCCGGGAAGGTCGCCGCCGGGTCGATGTGCGACTGGTCCAGGAACGGCTTGAGATCGGCCCAGACACCGGAGGCGCAGAACTTGCCCACGTTGTCGGTGGTGAAGGAGGAGACCACATCGGGGGCGTCCGAACCGCCCGCCCGCAGTGCCTGGTTGATCTTGTCGTCGGTGACGTTCTTGACCACCTTGACGTGGATGTTGGGGTGCAGCTTCTCGAAGGCCGTGATGTTGTCGGAGATCGCCTTCACCTCCGACGGCTGGCTCCAGCCGTGCCAGAAGGTGATGGTGGTGTCCTTGGAAGCGTCGTCCTTGGCCCCGCCCTCGCTGCTGCCCGTACAGGCGCTCGCGAGCAGGGTGATGGCGGCGGCGCAGGCGAGGGCGGCTGCGGTCCGGTGCGGTCTGCGGGTGCTGATGGTCACGGGGATGTCCTCCTGGAGGGCCCGGCAGGGATGAGGGAAGAAGAACCGTGGACGAAGAACCGTGGACGTTCAGTGCGTGGTGAAGACGGCATCGCGAACGGTGGCCAGGGCGCTCTGCAGGGCGCCCTGGACGACCGGGGACTCTTCGAGGGCGCTCATCCGCAGCCGCGGCCGCGGCACGGCCAGCCCGGTGAGCTCCTCCTGGACCAGGGCGCGCAGCTGCTCGCCGCCCGCCTGGGGCACCTCTCCGGAGAGCACCACCAGCTCCGGGTCGACCACCGCGACGATCGCGGCCAGCCCGGTGGCGAGACGGTGCGCCAGTTCGGTGAGGACGGCGTCGCCGCGGCTGTCGCCGGCCGCGGCGGCCCGGGCCACCGCCTCCCGGGCGGTGCGGCCGGTGATGCCGTGCTTCCTGGCCAGTGCCAGTACGGCCGGGGCCCCGGCCAGTTCCTGGAAACCGCCGGAGTTCTCCCGGCGGACGTTGCGGATCAGCGGTGCACCGGGCAGTGGCATATAGCCGACCTCCCCGGCGCCGCCGGTGTGCCCCCGGTGCAGCCGCCCGGCGATCACCACGGCCGCCCCGACCCCTTCGGCCGCCCACAGCAGGACGAAGTCCTCGCAGCCGCGGGCCTCACCGAGGGCCTGTTCGGCGACGGCGGCCAGATTGACGTCGTTCTCGAAGACCACCGGTGCACCCAGGCGGTCCGCCAGTTCGGCGAGCAGCCGGGGGGAGTGCCACCCCGTCAGATGCGGGGCGTAGCGCAGCCGGCCGGTGAGCGGCTCGATGGCGCCGGGGGCGCCGACCACCACCTGGGAGAGCCGCTCCGGCTCCAGTCCGGCCTGCCCGGCGGCCTCGCGCACGGCGGTGACCACCCGGTCGACGGTGCCGGCGGCCTGCCGCCCCGGGGTCGCGAGCAGATGCTCACCCACCACCCGGCCGGTGATGTCGGCGACGGCCACCCGGATCCGGGCCGGGGTGACATCCAGCCCGGCGACATGGGCGGCCCCCGGGTCGAGCTGGTAGAGCCGGGCGTTGGGGCCCGGGCCGCCCTCGGTGGTGCCCACCGGAACCACCAGACCGGCGGCCTCCAGCCGGGAGAGCAGCTGGGAGGCGGTCGGCTTGGAGAGGCCGGTCAGCGCACCGATCTGGGCCCGGGAGAGAGGGCCGCGCTCCAGCAGCAGCTGGAGGGCCGCCCGGTCGTTGATGGCCCGCAGCAGGCTGGGGGTGCCCGCGACGGGGCCGGCGACGGCGGGGTTGCCGCTGGTGCCGGTCACAGGCCCTCCCAGAACTGTTAGGAAACTTTCCTATCGGTGCCCAGGAACGTAGGTGCGCCTCGCGGGACATGTCAATGGCCTCCGCGGGCGTGGATGCCGAAGCGTTACCGCCGCCGCTTTGTGACCGGACGACGACGGACGGTGAAAGTGTGCTGCGCGTCACAGTCGCTGACTTTCCGTCACGCTACGCGCGCGGAGGGTGCCGGAAATGCAGGGAGCTGGCATTTGTGAAGGCATTTCCCGCTACCCAACGTCATGGATTCTTCAGGATTGAACATATGACGCGGAAGGCCGGTTTGACGGAGGCCCGTCAGCAGGCAAGGATCTCTGTTGTGCCGCCGAACCGGACCAGTCCGGAGGCGGTGCAAGGGGTGCGGACGGCCGTACGGGAATACCCATCGAGGTGCCCGACAGCGTGTATCCCCGGGCAGTTTCCGGCCTGCCCGGTGGTAGCGCGAAAATACGGCAGACCGTATATCCGGGAACCGGCGCGGCGGAACCCGGGAAAGGGGTGGATACGGCTGCCGCCGCCGCCCGCACTCCGACCGGTCGTCGGCGGGCCAGCTCCAGGTCCGCGGAACGGCCGGCGCGGCGCCGACCGGGGGGCCGGTCGGCGCCGCCAGCTCTCCCCCTCGATCAGCCCTTGTCGATGTGTGCGGCGGACTGCTGCGCCTCGGTCGGGGCCGTCGGCGGGGCCGCCTCGGCCCCGGGAGCCGCATCGGCTGCCGCGGCCGAGGCAGCGGGGGCCGTGGCGACGGGGGCGACAGCGGCCGGCGAGGCCGTCACCGCATCGTTGGTCAGCCGGATCCCGGCGCCGTCGAAGGCCGCCTTCAGCCGTGCCCGCAGCGACCGGGCGACCAGACCCGCCTTGCCGGGCATCGTACGGGCCTCCACCCGCAGCACCACCGAGTCCGATGCCACCGACTCCACGCCCAGCACCTGGACCGGCTCCCAGAGCAGCTCGTCCCACGGCCCCGACTTGGCCATCTCCTCGGCCGTCGCCAGGATCACCGACTGCACCTGGTCCAGGTCCTCCCGGTAGCCCACCTGCACATCCACCGTGGCGGTGGACCAGCCCTGGCTCATATTGGCGATCCGCTTCACCTCGCCGTTGCGGACGTACCAGATCTCGCCGCCCACGCCGCGCAGCTTGGTGACCCGCAGGCCCACCTCCAGCACCGTGCCGCTGGCCACGCCCGCATCGATCTCGTCGCCGACGCCGTACTGGTCCTCCAGGATCATGAAGACACCGGAGAGGAAATCGGTGACCAGATTGCGGGCGCCAAAACCGATCGCCACTCCCGCCACTCCGGCACTGGCCAGCAGCGGCGCCAGATTGACCCCCAGCGCGGAGAGCACCATCAGCGCCGCGGTGCCCAGGATCACAAACGAGGCCACACTGCGCAGCACCGAGCCGATGGCCTCGGACCGCTGCCGCCGCCGCTCCGCATTGACCAGCAGACCGCCCAGCCGCCCGCCGACCACGGCGGACTCCTCGGCGCCCCTGGCCATCCGGGTGATCAGCTGAGTGATCAGCTTGCGCACCATCGTGCGCAGCACCAGCGCCAGCACCACCACAAAGACGATCCGGACGCCGCTCTCGACCCAGCCCTGCCAGTTCTGGTCCACCCAGCCCGCCGCCTGGTCGGCGCTCTGCCGGACCTGGACGAGGCTGGCCGGGGTGTGACCCAGCAGCCCGTCGCCGGAGGGGCTGGGGGTGGGGGACGGCGAGGCCACGGTGAAACCCTTCGATGCGGAAATGCTCTGCAGAGCCTCACCCTACCGGCGGCACCCGCCGGACCCGAGCGGTCGCGAACGCTGCGTGACCGAACCAACGCCCAGGGGAAGTGAACCCGCCCGCGTCACGGGGCATATCGGTTGTGGGAGAACACACACCTGGTCCGTTACACGGGATTGGTGGCGCCGTGGCCAGGCATGCGGCGACACTGAGGGGAGATCGCGTAGCAATACGCGACCAGCCGCTCGTCCCGGCGCGAGCCACGCGCCGTAGGCGTACAAGGAGGCATCCGTGCCGCATGTCCTCGTCCTCAACGCATCGTACGAGCCACTCGGCGTCGTCTCGATGCGCCGCGCGCTCATCCTCGTCCTCAACAACAAGGCGGTCAGCCTGGAGGACTCGGGGATCACCATGCACAGCGCCACCAGCGCCGTCACGGCGCCGTCCGTCGTCCGACTGACCCGCTTCGTGCGGGTCCCTTTTCGTGGCCCCGTACCGCTCACCCGCCGGGCGCTGTTCGCCCGGGACAACGGGCGCTGCGTCTACTGCGGCGCCGCCGCCACCAGCGTCGACCACGTGGTGCCGCGCAGCCGGGGCGGTCAGCACCGCTGGGACAACGTGGTGGCGGCCTGCCGCCGCTGCAACCACGTCAAGAGCGACCGCCACCTCTCCGAACTGGGCTGGCGCATGAAGCGACCACCCGCGCCACCCACCGGACTCGCCTGGCGCATCATCGGCACCGGGCACCGGGATCCGCGGTGGCGCCCCTACCTCGAGCCCTACGGCGGCCGGGAGCAGCTGAGCGAGATCGATCACCACATCGACCATCGCACCGGTGACCCCGGCCAGCCGACCGTCCCCCTCGACCGCTCCCCCCACGGGCGGACCCTCCACGACCGCCGCGGCGAGCCGGCACAGCAGCTCTCCGCCTGACCCCGCGACCGGCCCGCACCGGACCGGCACGGCACGCCTCATGGGCCGGTGGCGCATCCGCAACGGACGCGCCACCGGCCCTCCGTCTTTCCCGTCCGGGGCGCCTCCCGGCCCGGGGTGCCCACCCGCCCGCCGCGGGGCCGCCGGCGACGGCGCGGTGTCCGTCCGGCACGGGGGCTCGTCGTCCGGGTCAGCTCCACCGTCGGGCCAGGGCCAGGGCCAGGGCCAGGGCCAGGGCCAGGCCTGGGCCGGGCTCAGAGCTGTGGCTGGTGCTCGGGTTCGGGTGTGGGCGAGGGGGTGTCCGCGGACGGGGTGGCCGAGTCCGTCGGGGTGGCGGAGGGCTCCACGGGGGCGTCCGACGGCGTGGCCGAACCGGTCGGCACGGACACCGGAGGAGTGATCGGCGTGACCGGCGCATCCGGTGTCCCCGGGGACGCCACCGCATAGGCCTCCACCCCGGAGAGCGAGTAGCCGAAGCGGTTGGCCGCCAGCACGCCCTGCACCCGCAGATAGCGGGTGTCCGGTGCGTCGAGGAGGACCGTCTCGGTGCCGCCGTGCCCGTCCTGGACGACCGCGGCGCCGGTCCACACCACCCCGTCCGGGGAGGTCTCCACCCGGTAGGCGACCCCGTAGGCGTTCTGCCAGCTCAGCACGGCGTCGCTCTGCCAGTGCAGCACCACGGAGCCCAGCCGGACCGGTCCGCCCAGGTCCAGCTGCAGCCAGGAGTCGTCGCCGCCGGAGGAGGCCCAGCGGGTGCCGGGGTCGCCGTCCGCGGCTGCGGAGGCCGGGTGGCCGTCGGTGTCCCCGGAGGAGGTCGCCGCGGCGCCCATGGCCAGATCGGGGCCGGAGACCGGCGGGGCCACCCGGACCTGCAGCTCCTGGTGCACGGTGCGGCCGCCCGCGGTGAAGGAGACCGGCACCCGGTAGACCCCGCTGGGAGTGCCGGCCGCGGCGGAGACCGCCAGCGGTACGGCCAGCCGGCCGCCCCGCGGCACCGTCACCGAGGCCGGGGCGGACGCGGTCAGACCCTTGACCCCCTTGGGCAGTTGCACGGTGAACCGGCCCGAGGCGGCGCCCGCCCGGGTGGCTTCGAGGGTGGCGCTCGCCGTGGTGGGGCGGGTGTCGCCCGCCACCACGTCCAGGGTGCTGCGGGACACCTCCAGCCGGGCCACCGGGGTGTCCGCGTACCAGGGGACGATCTCGTTGACCACCGGAGCCTGACTGCCGTCCGCCCAAGTGAGCCGGACCGCGTCGGCGTCCTCGCCGCGGGCGGCGAGTTCCGTGTAGCCAGGCCGCAGGGTGCCCAGCCGGGCCCAACTGCCGTCCGGCCGACGGACGTCGACCACGGCCCGGGCCTGCACCGAGGGGTCGGTGAGCACCGACAGGCGGTCCAGCGGCCGGGTGGTGCCCAGCTCCACCAGCAGCTGACGGTCGCTGCCCGCGGGAGCGGCGGCCGCCCGGTAGGCGGTGTCCGCGTCGCCGTCGACCGCGGCCTCGGCCGAGGAGCCCTGGGCGGCCGGCGGTCCACCGCTGACGGTGGGCTGCTCCGCGCCGGGCGCGGTCACGCTGAACTCCCGCACCGCCACCGTGGTCTGCTGGCCCTCGGTGGCGCGCAGCCGCACATAGCGGGCGAGGATGCCGGCCGGCAGTTCGGCGGAGACCGTCCGGGTGTCCGCCACCTCGGTGATGCGGTGCCAGCCGCCGTCGCCGGTGGAGTACTCCAGCACCGCGTGGCGCAGATAGCCGTCGTCGGCGTCCTCCCCGGCGTCGGAGGAGGCGTTGGGCGCGCCGTCGTCGTCCGCGGTGGCGTCGTCCGCGCCGTCGTCGTCCGCGGTGGCGTCGGCCGCAGTGGCGTCGTCCGGGTCGGCGGATCCCATGCGTACCAGCACCCGGCCCACCGGCCGCTCGGAGCCCAGGTCGACGCCGACCGAGTCGTCCTGCTGCGGCGGGGCGTCGCTCCAGAAGAAGGTGTCCGGGTCGTCGTCCGTCATCATCGCCGCGGCATGGCCCGGCTCCGGCCCCATGGTGGTGGTCGCCGCCGCCCCGGTGGTGCTCACCCCGGACCAGCTGTCCGCGGTCTTCAGCGCCCGCTTGAGGAACGGGTCCAGTACGCCGTCGCCGACCGTCGCCGAGCTCTGTGCGATCTCCGCCGTCAACCGGTGCAGATCCAGCCGCGCCTGCCAGGCCGCGGCACCGTTGCCGCTGCGCTGGGCCTGGAGCATCTGCACCGCGGCCCGGCCGGCGGCCCCGTAGCGGGCCAGCTGCTCCAGCCACGGTCCGGCCTCGTCGGCCAGCGCGCCGCCGGCCACCGGGCGCAGCGCCTGCGGGGCCTGCTGCATGGCGGTGAAGGCGTCCCGTAGCGCGGCCGCCGCCTGCTGCAACTGCTTGCCGGTGTCGTCGGCGGGCTGCCGCGCGGAGCCGGACGGCTGCACGGTGGGTTCCAGCGCCGACCAGAAGTGCTGCAGCAGCGGCTGGAGATAGGCCGACTCCCGGTCGGAGAGCGGAGAGGAGGCGCTGTTGCCCGCCAGGGCCTGCAGAGCCGTCCCGGCCGCCGCACCGGACCCGGCTGCGAGCGCCCGCAGGGCGCCCCGCCAGGAGTCCTGGGGGCGGTACCCGCCGGGGTTCCAGGCGTAGTCGGCGGCGGTGAAGAGGGCGATCCGGGAGGCCACCGGCTGCTCCATGGCGTTCACCAGCAGCGCGGCTGAACCGGTGGCGACCCCGGCGTCCCGCCCGGTGTACGGGCCCAGGTAGAGCCGGTTCTCGGACCAGTCGTTCACCGGGTAGTTGTCCATGGTGACCACCGGGTGGCCCAGCGACGCCGCGGTGTCCCGCAGCTGCCCCGCGGTGATCCGCTCCGGCACCACGCCGACACCCGTCCACGCCACCTGCGCGGCCGGCGGCAGGGCCTTGGCCAGCGCGGTGCGGTAGGGGCTCGCGCCGCTCTGGTGGTACTCGGTCGGCAGCACGGTCAGCGGCGCCAGGCCCTGGCCCGCGTGGCGGGCCGAGAACTGCTGGAGCACCTTGCCCACCAGCGCGCCCTGCGCCCTGGCGGCGGCCTCCGGGCCGGTGCCGTAGGCACTGCGGTCACCGCCGCAGTGCCACTCCTCGTAGGAGACGTCCTGGAACTGGAGCTGGAAGGAGCGGAATCCCAGCCCCCACAGCGACTCCAACTTGGCGGTGAGCGCCCGGACGTCGTCGTCCGAGGTGTAGCAGAGCGACTGGCCGGGGGAGAGGGCGTAGCCGAGCTGGACATGGTTGCGCGCGGCGCGGTCGGCGAGCGTACGCAGCTCCGCCGCGCGGGCCGCGGGGTAGGACTCGCGCCACTGGGACAGCCGGTAGGGGTCGTCCCCGGGCGCGTAGAGGAAGGCGTTCTGCTTGGTGCGGCCCAGGAAGTCGAGCTCGTCCAGCAGCTGCTGGTCCGTCCAGGGCTCCCCGTAGAAGCCCTCCACCGTGCCGCGCACCCCGGTTGACGGCCAGTCGCGGACGGCGACGCCGGGCAGTCCGCGCCCGGCCGCTGTGGTCTGGCCCTGGCCGGCGGGTACCGCGGTGATCAGCTGCCGCAGGGTCTGTGCCGCGTAGAAGGTGCCCTGTGCGTCCACCCCGGCGAGCACCACCGCGCCATAGGCCCGGTGGTCGTGCGTGGCGAGCTGCCCGGCCGACAGCACATAGCCGCCCGCCGGCAGCCCGGTCGGCGACGGTGCGTCGGTGTCGGACCGGCCGGCGGCCACGGCCAGCTCCCGCAGCGTCCGGTCGGTCTGCCCGTCCGCGCCCTCGGCGGCCCCGCCGACCAGCACGGTGAGGCTCCCGGCGACCGGGACCGGGGCACGGCGCAGCACCGACACCCGGGTGGCCCCGGCCTGCCGCAGCACCTCCCGTACGGTGTCCAGCGCTCCCGCGTCGGCGTTGGGCGCGGCCACGACCGACACCTGCCGGGGGACCGTCACCGCCCGTCCGAGGGCGGACTGGTCCTGCAGCCTGGGGAAGACCTCGGGGACGGCGACGGTGCTGTGTCCGCTGCCCTTCTCCGGCGCCGCGACCGAACTGCCGGCGCCGTCGTGCCCGGCGGCGGCGGCCGGCTGCGCGCCGACGACCAGGCCGCCCACCACGGCGGCGGCGGAGAGCGCGGCGGTGGCGCGCAGCGCCGCCCGGCGGCCGCCGGGGCGGGGCTGCGCGGACGCCGCCGCGCGCTCCCTGCGGACCTGCTCCAGCAGCGGCCGGGTGCCCTTGAGGTCGGCGATCAGCCGGTCGGCGGTCAGCGGGGCGATCCGGCGGGCGGTGCGGGCCGTGGTGCGGCGGGCGGCCAGCGCGGCGGGGTGGTACAGCGCCTCGCGCAGCACCGCGCTGCGCTCCAGTCGGCGGCGCAGGCGGAAACCGGCCACGGCGGGCACGGAGAGGCGGCTCTGCACGGGTCCTCCTCGCTGCGGGTCGGCCGGCGGCGCATCAGCCCAGGCCTCGGCCGGCGGTCTGCTGGACCGCCGATGCCCGGGTGAATTCGCCAAGAGCCCACCACTGGGGGACCCGGGGTGTCAACGCCCTTGCCACCTATGCCGGAATTGTCGAAGTTGAACGTATCCGGTGCCACCCCCGAGGTGGTCCGGCCGGGGGGTGGGAGGGGGTGCGGCGGGCGCGCCGGGGTGCCGGGGGCGGGCGGGCCGGGTAGGAGTCATTCCGTCACCCGTCCGAGCCCTGAGGAGCCCGACGTTGGCCGCAACCCTCGACAGTGCCGCAGCGCCCGACCCCGACGCCCCGCCGCTCACCGAGGGGCTCGCCGATCTGGCCGCTGCCCACGGGGTGGACGTCAGCTACGACCCCGGCGGCGGCCCGGTCGCCGTCTCCGAGGACACCCTGGTCGCGGTGCTGGCCGCGCTCGGGGTGGACGCGTCCACCCCGCAGGCCGTGCGGGCCGCGCTGGAGCGGCACCGGCAGGCGGAGGCGGCCCGGCTGCTGCCGCCCTGCGTGGTGGTGCGGGCGGGGCGGCCGGTGGCGGTGGCGCTGCCCGCGGGGGCGGAGCTGTGGGTGGAACTGGAGGACGGCGGGGTACGGCCGGTGTCCGCCAGCAGCGGTACACACGCCCGGGTGATCCCGGCGGAGCTGCCGCTCGGCCGGCACTCGCTCCGTGCCCGGCTGCCCGACCGCACCGCGGTGGCACCGCTGATCGTCGCGCCGGCGCGGCTCGCCCCGCTGCCCGGCCGGAACTGGGGGTTCATGGCGCAGCTCTACTCGGTGCTGTCGCGGCGCTCCTGGGGGATGGGGGACCTGGCCGACCTGGCCGAGCTGGTGCAGTGGTCGGGCCATGCGCTGGGCGCGGGCTTCACCCAGGTCAACCCGTTGCATGCGGCGCTGCCCGGATCGCCCTCCGACCCGTCGCCCTACCGGCCGTCGTCGCGGCGTTTCGCCGATCCGGTGCACATCAGGCCGGCGGCGGTGCCGGAGTACGCCTATCTGCCGCCGGACGCACGGATGAAGGCGGAGGAGCTGGCCGTCCGCGGCGCCGCGCTGCGCGACGGTGTGCTGCTGGAGGAGGGGCTGATCGACCGCGATGCGACCTGGGGGCTCAAGCGGGAGGCGCTGGAGCTGGTCCACGCGGTGCCGCGGGGGATCGGGCGGGAGGCCGCCTACCGGGCCTACGCGGCACGCGAGGGCGCCCGGCTGGAGGACTACGCCACCTGGTGCGCACTGGCCGAGGTGCACGGGCCCAACTGGCGGGTCTGGCCCGAGGAGCTGCGTGATCCCGCGGGGCCGGAGGTGGGCCGGGCGCGGGAGCGGCTGGCCGGGGCGGTGGAGTTCCACCGCTGGCTCTGCTGGGTGGTGGACGAGCAGCTGGCCGCCGCCCAGGCCGCGGCCGTGGGCGCGGGGATGCCGGTGGGGCTGGTCCACGACCTCGCGGTGGGCGCGCACCCGGACGGCGCGGACGCCTGGGCGCTGCAGCGGTTCCTGGCCGACGGGATCTCGGTGGGCGCCCCGCCGGACGCCTTCAACGCCCACGGCCAGGACTGGGGGCTGCCGCCGTGGCGCCCCGACGCGCTGGCCGGGGCCGGCTACGCCCCGTTCGCTGATCTGCTGCGGGCGACCCTGCGGCACGCCGGTGCGCTGCGGATCGACCATGTGATGGGCCTGTTCCGGCTCTGGTGGGTGCCCGAGGGGCTGCCGCCGACCCAGGGCACCTATGTGCGGTACGACGCGGAGGCGATGCTGGGCGTCCTGGCGCTGGAGGCGCACCGGGCGGGCGCGGCCGTGATCGGGGAGGATCTGGGCACGGTGGAGCCCGGGGTGCGGGAGGAGCTGGCGGAGCGGGGGATCCTGGGGACGTCGGTGCTCTGGTTCGAGCGCGACTACGGCCCGGACGGCACCGGCGGCCCGCTGCCCCCCGAGCGCTGGCGGGAGCAGTGCCTGGCGACGCTGACCACGCATGACCTGCCGAGCACGGCGGCCCGGTTGTCCGGGGAGCATGTGGAACTGCGGCACCGGCTGGGGCTGCTGGCGCGTCCGCTGGAGGAGGAGCAGGCGGAGGACGAGGCCGAGCGTGAGGAGTGGCTGGGCGAACTGGCCCGCGAGGGGCTGATGTCGGTGCCGCCGTACGGCGAGGGTCCGGCCGCCGACGAGGACAAGCCGGACACGGGCCCGCATCTGCCGGAGGCGGTGGCGGCGCTGCACGGCTATCTGATGCGCACCCCGGCCAGGCTGGTGGGTGTGTGGCTGCCGGACGCCATCGGCGATCCGCGTCCGCAGAACCTGCCGGGAACCTGGGACCAGTACCCCAACTGGCGTCTTCCGCTGGCCGATGCGACGGGCCGTCCGGCGTCGCTGGAGCAGTTGGCCGCGGCCCCGCGGACGGCGGAGCTGGCGGCGGTGCTGGCGCGCCCAGAGGAGTGATCCCGGGAGTGATCCGGGGAGTGATCCCCGAAGTGGCCCCGGGGAGTGACCCCGGCGCGCGCCGCCTCCGGGCGGGGGACTACCTTAGGGGTGTGGACAAGAGGAATGCCCTGCGTGCCGGTGCGGTCTCGGCCGTCGCCACGCTGATGATGCTGATGACCACCCCGGCCTTCGCCAATGTCCGGGACGACGGCGACGACCCGGGCAGCGGCCTGAGCGTCGGCGAGACCGTCGGCCTGTACGTGGTCATCCCGATCGTGGCCTTCCTGGTGATCGCGGCCCTGGTGTCGGTCGCCAACCGGAAGCGCTCCTGAGACAGCCGCTGAGCGCCGCCCGGTGACACCGGGCGGCGCTCGGTCGTGCCCGCGGACGCCTGGCGTCCGTGCGGTCAGCCGCGCGGAGCGGGGGCGGGCGTCTCGATGATCCGCCGAAGCAGTGCGGTCCGCTCCCGGGGGTCGTCCGCGGAAAGCAGCGAGGCGAGCACCGCGATCCGGGCCTGCCCGGCCCGCAGGGTTCCGGTGAGCACCGCGCCGGCCGCGGCGAGGTCCACCGCTCCGCCGCCGGTGTACAGCGGGGTGACCGGGCCGGCCGGCACCCGGGTGGTGACCGCGACCAGCACACCGGAGTCGACCGCGCGGGCGACCGCCTCGGTGAACTCCGGGGTGGCGTTGCCCGCGCCGGTCCCCACCAGCACCAGGCCCTGCGCCCCGGCGGCCAGCGAGGCCTCCAGCAGCAGCGGGTCGGCGTCGCAGTGGTGCATCACCATGTCGACGCGGGGGGCGGGGGCGTCCGGCCGCGGGAGCGGCAGTGCGGGGTGACGGGGCACCTGGGGCAGCCGGCTGACCACTCCGAAGCCGACCTTGCCCAGGGGAGCGCCGGAGGGGTCGGCGAAGGCGTCCGCCGCGACGGTGTGCATCTTGACCGTGCCGCGGGCGGCGTGCACCAGCCCGTCGAAGACCACCAGGACCCCGGCGCCGCGCGCCCGGGCGGCGGTGAGCAGGGCGTCGTGCAGATTGCCGGCCGCGTCCCCGTCGGCGGCGTCCAGCGGGCGCTGGGCACCGGTCAGCACGACCGGGCGGGGGTCGTGGTGGTGGAGGTCCAGCAGGAGGGCCGTCTCCTCGAGGGTGTCGGTGCCATGGGTGACGACCACGCCGTCCACGGCGGGGTCGGCCAGCGCCTGGTGCACCGCGTGGACCACGGCCAGCTGGTGGGCGGTGGTCAGCCGGGGGCTGTTGACGGTGAAGAGGTCCACCACCCGCACCGACACGCCGTCCGGGATGGGTGCCGCCGCCAGGACCGACTGCCCGTCGGCCTCCGCGGCGTATCCGCTGCCCTGCCAGCGGCTGGCGATGGTGCCACCAGTGCTCACCACTACGACATTCGCATGTTCCACATGCGTAAGAATATCCGGATTCGTCTGGCATATGGTTGCCGATGTATGCCCGGAACAGCGGCTGTGCGGCAGGGGAGTGCGCCATGGACGCGATCGACAGAAGAATCTTGCGTGAGCTCCAGGCCGACGGCCGGCTGAGCAACCACGAGCTGGCGCAGCGGGTGGGCCTCTCGCCGTCACCGTGTCTGCGCCGGGTGCGCCGGCTGGAGGAGGAGGGGGTGATCCGCGGCTATCGCGCGGAGGTGGACCCGGCCGCGGTGGGGCGCGGCTTCGAGCTCTTCGTCACCGTGGAGGTGCGGCGGGACCGCGAGGCGGTGGAGGCGTTCGAAGCGGAGCTGGCGGGGATCCCCGAGGTGATCGAGGCCTATCGGCTGTACGGGGCGCCGGGCTGCCTGCTGCGGATCGCCGTGGCGGACAGCGACGCCTTCGAGCGGTTCTGGATCGAACGGCTGACGGCGCTGCCGGGGGTCAACGAGGTCAACTCGCAGATGATCATGAAAAGGATCAAAGAGCCGACCGGCCTGCCGGTGGAGTGATCTCCACCGGCAGGCCGGATGTCGCTCGTCGGCCGGGAGCTGCCCGCTCGCCGGCCGGGTGGTGCTACTCGACCGAGGCCTCGCAGACCAGCCGGCGCCGGTGGTCCACGGTGCGCTCGGCACCGGTGAGGCGCAGCTGCACGGTGTGCCGGAAGTCCGCACTGGAGGCGCCCAGACGGAGCTCCACCTCACCCGGCTCCACGATCCGCCGGCCCGCGATCCCGGTGAAGGAGGTCAGGTCGGCGTGGAAGCGGAACGTCACCCGGCGGGACTCGCCGGCTGCCAGCTCCACCCGGGCGTAGCCGATCAGCCGGACATCGGGCCGGGTGACCTGGGCGACCGGGTCGTGCAGATACAGCTGCACCACCTCGGCGCCGTCCCGGTCGCCGGTGTTGCGGACCGTCAGCTCCACGTCGGTGCCACCGTCGGTGGCCACCTCGGTGCTGCCCACCGTGGGCTCCTCCCACTCGAAGGAGGTGTACGACAGGCCGTGCCCGAAGGCGTGCAGCGGAGTCGGGTCCAGGTTGCTGACCCCGCCCGCCAGGCCCAGCGGCGGCTGGAGGTACGTCCACGGCTGGCCGCCGGGGTCGCGGGGGATGCTGACCGGCAGCCGGCCCGAGGGGTTGACCCGGCCGGAGAGCACCCCGGCCAGTGCGGGACCGCCCTCCTCGCCCGGGAAGAACGCCTGCACCACACCGGCGAGCCGGTCCGCCCAGCGCCCCAGCGCATACGGGCGGCCGGTCAGCAGCACCAGCACCACGGGGGTGCCGGTGGCCAGCAGAGCGTCCAGCAGCTCGCCCTGGACGCCGGGCAGCGACAGGTCGGCCGCGTCGCAGCCCTCACCGGAGGTGCCGCGCCCGAAGAGACCGGCACGGTCGCCCAGCACCGCCACGCAGACCTCGGCCTCGCGGGCCAGCTCCACGGCGGCCTCGATGCCCGAGGTGTCGTCGCCGTCCACATCGCAGCCGGCGGCGAAGGTCACCCTGGCGTCCGGCAGCTCGCCGCCCACCGACTCCAGCACGGTGGGGAGCGCGATCCCCAGCGGGATCTCCGGGTGGGAGACACCGACATGGCTGGGGAAGGAGTAGCAGCCGAGCATCGCCAGCGGGTCGTCGGCACGCGGGCCGACCACCGCGATGCGGGCGTCGGAGCGGAGCGGCAGGGCCCCGCCCGGGTTGGCGAGCAGGACGCAGGACTGCTCGGCCAGCAGCCGGGCGAGGGCCCGGTTCTCGGCGGGGTCGAGGTCGATGGTGCCGCGTGCCTGCTCCGGGTCGTCGGTGCCGGTGGGCAGGGTGGCCGGGAGGGCCGCCCAGTCCGGGTCCAGCAGGCCCAGCTCGCACTTCTGCAGCAGCACCCGGGTCAGCGCCCGGTCCACCAGCTCCTCGGCCACGGCGCCCTCGCGTACGGCGTCGATCAGGGCGTCGCCGTACGAGCGGACGGTGGGCAGCTCCACGTCGACACCGGCGGTGAGGGCCAGCCGCGCGGCATCGCCGCGGTCGGCGGCGATCCGGTGCAGGGTCTCCAGGAAGCCGATGCCGAAGTAGTCGGCCACCACGGTGCCGTCGAAGCCCCAGGTGTCCCGCAGCAGAACGGTGAGCAGGTTGGGGTCGGCGGCGGCGGGCACACCGTCGATCTCGGAGTAGGAGTGCATCACCGAGCGGGCGCCGCCCTCCTGGACCGCCATCTCGAACGGCGGCAGGATCACGTCGGCCAGCTCACGGGCGCCGGCCCGCACCGGGGCGAGGTTGCGGGCGCCCGCCGAGGCGGAGTACCCGGCGAAGTGCTTCAGCGTGGCGACGATGCCCGCGGACTCCAGCCCCCGGACATAGGCGGTGGCCACGGTGGCGACCAGGTAGGGGTCCTCACCGATGGTCTCCTCGACACGGCCCCAGCGCAGGTCGCGCACCACGTCCAGGACCGGTGCCAGACCCTGGTGGACACCGACCGACCGCATGTCGCGGCCGATCCGGTGGGCCATCTCGGCGACCAGCGCCGGGTCCCAGGCCGCACCCCAGGCCAGCGGCACGGGGTAGGCGGTGGCACCCCAGGCGGTGAAGCCGGCCAGGCACTCCTCGTGGGCCAGCGCGGGGATGCCGAAGCGGTTCGCTGCGGTGATCCGCCGCTGGGCGCGGGCCAGCGCCACCGCACCGACCCCGGGGTCGACGGGGGCGGTGCCGAACGGCCGGGTCAGCTGGCCCAGGCCGCGGGTGATCAGGTCGTCCCAGTCGACCTCGTCCACCATGTCGTTCTGGTGTGGGGCGACCCCGTCACCGTCGGCGTCGGCGCCCACCCAGATGCCGTAGAGCTGGGCGGCCTTCTCCTGCAGGGTCATACGACCGATCAGATCGGCCACCCGCGCCTCCGGCGCGAGCGAAGGGTCCCGCCAGGGGCCCTCGGTGCCGGGCGCGTCGGAGGCCTCCACGGGGGCCTCGGGGGTGGGGTGGATTGCCATCGGGCAGGGTCTTCCTCTCGTGAGTCGTGGTGCTGGACGGCGGGAGCGGGCTACTTGCCGCCCACTCCCATCAGGCCGTTGATCAGGGCACGGCGGGCGACCAGGTACACCGCGAAGATGGGCACCACGGAGAGGACGATCGCCGCCAGCATGGCGGGGATGTTGACACCGAACTGGCTCTGGAAGTTGAACAGTCCGAGGGTCAGCACATGCTTCTCCTCCGACTGGGTGAAGATCAGCGGGAAGAGGAAGCCGTTCCAGGCCTGCAGCGCCGAGAAGATCGTCACCGTGCTGATGCCCGCCTTGGAGAGCGGCACCGTCAGCTGCAGCAGCATCCGCAGCGGGGATGCGCCGTCCAGCGACATCGCCTCGTAGAGCTCCTCGGAGACATCACGCATGGTGCCGGTGAGAACCAGGACCGCCACCGGCATCGCAAAGGCGGCGGTGGGCAGGATGACGGCCGGCAGGGTGTCGTACAGACCCATCTTGCCGATCATCAGATAGAGCGGCACGATCACTGCCTGCGCGGGGATCGCCACGCCGAGCAGGAAGGTGCGGAACACCACCGACGACAGCCTGCTGCGGGTGCGGATCGCGACATAGGAGAGCGGGATCGAGAGCGCCAGCACGATGGCCACGGTCGCCACCGCAACGATCACGGTGTTGCCGAGCATCGAGAAGAACCCGTTGTCGAGGACCGTGTGGTAGTTGTCGAGCGTGGGGTGGGTCGGGAAGGCCAGCGGGTTGCCGTCCAGCGCCTGGTCCTGGTGCATCAGGGACGCGGAGAGCATGGTGTAGATCGGCACGATCACGATGACCAGCCATACCAGCGAACCCAGCCCGGCCAGCGGGTTGCCCAGGCGCAGCCGGCGGCGGCGGGGGGCGGACTCGGTGGAGGGGCTGGGGCCGGGGCTGGGCCGGACGGGGGTCACGGGCGGTGCCGCGGGGCGGGTGTCGGTGGACATCTCGTCACATACCTTCCCGGGTGGAGCGCATCTTGCCGAAGCCGCTGAACCGGACCATCAGCAGCGACAGAGCGGTGGCCACCACCACCAGCGCGGTGGAGAGGGTGGCCGCATAGCCGAGGTCGTAGCTCTGGAAACCGGTCCGGTACATCAGGTAGGGCAGGATCGTGGTGTCCGTGCCCGGACCGCCCTTGGTCATGATCAGCACGGTGTCGAAGTAGGTCAGCGAACCCACGACGATCAGCACTGTGGAGGTGGTGATGGTGTTGCGCAGCTGCGGGAGCGTGATGTTGAAGAACTGCCGCACCATGCCCGCGCCGTCGATGGATGCGGCCTGGTAGAGGACCTCCGGGATCTGCCGGGCGCCGCCCTGGTAGATCAGCGTGTGGAAGGGCATGAACTGCCAGCCGCCGACGAACGCCACCGTGAGGATCGCGCCCGTGGAGGTGCCCAGCACGCTGGGGTCCAGCCCGAACCAGGGCAGGACCTTCGCGGCCAGACCGAAGTTGGGGTCCATCAGGGCGTGGAAGAGCAGGGCGATGGCCGCGGTGGAGAGCAGCAGCGGGATGAAGAAGATCGCCGACAGCACCGCCCGGCTGCGCTGCCGTCCCGCCGACCAGACACCGAGCAGCAGGGACACCGGCGTCTGGAAGCACCAGCTGATGACGGTCATCAGCAGGCTCAGCCGGGTCGCCTGCCAGAACTCGGAGTCCTTGAAGAGCCGGGTCCAGTTGTCCAGGCCGGTCAGGGTCGGTGAGGTGAGGCCGTCCCACTTGCAGAAGGACAGATAGACGGCCAGCGCCAGCGGGACGATGGCGAAGACGGCGAAGAAGAGGAGGCCGGGCAGAGCCCAGCTGACGTGCGGGCGGCCGACATTGCTGCCGGCCGCCGCGCCGCCTCCCCGCTTCTTGCCGAGCGGAGTTGCGTTAGACATCGTTACTTGACGGCCTTCATTGCATCGACGAACTGCTGCGGGGTGGAGGACCCGGAGAACAGCTTGCTGATCTCGGTGAGCAGCGGGGTGGCGTACTGGGCCTCCAGTGCCTGGTCCCAGGAGAGCGTGAAGCTCGGGGCCTTCTGCACGAGGTCGTACTGGTAGTGCGCGAACTCCGGGTTGGGGGAGGAGTCCAGCGTCGCACTGGCGTTGGAGGTGGTGGGGATGTCGCCGTTGGCGGTGAGCGCCTTGGTGTAGTCCGTGGAGGCCATGGCCTTCAGGAAGGCGATGGCGGTGTCCTTGTGCTTGGTCCGGGCGTTGATGGACCAGTAGTTGGTGGGGTTGCCCACCACGTCGGCCGCGTCACCGGTGCCGCCGGCCACGGTCGGGAAGGCGGTCCAGCCCAGGTCCTTCTTGGCGAAGTCGGGGGCCTTGCCCAGCTGGGTCGAGTACTCCCACGAACCCATCAGGTGCATGGCGGCCTTGCCCTTGTTGAGCAGGGTGGGGGCTCCGCCGTTGCCGTAGTCGACCGCGTTGAAGTTCTTGCCGAAGGCACCCTCGTCGACCAGCTGCTTGACGGTCTGGGCGGTCTTCAGCACCGCCGGGTCGCCCCACGCGGAGGAGTCGCCGCTCTGGATCTTCTTGAAGACCTCGGGGCCGCCGATCCGGTCCAGCAGGTACTCCAGCCACATCAGCTCAGGCCACTTGTCCGCGGCACCGAGCGCGAAGGGGGTGACACCGTTCGCCTTGAAGGTGGTGATGTCCTTCTGGAGGTCCTCCCAGGTCTTGGGGGCCTGGAGGTTGTACTTGGCGAAAAGGGCCTTGTTGAAGAAGAGCATCACGGGCTGCATGCCGCGCATCGGCACGCCGTAGAGCTTCCCGTCGATGCTGCCGGCCGTCATGATGGAGGGCAGGAAGCCGTCCTTGAGCGTGGCGTCGCTCTGGATGGTCGAGGTCAGGTCGACAAGCTGGTTGGCATCGACATAGGGCTTGATGGAGCCGCCGCCCCAGTTGAAGAACACATCGGGGGCGTTCGGCGAGCCCATGGCGGAACGGAGCTTGTTGACATAGTCGGTGCCGGGAATCTTGACCAGCTTGACCTTGACCTTCGAGGTCTTGTTGAAGGTGTCGACAGCAGCCTGCTGCACCTTGACCGCGTCGTCACCGTACACATAGGCGGTGATGGTTCCGCCGTCGCCCCCGCTGCCGCCGCTGCCGGAGCCGCAACCAGCGAGAACTGCTGCCATTCCCATCGCGGCTGCGACCGCGGTCCATCTGCCCGTACGGGTACCCTTGAGCATGCCCGACCCCATGACTTGCGACTCTGTCGAATGTTTCGGCGAGTACAACGAATGTTGCCGGAACCGTACGGGTGAGTTTCGGGCGAGTCAAGGGGGGTGCTGAAACGGGGATGCTGGCGCAAGGGGTCTTGAGCTGGACGCGCGGACGGCTACCATCCCTGCCATGAGTCCCGCAGAGGTCCAGTCTCGCCAGGAGGAGCCGTCGTCCGGTGCAACGCCGGAGGGCGGCGCGACGCTGGCCGAGATCGCTCGCGCCGCGGGCGTCTCGGCTCCGACAGTTTCGAAAGTGCTCAATGGGCGTGCCGATGTCGCCCCCGCCACCCGCAGCCGGGTGGAGGAGCTGCTGCGCCGCCACGGCTACCGCCGGCGCCGCGGCGGCATGCAGCAGTCCCAGTTGCTGGACCTGGTCTTCCACGAGCTGGAGAGCGCGTGGGCGATGGAGGTCATCCGCGGCGTGGAGAACGTCGCGCGTGACGAGGGTCTCAGCCTGGTGCTCTCCGAAAGTGCCGGACGGCTTTCGCCGGGCCAGACCTGGGTGGACGGGGTGCTCGCCCGCCGGCCCGCCGGTGTGATCCTGGTGCTCTCGGACCTGGACGCCGCCCAGCGCGCCCAGCTGACGAGTCGTGACATCCCCTTTGTAGTGATGGACCCGGCCGGCGACCCCGGCGGCGTGGTCCCCTCGATCGGTGCCACCAACTGGCAGGGCGGCCTCGCCGCCACCCGCCACCTGGTGGAGCTGGGGCACCGCCGGATCGGTGTGATAGGGGGACCGGCCAGCATGATGTGCAGCCGGGCCCGGATCGACGGCTACCGGGCGGCGCTGGAGACCGCGGGTCTCACGGTCGACCCGGAGCTCATCAAGCGGGGCAACTTCCACCATGAGTCCGGCTATGCGATCGGCCTGGAGCTGCTGCGGCTGCCCGACCGCCCGACCGCGATCTTCACCGGCAACGACCTCCAGGCCCTGGGTGTCTACGAGGCCGCCCGGGAGCTGGGGCTGCGCATCCCCGAGGACCTCAGCGTGGTGGGCTTCGACGACCTGCCGCTGGCCCGCTGGGTCGGCCCGCCGCTGACCACCGTGCGGCAGCCGCTGACCGAGATGGCCGAGGCCGCCGCGAGGCTGGTGCTCGACCTGGGCCGCGACCGCCGGCCGGCGGCCACCAGGGTCGAGCTGGCCACCAGTCTGGTGGTCCGCAGCAGTACGGCGCCGCCCTCCCGCTGAGGAGGCGGGGCGGGCGCGGGGCGCGGGTTCGGACAGACGTATTGACGGCTCCGGAGACGGAGTCGTAACGTCTCCGAAGCAGATCGGAAAGTTGATCGAAAGTTTCGATCCTCGATCAGGTTCTTCTCCTGTCCTGGTATCCCGGGCAGGAGTGGCCCGGCCCCCGCATTCGCCCGACGCGCGAAGGGAGGCGAGCGGCCTCCCTGCGCCCGCACCGGACCGATGCCCCTCGGAGCCGTACGGGACGGGTCCCGCGCCCGCCATGTACCGACCCCAGTCACCGAAGCGCACCACCCCGGCCGCCAACCCCGTGCTGCCGGGCTTCCACCCGGACCCGGCGGTCTGCCGGGTCGGCGACGACTACTACCTGGCCAACTCGTCCTTCGAGTACTTCCCCGGCCTGCCCCTGCACCACAGCCGCGACCTGGTCCACTGGCGGCCCATCGGCCATGCCGTGGATCGCCCGGAGCAGCTGGCACTGGACGGCGTCCGCCCCTCCGGAGGGCTCTACGCCCCGGCGCTCGCCCACCACGACGGGCGCTTCCACCTGGTGTGCACCCTGGTGGACGGCAAGGAGCGGTCCGGCACCTTCCTGCTCACCGCGGAGGACCCGGCCGGGCGCTGGTCCGACCCGGTCTGGCTGGACGACGCCCCGGGCTTCGACCCCTCGCTCTTCTTCGACGAGGACGGCTCCGCCCATCTGCTGGGGACCCGGCAGATCGACGAGGCCGGCCACACCGAGATCTGGATGCGGGCTCTGGATCTCACCGCGGGCCGCCTCACCGGCCCCGAGCACGTGCTCTTCCGGGGCGCCCTGATCGGCGCCGTCTGGGCCGAGGGACCGCATCTCTACCGGCACGACGGCTACTACCACCTGGTCATCGCCGAGGGCGGCACCGAGCAGAACCACGCCGTCACCACGGCCCGCAGCCGCCGGCTCACCGGGCCGTACCAGAACAACCCCCGCAATCCGGTGCTCACCCACCGCCACCTGGGCCGCAGCCACCACGTCAGCGGCGTCGGCCACGCCGATCTGGTGCAGACCCCGGCCGGCGACTGGTACACTGCTGCTGGCCTCCCGCCTCTACGGAGCCGCCCCCGGCGCCCGGGGCTACGCCAACCTCGGCCGGGAGACCTTCCTGGCCCGGGTGGAGTGGGAGGACGGCTGGCCGGTGTTCAGCCCCGGCAGCGGCCGGCTGGAGGAGCGCACCGAGGTCGCACTGGCGCCGCACCCCTGGCCCACGCCCGACCCGCTGGACCACTTCGACGCACCCGAGCTGCGCCCCGAGTGGAATCTGCTGCGCACCCCCCGCACCGAGGTGTACTCGCTCACCGAGCGCCCCGGCCGGCTGCGGCTGAGGCTGCTCCCGCAGACCCTCGCCGAGCAGGCCACCCCGGCCTTTGTGGGCCGCCGCCAGCAGCACATCGACTTCACCGCGGAGACCGAGCTGGACTTTGAACCCGCGGCGCTGGCGGAGTCCGCCGGACTCGCCCTGGTGCAGAACCACGACTTCCACATCCGGCTCAGCGTCGATGCCGAGTCCGGCTCCAAGGCGGCCCGGGTCACCGTCCGCAGCGGCGGTGTGGAGACCATGCGCGCCCAGCTGCCGCTGGAACCCGGCCCGGTGCGCCTCGGGGTACGGGCCGAGGGGCAGGACTACACCCTGCTCTGCTCCCAGCGCCCCGGCCGTTGGGACAAGCTCGCCACCGTCGACGGCCGGGTCCTCAGCAGCCGGCTGGCCGGCGGCTTCACCGGTGCCTATGTGGGCATGTACGCCACCGGCCCGGGGGACACCGAGTCGCCGGGCGCGGACTTCGACTGGTTTCGTTACACCGAGGGGGAGAGGGCGGACCAGGAATGAGCACCGAGCCCCAGCCGGGCTTCCCCGGCGGAACCGCCGTCTCCCGGCTCCAGGTCTACGACTGGCCCGCCGAGGACGGCCGCCGCGGCGGCTCGCCCCATGTCCATCTGGCATCCACCGAGGCCTACCTGGTCGTCGAGGGGGAGGGGGAGCTGCACACCCTCACCGCCCAGGGGCTGCAGATCACCGCGTTACGCCCCGGCACCGTGGCCTGGTTCGCACCGGGCACCATCCACCGGGCCGTCTCCACCTCGGGCGCGCTGCGCGCCGCCGTGGTGATGCAGAACTGCGGCCTGGCCGAGGCCGGAGACGCGGTCCTCACCTTCCCCGAGGAGATCCTCCAGGACCCGAGCGCCTACGCCGCGGCCGCCGCACCCCCTGCGGGTGCCGGAGCCGCCAGGCACCGCCGGGACCTGGCCGTACGGGGATTCCGCCGGCTGGTCCACCAGGTCGCAGCCGGGGACACCGAAGCACTGTCCGACTTCTACCGGCGGGCGGTGGCGCTCTGCGCCGACCGGCTGGAGGAGTGGCAGAGCACCTGGCGGCACGGCCCCAAGGCCGCCGCCCTGCAGACCGGCGACCATCTCGCCGACCTGCGTGACGGCCGGATCGGCCATCTGCTGGAGGCCGCAGTCCAGGTCCGCCAGGCTCCGCCGGACGCGGAGCGCCACTACGGCATGTGCGGACTGCTGGACAGCTACGACCTCAGTTCCACCCCCTGAACCGCCGGCGGTGCGGGCCCGACCCGCTTCCAAAGCCGCACCGCCGGCATCCTGCCCTCCCTTGTGTCATGCCCGTGCCGAGCAGGCCCGCGGGCACCTCTGGCCCCGCCGGCCCCGGCCGGCGGTCGCACCACCGTTCTGCGTTTCGCCACCCCGGAACCAGGGCCCCGCCGTGCGGCGGGGTCCACAACGGAAGGGAACCACCCACCATGCGCCACCTGCTCAGCCGTGACACCGCCGGATGGAGGCGAAGTGCCGCTGTCCTGGCGGCCGGCGCCGCCGCCGCGCTCGCTGTCTCCGGCGTCACCTCCTCGGTCGCCCAGGCAGCCGGCACCCCGCTGCGCGACCTGGCCGCGGCCAAGGGCATCTACATGGGCGTCGCCCTCGCCAACGGGACACTCAGCAGCGACGCCACCTACAAGAGCATCGCCGCGACGCAGTTCAACACGGTGACCCCCGAGAACGAGATGAAGTGGGACACCATCGAGTCCTCCAAGGGCTCGTTCAACTACTCCGGCGGCGACGCCATCGTCTCCTTCGCGCAGGCCAACAGCGACAAGGTCCGCGGCCACAACCTGGTCTGGCACTCCCAGCTGCCCGGCTGGGTGACCAGCCTGCCCACCAACCAGGTGCAGGCGGCCATGGAGAACCACATCACCAACGAGGTCACCCACTACAAGGGCAAGATCTACGCCTGGGACGTCGTCAACGAGCCCTTCGACGACAGCGGCAACTACCGGACGGACGTCTTCTACAACGCCATGGGCGGGGGCGTCGCCTACATCGCCGACGCGCTGAAGACCGCACGCGCTGCCGACCCCGCGGCCAAGCTGTACGTCAACGACTACAACATCGAGGGCACCGGCTCAAAGAGCGATGCCATGTACAACCTGGTGAAGTCGCTGAAGGCGCAGGGAGCGCCGATCGACGGCGTGGGCTTCGAGAGCCACTTCATCGTCGGCCAGGTGCCGTCGTCGCTGAAGGCCAACATGCAGCGGTTCGCCGACCTCGGCGTGGACGTGGCCATCACCGAGCTCGATGTGCGGATGCCCACCCCGGCGACCACCGCCAACCTCAACCAGCAGGCCACCGACTACGCCAACGTGGTCAACACCTGCCTGGCGATCACCCGCTGCGTCGGCGTCACCGCCTGGGACCTCGACGACGGCCACTCCTGGGTGCCCAGCACCTTCTCCGGCCAGGGCGCGGCCACGCTGTACGACGCCAGCTACAACCCCAAGCCGGCCTACACCGCGGTGCAGAACGCGCTCGGCGGCGGCAGCACCACCACCGGCGGGACCACGGCGGGTACCACGGCCGGTACCACGACCGGCGGGACCACGGCGGGCACGACCTCCGGGACGACCGCGGGCACCACGGCCGGCACCACCACCGGCGGCACCACGGCGGGCACGACCTCCGGGACCACGGCGGGCACCACGGCTGGCACCACCACGGGTGGCACCACCACCGGGGGCACCGGCAGCGGCTGCTCCGCGGCCTACTCCGTGACCAACTCCTGGAACGTGGGCTTCACCGCCAACATCACCATCAGCTGCGCCGCCGGATCGTCCCTGAACGGCTGGAAGGCCAACTGGACCTTCGGCGCCGGCCAGGCGATCAGCCCGCCCGCCTGGAACGCCACCTGCACCCAGAGCGGCTCCGCGGTCAGCTGCAGCAACCTGTCCTACAACGGTTCGGTGCCGTCCGGCGGCTCCGTCTCCTTCGGCTTCAACGGCACCTGGAGCGGTTCCAACCCGATCCCCACGGTCACCCTGAGCTGATCGGATCCCGCGCCCGGCGGTGCGGCCCAGCCGGGCCGCACCGCCACCGGCACCGGTCCGACGGGAGGGCCCGGACGGCACGCCGTCCGGGCCCTCCTCGCGCTCCGGCGGGCGCCGTGCGCAAGGCAGCGGGGGGAGCGCGGGCACACCGCGCTCCCCCCGCTCAGCCGCGGGCGGTCAGTGCCCGCTCGCGGCCCGGTCGGCAGCCTGCGCCCGCAGGGCCCGCTCCACGCCCGCCCGCGACTCGACGACCATCCGGCGCAGGGCCGGGGCCGGCTCGGCCGACTCCAGCCAGGCATCGGTGGCGTCCAGCGTGGCCTGCTCCACCTGGAGCGTCGGGTAGAGGCCCACGACGATCTGCTGGGCGATCTCGTGCGAACGGGTCTGGAAGATCCCCTTCACCGCGGCGAAGTACTTCGCCGTGTACGGCTTCAGCAGCTCCCGCTGGTCGGTCTGCACAAAGCCGCCGATCACCGCCTCCTGCACCGCGTTGGGCAGGGTGTTCGCCTCCACCACCGAGGCCCAGGCCTCGGCCTTCGCCCCGGCCGTCGGCCGGGAGGCCCGGCAGGTGGCGGCATAGCGCTCACCGGCGGCGGTCCGGTCGCGCTCCAGCTCCGCGTCCACCGCCTTGTCGTCGGCGGCACCCGCGGCCACCAGCCGCTGCAGCAGCGCCCAGCGCAGCTCGGTGTCCACGGCCAGGCCGGCCACCGACTGCGAACCGTCCAGCAGCCCGGAGAGCAGCCCCAGGTGCTCCTCGGAGCGGGCCACCGCGGCCAGCGCCCGCGCCCAGGCGAGCTGGTGGTCGCCACCGGGCTCCGCCGCCCGCAGCTGCTCCTCGCAGGCCGCGGCCCAGCGGTCCAGGCCCTCCTCGCGCCACTCCGGGTCGGCGTAGAGGTCCAGCGCCAGCTTGAGCTGCCGCTGCACGGTCTGCACCACGCCGATGTCGGACTCCCGGCCGAGGCCGGAGAGGACCAGCGAGAGATAGTCGCGGGTGGCCATCTCGCCGTCGCGGGTCATGTCCCAGGCGGAGGCCCAGCACAGGGCGCGCGGCAGCGAGTCGGCGAAGTCGCCCAGGTGCTCGGCGACCACGGCCAGCGACTCCGCGTCCAGCCGCACCTTGGCGTAGCTGAGGTCGTCGTCGTTGAGCAGCACCACGGCGGGGCGGGCCCGCCCGGCCAGCTGCGGGACCTCGGTGCGGGCGCCGTCCACGTCCAGCTCGATCCGGTCGGTGCGGACCAGCCGGCCGTCCTGCAGCTCATAGGCGCCGACGGCGATGCGGTGCGGGCGCAGCACGGCCTCGCCCTTGGCGCCGGCAGGCAGTGCCGGGGCCTCCTGCAGCACCGCGAAGGAGGCGATGGTGCCGTCCTCGGCGAGGGTGATCTCCGGGCGCAGGATGTTGATGCCGGCCGTCTCCAGCCAGGCCGTGGACCAGGCCTTGAGGTCGCGGCCGGAGGTCTCCTCCAGCGCGCCCAGCAGGTCCACCAGGCGGGTGTTGCCCCAGGCGTGGCGCTTGAAGTAGGTCTGCACCCCGCGGAAGAACTCGTCCTTGCCGACATAGGCCACCAGCTGCTTGAGCACCGAGGCGCCCTTGGCGTAGGTGATGCCGTCAAAGTTGACCTGGACGTCCTCCAGGTCGTTGATCTCCGCCATGATCGGGTGGGTGGACGGCAGCTGGTCCTGCCGGTACGCCCAGGTCTTCATGGAGTTGGCGAAGGTGGTCCAGGCCTGCGGCCAGCGGCTGCCGGGGGCCTCGGCCTGGCAGATGATGGAGGTGAAGGTGGCGAAGGACTCATTGAGCCACAGGTCGTTCCACCACTCCATGGTGACCAGGTCGCCGAACCACATGTGGGCCAGCTCGTGCAGGATCGTCTCCGCCCGGCCCTCGTACGCCGCATCGGTCACCTTGGACCGGAAGACGTACTGGTCGCGGATGGTGACGGCGCCCGCGTTCTCCATCGCACCGGCGTTGAACTCCGGGACGAAGAGTTGGTCGTACTTGGCGAACGGGTAAGGGTGGTCGAACTTCTCCTGGAAGTAGTCGAAGCCCTGCCGGGTGACCTCGAAGATCTGCTCCGCGTCCAGGAACTCCCGCAGCGACGGGCGGCAGTAGACACCCAGCGGCACCGTCTGGTCGCCGGACTCGTAGGAGTCGAAGACCCCGACATAGGGGCCGGCGATCAGCGCGGTGATGTACGAGGAGACCCGCGGGGTGGGCTCGAACGCCCACACCTGGGTGCCCTCGGCGGTGCCCGGAGTGGGCTCCGGCGTCGGGGAGTTGGAGACGACCGCCCAGCCGGCCGGGGCGGTGACCGTGAAGCGGAACTGCGCCTTGAGGTCGGGCTGCTCGAAGGAGGCGAAGACCCGGCGGGCGTCCGGCACCTCGAACTGGGTGTAGAGGTAGGTCTCGCCGTCCACCGGGTCCACAAAGCGGTGCAGGCCCTCACCGGTGTTGGTGTACGCGCAGTCCGCGACCACCCGCAGTTCGTTCTCCGCGGCCAGCGAGGGCAGCGCGATCCGGCTGTCGGCGAAGACCTCGGCCGGGTCGAGCGCGGTGCCGTTGAGCACCACCTCGTGGACGGCCGGGGCCACCAGGTCGATAAAGCTTGCCGCCCCCGGCTCTCGGGAGGTGAAGCGCACCACGGTGGTCGACCGGTACGTCCCTCCCTCGCGGGCCGAACCCAGGTCGAGCTCGATGTCGTAGGCGTCCACATGGAGGAGCTGGGCCCGGGTGCGGGCCTCCTCACGGGTCAGGTTGGTGCCAGGCACGTCGAATGACTCCTTCGTCGTCGTTCCCGGGGAATCCTGCCACGCCGCATGCCCCCTCGCCGCGCCATATCCCCCGGGGCGGCTGCGCTGCCCGCGAACGCCGTACCCCGCGGCTGGGCCCCGCCCGGCCGCGAGTGGGCGGTGCACCGCAGGAGGTCCGTCAGACGGCCGCCACGGCGCCCGCGTTCACCCGCACCGCCGCAGTGTCAGACCTGCCGCGCGACGAGGCAGCGGGCCACCGGGCCCGCGCCGCCGTGTGCCGGGCGGGCACCCGCCGGACGGGTGCGGGTCGTCGCCGACCCGGGCCGGCAGTGCCCACCCGGGCCTCAGCCCGGCAGTGGCGACCGCCTGGGGCCCCTGCCGGCGGGCCGGACCTCCGGATCCGACCCGAGCACCGTCTCCCCGTGCTCGGGCCCGTGCCACCCGCACCGGCGGAGCCCACGACCCGGTGGTCGTGGGCTCCGCCGGCGCCGTAACTGCCGCCCCGGCTACGCCGCGGCGTCGCACTCCTGGGCGCGCATCGCGCGGGCCAGGTCGTCACGGGACTCCAGGACCAGCCTGCGCAGCGCCGGAGCGGCGTCCGGATGCCCGGCCAGCCAGGCGTCGGTGTCGGCCAGCGTCGCGGGTCCGGCCAGCAGCCGGGGGAAGAAGCCGCTCACGATCCGCATGGCGGTCTCGATGGTGCGGCTCTCCCACACGTCCTCCAGCAGGGCGAAGTAGCGCTCTGTGTAGGGGGCCGTCAGCTCGCGGGTGCCGGCCTGCTGGAAGCCGGAGATCTGCGCCTCGATCAGTGCGTTGGGCAGGTCGTCGGCGTCCATGACCGCGTGCCAGGCCGCCGCCTTGGCCTCCGCCGTGGGGCGGGAGGCCAGGGCGTGCAGCTGCAGACGGCGGCCGCTGGCGGTGTCGTCGCGCCGCAGCTCGGCTGCGAGGTCGGCCTCGTCCGCCTCGCCGGCGGCGGCCAGCGACTGCCACAGGGCCCAGCGCAGCTCCTGGTCGACCTCCAGGCCCTCGACCGTCTCGGTGCCGTCCAGCAGGCCGCGCACCAGCTGCAGCTGCTCCGGCGCGACGGCGGTCTGGGCCAGGAAGCGGGCCCAGGCCAGCTGGTGGTCGCTGCCGGCCGGGGCGGCGCGCAGCTCCCGCAGGGCGCCCTCGGCGAGCAGCCGCCCGGCCTCCTCGCGGTGGGCCTCGGCGGTGTAGTGGTCCAGGGCCGACCTGGCCTGCTGGTGCAGCGACTGCAGGACGCCGATGTCGGACTCCTGGCCGGCGAAGCGCAGCACCAGACGCAGATAGTCGCGGGCGGGCAGCGCGCCGTCCCGGGTCATGTTCCAGACGGCGGACCAGGCCAGGGCCCGGGCCAGCGGCTCGGTGATGTCGCCCAGCCCGTCCCGCAGGGTGGCCAGCGAGTCCTCGTCGAAGCGCACCTTGCAGTACGTCAGGTCGTCGTCGTTGAGCAGCACCAGCTCGGGCCGCGGCTGCCCGGCCAGCTCGGCGACCACCGTCCGCCCGCCGGTCACATCCAGCTCGGCGCGGGCGGTGCGGACCAGGGCCCCGGCCGCGTCACGGCCGTAGAGGCCGACAGCGATCCGGTGCGGGCGCAGCTCGGGGTGGTCCTCGGTGGCCTGCTGGAGGACCGCGAGCTCGGCGATGCGGCCCTGGCCGTCCAGCGTGAGCTGCGGGGTGAGTGTGTTGACGCCCGCGGTCTGCAGCCAGGCCCTGGACCACTCGGCCATGGCCTCGGAGCCGCGTCCGGAGGTCTCGGCGAGCACCTCCAGCAGGTCGCCCAGCACCGTGTTGCCGTAGGCGTGGCGCCGGAAGTACCGGCGGGCGCCCTCGAAGAAGGCGTCCCGCCCGGCGTAGGCCACCAGCTGCTTGAGCACCGCCGCGCCCTTGGCGTAGGTGATGCCGTCGAAGTTGAGCTTGGCGTCCTCGAGGTCGCGGATGTCCGCGGTGACCGGGTGGGTGGTGGGCAGCTGGTCCTGCCGGTAGGCCCAGGCCTTGCGCCGGTTGGCGAAGGTGGTCCAGCCGGCCCGGTGGCGGGTCGCCTCGTCCAGGGCGAAGGTGCCCATGAAGTCGGCGAAGGACTCCTTGAGCCACAGGTCGTCCCACCACTGCATGGTGACCAGGTCGCCGAACCACATGTGGGCCATCTCGTGCAGGATCACGGTGGCCCGGCTCTCGTAGGAGGCCTCGGTCACCCGGGAGCGGAAGACGTACTCCTCGCGGAAGGTGACACAGCCGGGGTTCTCCATGGCGCCGATGTTGTACTCGGGCACGAACGCCTGGTCGTACTTGCCGAACGGGTAGGGGTAGTCGAACTCGTCGTGGAAGAAGTCCAGGCCCTGCTTGGTGACGGTGAAGATCTCGTCGGCGTCGAAGTACTCGGCCAGCGAGCGGCGGCAGAGTGCGCCCAGCGGGATCTCCAGGACGGAGCCGTCGGGGAGTTCACGGCGGTAGTGGTCGCGCTCCACGTGGTACGGGCCGGCGACCACGGCGGTGATGTAGGTGGAGATGGGCTGCGTGGCCGGGAACCGCCAGGTGCGCAGACCGTCCCCGGCGTCCTCCGGGTCGCCCTGGGCCGCCGTGTTGGAGAGGACCTCCCAGTGCGCGGGCGCGGTGACGGTGAAGGTGAAGGGCGCCTTCAGGTCCGGCTGCTCGAAGGTGGCGAACACCCGCCGGGCGTCGGCGGGTTCGTACTGGGTGTAGAGGTAGGTCTCGCCGTCCACCGGGTCGGTGAAGCGGTGCAGCCCCTCGCCGCTGCGGCTGTAGGCGCACTCGGCGTCCACCACCAGCTCGTTCTGCTCCGCCAGGCCCTGCACCGACACCCGGGCCCCGTCGAAGACCTCGGCGGGGTCCAGCTTGCGCCCGTTGAGCAGCACCGAGTGCACGGCCGGGGCCAGCAGGTCCAGGAAGGTGGCCGCGCCCGGCTCGGTGCAGCGGAATCTGACCGTCGTCCGGGAGCGGAACGTGCCCGTCTGCCCGCCACCGCCGACCGGCTCCCGGGCCGAGCGCAGGTCGAGGTCGACGTCGTAGGCGTCCACCGTCAGGATGCGGGCCCGTTCGCGGGCCTCGTCGCGGGTCAGGTTGCGTCCCGGCACTGCGGTACTCCTTTGTCCGGCTTGTGGCGGTATGGATAGGGGTGGCGGGTGAGCCCTCCGCATCCTTTCACGCGTCTTCGGCCCTCGACCGCTGCCCGGGAATGGCCGGCATCCATGGCGTGTTGGCCGTCCACGGAGAACCGTGCAGAAGGATGGGGACCGTGACCGCAGAAGAGACCAAGACCGCCGATTTCTGGTTCGACCCGCTGTGCCCCTGGGCCTGGATGACGTCCCGCTGGATGCTGGAGGTCGAGCAGATCCGCCCGGTGCGCACCCGCTGGCATGTGATGAGCCTGGCCGTGCTCAACCAGGGCCGCGAGGACCTGCCCGAGCAGTACCGGGAGTTCCTGGAGCAGGCCTGGGGCCCGGTGCGGGTGTGCATCGCAGCCGCGGCCCAGCACGGCGACGACGTGCTCGGCCCGCTCTACACCGCGCTCGGCACCCGCTTCCACAATCAGGGCCTGCCGCGGGACCGCGCCACCATCGAGGACGCGCTGGAGGAGGCCGGCCTGCCCCGCGAGCTGGCCGACGCCGCCGACACCGACGAGTACGACGACGCCCTGCGCGCCTCCCACAAGGAGGGCATCACCCTGGTGGGCGAGGACGTCGGCACCCCGGTGATCGCGGTGCCCGGTGCCGACGGCGAGCAGGTCGCCTTCTTCGGCCCGGTGGTCACCCCCATCCCGCGCGGCGACGCCGCCGGGCGGCTGTGGGACGGCACCCTGCTGGTCGCCGGCACCCCCGGCTTCTACGAGATCAAGCGCACCCGCACCCAGGGCCCGGTCTTCGACTGAGACCGCCCGAGCGCCCGCGGCCCCGCCCCCCTTCGCAGGACGCTGCTGGTCAATGACCGACAGTGTCCCTCGCAGGTGGTGCGGGGCCGCTTGCTGTGCAAGGGTCGGACCGCGCCGCCCCGATCCCCGACGCCCGTCTGATGACCTGCACGGACGTCCCATGACAGGGTTCTGCCATCACACCGCACCACAGTGCACCGCAGCGCGCCGACCGCGCCGACGAGGGGTATGCAGTGACCATCCATGCCAGCGGCCGCCCGGCCGGGTACCCGACCGGGATTCGCGGCACCGTGCCGCACGGCGCGCTGCCGGCCGCAGCCGCCGCCGAGGCCACGACGGTGCTGGGCCCGGCCCCGACGTCCCCCGCCACCGCGACCGCCGTCGACTCCACCGCGAACGGCGGCCGGAGCGTGGCGCTCACCTTCGACGACGGGCCCGACCCGCGCGACACCCGCGAACTGCTGGCGGTGCTGCGCAAGCACCAGGTCAGGGCGGTCTTCTGCCTCTGGGGCGACCATGTCGAGGCCCACCCCGAGGTGGTCCGGGAGATCGTGCGTGACGGCCATGAGCTGGCCGGCCACTCCATGCACCACGACGACATGTCCGACTGGGAGCCGGAGCGGATCCGCGCCGACCTCCAGCAGACCAACAACGCCATCGCACAGGTCGTCCCCGGTGTGCCCGTCCACTGGTTCCGCGCCCCGTTCGGCAGCTGGGGGCGGACCCCCGAGGTCGCCGCCTCGCTGGGGATGCAGCCGCTGGGCTGGCGGCTGGCGGTGGGCGACTGGGACCCGCCGGGCACCGACGAGCTGGTCCGCCGGGTGAAGGAGGGCGTCACCCCCGGCGCCGTGGTGCTGCTGCACGACGGTGGCGGGGACCGCAGCCAGACGGTGGCCGCGGTCGACCGGATCATTCCCGAACTCCGGGCCGGGGGCTGGCACTTCGACCAGCCCGCCCGCCGCGCCTGAGCCGCCACCCGCACCGCCTCCTCCCCCCACCCGCAGGAGCCCGCCGTGAGAGCCGCAGCGACAGTCGCCGTGAGCATCCGTACAACAGCCCGCCGCAGTCGTACCGCGGCGCTGCCGCCGGCCTCCCCGGCCCTCCCCCCGCTGCACCGCCACCGCTGACCCGGGCAGGAGGACGGACATGAGCCACACCTACGACCCGGAGCTCGCGGCCGCCCTCGCGCTGGCGCCGGACGTCGACCTCTCCGACCTGACCGCGGCTCGCGCCGCGCAGGCCGCCGAACTGGCCGGCACCACCGAGCGGACCGACCGCACCGGGGTGGATCTGGACGACCTCCTGGTGCCGGGTCCGGACGGTGCGCCGGACGTCCTGCTGCGGACCTACCGCCCGCAGGGCGTCCCCGGGCCGCTGCCCGTGCTCTACGCCATCCACGGCGGCGGGTTCGTCCTCGGCACCCCCGAGGTCGACCATGAGTCCAACCTGCGGTTCTGCCGCGAACTGCGCGCCCTGGTGGTCTCGGTCGACTACCGGCTGGCCCCCGAGCACCCCTACCCGGCCGCACTGGAGGACTGCTACGCCGGGCTGTGCGCACTGGCCGCCAGGGCAGCGGAGCTGGACATCCGGCCCGACCGGATCGCGCTGTGGGGCGACAGCGCGGGAGCCTGCCTGGCCACCGCGCTCGCCATGCTCAGCCGTGACCGGGGCGGCCCCGCCGTCTGCTTCCAGCACCTGCACAGCCCGGCCATCGACGACCGGCTGGCCACCCCGAGCGCACTGCGCTACACCGACACCCCCGTGTGGAACCGGCGCAGCGCCCTCATCAGCTGGGAGGCCTACCTGGGCCCCGGTGTCCCCGGTTCCGACGGCGTCCCGGTGTACGCCGCCCCCGCCAGGGCAGCCACCGCGGACCTGGTCGGACTGCCGCCGGCCTATGTCGCGGTGATGCACGCCGACCCGCTGCGCGACGAGGCCCTCGACTACGCCAGGGCGCTGCTGGCCGCCGGGGTCACCGCGGAGCTGCATCTCTTCCCCGGGACCTTCCACGGTGCGGCGATGGTGCCCTATGCCGCGGTGGTGCAGCGCGCGACCACCGAGGCGATCGGTGTGCTCCGCAGGGCGATGGCGCGGTGAGCGCTCAGTCGGCGTCTGCCAACCGCCGTGCGTACAGCGCCAGTTGGGCGCGGAAACGGTCCTGTGGATCGCGCAGCCGCCACCCCATGGCGTCCTCCACATGGGCCAGCCGGGCCGCGACCGAGCTGTGGTGCAGATGGAGCCCGGCGGCGGCCTGGCGCAGCGACCCCGTACGGCAGAACGCCGCCAGCGCCGCGATGTTCAGCTCGCCCGCCTCCCGGCCGGCCAGCTCCTCCAGCGCCCGCACATCGGGCTGGGCACGCAGCCGCTCCACCGGGATGTCGGCCAGCAGCGCCACCGGGCCCAGCCCGTCGTGGTCCACCACCGCCTCCACCGGGTCGCCGGCCACCGCGAACCGCAGCGCCGAGCGGGCCTGCGTCCAGGAGGCCGCAGCCTCCAGCGGGGGCACCGCGGCACCGACACCGACCCGCACCCCCCGCACCGCCTCGCGGGCGCCCCCGGGGGACGCGCCGTCCCCGCACACCACAGCGAGCAGTTCCGCCCCCGGCGAGGCCGTACCCTCCCGACGCTGAATCAGCGCCACCCCCAGCGGCCCCAGTCCCGCGACCCGCACCGTCCCCTGCAGCGCACTGCGCCCCAGGACCGCGACGGCCTGCACCCCGGGGTCGCCGTCGCCGCCGGCCGCGGCCGCCACCCGCAGCGGCACATCCGGAGCCATGCCCAGCAGCCGCAGCGCACGGGCCCGGTCCTCGACCGCCTCCCGCTCCGAGAGCACCAGCTCCACCAGGGCCGGATCGGCCACATGCGGAGCGCCGGCCTGCCGCGGCACACCGTCCAGTACCCGGGCGGCGATGGCCATCCACTCCAGCACCAGCTCGTCCAACGGGCCCGGACCGCCTCGGCGTTCCAGCCAGACCCGGCCCGCCGGACCCAGCGCCACCGCCCCGGACGTCTCGCCCGGAGCGCCCGGAAGCGCCATGCCGTCCGGGCCGAACCGCATCGTGCGGCCGTCCGCCAGTTCCAGCCCTGCGGGGCACTCGGCGAGGCCCGCGGTGGACCGCACCAGCGCCGCCGCATCGACGGCGACACCCAGCAGCGCCTCGAAATGGGCGATCACCCGTACCGCGGTGGCCGCGTCCGGGTCGAGCGCCGACAGGCGCAGCAGCAACCCCTTCACAGTCCGCAGTCTAGAGAGGACCAGAACATGTTCGACAGCAGTAGGAAGGGCCGAGCACTGCTCACCGCCCTCCTCGTCGGGACGGCGTCGCTGCTGGCGTCGCTCCTGCTGGCCGCTCCGCCGGCCGCGGCGGCCTCGCTGACCGAGGTCACCAACTTCGGCACCAACCCCACCAGCCTCCGGATGTACGTCTACGTCCCCGCCAGCGCCCCGGCCAAGCCGGCCATCCTGGTGGCGGCACACCAGTGCACCGGTTCCGGGCCGGGCTTCTACTCGGGAACCGAGTTCGCCTCGCTCGCCGACCGCTACGGCTTCATCGTGGTCTACCCGTCGGCGACCCGGAGCGGCAGCTGCTGGGACGTCTCCTCGCCGCAGGCGCTCACGCGGGGCGGCGGCAGCGACCCGGTGGGCATCATGTCGATGGTCACCTACGCCGAGCAGCACTACGGCGGCGACGCCTCCCGGGTGTACGTCACCGGTGCCTCCTCGGGCGCCATGATGACCAACGTCCTGCTGGGCGACTACCCGGACGTCTTCAAGGCCGGGTCCGCCTACATGGGTGTGCCCTTCGGCTGCTTCGCCACCACCGACGGCTCCAGCTGGAACAGCGCCTGCGCCAACGGCCAGATCAGCAAGACCGGTCAGCAGTGGGGCGACCTGGTGCGGGCGGCCGACCCCGGCTACAGCGGTGCCCGGCCCCGGATGCAGCTCTGGCACGGCACCGCGGACACCACGCTCTACTACCCCAACTTCGGCGAGGAGATCAAGCAGTGGACCAATGTGCTGGGAGTGAGTGAGACCCCGGTCCTCACCGACCACCCGCAGTCCAGCTGGACCCGCACCCGCTACGGCTCCACGGGCACCCAGGCCCCGGTCGAGGGGGTCAGCGTGCAGGGCGTCGGCCACGCGCTGCCCATGAGCGGCATGGCGGCCCAGACCATCGCCTTCTTCGGGCTGGACGGCAGCTCCTCCACCACGGGCGGCACCACCACCAACGGCGGCACCACCGCGGGAACCACCGCCGGTACGACCACCGGGGGCACCACGGCCGGTACCACCGCTGGCACCACCACCGGGGGCACCACGGCCGGTACCACCGCCGGCACCACCACCGGGGGCACCACCACCGGCGGTACCTCCGGCTCCTGCGCGGTGAGTGACACCATCAACGCCTGGAACAACGGCCTGACGTCCGCCATCACCATCACCAACACCGGTACCGGCACCGTCAACGGCTGGACGCTCGGCTTCACGCTGCCCTCCGGACAGACCCTCACCTCGGGCTGGAACGCCACCTACACCGGCACCAGCGGGGCCGTCACCGCCAAGAACCTCTCCTACAACGGCACCCTGGCCCCGGGCGCCTCCACCTCCATCGGCTTCCAGGCGACCCACACCGGCAACACCGCCAAGCCGACCTCCTTCACCCTCAACGGAGCCGCCTGCAGCGTCAGCTGACCCTGCGGCCCCGTCGGCCCACCAGCCCCGTTCCCGGCAGGCCGAGCCCTGCCGGGAACGGGTTGGTGGTGAAGCGACAATCCATTGCCCTGCGGTTTTGTCGACACCTGCGTGAGAGCGGCGCGACCACGCCGAGTAGGTTCACAGGTGTTCACCCACCTCGGACCCTCACCCCGCGGAGACCATCGACATGAGCACCGCCACCGCCTCGATCCGCCCCGGCGCCGTCCTCGCGGACCTGTTGCCCGCCACGGCCGGGGCCCGCGCCCTGGTCCGCGACATCGCCCTGGTCGCGGGCGGCGCCGCCTTCACGGGCCTGGCCGCGCAGCTCAGCATCCCGGTGCACGGCTCGCCGGTGCCGGTGACCGGTCAGACCTTTGCCGCGCTGCTGGTCGGCACCGCCTTCGGCGCCCGCCGCGGCGCCGCCTCGATCGGCCTCTACCTGCTGGCCGGCATGGCAGGACTGCCCTGGTTCTCCGAGGGCGCCTCCGGCGCCGGCCTGGTCACGCTGGGCTATGTGATCGGCATGGTGCTCGCCTCCGGCCTGGTCGGGGCGCTGGCCCGGCTCGGCGCGGACCGCTCGCCGCTGCGCACCGCCGGTGCCATGGTGCTGGGCAATCTGGCCATCTACGCGGTGGGTGTTCCGTACCTGGCCGCCTCCGCGCACCTCTCGCTGGGCAGCGCCGCGCACCTGGGCCTCTACCCGTACCTGCTGGGTGACGGCCTGAAGATCGTGGTCGCCATGGGGGCCCTGCCGCTCGCCTGGCGGCTGGTCGGCCGCCGCGGCTGACCTCGGCCCGCAGACGCCGGAGGCCGGTCGACCACCGAGGGGGTGGCCGACCGGCCTCCGGCGTCCCGTCAGACCAGTGCCTCTGCCGTCCGGGTGGCAGCCGCCGACCTGCGCCTGCGGTCCACCACCACCGATGCGGCCAGCACCACCAGGGCGGCGGCCAGCGACAGCACCATCTGGATGCGTCCGTCGTGGTCGGTGAACATATAGGCCACCACAAAGCTGATCAGACCGATGGTCGCCCAGGTCAGGTACGGGTGGAGCCACATCCGCACGGTGAGCCGCGAGGGGTCCTCCCGTTCGTGGATCCGGCGCATGCGCAGCTGGGAGAAGCAGATCACCAGCCAGACGAAGAGCGCCACCGCGCCCGAGGAGTTCAGCAGGAACTGGAAGACGGTGCCGGGCGAGGTGTAGTTGAAGAACACCGCGACAAAGCCGAAGACCACCGAGGAGAGGATCGCCACCCGGGGCACCCCGCGGCGGCTCACGGTGGCGAAGGCCTTCGGGGCGTCACCGCGCTGCCCCAGTGAGAAGGCCATCCGGGACGCCGTGTAGAGGCCGGAGTTGAGGCAGGACAGCACCGCGGTGAGCACGATCACATCCATCACCTGGGAGGCGCCGGGGATGCCGACGTGCTTGAGCACCGCCACATAGGGGCTCTCCGCCACCGAGGAGGAGTTCCACGGCAGCAGGGTGACCACGATGGCGATGGAGCCCAGGTAGAACACTCCGATCCGCCAGATCACGCTGTTGGTGGCCTTGCTCACGGCCTTCTGCGGGTCGGCGGACTCGCCGGCCGCCAGGGTGACGATCTCACTGCCCATGAAGGCGAAGACCACGGTGAGCATGCCGGTGAAGACCGCGCCCACACCGTGCGGCAGGAAGCCGCCGTGGCCGGTCAGATTGCTCGCTCCCACCGCATGGGTGCCCGGCAGCACGCCGAAGATCGCCAGCGCGCCCACCACGATGAAGGCGGCGATCGCCACCACCTTGATGCCGGCGAACCAGAACTCGAACTCGCCGTAGGAGGAGACCGAGAAGAGGTTGGTCGCGGTCAGCACCGCCATCACGGCCAGTGCGAAGGCCCACTGCGGGACCGCCGGTATCCAGTGGTTGAGGATGGTCGCTCCGGCGGTGGCCTCCACGCCCAGCACCACGACCCAGAAGAACCAGTAGAGCCATCCGATGCTGAATCCGGCCCAGCGGCCGAGCGCCCGGTCCGCGTAGGCGGAGAAGGAGCCGCTCTGGGGGTCCGCCGCGGCCATCTCGCCCAGCATCCGCATCACCAGCACCACCACCAGCCCGGCCAACGCATAGGAGATCAGGATCCCCGGGCCGGTGGCGGCGACTCCCGCGCCTGAGCCCACGAAGAGGCCGGCACCGATCACACCGCCGATGGCGATCATGGACAGATGGCGGTTCTTGAGCCCGGCCTGGAGCTGACCGCCGGCCGCGGGGGCCTGGGACGTCTCCGCCGGGCCGACCCGGTTCCCTGGAGTGGTTTCCGTAGCCATTCAGATGACCTTGCCTTTCCTGCATGGCACCCACCCCGGGCAGTGCCCCGCACAGGGTCAAGGGACAGGGCCATGCAATCTGGGGCAACCTAACCCTTTTATCTGATTTTCTGAACCCCTTGGGTGAAATCCGGCGAACGGGTGCTCCTCCGCTCGGCGGACCCTGGACAGCCGCTGCCCACTGCGACGTGCCACACTCCTGGGTATGCGCGTGTACCTGGGATCCGACCACGCCGGATACGACCTCAAGCAGCACCTCGTCCAGTGGCTGAAGAACGCCGGCCATGAGCCCGTGGACTGCGGGCCGCACCTCTACGACGCGGAGGACGACTACCCGCCGTTCTGCCTGCGGGCCGCCGAGCGCACCGCCGCCGACCCCGAGGCGCTGGGCATCGTGATCGGCGGTTCCGGCAACGGCGAGGCCATCGCCGCCAACAAGGTCAAGGGCGTGCGCGCGGCCCTGGCCTGGAGCGAGGAGACCGCGGTCCTCGGCCGTGAGCACAACAACGCCAATGTGATGAGCGTCGGCGCCCGGATGCACACCGAGGAGCAGGCCACCCGCTTCGTCGAGGTGTTCCTCGCCACCCCGTACTCCGGCGCCGAGCGGCACTCCCGCCGGATCGCGATGCTCGACGAGTACGAGACCACCGGGGCGCTGCCGCCCATCCCGGCGCACCACCCGCAGGAGTCCTGACCGAACCGGGGCAGAGAGCGCCGTGCCCGAGGGCCACACCATCCACCGCCTGGCCGCCGAACACCTGAGGGTGTTCGGCGGCCGCGCCGTGCGCGCCTCCAGCCCGCAGGGACGGTTCGCCGCAAGCGCGGCGCTGCTGGACGGGCGGGTGCTGGAGCAGACCGACGCCCATGGCAAACACCTCTTCCTGGGGTTCGGGGAGAGCGGCTGGATCCATGTCCACCTGGGCCTCTACGGCACGGTCGCCTTCGGTGACGGCCCGGCCCCGGAACCGGTCGGAGCGGTACGGCTCCGCCTGGAGGGCGACGGCGGCCACGCCGATCTGCGCGGCCCGGCGGCCTGCGAGCTGATCACCGCCGCCGAGAAGGACGCCCTGCACGCCCGGCTCGGACCCGACCCGCTGCGCCCCGACGAGGACCCCCAGCCCGCCTGGCAGCGGGTCTCCCGCAGCCGCACCTCCATAGCGGCCCTGCTGATGGACCAGAAGGTGCTCGCCGGGGTCGGCAACGTCTACCGTGCCGAGGTCCTCTTCCGCCTGGGGATCAGCCCCCACCGGGCCGGACGCGACCTCACCCGCGCCGAGTGGGACGCCCTCTGGTCCGACCTGGTCGGGCTGATGCACCTGGGCGCGGCGGCCGGCCGGATCGACACCGTCCGCCCCGAGCACACCCCGGAGGCGATGGGCCGCCCGCCGCGGGTGGACGACCACGGCGGTGAGGTCTATGTCTACCGCCGGAGCGGGATGCCCTGCCTGGTCTGCCGGCAGCCGGTGCGGACCGAGACGCTCGCCGCCCGCAACCTCTTCTGGTGCGCCGGCTGCCAGCAGCGCTGAGGCCCGGCCGGCCGCGCGCTGCGCCACCGAGCCGCAGCCCGCGGCAGCGGAGCCCGGGGCCGCAGGCCCGGAACGGCCCAGCCCCACGTACGTCCCCCGCAGGGCGTCCCCCGGGTGTGCGGACGGCGCGTGCTCAGAAGCTGTGCGGCAGCCAGGGCGCCACCTCGCTCCCGAACGCCCGGGAGGCCTCCGCCAGCGCCCCCTCCCGCAGTTCCCGCACCCGTCCGGCGGCGGCCAGCGAGACCAGCCGGGTCCCGCCCAGATAGGCCGAGCCCAGCTCCCGTACGGTCAGCGCCAGATCCGCCGGGTCCCCGGTGCGCTCGCAGCAGGCGCCCTTGGTGTCGCCGGACAGCCGCCAGCGCCCGGTGTTCCAGGGGCAGAAGGTGTCGCGGACGTCCAGCACCACATCCACCGGCGAGGAGTACAGCCGGGCCTCCAGGGCCTGGCCCACCTCCACCGGCCGGACGAAGACCCCGTCCCGCAGCTCGGCCCCGCAGCGGCGCACATCCGTCACCAGGTGCAGCAGCGGGTCGTCCAGCGGCCGCGAGTCGGCGACGACGGTGTCGGTGAGGTCGAGGTCCGCCAGATAGGCCCAGAGGGCCCCGTGGGCGGCGGACGCGACCGCCTCCAGATCGCGCAGCAGCACCGAGCCCCTGGGTCCGGCCGTGTCCCAGCCGGGGCGCACCGCATAGCGGGCGTAGCCCAGCAGTCGGCCGGTGTCGCGGTCCTCGGCCAGTACGCACTGCAGCGGTGAGGCGCCGCCCCGGTCGGCGGGCGGGTCCAGCAGCGGCAGCCGCTCCCAGCCAGGGCCGCGCTCCAGCATCCCGGGGCGCAGCGGTACCCGGGCCGCGTACAGCCGCTCACAGGCGGCCGCCGTCTGCGCCGGGTCGGCCAGGCGCAGCCGCACCGTCTCCGCGTCGGGCGGCAGTGCGACCGACACCCGGTGCCGGGGGATCGCCAGCCGTAGCCGCTGGGAGGCCAGCCCGAAGCCGAACCGGCCGTAGATGGCGGGTTCGGAGGCGGTGAGGGCGGCCAGTGGCTCGCCGCGTTCCCTGGCGTCGGCCAGCAGGCGTCCCAGCAGGGCGGTGAGCAGTCCGCGCCTGCGGTGGGTGGGCAGCACCCCCACCATGGTCACCCCCGCCACCGGGAGCACGGACTCGCCGGGTACAGCCATCCGCAGCGAGAAGGCGCCGGCTGTGCCGACCACCTCGCCGCCGTCGAAGACACCGAGGGAGCGGTCCTGTTCGGCGAGGTCCTGCCAGAGCCCCCGGGTCTCGGCGGGCTCGTCCGAGCCGGCCTGGCCGAAGGCGCACAGCAGGGCGTCGTACCAGTCGTCCCATTCGTCGGCCATCCGGCGGCGGATGCGCACATCGTTGTCGTTCATACACCAGTGGTAGCAGTGTGGCATGCGCATGGCGACCCGCTTCCCGGCCGCCTTGGGTGCACGGCGCCCGGCGCGCACTGCCGCCGTGCACCCCCGCGTGCGCCCTCGCGCCGCCTGGTGCGACGCGCCTCCACCGGGCCTGAAACGGCTGAACTCCGGCCCCCGAATCCCCCGGGACATCGACGGCCGGACGGCGGCTGGATAAGGTCGGAGCCCATGGCAGGCAGCAGGCCGGGCACCGCACCCCGGACCACCGCGACGGCCCGGGTGCGCAAGGCGCTCCTCAGGGCCTACCGCAGGCTGCGCCGGACCGGGGTCGACTACTTCCGGGGCGACGCCTCGGACTGGCCGGCCTTCGTCGCCCTCTTCCTTCTCTGCCCACTGCTGGTGTTCCTCAACATCCGGCAGCCCGTCTGGTGCCCGCCCACCGCCCTGGTGCTGCCCATCCTGGCCGGAGCGTTCCTGCTGCGGCCCAGCAGCCTGGTCCTGCTGTACGCGGCCTCCGCGGGCGGCCTGTCGGTGGAGTCGCTGGTGCACGCCGCCGAGCGCAGCACCGGACAGGGGCCCCCGGTCTACCAGGTCGGCGTCACCCCGGGCGCCGCGCTGGTGGTCGGCGCGGTCGGCATCGCCGGGCTGCTCCTCGCCCAGTTCCGCAGCCGCGTCGGGGTCCCCTGGCGCCGCGGCGGCTCGATGCTCTTCGACCTGCGCGAGCGGCTGCGGGTACAGAGCCAGATCCCCCATCTGCCGCCGGGCTGGCACGCCGAGATGGCCCTGCGGCCGGCCGGCGGCCAGTCCTTCTCTGGTGACTTCGTGGTGGCCGCCCGCACCGGCTCCGGCAACTCCGTGCTGGAGGCCGTGGTCGCCGATGTCTCCGGCAAGGGCATGGACGCCGGCTCCCGGGCCCTGCTGCTCTCCGGTGCCTTCGGCGGACTGCTGGGCTCGCTGCCCCCGCACGACTTCCTGCCCGCCGCCAACGGCTATCTGCTGCGCCAGGAGTGGGAGGAGGGCTTCGCCACCGCCGTCCATCTCGCCCTCGACCTGGACACCGGCGACTACGAGCTGCTCTCCGCGGGTCATCTGCCGGGCATGCAGATGTGTGCCGGGGCCGGGCGCTGGGAGGTCAAGGAGGCGGAGGGGCCGCTGCTGGGCATCTACGACGGCGCCAAGTTCGAGGGCGTCCGCGGCAGGCTGGACCGCGGCGACGTCCTGCTGCTCTGCACCGACGGCATGGTGGAGGCCCCGGGCCGCGACCTGTCCGAGGGCATGGACCGGCTGATGGGCGAGGCGGACCGGCTGGTCGCGGGCGGATTCCGGGGCGCTGCCTGGCGGTTGATCGAGACGGTGGCCAAGGATGTCAACGACGACCGGGCCCTGCTGCTGATCTGGCGGGAGTAGCCGGGATGTCAAACCTCCCAATCGATCTTCGGACAATCCTCCACGGCGCCGGTCACCCTGCGGAGCCGGGTCCTCCGTGCACCGCCGCGCCGCCGCAGCCGATCACGACCATGCCCTGATCGGCGCATTTTCGCTGTGGCGGACGCTGTGTGAGGTGATGTGTGCGGTGGGTCCTTTACGGAGCGCGCACGGAAGACCAGACTGAGTATCGGGCGGGACCGGTCCGGCACTCGGGGAGAGGGGGGTCGCATGCAAGCCAGCAGGCGGCTGCCCGAAAGAGCGTCACCGGTCGTCCCTGCCCGGGGCCGTCAGCTCCGGCCCCAGAGCAGTCACGACCGAGGAAGTGAATCCGGGTGATCTTCTCCGTCTCCGCGTTGGTCCTGTTCGCCATCATCCTGATCATTCTGATCAGGAACAAGACGATGAAGCTTGGGCACGCGATACTGGGCGCGCTCTTCGGCTTCTTCCTGGCCCAGTCGTCGGCTGCGTCGCCGATCCAGAACTTTCTGAGCGAACTGGCCAAGACGCTCAACAACTTCTCCAGCTGACCATCGGTCAGCTCCGCTGAACCGGTGGCGGAGAGTCGGTCTACCGGCCGGCCCGCCGTGCTCCCCACCATCTCCGCAGCGACCCGCCGGGGCGGGCCGCCGACTGCTGCTGCCCGGTCCTCGGTGAGCCCGCCGGCAGTGCCGCGGCGGCCGCCGTGCCCGCACCGGCCGCCTCGGACTCGGACTCCGTACCGCTGCCGCGTCCGCCCCGTCGGCCAGCAGAAGCACATAGAGCCTGGCCCAGGCGAGGCGTTCGCCGCGCGGCCAGTCCATGGCGCGCAGGGCGGCCGAGGCGGACTCCGACACCTCGCCGTTGATCCGCACCTCGGCGACGTCGTCGTCGGCGCGTCCGCCCAGGAACAGCTTCACCCCGTTGAGCAGCGGATGGTCCAACTCCCCTGCCAGCTGCGGCGCGAGGGCCGGCAGCACATGATTGCCGCCCAGCCACTCCGCGAGCGCCTGGTTGCCGAAGCCGAAGACGCACGCGGGGCCCTGCACCGCATGCCACCCGGGCACTCCGCCGGGCCGGTCGGGCTCGTAGTGGTCGCCGTGCTCGCCGCGGGCGTCCAGCAGCTCCACCACCGTGGCCGCCGTGGTGGTCGCCCACATCCGTACGGCGTTGTCGAGCTTCTCCTCCTCGGTCTTGCCGAGGCCCGCCGCGCAGTCCCAGAGCACCGGGGTGTCGGCGCGCCCGAGGTGCAGCACAAAACCGAGATCGACATGGCCGCCGCCGGCGTCGGGGTGCTCACGCACCGCCACCGCGGTGGTTCCCGGGCCGCGTACCACCGCACCGTCAACGGTGAACCGGCGTCCGTACCGGGCCATCTCCCGGACCACACTGCGCTGGATCACCTCCAGCCGCTCCTCGGGACGCATGACACGCTCCTCAGGCCTTCGGAGGGCCTCTAGGGGACGACTGCACAATCGAACACCCGTGAGGCTAGCGGCGTTGCGCCCCTGCTCGAAACCGGCGCCCGGCAGCCGCCCTGAGGGGCCGCCATCATGAGGCAGGCCCCGGATCCGCGACCGTTGTCGCGAAGCCGGGGCCTGTCGTCGGAGCGGGCGACGGGAATCGAACCCGCGTAGCCAGTTTGGAAGACTGGGGCTCTACCATTGAGCTACGCCCGCGTGCACGGATGCCGAAGCCCGTGCCGCCCCCGCATCGCTTGGCGAAGCCGGGGCGAGCACAGCCTACCGGGTCGGCTCGCCCGGATGCACACCCCCATGGCCGGGCCTGTCGATATTCCCGCGGAATCGACCAGGTGAGCATGTACGCTACGTGTCGTCGCAGCGGGGTGTGGCGCAGGTTGGTAGCGCGTCCGCTTTGGGAGCGGAAGGTCGTCGGTTCAAATCCGGTCACCCCGACGCTGTGCAGGGCCCCCCGTCCGCCGGACGGGGGGCGCTGCTGTCTGTGGCGGCCCGATCACCCACCGCAGCCGCCGTCGTCGCGTCCCTCCTGGTTTGTGGTACCGGTAGGATGGATCGCTGGAGACCGTATGTGTGGCATGCTCACCGTTCGGCCGTCCGAGGGCGAGGAGCACGCTCACCGTCCACTCGCGGGAGATGCCGCTCCGTGTGGCCCATCACCCGTCTCGCCGGCTGCCCAGCCACTGCAGGCCCCGCCGGCGGACAAACCGACCGCAAAGCCCCAAGGAGACCCAACCGTGAAGAGCGCCGTGGAGACTCTGAACCCGACCCGGGTTCGACTCACCGTCGAGGTGCCCTTCGAGGAGCTCAAGCCCAGCCTCGACGCGGCGTACAAGAAGATCAACCAGCAGGTCACGGTTCCGGGTTTCCGCAAGGGCAAGATCCCGGCTCGCGTCATCGACCAGCGCTTCGGCCGTGCGGCGGTGCTGGAGGAGGCCGTCAACGACGCCCTTCCGCGCTTCTACACGCAGGCCGTCGACGAGGGCAAGATCGAGGTCCTCGGCCAGCCCGAGATCACCGACATCGCCGGGGTGGAGAACCTCGGTGACGGCGGCGACCTGAAGTTCACCGCCGAGGTGGACATCCGCCCGGAGATCACCCTTCCCGAGTTCGGCGAGATCGAGGTCACCGTCGACCCCGTCGAGGTCACCGACGAGGACATCGACAAGTCGCTGGAGCAGCTGCGTGAGCGCTTCGGCTCGGTCAAGGACGTCGAGCGCGCCGCGGCCGCCGGCGACGTGGTGATCGTCGACCTGGAGGCCAAGGTCGACGGTGAGGTGCCGGAGGACGGCACCGCCACCGCCGTCTCCTACGAGATCGGCTCCGGCCGTCTGCTGGACGGCGTCGACGAGGCCGTGACCGGCCTGGAGGCCGGCGGCACCGCCACCTTCACCACCGAGCTCAAGGGTGGCACCCAGGCGGGCAAGGAGGCGGAGGTCACCGTCACCGTCACCACCGTCCAGGAGAAGGAGCTCCCCGCTCTGGACGACGAGTTCGCCCAGCTGGCGAGCGAGTTCGACACCCTGGACGAGCTGCGTGAGGACTCCCGCAAGCGGCTCGCCCGGATGAAGGAGTTCGACCAGGCCACCCAGGCCCAGGAGCGCGTCCTGGACGCGCTGCTGGAGAAGGTCGAGATGCCCTTCCCGGAGAAGCTGCTCGCGGACGAGATCGAGACCCGCAAGCACAACCTCGAGCACCACCAGCTCGCCCAGATGGGCCTGGACCTCGAGACCTGGCTGAAGACCCAGGACAAGTCGGTCGAGGACTTCGAGAAGGAGACCGAGGACCAGGCGAAGAAGGGCATCAAGACCCAGTTCGTCCTGGACCAGATCGCCTCCGACGAGGAGCTCTCCGTCAGCCAGGAGGAGCTCACCGAGCACCTCATCCGCCGCGCCGCCGGCTCGGGCCTCACCCCGGACCAGTTCGCGCAGCAGGTCGTCCAGGGCGGCCAGGTGCCGCTGCTGGTCGGCGAGGTCGTCCGCGGAAAGGCGCTGGCGCTGGTTGTCGAGGCCGCCAAGGTCGTCGACACCGAGGGCAACGTCGTGGACTTCGAGGACGACGAGGACGAGGTCGAGGCCGCCACCGAGGCCGTGGAGGCCGCCGAGGGCAAGGCCGACGAGGCCACCGAGGCCTGACCACCCCGGTAACCCCGGACCACACCCGCGGAGCCCGGGTGCGGCAGCAGTAGCTGCCGCACCCGGGCTCCGTGCTGTTCCGTCCGGGGTCCGCTGTTCCATCCGGGGGCCGGCATCCCGCCCGCCGGCCGTGCGCCCCCCGGGGCGCCGGGGGGCGCGTGTCCCGCCCGCGGCTGCCCGTGGAGCGCCATGGGCGCCCGGCCGCGCCCGCAGGCGGCCACGGGGCTGCCCGGCGGGCGCCGCGGGTGCCCGCCGCACCCGGGGCTTCCACCGGGTTTCCCCAGGCCTGTCACAGCCCGTACAGCCTGCGCTCACAGCGAACAGTTCTGCGTGGGGGATGGCCCGGCACTGGCCGCGCGTTAGGGTCCTTGAGAAGGAACAATCAGCACGGCAGACGCGCGGCGGCCGGCCAGCCGGTCGCCCGATTCAACTGAGCAGGTGGCTACGTGACGACTCCCCAGATCGCGACCCCGGGCCTCATGGCGCCCCGCGCCGCCGGTGACATTCCCGGTGTCGGCCTCGGCGACCAGGTGTACAACCGTCTGCTCGGCGAGCGCATCATCTTCCTGGGCCAGGCGGTGGACGACGACATCGCCAACAAGATCACCGCCCAGCTGCTGCTCCTGGCCGCTGACCCGGAAAAGGACATCTACCTCTACATCAACAGCCCCGGCGGCTCGGTCACCGCCGGCATGGCGATCTACGACACCATGCAGTACATCAAGAACGACGTGGTGACCATCGCCATGGGCCTGGCGGCCTCGATGGGGCAGTTCCTGCTGACGGCCGGCGCCAAGGGCAAGCGGTTCGCGCTGCCCAACGCCGAGATCCTGATGCACCAGCCCTCGGCGGGCCTGGGCGGCTCCGCGACCGACATCCGGATCCAGGCCGAGCAGCTGATCCGCACCAAGCACCGGATGGCGGAACTGATCGCCTACCACAGCGGTCAGTCCCTTGAGCAGATCACCAAGGACTCCGACCGTGACCGCTGGTTCTCCGCGGAGGCGGCGAAGGACTACGGCCTCATCGACGAGGTCATGCACCACGCCGCGGACGTCCCCGGCGGCGGTGGCACGGGCGCCTGAACCGCCCGGTAGCCGTTCCACGACGACAGTCCGCACACACGGAGGCCCAGAAACCATGAACATCCCCAGCCTGATGGGCGAGGCCCAGGAGCGCCTGCGCGCCGAGGGCCGCTACATCGTCCCCCGCTTCGTCGAGCGCACCTCGCAGGGCATCCGGGAGTACGACCCGTACGCCAAGCTCTTCGAGGAGCGGGTCATCTTCCTCGGCTCCCAGATCGACGACGTCTCGGCCAACGACATCATGGCCCAGCTGCTCTGCCTGGAGTCCATGGACCCGGACCGCGACATCTCCGTCTACATCAACTCGCCCGGTGGCTCCTTCACCGCGCTCACGGCGATCTACGACACCATGCAGTTCGTGAAGCCGGACATCTCCACCGTCTGCATGGGTCAGGCGGCCTCCGCCGCGGCCGTGCTGCTGGCGGCCGGCACCCCCGGCAAGCGGATGGCGCTGCCCAACGCGCGGGTGCTGATCCACCAGCCGTACACCGAGACCGGCCGCGGCCAGGTCTCCGACCTGGAGATCCAGGCCCGGGAGATCCTCCGGATGCGTGAGCAGCTGGAGACCCTGCTGGCCAAGCACTCCAAGAAGGAGATCGAGGAGATCCGCGAGGACATCGAGCGGGACAAGATCCTCACGGCCGAGGAGACCCTCGAGTACGGGCTCGTCGACCAGATCGTCTCCACCCGCAAGAGCTCCCTCATCGGCTGAGCGGAGCGGTGCCGAGGGGCTGCGGCCCCACCCCCGGTCTTCCGGGGGCGGGGCGCGGCCTGGCACCATCTGAGACCATGGGCGGTGCGCTGTGCATCCGCCCGGTGGCATCCGCCGTCCCAGGTTCCCTCGATCCCGGATTCGCCCAGGGCGTACGGCCAAGCTGCCGAAGACGGCCGATCGGCGGGCCCGACGGAGTACCGTCGGATACCAAGCACCAGGCTCCGACCCCCGCGGGGCCTTTGGCGAAGGGGAAGCACCTCGTGGCACGCATCGGAGACGGTGGCGACCTGCTCAAGTGCTCGTTCTGCGGCAAGTCCCAGAAGCAGGTGAAGAAGCTCATCGCCGGACCCGGCGTATACATCTGCGACGAGTGCATCGACCTCTGCAACGAGATCATCGAGGAGGAGCTCGCCGAGACCTCGGAAGTCCGTTTCGAGGAACTGCCGAAGCCGCGCGAGATCTACGAGTTCCTGGACCAGTACGTGGTCGGCCAGGACATCGCCAAGAAGTCGCTGTCGGTGGCCGTGTACAACCACTACAAGCGGGTGCAGGCGGGTGAGAACGGCCGCCACGGCGGTGCCGGTCGCGACCACGACGGCATCGAGCTGGCGAAGTCCAACATCCTGCTGCTGGGCCCCACCGGCTCCGGCAAGACGCTGTTGGCCCAGACGCTGGCCCGGATGCTCAATGTGCCGTTCGCCATCGCCGACGCCACCGCGCTCACCGAGGCCGGCTATGTCGGCGAGGACGTCGAGAACATCCTGCTCAAGCTGATCCAGGCGGCGGACTACGACGTCAAGAAGGCCGAGACCGGGATCATCTACATCGACGAGATCGACAAGGTCGCCCGCAAGAGCGAGAACCCGTCGATCACCCGCGATGTCTCCGGCGAGGGTGTGCAGCAGGCGCTGCTGAAGATCCTGGAGGGGACCACCGCCTCGGTGCCCCCGCAGGGCGGGCGCAAGCACCCGCACCAGGAGTTCATCCAGATCGACACCACCAATGTGCTCTTCATCGTCGGCGGCGCCTTCGCCGGCCTGGAGCGGATCATCGAGGGCCGGGCCGGCAAGAAGGGCATCGGCTTCGGCGCGACCATCCGCTCCAAGCACGAGATCGACTCCAGCGACCTCTTCCGCGAGGTCATGCCGGAGGACCTGGTGAAGTTCGGGATGATCCCCGAGTTCATCGGCCGGCTCCCGGTGATCACCTCGGTGCACAACCTGGACCGCGACGCCCTGCTGCAGATCCTCACCGAGCCCAAGAACGCGCTGGTGAAGCAGTACCGCCGGCTCTTCGAACTCGACGGTGTGGAGCTGGAGTTCTCCCGTGACGCGCTGGAGGCCATCGCCGACCAGGCCATCATGCGGGGCACCGGCGCCCGTGGACTGCGCGCGATCATGGAGGAGGTGCTGATGTCGGTGATGTACGAGGTGCCCTCCCGCAAGGATGTGGCCCGTGTGGTCGTCACCGGTGACGTCGTCTCCAAGCACGCCATCCCCACGCTGGTGCCGCGCGACATGATCAAGCGGGAGCGCCGCGAGAAGAGCGCCTGACCCGCAGCTGCTGCAGACGAAGGGGCCCCGCACCGGTCGGTGCGGGGCCCCTTCGCGTCGTGCCGGACGTCTGCCGGCCGGAGTCCTACTGGTCGTCGACCTCGGCGAGGGAGCGGAAGGCACGGATGCGTTCGGCCGTCGCCTCCAGGTCGCCGCCGTCCGGCCCCGTCCCGTCCAGCACCATGACCACGGTGCTGCCGTCCGACCAGGCGCACACCCCGATGGTGCGGACGCCCACCTCCAGCGGTGCGCACCTCAGGGAGCCGCCCAGCGGACCCGGATCCATGGTCCGGCGGGTGCCCAGCAGCCCGGCGCCGCCCGCGGTGACACCGTCGAGCCCGGAGTCCGGATTCCGCGCGGCATCGGGGATGCGGCCGTAGCCGCCCCAGACGGCGAACTGATGCGGGGCCGTGCCGTAGACCGCAGCCACGGGGGTGAACCTCCCCCGGACGCCGGTGAGCTCGTCCAACTGCGCGGCCATGTCGTCCCGGAGTGCCTGCTCCCGCTGCTCGTTCCCGCTGCGGCTCAGCCCCTGGAACTCCCTGGGCGGCGCCAGCTTGTGGGTGCCCGGGCCGGAGACCTTGTCGTACGCCAGACGGGCGAGGGCACCGCCGCCCGCCAGCACCAGGACGAGTGCCCCCGCACCTCCGATGAGCCACGGCTTGAGGGAGCGGCGCGGCGGGACGGGCGCGGCCCAGAGCGGCGGGTACCCCTGCGGGGCACCGTACGGCGGAGGCGGCACCGGGGCGCCCTGCGGCTGCCCATGGGCGGACGGTGGGGGCGCGACGGCATCCCCGTGCTGCGGCTGCGGGGCAGCCCAGGGGGACGGAGCGTCCGGTTGCTGGGACACGGCTGCGGTTCCCCGGGTCAGCGGTGCTTGACCATGCCGTCACGGATGGTGCGGGTCTGCTCCGCCGCCTGGTCCACGGTGAGGACCTGGGTCTGCCCGCCGTCGGGGGCCGCCACCGGGGTGAAGATCAGCGAGGCCAGGGTGGCGTGGTTCACCCAGTAGCAGATGGGCACCTCGGCCTTGGAGGTGCTCAGCATCCCGCATCGCAGCACCGCGCCGTCGTCGTTGGGGTCCTTGGCGGCGAAGTCCTGGAGCGGCTTGCTGTACCGCGTCTTCTTCTGCGCCAGCGCCGCCTCGTACTGCTTGCCGGCTGCCGCGGGGTCGGAGATCTTCCCATAGGCGCCGAGCAGTGCCAGCAGGGTGCGGGGGGTGCCGCCCAGATAGCTGTCGACGACCCCGGTCATCTCCTTGCCGTAGGAGCCGGCCTGGCTGTTGTCGACCGGCTGTTCACTGTGGCTGGTGGCGACATAGCCGCCGGGGAGGCTGGCGGAGGTGACGATGCGGTAGTTGCCCGCCATGGCGGCCCCGCTGTCGCCGCTGCCGCGGAAGAGCAGCGCGGCGCCCCCGCCGCCGACCGCGAGCACCGCCACCACGATGCCGATCACCAGACCGGTGCGGCGCTTACCGGACCGCCCCGGCTGCCCCGGCGAGGCCGGCGGGGGATAGCCGGGACCGCCGAACTGCTGCTGGGGCTGCTGGGGGTAGCCGGGCTGCGGGGGATAGCCCTGCTGCTGCGGGGGCTGCGGCTGGCCGTAGGGGTTGGGCTGCCCATAGGCGGGCGGGGGCGGCTGGGGGGTCCCGTACGGCTGCGGCGGCTGTCCATAGGGGGGCGCCGGCGGCTGGGGAGCGCCGTACGGAGGCTGCGGCGCGCCGTAGGGCTGCTGCGGGGGCGGGGGGTAGCCGGGGGATCCTCCGTAGGGCTGCTGCGGCGGCTGCCCCGGGGTCTGCGGATACTGCTGTCCCTGCCCGTACATCGGCTGTCTCCCCCGGCCGTCGGAGCGGCGCGTCCCGTCGCTTGGTCGTGGCGGCACGCTATCCCACCGCCGTCCTCCGCGTCGCGTGGCACCTGCGGTGCGTAATCGGCCGCCGCACATCCGTAAACTATGGGTCGTGACCGACATGACGAACCAGCGCCCCGAGGCCGACCAGCCCGGGGACCCTTCCCCTGCCTTCGGCGGGGAGGCCCCTAGCGCCGCCGCCACCCTGCCGACCCAGTACGCACCGGCCGAGGTAGAGGGGAAGCTGTACGAGCGCTGGGTAGCCGCGGGTTACTTCGAGGCGGACGCCGGGAGTGAGAAGCCCCCGTACACCATCGTCATCCCGCCGCCCAACGTCACCGGTTCGCTCCACCTGGGCCACGCCTTCCAGCACACGCTGATGGACGCCCTCACCCGCCGCAAGCGGATGCAGGGCTACGCCGCGCTGCTGTGGCTGCCCGGCATGGACCACGCCGGCATCGCCACCCAGAACAAGGTCGAGCAGCAGCTCGCCGAGGAGGGCCTCTCCCGGCACGACCTGGGCCGTGAGGCCTTCGTGGAGCGGGTGTGGCAGTGGAAGGAGGAGTACGGCGGCCGGATCCTCGGTCAGATGCGCCGCCTCGGCGACGGCGTGGACTGGAGCCGTGAGCGCTTCACCATGGACGAGGGCCTCTCCAAGGCCGTCCAGACCATCTTCAAGCGGCTCTTCGACGACGGTCTGATCTACCGCGCCGAGCGCATCATCAACTGGTGCCCGCGCTGCCTCACCGCCCTCTCCGACATCGAGGTCGAGCACGAGGAGAGCGCGGGCGAGCTGGTCTCCATCCGCTACGGCGACGGCGACGAGTCCATCGTGGTGGCGACGACCCGGGCCGAGACCATGCTCGGTGACACCGCCGTCGCGGTCCACCCGGACGACGAGCGCTATGCCCACCTGGTGGGCAGGACCATCGCGCTGCCGTTGACGGACCGTCGGATCCCGGTGGTGGCGGACACCCATGTCGACCCGGAGTTCGGCACCGGCGCGGTCAAGGTCACCCCGGCCCACGACCCCAACGACTTCGAGATCGGCCGCCGCCACGACCTGCCCGCCGTCACCATGATGGATGAGAACGCCAGGGTCACCGTGCACGGCCCGTTCCTCGGGCTGGACCGTTACGAGGCCCGGGACGCGGTGGTGGGCGCCCTGCGCGAGCAGGGGCGCATCGTCGCCGAGAAGCGCCCCTACATGCACGCCGTCGGCCACTGCTCCCGCTGCAAGACCACGGTGGAGCCCCGGCTCTCCATGCAGTGGTGGGTCAAGGTCGGCCCGCTGGCCCAGGCGGCCGGCGACGCGGTGCGCGACGGCCGGGTGCGCATCCACCCCGAGGAGATGTCCAAGCGCTACTTCGACTGGGTGGACAACATGTACGACTGGTGCATCTCGCGCCAGTTGTGGTGGGGCCACCGCATCCCGGTCTGGTACGGCCCGGACGGCGAGGTGGTCTGCGTCGGACCCGACGAGCAGCCGCCGTCCGGCGAGGGCTGGCACCAGGACCCGGACGTCCTGGACACCTGGTTCTCCTCCGGCCTGTGGCCGTTCTCCACCCTGGGCTGGCCGGAGACCACGCCGGACCTGGCGAAGTTCTACCCGACCGATGTGCTGCTGACCGGCCACGACATCATCTTCTTCTGGGTTGCCCGGATGATGATGTTCGGCCTGTACGCCATGGACGGCGTCGCACCGTTCCACACCATCGCGCTCACCGGCCTGGTCCGCGACCAGTTCGGCAAGAAGATGTCCAAGTCCTTTGGGAACGTGGTCGACCCGCTGGACTGGATGGACGCCTACGGCTCCGACGCGGTGCGCTTCACGCTGGCCCGCGGCGCCAACCCCGGCACCGATGTGCCGATCGGTGAGGACTGGGTGCAGGGGTCGCGAAACTTCTGCAACAAGATCTGGAACGCCACCCGCTTCGCGCTGATGAACGGCGCCACCGTGGACGGTCCGTTGCCGGAGCTGGAGGACCTCTCCGCAGCCGACCGTTGGATCCTCTCCCGGCTCAACGCCACCGTCGCCGAGGCGGACGCGTACTACGAGGACTACCAGTTCGCCAAGCTCTCCGACGCGCTGTTCCACTTCGCCTGGGACGAGGTCTTCGACTGGTACGTCGAGCTCTCCAAGACCACCCTGGCCAAGGGCGGCCCCGCGGCCGATGCCTCCCGCCGGGTGCTGGGCGAGGTGCTGGATGTGACGCTGCGGCTGCTGCACCCCGTGGTGCCGTTCGTCACCGACACCCTGTGGACGACCCTCACCGGCCGCGAGTCGGTGGTGGTCGCCGAGTGGCCGTCGGACCGGGGTTTCCGCGACCCGTCCGCGGAGGCGGAGATCGCCACCCTGCAGCAGCTGGTCACCGAGGTCCGGCGGTTCCGCGCCGACCAGGGTCTCAAGCCCGGCCAGCGGGTCCCGGCCAGCCTCGACCTGGACGGCACCCCGCTGACCGTCCACGAGGACGCCATCCGGGCGCTGCTGCGCCTCCAGCCGGCCGGTGACGGCTTCCACGCCACGGCCTCGCTGCCGGTGGCGGGCGCCACGGTCTCGCTGGACCTCTCCGGCGCGATCGATGTGGCCGCCGAGCGCAAGCGGCTGCAGAAGGACCTCTCCGTCGCGGAGAAGGAGGAGAAGCAGACGCAGGCCAAGCTGGGCAACGAGGGCTTCCTCGCCAAGGCGCCCGACGAGGTCGTGGCCAAGATCCGGGTGCGTCTGGAGGCCGCACAGGCCGACATCGCCCGGATCACCGCGCAGCTGGACCGGCTTCCGCAGGCCTGATCACCGGCCCCGCGGACGCGGGTACCGACCGCAGGCCGTCCCGTTCCCGGGGCGGCCTGCGGCGCACCCGGGGGCGGCACGGCACGGGCCCCGCGGCTCCGTAGACTGGAGGGGTGAGCGACAAGTCCCGCAAGACCCCCGACCGTCCCGCCGCCGACGACGCCCTCGCCGGGCTCCGCGAGGTGGAGGCCGAGCTGCTGAACCGCTGGCCGGAGAACAAGCTGGAGCCCTCGCTCACCCGCATCGCCCGGCTGATGGACATCCTGGGCCACCCGCAGCGCTCCTACCCGGCGATCCACATCACCGGGACCAACGGCAAGACCTCCACCGCCCGGATGGTGGAGCAGCTGCTGCTCGCCTTCGAACTGCGCACCGGCCGCTACACCAGCCCGCATGTGGAGTCCATCACCGAGCGGATCAGCCTGGACGGCGAACCGATCTCCCCCGAGCGCTTCGTGGAGACCTACCGCGACATCGCCCCGTACGTCGGCATGGTCGACGAGACGCAGCCGATCGCGCTCTCCTTCTTCGAGGTGATCACCGCCATGGCGTACGCGGCCTTCGCCGACGCCCCGGTGGACGCCGCCGTGGTCGAGGTGGGCATGGGCGGCTCCTGGGATGCGACCAATGTGGTGGACGCCGCGGTCGCGGTGATCACCCCGATCGCACTGGACCACACCGACAAGCTGGGCACCACACCGGGCGAGATCGCGGTGGAGAAGTCCGGGATCATCAAGGCGGGCGCCCTGGCGGTCGTCGCCCAGCAGCCGCTGGACGCAGCCGAGACCATCCTGCGCCGCGCGGTGGAGGTGGACGCCACGGTGGCCCGGGAGGGCATGGAGTTCGGTGTGCTCCACCGCGAGCTGGCGGTCGGCGGGCAGCTGGTGACCCTGCGCGGCCTGGGCGGCCACACCTACGAGGATGTCTTCCTGCCGCTGCACGGCGCCCACCAGGCGCAGAACGCGGCCCTGGCGCTGGCCGCCGTGGAGGCCTTCTTCGGCGTGGGCAGCGCGCACGGCGAGCCGCTGAACATCGACAAGGTGCGCCGGGCCTTCGCCGGCACCACCTCGCCGGGCCGTCTGGAGGTGGTCCGCCGCAGCCCCACCGTGCTGCTGGACGCGGCCCACAACCCGGCCGGCGCCCGGGCGACCGTGGAGGCGATCAGCGAGTCCTTCGGCTTCACCCGGCTGGTCGGGGTGATCGGCACCAGCGGCGACAAGGACGTCCGCGGGGTGCTGGAGGCCTTCGAGCCGATCCTGGCCGAGGTGGTGGTGACCCGGAACTCCACCCGCCGGGCCATGCCGGTGGACGAACTCGCCGCCCTGGCAGTCGAGGTGTTCGGCGCCGACCGGGTGCAGGTGGAGCCGCGGCTGGACGACGCCGTGGACGCCGCCGTGGCGCTCGCCGAGGAGGAGGGCGACCTGGGCGGGGCCGGTGTGCTGGTCACCGGCTCGGTCATCACCGTGGGCGAGGCCCGCATCCTGCTCGGCCGCAACCGGCACCGCAACTGAGAGGCCGTCAACCGTGCGCACCCTGTGCTCCTCCACCCTCATCGGCGAAGCCCTCGTCATCCTCTTCGCCGCGCTGGTCGCGATGCAGCTGTCCGACGTCCCGCACGGCTCCCTGTGGGCCGTCAGCGGCGTCGCCATGGCGCTCTGCGTACTGCTCTGCGGCATGCTGGGCCGCCGCGGCGGGGTGGCCCTCGGGTGGGCGCTGCAGGCCGGTCTGATCGCCAGTGGCCTGGTGGTCCCCGCCATGTACGGGCTGGGCGTGGTCTTCGCAGGTCTGTGGTGGTGCTCTGTGCACTACGGGAGGCGGATCGATGCGATCAAGGCTGCCCGTGCTCAGGCCGTCACCCAGGCCGGGTAACCTTCGCTGAAACCTTCCTGATACACGTTTTCTCTGGAGCCGCCCCGTGTCGCAGCGCACCCTTGTCCTCCTCAAGCCCGACTGTGTCCGCCGTGGTCTGATCGGTGAACTCACCAGCCGTATCGAGCGCAAGGCGGACTGGGCCATCACCGCGCTGGAGCTGCGCACCTTCGACCGGGCCACGCTGGAGCAGCACTACGCTGAGCACGTGGGCCGGCCGTTCTACGAGCCGCTGCTGGAGTTCATGACCTCCGGGCCGTCCGTCGTCATGATCGTCGAGGGCGAGCGGGTGATCGAGGGCATCCGCGCGCTGGCCGGGGCGACCGACCCGATCGCGGCCGGACCGGGGACCATCCGCGGTGACTTCGCCACCATCACCCGGGAGAACCTGATCCACGCCTCGGACTCCGAGGCCTCCGCCGAGCGTGAGATCAAGATTTTCTTCCCGACCCAGGCCTGACTCCGCACAACCTGGGTAACCGCGTATCACCAGGGGCGCGGGGAACCGCGCGACCGACCGTGCACCTCCTCGGGTGGCCGGTCGCGCGGTTCCCCGCGCCCCTGGACCATCCGCTCTCCGAGCCGGAATCATGATCCGTCGGAACGATCGTCCTACCTGGAACTGCGGGCACCGACACGGCGTCCCAATCCCTTGAGAAGACTCCTCACACACCGACAATGGGTGGACCGGTGTGCGTAGACGCCCCCGATGCGGGCGTGGCTACGATGGGGGACGGCTCGCGAGCTGCCCGCCCGGTGCGGCGACGCCGGTGACGCAGCATGTCGGCACGGCTGTCCAGCACCGCCTGCCACCCCCACCCTCGAGTTCGGGAAGGCCCCCTGAAACCCATGGCGAACAACATGTCGTTCATCGGCCGTGACATGGCTGTCGACCTCGGCACTGCCAACACGCTGGTGTACGTCAGGGGCCGGGGCATCGTCCTCAACGAACCCTCGGTCGTGGCGGTGAACACCAACACCGGCGGCATCCTCGCGGTGGGTGCCGAGGCCAAGAAGATGATCGGCCGGACCCCCGGCAACATCGTGGCCATCCGTCCGCTGAAGGACGGCGTGATCGCCGACTTCGAGATCACCGAGCGGATGCTCCGCTACTTCATCCTCAAGATCCACCGCCGCCGCTACCTCGCCCGCCCGCGGGTCGTGGTCTGCGTCCCCAGCGGCATCACCGGCGTCGAGCGCCGCGCCGTCATCGAGGCCTCCTCGCAGGCCGGTGCGCGCCAGGTGCACATCATCGAGGAGCCGATGGCCGCGGCGATCGGCGCCGGACTGCCGGTGCACGAGGCCACCGGCAACATGGTGGTCGACATCGGCGGCGGCACCACCGAGGTCGCCGTGATCTCGCTGGGCGGCATCGTCACCGCGCAGTCCATCCGGGTCGCCGGCGACGAGCTCGACAACGCCATCGTCCAGCACATCAAGAAGGAGTACTCGCTGCTGCTGGGCGAGCGCAGCGCCGAGCAGATCAAGATGTCCATCGGCTCCGCCTACGGCAGCGAGCTGGAAAAGGAAGAGCACGCCGAGATCCGCGGCCGCGACCTGGTCAGCGGTCTCCCCAAGACCGTGGTGATCTCCGCGGCGGAGGTCCGGACGGCCATCGACGAGCCGGTGAACTCCATCATCGACGCGGTGAAGACCACCCTGGACCAGTGCCCGCCCGAGCTGGCCGGCGACATCATGGACCGCGGCATCGTCCTCACCGGCGGCGGCGCCCTGCTGCGCGGCCTGGACGAGCGGCTGCGCCGCGAGACCGGCATGCCGATCCACATCGCGGAGAACCCGCTGGACTCGGTGGCGCTCGGCTCCGGCAAGTGCGTCGAGGAGTTCGAGGCACTCCAGCAGGTCCTGGACTCGCAGCCGCGTCGCTAGCCCAAACCGGTGGTGACCGCCGGCCGAGCCCCAGGGCCCCGGCGGCGCCCCGGGCCGACCCGAGAGACGAAGGGCTCGTCCGAGCACCGTGAGGGACACACGAGAGAGCCGGCTGCTGCTCATCCTGCTGGTGGCCATCGCCTTCGCCCTGATCACCGTCGACATCCGCAGCGGTGACGACTCACCGCTGAACGGTGCCCGCGACGCCACCTCGACCGTGCTCGGCCCGGTCGAGAAGGCCGTGGCCTCCGCCGTCAACCCGGTGGCCGATGGTGTCAGGGCGGTCCGTGACGCGGGTTCCCACCAGAACCGCATCCACGCCCTGGAGCGACAGAACGCCGTCCTCAAGCAGCGGCTGGCCTCCTCCGACATGGCCGGCAGCAGGGTCAAGCAGCTGGACAGCCTGCTGAAGACGGCCGGCTCCGGCCAGTACGCCATCAAAGCCGCCCAGGTCATCGCCATAGGAGCAGCCCAGGGCTTCTCCTGGACCATCACCATCGACGCCGGCAGCGACGACGGAGTCGCCCGCGACATGACCGTCATCAACGGCGACGGCCTGGTCGGACGGGTCACCACCGTCGGCCACACCACCGCGACCGTACTGCTCGCCTCGGACCCCGACTTCACCGTCGGCACCCGTCTCGAGGGCAGCGACGAGATCGGCTTCGCCACCGGCCAGGGCACCCGCCAGATGAAGGTCCAGCTGCTCAACGGCCGCGCCCAGGTCAAGCGCGGCGACCGGCTGGTGACCTTCGGCTCCCAGAAGGGCCGACCCTTCGTCCCCGGTGTGCCGGTCGGCACCGTCTCCTATGTGGAGCCCACCCCGGGCGAGCTCACCAAGACCGTCATGGTGCAGCCCTTCGTCTCCTTCACCAAACTGGACCTGGTCGGTGTGGTCGTCGAGGAGCCGCGCACCGACCCCCGTGACACGGTGCTGCCCCCCAGGCCCAAGGTGGCCCCGACAACCCCGGCGACCAAGCCCAAGTCCGTCGCCACCACGAAGAAGAAGGGCTGACGATGCGCCTCAACCGCGTACTGATCCCCGCAGTCCTCATCGTGGTGGCCCTGGTGCTCCAGGTCAGCGTGCTGGCCCGGCTCCAGCTGCCCGGCGCCGTCCCCGATCTGCTGCTGCTGGTGGTGCTCGGCCTCGGACTGGTCTACGGACCCGTCGGCGGCTGCATCGTGGGCTTCGCCGCCGGTCTGCTCGCCGATCTGGCGCCGCCCTCCGACCACGCCATCGGCCGCTACGCCCTGGTGCTCTGCATCCTCGGCTACGCCGCCGGACTGGCCCGTCCGGAGAGCCGCCGGCTGAAGTCGGTCACCGGCCCGCTGCTGATCGTCGCCGTCGCGGCGGTCGCCTCCACCCTGCTGTACGCAGCCGTGGGCGCGCTGGTGGGGGACACCGCCGCCCGCCACGTCGGCCTTGTCGGGCTGATCCTCACCGCCCTGGTCTACGACGTGCTGCTGGCACCCTTCGTGGTGCCCGGGGTGATGGCGCTGGCCCGCCGCGGCGCCCCCGACCAGGTGGTCACCACCGGCAGCGGCGTCGGCGGCTCCGCGCTCGGCACCGTGTCCGGCTACGCCCGGTCCGCCTCGTACGGCAAACGCAAGGGCCGGTCGCCCGGCCTCGCCAAGCGCCCGTGAACACCACCGCAGCAATCCTCCGCACCCACCTACAGGAGCGTTGAGTGACCAACATCCCGGAGACCGGCCGCACCCGGCGGGTGACGATCCGTCTGGTGGTGCTCCAGGTCCTGGTGCTGTCCCTGCTGGGGACCCTTGGCGGCCGCCTCTGGTACCTGCAGATCCGCAACGGCCAGGAGTACACCGCCGCCGCCTCGCAGAACCACATCCGCGAGGTGGTCGAGCCCGCGGTCCGCGGTGAGATCCTGGACGCCGACGGGCGGGTGCTGGCCGGCAACACCACCAAGCTCGTGGTCTCCGTCAGCCGCACCGCGCTGCTCCAGCAGAAGGACGGCGGCAAGGCGGTGCTGGCCCGGCTGGCCGGTGTGCTCGGCATGTCCGCGCAGGACGTCCACGACAAGGTGCGGCTCTGCAACGCGCAGACACCCAAGCCCTGCTGGAACGGCTCGCCCTACCAGCCGATCCCGGTCACCACGGACGCCACCACGCAGCAGGCCATGCAGATAATGGAACGCCGCGAGGACTTCCCCGGAGTCACCGCCCAGCCGACCGCACTGCGCCAGTACCCGGCCCCGGCGGGCGCCAACGCCGCCCAGGTCCTCGGCTACCTCTCGCCGGTCACCGACGAGGAGGTCAAGAAGTCCCAGACCAGGACCGGCCGGGAGAAGTACCAGCCCGCCGACCAGATCGGCCGGGCCGGCCTGGAGTCGGTCTACGACGACGACCTGCGCGGCACCCCGGCGTCAACCGGCTGGAGGTCGACAACCTCGGCCGAGTGATCGGCAGCGCGGGCACCACCCCGGCCGTCCCCGGGAACAACGTGGTCACCAGCATCGACGCCAGGGTGCAGAGCCTGGTGGAGAAGCAGCTGCTGGACGCCATGAAGGAAGCCCGCAAGGTCTACGACACCAACAGCCACAGCTTCTACAAGGCGGACTCCGGCGCCGCGGTCGTCATGGACGTGCACACCGGCCGGGTCATCGCCATGGCGAGCGCGCCCAGCTACGACCCCAACCTCTGGGTCGGCGGCATCTCCGCCAAGGACTACCGGAACCTCACCGAGAAGAAGTCCAACTACCCCCTGCTCAACCGCGCCATCCAGGGCCTCTCGGCGCCCGGCTCGACCTTCAAGGTGGTCTCCACCTCGGCGGCGGTCCAGGCCGGCTACTCCCTGAACGGGCACTACCTCTGCTCCCCGGCCATGGTCATCGGCGGCAGGACCTTCAAGAACTTCGAGGGTGAGAGCTTCGGCCCGATCACCCTGGAGAAGGCGCTGGAGGTCTCCTGCGACACCGTCTTCTACGGCATCTCCTACGACCAGTGGCTGAAGGACGGCGGCATCAAGCCCAAGCACCCCAAGGACTGGTTCTACAAGACGGCGCACCAGTTCGGCCTGGGTGCCAAGACCGGCATCGACCTGCCCGCCGAGGTCCCGGGCCGCATCCCGGACCGCAAGTGGAAGCAGGACTACTACGACGCCAACCACGAGGCCTGGTGTGCGCTCAAGAACAGCCCCAAGACCGACCTGCCCACCCAGATCGCCAAGGAGAACTGCGTCGACGGCTATATGATGCGCGCCGGTGACTCGGTCAACTACGCCATCGGGCAGGGCGACACCCTGGTCACCCCCATCCAGATGGCCCGCATCTACTCGGCGCTCGCCAACGGCGGCACCCTCTACCAGCCCGCCCTCGCCAAGGCCGTCCTCGGCCCCGACGGCAAGCTGGTGCGCAACATCAAGCCGGTGGTCGACGGCAAGCTCCCCGACAGCAAGCAGACCCTGGCGTACATCAACCAGGCCACCGCGGGCGTCATCACCGAGGGCACCGCCGCCTGGAAGTTCACCAGCGCCGGCTGGCCGCAGGACAAGATCCAGCTGCACGCCAAGACCGGTACCGCCGAGGTCGCAGGCAAGCAGACCACCTCGTGGCTGGACACCTACAGCGACGACTACGCGGTCGTCATGACCATCTCCCAGGGCGGCACCGGCTCCGGCGGTTCGGGTGACGCCATCCGCAAGATCTACGAGGGCCTGTACGGCGTCAAGGACGGCAAGGTCGACCCCAAGCTGGCGCTGCTGCCCAAGCCCCAGTCCTCGCTGCCGAAGTTCAACCCCGACGGCAGCGCCGTGGTGAAGACCGCGTACACCACCCCCGCCGACACCTTCGTCTCCCCGGCGGACGGCGTCACCAGCGGCGGCGGCCTCGCCGGAACCGCGGCCCTGCCCCCCTACCGCAATGAACTGTGGGCCGATCCCCGGCAGCCCAGGAGCCTCGCATGAGCGGCCTCTCCTCGTCCTACCGCGCCATCAGGCTCGCCCCCCGGCGCAACGCCGTCCAGCGGCTGCTGCACCGCGACTCCCCGCTGCGCCGGATGGACTGGGTGATGCTGCTCTGCGCCCTGGCGCTCTCCCTGGGCAGCTCGCTGCTGGTCTGGTCGGCGACCCGTAACCGCACCGACCTCAACCACGGCGACCCCGAGTACTTCCTCCTGCGCCACCTGGTCAATCTGCTGATCGGCCTGGCCCTCTTCGGAGCGGTGATCGGGATAGGGCATCTGCGGCTGCGCACGGCCGTGCCGTTCCTCTATGTGCTGTCGCTGCTGGTACTGCTCTCGGTGCTCACCCCGCTCGGCGCGACCATCAACGGCAACCGCAACTGGATCGTGCTGGGCGGAGGCTTCTCCATCCAGCCGTCCGAGTTCGCCAAGGTGACCATCATCCTCGGCATGGCGGTACTGCTGTCGGCACGGGTGGACGCGGGGGAGCGGGAGACCCCCGACCACCGCACCGTGCTCCAGGCCCTGGTCCTCGCCGCGATCCCGATGGGCATCATCATGATGATGCCCGACCTGGGCTCGGTGATGGTGATGGTGGTCATCGTGCTCGGCGTACTCCTCGCCTCCGGGGCACCCAACCGCTGGGTGCTCGGACTGATCTCCGCCGGCGTCGGCGGAGCACTCGCGGTGTGGCGGCTGAAACTGCTGAGCCAGTACCAGATCGACCGCTTCGCCGCCTTCGCCAACCCCGCACTGGACCCGGCCGGCGTCGGCTACAACACCAACCAGGCCAGGATCGCCATCGGCTCCGGCGGTCTGCTGGGCAAGGGACTCTTCCACGGCACCCAGACCACCGGCCAGTTCGTCCCCGAGCAGCAGACCGACTTCATCTTCACCGTCGCCGGTGAGGAGCTGGGGTTCGTCGGGGCCGGGCTGATCCTGCTGCTGCTCGGTGTCGTCATGTGGCGGGCCTGCCGTATCGCCCGCCAGGCCGGCGACCTCTACGGGACCGTGGTGGCCGCCGGGGTCGTCGCCTGGTTCGCCTTCCAGGCCTTCGAGAACGTCGGAATGACCCTCGGCATCATGCCGGTGGCCGGTCTGCCGCTGCCGTTCGTCAGCTACGGCGGCTCATCGATGTTCGCCGTCTGGATCGGCATCGGGCTGCTCCAGTCGGTACGCATGCAGCGGCCCCTCTCCGCCTGACACGCCCCAGCCGCCCCTCCGGGCACCACACGCCCCAGCCGTACCGTCGCCGCCCCCGCCGGGCCGCGGACCAGCGCCCCGCCGGGAACCCGGAGGTGCCATCCGCCCTCCGGCGGGGCAGGTTCTGGGCATGGCTGACAGCGTGCGGGAGATCGAGCGCAAGTACGAGGCCGCCGACGGGACTACGGGACTGCCCCCGCTGGACGGCATCAGAGGCGTGGCCGCAGTCACCCGGCACGGCACCGCCACCCTCGACGCCACCTACTACGACACCGCCGATCTGAGCCTGGTCGCCCAGGGCGTCACCCTGCGCCGCCGCACCGGCGGCGGGGACGCCGGCTGGCACCTCAAACTGCCCCTCGGCCCCGACACCCGTGAGGAGGTGCGGCTGCCGCTCGGCGAGGGCACCGCCGTCCCCGGCGAGCTCACCGCCCTGGTCCGGGCCCGCACCAGGGGACAGGAACTCCACCCGGTGGTGCGCCTGGTCAGCGTCCGCGAGGTCTGCACACTGGACGACGCGGACGGCCGCACCCTCGCCGAGGTCTCCCACGACCAGGTCGAGGCCCATCGACTGGGCCCCGCCGCCCCCGCCGAGGCGGCGGTACTGGAGTGGTCCGAGGTGGAGGTGGAACTCGCCGCGGGCTCCGTCGAACTGCTGGACACGGTGGAGCAGCAGCTGGCCGCCGCAGGACTGCGGCGCAGCGGATCGTCCTCCAAGCTGGCCCGCGCCCTCGGCACCCCCTCCAGCGGGGCGCGCCGCGAGCGCCCGCCGCTCGCGGCCGGCGGGCCCACCGCGGGCGACGCCGTGCTCGCCCACCTCGCCGAGCACATCGGCCGCCTGGTCGCACTGGACGCCGCCGTCCGCCGCGACCAGCCGGACTCGGTGCACCAGATGCGGATCTCGGCCCGCCGGCTCCGCAGCGCACTCAAGTCCTTCCGCGCCGTGCTGGACCGCCGTGCCACCGATTCGGTCGCCGACGAGCTGAAGTGGCTGGGCACCCAACTGGCCGCCGACCGGGACCGCGAGGTCCTCACCGAGCGGCTGCACAGCCGGGTCGCCGCGCTGCCCGCGGCGCTGGTGGTCGGCCCGGTCGCCGCCAGGCTGCGGACCTGGTCGGTGCGGAGCGCCGCCCGTACCCGGGAGGAGCTGGTCAGCGCCCTGGACACGCCCCGCTACCTGGCGCTGCTCAACAGCCTGGACGTCCTGCTGGCCGACCCGCCGCTGCAGCCGGCCGCCGCCCGCCCCGCCGCCCAGGTGCTGCCCGCCGCGGTGCTGCGCGACTGGCGGCGGCTGGCCGACCGGATCGAACCTGCCATGGCGGCGGCGCCGGGCCAGGACCGCGACCTGCGGCTGCACGAGGCCCGCAAGGCGGCCAAGCGGGCCCGCTACACGGCCGAGGCCGTGGAGCCGGTGCTCGGCAGGCCCGCCCGCAGGTTCCGCCGGGAGATGAAGGCGGTGCAGGGCCTGCTGGGCGAGCACCAGGACAGCGTGGTCGCCCGGACCACCCTGCGGCAGCTGGCCGCCGACGCCGACGCGGCCGGAGAGCCCTCCTTCACCTACGGCCTGCTGCACCAGGCCGAACACGGCCTGGCGACCGCGGCGGAACGCCGGGTGCCCGGGGTGTGGCACCGCGCCGCCCGGCCGAAGCTCCGCCGCCGGCTCTCCGGCTGAGCGGCGGCCGGCCGGCCCTGGGCGGCGTGGCGGGTCTGGGCGGCGTGGCGGGTCTGCGGACCGCGTTACCCTTGGGGGTCACCCTGCCCACATCACGAAAGACCTGTGCCTGCATGACTGTCGAGTCGGTCTTCCCGCGCCTGGAGGCCCTCCTCCCGCACGTCCAGAAGCCGATCCAGTACGTCGGCGGCGAGCTCAACTCGACCGTCAAGGACTGGGATTCCTGTGACGTGCACTGGGCTCTGATGTACCCGGACGCCTATGAGGTCGGGCTGCCCAACCAGGGCGTCATGATTCTCTACGAGGTCCTCAACGAGCGCGAGAGCGTGCTGGCCGAGCGCACCTACAGTGTCTGGCCGGACCTCGAGGCGCTGATGCGCGAGCACGGAGTGCCGCAGTTCACGGTGGACGCCCACCGGCCGGTGAAGGCGTTCGACGTCTTCGGGCTGAGCTTCTCCACCGAGCTCGGCTACACCAACATGCTCACCGCCCTGGACCTCGCGGGCATTCCGCTGGAGGCCAAGGACCGCACCGTCGACGATCCGATCGTGGTGGCGGGCGGCCATGCCGCCTTCAATCCCGAGCCGATCGCGGACTTCCTGGACTGCGCGGTGGTCGGCGACGGCGAGCAGGCCGTGCTGGACATCACGGAGATCGTCCGCGCCTGGAAGGCCGAGGGCCGCCCCGGCGGCCGGGACGAGCTGCTGCTGCGGCTGGCCCGCACCGGAGGCGTGTACGTCCCGCGCTTCTACGACGTGGAGTACCTGCCGGACGGCCGGATCGGCCGCGTCGTCCCCAACACCCCGGGTGTGCCGTGGCGGGTCTCCAAGCACACCGTGATGGACCTCGACGAGTGGCCCTACCCCAAGCAGCCGCTGGTCCCGCTGGCGGAGACGGTGCACGAGCGGATGTCCGTGGAGATCTTCCGCGGCTGCACCCGGGGCTGCCGCTTCTGCCAGGCCGGCATGATCACGCGCCCCGTGCGGGAGCGAAGCATCACCGGCATCGGCGAGATGGTGGAGAAGGGCCTCAAGGCGACCGGCTTCGAGGAGGTCGGCCTGCTGTCGCTCTCCTCCGCCGACCACACCGAGATCGCCGACATCGCCAAGGGACTGGCCGACCGCTACGAGGACGACAAGGTCGGCCTCTCGCTGCCGTCCACCCGGGTGGATGCCTTCAACATCGACCTGGCCAACGAGCTCACCCGCAACGGCCGCCGCTCCGGTCTCACCTTCGCCCCCGAGGGCGGCAGCGAGCGCATCCGCAAGGTGATCAACAAGATGGTGTCGGAGGAGGACCTCATCCGCACCGTCGCCGCCGCCTACGGCAACGGCTGGCGCCAGGTGAAGCTGTACTTCATGTGCGGGCTGCCCACCGAGACCGACGAGGACGTCCTCCAGATCGCCGAGATGGCCAAGCGCGTCATCGCCAAGGGCCGCGAGGTCACCGGGCAGAACGACATCCGCTGCACCGTCTCCATCGGCGGCTTCGTCCCCAAGCCGCACACCCCCTTCCAGTGGGCGCCGCAGCTGGGATCCGAGGAGACCGACGCCCGGCTGGCCAAGCTGCGCGACGCCATCCGCACCGACCGCAAGTACGGCAAGAACATCGGTTTCCGCTACCACGACGGCAAGCCCGGCATCATCGAGGGCCTGCTCTCCCGCGGCGACCGCCGGATCGGCAAGGTCATCCGGGCCGTGTACGAGGACGGCGGCCGCTTCGACGGCTGGCGTGAGCACTTCTCCTACGACCGCTGGATGGACTGCGCGGACAAGGCCCTCGCCGCCTTCGGCGTGGACGTCGACTGGTACACCACCCGCGAGCGGACCTACGAGGAGGTCCTGCCCTGGGACCACCTGGACTCGGGCCTGGACAAGGACTGGCTCTGGGAGGACTGGCAGGACGCCCTGGAGGAGGTCGAGGTGGACGACTGCCGCTGGACGCCGTGCTTCGACTGCGGGGTGTGTCCTCAGATGGACACGGCCATACAAATCGGCCCCACCGGCAAGAAGCTGCTCCCGCTCACGGTCAAGAAGTAGCCGTGACGAGCGGCGATGCCATCCAGCGGATGGCTGAGGCGCTTGCCGACGTACCCGAGGCGGATCGCGCCGAAGCCCTGCGAGGGCTCGGCGCGAAGGAGCGCGAGCAGGCTCCCCGCTCTGAGCGGCGCACGCCGCTTCCCGCCCCTCGGCAGGACTCGGGCATCGTCTTGGCGGTCGAGTGGGTGTAGACGAAGAGAGGCGTTCGGACGATCTAGTCCGGGCGCCTCTCGGCGTTCCCGGGGGCCGGTTTATGCGACAACGCGCATAGTCGCGTTTCCGCATAGACGGCGCGTCCGCCCCGCTCGTACGGTCGTGGTGACCGGCCCGCAGAGGTCTGAAACTGCTGTGCGCCTGACTCAGGCGCTCTCTCCCAGGTGTCGGGACAGCGTGGCTCGGGAGACGCCGAGGGCCTTGGCGATGGAGCTGACGCTCTCGCCCTTTGCCTTCCTGGCGCGGGCCACGGTGAGTACGTCCTCGTCAACCACAGACGGCCGGCCGCCGGTACGGCCCTGCGCCTTGGCCGCTTCCAGTCCGGCTCGCGTGCGGTCCCTGATGAGCGACCGCTCGAACTCCGTCATGGCCGCGATGATCTGGAAGAACAGGCGTCCGTCGGCCGACGTGGTGTCGACAGAGGAGAGTGCACCGTGGAGCACGCGAAAACCTATGCCGCGCTCGCGCACGGTGTCCGCGCCCGGAAGGAGCGGGAGAGTCTTCCCACCTGGAGCCCGGGCCGGCTGTCAAGCCGGAACACCTCCGGGCCTGGCTGGCTGGCTGAGCCGCCCGGAGATGTCTGGCCGTCCCTCATCACAGTCTTGCGGCGAAGTCGTCGCCCTTGATGACCAGGCGTTCACGGACGTCGCGCGGGATCTTGAGCCGCAGGTGTACAGACGGGGCGCGCACGCCCTCCACCTTCGTGCGGGTCACCTCGCACGTGACGCCCACGCGGCGCAGGTCCTCGGCCATGGCTTCCATGCCGCCCGCTTCCCACGTCTCCCGGAAGGTCTTGCCGTTGTGGACGAGGACCCACCGGTCCTGTGTGGTCTGGGTCGATGGCGCTCAGCTCTTCCGTGAGCTGGTCGAGCGTCTTCTCGGCGCGCTCGCGGGTGAACCGCGTCTTCGAGAAGCGGCCTTCTGGTTCGAGCTCCGCCATGTAGTAGGAGATGGCGTCTTCGAGTCGCTTCACTTCGGCGCGCGCTTCGGCTCCCTTCGCGTACTCCCGGACCTGGACGGGGAAGTCGCCGAGGACGCGCAGCACGTCGCCCACGAGGACGTCGTACACGTCCTGCGGGTTGGGTGCGCCGAGCCCGCCGCCCTTGCACTTGCCGCAGCGCAGGTAGGTGTAGCTCCGGCCGTTGCTCATGTTCTTCTGCACGGTCATGTTGGTGGAGCAGTCGACGCAGATGAGTACGCCGAGGAACTGCGTCGCTCCGCCCGCCTGTCGGGTGGGCTGGTTCTTGCCCCGGCGATCGAGTGCCGCTTGCAGGGTCTCGAACTCCTCCTCGGTGAGGACCGGGGGGCCGACCCGTATCGGCTTGCCGTCGTTGCCGAGGACGAGCCTGCTCCGTCGCTTCCCGCCCTGCTTGTTCTCCTCGACTCGGTAACCCATGAGCGCGGGGTTGCGAAGGCGCCGGAGGAGAGTCGACGTGGTGAGCCCCGGCGACATAAGCCCGGAGCGGACGAGACAGAGGGCCATGCGTCGGGCGGAGACGCCCCGGAGCGCCATGCGCCGGGCCCAGCGCAGCGCCTTATGTGCGTTCGGCTCGATGGCGAGCGCCGGTTTGCCATCCACCTTCGTCGTGACGTAGCCGTACGTCGGTTTGCCCACGAGCCATGAGTCCTGCGTGCGCGCGTAGTCCCACAGTGACGTGACGCGGGTCGACGTGTTCGCCGCCTCGATCTCGGCGATGCCGCCGATGAGCGTGACCATGATCCGGCCCACAGTCGTGCCGAGGTCGATCGCGTCGTTCTTCGATACGAGGTTCTTCCCGTACCGCTCGCACCACTCGATCATCGTGGACAAGTCCGTCATGCGACGGATGAAACGGTCGAGTTTCCAGAAGAGCAGAGCATCGAACTCTGGGGCCCGGTTGTTGAGCCACTCGCCAAGCTCCTTCCGCTTCCACGGCGGAACCTTCGTCGCCGACACGTTGAGATCGGAGGCGACGCCGACAACGCGGTACCCCCTCTCTCTGGCCAGGAGACGCAGGTCGAGTTCCTGTCGCACCGGCGAGGTGGTGTCTTCCGTAAGTACGGACAGGCGGACGGAGAGGAGCGCGCGCGGTGCGTCCTCGGGGAGTAGATCCTCCGCTCGCTTCAGGTCCTCCAGGAGGGCCAGGTCCGAGGCGGTCCACTCGCTCTCGATGTTGTACGTCTTCATGGTCGCGGAGCGTATAGGTTAGATGTGGGGCTGTCTTCCTATAGCCTCAGATGGACACCCAGATCCAGATCGGCCCCACCGGCAAGAAGCTGCTGCCGCTGACGGTCGTCAACACGTAGGCGCGTCGACGAAGCCGGCCCTGTCCCGGAACAGGGCCGGCAGTCCCGCGGCGGTCGTCACGCGGACCGTTCCACAGGCTCCTTCGGCCTCCGCTCTGTCCCCGGCTGCGGTCGCGCCCGGAGTGGACTAGGCCGCCACCGTCGAGCCGCACGGGCCGGCGACCGCGGCCGGTCGGCGGGGGAGCCGGCCGGACGCGTACCCTTGGCCATGTAAGGGCTCGGTCCCAGCGGCCGGCCGCGGCCACTCATGAGGGACTGAACGACACTGGCACGCCGTATGCCCGAAGGCCCGCCGCCCGCTCCCGCGGTGCAGCGCATCCGGCTGCGCTACACCAAGCGCGGCCGCCTCCGGTTCACCAGCCACCGTGACTTCCAGCGGGCCTTCGAGCGGGCGCTGCGGCGTTCCTCGGTACCCATGGCCTACTCGGCGGGCTTCACCCCCCACCCCAAGGTCTCGTACGCCAACGCCGCCCCCACCGGCGTCGCCAGCGAGGCCGAGTATCTGGAGATCGCCCTCACCGCGGCCAGGGATCCGGAGCAGTTGAGGGCCCAGCTGGACGAATCGCTCCCGGCGGGGCTGGACGTGATCGACGCGGTCGAGGTGCACACCCCGAACTTCGCCGAGCAGTTGCAGGCCTCGGTGTGGCAGATCCGGTTGGACGGCGTCGCACCCGGGACGGCCGCAGCGGCCGTCGAGGCCTTCCTCGCCGCGGAGGCGGTGGAGGTGGAGCGACTCACCAAGAACGGCGTCCGCACCTTTGACGCACGCGGCGCGGTGGCCTCCCTGGAGGTGTCCGCTGAGGAGCCCGGCGCGGAGCCCGACGGCGGTGCCGATGTTCGGGCAGGCCGGGCCTGTGCGATACTGCGCCTGGTAGTGCGGCACGCCACACCCGCCGTACGACCTGACGACGTCCTGTCCGGTCTTCGTGCGACGGCCGACCTCGCGCCGCCGGTCCCCGCAGAGGTGACCAGGCTGGCGCAGGGGCCGCTCGACGGGGAGTCCGGCACGGTGACCGACCCGCTGGCGCCTGACCGCGCCGCAGCCTCGGCCGTCCCACCTGCGACCGCCGGGCCGCGAGCCGCCGCGACGGCCTAGCGTCGGCCCCGCCGCTCAGCCGAGTGCGCGAGCGTCGTCAAAACGAGGGACCAGCCCTCCGGCCCCGTCAACCGGGGCGGGAGGGGCCCGCTCCGCACCCGTGTGACGGGTGCGGAGACCCTCCTCCCGCCGCGGCCCAGGCCGACGGGACACGAGGAGAGGTCCCGGCCCCAGGGAGCCACCCGGGGTTGGGGACCGTGCACTTTGAGAAGACTGGTCAGACCAGAAGACTTTCGGCCGCCCGCCTCGGCGGGCGCCGAGTGAGACAACGAGCCCCCGTGCGGCCCCGCGCCTGCATGGCGGCACCGTGAGCCGGCAGGCAACCCACCTCCCGGCACCGGTGCCCTGCCGTGCCCGGTCGCGGAGCCCGGGGGCCTGACGGGAGATACGCCCGCATGCTCGAGATCAACGAGCCGCAGAATGCGGCGCCGGACGGCCCTGCCGACGGCACCGTGAACGAGAACGCGCACGAGGAGGGTGCGGCGGCCGCGCCGCCGCGCCGCCGTCGCCGTGCGGCGTCACGCCCGGCCGGCCCGCCGCAGGGTGCCGAGGCGGCACCCACGGCCGAGCAGCCTGCCGCCGAGGCGCCTGTTGTGGAGGCTCCGGTGGAGCCGGAGAAGCCCAAGCGGGTGCGGCGTACGCGTAAGAAGGCCGAGGTTGCGCCGGAGCCGGTCGCTGCCGAGCCGGTTGTGGAGGTGGCCCCGGCCGCCGAGCAGCCTGCCGCCGAGGCGCCTGTTGTGGAGGCTCCGGTGGAGCCGGAGAAGCCCAAGCGGGTGCGGCGTACGCGTAAGAAGGCCGAGGTTGCGCCGGAGCCGGTCGCTGCCGAGCCGGTTGTGGAGGTGGCCCCGGCCGCCGAGCAGCCTGCCGCCGAGGCGCCCGCCGCGGAGGAGCCGGTCGAGCCCGAGGCCGAGGAGCCGGCCGAGGAGGCCGTCGTCGAGCCCGAGCCGGAGCCTGCGCACCGGACCCGCCGCCGGGTGGTGCGCCCGGTGACCGCGGTCTTCCAGGCCCCGGTCTTCCAGGAGCCCGCCGCCGCCCCGGTGGTCGCGCCGTCGCGCGACCGGGATCTCGACAGGGATCTCGACCGGGACCACGACGAGGACGAGGCGGTCGCCGTCGAGGCCGACCAGGCAGGCCGTCGTCGCCGTCGCCGCCGGGCCTCCGTGCCGGCCGGACCCGCCGTCTCCGAGGAGGTCGTGGCCGAGCCGCAGGCCGAGCCGGTCGAGGACGAGTCCGCCGTCGAGGAGGAGGAGCCCCGCGAGGCCGAGCACGGCGAGGACGACGGCCGTCCGTCGCGCCGTCGCCGCCGTGGTGGCCGCAGGCGTCGTCGCGGGGACGCGGACGACCGTGCCGACGAGGACCACGAGGAAGAGTCCGAGGAGCCGGTCGGCGAGGCCGACGAGGAGGAGGACGAGCTGGCCGCCGGCCTGGCGTCCTCCCGCCGTCGCCGCCGTCGCCGCCGCCGCAGCGGTGACACCGGTCCCGAGCTGGACGCTGCGGGCACCGACGACCCGGAGCGCACCGTGGTCAAGGTGCGTGAGCCGCGCAAGAAGGCCGCCCATGAGCCGGCTTTCGACCCGGACGAGGTGCAGTCCATCAAGGGCTCCACCCGTCTGGAGGCCAAGAAGCAGCGCCGCCGTGAGGGCCGTGAGCTGGGCCGCCGCCGGGTGCCGATCATCACCGAGGCCGAGTTCCTGGCCCGCCGTGAGTCGGTCGAGCGGGTGATGGTGGTCCGGCAGAGCGGCCAGCGCACCCAGATCGGCGTCCTTGAGGACGGTGTGCTGGTCGAGCACTACGTCAACAAGGAGCAGGCCACCTCCTACGTCGGCAACGTCTACCTGGGCAAGGTCCAGAACGTGCTGCCGTCGATGGAGGCCGCCTTCGTCGACATCGGCAAGGGCCGCAACGCGGTGCTCTACGCGGGCGAGGTGAACTTCGAGGCGCTGGGCCACGGCGGTCCGCGGCGTATCGAGTCGGTGCTCAAGTCCGGCCAGTCGGTGCTTGTGCAGGTCACCAAGGACCCCATCGGCCACAAGGGTGCCCGGCTGACCAGCCAGGTCTCGCTGCCCGGCCGCTACCTGGTGTACGTGCCCGAGGGCTCAATGACCGGGATCAGCCGCAAGCTGCCCGACACCGAGCGCACCCGGCTGAAGCAGATCCTCAAGAAGATCGTCCCGGACGACGCGGGCGTGATCGTGCGCACCGCCGCCGAGGGCGCCAGCGAGGAGGAGCTGACCCGGGACGTCCTGCGGCTCCAGTCGCAGTGGGAGGACATCCAGAAGAAGGTCTCCGGCGGCAATGCGCCGACGCTGCTCTACGGCGAGCCGGACATGACCGTCCGGGTGGTCCGGGACATCTTCAACGAGGACTTCAAGAAGGTCATCGTCCAGGGCGACGAGGCGTGGGGCACCGTCCACGAGTACGTCAACCAGGTCGCGCCCGACCTCGGCGACCGTCTTCAGCGGTGGACCTCGGACGTGGACGTCTTCGCCACGTACCGGATCGACGAGCAGTTGATGAAGGCGCTGGACCGCAAGGTGTGGCTGCCGAGCGGTGGTTCGCTGGTCATCGACCGCACCGAGGCGATGGTCGTGGTCGACGTCAACACCGGCAAGTTCACCGGTCAGGGCGGCAACCTCGAGGAGACCGTCACCAGGAACAACCTGGAGGCGGCCGAGGAGATCGTCCGCCAGCTGCGGCTGCGCGACCTCGGCGGCATCATCGTGATCGACTTCATCGACATGGTGCTGGAGTCCAACCGCGACCTGGTGCTGCGGCGTCTGCTGGAGTGCCTGGGGCGCGACCGCACCAAGCACCAGGTGGCCGAGGTCACCTCGCTGGGCCTGGTGCAGATGACCCGCAAGCGGGTCGGCCAGGGTCTGCTGGAGTCCTTCTCCGAGCAGTGCGTGCACTGCAACGGCCGCGGTGTGATCGTCCACATGGACCAGCCGTCGGTCTCCGGCGGTGCCGTCTCCGGTGGCGCGAGCAAGCGTCGTCGCCGGGGCAAGGGCGGGGCGGCGGCCGGTGAGCCGCACATCCACGAGCACGACCACGAGATCGAGACCGAGATCGAGCCGGAGGAGCCTGCCGAGGCACCGGAGCCCGCGGTCGTGGAGCCTGCGGCGGTGGAGCCCGCGGCGGCTGCGGCCGAGCAGCCGGCGCCCGAGGCCGAGCCGGAGCCGCAGGTGGCTGCGGTGAGCCTGGTGGAGCTTCCCGCCACTCCCGCCCCGGGTGGGCGTACCCGTCGTCGTGCGGTCCGCAAGGCCACCGCGCCGGCCGGTCCGCCGGTGGAGGCGGAGGCCGCGGTGCTGGTGCTGCCGGCCCGTGCGGCGGAGGACGGCGAGGCGGCGGCCGAGCAGGCCGCGGCCCCGGTGGCCGAGCCGGTCGCCGAGCCGCTGGCGGCGGTCCCGGACGGGGCCGTGGAGACCGGTGCGGCCGAGGTCGAGCCGGAGGCGCCGCGCAAGCGGGCGGCCCGCAAGACGGTCGCGAAGAAGACCACCACGGCCAAGAAGACGGCCGCGGCGAAGAAGACCACCACCCGCAAGACCGCCACCAAGCGGTCCACGGCGGTCAAGAAGACGGCCGCGTCGCCGGAGGGCGAGCCCTCCGCTCCGGTCGCCGAGTAGTCGGCCAGGTGCACCGTCCGGGCCCCCGCCACTCCGGTGGCGGGGGCCCGGTTTGCCCAGGGGACCGCAGGTCCGTATTCTTGACCCTCGGCGTGTCTGCGCCATGCTCCCGAGCAAATCCACCCCCCGGGTCTCCTGGGGGAGGCCTCCTGTGTACTCGCCAGGCAGGCTGGCATCGGGAGTTCCGACCGAGTAGAGGAAAGCAGGTTCCGCGTGTACGCGATCGTTCGCGCCGGCGGCCGCCAGCACAAGGTCGCCGTCGGCGACGTGCTGGAGATCGACCGCGTTGATGTCAAGCCCGGTGACTCGGTCGAGCTCTCGACCATCCTGGTCGTGGACGGCGAGACCGTCACCAGCGACCCCTGGGTCCTGGCCGGCGTCAAGGTCCACGCCGAGGTTGTCGACCACACCAAGGGCGACAAGATCACCATCCTGAAGTACAAGAACAAGACCGGTTACCGCAAGCGGATGGGTCACCGCCAGAAGCACACCGCGGTCCGCATCACCGGCATCGACACCGCGAAGTAAGGGGCAGGGAGACATGGCACACAAGAAGGGCGCTAGCTCTACCCGTAACGGTCGCGACTCGAACGCCCAGCGCCTCGGCGTGAAGCGTTTCGGCGGCCAGGTCGTCAACGCCGGCGAGATCATCGTCCGCCAGCGCGGCACCCACTTCCACCCGGGTGCCAACGTCGGCCGCGGCAGCGACGACACGCTGTTCGCGCTGACCGCCGGTGCCGTCGAGTTCGGCACCCGCCGCGGTCGCCGCGTGGTCAACATCGTCGCCGGCGAGTGACCACAGCCTGACGCAGCATCATGAAGGGTGGACCGGAATGTCCGGTCCACCCTTCGTGTTTTCCCCTGTGACGTTTTTTCCATCCCTGGAGGCACACCCATGACCACCTTCGTGGACCGCGTCGAGCTGCATGTCGCCGCGGGTAACGGAGGCCACGGCTGCGCCTCCGTTCACCGGGAGAAGTTCAAGCCGCTCGGCGGCCCCGACGGCGGCAACGGCGGCCGTGGCGGTGATGTGACGCTGCTGGTGGACAGCAATGTCACCACGCTGCTCGACTACCACCACTCCCCGCACCGCAAGGCCACCAACGGCAAGCCCGGCGCGGGCGGCAACCGCTTCGGCGCCGACGGCCAGGACCTGGTGCTGCCGGTGCCCGACGGCACCGTGGTGCTGGACGCCGACGGCGAGGTGCTGGCCGACCTGGTCGGCCATGGCACCGCCTTCGTGGTCGCGGCTGGCGGCCGCGGCGGGCTCGGCAACGCAGCCCTTGCCTCCGCCCGCCGCAAGGCGCCCGGCTTCGCCCTGCTCGGTGAGCCCGGCGACGCCCGTGACATGGTGCTGGAGCTCAAGACCGTCGCCGATGTGGCGCTGGTGGGCTACCCCAGCGCCGGCAAGTCCTCGCTGATCTCGGTGCTCTCCGCGGCCAAGCCCAAGATCGCCGACTACCCGTTCACCACCCTGGTCCCCAACCTGGGTGTGGTCACCGCCGGGGACGTCGTCTACACCGTCGCCGATGTGCCGGGCCTGATCCCCGGCGCCAGTGAGGGCCGCGGCCTGGGCCTGGAGTTCCTGCGCCATGTGGAGCGCTGCTCCGCCCTGGTGCATGTGCTGGACTGCGCCACCCTGGAGCCCGGCCGCGACCCGCTCTCCGACCTGGAGACCATCGAGGCCGAGCTCGCCGCGTACGGCGGCCTCGAGGACCGGCCCCGGCTGGTCGCCCTCAACAAGACCGATGTGCCGGACGGCCAGGAGCTCGCCGACATCGTCCGTGCCGACCTGGAGGCCCGCGGCCACCGGGTCTTCGAGGTCTCCGCCGCCTCCCACAAGGGCCTGCGCGAACTCTCCTTCGCCATGGCCGGGATCGTCTCCGACGCCCGTGCCGCCAAGCCGGTCCAGGAGGCCACCAGGATCGTGCTGCGGCCCAAGGCGGTGGACGACACCGGCTTCACCGTCACCGTCGAGGACGGCTTCTTCAGGGTCCGCGGTGCCAAGCCCGAGCGCTGGGTGCGGCAGACCGACTTCGCCAACGACGAGGCCGTGGGCTACCTCGCCGACCGGCTGGCCCGCCTCGGTGTCGAGGAGCAGCTGTGGAAGGCCGGCGCCAAGGAGGGCGCCGAGGTCGTCATCGGACCGGACGAGAACGCCGTGGTCTTCGACTGGGAGCCCACCATGGCCAGTGGGGCCGAGATGCTCGGCCGCCGCGGCGAGGACCACCGCTTCCAGACCCAGCGGCCCGCCGTGGACCGCCGCCGTGAGCGCGACCGGGGCCGTGACGACGCCGACGCCGAGTACGCGGCCTTCGACCCGCTCTCCTCCGGCCGTGCGGACGACGAGGACGACCAGTACGACGAGGGCGACGAGTAACCCCCTTCCGCGCTGCCCGTCCACGCACCGACCCCGGCTTCACCCGGCCGATCCCCCGATGGGGCCGGGGCCGCCGAGTCCGGTGTGTGGATGGGCGGGCGGGGCGGACTGCACGATCGCGTAGATTGCGAGGGGGCGGGCCCTGCTGTACTGGCGTCCGCCGGACCGGCGGATCTGCTTGGGAGTGAGGGCGTGGCGGTGGCCGCAGCTGAGGCGGGGGACGGGCACGGCACAGGACAGCTGCGGGAGGATGTGCTGCGGGCCCGCCGCATCGTGGTGAAGGTGGGCTCCTCCTCCCTCACCACCGCCACCGGCGGCCTGGACGCCGACCGGGTGGACGCCCTGGTGGACGTGCTGGCCAAGGTCCGCACCCCCCGGACGGGTGACGCCGCCCCCACCGAGGTGGTGCTGGTCTCCTCGGGCGCCATCGCGGCCGGCCTGGCGCCGCTGGGGCTCACCCGGCGCCCCCGGGACCTGGCCCGTCAGCAGGCGGCTGCCAGTGTCGGCCAGGGGCTGCTGGTGGCCCGCTACACGGCGTCCTTCGCCCGCCATGCGGTACGGGTCGGCCAGGTGCTGCTGACCGCCGAGGACGCCAGCCGGCGGGCCCACTACCGCAACGCCTACCGCACCCTGGAGCAGCTGCTGGCGATGGGCGCCGTGCCGATCGTCAACGAGAACGACACCGTGGCCACCGCCGAGATCAAGTTCGGTGACAACGACCGGCTCGCCGCGCTGGTCGCCCATCTGGTCCGCGCCGACCTGCTGGTGCTCCTCTCCGATGTGGACGGGCTGTACGACGGCGACCCGAGCCGGCCCGGCACCAGCCGGATCGCCGAGGTACGCGGCCCGCACGACCTGGAGGGCATCGAGATCGGCACCGCCGGCCGGGCCGGAGTCGGCACCGGGGGCATGGTCACCAAGGTCGAGGCCGCCCGGATCGCCACCGGAGCGGGCATCCCCGTGGTGCTCACCGCGGCCAGTCAGGCCGCGGACGCGCTGGCCGGCCGACCCACGGGCACCCTCTTCCACCGCACCGGCCGCCGGGCCGCGGACCGGCTGCTCTGGCTGGCGCACGCCAGCCACCCGCGTGGGGCGCTCAGCCTGGACCCGGGCGCCGTCAGGGCCGTGGTGGAGCGGCGCAAGTCGCTGCTCCCAGCAGGGCTGACGGGTGTCGAGGGGGATTTCGCTGCGGGCGATCCGGTGGACCTTCTTGACGAAAACGGCCACATCGTCGCTCGCGGACTGGTCAACTTTGATGCGAGGGAGTTGCCCCGTCTACTGGGCCGGTCCACCCACGAGTTGGCCCGGGAGCTGGGTCCCGCATATGAGCGTGAGGTCGTCCACCGCGACGACCTGGTGGTGCTGCGCGGCTGAGGCGCGGCGGGAGCAGGAGTGCGCAGCGGGTCCGGGGCGCTCGGGCCCGGACAGGTATCGCCGGACAGGTATCGCCGAACAGGAGGCCCCCGGTGGGACGCAGGCGCCAGGAGACACTGCCCGAAGGCGCAGCGGGACGTACGTTGACCAGCGTCGGCGACGCCATCGGCGACCGCATCGGCGATGCGGCGGAGGCCCCGGGGGCGGGCCGGGAGCCGGGGGGCGCCCTGTCGGCGACGGTGCCCGAGCAGGGCCGGCTCTGGCATGTGGTGCTCAGCGTGGCCGGCCGGACCACCCCGCTCGCCGAACTGCGCAGCGGGCTGGAGCAGCTGGCCCATGACCATCCCTTCATGCTGACCGCCCGGTATGCCGCCGACCATGCCGAGGTGCGCTACTGGGAACAGGCGCGCGACCTGCATGACGCTGCCGCGATCGCGCTGCGGCTCTGGGGCGAGCACCGGGCTTCCGCACAGCTGCCTGCCTGGGAGATCGTCGGCCTGGAGGTGGTGGACCGGGCCACCTACCACAAGCGGCTCTCGGAGGGGTACGGCGACGCCCCCGCCGTCCTGGGCGGCGTCCATCCGTACTGACCGGTCCGGCGCGGTGTCCCCGGTGTCTCAACTGCTGGAAATGGCTGAGGGAACGGGTTGCCGGGTCAGTACCCTTCGGTTATGAGCGCCGACGCCATCGCCACCGATTCGCCCGTCCTCGCCGCTGCGCGCCGTGCCCGGGAGGCGGCCGCCGTGCTCGCCCCGCTGCCGCGTTCGGTGAAGGACGCCGCGCTGCTGGCGGTCGCCGACGCGCTGGAGGCCCGTACGGCGGAGATCACCGCCGCCAACACCGAGGATGTCGCCCGCGCGCGGGAGGCCGGTACCGCCGAGTCCGTCGTGGACCGGCTCACCCTCACCGCGGAGCGGGTCGCCGCCATCGCCTCCGACGTCCGCGACGTCGTGGGACTGCCGGATCCAGTGGGTGAGGTGCTGCGCGGCTACACGCTGCCCAACGGGCTCGACGTCCGCCAGGTGCGGGTGCCGCTCGGAGTGGTCGGCATCATCTACGAGGCCCGGCCCAATGTGACGGTGGACGCCGCGGCGCTCTGTCTGAAGTCCGGCAACGCGGTGCTGCTGCGCGGCTCCGCGTCGGCCTACCGCTCCAACACCAAGCTGGTCGAGGTGCTGCGGGACGCGGTCGCCTCCGCCGGGCTGCCGGCCGACAGTGTGCAGCTGGTGCCGGGCGAGAGCCGGGAGTCGGTCAAGGAGCTGATGCGCGCCCGCGGCCTGGTCGATGTGCTGATCCCGCGCGGTGGTGCCTCCCTGATCCGCACGGTGGTGGAGGAGTCCCTGGTCCCAGTGATCGAGACGGGGACCGGCAACTGCCATGTCTATGTCGATGCGCAGGCCGACCTCGGCAGCGCCGTCGAGATCCTGCTCAACTCCAAGGCGCAGCGGGTCAGCGTGTGCAACAGCGCGGAGACGCTGCTGGTGCACCGGGACATCGCGGACGCCTTCCTGCCGCTGGCGCTGGACGCGCTGGCCGGAGCCGGTGTCACGGTGCACGGGGACGCGGCGGTGCAGCAGGCGGCCCGTGAGCACGGCGGCCCGGCCACGGTGGTTCCGGCCACCGACGAGGACTGGGAGACCGAGTACCTGTCGTACGACATCGCCGCCGCCGTGGTGGACACCCTGGACGACGCGGTGGCCCACATCCGGCGCTGGTCGTCCGGCCACACCGAGGCCATCGTCACCACCTCGCAGGCGGCAGCCCGGCGCTTCACCCAGCTGGTGGACTCCACCACGGTCGCGGTCAACGCCTCGACCCGGTTCACCGACGGCGGCCAGTTCGGCTTCGGAGCGGAGATCGGCATCTCCACCCAGAAGCTCCACGCCCGCGGCCCGATGGGCCTGCCCGAGCTGACCTCCACCAAGTACATCCTCACGGGCGACGGCCACATCCGCCCCTGAGGCGGGCGGAATCGGCCACCACTGCCGGGCAGGGGTGGGCTTTGGGACGAGCCACAGACAAACGGCCCGCGCGGTAATACGCTGAAGACGTGCCCGAGGATGTGGGGGGTTCGCCGGACCCGGACGGCGCCGACCACGGTGGTGCGGACGACGCGTTCGCAGCCGTGGTCCTCGATGAGGCCTTCATTCGGGCCGCCACCGTCCATGAGCCCTCGGCCCATGAGCGGATGCTCGCCGCGGTGGAGGCCCGGCTGGAGCTGGAGGCGACCGGCGCGGGCCGTGCGCTCGGCGGCGTCGACGAGACGCGTGACGACAACCTCCCCGAGGAGCTGCGCCCCTATCGGGACGACGAGTACGAAGCCGACTGGGTCCAGTCGGCTTCGCACCGCAGGCGGCGGCGGATCACGGGGCGCCGGATCCGCTCGACGGCCCAGCACCGGGGGCGCCATGCCGCGGTGCATGTCCGCTGGCACCGCCCGGTCGCCTGGTTCCTTGCGGTGGTGATGGGGCTCGGCGTGGTGGCGGTCGCCGTGGCCGCCGTCTACCGGGGTACCGGTGGTTCATCGGCCACTCCGGGACCGTCGCGATCGGAGAGCGGCAGTGTCGGTACGCCCTCGGTGCAGGCGCCGCAGCGGCAACCCGTGGTCACAGCCCCTTCGGGGGCGGCAGGCTGAGTACTTCCGGGTCTTGCCGGAAGTCGGCGAAATCTCTTCGCCGTATGGCTTGAAACTGCTCTGACCTGCACTGATCACGGTGGGCTCTGCCGTACTCCGGTGAGCTGCTGTCAGAACTTGACCGCTCTGCCCTCGTTCAGCCGTGCCCAGGAGACATACCCTTGGTCCATGGGTGGCCGGGAGGAGCCGCCGGACGGCGTACCCGAGGGCGCTCCCGGCGGCGACGACGAGTTCCGATCCGTCGTGTTCGACGAGTCGTTCGTCAGAGCTGCCCGGATCCAGGAGCTCTCGGCCAGTGAGCGTCTGGGCTCGACCGCGCAGGGGGTGCGCACCCGGTCCACACGGCCGCTGGCGTCGCTGCCCCGGCAGGCGTTCGCGCTGATGCTGCTGATAGCGATGGCGTTCGCCGCCGCGGTCTACATGGGGATCCGGCACCCCTATCGGGAGCCCCCGGTGGCCAAGAGCCGGTTGACCATGAACATCGTGCCGCTGGCCCCGGCCGTCCCGGCCGTGCCCGGGAGGGACGGCAGCAGGCGGGGGAGTGCGGCCGCAGCCGACGACGACCCCTTCGCTGCGCTGGAGAAGTCGGCCGGCACCACCTTCTACGACGGCAGTGTGGGTCTGGTGCCGCCGCCGGCCGTCGCCACCCGGCACTTCTCGGTGGAGCAGGTCAGCCGTGCGCTGGCCGCGGTGCAGCAGTACCTGGTGGCCTCCTCGCTGGACTCCAAGGTGCTGGTCGAGGGCAGCACGGGGGCGGTACGGGATCAGCTGTCGCCGGGTCAGCGCGCCCAGTTCGACGACAGCGTGGGCAACCCCCGCGACGACCTCCACCACGCCGCCACCGGCTGGCTGGTCCGGTTCGACCCGGCGCAGGTGACCCTGGGGGTCTCCAAGGTGAAGGTGTCCGGCGGGATGACCGTCGACGAGGCGGACGACGACACCCTGGAAGTGATCACCGACCACACCTTCGTCTATGCACTGCAGGCGGCTCCGCAGGACGGCACCCCGTCCGCCGACCGGGCCTCGGCGGCCACCGCCCCGACCGGCACCGCGACGGCCTCCACCGCCCCGACGGGCACCGCGACGGCCTCCACCGCGACGACCGCGTCGCCCGGTACGGCCTCTCCGGACACGGGTTCCCCCGGCACGGCCTCGCCCGGTACGGGTTCCCCCGGTACGACGGCGTCACCCGGCTCCGCCTCGCCCTCCGACGACGCCGGCACCGACTTCGACCCCGAGCAGCTGTCCGTCCCGGGCGCGCCGGTGACGCTCTTCGCCGTCCGGCGCGAACTGCGCTTCCAGTTCGACCGCGCCGACATCGACGCCTCCCAGCTGCAGCTGGTCGACTCCGTGGTCCAGGCGGGCCCCATGGCGTGCGACGCGCACACCGAGCGCTATCTGCGGCCGATCCTGGCCGACCGGGTGACGGCGTCCGAGGGACCGCAGGCCTCGGGGAGTCCGTCGGCCGACGGCCGGCAGAGCACCGCACCGGCGGCCGGCATCGACCCGCTGGACCGGCTGCACCGTCCGGCGTGGCAGTTGTGCGGGGTGCTCAGCGGGCCGATGGCGAGCCTGTCCGCCCGCTGAGCCGCCGCAGGGGACCGGGGGACCCGGCGGTCCGAGGACCCCGGGCCCCGGGACACCGGGCTCAGGCGGTCGCGCCGCCGTCCGCCGGGGTTTCGCCCCCGTCCTCCGTCCCACTGCCGCGCGAGCCGCTGAAGACGTCGCGCAGCTTGCTGCCCATGTCCCCGGCGCCGCCGGTGATGTCCCGGATCAGACCCATCAGCGGGTCCTTGCTCTCCTTGACCGACCGTGCGTAGGACTCGGCGGTGGCCTTCCACTGGTCGCCCAGCGAGGCGTTCACGTCGTCCTCCCGGCGCGGGTAGGCCCCGGCCATGATCGAGCGGTAGTCGTCGCCCTCCGCCCACTTCTTCAGCTGGGCCGCCCGGACCACCGCGAAGGGGTGGGTCTGCGGCAGCACCTGGAGCAGCTTGATCACACCGTCCCGCAGGTCGCCGGCCTTCTCGTACTCCTCCGCCTGCTCCAGGAACGCGTCCACGTTCATCTCGGCCAGGTGGTGGCCGCCGGCCAGCTTCATCAGCCCGCGCATCGAGGCGTGGATGTCCTGGCCGACCAGCAGGCCGGCCCGGTCGCAGGAGAGCTCCGACTTGCGGAACCACTCCTTGAGCGCGGTGATGATCGCCATGATCGCGATGTTGCCCAGCGGAAGCCAGGCGATCCGGGTGGCGATGTTGGTGAGGATCAGCAGCATCGTCCGGTAGACGGCGTGGCCGGACATGGCATGCCCGACCTCGTGGCCGACCACGGCCCGCAGCTCCTCCTCGTCGAGCATCTCCACCAGGCCGGTGGTCAGCACGATGATCGGGGTCTCCATGCCGATGCACATGGCGTTGGGCCTGGGGTCCTGGGTGACGTACAGCTCCGGGACCTTCTCCAGGTCCAGGATGTACGCCGCGTCGCGCACCATGTCGTGGATGTGCGGGAACTGGCGCTCCGAGGTCTTCACCGCGGTGGCCAGGAACATCAGCCGTACGCTGCGCTCGGAGACCAGCCCGGCGAGCTTCTTCAGCACGTCGTCGAAACCGGACAGCTTGCGCAGGGCGACCAGCGCCGACCGGTCCGCCGGGTGCTCCCAGGCCCGGGTGGAGATGCCGGGGAACCGCTTGCGGTTGCGGCTGGGCACGCCGCTGCTGTCGTTGGTGGGGTCCGTCATGTTCTGAGTACCTCCTGGTCGACGAGGGCCTCCCGCTCTCGCGGGCCCCCACCGTCCGCTTCGTCCGTCGCCTTCTCGTACTCGTCCCCGCCGGTCACCCTACGGGGCGGGGTGCCGCCGCGTCCCCCCTCCGGGTGGAGCGGACCCGACGTGGTGTCCGGAACGCCCCGGTCTACGCTGGGCAGTGGACCGCCGACCGAGGAGCCCTGCCATGTCCCCCGAGACCCTGATGATGCTTGCCGCACCGATCTCCAATGAGAGCGGCCCCGGCATCTTCCTGCGCATCGTGCTGATCGCCGCCGTCGTCGGTGTGGTCCTGCTGGCATGGGCCATCGCGCGGGCCAGCCGCAACAACCACCGCTGAGCGGACTGGTGACACCCCATGCGGGAGCAGACGCAGCGGAGCCGCCGCGCGGTTGCGGACGGCCCACCCGTACCATGAGCACGCGGGCCACCGGTGCCCCGGAGGCGGCGGCAGCCGCCGGCACGGCCGGGACCGGGAGTCCGCTCACGCCCCCGAGCCCGAGAAGGTCCTGCCGACGATGACCACTGCCGCAGTCCCCGCCCTGAGCCTGCTCGCCGAGGGCGGCAACCACGACAGCCTCAACCCCGCCCTCACCGGCGGCGGTGCGTTCTTCGCCCTGCTGGTGCTGCTCTTCATCGCCACCCGCTTCAACCGCGACCGCTGAGCGGCACCTGTCAGCCCGGCCCTGTAGACCGGCCCTCCACCCGCAGGGTGGAGGGCCGGTTCCGCATCCGGCGCCATCCCGTAAGGTGAGGCGGCATGGAACAGCAGGCCGAAGCCGGCGCCGCGCCGGTGAAGAAGCGCCTCGGTGTGATGGGCGGGACCTTCGACCCGATCCACCACGGACACCTGGTCGCCGCCAGTGAGGTGGCCAGCCTGTTCGCGCTGGACGAGGTGGTCTTCGTCCCCACCGGCCAGCCCTGGCAGAAGAGCGAGCAACGGGTCTCACCGGCGGAGGACCGGTATCTGATGACGGTCATCGCCACCGCCTCCAACCCGCAGTTCTCGGTCAGCCGGATCGACATCGACCGCAAGGGCCCCACCTACACCGTGGACACCCTGCGGGACCTCCGCCGGGAGCATCCCGACGCGGACCTCTTCTTCATCACCGGCGCCGACGCGCTGGAGCAGATCCTGTCCTGGCGGAACGCCGAGGAGATGTTCGGACTCGCACATTTCATCGGAGTGACCCGTCCAGGGCACACTTTGACGAACCCTGGACTGCCCGAGGGCGGTGTGTCCCTGGTGGAGGTGCCCGCGCTGGCCATCTCCTCCTCGGACTGCCGCTCCAGGGTCGCCCGCGGGGAGCCGGTCTGGTACCTGGTCCCCGACGGCGTGGTGCGGTACATCGACAAGCGGGCGCTCTACCACCGCAGGGGCGGCCAGACCGCCACCGGCGGCTGACCAGCCACACACCACACAGGCAATCGGAACACCTTGAGGGGCGGCGTGACCGGATCGGCAGACCGCAGGGGACCGGGGGGCGACGACTGGTCCGCGAGGCGCTATGCGCCCGGGGAGCAGCAGAACCAGGACGGCTGGGACGATCCCGGCAACTGGTCACCCGGTGCCCACGGCGGCCCGGCGCCCCAGCAGGGCGGCCATGCCCAGCAGCAGGGGTACGCCGACCCGTACGGCACCGGCCAGTACCCCGCCGTCGACCCCTACGGGGGCGGCGGGGCTACGGCACCGGGCAGCAGCAGCCGTACGACACCGGCAGCTACTCCACGGGCCAGTACCCCCAGTACCCGCAGCAGGGCTACGCGGACCCGTACGGCACCGGGCAGCAGCAGCCGTACGACACCGGCAGCTATCCCGCGGCCCAGTACGCCCAGCCGCCGCAGCAGGGGTACGCCGACCCGTACGGCACCGGCCAGTACCCCGTGGCGGGCCCGCACACCGGTCAGCAGCCGGTCGTCCCGGCACAGCAGCCCGGCCGCCCCGTACCGCCGCCGCGGCAGCAGCAGGGCGGCCCGCAGCAGACCGGGCAGGGCCCGGCGCAGGCCCGCCGGGGCGCCCCGGGACAGGGGGCCACCGGTGCGCGGCCGCCCGGCTACGAGGGCGAGGAGTTCACCTTCGTCGATGACGAGGAGGAGTCCGAGGACGTCATCGACTGGCTGAAGTTCGCCGAGACCCGTACCGAGCGGCGCGACGAGCGCAAACGCCGCTACCGCAACCGGATCGTCGCCCTGGTGGTGGTCCTGGTGCTGGCCGCCGCGGGCGGGGTCGGCTACCTCTGGAAGACCGGCGCGCTGGGCGGGGATGTCGCGAGCGCGGTGCCCGGCGGCAAGCGCGATGTGATCGCGGTCCATCTGCACGACCTCAAGGGGAAGACCACCACCGCGCTGCTGGTCGACGACGCGGCCGGGGGCAAGGGCTCGGCGCTGCTGCTGCCGGGCACGCTGCTGCTCCCCGACGACGGCGACTCGGGCGCCACCACGCTGGGCAGCTCACTGGACGACCAGGGCGCCGGCGGGACCCAGGACGCCCTCTCCACCGTGCTCGGCGCCCCCATCTCCGGCACCTGGCGGCTGGACACCCCGTATCTGCAGATCCTGGTCGACCAGCTCGGCGGCATCACCGTGGACGCCGACACGGCCGTCGTCCAGAACGGCAAGACCCTGGTGACCGCCGGCAAGTCGCAGGACCTCAACGGCCTGGCCGCTGTGGCGTACGCCACCTATCAGAAGCCGGGGGAGCAGCCCGGCGCCCAGCAGGCCCGGTTCGGCCAGGTGCTGACCGCGGTGCTGAAGGTCATGCCCACCGACGCCTCCTCCGCGTCCGACGTGGTCAAGCGGATGAACGCCGTGATGGATCCCTCGCTCTCCGAGAAACAGCTCGGCGCCTCGCTGGCCGCGCTCGCCAAGTTCGAAGGTGCCGGGCACTTCTCGGTGACCCCGCTCCCGGTCAAGCCCGACGGGACGGTGGACCCGGCGACCGCGGGCACCCTGGTGAAGCAGGTGCTGGGCGGCACCGTGCACAACGCGGACAGCGGGAGCGGGCCCGCCAGGGTCGCCATCCAGAACGGCAGCGGCAGTACGGCCAAGGCCGGCCAGGCCCAGATCCAGGTGGTCAACGGCGGGTACACCTTTGTGCCGCCGCTGGGCAAGGCGGCGGCACCGGTGGCGAAGACCCAGATCCGGTACACCGACGACGCCCGTGCCGAGGCGGCCAAGCAGCTCGCGCTGACGCTGAACGTCCCCGCGACGGCCGTGAAGAAGGTCACCGGCGGCCAGACGGCCGACATCGTGGTCGTCCTCGGGCAGGACTACAAGGGCACGGCCGCAGCCGGCCAGTGACCGGACCCGGGTCACCGGCGCGGTGACCCGGTCCGGTGACCCGGCGCGGTGATCAGGTCCGGTGACCCGGCGCGGTGATCAGGTCCAGGGGCGCGAAGGCCCGCACGACCGGCCCTCCACGGAGGTGCCGGGCTCCCCGTGCGGGTCTCGTGCCCCCGGGCTGTCCGGGAGTGGATCATGCCGCGCACCCCCCGGGCGATATCGATCCCGGGGGACACGGGCGGCGTGAGATCCTGGGAGGCGAACACCGCTTCCTACCGAGAGCAGACCGTGACCGCTACCGACCGGGCCGTAGAGCTCATCAACACCGCCGCCCAGGCAGCGGCCGACAAGCTCGCCCACGATGTCATCGCCTACGACGTCAGCGAGGTGCTCGCCATCACCGACGCCTTCCTGCTGGCCTCCGCCCCCAACGACCGCCAGGTCAAGTCCATCTCGGACGAGATCGAGGAGCGGCTGCTCAAGGAGTGCGGTGCCAAGCCCGTCCGGCGTGAGGGCGAGCGCGAGGGCCGCTGGATCCTGCTGGACTACATCGACATCGTCGTCCATGTGCAGCACTCCGAGGAGCGCTCCTTCTACGCCCTGGAGCGGCTCTGGAAGGACTGCCCGGAGCTGAAGCTGCCGGAGGACGCCGTGGCCACCCGCAACCGCCCGGACGGTGCCCGCACCGACGCCGCGGGCAACGCTGTGGAGGCCGCTGACGGGAGCCTCAGCTGAACGGGTCGCGACGCGGCCCCCGCGTCGTCTTCTGGCGGCACGGCCAGACCGCGTGGAACCTGGAGGGTCGCTTCCAGGGCTCCACCGACATCCCGCTCACGGAGACCGGCCGTGCCCAGGCACGGCGCGCCGCCAGGCTGCTGGCGGCCCTGAAGCCGGATGCGATCATCGCCTCCGACCTCGGGCGGGCCGCCGACACGGCCGCCGAGCTGGCGGCCGTGACCGGCCTTGCGGTCTCGCACCACGAGGGGCTGCGGGAGACCTATGCGGGGGTCTGGCAGGGGCTGACCAACGCCGAGATCCAGCAGAAGTACGGCGACGACTACGCCGCCTGGCGCCGTGGTGAGCCCGTGCGGCGCGGTGGCGGCGAGCTGGAGACCGAGGTCGCCGACCGGGCCGTGCCGGTGATCCTGGAGGCCGTGGAGAAGCTCCCGGAGGACGGCACCCTGGTGGTGGTCAGCCATGGTGGTGCCATCCGCACCAGCGTGGGCCGGCTGATCGGCCTGGAGCCGTTCCACTGGGAGTCCCTGGGCGGCCTGTCCAACTGCTGCTGGTCCGTGCTGGGCCGCGGTGCACGCGGTTGGCGGCTGCTGGAGCACAACGCCGGCACCCTGCCGGAACCGGTCATCGGCGACGACACCTGACCGTGCGCGAGCGATGGGCCGGACCTGCGAAGCGGCAGGATTTCGCAGTTCCGGGCCCCAGCCGCTAAAGTCTTCCTCGTTCGCAGCGTCCAAACGGACGCGGCGGGGCCTTAGCTCAGTTGGTAGAGCGCTTGCATGGCATGCAAGAGGTCAGGGGTTCAAATCCCCTAGGCTCCACGGGGCTTTAGCTCAGTTGGTAGAGCGCTTGCATGGCATGCAAGAGGTCAGGGGTTCAAATCCCCTAAGCTCCACAGCCGGAGATCCCGGCAGGACGGTCACCGTCCTGCCGGGATCTTCTCGTTTGCGGACGGCTCTCAGTGGGTGTGGTCGGACACCGGTGCGTCCGGGTGGGCCATCAGCCAGGCGATGCGCTCGGAGCTCTGCTCGTCCATCGGGGTGTAGATGATCAGCCGGTGCTCTGGGGCCCGGGAGACGGCGAGATTGGTGCTGCTCATCCGGACCTCGCCGATCGAGAAATGATGGAAGATCTTGATTGCGGCGCCCGCATCGGCCACATCGTGGCGCTCCCACATCGCCGCGAAATCCGGGCTGGCCGCGCTGAGCTCCCGGATGAAACGCTCCCATTCCGGCTCCCCGACATGCCGTCCGTAGCCGGCCCGCAGCACCGCCACCATCCGGGGCAGCTCGGTCTTCCGGTTGACGAACGGATTGCAGCAGTCCGGCACCATGAAGAGCGACCACAGGGCGTTGCGCCGCCCGGTCCGCATCCGGGGGAAGAGCGCGCTGTAGGCGCGGTTGTTCAGCAGCACGTCATAGCGGGCGCTGTAGATCACGGCGGGGAGCGGGTCCAGTGCGTCCAGGATCACCCGCAGCTCCGGGTCGAGCCGGTGGTCGTCGGCCGCCTGCTGCCCGGCGGGCGCGCTGTCGGCCAGCCGGAAGAGGTGGTCGCGCTCGGCGCGGTCCAGCCGCAGCGTACGGGCGATGGCGTCCAGCACCTGCTCACTCGCGTTGATCGGCCGGCCCTGCTCCAGCCAGGTGTACCAGGTGACCCCCACCCCGGAGAGCTGGGCGACCTCCTCCCGCCGCAGGCCGGGGGTGCGGCGGCGCAGGCCGGGCGGCAGGCCCACCTCCTCCGGGGCGATCCGGGCCCGGCGGGCCTTGAGGAAGGCGGTGAGCTCGGCCCGCCTCCGCGGTGCCGCCGCAGGGGTCGTCGCACTGCCCGTCACGCTCATTCCCCCATACTGCACCGGGCGCCGGGGAATCAGGCAGGTGTTGCTGATACCAGGATCAGCAGGCTCTAACCACCAGTACCGGACTCGGGTCAGCCTTGAGTGGTGACAGAGACTCAGGCACATTCCGTGACCACCTCGCCGACCGTCCCCCGGCAGCGCGCCCAACCCCGCCAGGACGCCCCGGGTGCGCCGCCGCCCGGCCCGTCCCGCCCCGGGCTGCTGCTCTTCCTGATCCTCACCGGCCAGTTCATGGCGCTGCTGGACGTCTCCATCGTCAATGTGGCGGCGCCGACCATCCGCACCGATCTGCACGCCTCCGGAGCCGCACTGCAGTTTGTGATCGCGGGATACACCATCGCCTACGCGGTGCTGCTGATCACCGGCGCTCGGCTGGGGGAGCGGCACGGCTACAGCCGGGTCTTCCAGACCGGCCTGGCGGTCTTCACCCTCTCCTCGTTGGTCTGCGGAGTGGCGCCGACCACCGGAGCCCTGATCGGCTTCCGGCTGCTGCAGGGCGTCGGCTCGGCCCTGATGGTGCCTCAGGTGATGTCGCTGGTGCAGCGCACCTTCACCGGTGCCGCCCGGGTGCGGGCCCTCGGTGTCTACACCGCGGTGCTCGCCGGCGGCGGAGTGGTCGGCCAGGTGCTGGGCGGCGCCCTGGTGAGCGCGGACCTCTTCGGCAGCGGCTGGCGTCCGGTCTTCCTGGTCAATGTGCCCATCGGGGTGGCCCTGCTGATCGCCGGGCGGCGGCTGCTGCCCGTGATTCCGGGCAACCGTGAACGCTCCCTGGACGTGGTCGGCCTGGTGGTGCTGGCGGTGGCGATCGGCCTGCTGGTGGTGCCGCTGGTGCTGGGGCACGAGCTGGGCTGGCCCGTGTGGGGCTGGGTGATGCTGGCCGGGGGAGCGGTGGCCCTCGCCGGGTTCGCCCTGGTCGAGCGACGGGTCACCGCCCGCGGCGGCTCCCCGCTGATCTCCGGGCGGGTGCTGGCGGCACCGGGGCTGCTCCCGGCGGCCGGTGCCATCTTCCTGGTGCTCTGCGGCTTCGCCGGTTTCCTCTTCACCTTCGCTCTGCACATCCAGGCGGGGCTCGGGGACAGTGCGCTGCGAGCCGGGCTGATCTTCGTCCCGATGGCGGTCGGCTTCGGTACGGCGGGTCTCTCCTGGCAGCGGCTGGTACCGGTCCGGCTGCACCGTCCGCTGCCGATGCTGGCGCTGCTGGTGGCGGGCCCCGGCTATGCGGTGATGGGCCTGCTGGCGCGGCACGGCGGCCAGGTGGGGGTCGCCGAGGAACTGCTGCTGGCACTGGTGGGCCTCGCCTCCGGCTGCGCCTACAGCCCGCTCTTCGCCCGGGCGCTGGGCCGGGTCGCCCAAGCCGACGCGGCCGACGCCAGCGGTCTGATGGTGACGGTGGTGCAGCTCGGCCAGGTGGTGGGGGTGGCGCTGCCGGGCACGCTCTTCCTGAGCCGGGTCGCCTATCCGGCCCCGGCCGGCGACTCGGGCGCCGCCCTGGCCGTCACCACCGCGGCCATCGGCCTGGTGTCGCTGGGAGGGGCGGTGTTCGCGGCCCGTACCCGCCGCGCGGTGCAGCCCGTCGGCTGACCTGCCCCGCGCCGCCCGGACCGGTGGGGTTCGGGCGGCGCGCACACCGGAACGGATTCGTGGACCGCTCGCGCGAACGTGTAGAGTGAGCGGTGTCGCCGAGGGGCCCGGAAGGGCTTCGACCGGCGGCGCGGCAGGTCTCGGGGCTTTAGCTCAGTTGGTAGAGCGCTTGCATGGCATGCAAGAGGTCAGGGGTTCAAATCCCCTAAGCTCCACAGCGGACGATCGGAAGGCCGCCTCCCCCCGGAGGCGGCCTTCCGGCGTTCTGGGCCCTGTGCACCCCCGGTCAGCGGGCCTTGCCGAAGCGCAGCGCCAGCGCCGGGCACTGGTTGACCGCCCGCTGGGCGTCGTTCTCCAGCCACACCGGGATGGGGGCGTTGCTGACCACCGGGAAGCCATGGGCGTCCAGGCTGAAGAGTTCCGGGGCCAGGGCCGCGCACAGGCCGTGCGCCCGGCACCGCTGCCAGTCGACGACCAGGGTGGGACCTGCCAGCTGGTCCTGGTCCTGGCCCGGTCCCCAGGGGACAGCGGCATCACCCCGCGCACCCGGCGGCCGCAGCCGCCGCGCAGGCTGTGGTTGGCCAGGTCGTCGGTGAAGGCGGTGAGCGCGGAGAGGATGAAGCGCGAGGAACCGTCGGGGTGGGAGCAGGCGCCCTGGCCGATCACCCCGCCGGCGATCCGGCGGGCCTCCTCCAGCGCGCGGGTGCCGCCGCCGCCGTTGGCCAGGTCGGTGAGCACCCTGGCCAGGTCCGGCAGGCCCATCCGGCAGGGGCCGCACTGCCCGGCGGACTGCACGGCCAGCCAGTCCGCGATCCGGGCCGCCTCACCCAGCGGGCAGGTGTCCTCCGGGATCGGGATGACGATGCCGGCGCCGAAGGAGCCGCCGGCCGCCGACATCCCCGCCCGGGAGCAGGGCGCCCTCACCGCGGCGTCGGCATCCAGGAACATCCCGTGGTAGCCGCCGACCAGCACACCCTGGCCGGGGGAGACCCCGGCCGCGTCCAGCACATCGCCGAGCAGGGTGCCGGCGGGGGTCTCCACGATCAGCGGCCGATTGGCGTCCGGGCGGTTGACGGTGAGCAGTACGGTGCCCGGCTCCGCCTTGGTGCCGATCACCGAGTAGGCGTCCGGACCCAGCCGGGCGGCGATGCCCAGCTGGGAGAAGGTCTCCGCGTTGGAGAGCAGGGTGGGCCTGCCGTCGACGCCGCCGTTGCCGCCGTCCGAGGTGCGGATCTTGCGGCTGGGCGGGATGGCGGGCAGCCCGTTGACGCCGCGTACCAGGGAGCCGCCCTCGCCGGAGGTGAAGCGCTCGGGCTGGCAGACCACCCGGACCGGGATGTCCCAGCGGCGCTCGGCCACCGCAGGCGGCATGGAGGTCACCCCCGGGCTGCCCTCGTCGACGCCGATCGCCAGCGAGGCCGCCCCCAGCGCCTCGGCCACCAGGCCCGCCCCGTCCAGGATGACGTGCGGGGCGCGGGCCAGCAGCATCCGGTCCTTGGCGCTGCCGGGTTCGCCCTCGGTGGCGTTGACCACCACGGCGGGCGCGATCCGCTGGCGCTCCACGGTCCTCAGCACCGCCCGGAGCTTGCGGGCGAAGGGGAAGCCGGCGCCGCCCTTGCCCTTGAGCTTGATCCGCTCGGCGAGGTCGATCAGCCCGTCGAGGTCGTAGCGGGGCAGCGGGCCGTGGGAGAGCTGGTGGGCCGCGTAGTCGAGCCGGATGGTGGAGTCCAGCCCGGCGGTGAGCCGGGCGGGGCCGATCCGGAGTACCTCCGGGACGTCGGCCACGGCGGGGGTGGTCATCAGCGGGCCTGCCAGGGGTCGGCGGAGTAGGCGGCGGGGACCGAGCGATAGGCCGGGCCGGCACCGGGGGCGGCGGGGTCGGGGTTCGCGGGGTAGCCGTAGCCGGCGGCCGACACCTGCGGGAAGGAACCGGTGGCGAAGGGGTCCGCGGGGGCGGGCGGGAAGTACTGCAGCGGCGCGGCGGCCGCGCCGAGGGTCACACCCGGCGTCTGGACCTGCGGGAAGGAGCCGGTGGCGAACGGGTCGGCGGGGTAGCCGGCCTGGGCCGCCGGATAGGGACCGGCGGCATACGGGTAGCCGGCCGAGGGCTGCTGGGGGACGGGCCCGGGCGCAGGCGCGGCGGGGGGCTGCGGCTGGGCGTACTGGGGCCCGGTGTACTGGGCCGAGCCGTACTGGGCCGAGCCGTACTGGCCCGCGCTGTACTGGCCCGCACCGTACTGGCCCGCACTGTACTGGGGCCCGGCGTACTGCGCGGCGGTGTAGGGGTCGCCGGTGTACGGCACCCCGGCGGCCTGCGCTTCGGCGTACTGCTGCCGGCCCACGTCCAGCAGGGCGTTGAGCTCGCCGGTGTCCCACTCGGCGGCGAAGCGGGCCGCGATCTCTCCGGTGTCGAGCACCGAGGCCGACTGCATCACGGGGACGGGCTGCTGAAGGGGCACGGGCTGAGGTGCCTGGGGCTGCTGGGCGACCGGCTGCGGCATCGGGGGCTGGGGCGCCTGGGGCTGCTGGGCGACCGGCTGCGGTGCCATGGGCTGCTGGACGGGCTGCTGGTACATCGGCTGAGCGGGCTCGGCCTGCTCGGCCGCGTACAGGGGCGCGGTCGGCATCACCGTGGTCGGCTCCGGTGCGGACGGTGCTTCCGGCTCGGGTGCGGACGATCCGGGGATGGGGCTGTCGCGGGTGAGCGGGATGTCCCGGGCCGCCTGCCCGCGGCTGCTCCCGTCACGGCCCGCGGCCGGGCGGCGCTCGGCCGCGCCGGAGGAGGCGACCATCAGGTCGCGGGCCATCAGCTTGCGGGTCGACTCCAGCTCCGCGGCGCTCTTACCGGTGTTGCCGAGGGCCCGGACCAGCACCGCGAGGGCGACGGCGGCGACGCACAGGCCGTAGCCCCACAGCACGTACCACTTGCCGGGCCGTCCCGCGGTGAGGCCGTGGGCCAGGCCGATCAGCCAGGAGGCGTAGCCCATGGCGTGGACCGGCCGCCAGATCCACGGATAGCGGCCGTGCGCGAACCGGCTGCGCAGGATGCCGGTGACGGCCACCCCGACCATCAGATACGCGGCGACGGTGCCCAGTCCGACCGCGACGGGGGTACCGACCCCGCCGAGCGGGATGACCCCGTCGATCGGCGCGGCCTCGCCGAAGGAGATCTTCACCACGATGTGCAGGAGGAGCGCAGCCAGTGCCGCGGTGGAGATGCCGCGGTGCACGGACTGGGAGAAGACCCGCTGGTACGGCTTGAGCACGCTCTGGTTGGTGGAGATCAGCCCCCACACCACCGAGCCGGTGAGCGAGATCAGGGTGACCACGCCCATGAAGTAGTCGAGGAAGTTGAGCACCCCCAGCGAAGCACCGTTCACCCAGGACTTGCCGGCCGGGCTGGAGAAGGCCCGTACGGCGGTCGAGGTGATGGTGACAGCGACCGTGACGAGCACCAGGAAGAGCGGGAACGGCAGCCGTTTGCGTCCTGCCGTCCCTCCGGTGGCTGCGTCGCGCAGGCGGGCGGCGCCCTGCAGTGCGGCGCGGCGGCGCGGTTGTGTGCTCCGGTTGTTCACGAGGGGCCCTCCAAGGTCCTGGCCCGAAAGCCGATGACATGGCGATGCTATAGCCGGGAAGGGGCCCGGGACGGCCCGGGAAGTAATGCCGGGAATTGTTTAGCGACAGTGTTAGGGGGCTCTTAGGACTCACTTAGGGTGCGGGTGTGGATCGCCCGGCTTGCCCGGCTTTGACCATCAATCCCCCTGCTGTGGTGCCGCCTTGCGCACCCGCTCGGGGAATTGCCGTGGCGGGAATCGGAGTTCCGGGTGAATTCTCGGTGGTGTGGCAGCGGGTTGTTCGGAATATATTCAGGAATGGCTGGCCGGTAATTCGTGGCGCCGCTGAACACTGCTGAAGAGTGCGCGTCCCCCTTGTCCGGCCCGTCCCGGCCCCCTACTCTGCGCGCGGCCCAGGGGATACCGTTCCGGCATGGCGGACCTGTCACCCCGGCAGAACTACGAGCTGGTGCGCATCCTGTCCCATCTCGGCTGGGGGCCGGAGCGCCTCGCGGCGGAGGTCAACGCGGTCGTGGGCGACCAGGCCGCGATCAACAAGACCACCCCCTACCACTGGCGCGACCGCGGCCGGGTGCCCAGGCCGCCGTACGACCAGGTGGTCTGCGATGTGCTCAGCCGGGCACTCGGCATAGCCGTCACGTATCAGCAGCTGTGGGCCGCCATGGGCCCGGCCCGCGGCGCCCGCACCATCTCCGCCCATCTGCTCACCGACGACTGGACGCCCCAGTTCGCCCGCGCCGCCCTCACCGAGGCCACCGCATCGGGAGCCCCGGTGCGGCTGCAGCGCCCGGCCGACCTCTTCCGCCCCGACGACCTGCGCCTGGTCGCCCGGCAGTGGGCCGGCAGCGACTGCCCGGCGCCGGTGGGCGGCGGGCCGCTGCGCGTCGACCTCTCCCATGTGGCGGAGCTGCGCAGCTCCTCCGACAGCAAGCACCGCTTGGAGATGGCCTTCGGCGGCGGACTGGTCCTGGACCCGGCCCGCCGTGAGCTGGGCGTCGTGATCAAGCTGCTGGAGCTTGGCGCCTACGACGAGAAGACCGGCCGGGAGCTGTACGGGGTGGCGGCGCGGCTGGCCCGGCTGGCCGGCTGGGCCGCAGCCGACGGCTGCGACGAGGCCGCCGCGCAGCGTTGCTTCGTGGCCGCCCTGCGCGCCGCCCATGTCTCCGGAGACGTGCGGATGGGCGCGTCCGTGATGGGCTGCCTGGCCGCCCAGGCCACCTATCTGCCGGACCGGGAGCGGGATGCGGTCACCCTGCTCAGCATGGCGCTGGAGGCCGCCGAGGGGGTGGACACCCCGGGTGAACGGGCGCTTCAGTACGGCCGGATGGCCAGGGCGCTCGGACGGCTGGGGGAGCGGCCCACCGCGGAGGCGATGGCCGACCGGGCGTTCGCCGAGTTCGGCGCGGCGGACGAGGGCGATCCTCAGCAACTGGCCGATCTGCAGCGGATGGTGGGCGAGTCCTACCTCTTCCTCGGCCGTTGGCGAAGTGCCCGGGGCCTGCTGTCGTCGGCCGCGTCGGGGATCGCCCCGGAGCGGTCCAGGGCCAAGGCGCTGGCCCTGGTGCGGCTGGCCGAGTGCTGTCTGAACGAGGGGCGGTCGGAGGAGGCGGCCCAGGCGGCGGACCAGGCCCGGCAGCTGGCCGCCGGGATGCTGTCGGTCCGGGTGGCGACCGCGCTGAAGGACTTCGACGCCGCCTGGCGGGGCGCGGGGCAGCGGCCCGGCTGAAACGGCTGAGCGGGCGGCACCGACCCTGCGGTACCCTGACCCGGTGCGAACCGTGCGCCTGCTCCTTAGCCGGCCGCGCTGACCAGCATCGGCCGGACCCACGACGGGCGGCCGAAGTCGGCGCGGCAACCCCTCATGCGAGGGGTTTTTTCATTTCCGGCTGACGATTCGCTACCTGACACCGATGGAGTCCTGAGGACGATGAGCGAGACCACCCCCGCTGCGGGCGCGGCCGAGGCCGCGGCCGGCGAGCCCTTCCGCTACACAGCCGCGCTGGCTGCCGACATCGAGTCGCGCTGGCAGGACCTGTGGGAGAAGGAGGGGACGTTCAACGCCCCCAACCCGACCGGCCCGCTGGCCGACCCCGGCGCCGGCGACGTCTCCGGCCGCCCGCGCGCCTTCATCATGGACATGTTCCCGTACCCCTCCGGGGCGGGCCTGCACGTCGGCCACCCGCTGGGCTACATCGCCACCGATGTCTTCGCCCGCTACAAGCGGATGACCGGGCACAACGTCCTGCACACCCTGGGGTTCGACGCCTTCGGCCTGCCCGCCGAGCAGTACGCGGTGCAGACCGGCACCCACCCGCGGGTCTCCACCGAGCGCAACATCGAGGTCTACCGCAGCCAGCTGCGGCGGTTGGGCCTGGCCCACGACTCCCGCCGGTCGATCTCCACCATCGACCCGGACTACTACCGCTGGACCCAGTGGATCTTCCTGCAGATCTTCAACTCCTGGTACGACGAGACGGCCGGCCGGGCACGTCCGATCACGGAGCTGGTCGAGCAGTACGTCTCCGGTGAGCGCACCGCACCCGACGGCCGCAGCTGGGCCGAGCTGACCCCCATCGAGCGCGACGAGCTGCTGGGCGACCACCGGCTGGCCTACGCCAAGGAGGTGCCGGTCAACTGGTGCCCCGGCCTGGGCACCGTGCTGGCCAATGAGGAGGTCACCGCCGACGGCCGCTCCGAGCGCGGCAACTTCCCGGTCTTCAAGGCCAAGCTGCGCCAGTGGATGATGCGGATCACCGCCTATGCGGACCGTCTGATCGCCGACCTGGACCTGCTGGACTGGCCCGAGGCCATCAAGCTGCAGCAGCGCAACTGGATCGGCCGCTCCGAGGGCGCCAGGGTCGACTTCGCCGTCGACGCCGACGGCGGAGCCGCCATCACCGTCTTCACCACCCGCCCCGACACCCTGTTCGGCGCCACCTACATGGTGCTGGCGCCGGAGCACGAGCTGGTCGACCGGATCGTGCCCGCTGCCTGGCCCGCCGGCGTACGCGACGACTGGACCGGCGGCGCGGCCACGCCCGCCGAGGCCGTCGCCGCCTACCGCGCCGAGGCGGCTGCCAAGTCCGATGTCGAGCGGCAGGCCGACGCCAAGGTCAAGACCGGTGTCTTCACCGGCGCGTACGCCGTCAACCCGGTCAGCGGCGAGAAGATCCCGGTCTTCATCGCCGACTATGTGCTGATGGGCTACGGCACCGGCGCCATCATGGCGGTGCCCGCCCATGACACCCGCGACTTCGCCTTCGCCCGCGCCTTCGGCCTGCCGATGCGCTGCGTGGTGCAGCCCGCCGACGACCGCGGCACCGACCCGTCCACCTGGGACGACGCCTTCTCGTCCTACGACGCGGCGATCGTCCACTCCGCCAATGACTCCGTCTCGCTGAACGGCCTGGGCGTGGTCGAGGCGAAGAAGCGGATCACCGCCTGGCTGGCCGAGCGGGGCATCGGCGAGGCCACCGTCAACTACCGCCTGCGGGACTGGCTGTTCAGCCGGCAGCGCTACTGGGGAGAGCCCTTCCCGATCGTCTACGACGAGGACGGCGTGGCCCACGCGCTGCCCGAGTCGATGCTGCCGGTCGAGCTGCCCGAGGTCGACGACTACTCGCCGCGGACCTTCGACGCCGACGACGCCGCCAGCTCCCCGGAGACCCCGCTGTCCCGGGCCGAGGAGTGGGTCCACGTCGAGCTGGACCTGGGTGACGGCCCGCGCCGCTACCGCCGTGAGACCAACACCATGCCCAACTGGGCCGGCTCCTGCTGGTACGAGCTGCGCTATGTGGACCCGGTCTCCAGCGACAGGGTGGTGGACCCGGTCGCCGAGCAGTACTGGATGGGCCCCGTCGCGGGCAAGCCGGCCGGCGGCGCCGACCTGTACGTCGGCGGTGCCGAGCACGCGGTGCTGCACCTGCTGTACTCCCGCTTCTGGCACAAGGTGCTGTTCGACCTGGGGCATGTCTCCTCGTTCGAGCCGTTCCACAAGCTGTTCAACCAGGGCATGATCACCGCCCATGTCTACCGCGACGCCCGCGGCTTCCCGGTCCCGGCCGCCGAGGTCGAGGAGCGGGACGGCGAGTACTTCTGGGAGGGGCAGCCCGTCCGCCGCGAGGCCGGCAAGATGGGCAAGTCGCTGAAGAACTCCGTCGCCCCCGACGAGATCGCCGAGCAGTACGGCGCCGACACGCTGCGCCTGTACGAGATGGCGATGGGCCCGCTGGACGTCTCCCGCCCCTGGGAGGACCGCGCGGTCGTCGGCTCGTACCGCTTCCTGCAGCGGCTGTGGCGCAATGTGGTGGACGAGGAGACCGGCACCCTGGTCGTCAGCGACGAGGAGCCGGACGAGGCCACGCTGCGGGCCCTGCACAAGACGGTGGAGGGCATCCGCGGCGACATGGAGGGGCTGCGCTTCAACACCGCGGTCGCCAAGGCCATCGAGCTGAACAACCACCTGGTCAAGCGCGGTTCCACACCGCGCTCGGTGGCCGAGTCGCTGGTGCTGCTGGTCGCCCCGATGGCCCCGCACATCGCCGAGGAGCTGTGGCGCCGCCTGGGCCACGACGAGTCGCTGGCGCACGCCGACTACCCGGTCGCGGACCCCGCGTACCTGGTGGACGAGACGGTGACCTGCGTGGTGCAGATCAAGGGCAAGGTCAGGGCCCGCCTGGAGGTCCCGCCGGGCATCGGCGAGGCCGAGCTGGAGGCGCTGGCGCTGGCCGACGAGGCCGTGGTGCGGGCGATCGACGGTGCTGCCGTCCGCAAGGTCGTGGTCCGCGCGCCGAAGCTGGTCAACATCGTCACCGGTTGACGGCCGCCGCGGGGCCGGGAAGGGGTTCAGCCCCGACCCGGCCCCGCGGCATGTCCGGGGAAACCCCTAACTGTCCCTGAACTCACGTGGATCGACCGGATCGGCAGGGCGCCCGGAGGACCGGCCCGGCTACCGTGGAACCACCGGAACGGCAGAACCGGAGATCCTGAGCGGGGCCCGTCCGGCGGCTCCGCCCCCCGCGCGGAGGTGGCACCCATGGAGGCGGTCGGCATTGCCGTCGGCGTCGTGGCATTCCTGATCCTCGGACTGGCCGCCCTCGCGGTGGTGGCCGCGGTCAAGGCGGGCCGGGCCGTGGGGCGCAGGGTGGAGCAGCACGGCGCGCAGGCCCGCCGTGCGGTGGAGGACGTCGCGCTCAAGGCCCGCAGCTACACCCGCCCCGGGCCGCAGGGCCGGATCGCCGCCCTCCGGCTGGAGGTCCGCGAATCGCTGGGCGGGACGCGGCGGGTCCTGGAGTCCGCCGTCGGCGGCGACCCGCAGCTCACCGAGGCGCTGCAGCTCCTCGGCCGGCTGGACGAGCACGCCCGCTCCCTCGACGACGAGCTGCGGATGCTGGAGCGCGAGCCCGACAGCCGGCGGGTCGACACCAGGCTCCCCGATCTGCGCGAGCGCGGCGGGCGGATCACCCATGCCGCCGAGTCGCTGCGCTGGGCGGCGCAGGACCGTGCGCGCCACTTCTCCGACAGCGATCTGGCCCGGCTGGGCCGCGAGTGCGAGACCGAGGCCGGTGCGCTGCGGCACTGGACACCGGCCGGGCAGCAGGGGCCGGCGGACGGGCCGCGCCCGGCGGAGGGCCCGGGGTCGGCCGGCGCCGGGGCGCCGGCGGGGGGTCGGCAGGGCCGGCAGTCGCCCGGCATCGCCGCGGGGCGGGGGACCGGGGCTGCGGAGGCGCTCGGACTGGACCCGCGCGCCCGGCTTGCGGACCGGCTCCGCAAGCCCCGCCCGGAGCCGGGCACGCCTGGCGTCGGGTGAGGGGTGCCGGGCGTTGGGTGCCGGACCGTCCTGTGGCCGGACCGGTGCGCGGTCGGACGGCCCGGAGACCGGACCGGTGTGCGGCCGGACGGCCCGGTGACCGGAGCGGTGTGTGGTTGGAGCGGCCTGTGATCGGGCTGCCCCGCGGTCGGACCGTAGCGTGACCGGATCGGTGCGGGCTCAGGCCGTCCTGTGACCGGCTCTTCCCGTGACCGGACCGCCCCGCGATCCGACCGCCCTCCCGCCGGACAGCCGACCCACGGGCTGCCCTGAGGCCGGACCGTGCCCCGCCACCTGCGCGGAGGCATCCGCACCGGCGTACCCGCCCTGTCCCGGGCCGCCACCTGGAGGTAACCTCCCGCACATGTCCGCCCACGTTGCGCTCGTCACCGATTCCACGGCCTATCTGCCGCAGGACGCCGTGGACCGCCACCGCATCGCCGTGGTGCCGCTGAGTGTGGTGATGGGCGACGAAGTGCTCGCAGAGGGCATCGAGGTCTCCCCGAAGGACGTCGCCCAGGCGCTCCGGGGCCGCCGGGCGGTGACCACCTCACGGCCCAACCCCGAGTCGTTCGCCGCCGCCTACCGCGCCGCCGCCGAGACGGGCGCCGAGGCGGTGGTCTCGCTGCACCTGTCGGCGGAGCTCTCCGGCACCTTCGAGGCGGCGCAGCTCGCCGCCGAGTCGGCCGGGCTGCCCGTCCGGGTGATCGACACCCGCATGGTCGGCATGGCGCTGGGCTACTGCGTCCTGGCGGCCGCCGCGGCGGCGGATGCCGGTGCCGGTCCCGAGGAGGTCGCGGCGGCGGCGGAGCGGCGCGCCGAGAGCACCAGCGGGTACTTCTATGTGGACACCCTGGAGTATCTGCGGCGCGGCGGCCGGATCGGTGCCGCCCGGGCGTTGCTGGGCTCCGCACTGGCGGTCAAGCCGCTGCTGCACCTCTCGGGCGGGTCCATCGAGCCGCTGGAGAAGGTCCGTACCGCCTCCCGGGCCATCGCCAGGCTGGAGGAGATCGCCGTGGAACAGGCCGGCCAGGCGGAGGTGGACATCGCCGTGCACCACCTTGCGGCCGAGGACCGCGCCGAACCGCTCGCGGAGCGGCTGCGCGGCCGGGTCCCCGGACTGCGGGACCTGTACGTCGGGGAGGTGGGCGCCGTCATCGGTGCCCATGTGGGGCCGGGGCTGCTGGCTGTGGTCATCTCGCCGCGCTGACCGCTCTTCACCCTTGGGGGTGAAGGGAGTTGTCCACACCCCCGGGTTGTCCACAGGCTGCATGGCCGCCCGCCCACGGTGGGCGTCGGACGCCTAGCGTCCTGGCCCATGACGCCCATCACGACCATGACCCTCCCCGCTGCACGGCGCCGCGAGACGGCCGCCATCGCCCGCAGCCGCCTGCCCGCCGTGCTCCCCCTCGCCCTGCCCGCTGCTCCCGGGGCCGGAGGCCCGGCGGTGCCTTCCGGTGGCGCCCGGGCTGTCGCCGATGCCCGGCCGGGAGGCGGGCCGGGTCCGGCCCTCGGCGCCCCGCCGGCCCGGTCGACCGCCGAGCCGACGGCTGTCCACGCCGAGGCGCCGGGCGCCGCTCCCTTCCCCGAGCCCCCGCCTCCGGACGCAGGGGCAGCCCGTGGACTGCCCCGCCGACTGCTCGCCGGGCTGCCGACAGGCGGGCTGGAGCTGGACCGCAGAGCCGTCGCAGGGCTGGCGGTGCTGCTCCTGGTGGCTGTCGGATACGGCGTCCAGCACTTCTGGCTGGGCCGTCCGCAGTCCGTGTCCGTACCCGTGGCGACCGGGTCCGCCGCAGGGCCCGGCCCGACACCCGCCGCAGCGGCCCTCCCGGCCCCGGCGGCTGCGGGCGCCGCCTTGCCGCGGCCGTCACCGGGGCCGGCGGCCGTCGTCGTGGTGGATGTCGCAGGCCGGGTCCGCCACCCCGGTCTGCGGACCCTGCCGCGCGGCTCCCGGGTGGCCGATGCGCTCCGCGCCGCCGGCGGACCCGTCCATGGCGCGGACACCGCCGGGCTCAACCTGGCCCGGATCCTGGCGGACGGTGAGCAGATCCTGGTCGGGACCCCGGCGGCGGCCCAGCCGGGCGCTGGATCCGCCACCGGCCCGCCCATCGGCCCCGTCAGTCTCAACGCCGCCACTGTCGACCAACTCGATGCCCTGCCCGGGGTGGGGCCGGTGCTCGCCCGCCACATCATCGAGTACCGGGGCGCCCATGGGGGATTCACCGACATCGGGCAGCTGCATCAGGTGCCGGGCATCGGAGACCGAAAGTATGCGGAGATCCAACCCCTGGTGATGCTCTGACGATACGTCAGCCAAAGGTTCCCGGCTCTGCTCACCTGTCCGGGGGAGCGAAGCGCCGCGCACTCGGCCGGCTGCCCTGTGCACCCGCGTCCGGCTTCGTCCCTTGCCTGCGGCTCCGCACCTGGCCCCGACTCGTGTGCTGGCCCCGACTCCAGTGCTGCCCCCGACTCCGCCCCAGCCCTCGGGCCCACCCCTTGCCCCGGCTCCGCCTTTGGCCCCCAGCCCCGACCCTCGCCGGCCCTCGACCCGTATGACCCCAGCCGCATGAGCACTCGGCCGTCAGCGCCGCCGCCCCGCGCTCCCGAGCAGGGCGTACCCGACCAGTCCCGACCGTCCCTCCCACCCACCCCACAGCTCCCGCTCCACAGCCAGGCCCCACCGGAGCGGCACCCTGCCGATCTGCGGGTGCTGCCGCCCGCAGCGGCGGCCTGGGTGACCACGGCGGTGCTTCTCCCCGCCGGTCCTGGCCGACTCCCTCTGATCGTCACCGCTGCTGCGCTGTCCGCCTCCTGCGCCCTCGTCCTGCTGATCCGCAACCGCCGGGGCAGCCTCGCGCTCGCCGCAGTCCTGCTGACCGCCGCCGCAGCCGCGACCACCACCGTCCTGCACACCGCCGATCTGCACCGGGGCCCGCTCCCCGACCTCGCCCGCCGCCACGCCACCGACAGCCCCGGCAGCTCCAACGGCCCCACACCCACCCACGCCACCGTCGAACTCACTCTCACCGGCGACCCCGTCGCACGTGCTCCCCGGGTCCGCGGATCGGGCCGCGGCCAGGGCTTCGTCATCGTGCACGCCCGCGCCGACCGGGTCACCGCCGACGCGATCGGCACCGTCGCGACCAGAACCCCCGTCACCGTCATCGCCCAGGGCCGCGCCGCCGCGCAGTGGCTGCCCCTGCTCCCCTCCACCCGCCTGACCGCCGACGTCCAGGTGCTCCCACCCGACGACCCCGCCGAACCCAGCGCCGCCGTCCTGCTCACCCGGGCCCCGGCCCGCCTGCTCGCCCCACCCGACGCCGTGCAACGCATCGCGGGCAGCCTCCGTGAGGGACTCCGCCGGGCCTCCGACCCCCTTCCCGCCGACGCCCGATCCCTGCTCCCGGGCCTGGTCGTCGGAGACACCTCCCGCATCCCCGACGATCTGCGCGACGCCTTCCGCGCCACCGACCTCGCCCACTTGATCGCGGTCAGCGGCGGCAACCTCGCCGTGCTGCTGGCCGTCCTGCTCGGCGCCCCTTCACGGGCCGCCACGGCGGAGCGCGGGGGCCTGGCCGGCCGCCTCGGCCTGCCGCTGCGGGCCACCGCTGCTCTGGGCATCGCACTCACCGCCGCCTTTGTGGTCCTCTGCCGCCCCGAGCCCAGCGTGCTGCGGGCCGCCGCCACCGGTGTGATCGGCCTGCTGGCCCTCGCTGCGGGCCGCCGCAGCCAGGCCCTCACCGCCCTGTCAGCGGCCGTGCTGCTGCTCCTGCTGGCCGACCCCTGGCTGGCCCGCGACTACGGCTTTCTGCTCTCCGTACTGGCCACCGCGGGGCTGCTCACCCTCGGGCCGCGCTGGTCCGCCGTCCTGCTGCGGCACGGCTGGCCCCGCCGCCTCGCCGAGGCCGTCGGTGCCGCCTGTGCGGCCCAGGCGTTCTGCAGCCCGGTGATCGTTGTGCTCACCGCCCGGGTGAGTCTGGTCGCCGTACCCTGCAATCTGCTCGCGGAGATCGCGGTCGCCCCGGCCACCCTGCTCGGCTTTGCCGCCCTGGTCACCGCACCGGTCTCCGGTGCGGCCGCCACGCTCCTCGCCCGGCTCGCCGGAGTCCCCACCGGCTGGCTGGCGGCGGTGGCCCGCCGGGGAGCGGCACTGCCCGGTGCCGAGGTCGCCTGGCCGACCGGCTGGGCGGGGGCGGCGGCACTGGCCGTGGTCACCGCCGCCGCCATGTGTGCCGCGCCCGCCGTACTGCCCCGGCTGCGCAGCCGCCCGGCGCTGGCCGCACTGCTGGGCCTGGCCCTGCTCGCCGCCCTGCTGCGCCCACCGCTGCTCACCAGGATCGCCACCGGATGGCCGCCGCCGGGCTGGCGGCTGGTGATGTGCGACGTCGGCCAGGGCGACATGATCGTGCTGCCGGCCGGTCCCGGGGCCGACCCCGACACGGCCGTGGTGGTCGACACCGGACCTGACCCGCACACCGCCGACGGCTGTCTGCGCTCGCTGGGGATCACCCGAATCCCCCTGGTGATCCTCACCCACTTCCACGCCGACCATGTCGAGGGGCTGCCCGGAGTGCTGCGCGGCCGTACGGTCGGCGCCGTCGAGACCACCGTCCTGGACGAGCCACCAGGGGAGGAGAGCCGAGTGCTGCGCTGGACGGCCCGCTCCGGCATTCCCCTGGTGCGGGCGGTCCCCGGTGAGCGCCGTACGGCCGCCCCCGGGGTCAGCTGGCAGGTGCTCTGGCCCGCCGCTCCCACGGTGCCGCTGGACGCCCCCGGCCCCAACAACGCCAGCATCGCCGCCCTCGCCGACGTCCATGGCCTGCGCATCGCCCTGCTCGGCGATCTGGAGCCGCCCGCTCAGGCCCGACTGCTCGCCCGGGACGGCCCGGCCCTCGGTCCGGTCGACGTCCTCAAGGTCGCCCACCACGGCTCCGCCAACCAGGACTGGTCACTCGCTGCGGCCCTGCACCCCCGCCTCGCCCTGGTCTCCTGCGGAGTGGACAACCCCTATGGGCATCCGGCGCCGGGCACCCTCGCGCACCTCCGTGCGCTGGGCGCCACCGTGCTGCGCACCGACCTCTCGGGTGACATCGCCGTCCTCGGCGACGGCCCGGCAGATCTCCGTGCCTCCGTCCACCCGCACCGCCCCGCGGCGGGCTGAGCGCGGCAGTGGACGCTCAGGCGTCCTCGCGCCAACCGTCGTATGCGGCGGCAAGGGCGTCCAGGGCGGTCAACAGGCCGTCCGGCCAGCCGCCCCCGGGCGGCGTCAGGACGACCAGCCACTGGGCGTCCTCGGCATCGTCCTCACCGGCCAGGGACTCGCGGACCAGCTCCGGCTCGCCGAGCTCCGGCCAGCGGCGGACGACGTCGGCGGCCACCTCCTCCGCGGTGTCGCGGTCAGGGAGGACAAGCAGCTGGCGACCGGGCTCGTTCTCGTGCACGGCCCCATTCTCCCCGGCGCCGGACCGGCCCTGTCGGCGGCCCATGGGATGCTGATGGGCGATGGCCAGGAAGAGCGCACCCGACGACCTGCTCGCCCCGCTGACCCTCGCGGTCGGCCAGGAGGAGCTGCTGCTGGACCGTGCCGTGGCACAGGTGGTGGCAGCCGCCCGGGCCGCCGACCCGGACACCGACGTCCGCGATCTGGCCCCGGGGGCGCTCCAGCCCGGCACTCTGGCGGAGATCACCACGCCCTCGCTCTTCGCCGAGCGCAAGGTGGTGGTGGTCCGCGCCGCACAGGACCTCGCAGCCGACTCCGTGAAGGACGTCAAGGCGTATCTGACGGCCCCCGCCGAAGAAGTGATCATGGTGCTGGTGCACGCCGGCGGAGCCAAGGGCAAGGGGCTGCTGGACGCCGCCCGCAAGGCCGGCGCCCGCGAGGTGCCGTGCGCCAAGCTGGCCAAGGCCGGGGAGCGGATGGCGTTCGTCAAGGGCGAGCTCCGCACCGCCGGGCGCTCCGCCAGCGAGGAGGCCTGCCGGGCGTTGCTGGATGCGATCGGCAGCGATCTGCGCGAACTGGCCGCCGCGGTCAGTCAGTTGGCGGCGGACACAGAGGGCCCGATCGACGAGACCGTGGTGGCCCGGTACTACAGCGGTCGTGCGGAGGCCACCGGCTTCGAGGTGGCCGACCTCGCTGTGACCGGCCGTACCGCGGAGGCGTTGGAGCGGCTGCGCTGGGCGCTGGCGGTGGGCCAGCCGCCCACCGGTATCACCTACGCCCTGGCTTCGGGGGTGCGCAGTATCGGGCGGCTGGCCACGGCGGGGCGCGGGATGCGGCCCGCCGATCTGGCCCGTGAGCTGGGCATGCCGCCCTGGAAGATCGACCGGGTCCGCCAGCAGATGCGCGGCTGGTCCGGCGATGGAGTGGCCGCGGCGCTGACCGCCATCGCGGAGGCGGACGCCGCCGTCAAGGGCGGCTCCGACGACCCCGCGTACGCGCTGGAGCGCGCCGTGGTGTCGGTCTCCAGGGCGGCCCGCTCCGGCCGCAACTACTGACCGCCGCCGGGCGTCAGCCGGCCGTCCCGCCGCTGGCACCGCGCAGCCTGGCCAGGGTGGACCGGCTGTCCCCGATCAGACGCTGCTTGATGTCGTCGGGGTCGGGCGGGGTGTCGGTGGACGAGGCCGAGTAGCCCTTGCTCCAGCCGAGTTGGTAGGTCACCCCTCCGTCGCGGACGTAGAGGTAGTGGCTGATGTAGCGGTAGGCGGCATCGCTGTCGTCGTCCTTGTAGGACAGGAAGGCCTCGTCGCCGAGTCCGGGCACCTCGGTGATCCGGTAGTCCTGCTGCCGGTCGAAGTCCCGCTGGGCGTCGAACTCCGGCTGCGGATCCACCGCCTTGTGGAACTGCACGTACATGTAGAGGGAGGCGCTGTCACCGCCGCTGCCGGTCTTGAGGCTCATGTTGCAGTACATGTAGTCCAGCGCCGGGCTCTTCATGGTCTTCTGCGTCGGGCTGCTGTCCGGTGTCGTGTAGAGCTGCTTGAACTGCGACAGGTCGGCGGTGCTGCACAGCTGGGCAACGGTCCGGTAGCTGCCGATGTCCGGCTTGGAACCGCCGGAGCCACCGGAGCCGCCGGAGCCACCGGAACCGCCGGTGAGCAGCGGCAGCCCGAAGACGCCGCCCGCCCAGAGCAGCGAGGCGGCGGCCGCCCCGACCGCCATCCCGAGCAGCAGCCCTCTCCCCGTGCCGCTGCTGCCTCCGCCTGCTGCGCCGTCCGGCGGCAGGTACGGGGCGGCCGGCGGCTGCTGGGCGGCATACGGGTTGGACTGCTGCGGCAGGCCGCCGTAGTAGGGGGCGCCGCCCTGCTGCTGAGGGAAGGCCGCCTGGGTCGGCTGGTAGGGCGGCTGGTACGGCGACGGCGACGGCACAGGCTGGGGTGGCTGCTGTGGTGATTGCCCGGGGCCGGACGGGGGCGGCGGCGGGATCGACATGGAACCCTCGCTCTTCGGGTCGACGACGGGCGGTCGCTCGACCATAGCGGTCCGTGTCCGTGCCGGGCAGCGGAAAAGGCGCCGCGGCTGCCCTGGGGAAGGGCTGCCGCGGCGCCTTGCCGTGGATCTGTGTGCACCGCACCCGCGTGGCGAACGCAGGCCGCGTGCGGTGCGAGGTCTCACTGCCGCGGAGGAACCGGGTAGAGGGCCGGTTCTGACCGGGCGGTCGGCCGGGGCCGGAGGCGGTTGAGAGGGACCGCGGACTCCGTGTCCGGCCTGCCAGGGGCTGCCTGGATCAGGCGGCGGCCTTGGCGGTGTTGACGCGCTGGACCAGGGCCGACTTCTTGTTGGCAGCCTGGTTCTTGTGGATGACGCCCTTGCTCACGGCCTTGTCGAGCTTCTTGGACGCCTCGCGGGCCAGCACGGTGGCCTTCTCGAAGTCGCCGGCCGCGGCGGCCTCGCGGGCCTTGCGGACAGCGGTCTTCAGCGAGGACTTGACGGCCTTGTTGCGCAGGCGCGCCTTCTCGTTGGTCTTGTTCCGCTTGATCTGGGACTTGATGTTCGCCACGAAGGAGCCTCAGTCTTGGTTGGTCGGTCTCGACGGTGCGCCCGTGGATGCACATGAGTGCACACAGGCGCAGCAGGCCACGTTACCAGGGGCGCCGTGGCCACCCAAACCGGCTCAGCCGCTGCTCAGCCGGGCGGCGGCCGAGGAACCGCCCGGCCGGCCGCAGGCCGGGGCCCCGCCGGCCGCCCGCCTGCCCATGGGGCACCGGCGGCCTGCCGCTGCCCGAACGGCTCCGCTCAGCCGCGGACCAGCGGTTCGCCGTAGTGCTCGACCTCGGGGAACGGGTCGTAGAAGCGGTGCAGCAGGTCCCGCCAGCGGGCGTACTCCGCGGAGCGCCGAAAGCCTTCGGTGTGGTCCTCCAGCCGCTCCCATCCCACCTGGAGCAGAAAGCGGGACTCCCGCCCCTGGTCCAGGCAGCGCCGCAGCTCCAGGCTGCGGAAGCCGGGCTGGACCGCGATCAGCGGCCGGGCCTCGGCGAAGGCTGAGAGAAAGGCGTCCTCCTGGCCGGGCAGGACGTCGAGCAGAGCGGACTCGAGGATCATGGGATGTGATCCTCGCCCAACACCGGCCTGCCGCGCCAACGGGTGTGCCAGGGTGGCGCCCATGACCCTCACCGCCGCCGCCCCGCTGCGCCGGGCGGCCGCCGGGCGCCGCTCCGCGCTGCTGCTCTCCGGTGTGCTGGCCACCGCCGGGGCGCTGCACTTCCTGCGTCCCGAGCCGTTCGGCGCGATCGTCCCCCGCCGGCTCCCCGGCGGACCCCGGCTGTACACCCGGCTCAGCGGGGCAGCCGAGCTCGCCTGCGCGGCGGCGGTGGCAGTGCCCCGTACCCGCAGGCTGGGCGGACTGGCCACCGCTGGGCTCTTCGCTGCGGTCTTCCCGGCCAATGTGCAGATGGCGTACGACTGGCGACGGGCCGCACCTGCCAGGAGAGCCGTCGCCTGGGCCCGGCTGCCGCTCCAGCTGCCGCTGGCCGGCTGGGCGCTGGAGGTGCGCCGCGGCGCCGGGGAGGCGCGCTGAGCGGGCCGGGCCCCGCTCGTGGGACTATGGGAGAGACGTATCGAATCCCCTGAGAATCTGGACCACTAGGTGCCCGCGACCCCCAACACCGTGCCGGAGCCCAGCCGCACCGATCCTGCGCTGATCCGGAACTTCTGCATCATCGCCCACATCGACCACGGCAAGTCGACGCTTGCCGACCGGATGCTGCAGCTCACCGGGGTGGTCGACCAGCGCCAGATGCGTGCCCAGTACCTCGACCGGATGGACATCGAGCGCGAGCGCGGCATCACCATCAAGTCGCAGGCCGTCCGGCTGCCCTGGGCGCCGACCACCGGCGAGGGCACAGGGCGGACGCATGTGCTCAACATGATCGACACCCCCGGCCACGTGGACTTCACCTATGAGGTGTCCCGGTCCCTGGCGGCCTGCGAGGGGACGGTTCTGCTGGTGGACGCCGCGCAGGGCATCGAGGCGCAGACCCTCGCCAACCTGTATCTGGCGCTGGAGAACGACCTCACCATCATCCCGGTGCTGAACAAGATCGACCTGCCGGCCGCACAGCCCGAGAAGTACGCCGCCGAGCTGGCGCACATCATCGGCTGCGACCCCGCCGACGTGCTCAAGGTCAGCGCCAAGACCGGGATGGGCGTCGAGGCGCTGCTGGACGAGGTCGTCGCCAAGATCCCCGCTCCGGTGGGCAACGCCAATGCGCCCGCCCGCGCGATGATCTTCGACTCGGTGTACGACTCCTACCGCGGCGTGGTCACCTATGTCCGAGTGATCGACGGCAGCCTCTCCAAGCGGGAGCGCATCGCCATGATGTCCACGGGCGCCACCCACGAACTGCTGGATCGGCGTCATCTCGCCGGAGCCCAAGCCGTCCGACGGGCTGGGGGTCGGCGAGGTGGGCTATCTGATCACCGGGGTGAAGGACGTCCGGCAGTCCAAGGTCGGTGACACCATCACCTCGATGCACAAGGGTGCGACCGAGGCGCTGGGCGGCTACAAGGACCCCAAGCCGATGGTCTTCTCCGGGCTCTACCCGCTGGACGGCTCGGACTACCCGCTGCTCCGCGACGCGCTGGACAAGCTGCGGCTCAACGACGCCGCGCTGGTCTACGAGCCGGAGACCTCGGTGGCGCTGGGCTTCGGCTACCGCTGTGGCTTCCTCGGCCTGCTGCACCTGGAGATCATCCGGGAGCGGCTGGAGCGCGAGTTCAACCTCGACCTGATCGCCACCGCGCCCAACGTGGTGTACCGGGTGGTCATGGAGGACGGCACCGAGCACATCGTCACCAACCCCAGCGAGTTCCCCACCGGCAAGATCTCCGAGGTGCACGAGCCGGTGGTGCGCGGCACCATCCTGGCGCCCAATGAGTTCGTCGGCGCCATCATGGAGCTCTGCCAGACCCGCCGAGGCAACCTCCAGGGCATGGACTACCTCTCGGAGGACCGGGTGGAGCTGCGCTACACGCTCCCCCTGGCCGAGATCGTCTTCGACTTCTTCGACCAGCTGAAGTCAAAGACCCGTGGCTATGCCTCGCTGGACTACGAGCCCATCGGTGAGCAGCAGGCCGAGCTGGTGAAGGTCGACATCCTGCTGCACGGCGACAAGGTGGATGCCTTCTCCGCCATCGTGCACAAGGACAAGGCGTACAACTACGGCGTGCAGATGGCCGGGAAGCTGCGCGAGCTGATCCCGCGCCAGCAGTTCGAGGTGCCGATCCAGGCTGCGATCGGCTCCCGGGTGATCGCCCGTGAGACGGTGCGGGCGATCCGCAAGGACGTCCTCTCCAAGTGCTACGGCGGTGACATCTCCCGTAAGCGGAAGCTGCTGGAGAAGCAGAAGGAGGGCAAGAAGCGGATGAAGATGGTCGGCCGGGTGGAGGTCCCCCAGGAGGCCTTCATCGCCGCGCTGTCCACCGACTCCGACGGGCCGTCCGAGAAGAAGAAGTAGCGGCAGAGGCCGACCGCTGGGCGTCCCGGAGCAGTGCTCCGGGGCGCCCAGTGCTGTCCGGCCCCTCAGCACCGTCCGGCCCCTCAGCACCGTCCGGGCCGGAGAACGCCACGAGGGGGCGCACCAGCACTGCCGGTGCGCCCCCTCGGGCGTACTCGCTCCCAGCCGACCGGCTGTCCAGCCGGTCCCGTCCGGTCGGCCCGGTCCCGGTCGGCCCGGTCCCGGTCGGCCCCGTCTCAGTCGGCCCTGTCTCAGTCGGCCCCGCTCAGTCGACCTCGGCCACCGCCGCCGAGAACTGCGCCGCATACAGCCGTGCGTAGGCACCGCCCGCGGCCAGCAGTTCCTGGTGGGTGCCCTGCTCGACAATGGAGCCCGACTCCATCACCAGGATCACATCGGCGTCCCGGATGGTGGAGAGCCGGTGGGCGATGACAAAGCTGGTCCGCCCGGTCCGCAGCTTGGCCATCGCCCGCTGGATCAGCACCTCGGTACGGGTGTCCACCGAGCTGGTCGCCTCGTCCAGCACCAGGATCACCGGCTCGGAGAGGAAGGCCCGGGCGATGGTGATCAGCTGCTTCTCGCCGGCGCTGACACTGGACCCCTCCTCGTCGAGCACCGTGTCATAGCCGTCCGGCAGGGTGCGGACAAAGCGGTCGACGTGTGCGGCCTGCGCCGCCGCGGTGATCTGCTCCCTGGTGACGCCCTCGGCGCCGTAGGCGATGTTGTCGGCGATGGTGCCGCCGAAGAGCCAGGTGTCCTGGAGCACCATGCCGATGCCCGAGCGCAGCTCCTCCCGGGACATCTCCGCGATGTCCACCCCGTCCAGGGTGATCCGGCCGCCGGTGGTCTCGTAGAACCGCATCAGCAGATTGACCAGCGTGGTCTTGCCGGCGCCGGTGGGTCCCACGATGGCCACGGTGTGGCCGGGCTCCACCTTCAACGACAGACCGTCGATCAGGGGCTTCTCCGGGTCGTAGCGGAAGGCGACGTTCTCGAAGGCCACCCGGCCGCGCAGCTCGGCCGGGCGGACCGGCTGCCCGGGCTCCGGGGACTGCTCCTCGGCGTCCAGCAGCTCGAAGACCCGCTCGGCGGAGGCCACTCCGGACTGCACCAGGTTGGCCATCGACGCCACCTGGGTGAGCGGCTGGCTGAACTGGCGCGAGTACTGGATGAAGGCCTGCACCTCGCCGATGGAGAGTGCGCCCGAGGCGACCCGCAGGCCACCGACCACGGCCACCAGCACATAGTTGATGTTGCCGATGAACATCATGGCGGGCTGGATGATCCCGGAGATGAACTGGGCCCTGAAGCCGGCCTGGTACAGCTCCTCGTTGTGCTGCCGGAAGGTCTCCGCGGACTCCTGGTGCCGGCCGAAGACCTTCACCAGGGCGTGCCCGGTGTACATCTCCTCGATGTGCCCGTTGAGCTTGCCCGTGGTCCGCCACTGGGTGACGAACTGCGGCTGGGCGCGCTTGCCCACGGCGGTCGCCACCACCACCGAGACCGGCACCGTCACCAGGGCGATCAGTGCCAGCAGCCAGGAGAGCCAGAACATCATCGCCAGCACACCGACGATGGTCAGCAGCGAGTTGATGATCTGACCCATCGTCTGCTGGAAGGTCTGGGCGATGTTGTCGATGTCGTTGGTGGCCCGGCTCAGCACCTCACCGCGCGGCTGCTGGTCGAAGTAGCTGAGCGGCAGTCGGGAGAGCTTGGCCTCCACCTGTTCGCGCAGCCGGTAGACGGTGCGCTGGATGGCGAGGGTGGCCAGCCGGCCCTGGAAGATGCCGAGGACGCCGGCGGCGACGTACACCCCCAGTACCCAGAGCAGCACCGTGCCGACCGCGTGGAAGTCGATGCCCTGCCCGGGGGTGAAGTGCATCGAGTTCAGCATGTCGGCCAGGGTGCCCTGGCCCTGCTGCCGCAGGTGCTCCACGGCTTCGGCCTTGGTGGTGCCGGCCGGCAGCCGGCGGCCGATCACCCCGGAGAAGATCAGGTCGGTGGCGTGCCCCAGGATGCGGGGCCCGGTGACGGAGAGGCCGACACTCAGCACGCCGAACGCCAGCACCGCCGTGACCAGTGCCCGCTCGGGGCGCAGGGTGGCCAGCAGCCGCTTGCCGGACCCCTTGAAGTCCATGGACTTCTCTATCGGGCCACCGCTCATGAAGCGCGCCGGGCCGCCCATCGGCGCCGGTCCGCGCCGCGGTGCGGTCTTGGGTGGCGTACTCATGCCCTCTCCTCGGTGTTCGCTTCCCCGCCCGTGCGGCCGAGGCGCGCGCGGTCACTCGGCTGACGGGCCGCGGCCCTGGATGCGTCGCTCACGCTGCGGCCTCCTCCTCGGTCAGCTGGGAGAGCACGATCTCCCGGTAGGTGTCGTTGCCGTCCATCAGCTCGGCGTGGGTTCCGGTGCCGACCACCCGGCCCTCGTCCAGGACGACGATCCGGTCGGCGCCCCGGATGGTGCTGACCCGCTGGGCCACGATCACCACGGTGGCCTCGGCCGTCTCCCGCGCCAGAGCGGCGCGCAGTGCGGCATCGGTGGCGTAGTCCAGAGCCGAGAAGGAGTCGTCGAAGAGGTAGATCTCCGGGCGGCGCACCAGCGTCCTGGCGATGGCCAGCCGCTGCCGCTGGCCACCGGAGAGGTTGCTGCCGCCCTGGGCGACCGGCGCTTCCAGGCCCTCGGCCAGCTGCTCCACGAAGTCCCGTGCCTGGGCGACCTCCAGGGCGTTCCAGAGGTCCTCGTCGGTGGCGTCCGGGTTGCCGTAGCGGAGGTTGCTGGCCACGGTGCCGGAGAAGAGGTACGGCTTCTGCGGCACCATCCCCACGGTGCGGGCGAGCAGGGCCGGGTCCAGCTTCCTGACGTCGACACCGTCGACCAGCACCTCGCCGCCGGTGGCGTCGAACAGCCGGGGGATCAGGCCCAGCAGCGTCGACTTGCCGCTGCCGGTGGAGCCGATCACGGCGGTCGTCTCACCGGGGAGCGCCACCAGGTCCACTCCGCGCAGCACCGCGGCCTCGGCGCCGGGGAAGCGGAAGTCGGCGCCGCGCAGCTCCAGATGGCCGTGGCGGAGCACCTTGTGGATCGGGGTGGCGGGCGGGACCACGCTGGAGTCGGTGTCCAGCACCTCGGTGATGCGCTCCGCGCACACCTCGGCACGCGGCACCATCATGAACATGAAGGTGGCCATCATCACCGACATCAGGATCTGCATCAGATAGCTGAGGAAGGCGGTCAGCGCACCGATCTGCATGCCGCCGCTGTCGATCCGGTGGCCGCCGAACCAGAGCACGGCGACGCTGGAGGTGTTGACCACCAGCATCACGGTGGGGAACATCAGCGCCATCAGCCGGCCGGTCCGCAGCGAGACGTCCATCAGCTCGCCGTTGGCGCCGCCGAAGCGCTCCTGCTCGTAGCGGTCGCGGACAAAGGCCCTGATCACCCGGAGACCGGTGATCTGCTCCCGCAGCACCCGGTTGACCGTGTCGATCCGGGTCTGCATGGAGCGGAAGAGCGGCCTCATCCGACGGACGATCAGGCTCACCAGGATGCCCAGCAGCGGCACGATCACCACCAGCAGGGTGGAGAGCGGCACATCCTGGTTGAGCGCCATGATGATGCCGCCGAAGCACATGATCGGTGCCGAGACCATCAGGGTGAAGGTCATCAGCACCAGCATCTGCACCTGCTGGACGTCATTGGTGGTGCGGGTGATCAGCGACGGCGCACCGAAGCGCCCCACCTCGCGGGCGGAGAAGGACTGCACCCGGTCGAAGACCGCGGCCCGTACGTCTCGGCCGAGCGCCATCGCGGTGCGGGCGCCGAAGAACACCGCGCCCACCGCGCAGACGACCTGCGCCAGGGTGATGGCGAGCATCAGGCCGCCGGTGCGGAGGATGTAGCCGGTGTCGCCCTTGACCACTCCCTGGTCGATGATGTCGGCGTTGAGCGTCGGCAGATAGAGCGTGGCGATCGTCTGGACGAGCTGCAGCAGCACGAGGAGCACGATCGGCCTGGCGTAGGGCCTCAGATGGGCCCGTAGGAGTTTGATCAGCACGCGGGTTCTCTCGGACGGAGTGCGGACGGGGGGCGGTCGGGGCGAGTACATCATCGGTTATTCCGGCCCGTCTGCGTATCGGATATGGGGACTAGGTCCCGCGGCCCGTGCCGGCCGGGGAGCGGGACCGGGCGGAGGCACTCGCAGTGACGGCACGCACACCCCCACCGGCGGGTTTGCAATCTCCGGTGCCCCCTTACGTCACGGCGTGTTTCCCCCTACGCTGACCGTGCTTGCGAGTTACCCGCCAGTTAACAACGTCGTTGATCGGCACTCGGGCCCCCGGAGGTCGCCGTGAATTCCGCGCAGTCATTGATCGAGAACCGTCCGGCCTCCGTGGCGCACCTCTTCCTCTCCCGGGTCGAGGCGACTCCGGAGCGTGAGGCCTACCGCTACCCCGTGCCGCTGGACGAGCATGCGGCGGACAGCACCCCCGGCGCCGAGCAGTGGCGGTCGATGACCTGGCGGCAGGCCTCGGAACGGGTGCAGGCCGTCGCGGCCGGACTGATGTCGATCGGTGTACTGCCCGAGGAGCGGGTGGCGCTCTCCTGCTCGACGCGCATCGAGTGGATCCTCGCCGACCTCGGGGTGATGTGCGCCGGAGCCGCCACCACCGCGGTCTACCCCTCCACCAACGCCGACGAGACCGCCTACATCCTCGCCGACTCCGGCAGCCGGACCGCCTTCGTCGAGAACGCCGCCCAGCTGGCCAAGGTGCTCGGCCAGAAGGACCACCTGCCCGAGCTGGGACATGTCGTCGTCATCGACGCCCCCGCCGAGCTGCCCGAGGCCGAGGGTGTGGAGGTGCTCACCCTGGCCGATCTGGAGCGCCGCGGCGAACTGCACCTCAGGGAGCACCCGGACGCGGTCGCCAAGGCCGTCCAGGCCATCGACCGGGAGCAGCTGGCCACCCTCATCTACACCTCGGGCACCACCGGCCGCCCCAAGGGCGTGCGGCTGGTCCACGACTGCTGGGCCTACCAGGCCGCGGCCCAGGTGGCCTCCGGGCTGCTCAACGAGGACGACGTGCAGTTCCTGTGGCTGCCGCTCTCCCATGTCTTCGGCAAGACCCTCACCTCGGGCGCCATCCAGCTGGGCGTGGTGATCGCGGTGGACGGCCGGGTGGATCGCATCATCCACAACCTGCCCGAGGTCAAGCCCACCTACATGGCCGCAGCCCCGCGGATCTTCGAGAAGGTCTACAACGGCATCGCCGCCAAGGCCCGCGCCGAGGGCGGCGCCAAGTACCGGATCTTCCAGTGGGCCGCCGGTGTGGCACGCGAGTACGCCAAGACCACCCAGCACTCCCTGGTGACCACCGGGACCCGCAAGGTGCCGCTGGGCCTCACCGTCCAGCACGCCATCGCCGACAAGCTGGTCTACGCCAAGATCAGAGCCGCCTTCGGCGGCCGGATGCGTGCCTGCATCTCCGGCAGCGCCGCCCTGGCACCGGACATCGGCTTCTTCTTCGCCGGCGCCGGCGTCCACATCCTGGAGGGCTACGGCCTCACCGAGACCAGCGCAGGCTCCACCGTCAACCCCGGAGAGGGCTACCGCATCGGCACCGTGGGCACCCCGCTGCCCGGCACCGAGGTGCGGATCGCGGACGACGGCGAGATCCTGCTGCGCGGCCCCGGTGTGATGCGCGGGTACCACAACCTGCCGGAGAAGACCGCCGAGGTGCTGGAGAGCGACGGCTGGTTCCACACCGGTGACATCGGCGAGCTGGACAAGGACGGCTTCGTCCGGATCACCGACCGCAAGAAGGACATGTTCAAGACGTCCGGCGGCAAGTACGTGGCGCCCACCGAGGTCGAGGGCCGCTTCAAGGCCATCTGCCCGTTCGTCAGCAACATCCTGCTGATCGGCAACGGCCGCAACTACTGCAGCGCACTGATCACCCTCGACGAGACCGCCGTGATGCCCTGGGCGCAGACCCACGACCTGGTCGGCAAGGACTATGCGGAGGTCTGCAGCTCCCCCCAGGTCGAGCAGCTGATCGACGGGTACGTCAAGCGGCTCAACGGCGACCTCCAGCGCTGGCAGACGATCAAGCGTTTCGCGGTGCTGCCGCGCGACCTGGACATCGAGCACGGCGAACTCACCCCGAGCCTGAAGGTCAAGCGGCCCGTGGTGGAGCGCGAGTACGCCGACCTCATCGAGTCGATGTACGAGGGGGCCCGGGAGGCCTGACCCGCCGGCCGCGGTACCCCGCCCCGGCGGGGTACCGCGGCCGATGCCGGACAATGGGGTCATGCCCTCCACCCTCCCCGACGGCGAGCCCGTGCCGTCCGACGGCTCCCTGCCCCAGTCCGCCCTGGCCGGCGTGGGGGAGCGCCCCCTCGGCTTCTACGCCCATGTGCCGTACTGCGCCACCCGCTGCGGCTACTGCGACTTCAACACCTACACCGCCACCGAGCTGCACTCCTCCGGTGCGGTCGCCTCCCAGGAGAGCTACGCCCGGAACCTGGTCTCCGAGGTGCGGCTGGCACGCAAGGTGCTGGGCGCCGCCGACGCCCCGGTGTCCACCGTCTTCGTCGGCGGCGGCACCCCGACCCTGCTGCCCGCCGCCGACCTGGTGGCGATGCTGGCGGCCATCCGCGAGGAGTTCGGCCTGGCGGACGGCGCCGAGGTCACCACCGAGGCCAACCCCGAGTCGGTCGACCCCGGGTATCTGGCGGAGCTGCGGGAGGGCGGGTTCAACCGGATCTCCTTCGGCATGCAGAGCGCCCGCCCCCATGTCCTGCGGCTGCTCGACCGCCACCACACCCCGGGCCGCCCGGAGGCCTGCGTCGCCGAGGCGCGCGCCGCGGGGTTCGAGCACGTCAACCTGGACCTGATCTACGGCACTCCGGGTGAGACCGACGACGACTGGCGGGCCTCCCTGGACGCGGCCCTCTCCGCGGGGCCCGACCACATCTCCGCCTACTCCCTCATCGTGGAGGAGGGCACCAGGCTGGCCGCCCGCATCCGCCGCGGCGAGATCCCGATGACCGACGACGACGTCCACGCCGACCGCTATCTGATCGCCGAGGAGGCGCTCACCGCGGCCGGGTTCTCCTGGTACGAGGTGTCCAACTGGGCCTCCTCCGAGGCCGGCCGCTGCCACCACAACGAGCTCTACTGGACCGGCGCCGACTGGTGGGGCGCCGGCCCCGGTGCCCACAGCCACATCGGCGGCGTCCGCTGGTGGAACGCCAAGCACCCCGCCGCCTACGCCCAGGCCCTCGCCGAGGGCCGCTCGCCGGGCCAGGGCCGGGAGGTGCTCACCGCCGAGGACCGCCGGGTCGAGCGGATCCTGCTGGAGCTCCGCCTGGTCGACGGCTGCCCCCTCGACCTGCTCGCCCCCGCCGGCCGCCGCGCCGCCGAGCAGGCCCTCGCCGACGGGCTGCTCCGCCCCGAGCCCTACGCCGAAGGCCGCGCGGCCCTCACCCTGCGGGGCCGGCTGCTGGCCGACGCGCTGGTCCGTGACCTGGTTGACTGAGTGTCGTTACTGGTGGCGAGGGCCGCTCCCGGCCGCGCCGCACGGAACGGAGGACCTGGCGGTGACTGTGGTGGACGACCGGCTTACAAGGGTCTTTGCGCAGCTCGACGTCCCCGAGGGGGTCAAGGCCGAGCTCATCAGGGGGGAGATCGTGATGATGGCGGGCCCTGATCTGGTGCACAACTGGATCATCGAATCGGTCCAGGACCAGATTCCCCGGACCCGATGGCACCGGGTGCAGACCCAGGACATCGCGATTCCCGCAGAGGCCAGCGAGCCGCAGCCGGATCTGGTCGTCTTCGAGCGCGGAGCCGTCGAGGGTCCGGGACGGCTCATTCCTTCGGAGGCGGTCACAGCGGTGGTGGAGGTCGTCTCGCGGACGAGCAGCGGCCGCGACTACCGGGACAAGCGGGAGATCTACGGTGCGGGAGGAGTGCCCGTCTATCTGATCGTCGACCCGATCGAGGCTCGTTGCGTGCTGCTCACGGAGCCACTCCCCCGGGGCGAGTCCGGTCCGGGTGGCTATCGGACCGAGCGCACCAGCAAGTTCGGCGAGCCCGTTCCGATCCCGGAACTGGACCTCACCCTCGACACCGGCGAGTTCCAGACGATCAGCGCGGCTCCGTGACGAAGTCGATCAGCTCCTCGACCCGGCCCAGCAGGGCCGGGTCCAGGTCGCGGTAGGAGTCCACCGAGGCCAGGATGCGGCGCCAGGCCGCCGGAGCGTCCACCGGCCAGCCCAGCCGGCGGCAGACCCCCTCCTTCCAGGACTCACCCCTCGGCACCTCGGGCCACCCGGGGATCCCCACACTGGAGGGCTTCACGGCCTGCCAGACGTCGATGTACGGGTGGCCCACCACCAGGACCTCGGTGCCGGTCACCTGCTCGGCGATGCGCTGCTCCTTGGACCCCGGCACCAGGTGGTCGACCAGCACACCCAGCCGCCGCCCCGGCCCGGGGGCGAAGTCCGCCACGATCGCGGGCAGGTCGTCCACGCCCTCCAGGTACTCCACCACCACGCCCTCGATGCGCAGGTCGTCGCCCCAGACCCGCTCCACCAGCTCGGCGTCGTGGCGGCCCTCCACATAGATCCGGGACCCCCTGGCCACCCGGGCCCTGGCACCCGGCACGGCGATCGAGCCCGAAGCGGTGCGGCCGGGTGTGCGGGACGCCGCGGGCGCCGCCGGGCGGACCAGGGTGATCACCCGGCCCTCCAGCAGGAAGCCGCGCGGCGCCATCGGAAAGACCCGCTGCTTGCCGAAGCGGTCCTCCAGCGTGACGGTGAACCCCTCGGCGGTCTTCTCGCACCGCACCACGGCCCCGCAGAAGCCGGTCGCGGCCTCCTCCACCACCAGGCCGGGCTCCGCCGCCACCTCCGGCGCGGGCCGCTGCCGCTTCCACGGCGGGGTCAGGTCGGGTCCGTAACTCCTGCTGCGCATCCCATGGAGTGTAGGGACGCTGTCACAACCCGGGTGCGCCCCACACCGGGAACCAGCGGGAGAGGTCGGGCTCGATCCGCAGATCGTCGCCGATCATGGCCTTCACCTGGAGCTCCAGCGCGCTGTCCCGCTTCTCCCCGCCTCCGGTGACCGGGGCGAAGGGATAGAAGGTGCCGCGCTTGAACAGGTAGACCAGCGCCAGGGCGCGGCCCTCGGCGTCCCGGAAACCCACCAGGGAGCAGAGCAGTTGGGGGCCGAAGCCATTGGCCTCCAGCTCGCTGTTGACCGCGTGCAGATCGTTGACCAGCGACGGCAGGTCGTCGGGGGAGTGGCGGGCCAGCAGCCAGGAGTAGCCGTAGGAGTCGCGGCTGGCCTCGACCGGTGCGCCGCCCCGGGCGGTGTCGGCGTCCAGCAGCTCCCGGACCTGCTGCTGCACCTGGGCGAAGGCGCCGCCCTCCACGGCGGCGAAGCAGACCGAGCCGGTGCCGGTCGGCAGGAAGCCGGCCGCGGCCTGCAGGGTGACCGCGGCCGACGGCAGGCCGAAGAGCTGGTCCAGATCGGGGCGGGCGGCCCGGCGCCGGCCGAGCAGCGCGTCAAGGAAGCCCACGTCAGCGGCCCAGCTCGGTGGAGATCCGGCCGAGCTGCTCCAGGCGCTTCTCCAGCGTGGGGTGGGTGGAGAGCAGCTGGGAGGCGCCCTCCTTGGCGCTGAGCGCGGGCGCGAAGTAGAAGGCGTTGTACGGCTGGGCCCGCCGCAGGTCCTCACTGGGGATACGGGCGATCTGGCCGGTGACCTTGGTGAGCGCCGAGGCCAGCTCCGAGGGCCGTCCGGTGAGCAGCGCGGCCGCGCGGTCCGCGGCCAGCTCGCGGTAGCGGGAGAGCAGCCGGGTCAGCAGGAAGCCGATGGCCCAGACGACCATGCTCACCAGGGGGATCACCAGGGCGGCGATCGCCGCGTTCTGGTCCCGGCCGCCGCCGCGGAAGCCGCCCCACAGGCCGATCCGGGTGATGGCGCCGGCCAGTACGGCGAGGAAGCCGGCGATGGTCATCACGGCGACGTCCCGGTGGGCGACATGGGAGAGCTCATGGGCGAGCACGCCCTCCAGCTCCTCCGGCTCCAGGCGGCGCAGCAGTCCGGTGGTGACACAGACCACGGCCTTCTCCGGTTTGCGGCCGGTGGCGAAGGCGTTGGGCATGTCGTTGACGGCGACCGCGACCCGCGGCTTGGGCATGTCGGCCAGGGCGCACAGCCGGTCGATGGCGCCGTGCAGCTGCGGGTACTGCTCGGGCGAGGCCTCACGGGCACCCATCGCCCGCTCGGCGATGGTGTCGCTGAACCAGAACTGCGCGACGAACAGCCCGGCGGAGACCACCACCACCAGTGGCCAGGCCCGGCCGAGCAGGGCGATCAGCAGGCCGGTGAAGCCGACGTAGACCAGCCCGATGAGGAACATCGTGGTGACCATCCGGCGGGTCAGTCCACGGTCGGGTGCGAAGCGGGTCCGCTGCCCGGACACAGCCATGGCTCCTCCTCAACATGTGCCGCCCGAGGCGGCCGGGGCGGCTGCGGGTCCGTCCCACTGCTTCGATGCTGCCACCGCGGTGCCCCGGGTGGCAGCACTCCACGAGGTGATCCTCGGGGTGATCCTCATTGCTTCCCCCGACGGCCCGTTCCGGGTGTCGGAGCCGGGCCTTACACTGGCAGGTACGGTCCTGGCACTCGCCCGCGCAGAGTGCCAGACCCGAAGGGGCCGGGCAGAACCCGTACTGGTTGAACGCGTAACGCCGGAGGTGCGTGCCATGCTTGACGAACGCAAGCTCGCGGTGCTGCGCGCCATCGTGCAGGACTACGTCGGCACCGAGGAGCCGGTGGGCTCCAAGGCGCTGGTGGAGCGGCACAATCTCGGGGTCTCCCCGGCCACGGTGCGCAACGACATGTCGGCGCTGGAGGAGGACGGCTACATCCACCAGCCGCACACCAGCGCGGGCCGGGTCCCCACCGACAAGGGCTACCGGCTCTTCGTGGACCGGCTGGCGGAGGTCAAGCCGCTCTCCGCGCCCGAGCGCCGGGCGATCCGGCAGTTCCTGGACAGCGCGGTCGACCTGGACGACGTGGTCGCCCGTACGGTGCGGCTGCTGGCGCAGCTCACCCGGCAGGTCGCCGTGGTGCAGTACCCTTCGCTCTCGCGCTCCAGCGTGCGGCATGTGGAACTGCTGGCGCTGGCGCCCACCAAGGTCATGCTGGTGCTGATCACCAACACCGGCCGGGTCGAGCAGCGCATCGTGGACTCCCCGGTCCCGGTCGGTGAGACGGTGCTGGCCGATCTGCGGGCCCGGCTGAACGCCCGGGCCGGTGGGCGGCGCTTCCCGGAGGTGCCGGCCCTGCTGCAGGACCTCCCCGAGGCCTTCGAACGGATGACCGGCCGATCGTCGCCGCGGTCCTCTCCACCCTCTTCGAGAGCCTGGTGGAGCGCACCGAGGAGCGCATCATGCTCGGTGGCACGGCCAATCTCACCCGCTTCGGACACGACTTCCCGCTGACCATCCGGCCGGTGCTGGAGGCGTTGGAGGAGCAGGTGGTGCTGCTGAGGCTGCTGGGGGAGACGGCGGACCGGGGGATGACGGTCCGGATCGGTCACGAGATCGACTACGAGGGACTGAATTCCACGTCCGTCGTCTCGGTGGGCTACGGTTCGGGCGACGAGTCCGTTGCGAAGTTGGGCGTCATCGGCCCGACACGGATGGACTACCCGGGGACGATGGGGGCGGTACGCGCGGTGGCACGGTACGTCGGTCAGATCCTGGCTGAGTCGTAAGGTCTAGAGGCGGAGCAAGCGGAGTCATTGGTGGCCACGGACTACTACGCGGTACTGGGCGTCCGACGGGACGCGGGGCAGGACGAGATCAAGAAGGCGTTCCGTCGCCTCGCTCGTGAGCTGCACCCCGACGTCAACCCCGATCCCAAGACGCAGGAGCGTTTCAAGGAGATCAACGCCGCCTACGAGGTGCTCTCCGACCCGGCCAAGCGCCAGGTCTACGACCTCGGTGGCGACCCGCTGTCGCCCAACGGCGGCGGTGGCGGCGCAGGCGGCTTCGGCACCGGCGCGGGCTTCGGCTTCTCGGACATCATGGACGCCTTCTTCGGCGCCTCGGCGGGGACCCGCGGACCCCGGTCCCGCACCCGGCGCGGCCAGGACGCCATGATCCGCATCGAGATCACGCTGGAGGAGGCGGCGTTCGGGACGACCAAGGAGATCCAGGTCGACACCGCCGTCACCTGCACCACCTGCAGCGGCGAGGGCGCGGCCCCGGGCACCTCCGCGCAGACCTGTGACATGTGCCGCGGCCGCGGCGAGGTCTCCCAGGTCACCCGGTCCTTCCTGGGCCAGGTCATGACCTCCCGGCCCTGCCCGCAGTGCCAGGGCTTCGGCACCGTGGTCCCCACCCCCTGCCCCGAGTGCGCGGGCGACGGCCGGGTGCGTGCCCGCCGCACCCTCACCGTGAAGATCCCCGCGGGTGTGGACAACGGCACCCGCATCCAGCTCGCCGGCGAGGGCGAGGTCGGCCCCGGCGGCGGCCCGGCCGGCGACCTCTACGTCGAGATCGGTGAGACCGCCCACCGGGTCTTCCAGCGGCGCGGCGACGACCTGCACTGCACCGTCACCATTCCGATGACGGCGGCGGCGCTGGGCACCAAGGTTCCGCTGGACACGCTGGACGGCCTGGAGGAGGTCGACATCCGGCCCGGCACCCAGTCCGGACAGTCCATCCCCATGCACGGCCGCGGCATCACCCATCTGCGCGGCGGCGGCCGCGGCGACCTGATCGTCCATGTCGAGGTGCAGACCCCGGTCAAGCTCGACCCGGAGCAGGAGGAGCTGGTCCGCCGGCTCGCCAAGCTGCGCGGCGAGGAGCGGCCCTCCGGCACCTTCGCGCCCGGCCAGCAGGGGCTGTTCTCCCGGCTCAAGGACGCCTTCAACGGCCGGTAAGGACCCTGTGCGATGACCGCCCCCGTGTTCGTCCTGGACGACGACCGCCTCCAGGACGCCTCCCCGGGCGCCCTGGTGCACCTGGACGGCCCCGAGGGGCGGCACGCCGTCGCCGTGAAACGCCTGGCGGTCGGTGAGCCCGTGGTGCTCACCGACGGCCGCGGCACCGGCGCGTACGGAACCGTCGCGCATCTGCACGGCAAGGACGCCCTGGACGCGGAGATCACCGAGGTGCGCCGGGAGCCCGAGGCCCGGCCGCGGATCACCGTGGTGCAGGCGCTGCCCAAGGGCGACCGGGGCGAGCTCGCGGTGGAGACCATGACCGAGGTCGGTGTGGACGCGGTGGTCCCCTGGGCCGCGTCGCGCTGCATCACCCAGTGGAAGGGCGAGCGCGGCGCCAAGGCGCTGGCCAAGTGGCGGGCCACCGCCCGTGAGGCCGGGAAGCAGTCGCGCCGGCTGCGCTTCCCGGTGGTGCACGACCTTATGACGACCCGTCAGGTCGCTGCGCTGCTCGCCGGCGCGGCGCTGCCCGCCGTGCTGCACGAGGAGGGCGCCGAACCGCTGGCCGCCGCCCCGCTGCCCGCCGACGGGGAGATCGTCCTGGTGGTCGGCCCGGAGGGCGGTGTCTCCCCGGAGGAGCTGGCCGTCTTCGCGGACGCCGGGGCCCGCCCGTACCGGCTGGGTTCCTCCGTGCTGCGCACCTCCACCGCGGGGGTCGCCGCAGGGGCCCTGCTGCTGGGCCGCACCGGCCGCTGGGGCTGACTCAGGAGAGCCGGCGCAGCGCCACCGTCACCAGGTGCAGGTACAGGTACAGCACCACAGAGACGCCTGCCGCCCGGCGCCGCCGGGCCGCGTGGAGCGCCACCGCGCCGGCGCCGAACCACAGCACCTCCAGCGCCGCGCCCGGGCAACGCCGTGCAGCGGCACCACCGCGCCCTCTTCCGCGCCGAACAGTGCCCACACGGCCACCGCCGCGGCGACCGCGCCCACCGCGGCCGACACCCGCCGCCGCCGGCTGCCGCGCAGCGACAGACCCCACAGGCCCGCGGCGCCCAGCACGGCCACCTCCAGCAGGAACGAGAGCACCGCGACCACGCCGTGCACCACGTCCGTCATGCGTCCCCCCGCGGACCTCCGGGCCGGGCACCCCGGCCTGTCGACGCGCACATCCTGGCGGCGCGCCACGGATCATGCGGACCCGCCGGTCCCGGATTCGCTGAGGGGGAAACCTCTCGCAGCTGTCCGAGCCCCTGGCTAGGGTGGCGGACGTGATCAATGCTGACTCCGGAACCACCGCGAACCCTGTCGGCGCCTACCTCCGTCATCCGCATCTCCACGGCGAGCTGGTCACCTTTGTGGCCGAGGACGACGTCTGGGTCGCCCCGCTCGGCGGCGGTCGCGCATGGCGGCTCAGCGCCGACCAGGCACCCTCCGCCCATCCCCGCTTCTCGCCGGACGGTTCTCGGATCGCCTGGACCTCGACCCGCGACGGGGCCCCCGAGATCCATGTGGCCCCGGTCGACGGCGGTCCCGCCCGGCGGCTGACCCACTGGGGCAGCGCCAGGACCGCGCTGCGCGGCTGGACGCCGGAGGGCGAGCCCGTCGCTGTCACCACGGGCGGCCAGTCGACCCTCCGCCGCACCTGGGCCTTCGCCGTCCCGCTGGACGGCGGTGAGCCGCGCCGGCTGCCGTACGGGCCGATCGCCGGTCTGGCCTTCGAGCCGGACCCGGGCGGTGCGGAGGAGGGCCGGGTGCTGCTGCTCTCGGCGGGTCCGGTCGGCGTCGGCAAGGAGCCCGCGCACTGGAAGCGCTACCGCGGTGGCACCGCCGGAAAGCTCTGGACCGGGCGTACGGGCGGCCGGTTCGAGCGGGTCCACGCCGGCCTCGACACCCAGATCGACTCCCCGATGTGGGTCGGCGACCGTATCGCCTTCCTCTCCGACCACGAGGGCGTCGCCCGGCTCTTCTCCAGCCTGCCCGACGGCAGCGACCTGCGCCGTCACAGCAGCGGCGACTTCTACGCGCGCAATGCCACCACCGACGGCACCAGGATCGTCTGGCACGAGGCGGGCGACCTCTGGCTGCTGGACTCCCTCGACACCGGTGAGCCGCGCCGTCTGGAGATCACCCTCGGCAGTCCCCGGACCGCCCGGCAGCCCTTCCCGCTCACCGGGGGGCGCCAGTTGGGCATCCCCGCCCCGGACCGCACCGGGCGGGCCAGCGCCGTCACCGTCCGCGGCACGGTGCACTGGGTCACCCACCGCGACGGCCCGAGCCGGGCCCTGGCGGCAGAGCCCGGTGTCCGCGCCAGGCTGGCCGAGGTCGTTCCCTCGGAGGGCGGCCAGACCGTGGTCTGGGTGACGGACGCCGAGGGGGAGGACGCCCTGGAGTTCGCCCCCTCGGCCGGGGCCCTGGGTGCCGCCCCGCGCCGGGTGGGGGCCGGCCGGCTCGGCCGTGTGCTGGAGCTGGTGGCCGCGCCGGACGGCAGCCGGGTCGCCGTCGCCTCGCACGACGGCCGGGTGCTGCTGGTCGAGGTGGAGAGCGGTGAGATCCGCGAGATCACCCGCAGCGAGGACGGCGACATCGCCGACCTGGCCTTCTCCCCTGACTCCCGCTGGCTGGCCTGGTCGCACCCCGGCCCGTGGCCGCTGCGGCAGCTGAAGCTGGCGGACACCACCGACCTCTCGGTGTCCGACGCCACCCCGCTGCGGTTCAACGACAGTTCGCCGTCCTTCACCGCGGACGGCAGGCATCTGGCCTTCCTGTCGATCCGCAACTTCGACCCGGTCTACGACGCCCATGTCTTCGACCTGTCCTTCCCGACCGGCTGCCGCCCCTACCTGATCACCCTGGCCGCCGACACGCCGTCCCCGTTCGGGCCGCAGCTCCACGGGCGGCCGCTCGGCGGCGACGACGAGAGCAAGGAAGCCAAGGCGGCCGACGCCAAGGGGGCCGAGGACGCAGACGGGGACGACGGCGAGGAGAAGCCGCCGGCCACCCGCGTCGACCTGGAGGGACTGCCGGACCGCATCGTGCCGTTCCCGGTGGCCGGCGGCCGCTTCGGCACGCTGCGGGCCGCCAAGGGCGGGGTGCTGTGGACCCGGCTGCCCGTCACCGGTGTGCTCGGTGACGACCTCGCCTCGCCGGACGACGACGATCCGCGCCCGGTACTGGAGCGCTTCGATCTGACGAGCCGCAAGGACGAGGAACTGGTCGACGGGCTGGACGGGTTCGCCGTCTCCGGGGACGGCAGCCGGATCGCGGTGCTCGACCAGGGCCGGCTGCGGGTACTGCCCGCGGACCGCAAGGTCGGCTCCGGCGACGCCGACGACCTCACCGTCGATCTGTCCCGGATCCGCGCCACCGTGGACCCGGCCGCCGAGTGGCTCCAGATGTACGACGAGAACGGCCGCCTGGCCCGCGACAACTTCTGGCGCGAGGACCTGGGCGGTATCGACTGGGAGGGCGTGCTCGCCCGCTACCGCCCGCTGGTCGGCCGGCTGGGCAGCCATGACGACCTGGTGGACCTGCTCTGGGAGGTGCAGGGCGAGCTCGGCACCTCGCACGCCTATGTCTCCCCGCCCGGCCGCCCCTCGGACACCGCCCGGCAGCAGGGGCTGCTCGGCGCCGACCTGGTCCGCGAGGGCGGTTCCTGGCGGATCGTCAGGGTGCTGCCCGGCGAGTCCTCGGACCCGCGCGCCCGCTCCCCGCTGTCCGCCCCCGGCGTCGCCGTACGGGCGGGCGACGCGCTGGTCGCCGTCGACGGCCGGCCGGTGGACCCGGTGACCGGGCCGATGCCGCTGCTCGCCGGCTCGGCCGGCCGGCCGGTGGAGCTGACCGTCGCCCCCGCGGGCGGCGGCGAGCACCGGCATGTGGTGGTGGTCCCGCTCGGCGACGAGGAGCCGCTGCGGTACCACGACTGGGTGGCGGGGCGCCGCGCCGCCGTGCACGAGCTCTCCGCGGGCCGGGTGGGCTATCTGCACGTCCCGGACATGGTCGGCGCCGGCTGGGCGCAGCTCCACCGTGATCTGCGGGTGGAGATGGCGCTGGAGGGGGTGATCGTCGACCTGCGGGAGAACCGCGGCGGCCACACCTCGCAGCTGGTGGTGGAGAAGCTCAACCGGCGGATCGTCTCCTGGGGGCGGGCCCGCGATGTGCGGTCCGCCGAGCCGTACCCCGCCGACGCGCCGCGTGGTCCGGTGGTGGCACTGGCCAATGAGTTCTCCGGGTCGGACGGCGACATCGTCAACGCCGCGATCCAGGCGCTGGGCATCGGCCCGGTGGTCGGAGAGCGGACCTGGGGCGGTGTGATCGGCATCGACTCCCGCTACTCGCTGGTCGACGGCACCGCGGTCACCCAGCCCAAGTACTCCACCTGGTTCGAGAACTACGGCTGGGGCCTGGAGAACCACGGAGTCGATCCGGATGTGGAGGTCGTGATGGCGCCGCACCACTGGGCTGCGGGCGAGGACCCGCAGTTGGCGGAGGGCGTGCGCCTCGCCCTGGCCGCGCTCGACGAGCGGCCGGCCAAGCGGGCACCGGGCATTCCGGAGCTGTAGCGGCCCCGGCCGGGACGGTGCGGTCAGGCCGACGCACCGTCCCGGCCGTCGGCCGGCCCCCACGGCCGCGCGATAGTCTCTCGACGGCGGGCCGGGCCCGCCGAAGCGGTGTGACCACCCCTGCGCGAACCCCTCGGAGGAGAAGCCGATGTCGGACGGGACCCCGGTGCCGGACTGCCTGTTCTGCAAGATCATCGCCAGGGAGATCCCGGCGGAGGTGGTCCGCGAGACGGAGACCACCCTCGCGTTCCGCGACATACACCCCCAGGCGCCCACGCATGTGCTGGTGGTCCCCAAGGCCCACCACCCCAATGCGGCGGCGCTCGCGGTGGCGGCGCCCGACCAGGCGGCCGCGATCCTGGCGGAGGCGGGCGAGGTGGCCGCCCAGGAGAAGATCGCAGAGTCGGGCTACCGGCTGATCTTCAACACCGGTGCGGGCGCCGGGCAGACCGTCTTCCACGCCCATGTGCACGTCCTCGGCGGCGACGGCAGCCTGCACGGCACCCTGGTCTGAGCGGACCGCCCGTCGTGTCCCACCGCGAACTCGTCGTCCTGGGGACGGCCAGCCAGGTGCCCACCCGGCACCGCAACCACAACGGCTATCTGCTCCGCTGGGACGGCGAGGGACTGCTCTTCGACCCGGGGGAGGGGACCCAGCGGCAGATGCTGCACGCCGGTGTCTCCGCCACCGATGTCACCCGGATCTGCGTCACCCACTTCCACGGCGACCACTCCCTCGGCCTGGCCGGGATCATCCAGCGGCTCAACCTGGACCGGGTGCCGCACCCGGTGGACTGCTACTTCCCCGCCTCCGGCAGCCACTTCTTCGACCGGCTGCGGCATGCCACCGCCTTCCACGAGACGGTGGAGCTGCGGCCCCGGCCGGTCTCCTCCGCCGGAGCGCTGGAGGCCCCGGGCGGCCCCTTCCGTCTGGAGGCCGCCGCGCTGTCGCACCCGGTGGAGTCCTTCGGCTACCGGTTGGTGGAGCCCGACGGGCGGCGGATGCTGCCCGAGCGGCTGGCGGCGTGCGGCATCTCGGGCCCCGATGTCGGGCGGCTCCAGCGAGAGGGCAGGCTGACGCTGCCGGACGGCCGTACGGTCGGCCTGGACGAGGTCAGCGAGACCCGCCGCGGCCAGCGTTTCGCCTTCGTCATGGACACCAGGGTGTGCGACGGGGTGGCCGCGCTCGCCGAGGGCGCGGACATGCTGGTGATCGAGGCGACCTTCGTCACCGCGGACGCCGGGCTGGCCGAGGACCACGGACACCTCACCGCGGCGCAGGCCGCCCGGGCCGCGGCGGAGGGGGGCGTCCGGACCCTGGTCCTCACCCACTTCTCCCAGCGCTACCCCGACCTGGACGCCCACCTCGCCGAGGCGCGTGCCCACTTCGACGGTGAGATCGTCGTCGCCGAGGACCTCTCGCGGGTCCCCCTCCCGCCGCGCTGAACCCGGCCGGGGAGCCCGGCCTCCGCCCGGCGGATGCGCCCGGTGGACCGTGCGCCACCCGGGGCGCCGGCGGGCGGGTGTGTGTGCCGCCCCCGCAGAGCGGGCTTTTCGTGAGGTTCCCCGTGAAAACCACTGGCGTACAGCTGTCCGATGCCGCAGCATCGAAGTCGCCCCCGACACGGCTGTCGGAGCCTCGGCGTACGCTTGGTGTGCCAGGCCGGAGAGGCGAACCGGATCTACGGATGGGATGAGGCAGGCCCCAGCGGCCGACCCATGACTGCGACATCTGACAGCGGCACCTCGCACACCCGCACCCCCGCTCAGCGCCCCAATGGCGCGCGTCCGGCCGGCGACAGCCAGGCGCTGGACGGCGGCGGCCCGGCACGAGCCCGCATCGTGATCCCCGAGAAGCACCCCATGGTGACCGTTCTGGGTTCCGCCGACTCCCTGCTCCGGGTGATCGAGCGCGCATTCCCAGGTGCCGACATCCACGTCCGGGGCAATGAGGTGACCGCCGCCGGCGATCCCGCCGAGATCGCTCTGGTGCAGCGCCTGTTCAACGAGATGATGCTGGTGCTGCGCACCGGCCAGCCCCTGACGGAGGACTCCGTGGAGCGCTCCATCGCCATGCTCAAGAGTGCGGCCGCCGACCCGAGCCACCCCGAGTCGTCGGAGAACCCCTCGCAGGTGCTGACGGCCAACATCCTCTCCAGCCGGGGCCGCACCATCCGGGCCAAGACCCTCAACCAGAAGCGCTATGTCGACGCCATCGACAGGCACACGGTGGTCTTCGGCATCGGCCCGGCGGGCACCGGCAAGACCTATCTGGCGATGGCGAAGGCCGTGCAGGCCCTCCAGGCCAAGGAGGTCAACCGGATCATCCTCACCCGTCCCGCGGTGGAGGCCGGCGAGCGGCTGGGCTTTCTGCCCGGCACCCTCTACGAGAAGATCGACCCGTATCTGCGGCCGCTCTACGACGCGCTCCACGACATGATGGACCCCGACTCCATCCCGCGGCTGATGGCCGCCGGGACGATCGAGGTGGCGCCGCTCGCGTACATGCGCGGCCGTACGCTCAACGACGCGTTCATCATCCTGGACGAGGCGCAGAACACCAATCCCGAGCAGATGAAGATGTTCCTCACCCGGCTCGGGTTCAACTCCAAGATCGTCATCACCGGTGACGTCACCCAGATCGACCTTCCAGGCGGCACCAGGAGCGGTCTCAAGGTGGTCCAGGACATCCTCAGTGATGTGCCGGACATCCACTTCTCCCTTCTGACCAGCACCGATGTGGTCCGCCACAAGCTGGTCAGCCGGATCGTGGACGCCTATGAGCGCTGGGACGTCGAGAACTCCGACGGGTCCGATGCAGGGGACCCGCCCTCGCGCCGCGCCCGCGCCCCCCGCCAGCCCCGCCGCAACGACAGCTGAGAGCCGAGAGCCCAACCGATCATGTCGATCGACGTCAACAACGAGTCCGGCTGGGAGGTCGACGAGCAGTCCGTGCTCGACGTCGCCCGCTTCGCCCTGGACCGCATGCGCATCCACCCGCTCTCCGAACTGTCGGTGATCCTGGTGGACACCGATGCCATGGAGCAGCTCCACATCCAGTGGATGGACGAGCCCGGCCCCACGGATGTCATGTCCTTCCCGATGGACGAGCTGCGCCCGGGCAAGGAGGGCGAGGAGCTGCCGCAGGGCCTGCTCGGCGACATCGTGCTCTGCCCGGAGGTCGCCCTCAAGCAGGGCAAGGACGGCGGCCACTCCATGGACGACGAGCTGCAACTGCTCACCGTCCACGGGGTGCTGCACGTCCTCGGTTACGACCACGAGGAGCCGGAGGAGGAGCGCGAGATGTTCGGGCTGCAGAAGCGCATCCTGGACGACTGGCGCGCCGAGCGCGGCCTGCAGGGCCCCTCCCCGGCCCCGACGACCCGCTGAGCGGGCGGGGAGCTGACAGACGCACATGGGCGGCAATACGACGTCGTTCGTCATCGGCGCGGTCCTGCTGGTGATCGTGGGCTGGCTGGCAGCCTGCGCCGAGGCCGGCATCTCCCGGGTGTCCCGGTTCCGCGCCGAGGAGGCGGTACGCGCCGGCCGCCGGGGCTCCAACCGGCTGCTGGCCATGGCCACCGACCCCATCCGCTATCTCAATCTGGCGACCCTGATCCGGGTCGGCTCCGAGATGGCGGCGGCGGTGCTGGTGACCGTGGTCTGCGTCCGGGGCTTCCAGTCCACCTGGGTGGCGGTACTGGTCGCCATCGGGGTGATGGTGCTGGTCTCGTTCGTCATGGTCGGGGTCTCCCCGCGCACCATCGGCCGCCAGCATCCGCTGAACACCGCCACCGCAGCCTCCGTGGTGCTGCTGCCGCTGGCCCGGGTGCTCGGCCCGATCCCCAAGCTGCTGATCCTGCTGGGCAACGCCCTGACCCCGGGCAAGGGCTTCCGCGAGGGGCCGTTCGCCTCCGAGGCGGAGCTGCGCGCCCTGGTGGACCTGGCGGAGAAGGACTCCCTGATCGAGGACGAGGAGCGCCGTATGGTGCACTCCGTCTTCGAACTCGGCGACACCATCGTCCGCGAGGTGATGGTGCCGCGCACCGACCTGGTGCTCATCGAGCGCCACAAGACCGTGCGGCAGGCCCTCACCCTGGCCCTGCGCAGCGGCTTCTCCCGGATCCCGGTGGTCGGTGAGAACGAGGACGACGTCGTCGGCATCGTCTATCTCAAGGACCTGGTCCGCCGTACCCACATCAACCGCGACGCCGAGTCGGAGCCGGTCTCCTCGGTGCTGCGGCCCGCTGTCTTCGTCCCGGACTCCAAGCCGGCCGGCGACCTGCTGCGCGAGATGCAGCAGCGGCGCTCGCACGTCGCCATCGTGATCGACGAGTACGGCGGCACCGCGGGCCTGGTCACCATCGAGGACATCCTGGAGGAGATCGTCGGCGAGATCACCGACGAGTACGACCGGGAGGCCGCTCCGGTGGAGGAGCTGGGCGACGGCAGCTACCGGGTCACCGCCCGGCTGCCGGTCGACGAACTGGGCGAGCTCTTCGGCCTGGAGCTGGCCGACGAGGACGTGGACACCGTGGGCGGGCTGCTGGCCAAGCACCTCGGCCGGGTGCCGATCCCCGGTGCCGCCTGCGAGGTGCCGCTGCCGGAGGACGACGCCCTGCCGATCACCGCCCTGCGGCTGACCGCCGAGTCGTCCGCAGGCCGTCGGAACCGCATCGACACCGTCCTCGCCGAACCGGTGGCCCGCCACCACGGCCGTCGGGACGAGCCGGGCGCGACGGCGCACGGTGACCCCGCGACACCAGCGGCGGACGCCTCCCGCACGGAGTGACGCCCGCACCACGGAGTGACGCCCGCACGAGGCGGCGCGGCGGGAGCGGGCTGTGATGCCGGCCTCCCGCCGCGGGTCCCGCGTGCCCTGTGGTGCCCTCCAGCGGTCCGCGGGCTGATCGCTATGCTCGGCGACATGAGTGACGCCGCGTCCGAGCTGGACCCCGAGGACAAGAAGATCATCACCCTGGCCCGCTCGGCCCGGGCCCGCAACGGTGTGCCCGAGGGGGCCGCGGTCCGCGACGAGACCGGGCGCACCTATGTGGCGGGCACCGTGGCGCTGGAGTCGCTACGGCTCAGCGCGCTGCAGACCGCGGTGGCCATGGCCGTCGCCAGCGGCGCCAAGAGCCTGGAGGCCGCCGCCGTGGTGACCGCGGCGGAGGCGCCCGCGGAGGCCGATGTGGCCGCCGTACGCGACCTCGGGGGCGCCGGGACCCCGGTGCTGCTGGCGGGCCCGGACGGAGTCCTGCGCACCACCGCCACCGCGTGACCGTCCGCCGAGGCATATCCGGCGGCCGGGTGGTGCCCGCCTCCCGGGCCTGGCGTCTGCTGTGGTTCCTCTGGGGCCTGCTGACGGTGGTGCGTGCCGGCACACAGCTGGCCCAGCACGGCCCGCAGTCCTGGTGGGACTGGCTGTATGCCCTCGCCGGGCTGCTGATCTGGACCACCCTGCTGATCGACCTGAGGCAGCGCAGAACGGCCCGAAAGGCAGTTGGGCGCACGTTCGACCCCCGTTAGGCTCTTCGCGGAGAGAGGGGGCCGGAGGGCATGGGGGGTTGTGGGTTCATAGCGGCCGCACTGGTGGTGCTCTGGGGGATGGGCATCTGGTACCAGACCGGTTCGTCCGGCTGGCTGGCCGCCTCGATCACCGTCGCCGTCCTCACCGTGGCCAGCGTGATCCACTCGGCGGGCGGCGGGGGCAAGAAGAAGTAGGCCGCTCGGGGCAGGTACGCCGCACCCTCCCGGGTCGGGGAGAATGGTCCGCATGAGCCTCACTCCCCCCTCCGGCGGCGCCCCCTTCCGCTCCGGCTTCGCCTGCTTCGTCGGGCGGCCGAACGCGGGCAAGTCGACCCGACCAACGCGCTGGTGGGGACGAAGGTCGCCATCACCTCCAACCGCCCGCAGACCACCCGGCACTCCGTGCGGGGCATCGTGCACCGCCCGGACGCCCAGCTGGTGCTGGTGGACACCCCGGGGCTGCACAAGCCCCGCACCCTGCTCGGCGAGCGGCTCAACGACGTGGTCCGCACCACCTGGGCCGAGGTCGATGTGATCGGCTTCTGCCTGCCGGCCGACCAGAAGCTCGGCCCCGGCGACCGCTACATCGCCAAGGAGCTCTCCGAGGTCAAGCGGACCCCCAAGGTGGCCATCGTCACCAAGACCGACCTGGTGGACTCCAAGCGCCTGGCCGAGCAGCTGATCGCCATCGACCAGATGGGCCGGGAGCTGGGCATCGAGTGGGCGGAGATCGTCCCGGTGTCGGCGGTGGGCGACAAGCAGGTGGGCCTGCTGGCCGACCTGCTGGTGCCGCTGCTCCCCGAGGGCCCGCCGCTCTACCCGGACGGCGACCTCACCGACGAGCCGGAGCAGGTGATGGTGGCCGAGCTGATCAGGGAGGCCGCCCTGGAGGGCGTCCGCGACGAGCTGCCGCACTCGCTGGCCGTGGTGGTGGAGGAGATGCTGCCCCGCGAGGGCCGGCCCGCGGACCGCCCGCTGCTGGACATCCACGCCAATGTCTACATCGAGCGGCAGAGCCAGAAGGCGATCGTGATCGGCGCCAAGGGCTCCCGTCTCAAGCACGTCGGCACCACCGCCCGCAAGCACATCGAGGCGCTGCTCGGCACGCCGGTCTTCCTCGATCTGCATGTCAAGGTGGCCAAGGACTGGCAGCGCGACCCCAAGCAGCTGCGCAAGCTCGGGTTCTGACAGCACGTCAGTCAATTGCCCCGGGGGACGACCGTCAGGCGCCCTCGCGCAGCACCAGCGAGATCAGCTCCCGCTGGGCGTCGCTGAGGCGGGGGTCCGCGCAGTGGACGGTGCGGCCGTCCACCGTGATCTCGTAGTGGAAGCCGTCGGGCACGCCGAAGGTGGGGGTCCGCAGCCCGGAGGCCATGGCCTCCCGTGCCAGGGCGTGGACGTGCGGCGCGTCGGTCCGTGCCGAGGTGTCCACCTCGGCCCGGCGCGCGATCCCGGCGAGGCCGCCGGTGCGGGTCACCCGGATACGCATGGTTGCCAGTGTGCTACGCAACGGGTCCGCCTGGCGAGTAAATCCCGCGACAAAAACGATCTCGGACGGGGCGGGACGCCTGCTGTGCGCCCCGCCCCGGGGCGGTTCAACCGGTGATACCGACCTGGGCCCATCCCTTGGCGACCGCGGCTGTCTCCGGGCCCTCGCGGTAGCGGGCGAGCGCGGCAGCCGAGGTGGCGGCGGCGAAGGCGGCGAAGTCCGCGTCCGGCCGCAGCGTCCCGCCGGTGAGGGTGTCGTACCAGATCTGCCCGGCCCGCTCCCAGGCGAAGCCGCCCAGTTCGGCCGCCACCAGGTAGAAGGCGCGGTTGGGGATGCCGGAGTTGATGTGCACCCCGCCGTTGTCCTCGGTGGTCTGCACATAGCCGTCCATGGAGGCCGGCTGCGGGTCCTTGCCCAGCACCTCGTCGTCGTACGCGGTGCCGGGCTCCCGCATGGACCGCAGCGCCACCCCGTGCACCCTCGGCGCCAGCAGCCCCGCACCGATCAGCCAGTCGGCCTGGTTGGCGGTCTGCTGCAGCGCGTACTGCTTGACCAGGCAGCCGAAGACATCGGAGACCGACTCATTGAGGGCTCCCGACTGGTCCTGGTAGTCCAGGCCGGCGGTGTACTGGGTGACCCCGTGGGTGAGCTCATGGCCGATGACGTCGACACAGGCGGTGAAGTCGTTGAAGACCTGGCCGTCACCGTCGCCGAAGACCATCCGCTCGCCGTTCCAGAAGGCGTTGTCGTAGTCGTGCCCGTAGTGGACGGTGGCGTCCAGCGGCAGTCCGGCGTCGTCGATCGAGCGGCGGCCGTAGACCTCCCGGTAGAGGGCGAAGGTGGCGCCCAGGCCGTCGTAGGCGCGGTTGACCGAGCCGTCCTTCACTGCGCCGCCGCCCTCGCGGCGCACCACGCGGCCGGGGAGGGTCTCGGTGTGGCGGGTGTCGCAGACGGTGCGCTCGGGGTGGTCCCCGGCGTCTTCGGTGAGCGGCGGCAGGACGGTGCGTGGTGCCAGCAGCCGGTTCTCCCGGTGCCGGGCGTCGAGGGCGAGGGCGCGCCGGGCGGCCTCCCGCACCGGGGCGTCTCCGGCCTCGGCGAGCCGGTCCAGGATGTGCGGCGGCACGATGGTGCAGTGGCAGGCGTGTCCGCGGGCTGAGGAATCCATGCGCTCAGAGTGGCCCAACGGTGACGCTTTGTCATGAAGTCCCGCCGGTATTCGCCCGGCCCGGTGCCGAGGGATCGTTTCGGCGGTCACCTGCGGTGTCTCACGGTGCGGAACGCGCCTGCGGTGCCGGCGGTGGCTGGGTTACTCTGGGCGGCATCATGCGTTACGGGCTGCTTCTTCTTAGCTGCCGCGGCGAGGGCCTGTAGATCACAGAGGCCGGCTCCCTTGCCGCGGGGACTGGTGCTGTGCGCGTATTGCCGCCGCAGTCGTCGGCCGTCGGGTGACTCCACCCCCGACCAGCCCACCGCAAAGAGGAGCAGAGAACCGTCATGACCCAGCCCGACTCCGTCGCCCGCGCCTTCGTGGAGCGTCCCACCCCGATCACCGCAGCCACCGTGCGCCAGCAGCCGTCGGCGATGCCGTTCCACCGCTACTCCCAGTTCGAGACCGTGGACCTGCCGGACCGCACCTGGCCGTCCCGGGTGATCACCCAGGCTCCCCGGTGGCTCTCCACCGACCTGCGGGACGGCAACCAGGCGCTGATCGACCCCATGTCCCCGGCGCGCAAGCGCAAGATGTTCGACCTGCTGGTACGCATGGGATACAAGGAGATCGAGGTCGGCTTCCCCTCGTCCGGCCAGACCGACTTCGACTTCGTGCGCTCACTGGTCGAGGAGGACGATCCCGGAGGACGTCACCATCTCGGTGCTGACCCAGGCCCGCGAGGAACTGATCGAGCGCACCGTGGAGTCGCTGCGCGGCACGCCCCGGGCCACCGTGCACCTGTACAACGCGACCGCGCCGATGTTCCGCAGGGTGGTCTTCAACGCCAGCCGCGAGCAGATCAAGCAGATCGCGGTGGACGGCACCCGGCTGGTGATGGAGTACGCCGAGAAGATCCTGGGTGAGGAGACGGTCTTCGGCTACGAGTACTCCCCGGAGATCTTCATCGACACCGAGCTGGACTACGCGCTGGAGGTCTGCGAGGCGGTCATGGACGTCTGGCAGCCCGGCGAGGGCCGCGAGATCATCCTCAACCTGCCCACCACGGTGGAGCGCTCCACCCCCAACATCTACGCCGACCGCATCGAGTGGATGTCCCGCAACCTGAGCCGCCGCGAGTACATCTGCCTGTCCTCGCACCCGCACAACGACCGCGGCACCGGAGTGGCCTCCGCCGAGCTGGCCATGATGGCCGGCGCCGACCGGGTCGAGGGCTGCCTGTTCGGCCAGGGCGAGCGCACCGGCAACCTGGACCTGGTCAACGTCGGCCTGAACCTCTTCTCCCAGGGTGTCGACCCGCAGATCGACTTCTCCGACATCGACGAGATCCGCCGCACCGCCGAGTACTGCAACCAGATGCCGGTGCCCGAGCGCCACCCCTACGCCGGCGACCTGGTGTACACCTCCTTCTCCGGTTCCCACCAGGACGCCATCAAGAAGGGCTTCGACGCGCTGGAGGCCGCCGCGGCCGAGGCCGGCCACAGCGTGGACCAGCACCCGTGGGGCGTCCCCTATCTGCCCATCGACCCCAAGGACGTGGGCCGCTCCTACGAGGCGGTCATCCGGGTCAACAGCCAGTCCGGCAAGGGCGGCGTCGCCTACGTCCTGAAGAACGACCACAAGCTGGACCTGCCGCGCCGGATGCAGATCGAGTTCTCGCGGATCATCCAGGCCAAGACCGACTCCGAGGGCGGCGAGGTCACCCCGTCCCAGATCTGGGCCGTCTTCGAGGACGAGTACCTGCCCGTCCCGGGCGCGGCCTGGGGCCGCATCTCGCTGCGCACCGCTCAGAAGCTGGCCACCACCGACGGCCGTGACGCGCTCACCGCCGAGGCGGTCGTCGACGGCGTGGAGACCACCCTGAGCGGTTCCGGAAACGGTCCGGTCTCGGCCTTCGTGGACGCCCTGGCCGGGATCGGCGTGGACGTACGGGTGCTGGACTACGCCGAGCACGCGCTGAGCGAGGGCGGCGACGCCCAGGCCGCCGCCTATGTGGAGTGCGCCGTCGACGGACGGGTGCTGTGGGGCGTCGGAATGGACTCCAACACCGTGCGTGCCTCGCTCAAGGCCATCGTGAGCGCCGTCAACCGGGCGCAGCGCGACTGACCCTGAAGCATCACTTCTGCGCCGCCGGGGCCGTCCCCGGCGGCGCAGATGTGTCCTGCGCCACACTTTTTCGGTCCGACCACCGTCCGGGGTACTGACAGGGCCTCACTCGCGTGGCAGCATCGATCCAACCGACACCGGGGTCGGTGGGACGCCCCTGAAGAGTGCTCGGTTGCGTGACCTCGCCCGTGGGTTTCGGGCAGGGCCGTCGGCTGTGACAGGGGAGTGCGCCTGTGACGCGTCTGTGGGGTGTCCGCCCGTCGTGGCGGACGGAGGTCCTGGGTGAGTTCTTCTGCCCCGGCTGCGGTGGGGACCGCAATTACCGGCGGCAACAGGGCCGCCGCTGGCTTCGGGTGCTGGGCGCGCCCGTACTGCCCATGGGCCTGGTCGGCACCAGTGTGCAGTGCACCGCGTGCCGCAGCCGCTACGCCGCCTCCGCGCTGGAGCGGCCCACCTGCACCAAGCTCTCCGGCATGCTCCGCGACGCGCAGTACACCATCGCGCTGGCCGTGCTGGCCGCCGGCGGCACCGGAAACCGCCTCACCAGGGAGGCCGCCTGCGGGGTGACGAGGCAGGCTTCGAGGACTGCGGGGAGGCCCAGGTGCTGGCCGCCCTCGCGGCGCTCTCCGGCATCGGCTCCGCCGACCCCGCACCGGGCGGCGACAGCCCGCTGGACGAGGTGTACGGCGGGATCGGCAGCGGCCTGGCCATCGAACTGCATGCCGCGCTGGAGCCGCTGGCCCCGCATCTGGCTCCGCAGGGCCTGGAGCGGCTGCTGCTGCAGGGCGCCTGGATCGCGCTGGCCGACGGCCCCTACCGCCCCGCCGAGCGGGACGCCCTGGCGGCCGTCGGGCACTGCCTGGCACTCGCGTCGGACCAGATCGACGAACTGCTGACCGTCGCCGCCCGGACCCCGCACCCCTAGGGGTCCGTGACTCAGGTCACCAGGTGCACAGGACGGGCCCGCGTCCCCCTCCCGGGCCTGCCCGGTCCCGCACCGGCGCGGGCGCCCGCCCAGCGGCCTGCGGCGCCCCCGGTGCGGGACTCAGGGACTCCGGCCCCGGGCGTCCCGCGCGGGGCCGTCCCGCACCGTACCGACGCAGGCCCGTGCGGGGCCGCCGCGGGATGCGGGAGAATGGCCTCATGCCGGACAACCTCCCCGCCGCCACCGGATGAGCCTCTACCGGGACGACGGCATCGTGCTGCGCACCCAGAAGCTGGGCGAGGCAGACCGCATCATCACGCTGCTCACCCGCCACCACGGGCGGGTCCGCTCGGTCGCCCGCGGGGTGCGGCGCACCAAGTCCAAGTTCGGTGCCAGGCTGGAGCCGTTCTCCCACGTCGATGTGCAGTTCTTCGCCCGCGGCAGCGATCTGGTGGGGCGCAGCCTGCCGCTCTGCACCCAGGTGGAGACCATCTCCCCGTACGGGGGCCCGATCGTCGCCGACTACGGCCGCTACACCGCCGGTACGGCCATGCTGGAGACCGCCGAGCGCTTCACCGAGAACGAGGGCGAGCCGGCCGTCCAGCAGTATCTGCTGCTGGTCGGCGCACTGCGGACGCTGGCTGCCGGCGACCATGAGCCGCATCTGGTGCTGGATGCCTTCCTGCTGCGTTCGCTCGCGGTCAACGGCTACGGCGCGACCTTCGACGACTGCGCCAAGTGCGGCATGGAGGGGCCGAACCGATTCTTCTCCCTGCAGGCCGGCGGGGTGCTCTGCGGCGACTGCCGTGTGCCCGGCAGTGCCGTACCCTCCCCTGAGACACTGGAACTGCTCGGCGCGCTGCTCTCCGGTGACTGGGAGACGGCGGACGCCTGTGAGCCGCGGTTCTGCCGCGAGGGCAGCGGCCTGGTCGCCGCCTATCTGCAGTGGCACCTGGAGCGGGGCCTCCGTTCCCTGAGATACGTGGAGAAGTAGGCGATGGCAGCACGACGGCTCTTCGGTGGCGGGCGGCAGCGACAGTATCTGCCGCCCAGCCCGCACCCCAGCGGCGCCCAGCCGCCGAAGATCCCCGGCGAGCTGGTGCCGGGCCACGTCGCCATCGTGATGGACGGCAACGGCCGCTGGGCCAAGGAGCGCGGACTGCCCCGCACCGAGGGCCACAAGGTCGGCGAGGCCGTGGTGCTGGACGTCCTGAAGGGCTGCATCGAGCTCGGCGTGAAGAACCTCTCGCTGTACGCCTTCTCCACCGAGAACTGGAAGCGGTCGCCCGAGGAGGTGCGCTTCCTGATGAACTTCAACCGCGATGTCATCCACCGCCGCCGCGACGAGATGGACGCCATGGGCGTCCGGGTGCGCTGGGCCGGGCGGATGCCCAAGCTGTGGAAGAGCGTGGTGCAGGAGCTCCAGGTCGCCGAGGAGATGACCAGGGAGAACGACCTGGTCACCCTGTACATGTGCGTCAACTACGGCGGGCGCGCCGAGATCGCCGACGCCGCGGCGGCGCTGGCGGCGGATGTGGCCGCGGGCAGGCTGGACCCGGAGAAGGTCAATGAGAAGACCTTCGCCCGCTACCTCTACCACCGCGACATGCCGGACGTGGACCTCTTCCTGCGCCCCAGCGGTGAGCAGCGGACCTCCAACTTCCTGCTCTGGCAGTCGGCCTACGCCGAGTTCGTCTTCCAGGACGTCCTCTGGCCGGACTTCGACCGCCGCGACCTGTGGCGGGCCTGTGAGCAGTACGCGATGCGCGACCGCCGCTTCGGCGGAGCCATCCCCAATGACCTGCCCACCCAGACGCAACAGCACTGAGGCCGCGGATACCGAAGGGGCCCGGGAGGCGACCGCCTCCCGGGCCCCTTCCGTGCACCGGACTACGGGTTGACGCAGTCCGCGCAGGTACCGAAGATCTCCAGGGTGTGCGCGATGTCCGAGAAGCCGTGCTCCGCCGCCACCGCGTCCGCCCAGCGCTCCACCGCGGGTCCCTCGACCTCCACCGTGCGACCGCAGCCGCGGCACACCAGATGGTGGTGGTGCCCGCTGCTGCACCGCCGGTAGACGGCCTCGCCGTCGGCGGTGCGCAGCACGTCCACCTCGCCCGAGTCGGCGAGCGACTGCAGGGTGCGGTAGACGGTGGTGAGGCCCACCGAGTCGCCCTTGTGCTTCAGCAGGTCGTGGAGTTCCTGGGCGCTGCGGAAGTCCTGGATCTCGTCAAGGGCGGCGGACACGGCGGCGCGCTGCCGGGTCGACCGGGCACGCGGCGACGGGCTGGCGGTGGTCACCGTGAGTCCTCCTTGGTCGGGGTTTCTGTCAGGGTTCATTGTGCCAGCGATGTGCCCGGCGTCAGGCGCTGCTCGTCATCCGGGGCGGCGCCCGTGGTGCCGGTTTCACTGCGCGGTGCGGGCAGCAGCAGCTCGCCGGCCGAGGGGTCCGCCGCGGCGGTACCGGCGCCGTGGCGCCGCCTGGCGAGCGGGACGGCCAGCAGCCCGATCAGACCGAAGAGGACCATGGCCAGCACCACGATGGTCGGGCCGGGCGGCAGGTCCTGGTAGTACGAGGCCGTGGTGCCGCCCAGCGACACCACCACGCCGATGCCCACGGCCAGCATCTGGGTGGCGGCGAAGGACCGGGTGACCTGCTGTGCGGCGGCCACCGGCACCACCATCAGTGCGCTGACCAGCAGCAGTCCGACCACCCGCATGGCCACGGTGACGGTGACGGCCGCGGTGACGGCGAGCAGCAGATTGAGCAGCCGCACCGGCAGCCCGGTGACCCGGGCGAACTCCTCGTCCTGGCAGACCGCGAAGAGCTGCCGCCGCAGGCCCACGGTGATGGCGACGACCAGGACGGCCAGCACCACCACGGTGACGATGTCGCTCGCCGAGACGGTGAGGATGGAGCCCCACAAGTAGGTGGTGAGGTTGGCCATCGAGCCGTTGGGGGCGAGCTTGATGATCAGCGCGCCGCCGGCCATACCGCCGTAGAACAGCATCGCCAGGGCGATGTCGCCGCGGGTGCGGCCGCGTTCGCGGATCAGCTCCATCACCACGGCGCCGGCGCCGGCGACCAGGGTGGCCATCCAGACCGGGCTGGTGTTCAGCAGAAAGCCCAGCGAGACACCGGTGAGGGCGACATGGCCGATGCCGTCGCCCATGATCGCCTGGCCGCGCTGCACCAGATAGAGGCCGACAGCGGGGGCGGTGATCCCGATCAGTACGGCGGCGAGCAGTGCCCGCTGCATGAAGTCGGTGGTGAGCATCTCGGTCATGGCAGCAGCCCCGGGGCGGTCGTACGCGGGCGGTGGTGGTCGTCGGCCGCGTGGGGGTGGCAGCCCTGCCCGGTCAGAAGATCGGGGTCGTGGCCCGGCAGCGCGTGCTGGCCGGCCGTGGGCGGCTGGGGGTACCCCCGCCCGGAGGGTGGGGGAGGGCCGTCCTGGGCCACGCAGCCGTCGCGCAGCACCACGGCACGGTCGATCAGCGGCTCCAGCGGGCCGAGTTCATGGAGCACCAGCAGCACGGCGGCGCCGCGCTCCACCTCCTGCCGCAGGGTCCGGGCCAGCACCTGCTGGCTGGCCAGGTCCACCCCGGCCATCGGCTCGTCCATGATCAGCAGATCGGGCTCGCCCACCATGGCGCGGGCGATCAGCACCCGCTGCTGCTGGCCGCCGGAGAGATCGGCCACGCCGTCGGCGGCCCGGTCCAGCATTCCCACCGCGGAGAGCGCCCGGTCCACGGCCTCGCGGTCGCGGCGGCGCAGCGGCAGCAGTCCGTGCCGGGAGAGCCGCCCGGCGGAGACCACCTCCCGCACACTGGCCGGCACCCCGCTCGCGGCGGTGGTGCGCTGCGGTACGTAGCCGATGCGGTGCCAGTGGCGGAACCGGGCGTAGGGGGTGCCGAACAGCTCCAGGGTGCCGCGCTGCAGCGGCACCGAGCCGACCACGGTGCGTACGGTGGTGGACTTGCCGGAGCCGTTGGCGCCGAGCAGGGCGACCACCTCGCCGGGCTGCACGGTGAGGTCCACGCCGCGCAGCACCGGGCGGCCGCCCAGGGAGGCGACGGCGCCGCGCAGGGAGATCGCGGTGGCGGTGGTCATCGGGCGGCTCCAAAGGATGCTTCGAGGTTCTCCAGGTTCTGCCGCTGGATGGAGAAGTAGTCCTGCTCGCCGGGGTGGGCGACGCCCTCGATCGGGTCGAGCACCGCGGTTTTCAGATGGAGGTCGGAGGCCAGCGTCCTGGCGAGTTTGGGGCTGGTGAGCGTCTCGAAGAAGACAGTGCTGACACCGTGCGCGCGGGCCTGCCGCTGGATCTCGGACAGCCGGGCCGGGCTGGGCTCGGACTCGGGGTCCACTCCGTTGACGGCGACCTGGGTGACGTCGTAGCGGTCGGCGAGGTATCCGAAGGCGGCGTGGCTGGTGACGAACTCCCTGCCCTTGTAGGGGGCGAGGCCGGAGCGGAACTCGCGGTCCAGCGTGGCGAGCCGGTCCACCAGGCCGTCGGTGTTCCGCCGGTAGTCGGCGGCGTGGCCGGGGTCCGCCTTGGCAAGCGCGGTGCCGACGCCCTTGGCCACCGCGGCGTAGCGGGTGGGGTCCAGCCAGATGTGGGGGTCTCCGGTGGTCCCGCCGCCGGGCTCCCCGCCGGCTGCGCCGTCCTCGTCGAGATGGTGGTCGACCAGTGGCGAGAAGTCGGCCGCCTGGACGACGGGGCCGCGGCCGAACTGTGCGACGGCGTCGTCGACGGCGGGTTGCAGCCCCTTGAGGTAGACGACCAGCCCGGCCTTCTCCACGGCGGCGATCTGACGGGGGGAGAGCTCCAGGTCGTGCGGCTCCACGCCGGGTGAGGTGAGGTCGGTCACCGAGACATGGCTGCCGCCGATCTGTTCGGCCAGGTACTCCAGGGGATAGAAGGACGCCACCACGCCGAGTCTGCCGCCGCCGCCGCTGCTGCCGGCCGAGGTGCTGCTCCCGCTGCCGCAGGCGGCGAGGGTCAGCGCGACGGTGGCGGCTATACCCAGGGAGAGGACGGCGGATCGATGGCTCATGACAACCATTCTCATTTGAAGTGGAAACGATTGTCAATTCTCAGCTGTTCGGACGATCCACCCGCCGTAGCGGGGAACGGATTTGAAACCGCTCCGGCCGGGGCCGGTAACCTGAGGTATTCGGTCGTGCCGCTCTGCGGCACCCTCCCCGAGTCCCTTGACCGCGTCGTCGTACTGAAGAGAGCACTGTGGCCGCCGACAAGATCGACACGATCGTCAGCCTGAGCAAGCGCCGTGGCTTCGTCTACCCCTGCAGCGAGATCTACGGCGGTCAGCGGGCCGCCTGGGACTACGGGCCACTGGGCGTCGAGCTCAAGGAGAACATCAAGCGGCAGTGGTGGCGTGCCATGGTCACCGGCCGCGAGGATGTGGTGGGTATCGACTCGTCGGTGATCCTCGCCCGCGAGGTGTGGGAGGCCTCCGGCCACGTCGCCACCTTCAACGACCCGCTCACCGAGTGCCTCTCCTGCCACAAGCGGTTCCGCGCGGACCACTTGGAGGAGGCGTACGAGGCCAAGCACGGCCATGTCCCGGCCGGCGGCCTCGCCGACGTCAACTGCCCCAACTGCGGCAACAAGGGCTCCTTCACCGAGCCCAAGCAGTTCTCCGGCATGCTCAAGACCCACCTGGGCGTGACCGAGGACGCCTCCGGCCTGGCCTACCTGCGCCCGGAGACCGCCCAGGGCATCTTCGTCAACTTCAAGGCCGTCCAGCAGACCTCGCGCAAGAAGCCGCCGTTCGGCATCGCCCAGACCGGTAAGTCCTTCCGCAACGAGATCACCCCCGGCAACTTCATCTTCCGCACCCGCGAGTTCGAGCAGATGGAGATGGAGTTCTTCGTCAAGCCGGGCGAGGACGAGCAGTGGCACGAGTACTGGCTCCAGGAGCGCTGGAACTGGTACACCGGCCTCGGCATCAACCCGGACAACATGCGCTTCTTCGAGCACCCCAAGGAGAAGCTGTCCCACTACGCCAAGCGCACCGTGGACATCGAGTACCGCTTCAACTTCGGCGGCCAGGAGTTCTCGGAGCTGGAGGGCATCGCCAACCGCACCGACTACGACCTGTCGGTGCACGCCGAGCACTCCGGCCAGGACCTCAAGTACTTCGACCAGGAGTCCGGCGAGCGCTGGTACCCCTATGTCATCGAGCCCGCGGCCGGCCTCAACCGCGCCATGCTGGCCTTCCTCCTCGACGCCTACTTCGAGGACGAGGCGCCCAACGCCAAGGGCGTCATGGAGAAGCGGGTCGGCATGCGCCTCGACCCTCGCCTCGCCCCGGTGAAGGTCGCCGTGCTGCCGCTCTCCCGCAACACCGACCTCTCCCCGAAGGCCCGCGGCCTGGCCGCCGACCTCCGCCAGGCCTGGAACGTCGAGTTCGACGACGCCGGTGCCATCGGCAAGCGCTACCGCCGCCAGGACGAGATCGGCACCCCGTTCTGCGTCACCGTCGACTTCGACACCCTCGAGGACAACGCCGTGACGGTCCGCGAGCGCGACACCATGGCCCAGGAGCGCGTCTCCCTGGACCAGGTCAAGTCCTACCTCGCCGCCCGCCTGATCGGCTGCTGACACCGGCCGGCCGAGGCCCGGCACCAGGGGCGCCCCACCGGACCACCGGTGGGGCGCCCCTGTGCATCCGCCGCAGCGGAGCCGGGCCGGCGAACACTCCGTGCCGGGGCGGCGCGGCCCCGTGCTGCCGCGGGTTCAACCGGACGTCAGCTTCTGCGGCGGCCCAGCCGGGACCGGGTCGAGGCGTCGGCCTGCAGGGGCAGTCCGGCCAGGCGCAGCGCGGCAGCGATGTCCCGCCGCCGCTCCGGCGCCGCCTCCTCTGCCGCGGCCAGCAGCCGGGCGTACGGGCCCGGGTCGCCCCCGGACGCCAGCTGGGCACCCAGTTCCGCCAGATCCGAGGCCTGCCGCCCGCGCACCGCGGCCCCCAGCAGCAACTCGTACTCGTCCGCCCTCCCCGCCCCGGCCAGCGCGGTCACCAGCGCCGCGACCTCGGCCGGGCTGCGGCTGGACGCCTGCCCCAGCAGGCTCCGCAGATCCGCCGCGCGGCCCGCGTGCGCCAGGGCCGCCGCCAGCGCGGCGACATCGTCCGGCGGTGCCGAGGCCGACTCCCAGAGCAGCGTTGCCGCGTCGGCGGCCTGCCCGGTCTGCTCCAGCGCGTCGAACAGCGGCACCAGCCGGTCCGCCGTCCACGACCACAGCTGGTGGAACAGCTCCTGGGACTCCTCCATCAGCTCGGCCCGCCGCAGCAGCGCCAGGACCAGCGCGACATGCCCCGCCGGGCCGCGGGCGGCCGAGCGGGCCAGGCAGCGGGCCGAACCGGGCGGCCCCTGGGCCCGCAGCCGGGTCGCCAGCAAGGCCACCTGGTCCGGCGCCAGGGCCAGCGAGGCCTCGACGACGGTGGCCACCGCCTCCTGGCTCCGCCCGGCGGCGTGCAGCCGTGACACCTGGGACGTCAGCGCGGCCAGGTCCACAAAGGGCCCGGGACCGGCCGGAGGGGCGACGGCCGGCTGGGGGTCCCGCGGGGGAGCGGACCGGCCGGGCCGCCCGTCCGGCGCGGACGGCGGCCCGGGATCCGGCTCCGAACCGCCGTGTGCGCCGCCGAAGCGGGCCCCGACCGGTGCACCGGACCGCCTCCCGGGCGGTGCGGTGTCCGGCGGCGGTGCGGCCGCCGGAGTCTCCCCGCCCGTCGGCATCCCGCCGTGACGGGCACTGCCGCGGGTCCGCACCCGCGCCCGCCCGGCGTGGACGCCCTGCCCGCCGTCCGGCCCGGGGTCGGGCTGAACCGGGGTGACCGCCGTCCAGCGGGCGTGCTCCTCCGCCTCGAGCAACTGCTCGCTGAGCCTTCGGCACTCGGTGCCCAGCTGCTCCCGGTACGCCCGCGCCTGCGCCAGCTGCTGCACCATGGCCCGGTCCTGGGCGGGCGACGGGGTGGCGTAGCCGTGCTCGGCCGGCCTCAGCCCGGCGGCGAGCCGCCGCTCCCGCTGCACCGCGTACTGGCGCGCCCTCAGCAGCTCGTCGAGCTGCGTGCGCAACTCGTCGACCCGCATCGGATCCGATCCCCGGTCAACCGCCATGGTGCGACCTCCTGCCGGAACGCTTTCGCGGTCCGCCCCCTCGTCAGCTGCCCCCCGACCGGGCGTGGCCACTGCCTCGGCTCGCGTCCGACCGGTCACCCGGGTCATGGCCGGTGGCCATCCTGCCCCGCACAGACGGCGGGCAGGTTACGCGGATGCTTCCATCAGCTTTCGCGGCTCCGCACGGTGACCGGCCGCGCGGAAACAGACCAACCGTCAGATCGGGTCGGGGGCACCCTACGCCCGTCGGGCACCCTCCGGTTCCCGTCCCCGGCCCGGCCGCCGCACCACTCGGCAAAAAGTCGGTCTGGTTCCCGTGCAGGTCGCGTATCGACCCAGGTCGGGACGGTCACCGGCTGGCAGGCTCACCACGGGGGGACGGCAGCGACACAGCATATGAACGGGGACAGCACGGTGAGTGGGCACTTCCGCGTCGAGCCGGCGGCTCTGACGGACCTGGCAGGCACCTTTGAACGCGAGTCGGCGGACCTGGCCCGGCAGATCGACGCATTCTCGGCCGGCGCCTCCCGTATCGGGCAGGCCTTCGGGCTGCTCGGTGCGTGCGACGGGGCGATGTCCAAGTACACGGACCTGCTGAACGGCACCGTCAGGGCACTCGGCCAACTGAGCCAGGTGCTGGAGAGCGACGGTCAGCGGCTGCGCGTCAACGCGGAGAACTACGCCGCGGCGGACCAGGCCGCGGGCGCACACGTCCACTCCGTCGCGCACGCTCTCTGAGGGGCCCGCCATGAGCATCAACGGCTGGATAGACGGCAAGGTCCTGAAGATCCTCCAGGCCTGCGGCGTGGAGCTGCCGGGCGGCGACGGCGACACCCTGCGCTCGATCGCGGACTCCTGGGACGGGATGGGCGACGAACTGCGCGACTACGAGCGGGTGCTGGACACCGCCGTCCGCAACGTCGACGAGCAGGGCTGGTCGGGCGACGCCCGGCAGGCGTTCGAGCGGCACTGGCAGCAGCAGCGGCAGGCCATGGACCAGGCCGCCGGCAATTTCCACCAGGTGGCGCAGGGGCTGCGGGCCTATGCGGACGAGATCGACCAGATCAATGAGTCCATCATCGACATCTGTGTGCAGATCGCGGAGATGGAGGTGGCCGGTGTGGCGCTCTCCTTCGTCACCGCGGGCATCTCCGACCTCGTCGCCAACACCGCGGTGGCCGCCAAGGTCGCCAAGGTCGTCGACCTGGTGCGGCTCTTCACCACGGCGGCCGAGAAGGTGGCCGCACTGCTGGAGAGGTTCGCGGGTCTCGCCGAGGAGACGGCAGCGACCCTGGAGAAGGTCCTGACGACCGTGGCCAGATTCGGCGCGAAGTTCGCCAAGACGGGCCTGGAGAGCTTCGCCACCAACTTCGCCGCCGACTCGGGCAGCATGATGCTCAACCAGGCACTGAACGGGCAGCCGGTGACCGTCGGCGCCGACCTCGGCACCGCGGGCAAGGAGGCCCTCGGCACGGCTGTCTTCACGGCGGGCGGTGCCTCACTGGCGGAGGGCGCCGGGCTGACCGGCGGGCTGGGCCGGATCCTCAGCGGTGAGGGCCGGGTCGGCACCACCGTCAACGGTGCCCTGGGCAATATCTCGGGCGGGCTCACAGCCGACCTGATGAACGACCAGAGCGGCTCCACCATCTGGCAGGACGCCCTGACCAACGCCGCGACCGGCGCCCTGGGCAATGCGGCCGCGGACGCCCACACCAGCCACCTGGAGGAGCACGGCAGCCTGGGCGGAGAGCACCTCAGCGAACGCGGCAGGCTCGCCGACGCCGGGTACAAGGACGGCTTCAGCACCGGCCTCAACACGGCTGTCTATGCTGCGGGGGCCGGGATCGAAGCCGATCTCCAGAATCTCGCCGAGGACAAGTGAACGTGCACCGGACCATGGATCTCGCGGGCGTCGCCCACAACAACCCCGATCACCCGGGAAGCTGGACCACCGTCCTCTGGGCGGTCGTGGGGCTGGTCGGCTGCGGGGTGCTGGGCACCGGGGTGACCCTGCTGGTCGCGACGGCGCGTGCGAGTGGCGGGTCCGGCGGTGTCCAGCGCGGACGGCTGGCGGCGCTGGGCACGGCCTTCCTGGCCGCCGGCCTGGCGGTCGCCGTCCTCGGCTTCGCCCTCGTGGTCAGGACCCACTAGGGGTCGTCGCCCTGGGCCCCGACCGGCCCCCCGGGTATCGGGCCCCCCGGGTATCCGGCACCCCGGGTATCCGGCATCCCGCGCCGGGTACCCGGGGCCGGGTGGGACCGGCGCGACTGTCGGAGGCGGCTGGCAGGATCGCCCTCATGACCGCCTCGACGCAGCCGCAACCGGCCCGGCCCACCGAGTCCGACGAATCCGCCGAGCCCAACGAGCCCACTGAGCCCGCAGACACCCGCAGCCGCGCGGAGCTGGCAGCCGTCACGGCCGCCGGGGTGCAGCCGAAGTATCTGATGTTCTGGGGGCACCGGCCGCAGCGGGACGGCAGCGTGGGCGCCGGCTGTCTCAGCCAGTGGTGGCAGTCCCCGTTCACGGTGGAGGGTGTGGAGTACGCCTCCGCCGAGCACTGGATGATGGCCGCCAAGGCCAGGCTGTTCGAGGACGAGGCGGTGCTCGGGCGGATCCTCTCCGCAGCCACCCCGGCCGAGGCCAAGAAGCTGGGCCGGCTGGTGCGGGGGTTCGACGGCGCGGCCTGGGAGCGTGAGCGGTTCGGGCTGGTGGTGGCGGGCAATGTCGCCAAGTTCGGTCAGGACCGTGATCTCTGCGGGTATCTGCTGGGCACCGGCCGCCGGGTGCTGGTGGAGGCCAGTCCGATGGACCGGGTGTGGGGCATCGGCCTGGCCGCCGACGACGAGCGGGCGGCCGATCCGGCCCGGTGGCGTGGTCTCAATCTGCTGGGTTTCGCGCTGATGGAGGCGCGCGCCCTGCTTGCTTGAGCAGCGGTTGAGCAGCGGTTGAGCAGCGGTTGAGCAGCGGCCGGGCGGCGGCTCGGCGGCGGCGGACGGGCGGGGCGCTCCGCATGGGCGGCACACCCTGCGGCCCGGTGTGCGGGTGGGGGACAATGGGGGTTCACCGCTCGCCGCAGACCCCCGAGGAACGCCCGTATGACCGCCGTCGCAGAGCCCGCAGCCACCGCGCCCGAGAGTGCCTTCGCACCGCTGCGGGTGGGGCCGATGCAGGTCTGGCCGCCGGTGGTGCTGGCGCCGATGGCGGGGATCACCAATGCGCCGTTCCGTACGCTCTGCCGGGAGCAGAGCGCGGGCCGCGGGCTGTTCGTCAGCGAGATGATCACCACCAGGGCGCTGGTGGAGCGGGACCGCAAGACCATGCGGCTGATCCGCTTCGACCCCAGCGAGCAGCCCCGCTCCATCCAGCTCTACGGGGTGGACCCGGAGACGGTGGGCCGGGCGGTGCGGATGATCGCCGACGAGGACCTGGCCGATCATGTGGACCTCAACTTCGGCTGCCCCGTCCCCAAGGTGACCCGCAAGGGCGGCGGCTCGGCGCTGCCGTACAAGCGGAACCTGCTGCGGGACATCCTGCGGCAGGCGGTGGGCAACGCCGGTGCGCTGCCGGTGACGATCAAGATGCGCAAGGGCATCGACGACGACCACCTCACCTATCTGGACGCCGGGCGGATCGCCTCCGAGGAGGGGGTGGCGGCGGTCGCGCTGCACGGACGGACGGCGACCCAGCACTACGGCGGCACCGCCGACTGGTCGGCGATCGCCAGGCTGCGGGAGGCGGTCCCGGCGGACATCCCGGTGCTGGGCAACGGCGACATCTGGTCGGCGGACGACGCCCTGCGGATGATGCGGGAGACCGGCTGCGACGGTGTGGTGGTGGGCCGTGGCTGCCTGGGGCGGCCATGGCTCTTCCGCGACCTGGTGTCGGTCTTCGAGGGGGAGGCGGACTACCAGCGCCCCTCGTTCCGCGAGGTGGCGGCGGTGATGGTGCGCCACGCCGACCTGCTGGGCCGGTGGATCGGCGACGAGGCCCGCGGCGTGATCGACTTCCGCAAGCATGTGGCCTGGTACACCAAGGGCTTCTCGGTGGGGTCGGAGATGCGGGTGAAGCTGGCGGGCGCCTCCTCGCTGGGCGAGCTGGAGGGGCTGCTGGGCTCCCTCGACCTGGAGCAGCCCTGGCCGGAGGGTGCCGACGGTCCGCGCGGCCGCACCACCGGGGAGCGCCGGGTGGTGCTGCCGGAGGGCTGGCTCAACGACCCGTACGACTGCGCGGTGCCCGGCGCCGACGCAGAGCTGGACACGTCGGGCGGCTGAGGCCTGTCCGCCCGGCTCCGCACCGGGCGTCGGGCGTACGCCAGTTGAGACGGCGCCCGTGACGCTTGACACATGCCCCCGCCGTTGACGGCCGCCTGGCGCCGGCGGGGCCGTGCGGTGGCGCGGATCGCTTCCCGAACGGGGTCCCGGCGGATCCGGGCGGCTGTCTCCAGATAATCAATGCCGAGTGGCACGGAGTGCCACCCCGTGTCACGATGGGTCCGCGGATGTGATCATCGCGTGTCCCTGGCTTCGACATCTGAACGCTCGCTAACGTCAAGGGGACGATTTCACAAACGCAGGCGATGGAGCCCTGAAGGCATGGATGTGCCGGGTCCGGCCCCCTGCCGATGCGTCGACGGCATATCCGTTGCGCTGAGAAGCCTTCGAAATGGGTATGTTCTCCGCCGTCAGGGCAACCGTGCGACCCGTGCGCGAGGAGATCACCCGTGCCGAAATTCGTCTACTCCTTCACCGAGGGAAACAAGGACCTCAAGGATCTTCTCGGCGGCAAGGGAGCGAACCTCGCCGAGATGACCAACCTCGGACTGCCCGTCCCTCCGGGCTTCACCATCACCACCGAGGCGTGCAAGGTCTACCTGGGGTCCGGCAGCGAGCCCGCCGGCCTGCGCGACGAGGTGAGTGCGCACCTCGAAGCACTTGAGCAGACCATGGGCAAGCAGCTGGGCCAGGCCGACGACCCGCTGCTGGTCTCGGTGCGCTCCGGCGCCAAGTTCTCCATGCCGGGCATGATGGACACCGTCCTCAACATCGGCCTGTCCGACGCCTCGGTGGCCGGACTCGCCGCCCAGTCCGGCAATGAGCGCTTCGCCTGGGACTCCTACCGCCGCCTTGTGCAGATGTTCGGCAAGACGGTCCTCGGTGTGGACGGCGACCTCTTCGAGGAGGCGCTGGACGAGGCCAAGCGGGCCAAGGGCACCGTCAACGACCTCGACCTGGACGCGGCCGACCTGCGGGAGCTGGTGGACCACTTCAAGTCCATCGTCCGGGGTGAGACCGGCCGCGAGTTCCCCCAGGACCCCCGGGAGCAGATGGACCTCGCCGTCCATGCGGTCTTCGACTCCTGGAACAGCGACCGGGCCAGGCTCTACCGCCGGCAGGAGCGCATCCCCAACGATCTGGCCACCGCGGTCAACATCTGCTCCATGGTCTTCGGCAACCTCGGCTCCGACTCGGGCACCGGTGTCGCCTTCACCCGCGACCCCTCCACCGGCACCCAGGGTGTCTACGGCGACTACCTGCAGAACGCCCAGGGCGAGGACGTGGTCGCGGGCATCCGCAACACCGTGCCGCTGGCCGAGCTGGAGACGCTGGACAAGGCGTCGTACGACCAGCTGATGCAGATCATGGAGACCCTGGAGAACCACTACCGGGACCTCTGCGACATCGAGTTCACCATTGAGCGCGGCAAGCTGTGGATGCTGCAGACCCGGGTCGGCAAGCGCACCGCCGCGGCCGCGTTCCGGATCGCCGTCCAGCTGGTCGACCAGGGGCTGATCGACCTGGACGAGGCGCTGCACCGGGTCAACGGCGCCCAGCTGGCGCAGCTGATGTTCCCGCGCTTCGCGGAGGAACGCCCCGCTCAGGGGACGAAGGGGCCGGAGCGGGTGGCCTGGGGCATCGCCGCCTCGCCAGGCGCCGCCGTCGGCAAGGCGGTCTTCGACTCCTACACCGCCGTCAAGTGGTCGCGCTCCGGGGAGAAGGTCATCCTGGTCCGCCGCGAGACCAACCCCGACGACCTGGACGGCATGATCGCCGCCGAGGGCATCCTCACCTCCCGCGGCGGCAAGACCTCGCACGCCGCGGTGGTCGCCCGCGGCATGGGCAAGACCTGTGTCTGCGGCGCCGAGGAGCTGGAGGTCGACACCAAGAAGCGGCGCTTCGCCACCGCCGACGGCCAGGTCGTCGAGGAGGGCGACCTGATCTCCATCGACGGCTCCACGGGCAGGGTCTACCTGGGCGAGGTCCCGGTGGTCCCCTCCCCGGTGGTGGAGTACTTCGAGGGCACCCTGCACGCCGGCGCGGACGAGGAGGGCGGCCTGGTGCAGGCCGTGCACCGGCTGATGGCGCACGCCGACGTACGCCGCAAGCTGCGGGTGCGGGCCAACGCCGACAACGCCGACGACGCCTCCCGCGCCCGCCGCTACGGCGCCCAGGGCATCGGGCTCTGCCGCACCGAGCACATGTTCCTCGGCGAGGAGCGGCGCAAGGAGGTCGAGCAGCTGATCCTGGCCGACACCGAGGCCGAGCGGGAGTCGGCGCTGCGCACCCTGCTGCCGATGCAGAAGGGCGACTTCGTGGAGCTCTTCCAGGCCATGGACGGGCTGCCGGTCACCGTACGGCTGCTGGACCCGCCGCTGCACGAGTTCCTGCCCGACATCACCGAGCTGTCGGTACGGGTCGCCCTCGCCGAGGCGCGCAAGGACCACAACGAGAACGACCTGCGGCTGCTCCAGGCGGTGCACCGGCTCCATGAGCAGAACCCGATGCTCGGCCTGCGCGGTGTACGCCTCGGGCTGGTCATCCCCGGGCTGTTCTCCATGCAGGTCCGCGCCATCGCCGAGGCCGCCGCGGAGCGGAAGCGGTCAGGTGGCGACCCCCGGCCGGAGATCATGATCCCGCTGGTGGGCACCGTCCAGGAGCTGGAGATCGTCCGCGAGGACGCGGAGAAGGTGCTGGCCGAGGTCAGGGCCGCCACCGGGGTCGAGCTGGACATCGCCCTGGGCACCATGATCGAGTTGCCCAGGGCAGCGGTCACCGCCGCGCAGATCGCCGAGGCCGCCGAGTTCTTCTCCTTCGGGACCAACGACCTCACCCAGACGGTCTGGGGCTTCAGCCGTGACGACGTCGAGGCCTCCTTCTTCACCGCCTACCTGGAGAAGGGCATCTTCGGGGTCTCCCCGTTCGAGACCATCGACCGCGACGGCGTCGGCTCCCTGGTCCGCCAGGCCGCCGAGGCCGGCCGGGCCACCCGCCCCGGTCTCAAGCTGGGCGTCTGCGGCGAGCACGGCGGTGACCCGGACTCGGTCCACTTCTTCCACGAGGTGGGGCTGGACTACGTCTCCTGCTCCCCCTTCCGGATCCCGGTGGCACGGCTGGAGGCAGGCCGCGCCGCCATAGAGACGGCGGGCAGCGACTCGCGCTGACACCACGCAGCGCGGGCGCCGTCCCGCACCGTGCGACGGAGCTCGGCGCAGGAGATTCCGCCGCACGGAAGCCCCGGGGCGGGGCCGGACAATGGCGTCCGGTCCCGCCCCGGCGGCATTCGGCAGGCCGTCGGGTCACCCTGCCGACCGGGGCAGGAAGGGGTGACCGCGTCCGGGGCGTAACACGCGGGCGGCCCGGGGCGATACCCCCGCCGGACATCCCCGACCCCCAGGAGCAGCCTTGCCCTCCTCCCTGCCGCCCGCCCCTGAGAAGTCCGAACTCGAGAAGTCCGAACTCGACCTGGAGCAGGCCCGGCTGGATGTGCTCTACCAACGGATGGACCTCCGCAGACAACAGGCCGCGGCGGAGCTGGCCGCAGCGCTCCGGGACTCCGGCGGCACCGCACAGGCCCGGCTGGAGCGCGGCGTCGCGGTGCACCGGCTGAGCAGCGAGGTCGCCCGGTACGACGCCGTGGAGCAGGGACTGTGCTTCGGGCGGGTCGACCTTTTGGACGGCACCCGGCGCTACCTCGGCCGGATCGGCCTGCGTGCGGCGGACGCGGAGGCCGAACCGCTGCTCATCGACTGGCGCGCACCCGCGGCCAGGCCCTTCTACACGGCCACCGCAGCCGCACCGCAGGGGCTGCGGCTGCGCCGCAACCTGCGCACCCGGGACCGTCGGGTGACCCAGGTCGACGACGAGTGGCTGGACGGGGCCGCCCCCGACCCCGGGGAGGTCCGGCTGGTCGGCGAGGCAGCCCTGCTGGCCGCACTCGGCGCCGAGCGGACCGGACGGATGCGCACCGCGGTGGCCACCCTCCAGACCGAACAGGACCGGATCATCCGCGCCCCGCGCACCGGCGTCCTGGTGGTGCAGGGCGGCCCCGGTACCGGCAAGACGGTGGTCGCCCTGCACCGGGCCGCCTATCTGCTGTACACCCATCCGCGCCTGGACGAGCGGGGCGTGCTGGTGGTGGGCCCCAACCCGGTGTTCCTCAGGTACATCAGCCAGGTGCTGCCCGGCCTGGGGGAGACCGGTGTGCTGCTCTCCACCGTGGGCGAGCTCCTGCCCGGCCTGGTGGCCGACCGGCGGGATCCCGCTCCGGTGGCGGAGATCAAGGGGAGGCTGGTGATGGCCGAGGTGCTGGACACGGCGGTGCGGCAGCGGCAGGCCGCGGGGGACGGGCCGGTGGAGGCGGCGGTCGGCGGGGAACGGCTGCTGCTGGAGCGGGAGTTCCTGGAGCGCGCGGTGGCGCAGGCCACAGCGGGCCGGCTGCCGCACAACCTGGCCCGGCCGCTCTTCCGCCGCGCCGTCGTCGGTGAGCTGGCCCGCCGCCTCGCCGGGGTCATCGCCGAGCTGGAGGACCGTATCGAGGCCGATCTGGCCGGACGGATCGACACCGCCGCGCTGGACCGGGCCGCCGCCGAGGACCTGGCCGGCCTCTTCGGCGACGGCGAGCCCGAGACGGACCGGGAAGCCGAGGCGTCCGAGGAGTTCGCCGAGGCACAGGCCCACTGGCTGGAGGCGCTGCCCCGCGACCCGGCGGTGCGGCGGCTGCTGGACCGGCTGTGGCCGGCGCTGACACCGTACCGGCTGCTGGAGGAGCTGTTCGCCGACCCCGACCGCCTGGCCGCCGCCGCTCCGCAGCTCACCCCGGCGGAACGCGGACTGCTGCTCCGCCGGGCGGGCAGCGGCTGGACGGAGTCCGACGTACCGCTGCTGGACGAGGCGGCCGAGCTGCTCGGCCACGACGACCGCGCGGCCGAGCTGCGGCGGGCCCGGGAGCGGGCCGAGGAGATCGAGTACGCCCAGGGTGTGCTGGACATCGCCCGTGGTTCGCGTTCCCTGGGGGACGAGGACCCGGACCGGGCCGAACAGCTCGGCGGCGCCGACGTGGTGGGCGCCGAGCAGCTCGCCGGACGGCATCAGCAGGCGGATCTGCGTACCGTCGCCGAGCGCGCCGCGGCAGACCGGACCTGGGTCTTCGGGCATGTGATCGTCGACGAGGCGCAGGAGCTCTCCCCGATGGCCTGGCGGCTGCTGGTACGGCGCTGCCCGACCCGGTCCTTCACCGTGGTGGGGGACATCGCCCAGACCGGCGAGGCGGCCGGCCCGGCCTCCTGGGCCGAGGCGCTGACACCGTTCTTCGGGGACCGCTGGCGGCTGGAGCGGCTGACCGTCAACTACCGCACACCGGCGGAGATCATAGCCGCGTCGGATCCGGTGCTGGCGGCGATCCGTCCCGAGTCCGAGCCGGCGCGGGCGGTGCGCAGCAGCGGTGTCGCACCCCGGTGCGAGCAGGTCCGCCGGGCGGCCTTCCCGGCCCGACTGGCCGCGCTGGCGGCCGAGGAGGCGGCGCAGACCGGGGCCGGGCGGCTGGCGGTGATCGTCCCGGAGGCGGGGCTGCCGCGGCTGGCCGAGGCGGTGCGCACCACCGTCCCTGAGGCTGTGTGGGGAGCGGAGCCGGATCTGGAGCGCCCGGTGGCCGTGCTGACGCCGCGTCAGGCCAAGGGGCTGGAGTTCGACTCGGTGCTGCTCGCCGACCCGGCGGCGGTGCTGGCCGCCTCCCCGCGCGGCCTCAACGACCTGTATGTCGCCCTGACCCGCTCCAGCCGGCGGCTCACGGTGCTGCTCCCCGGGCCCGCCCCGGAGCTGCTGGCGCATCTGCTGCCGACGCCCTGAAGCACGGCCCGGCCCGGGGCCTCCCGGCGGAGGGCGCCCGGTGCTCAGCCGTCCGCCGGGTCGTCCTCCGACCGGTCGTGCCGCTGCGCCGGCAGACGCAGCACGGTGAGGGCCCCGCCGCCGGGGGCGCGGGCGTACTCCAGGGCCACGCCCAGCGCCTCGGCGTGGCCCTGGGCGATGGTGAGCCCCAGCCCGTGCCCGTGGCCGCGCTCCCTGGCCCCGGTGCGGAACCGCTGCGGCCCGTCCCTCAGCAGCGGCTCCGGATAGCCCGGCCCGTGGTCGCGGACGGTGACCACGGGGCCGGACGCGGCAGCCTCCACGGTGACCTCCACCGGCGGTGCGCCGTGCCGGTGGGAGTTGACCACCAGGTTGGACAGCACCCGGTCCAGTCGCCGCGGGTCGGTGGTGACCGCGGTGTCGGAGACGATCCGCACCCGGACGCCGTCCAGCCCGGTGGCGCCGACGATCCGCTGCACGGTGTCGCCCAGCCGCAGCTCCACCAGCTCGGGCGCGGCCGCCCGGGCGTCCAGCCGGGACACCTCCAGCAGGTCCTCCACCAGGCGGTGCAGGGCCCGCACCCGGTCCCGCACCAGCTGGGTCGGCCGGCCCGGCGGCAGCAGCTCGGCGGCGGTCACCAGGCCGGTCAGCGGGGTGCGCAGCTCATGAGCGACATCGGCGGTGAACCGCTGCTCGCTGCGCAGCCGCTGCTGGAGCGCCGCGGACATGGAGTCGACCGCGGCGGCCAACTCGGTGACCTCGTCGCGGGTCCGCCCGAGCGGTCCGATGCGGGCGGTGAAGTCTCCGGAGGCGATGGTGCGGGCGCTGCGCGCGGCGGTGCGCAGCCGGCTGCTGATCCGGTCGGCGACCAGGATGCCGGCGAGCACGGTGACAAAGACCGCCGCGGCGACCGAGACCAGGATGGCCCGGTCCAGGGCGGCGATGGCCTGCTCGTCCTCGGTGTAGTCGACCCGTACGGAGAGCACCCTGCCGCCCGTGCCGGCCGCAGCCCACATGGCGGTGCCGTGCGGACCCGGGCCGAGCATCGATCCGCGGTGGCCCTGCCGGGCGAGGCTGCGCAGCGAGGCGGGCAGGTCGGCGGCGTCCTGGGCGCTGTTGGGGCCGGCCAGCTCGCCGGTGCGGTCGTAGAGGTCCAGCAGGGCGTCCAGGGCGGTCTCGGCGGTCTTGCGGGCCTGGTCGGTGTGCTGGCGTACGGAGGCCTGGTGGACCAGCAGCCCGACGGAGAGCGCGACCAGGCAGGAGATGGCCGCGACGGTGGCGGCGATCTGGCGGCGGAGGGTCACCGGGGGCGCCTCAGCTTGTAGCCGAAGCCGCGGATGGTCTCGATCCGGTCGGCGCCGATCTTCGCCCGCAGCCGCTGCACATGGACGTCCACCACCCGGCTGTCGGCGCCCCAGCCGTAGTCCCAGACGCGCTCCAGCAGCGTCTGGCGCTCCAGCACCACGCCCGGGGCGGCGGTGAACTCCAGCAGCAGCCGGAACTCGGTGGGGGTGAGCGGCACCCGCCGTCCGTCGGCCTTGACCTCCATGCCCTCGGTGTCCACCTCCAGTCCGGCGATCAGCCGCACCGGGCGCGGCTGCGGCCCGTCCGGCTGCGGCTCCTCCGCCTCGGGCGCGGCCGCGGGAGCGGCGCCGGCCGGGGTCGGCGCGCTCTCCTGGGCGGCGGCCGGGGGCGGGGGGACGGCGCGGGTGCGGCGGAGCACGGTGCGGATCCGCGCCACTAGCACGGCGCTCTCGAAGGGCTTGACGATGTAGTCGTCGGCGCCGGCCTCCAGGCCGGAGACCACATCGACGGGCTCGGTGCGGGCGGACATCATCAGGATGGGCAGCTGGCTCTCCTCGCGGATCCTGCGGCACAGGCCCACACCGTCCAGCAGCGGCAGCATCACATCCAGCAGCAGGACGTCGGGACGGTCGGCACGGAAGCGCTCCAGCCCCTCCAGTCCGTCGCCGGCCGTGGTGACGGGGAAGCCGTAGCGCTCCAGCGCCATCCGGGTGGCCTCGCGGATCACCTCGTCGTCCTCGACCAGCAGGATGCGCGGCTGGGCGGGCCGGGCGGCGGTCACCGGGTCACCGGCCGGGCGGCGGCGGTCCGGGTAGGCAGAGCGGTCGGCCGGGCCGTGGGCACGGGACCGCCGCCGACGGCGCCTCCTCCGCTGTCCGCGGGCCGGCTTCCCCCGGTCACGCCGGACATGGGGCCGGGGACGGGTGTGGGCGCGGCGGTGGCCGCCGGGGTCGGGGCACAGGCCAGGGCGTCGACGCTGGATCCGGGGCCGGTGGCCTTGATCTGACGGGTGGTGAAGGCGAGCCGGCTGCCGTCCCACCGGTAGCGGCTGCTGGTCTCCAGGGACGCCGTGGTCGGCTCCTGCACGACCAGGTCCGCGCCCACCGTGTCCGCCGTGAAGTGCGGGGAGAGCGGCAGCAGGTCGAGGACGGGTACGACCTTGTCCCCGTGCAGGGAGTAGACGTGCAGCGAGGCACGGTCGCCCGCGGTGACCAGGGAGGTGATCAGCTCGGGGCGGCCGTCGCCGGTCAGGTCGCGGTACCGCGCCGGGCGTACGTCGCAGGACCGGCAGCCCTGGAGTGCCGCCCGCTCGTCCCGTTCCAGGGCCGGATCCCGCTCCAGGACCTTGGCCGCGGAAACCGCGCGGATGTCCCCGGACGGGACGGTGACGCCCGGGACCGGCTGGGGCGAGGCCTGGCGCACCGGGGCGGTGGCGGCGGGCGCGGCCGAGGCCTCGGTGTCCGGCCAGAGTGCCAGCGGGGTGGGGTGCGAGGCGATGGCGCGGGTCCGGCCGTCGTCGTGCAGCCCCCCGGGGGCGCCGCAGCCGGCGGCGGCCAGCGTGCAGGCCACCGCGAGGGCCGCCGCAGCCGTGATCCGCCGCCAGGCCGTGCGGGCGTGTGTCCTCACCGTGGTGTCACCTTTCGTACCCGGACATGCAGTACCCGGACATGCAGTACCGGGATATGCAGTACCGGGACATGTCGTACTGGGGCGCCCCCGCGGTGTGCACGGGCCCCCTTCCGCAGACTAGAGCCTGCCCGGACGGCGTCCGGCTCAGGACCGGGGGGCGACCAGCTCGGCGAAGACGATGATGTTGTCCGTCCAGTGGCCCCCGGCCCCCAGGGTGCCGCCGCAGGTGATCAGCCTCAGCTCCGGGCCCTTGGTGTCGCCGTACACCAGGTCGGTGGGGAAGCCGGTCTTCGGGTACTGCAGCAGCCGGCTGACCCGGAAGGCGGCGGTGGTCCCGTCCGCACGGCGGATGCTGATGCGGTCGCCCGGACGGAGCGACGGCAGCCGCTGGAAGACCGCGGGGCCGTGCACGGTGTCGTAGTGGCCGACCAGCACGGCCGGTCCCACCTCGCCGGGGGTGGGGCCGTTGCGGTACCAGCCGACCTGGTCGGCGTGGTCCGCGGACGGGACCTCCAGGGTGCCGTCCGGATTGAGACCCAGATCCCGGACGGGGGCGTCCACGCCGGCCGCGGGGATGCTCAGCCTGGTCGGCCGGGACGCGGCCAGGCTGAACGGCCTGCTGCCGCGGTGGGGCGGGCTGCTGCTGTGCGCCGGTGCGGCCGCGCCGCCCCCGGGGGCCGAGGTGCCGGCGGCGATCCGTACCGTCGGCCGCTCGGCGGCCCGGTCGATCAGTCCGGCGCCCAGCCCCAGGAGCAGCAGGCCGGCCGCCACGGCCGGCACCCGGGAGGGGTGCCGGCCGCGGCGGTGCCGGCGTTGCTCAGCCCTGCGCACCGGCACGGCGGCGCAGCACGGCGAAGCCCAGAGCGGCGGCGCCCGCGGCGGCGATCCCCGCCCCGCCGACCATCATCGTGGTGGAGGGGCCGGAGTCGCCCTGGCCGGCCTGGGCGGCGCCCCGGGGCACGGTGCGGACCTGACCGTTGCCGGAGCCGGAATCCGCCCGGGTGGGGACGGGCGAGGGCACGGCGGTCCGGGTCCCGCCGGTGGCGCCGCCGGAGCCTGCCCGGGTGGGGACCGGCGAGGGGGCGGCGCCGCCCGAGGTGCCGGCGGCGGGGGAGGGGGTGGGGGAGGCCGAGGCCGCGGCGGCCGGGGCGAGCAGGATGCCGGTGGCGGCGAAGCCGGCCACTGCCAGCGGCAGGACGGAGCGGGAGGCCTTGCGAGGAGCCATGTGTCGATCCCCTGGTGTGCGCCCCTGACCCGGATGGTCGGGGACTGGCACCGCTGACGCTAGGAGCGGCTCGTCTCGGCCACCGGTAGGAGTTGTCACGGCCACCCGTCGGCTCCGTAACAGAATCCGCCGGCTGTGCGGCGCGCTACGGCTGGGGCCGCCCGGCGGGCCCGCGGGTCCGCGCAGGACCGTTCAGTGGGCCGACTCGACCCGGAAGACCGGGTAGCCCGGGGCGATGCCGAGGAGCTCGGCGTCGGAGGCGTCCGGGCCGACGCCGTCGAAGAACATCCCGACCTCGAACTTCCAGCGCTTGAGGTAGGCCCGCAGCACCTCGGGCTTGTCGCTGTCGGCCAGCTCCACCGCCCGGAACTCCTCGGCGCGCCGGCCGATCCGCAGCTCCCCGCCGCCCGAGACCCGGATGTTGCGCACCCACTGGGTGTGGCCGCGCGGCGCGACCAGATAGCGCTGTCCCTGGTAGGTGAGGAGGTTGACCGGGGTGGTGCGCCACTCGCCGCTCTTACGGCCCCGCACCGCCAGCACCCGGGAGCCCCAGATGCTCAGTCCGGCCTTGGTCAGGGCGGCCACGACGCGGTTGAAGAGCTGGTCGGTGAGACCGCCGGGCTTGACGTAGCGGGTGGGCTCGGGGGCGGTGGCGTCGGACATGGCGGGCTCCTCCGTTGAATTCCGAGAGCGGTGCTCTCGTTTTCGTCTGCCATGACTGTCGCACCGGCGCGGAGTCGCTGTCAAGAGCAGTGCTCTCGTTTGTGTGCGGCGCTTCCTTCCGTGGCAGAATGACCCCATGGCTGCGATCCGAACCGCCCGGCAGCGGGCCCGCGAGGAACTGACCTTGGAGATCAAGGAGGAGGCCCGCCGACAGCTCGCCGCGGAGGGGGCCCAGCGGCTCTCGCTGCGTGCCGTCGCCCGCGAGCTGGGCATGGTCTCCTCGGCGCTCTACCGCTACTTCCCCAGCCGCGACGACCTGCTGACCGCGCTGATCATCGACGCCTACAACGCCTTGGGGGAGCGCGCCGAGTCCGCGGTCGCCACCGCACCCGAGGCCGACGCCCGGGCGCGCTGGCGGGCGCTCTGCCATGCCGTACGGGACTGGGCCGGCGCCAACCCCCATGAGTACGCCCTGGTCTACGGCACCCCCGTGCCCGGCTACCAGGCACCCCGGGCCACGGTCGAGCCGGCGGCCAGGGTCGCGCTGGTGCTGGTCGCCGTCATGTGCGGCGCGCCGCCCGCCGAGCGGCCGCAGGGCCGTATCCCCACCGGGGAGCTGGCCGAGCAGCTCGGCTCGCTCGCCGCGCAGATCGCCCCGGAACTGGACGCGGCCGTGCTGGCCCGTGCCCTCATCGCCTGGACCCAGCTCTTCGGTATGGTCAGCTTCGAGCTCTTCGGCCATCTGGTCGGCTCCGCCGATCCGGCCGGGCCGTTCTTCGCCCAGGCCGTGGAGGAGATGGCCGACTTCCTCGGACTGCCCGCATCGCCCTGAGCAGCCCCCCGCCCGGGCAGGGGCAGAGGCGGATCAGCCGGGACAGGTCAGGGCCGGCGTCCCCACGCGGAGACCATGGGCGAGGTGGCCAGGTCCAGCCGGCCCGCCTCGACGCTCGCCAGATGCCGGTCGATCTCCTCGTCGGTGGCCAGCCCCGCCGCCACCAGCCGGGCGCGGACCTGCCGCACGGTGGCCGCCTCCAGAAGGTCGCCCGCCGGGGACGCGATCGGGAAGAAGGCGTCCGCGGCCACGTCCACCAGCCCCGCCTCACGCAGCAGCCGGGGCAGCCGCCGCCCGTAGGCCAGATCGGCGCCGCGCTCGGCCAGCAGCTTGCGGAAACCGTGGCGCAGCCGGTTGGCCAGCTGCTGCTCGGGCCCGTACTCGTCCGGGCAGATGAGCGGCTGCATGGCCGGGTCGGCGTCCTCCAGCAGCAGGACGCCCCCGGGCCGCAGCGACTCCACCATGGTGCGCAGGGCCCGCTCCCGGTCGGCGACATGGACCAGCACCAGTCGGGCGTGCACCAGGTCGAACTGCTCCTGCGGCGGGTCGTCCACGGCGACGTCGTGCCGCCGTACCTCCACCACCGGCCCGGCGGCCTCCCGGGTCCAGGAGACGTCGATGTCCGTCGCCAGCACCCTGCCGGTCCCGCCGACCTGCCCGGCCAGCCACCGCACCACCGACGGCCCGCCCGCACCCACCTCCCAGCAGTGCCGGCCGGGCCCGATGCCCAAGTCGGCCAGATGGCGGAAGGTGGAGGCGTCGAAGAGCTCCGCCAGCGCGTCAAAACGCTCTCCGGCCTCGGCCTGCTGGTTGTCCAGGAGATAGCCCTCGTCGTGCGCCATGGCTCCGATGGTCGCATCCGGGCCGGAATTCGGATGAAGCGGGGGCCGCGCCGGCCCTAGCCTGCCGCCATGGCATATCTGATCTCGGTGAACCTGGCCCGGCCGCGGCCCAACCCGGCGAAGCCCCGGATCGGTACGACCGGCATCGACAAGCAGCCCGTCGACCACCCCGTCGAGGTGCGGGCACCCGGGCCCAAGCACACCGGGCTGGGCAGCGGGCTGGTGGGCGACGGCATCTTCGACACCCGCAACCACGGCGGTGACGACCAGGCGGTGTACGCCTATGCGCGGGAGGTCCTGGACAGCTGGCAGGACGAGCTCGGCCGGGAGCTGCCCGGCGGCTTCTTCGGTGAGAACCTCACCACCTCGGGCCTGGACGTGGACGGCGCGCTGATCGGCGAGCGGTGGCGGATCGGCGGGCAGGTGCTGCTGGAGGTGGCCGTGCCGCGGATCCCGTGCAGCACCTTCGCCCATTGGCTGGACGAGAAGGGCTGGCTGCGCCGCTTCACCGCACGGGCGCTGCCCGGCGCCTATCTGCGGGTGGTCGAGCCCGGCGAGATCCGGGCCGGCGACCCGGTGGAGATCGAGTACCGGCCCGGCCACGGGGTCACCATCGAGCGGTGCTTCCGTGCACTGACCACCGAAGCGGAGCTGCTGCCGGGTCTGCTCGCGGCCGAGCAGTTGCCGCAGGAAGTCAAGGAGTTGGCCCGGCGGCGGGTTGCGGTGCCCCCGTACCCCGCCCCGGCCGAGGACTGACCGGGCGCCCCGCTCCCGGCGGTGCGGCGCCGGGAACCCGGGAACCCGGGAACCCCGGAACCCCGGAGCCGCAGACGGGCCGTCGGGCGTCGGGCGCCGAGCGTGGGCCGCCCGGCGCCCGACGAGGTCAGGCGGAGATCAGCGGCCTGGGGTGGTCCGGGGCGCTGGGTGCCTCGGCCGCCGCGATCCGCAGCTCGATGATGTCCCGCACCGCGGGCCACTCCTCGTCCAGGATCGAGTAGAAGGCGGTGCCCCGGACCAGGCCGTCCAGCCCGCGGGTGTGCGCCCGGCGCACCCCCTCGCAGACCGCGCCCAGCCGCTCGATCGCGGCCCGGGAGCGCATGTTGCGGGCATCGGCGCGCATGGAGATCCGGCGCACCCCCCAGACCTCGAAGGCATGCCGCAGCATCAGCAGCTTGGCCTCGGTGTTGATACCGGTGCCCTGGGCATGGGCGGACAGCCAGGTGCCGCCGACCTCGGCGGCGTCCGGCACCGCCGCGGCCGGGTCGCCGAGCGGGCCGCGCGGGGCCGGCGGCCAGATGACCGGGCCCTGCCAGTAGTCCAGCTCGGCGAAGCGGGTGGACCCGACGACCAGTCCGTCGGAGGCACGGACGGTGGCGAAGGGCAGGCAACGGCCTGCCGCCTGGTCGGCCAGCGCGGCCTCGACATAGGCGCGGGCCGCAGCCGCCCCCTGCGGAACAGGGGTGAAGGCATAGGCCGTGCGATCCTCGGCCGCGGCGGCGGCCAGGGCCGGGGCGTGCTGCTCGGTCAGCGGCTCCAGCCGCACCATGCGGCCGGTGAGGGTGAGAGGGACGGGCACGGGCCTTCGGTCCTTCGGCGAGAGGGTGCTCCTGTCCGCGGTCCGGCCAGGAGGAAGGTGTGGACGACCTGCCCCACCGCACGGATCCGTGGTCCGGCACCGGCCTGGAAGATCGGTGCGGCGGAGGAGCGCGAGGGGACAGTGTGAGTCCGCAAGATGGCCGGGGCGGGAACGAGTGCGCGAAAGGAAGCAGGCGGCCAGATGAAGGCAAGGTTGCGAGAGAGGTGGCTGCCTTCGGCAGTGCGATGCCGGGCAGCGAGAGGACGATACCCGGCCGCGGGCCGCACGTCATCCCACGGCGCGCCGACAGCACCGCACCGGCTCGCACGCTCCGGCCCCGGTCGCTGACGGTGGGGGCGGTCACCCCTCTGGCCAGCGGCTTTGCCAGAATTTCCCAGGGTGCCCGGCCAGTGGCGGGGACCGGGAATGCCGCGGCCCGCCGGGGCGCTGAGATGTGACGAGGGGGTACCCAGTGCGCGCAGCGCTCCGGGCGCCCGTCCGGGATGGAAGGAATTGGGTGCGCGGTGCGTGATCCGGAGGCTCTGTACGACCTGGAGCGGGAGGGCTTGGAGGCGGTGGCCGTCACGGCGGCCGCATCGCCGGGCCTGGTCCTGCTGTACCACTTCGCGGGCTTCATGGACGCCGGGGAGACCGGTGCCCAGGTGGTCGAGCACCTGCGGGAGCAGGGCGACCCCAAGGTGGTGGCCCGGTTCGACCACGACCGGCTGGTGGACTACCGGGCCCGGCGCCCCGCGATGACCTTCGAGCGCGACCACTGGTCGCAGTACGAGGCCCCCGAGATCCTTCTGGAGCTGCTGCACGACGCCGCCGGCGCACCCTTCCTGCTGCTCAGCGGCCCCGAGCCGGATGTCGAGTGGGAGCGCTTCGCCGCCGCCGTACGCGGGCTGGTGGTCCGCTTCGGGGTGCGGCTCGCGGTGGACTTCCACGGCATCCCGATGGGCGTACCGCACACCCGTCCGGTGGGGCTGACCCCGCACGGCAACCGGATGGACCTGGTCGCCGCGCACCCCAGCTGGTTCGAGAGCGCCGAGGTGCCCGGCAGCGCCCAGGGGCTGCTGGAGTACCGGCTCGCCGAGGCCGGGCACGATGTGCTCGGCTTCGCGGTGCACGTCCCGCACTATGTCGCCCGCTCGGCCTACCCCGCCGCGGCCGTCGCGGTGCTGGAGGCCGTCCAGTCCGCCACCGGCCTGGTGCTCCCCGGCACCGAGCTGCGTGAGCGGGTCACCGAGGTGCGCTCGGACATCGACGAGCAGCTGGCCCAGGGCGACGGCGAGCTGCCGACCGCGATCCGCGGTCTGGAGAGCCAGTACGACGCCGTCGCCGGGGCCGAGACCCGGGAGAGCCTGCTCGCCGAGCAGACCGATCTGCCGTCCGCCGACGAGCTGGGCCGCCGCTTCGAGGAGTTCCTGGCCGAGCAGGAGCGCGGCGCCGACTGACGCCCGTCCGCAGGTCCGTCGCGCCCGTCGGGAGTCCCCCGGCGGGCGCGGCGCGTTGCCTGCTCGTACGGTTCGGGGGACGGGCCGTTGCCCGGCCCGAGCCGACCCCGGGGAGACCCATGACCACAAAGGACCCGCGCACCGCCCTCGCGACCCTGGCCGCGGCCGGCGCCCTGCTGCTCGGCGCAGGCTGCTCCGGCGGCGGCCCGGCGGCCCCGTCATCCCGGACGGCACCGGCGTCCGCCGCCGCACCCTCCTCCGCGGCGCCGCGCGGCGGCACCCGGGTGCCCGCCGGGCCCTATGTGGCGCTCGGCGACTCCTACACCTCCGCGCCGCAGATCCCCCGGCAGTACGGCACCCCGCCGGCTGCGCCCGCTCCAGCCGCAACTACCCGTCGCTGGTGGCCGGAGCGCTCGGCCTGGCGAGAGCCGACTTCCGCGACGTCAGCTGCAGCGGCGCCACCACCGCTGACCTGACGGCGCCCCAGCCCACCTCGGACGGCACCAACCCGGCCCAGCTCGACGCCCTGTCCGCGCGCACCCGGCTGGTGACCCTGGGCATCGGCGGCAACGACGTGGGCTTCATCCAGGTCCTCACCCGCTGCGTCCAGCAGGGCGTGCTGCACAGCCTCGGCATGAGCGGCAGCGGCAGCGGTAGCGCCGCGCCGGGTGACGCCCCCTGCGCGGACTCCTACACCGCGGCCGGCCGCGACGAGCTGCGGCAGCGGGTGTCGCTGGCGGGTCACCGGCTGGAGTCGGCCCTGGAGCAGATCCGGCTGCGGGCTCCGCACGCCCGGGTCCTGGTGGTCGGCTACCCCGCGCTGGTCCCGGCCACGGGCAACGGCGCGGCCTGTACGGGGCTGCTGGGCCTGGCGTCCGGCGATGTGGCCTTCCTCCGCTCCCGCGAGCAGCAGCTCAATGACGAGCTGCGGCGCCGTGCGGAGGCGGCGGGCGCCCGCTATGTCGACACCTGGACCCCCTCCCGGGGCCATGACGCCTGCACCGCCGCCGCCGTCCGCTGGGTCGAACCGCTGATCCCGGCCACGGACGCCGCCCCCGTCCACCCCAATGAGCGCGGTGAACGCGGCATGGCCGACGCCGTCCTGCGGGCGGTGCGGGGGAGTTCCTGACAGCACCCGCCCGACGGGCCACCGGCGGACCTCGGTGAACAGGGCGCCCCGGTCTTGACCGCAGCCACTGCGACTGCGGCATGATCACCGCCATGACCCCGCCCGCTGTCGCCGCGCCCGGTGCGCCGTGCCCCACCTGCTCGGCTCCGCTCGCCGATGACCTTCGCTTCGTGGTCTGGTGCCCCGCGTGCGAGTGGAATGTGGACCCCTTGGCCGGGTCCGTCGCCGACGCCGATGGGCGGACCGCCCGCCGCAGGGCGCGGCGGCGGAAGGCCGAACGCGCCGTCGCCGAGCAGATGTACGCGGAGGCCGTGAAGGCCGCTGAGGCGGCGAGTCCTCGTCCGGCGCGCGGCCGGGCCTGGTCCGCCGCGATGGCCATCGCCGCACTGGTCCATCTGTCCACCGCAGTGGTGACCGTGACGTCCCTGTGGTGGCTGGCGACGGGGCCGGTGGTCCTCAGGGTGCTCGGCGTGCCGGGTCTGGCGCTTGCCGTGTTGCTCCGCCCTCGGCTCGGCCGTGTCCGGCGCGGCGACGAGTGGTCGCTGACCCGGGCGAAGGCACCGGCCCTCTACGGCCTCGCGGACCGGGTCGCCTCGGCGGCGGGAGCCCCGCCCGTGCACCTGATCCGCGCCACGGGGGAGTTCAATGCGTCCTACGGCAAGGTGGGGCTCAGACGGCGCCGTGTCCTGACCCTCGGCCTGCCGCTGTGGGAGATACTCACCCCCCAGGAGCGCATCGCCCTGCTGGCACACGAGTTCGGGCACGCCGTCAACGGTGACAACCGCCGGGGGCTGTGGCTCGACTCGGCGGTCCGTGGGCTTGTCGAGTGGCATCGGCTGACCCGTCCTGACCGCGGTGCCACATCGGGTTCCGGGCTCATCATGCTGATCGCGGGCTGGGTCGCCAATGCCGTGATGCTGGTGGTGCACAAGGCCGTCGAGACAGTGCTGCTGACCCTGCACCGCTGCACCCTGCGTACCGGGCAGCAGGCCGAGTACCTGGCGGATCTGCTGGCCGTGCGGGTCGGCTCCGCGAACGCGACGCGGACCCTGCTGGAGTCCATGCTGCTCGGGGAGAGCGTGGAGGCGTTCTTCCACCGCAGGAGGTTCGCCCCGATGGTGAAGCGCCCGGCGAGTGCGGGTTCCCGGCCGACTCAGGATGCCGAGGTCTGGCGGGAGTTGCGTGAGTACCTGGACTCCCTCCCCGAGGCCGAACGTCGGCGGCGGCTCCGGTTGTCGGCACTGCGGATGGGGTCGGTGGACCGCACGCACCCGCCGACGTACCTGCGGGTGGCGCTGGTGGAGACCCGAGGTGCGCTGGAGGCGGAAGTCGTCGCTGATGAGGCCGAGACGGCAGCGGTGCAGAGCGAACTGGCGGGCCGGCGGGCTGCTGTGGTGGCCCTTCACACGGAATTCTGGTGAGTTCCGGCGGCCCCGGGTCCCCTCGGCGCAGCGGCAGAGCACGGCCGCTCCCGCATCGGCCGAGCACACGGCCGCCGACCGGGGCCTCCGAGGTCAGGGCGACAAGGCGGAGGCACCAGCCGGCGGGGTTCTGTGACGGGGCGCGGTGTCAGTGGCGGACCCTGGCGGTGTAGGCGGGGATGCGGACCTGCTCGTCGTCCAGGCAGACCCCGCCGGCCAGGTCGAAGCGCTGCTTCAGCAGCGGCGAGGCGACATACGGCCGCGAGCCCGCCGTGCCCAGCAGGCCCCGGGAGAGCACCTGGGCGCCGGTGAAGGGGTCCCGGTTGGCGATCGCGTACACCCGGTCGTGGCGGTCGCGGAAGACCGCGGCCTGGCCGCCGTCGGGGAGCAGCACCGCGACGCCGCGGCCGGGGGTCAGGTGCGACCAGTCGCAGACGGGGACCCAGGCTCCGCCGATCAGCAGCTCCACCCGGGCGGTGGTGGTGGCGACGGCGGTCGCGGTCGCGGCGACGGTGGGAGCGGTCATCATGAGCGGACCTCCAGGAGGGGGGTGTTGTCGGGGTCGAGTGAGCGGAGCAGGTCCTGCTCGGAGAAGAGGAGCTCCAGGTCGGGCTTGACCTGCTCCCGCTCCGGGACGAACTTCACCGTGGGGTCGGGCACTTCGGGCGCGTTGACGAAGGAGACGAAGCGGCGCAGCCGCTCGGGGTCGGCCAGTGTGGCGGCCCACTCGTCCTCGTACCTGGCGACATGGTTGGACATCAGCGCCTCCAGCTCGTCGCAGATCCCGAGCGAGTCCTCCACCACGACCTCGCGGACGTGGTCCAGGCCGCCCTCGATCCGCTCCAGCCAGGCGGAGGTGCGCTCCAGCCGGTCCGCAGTGCGGATGTAGAACATCAGGAACCGGTCGATCAGCCGGATCAGACCCTCGTCGTCCAGGTCCTGCGCCAGCAGGTCCGCGTGGCGGGGGTCGGCACCGCCGTTGCCGCCGACGTAGAGGTTCCAGCCGCCGGCGGTGGCGATCACGCCGAAGTCCTTGCCGCGGGCCTCGGCGCACTCGCGGGCGCACCCGGAGACCCCCGACTTCAGCTTGTGCGGGGAGCGCAGGCCGCGGTAGCGCAGCTCCAGCTGGATGGCCATCCGTACCGAGTCCTGCACCCCGTAGCGGCACCAGGTCGAGCCCACACAGGACTTCACGGTGCGCAGCGACTTGCCGTACGCGTGGCCCGACTCGAAGCCGGCGTCCACCAGCCGCCCCCAGATCTGCGGCAGCTGGTCCACCCGGGCGCCGAAGAGGTCGATCCGCTGCCCACCGGTGATCTTGGTGTAGAGGCCGAAGTCCCGGGCGACCTCGCCGATCACGATCAGCTTCTGCGGGGTGATCTCCCCGCCGGGGATGCGCGGGACCACCGAGTAGGACCCGTTCTTCTGCAGATTGGCCAGGAAGTGGTCGTTGGTGTCCTGCAGCGCCGCCTGCTCGCCGTCCAGGATGTGCACCGAGGCGTCCAGCTCCGGGGCCAGGCTGGCGATGATGGAGCCGACGGTGGGCTTGCAGACCTCACAGCCCTCGCCGTTGCGGGCGCCCTCGCGGCCGTAGCCCTCCAGCAGCTGGGCATGACTGGCGACACCGGCCACCCGGACGATCTCGTACAGCTCGGCGCGGGTGTGGGCGAAGCAGGGGCAGAGGCCCTTGTCGACGGCGACGCCGGACGCCTCCAGCTCCTCGTTGACGATGGTGCCCAGCAGCTTGACGCAGGAGCCGCAGCCGGTGCCGGCCTTGGTGCACTTCTTCACCTCGGGCACCGTGCTGCAGCTGTGCTCGGCGACGGCGGAGCGGACGGTGCCCTTGGTGACGTTGTGGCAGTTGCAGACCACCGCGGCGTCCGGCAGTGCCGAGGACCCCAGCGACACCGGGCCGCCCAGCCCGGCGGGCAGCACCAGTGCCTCCGGTGGTGCGGGGAGCGGATTTCCGGTGCCCGCCAGCGGGCGCAGCGACATATAGGCGTCGGCGTCACCGACCAGGATGCCGCCGAGCAGCGCCCCCTCCGCGGTGACCACCAGCTTCTTGTAGACCCCGGAGCGGGAGTCGGAGTACACGACCTCCAGGGCGCCCTCGGTGGTGGCGAAGGCGTCGCCGAAGCTGGCGACGTCCACACCCAGCAGCTTCAGCTTGGTGGAGAGGTCGGCGCCGGTGAAGGTCCGCACCTCGCCCGCCAGCTGGGCGGCGACCGCCTGCGCCATCTCGTAGCCGGGGGCCACCAGGCCGTAGACCCGGCCGTCGCCGGCCAGCGCGCACTCACCGATGGCGAAGACCCGCTCGTCGGTGACGGTCCGGCAGTTCTCGTCCACCCGGATGCCGCCGCGCTCGCCGACCTCCAGGCCGCAGTCGCGGGCCAGCTGGTCGCGGGGCCGGACACCGGCGGAGAAGACCACCATGTCGACGGCGAGTTCGGAGCCGTCGGTGAAGGACATCCCGGCGGCGGCGCCCGCGGCGTCCACCGAGACCGCCTTGGTGCCCACCCCGGTGTGCACCACCACGCCCATCTCCTCGATGGTGCGCCGCAGCGCCTCGCCGCCGCCGTCGTCCACCTGCACCGGCATCAGCCGCGGGGCGAACTCCACGACGTGCGTCTGCAGCCCCAGGCCCTGGAGCGCGCCCGCCGCCTCCAGTCCCAGCAGGCCGCCGCCGACCACCGCGCCCACCCGGGCGCCCCTGGCGTACTCCTCGATGGCCAGCAGGTCCTCGATGGTGCGGTAGACGAAGCAGCCTGCGGCGTCCCTGCCCTCCACCGGCGGCACGAACGGGTACGAGCCGGTGGCCAGCACCAGGGTGTCGTAGCGGAACTCGCGCCCGGAGCGGGCCGTCACGGTGCGTGCGGTGCGGTCCACGGCCACCGCGGGGTCGCCGAGGTGGACCTCGTAGCCGTGCCGCTCGGCGAAGCCGGCCTCGCCCATCAGCAGGTCCTCCGGGGTGCGGCCGGAGAAGTACGAGGTCAGCTGGACGCGGTCATAGGCGGCACGCGGCTCCTCGGCGAGCACGACCACGCGGAGGTCGGCCGCGGCGCCGTTCTCGGCCAGGGCCTCCAGAAAGCGGTGGCCGACCATGCCGTACCCGACCAGGAGGACGGTGGGCTTCTCGGTGCTGTCGGTCATCAGGCGGTCCCTCCGTGGATGGTGCTGTGGGCGGTTCCGTGCGTGGTGCCGTGGGTGGTGATCAGATGCAGCGGGTGGGCGCGCAGCGGCTCGTCGCCCTGCCAGGCGTGGGCCACCCCGACCCCCCGCCGCACCACCGGGCCGTGCGGCACCGGCGGCAGTGCCACCACCTCGGGGGCCCAGCGCCCCGCCGGCACCTCGGCCGGCAGCACCCGGTTGTAGCCGGGGTGCGCCTCCTCGCCCAGTACGGTCACCTGGTGTCCGCCGCCCGGCATTCCGGCCGGTTGCTGCGCCGGCCGGTGCCCGGCCATGCCGCCGCCGACCACGACCACCCGGCGGGGTGCGCCGGGGCGGCGCTCGCTGCGGAGGCTCGGGTCCGTGGTCATGGAATGAGCTTCCGACGTGGGTGTTTCCCGTCAGGTTCGCTGCTGTTTCGGCAGCGGAACGGTGACCTCAGCGTCCAGGGGACTCACCTGTGAGCGTCAGACGGTGTGAACTGCCGCCGGTGGATAGCATCGGCCCCGGGTCAGGATCCGACCCGTAGAGCGAGGGGACCGCCATGGGAACGGCCGACGGGGTGGACAACGCCCCGCAGGACCACGAGAGCATCGTCGACATCACGCCGCAGGCGGAGGACGAGCGCGGTCCGGGAGCCGGCGACAACCGCTGGACGGGGCCGCTGCTGGTGATCGGCGTCCCCCTCGCCCTGGTGGCCGCGGGTTTTGTGGCGCTGTCCCATGTGCTCTCCGCGCCGGACGACTTCCCCGCGAGCGACTCGCGGGCCTGTCCGGGCAGCGTGCAGCCGCTGGAGCCGCTGGAGGTCCAGCTCGGGCTGCATCTGCCGGAGGGCGCGCGGGATGTGCACTACCGGACCAATGCGGCCGGCGACCTGCCGGAGCTGGCGATCTCCTTCCGGATGCCGTCCGCCGCCGCGGACGAGGCCCTGGAGGAGTACGGCCTCACCCAGGACCCCGCATCGGACGGCGTCTATCCGGTCGGGCCCCCCTGCGGACCCGTGGACAGCGGAACCGCGAGCGCGTGGTGGGGCTCCCTGCGGAGCTCGCCGCGTCCGGTCCGTGCGCTCGTCACCCGCTCCCAGGGGCCCCTGGTGCAGGTGTCGATGTCCATCGACGGCTGACCCTCAGGCAGAGCGGGCCCCCTGGGCCGACTGGAGGCCCGCGTACGCCCCGCCCCGGCGCAGCAGCTCCTCATGGGTGCCCACCTCGGTGATCCGGCCGTCGTCCAGCACCACGATGCGGTCGGCGCCGCGGATGGTGGAGAGCCGGTGGGCCACCACAAAGACCGTGCGGCCGTGCACCAGCCTGGCCAGCGCCTGCTGCACCAGCGCCTCGGAGTGGGTGTCCAGCGCGGAGGTGGCCTCGTCCAGCACCAGCACCCGCGGGTCGCGGATCAGTGCCCGGGCGATGGCCAGCCGCTGCTTCTGGCCGCCCGACAGCCGGGCGCCGCGCTCCCCGACCACGGTGTCCAGGCCGTCCGGCAGGCGGTCGATGAACTCCATGGCGTTGGCGTCCCGCAGTGCGGCGCGCACCCGCTCCTCGGGGACGTCCGGCATGCCGTAGCCGACATTGGCCCGGATGGTGCCCTCGAAGAGGATCGACTCCTGCGGCACCACCGACAGGAACCGCCGGTAGCTGCGCAGGTCCAGCGTCTCCATGTCGGCGCCGTCCAGCAGGATCCGGCCCTCGGTGGGGCGCAGGAAGCCGATCACCAGGTTGAGCGCGGTGGACTTGCCGGCGCCCGAGGGGCCCACCAGGGCGATGGTCTCCCCGGGCCGCACCGAGAGGGTGAAGTCCCGGATCGAGTGCCGCTCCGCCTCCCCGTAGGCGTAGCCCACGCCCTGGAAGTCCACCCGTCCGCGAACGCCGGTCACCTCGGCCTTGCCCGCGTTCTGCTCCAGGTCGGGGGCCTCCAGCACCTCACCGGCCGACCGCACCGACTCCAGGCCCTTGCTGATCACCGGGGTGAGCCCCATCAGGGTGGTGACCGCGGCGGTCAGCGAGGAGAAGTAGGCGCTGAGCATCACCACATCGCCGGGGGTGACGGCCAGCCAGCCGTAGTACGCGGCCAGCGCCGACCCGGCCAGGCAGCCCACCCCCAGCGCATTGAGCATGATCCAGGCCAGCGCGCCGAACTGCCCGTTGAGGCGGTCCAGCCGCAGCCCCGCCGTCAGCACCTGCCGCAGAGTGCCGTCCACCCGGCGCAGTGCGGTGTGCTCCAGCCCGTGCGCCCGGGTGATCGGGATCAGCGTGGTCATCTCGCTCACCCGCGAGGAGAGCTGCTCGACCTCCTGGCGGAAGGACTCGTTGTACGCCCGCAGCCGCCCGCGCAGCCACATCACCAGCGCGGACGCCGCCGGGACGACCACCAGGAAGACCGGCAGGAAGGCGGGGGTGCGCACACCGATCACCACCAGCGCCCCGGCGAGCGTGGCCAGTGCGGACAGGCCCAGGTCGCCGGTCTGCTGGAAGGCCTGCTCCACGCTCTCCACATCGCGGATCACCTTGGTCTGCAGCACGCCCGCGCTGACCCTGGAGTGGTAGCCGATGGACAGCTGCTGCATGCGGTGGCAGAGCGCGGAGCGCATCCGGTTGCCCATCCGCCGGGCGCTGCCGTACCAGCAGCGGATGTAGAGCAGCTGGAAGGGGTAGTTGAGCACCAGCATCACCAGCAGCAGCCCGGCACCGAACCAGAGGCCGCCGATGGACCGGTGCTGCACCACCACGTCGATCACATTGGCGGTGATCAGCGGGGTGAGCCAGGTGGGGCTGTGCTTGACCAGGAACGCCAGCGCGGCGAGTGCCAGCCGCCGGCGGTCCTCGTGGAGCAGATAGACGAGGGTGCGGACGGGGTGCTCGCCGCGGTAGCGGTGGTCCAGAGGTCCCTGCGGCAGCGCCATGATCGGGAGACTCCTGAAGTGCGGTGTGCGGGCGGGGGGGTCGGGGACGATTCCGTAAGTCGGCACATATCTTCCCAGAGGCCCTTTCACCCCTGCACCGGGTTTCCCTTCGGGAGGGCTCAGCCCGGCAGGCCGGTCTCCAGCTCCAGCAGCTCCCGGACGGTCTGCCGGCGGCGGATCAGCCGGGTGTCGGCACCGTCCAGCAGCACCTCGGGGATCAGCGGCCGGGAGTTGTAGTTGGAGGACATGCTGGCCCCGTACGCCCCGGTGTCATGGAAGACCACCAGATCGCCGATCTCCGCCCAGGGCAGCGGCACCGGCTGGACCTCACCGGCCGCAGTCTGGGTGAACACATCGCCGGACTCGCACAGCGGCCCGGCCAGCACGGTGTCCAGCACCGCCGAGTCGCGCACCTCCCCGGCCGGGGACAGCACCGACACCTGGTGGCTGCTGCCGTACATGGCGGGCCGCATCAGGTCGTTGAAGCCGGCGTCCACCAGCACGAAGTGGTTGCCGCCCATCGGCTTGCGGGCCTGCACCTCCGCCGCCAGCACCCCGGAACCGGCGACCAGGAAGCGGCCCGGTTCGATCTCCAGCCGCACCGGGTGGCCGAGTTCGGAGACCAGCTCCTGCCGGGCGGCGTCCCACAGCCGGAAGTACCGGTCGGTGTCCAGCTCGGGGTCGCCGGGCGCGTACGGCACCGAGAGACCGCCGCCCGCCGAGATGGCGCGCACATCCCGGCCGGTCAGCCTGACCTGCTTGACCATGGTCTCGCAGACCTGCTCGAGGTGTCCGTAGTCCGCCCCGGAGCCGATGTGCATATGGAGGCCGACCAGGTCCAGCCGGTGGCGGTCCACCAGCTCCAGGCTCTCGGCGAGATGCTCGTGCCAGATGCCGTGCTTGCTGTGCTCGCCGCCGGTGTTGGTCTTGCGGCTGTGGCCGTGGCCGAAGCCGGGGTTGATCCGGATCCACACCGGGTGGCCGGGTGCCGCCCGGCCGATCTGCTCCAGCATCTGCGGGGAGCCGGCGTTCACCGGGACCCCCAGCTCCACCACGCGGCGCAGCGTGGACCGGCCCAGCACATCGGCGGTGAGGACCACCGGCTGCTCCGGGCCGCCCGGGACGTACCCGGCGGCGAGTGCCCGCTCCAGCTCGCCCTCCGACACCGCGTCGACCAGCACCCCCTCCTCCCGCATCAGCCGCAGGACATGGATGTTGGAGCAGGCCTTCTGGGCGAAGCGGATCACGTCGAACCGGCGCAGCCGGGTGATCTGGGAACGGATCCGGGCTGCGTCGTACACCCACAGCGGGGTCCCGTGGCGCTCTGCCGCACCGGCGATCCGGGAGGCCTGGAGCGCCCCTGTGAGCTCACCGGTGCCCGAGCTGGGGACAGTGGTCATCGAGAACTCCTTGTGTGGACACCCCCGCCTTCAGACCGGGGGCGGAAACCCATCCTTGGACCGGCCCCGATCCTGCTGCACTCCGGGCGGGATCCGCCGGGCTGTCCGCAGGGCGGACGGCGACCGCACGGATCGCGCCGATTCGCCTTCCACAGACATGAGCTGACGGATCGTCGTATCGGCGCGGCGAAGGATCACGTCCTCCAGCGGGAACGGCAGCCCCCGGTCGAGACCGAAGGCCCCGCCGTGTGCGGCCGCCATACCGTGCAGTGTGCGTCGGGGCTGTTTCACCGCCACGACCCCCGCGTTACTGCCGCAGGTACGACGGCCTCAGTGCGGCATCCGCCCAGCTGTGAGGCCTCTCACCAGGCCGTTCCCCGGCTGTGAGCTACGGGAAACTGCTGTTGACCACCGCGCAACCACGGGGTAACACCCGCCGGGGAGGCTGGGCGCATGACGCAGCCCCTGTGGAACTCCAGCGCCTCGGAACTGCTGTCCGAGATCGCCACCCGGTTCTCCACCGGGCTCTCCGCACACCGCACCGGCCCCGCGGCGGCCGCCCGGCGGCCCCCGGCGCTGGTCGCCGTCGCCCACGGCTCCCGCGACCCGGCCGCCCGCATCGAGATCCGCCGGCTGCTCGACCTGGTCCGGGCGCTGCGGCCCGGCCTTCCCGTGCACCTCGCCCACCTGGGCCTCAACGACCCTCTGCTGCCCCACGTCCTCGACCGGCTCACCGGGCGGGCCGTCCTGGTGCCCCTGCTGCTGGGACGCGGCCACCACGTCCGGGTGGACATCCCCCGGGCCCTCGCCGACGCCCCGCACCTGGACGCGGTCGTGGCCGCCCCGCTCGGCCCGCATCCGCTGCTCACCCAGGTCCTCCACGCCCGTCTCACCGAGGCCGGCTGGGACGCCGCGGGCGGCGACGCCGTGGTGCTGGCCGCCGCCGGCTCCCGCGACCCCGCCTCCGCGGCCGACACCGAGGCCCAGGCCCGGCTGCTGGCCGCCCGCCTCGGCGTCCCCGTACTCCCCGGCTACGTCGCGGCGGCCGGCCCCACCGTCGCCGAGGCCGTGGCCGCGCTCACCGCCCGCGGCCACCGCCGTGTCGCCGTCTCCGGCTACTTCACCGCCCCCGGCGACTTCGCCCGCCTGGCCGCCGCGGCCGGCCCCTGGCGCACCGCCGCGCCCCTCGGCCGGCACCCCGACCTGGCCCGGCTGGTCCTCGCCCGCTACGACCACGCTGCCGGGCTCACCGAAGCAGCCGTCACCGGGACGCAGGCCATGGCATCCTGACCGCTCGTGGACATACCCGACGGCCGAACCGCCTCCGCCCTGCGCTTCCTCACCGAACTGGCGGCCTGGGCAGCCACCCCCTGGGCCCTTGCCCCCCACTCGGTGCCGCTGGCCGTCGCCTCCGTGGTCCTCCTGATCGGCCTGCCGACCGTCTTCGCCACCCCCGGCGACAAGAAGCAGGTGATGGTCGCCGTCCCGGGCCCGGTCACCATCGCGCTGGTGCTGCTCCAGCTCGCCGCCGCAGTCGCCGCCTCCTGGGCCGCCTGGCCGGCCTGGCTCGCGGTGCCGGTCACCCTGCTCGCCGCCGGCTGCCTGGTCCTGGAGCAGCCCCGCTGGCGCGCGCTGGCCGGTGCCGGCGCGGGCCGGTACGGGGCGGACGGTACGACGGCGAGGGAGCAGACCAAGGCCCCGTGAGAGGCCGGGCCCCAACCCCCTACGGCGTGCGCATCACCAGGGGAGGCCTGGACGGGGGCCGAACACGGCGGCGGAGATGAAGAGGTCACCGCCGGTGATCTGGCCGACCGTCGCGCTGCCGCCGGGGTTGATGGTGACAGCGCCCGCCGAGAGGGTGATGGGGACGTTGGTGCCGTTGTCCACGGTGGTGACGGTGTTCAGCGCGATGCCGCTGTCGAACGGGTTCCGGCTGAGGGCTGCCCCCTGGATGACGACGTCCGCGAGAGGTGGTGTCCGGTGGATGGTCACAATCCCGGTGATGACCGCGTCCCGGTGGGCCTCCGGTACGGCCCCCTGGACCGCGCCACCAAGGTTCGGAGCGGCGTGGGCCGGGGACAGGCCGAGCAGCGCGGCGCCGCAGGCGACCGCTGTGGCGAGCATGACGGCGCGGGCGGATATGAGACGCATCGGGTTCCTCCATGGTGCTGGTTACGTGGTGGCGAGGAGCAGAAGCGGCCCCGCTGACACCCCGACAGGGATCAGGTGCGGCCGCCCAGGAACCCACGCAACGTCATGTGTTCGGGTGTCGCAAGCGGTGTCGGCCGTAACGGGTGCGCGAGGCAGGAGATGTCACCGGTACGGGCCTACCGCGTCCGCTCCGGCACGCCCTCCCGGACCCCTCTGCGTACGGCCGGCTCCCCGCACTCTCCGCTGCCCCCCGACATCGGCGGCGCGGCGGGCGGCCCGTGTTCGGACAGCAGCTCCCCTTCCGTTGCGCGGCGGGTGCCCGGTTGACACAGGGCGGGCGTACCGTGCGGGTATATGAATGAGACCGACCAGGCCGCCGCTGTCCCGGCAGGTGTCAACGGGGCGGCGGCATACGATCCCGCCGCCGTGGCACGGTGGGTGCCCGAGCCCGACAAGAGGCCGGGGCGCACCGCCTTCGAACGTGACCGGGCGCGGGTGCTGCACTCGGCGGCGCTGCGGCGGCTCGCCGGTACCACACAGGTCGTGGCGCCGATGCTCAGCGACTTCCCGCGGACCAGGCTGACCCACTCGCTGGAGTGCGCCCAGGTCGGCCGGGAGCTGGGGGCGGCGCTGGGGTGCGATCCGGACCTGGTGGAGGTGGCGTGCCTGGCGCACGACCTGGGGCATCCACCCTTCGGCCACACCGGGGAGGCGGCGCTGGACACGGCGGCCGAATCGTGCGGCGGCTTCGAGGGCAACGCCCAGTCGCTGCGGATCCTCACCCGGCTGGAGCCCAAGCGCTTCGCCCCGCAGACCGACGACGCCGCCCGGCTGGCGCCCTGGCCGGGCCGCAGTGTGGGGCTGAACCTCACCCGCGCCGCGCTGGACGCGGCCACCAAGTACCCCTGGGCGCGGGGGCAGCACCCCACCGACCCCTCGTCGCCCAAGTACGGCGTCTATGCGGAGGACCTGGCGGTCTTCCGCTGGATGCGGGCGGCGGCGCCGCCCGGACGGCGCTGCTTCGAGGCGACGGTGATGGACTGGTCCGACGACGTCGCCTACTCCGTGCACGACCTGGAGGACGGGCTGCACGCCGGCCATGTCGATCCGGCGGCGCTGCACAGCCCCACCGAGCGGGCGGAGCTGTTCCGGGTGGCCGCGCGCTATGCGCAGGCGGCGGAGGAGGAGTTCGCCGAGGCGCTGGACCGCCTGCTGGCCCAGGAGTGGTGGCCGCGCTCCTACGACGGCTCGGCCCGTGACCGGGCCGGGCTGAAGGACGCCACCAGCCAGCTGATCGGCCGGTTCTGCCTGGCGGCGGAGCGGGCGACCCGCGAGCGCCACGGGCCGGGCCGGCTGACCCGCTACCGGGCAGAGCTGGTGGTGCCGCAGCCCACCAGGGTGGAGTGCGCGGTGCTGAAGGCCGTCGCGGTCCGCTATGTGATGCAGCGGGCGGAGCAGGCCGAGCTGCGCTCACGGCAGCGGGTGGTGATCGCCGAACTGGCCGAGGTGCTGGTGCGGGATGCACCGCGCGGACTCGACCCCGTCTTCCGTGCCCTGTTCGAGGAGGCGGAGGACGACCGCTCCCGGCTGCGTGCGGTGGTGGACCAGATCGCCTCCCTCACCGACGCCTCCGCGCTGGCCCTGCACCGGGTGCTGGTGCAGGAGGGGTGATGATCCGGCCGGGTTGGCGCAGCGCTCTTCACTTGGGCGTGCGCATGGGGGACGCTCGACCGCAGCGGACGGCCGGATCGGCCGGGGTCACCGACCCCGCCGCGCAGTAACCTGGCACTCACGGTGCGTAGCGACCGGTGTATGGCCGGCCGCGGAACAGGAGAGAGCGGACGTGGTGGACAGCAACGAGACCCATGTCATCGTGGGCGCCGGCCTGGCCGGGGCCAAGGCCGCCGAGACGCTGCGGGACGAGGGTTTCACCGGGCGGGTGATACTGCTCGGCGACGAGCGGGAGAAGCCGTACGAGCGGCCGGGACTCTCCAAGGGCTACCTCACCGGTGCGGAGCAGGCCGACGCGCTCCAGGTCCACGACCCGGCCTGGTACACGGCGCACGAAGTGGAGCTGCATCTGGGCCAGCCGGTCACCGAGCTGGACCGGGAGGCCAAGGAGGTACGGCTGGGCGACGGCACCGCGATCCGCTACCAGAAGCTGCTGCTGACCACCGGCTCCTCGCCGCGCCCCCTGCGGGTGCCCGGCGCCGACCTGGCGGGGGTGCACTATCTGCGCCGGCTGCCGCACGCCGAGCGGCTGCGGCAGGTGCTGCAGACCCTGGGGCGGGAGAACGGCCGGCTGCTGATCGTGGGCGCCGGCTGGATCGGGATGGAGGTCGCGGCGGCGGCCCGGGGCTACGGCGCCGAGGTGACCGTGGTGGAGCCGCAGCCGACCCCGCTGCACGGTGTGCTCGGACCGGAGCTCGGCGGGTTCTTCGCCGATCTGCACCGTGAGCACGGCGTCTCCCTGGAGCTCGGTGCCTCGGTGACCGAGGTGCTGGGCCAGGACGGCATGGTGCTCGCCGCCCTCACCGACACCGGTGAGGAACTGCCCGCCCACGCCATGCTGATCGGCATCGGCGCAGCCCCCGACATCGCGCTCGCCGAGGCCGCCGGGCTGGAGATCGCCCCCCGCGAGGAGGGCGGCGGTGTGGCGGTGGACGCCTCGCTGCGCACCTCGGACCCGGATGTCTTCGCGGCCGGCGACCTGGCCTCCGCGTACCACCCGCTCTTCGAGCGGCGGCTGCGGGTGGAGCACTGGGCCAACGCCCTCAACGGCGGCCCGGCCGCCGCGCGCGCGATGCTCGGCCAGGACGTGGTCTACGACCGGGTGCCGTACTTCTTCAGCGACCAGTACGACCTGGGGATGGAGTACTCGGGCTTCGCCGCGCCCGGGGAGTACGCCCAGGTGGTGATCCGCGGCGATGCCGCCAAGCGCGAGTTCATCGCCTTCTGGCTGGACGCGCAGAGCCGGGTGCTGGCGGGGATGAACGTCAATGTCTGGGACGTCACCGGCCCGATCCAGCAGCTGGTGCGCTCCCGGCGGCCGGTCGACCCGGAGCGGTTGTCGGACCCCACCGTCCCGCTGGACGCGCTGCTGCCCTGAGCCCGGCGGGGCATGTCCCCGCACCGCCGTAGACTTCGTGCGTGGCAGGCAGGATCAGGGACGAGGACGTACAGGCGGTGCGCAGCGCGCTGCCCATCGACGTGGTCGTCTCCGACTACGTCCAACTGGTGAGCGGCGGTGGGGCGCAGCTCAAGGGTGTCTGCCCGTTCCACGACGAGAAGTCGGCGTCCTTCTACGTCAATCCGGCCAAGGGTGTGTACCACTGCTTCGGCTGCGGGGAGGGCGGGGACACCCTCGGCTTTGTGATGAAGGTGGAGCATCTCTCCTTCACCGAGGCCGTGGAGCGGCTTGCCGCCCAGGCGGGCATCACCCTGCGCTACGAGGAGGGCGGCTACACCCCGGGACGGCAGAAGGGGGAGCGGACCCGGCTGGTGGAGGCCCACAAGGTGGCCGCAGCCTGGTTCAGTGAGCAGCTGGAGGGTGCGGAGGCCGAGATCGGCCGCCGCTTCCTGGCGGAGCGGGGCTTCGACGCGGCCTCGGCCAAGCAGTTCGGGGTCGGCTACGCCCCGGCGGGCTGGGAGCACCTGGTGCGCTACCTGCGCGGCCAGGGCTTCGCCGACCGGGAGATCCTGGCCGGCGGCCTCGCCTCGCAGGGGCAGCGCGGCGGTCTGATCGACCGCTTCCGGGGGCGCCTGGTGTGGCCGATCCGCGACATCACCGGTGAGGTGGTCGGCTTCGGCGCGCGCAGGCTTCGCGAGGACGACAACGGTCCCAAGTACCTCAACACCCCCGAGACGGCGATCTACAAGAAGTCGCATGTCCTCTACGGCATCGACCTGGCCAAGAAGGACATCGCCAAATCCGGCCGGGCCGTGGTGGTGGAGGGCTACACCGATGTCATGGCCTGCCATCTGGCCGGGGTGACCACCGCGGTGGCGACCTGCGGCACGGCCTTCGCCGAGGACCACATCAAGATCATCCGTCGGCTGCTGATGGACACCTCCGCCTACCGCGGTGAGACCGTCTTCACCTTCGACGGCGACGCCGCCGGGCAGAAGGCCGCACTGCGTGCCTTCGAGGACGACCAGAAGTTCGCCGCCCGCACCTCCATCGCGGTCAGCCCCGGCGGCATGGACCCCTGTGAACTGCGGCTCGCGGAGGGCGACGCGGCGGTGCGCAAGCTGGTGGACAACCCGGTGCCGCTCTTCGAGTTCGCCATCCGCAGCACCGTCGGCCGGCACCGGGTGGAGACCGCCGAGGGCCGCGCAGCCGCGCTGGAGGAGGCCGCGCCGATCGTCGCCCGGATCAAGGACCGCTCCATCCAGCACCAGTACGCCGTCCAGCTCGGCGGAATGCTGGGCATCCTGGACGAGCAGTTCGTGGTGCGCCGGGTCGCCCAGATCGCCCGCTGGCAGCGCGAGCGGGAGCACGACCGGCCCGGCCCCGCCGGGCGGCGCGCAGAGGCAGCCGCTCCGGCGCCCGCGCCCGCCCGCCCCGCCGCACCCCGGCTCAACCCCCGCGACCCCGCGCAGTTCGTGGAGCGGGAGCTGCTGAAGCTCGCCCTCCAGCACCCGGAGCTGGTGAGCCCGGCCTTCGACAACTTCGGCGAGGACGAGTTCCCCACCGCCCCCTACACCGCGGTACGGCGCGCCATCGCCGCCGCGGGCGGCGCCGCGTACGGCACAGGGCTGCCCGACTTCACCGCCAGGGTCCGCGACGCCGCCCCCGACGACGCGGTACGCGCCCTGGTCACCGAGCTCACCGTGGAGCCGATCCGCACCCGCCGGGCCCCGGATGCCATCTACGCGGGGGAGTTCCTGGTGAAGTTGCGGCTCCAGGCCGTGGACGCCCGGGTGGCCGAGGTGAGGGCCCACCTCCAGCGGCTCGGCAACCGGGCCGACCCCGAGGAACTGGCCGCCGTCCAGGGCGAATTGTGGGCGCTGGAGCAGTACCGCAACGATCTGCGGACCCGCGGCGCGGCCGCTCTCTAGGGCCCGCGCGGGGCGCGCAGGGCGGGGCCCGGCGCCCCCGGGGCCAAAAAACCACCGCACGAGTATCGGCCATGTCGTGTGGCGTACCCCACACTGGAAGTGGTGTCCCAGTCATTGCAGCGCGGGACTGCCGCGGCCGGCGACATCCCGCCCACGGCCTCCCGGGCGGAGGGCGGCGCCGTGCCCACCGCCCCGGCGCTGCACGCCCCGGCACCTGTCCAGCAGGCCCCCGACCAGCAGGCGCCCGAACCCTCAGTGCACCACGGGCCCTCCGCGCAGGAAGGGAACGATGTGGACCTCGTCACCCCGGCCCGCCCCGCCGCCCGCCGTGCCGCTCCCCGGAGCGAATCGGCCGCCACCGCCGACGCGGACGAAGCCGACGCCGCCGACACCGTCGAGCGCGTCCGGCACGAGGGCCCCACGGACGATCCCCGGGCACCGGGGCGGACCGAGCCCGGCCCGGCGGAGGGCCATCCCGAGGCGGCGGATGTGCTCGACGGCGTCGGCCAGGACGGTACCGAGGGCAGCACCGGCCAGGGCAGCACCGGCCAGGGCAGCACCGACCAGGACGGCACCGATCAGGACGGCACCGACCAGGAGCTCACGGAGGTCGGCGGCCCCACCGAGGCCGAGCTGGCCACCGTCGCCGTGGAGGAGCCGCAGGAGGCGGAGGAGCCCGAGGAGGCGGAGCGCGCCCCGGCCCTCGACGAGGTCGCCGGTCCCTCCGCGGACCTCTTCCGCCAGTATCTGCGGGAGATCGGCCGCATCCCGCTGCTCAGCGCCGCGGAGGAGGTCGAACTGGCCCGGCAGGTCGAGGCGGGGCTGTTCGCCGAGGAGTACCTGGGCGAGCATCTGGCCGCAGGCGTCGAGGACGGGCTCGCCGACGACCTGGACCGGCTGGTGGTCCTCGGCCGGATCGCCAAGCGGCGCCTGATCGAGGCCAATCTGCGGCTGGTGGTCTCGGTCGCCAAACGGTACGTCGGCCGCGGACTGACCATGCTGGACCTCGTCCAGGAGGGCAATCTGGGGCTGATCCGCGCCGTCGAGAAGTTCGACTACGCCCGCGGCTACAAGTTCTCCACCTATGCGACCTGGTGGATCCGCCAGGCCATGAGCCGGGCACTGGCCGACCAGGCCCGCACCATCAGGGTGCCGGTGCACGTGGTGGAGCTGATCAACCGTGTGGTGCGGGTGCAGCGCCGGCTGCTCCAGGAACGCGGCCACGAGCCCAGCCCCGCCGATGTCGCCGTGGTCCTGGACCTCTCCGAGGAGCGGGTCACCGAGGTGCTGCGACTGGCCCAGGAGCCCGTCTCGCTCCATGCGCCGGTGGGCGAGGAGGACGACATCGCGCTGGGCGATCTGATCGAGGACGCCGACGCCGCCTCACCCGTGGAGTCCGCCGCCTTCATCCTGCTGCGGGAGCATCTGGAAGCGGTGCTCTCCACCCTCGGTGAGCGCGAGCGCAAGGTGGTGCAGCTGCGCTACGGGCTCGCGGACGGCCGGCCGCGGACCCTGGAGGAGATCGGGCGCCTCTTCGGGGTGACCCGGGAGCGCATTCGGCAGATCGAGTCCAAGACCCTCAACAAACTGCGCGACCACGCTTTCGCCGACCAACTGCGCGGTTACCTCGACTGAACCCCGCAACCGGCCGCAGCCCCCCGGCGCCGTCCGGCGCGGCGTGGCCGTGCCGCCCCGGGCCGGTGACGGCCGGGAGCGGGCCGAGCATCCGGCCTGCCCCCGGGCGGGGTGTCGGGGGCCGGGGTGTCCGGGGCCGGTGCGGACACCGCCGCGGACAGCCCGAGCCCGGAGGGTTGTCCGACCATTCCCGCCGCACCGGCGCGAATGGTTCGGGCAAGCCCTAGTAGGAGGAGCGGGTCTCCGGGTGCACCTGCTCACGCACCGAGGCGTACTGCTGCCGCACCGCCTGCCCGAAGGCGATGTCCTCGCCCGGCTCCACGGTGACCGCGTCCGCCAGGTCCCACTGCGGCGGCTCGGCGGTGCCGGCCAGCGCCCAGGCGGCCTGCCGGGCACCGCCGCGCGCGGCGTAGTCGCCGGGGGGCGGGATTATCACGGGCACCCCCAGCACCAGGGGCGCGATGTGCTGCACGGCGGCCAGCCGCCCGGCCGCGCCGACCAGGAAGACCCGCCGGACCACGACCCCGCGCCCGCGCAGTACGTCCAGTGCGTCGGCGATGCCGCAGAGCATGCCCTCCACGGCGGCCCGCGCCACATGCTCCCGCTCCATCGACTCGGCGCGCAGCCCGGCCAGGGTGCCCGCGGCGTGCGGCAGATAGGGGATGCGTTCGCCCTCCAGGTACGGCAGCATCACCAGCCCGTACGAGCCGGGGGAGGACTGGAGCGCCAGTTCGCTGAGGCCCTCCAGGTCGGTGCCCAGCAGGGCGGCGGTGCGGCGCAGCACCTGGGCGGCGTTGAGCGTGCCGACCATCGGCAGATGGCGGCCGGTGGCGTCGGCGAAGGAGGCGATGGCGCCCGACTCGTCGACCAGGGGCTCGTCATGGACGGCGAAGACGGTGCCGCTGGTGCCGAGTGAGACCACCGCGTCCCCGGGGCCGGCGCCCAGGCCCAGCGCGGCGGCCATGTTGTCGCCGGTGCCGGCGGAGATCAGCAGTCCCTCGGGGGTCTCGCCGGCGGGCTCGGCCGGGCCGAGCACATCGGGCAGCCGTACCTCGTGGCCGAGCGCCAGTTTCACCAGGTCCTCGCGGTAGCGGCCGGTGACCGGCGACCAGTAGCCGGTGCCGGAGGCGTCACCGCGGTCGGTGGTGCGCCGCTTGGGGTGGCCCAGCAGCTGCCACACCAACCAGTCGTGCGGCAGCAGCACCTCGGCCAGCCGCTTGGCGGACGCGGGCTCGAACTCGGCCAGCCAGCGCAGCTTGGCGACGGTGTAGGTGGCCGCGGGGACCGCCGCGATGGCCTGGGCCCACGCGGCGGGGCCGCCCAGGGCGTCCACCAGCGAGGCGGCGGCGCCGGCGGCCCTCGGGTCGTTCCAGAGCAGGGCGGGGCGCACCAGGACGCCACCCGCGTCCAGTCCGACCATGCCGTGCTGCTGGGCGGACACGCCGATGGCGCTGATGCCTTCGAGCATGCCGCCGGTGGCCGCGGCGCCGAGTGCAGCCACGCCTGCGGGTCGATCTCGGTGCCCCGGGTCGGGTCCTCCGAGGCGGGGGGCAGGGGGTGCGCGGCGCGGTTGTCGCGCAGCACGGCGCCGCTGCCGGCGTCACAGGCGACGATCTTGGTGTACTGGGTCGAGCAGTCGATACCGGCGACAATGGCCATGGTCGAGATCATGCCGCACCGTGCGTGCAGGTGTACGGTCCGACACCGCAAGCGTTGTTCATCCGGTATCGAGCGGCCGGTCGGCCGGTCGGCCGGGCCGGGGCTCAGGGCCTGTCGGTGCCCCAGCCGTCGTCGCCCGAGGCCTTCTGGCGGAGGTAGGGGACCCTGTCGGTGACCGAGGAGGGCAGCTTCTCGCCGACCCGCCCGGCGACGGTGTCCGCGGCGCGGCCGGCCACCGAGCCGGCGGTCTCCCGGGCCTGCCGGGCGGCGTCCTGCACCTTGGGGTTGCGGGTCAGGCCGCGGGCGGACTTCGCCAGCTGCTCGTAGCGGTCACGTCCGGCCCTGGCGCCCAGCACATAGCCGGTGGCCAGCCCCACGGCGAACGACAGTTTCCTCATCCTCGGCTCCACTTCTCCCGGGCTCCCCCCGCGCGGCGCGGCGCGGCGGCCCGCGCTCGGTCCGGTCCGCCCTCGGTCGGCGCCCGTGTTCGTCTGGTCGCCCCTACCCGCCGGGCACCTGCGTGAACCGCGACCGCGGGGCGCCCCGCGGCGGCGGTTCCCACCAGCATCGCGGGCCCGCGGATCCGCCGCGCGCCGGACGCGCCGTCGGGGGCACGCCTGCGCGGCTCGTCACGGGATTGGCGGACCACCCCCCTACGTGCGCTAATGTATGTCCCGCAGCGAGTGCCCAAGACCCGGAGGACCGGGGCCGGTCGGCGCTCCCGACGCAATCCCGCCTAGCTCAATTGGCAGAGCAGCCGGCTGTTAACCGGCAGGTTATTGGTTCGAGTCCAATGGCGGGAGCAAGAGCAGAGCACGTGTCCTGCTCCCTCGTGTGCGTACGCGCACCGGTCCCGCCTAGCTCAATTGGCAGAGCAGCCGGCTGTTAACCGGCAGGTTATTGGTTCGAGTCCAATGGCGGGAGCAAGACGGTGAAGGCCCCTCGGTGATCCGGGGGGCCTTTGCCGTACCGGAAGAGGGCAGGCGTGACCCCGACGCGCGGGGAAAGCGGCTGAGCAGCTATGCTGCGGCAGGCGGCCCGACGCGGGCCGCTCGTGCTGGGGCGGTCGCATCGGCACGGGGCGGTAGCTCAGCCGGTTAGAGCAGGGGACTCATAATCCCTGGGTCGTGGGTTCGAGTCCCACCCGCCCCACTGTGCAGAATGCATGTCTCGCCAGGCGCAACAGTAGGGCAGCGGCACCGCCGCGTTGCCCACCACGCCCGAAACTTCACCCGGACGGGCCCATCCCCCACGGCACGCCCTAGGCTTGGCGGCATGCGTGATCTTGCGGTGGGGCTGGGGTATCTGGGCAAGGGTCAGCGCTGGGTGGCGCGGCACGGCCGGTGGTGGGGCTTCGGACTGCTTCCGGCCCTGATCACGCTGGTGCTCTACACGGCCGTGCTGGTGGTCTTCGCCTTCTGGGCGGACGACCTGTCGGCGTGGGCCACACCGTTCGCCGACGGCTGGGGTTCGCCGTGGCGCCAGATACTCCGGGACCTGTTCACCGCACTGCTCTTCGGCGGCGGTCTGCTGCTGGCCGTGGTGACCTTCACCGCCGCGACGCTGCTGGTGGGGGAGCCCTTCTACGAGGCCCTCGCGGAGCAGGTCGAGAAGTCCGAGGGCGGTGCGCCGCCGGCGCCGCGGCTGCCGCTCTGGCGGGAGCTGTGGAACTCGGCGCGGGACAGCCTCTTCGTCCTGGTGCGGGTGGCGGGGCTCGGGCTGCTGCTCTTCGTCCTGGGGTTCGTCCCGATGCTGGGACAGACGGTGGTGCCGGTACTGGGGTTCTGCGTCTCCGGGTTCTTCCTGACGCTGGAGCTCACCGCGGTGGCGATGCAGCGGCGCGGGGTTCCGGTGCGCGAGCGGCTGGCGCTGCTGCGCGGCCGCCGGATGCTGGCGCTGGGCTTCGGGGTGCCGCTGGTGCTGCTCTTCCTGGTACCGCTGGCGGCGGTGTTCGCGATGCCCGGCGCGGTGGCCGGGGCGACCCTGCTGGTACGCGATCTGCTCCCGGTCGAGGGGCCCGCGGAGCCGGAGCAGTCCGAGGCGGCCGGGGCGGCCGAGTCCTCAGGGGAGCCGGGCACCCCCGACCCCTACGGTCATCTTCCGCAGTTGCCCCGAACCTGACGACACGTCAGGAGGATGCGCCCTCCAGCATCCTGCGAAGCAGGTCGCGCAGGGTGGCCCGCTCCTCCTCGCCCAGCGCGGCCAGCGGCTCACGGGCGAAGTTGAGCGAGTCGCGCAGCTCCTCCGAGGCCTCGCGGCCGGCGTCGGTGGCGGCCACCAGCTTGACCCGGCGGTCCTGCGGGTCGGCCTCCCGGGTGACAAAGCCCCGGCTCTCCAGCCGGTCGACGATGCCGGTGATGTTGGACGGCTCGCAGCTGAGCGTCTGCGCGATGTGCCGCATGGGCATCGGGCCGCGCCGCAGCAGTGCCAGCACCTTGGCCTGTGCTCCGGTGAGCGAGCGGGCGGCGGCCGCCTCCTCGTACTCCTTGTGGAAGAGCGAGACGAGCCTGGCCATGAGGTCGACGACCTCGAGGGTGAGCGGATCCGACTGCGGCGACATGCCGACAGTCTAGCTGAACATTTGACAACGTGAACCTTTCATACGCATGGTTGCTTAAGGACCTCAACTTTTTGGGGCAGTCTCCATGAAAGGGATCAGCGGACATGGCAGAGCAGGCACTCCCCAGCACCGCCCGCGAGTGGCATCTGGTGGCCCGGCCGCAGGGCTGGCCCACCCCGGACGACTTCGCCCTGCGTGAGGTGCCGGTGCCGCAGCCCGGTCCCGGACAGATCCTGGTACGCAACGAGTACCTCTCCGTCGATCCGTACATGCGCGGCCGCATGAACGACGTCAAGTCCTATGTCCCGCCCTTCGCCCTGGACCGGCCGATGGACGGCGGCGCCGTCGGCCGGGTGGTGGCCTCGCAGGCCGACGGCTTCGCGGTCGGCGACGCGGTGCTGCACGGGCTCGGCTGGCGGGAGTACGCGCTGGTGGACGCCAAGCACGCGGTCGGGGTGGACGCGGATGCCGCTCCCCTCTCCTACTTCCTCGGGGTGCTCGGCATGCCGGGGCTGACCGCCTACGCCGGTCTGCTGGAGGTGGCGTCCTTCAAGGAGGGCGACGCCGTCTTCGTCTCCGGTGCGGCCGGTGCGGTCGGCAGCCTGGTCGGCCAGATCGCCAGGCTCAAGGGCGCCTCCACGGTGATCGGCAGCGCCGGCTCCGCGGACAAGGTCGCCCGGCTGGTGGACCACTACGGCTTCGACGCGGCCTTCAACTACAAGGACGGCCCGGTCGCCGAGCAGCTCGCCAAGGCCGCGCCGGAGGGCATCGACGTCTACTTCGACAATGTCGGCGGAGAGCACCTGGAGGCCGCCATCGGTGCTCTGCGGGTGCACGGCCGCGCCACCCTCTGCGGGGCCATCGCCCAGTACAACGACACCGAGGCCCCGGCCGCCCCGCGCAACCTGGTCCAGGTGATCGGCAAGCGGCTGCGGCTGCAGGGCGTGCTGGTGGGCGACCATGCCGCACTTCAGCAGCAGTTCACCGCCGAGGTGGCGGGCTGGCTGCGGGAGGGCCGGCTGCGCTACGACGAGACCGTCGTCGATGGCATCGACCACGCCCTGGACGCCTTCCTGGGCATGCTGCGCGGGGCCAACACCGGAAAGATGGTCGTCCGCCTCGCCGCCTCCTGAGAGCGGTTCGGTACCTCCCAAGAGCCGCCCCTCCCCGTCGGGGGAGGGGCGGCTCTGCTGTGCTCCGGCTCCGACGGGCCGTCGGACGGGCGTGTCAGAACCGTTGACGTGCCCCGATGGCGGCCCTATCTTCTGTCCGAAGTTACGTACGTATGTCGAAATTTCGAACGAGGAGGGCGCCATGGAGTCACCCCCCACCCGCCGCCGCTTCCTCGGTGGTGCACTGGGGCTCGGAGCCCTGGCAACCGCCGGGTTGGGAGCAGCCGGCTGCGCCGCTCCCGCTCTGGGCGCCGACCGGACCCGTGTCCGCTACTGGCACCTCTTCGGCGGCGGCGACGGCGTCAACATGCAGGCCATGATCGACGCCTTCGGCAAGGCGCACCCCGAGATCGAACTGGAGGCCACCACCCTCCAGTGGGGCGCCCCGTACTACACCAAGCTCTCCATGGCCGGCGCCGGCGGACGCGCCCCGGAACTGGCCGTACTGCACATGGCCCGGCTGCCCGGATTCGCCCCGGGCCGGCTGCTGGACCCCTTCGACCTCGACCTGCTGGCCGAGAACGGCGTCAAGCCCGAGCACTTCCCCGAGGCCATGTGGAAACGCGGCCAGGCCAACGGCGGCAGCCAGTACTGCATCCCGCTGGACACCCACCCCTTCGTCCTCTACTACAACACCGACATCTGCAAGAAGGCCGGACTGCTCGGTGACGACGGCAAACTGAAGCCGGTTCAGGGAGCCGACCAGTTCCTGGAGATGCTGCGCACCGCCCGCAAGGCCACCGGGTCCGGCCCCGCCATCGCCTTCGAGACCCTGGGCCCGGGCACCGTCGGCCCCTGGCGGCTCTTCTCCGGGCTCTATGCGCAGACCGGCGGCACCGTCCTCTCCCCGGACGGCACCAAGGTCACCCTGGACGAGGCCAGGGCGACCCAGGTGCTGGGCTTCATGCAGCAGCTCACCAAGGAGGGGCTGGCGGTCAAGGAGGTCGACTACCCAGGCGCGGTCGCCACCTTCAACAGCGGCAAGACGGCGTTCTTCCTCTGCGGCGAGTGGGAGGTCTCCACCTTCCTCGCGTCCAAGCTGCCGTTCTCCATGACCCGCATCCCCGCACTGTTCGGTCCCCGGGCCTACACCGAGGCCGACTGCCACTCCTTCGTCCTGCCCCACCAGGCCGGACGCGGCGGGGAGCCCAACCGGGCCGCCTACACCTTTGTCGCCTGGATGCTGAAGCACAGCGTGGACTGGGCCAAGGGCGGCCATGTCCCGGCCTACAAGCCGGTGCTCTCCGAGCCGGAGTACCTGGCGCTGCATCCGCAGTCCGACTACCGGTCCGTCGCCGAGGACGTGGTGCTGGACCCGCCCGCCTGGTACTCCGGATCCGCCTCGCAGTTCGAACTGGCCACCGGCGCCGCCTTCTCCAAGGTCCTCACCGGCACTGCCACCCCCGCCGCCGGCCTCGCCCAGGCCAGGGCCGACCTCTCCCGGCTCGCGGCCACCCCCAACCCGTTCGGAGGAGGCGCGTCATGAGTGTCTCGCTGCCCAAGGCCGCCGCACCCGCCGGAGCAGAGCGGGCCGGCGGGGACGCCGCCCGCAACGCCGCCGCCCGGGTCCGCCGCAAGTGGAGCGAGCACGGGCTGCTCTTCACCGGCCCGTTCCTGCTCGGGTATCTGCTCTTCCTGGTCTGGCCGCTGGTCATGGGCTTCAAGATGAGCTTCGGCAACGACAACATCGCCGGCATCAACGGCAAGTTCATCGGGTTCGACAACTACACCGAGGCCTTCCACGACCCCGCGGTCTGGCGGTCCCTCTGGCACACCCTGCTCTTCACCCTGATGAGCACCCCGCCGCTGGTGCTGCTGGGCCTGGTGCTGGCGCTGCTGGCACACAATCTGCGGGTGGTCCGCTGGCTGTGGCGGCTCTCCTTCTTCGCGCCCTTTGTGCTGCCGTCCGCCGTGGTCGCGCTGATCTGGACCTGGATGTACCAGCCCGGATTCGGCCTCTTCGACCAGACCCTGGCGAAGATCGGCATCCATGACTCCATCGGCTGGCTCACCGACGCCGACTGGGCCATGGCCTCCGTGGTCCTCACCACCGTCTGGTGGACCGTCGGCTTCAACTTCCTGCTCTACCTGGCCGCACTCCAGGCCATCCCCCAGCAGCTCCACGAGGCTGCCGAGATCGACGGCGCCACCCCCTGGCAGCGGCTGCTGCGCATCACCCTCCCGCTGCTCAAGCGCACCACCGGCATGGTGGTGGTGCTCCAGCTGATCGCCTCACTCAAGATCTTCGACCAGATCTACCTGATGACCGGCGGCGGCCCGGACGACTCCACCCGCCCGATCCTGGAGTACATGTACGACGCCGGCTTCACCGGCTACCGGATCGGCTACGCCTCCGCCGTCTCCTACATCCTCTTCGCCGTGATCGTCGTCGTCTCGCTGGCACAGCTGCGGCTGGGCCGCTCCCGTGAGGAAGGTGCCGCATGAGCGCGCTGCTGGCCCCCGAGGACGCCGGCGGCCGCCGGCCGCGCTGGACCCCCGGCCGTATCGCCATGCTGGTCGCGGCGGCGGTGCTCGCCGTGCTCTGGCTGGTGCCGCTCGCCTGGGCACTCGCCACCTCCCTCAAGCCCGAGGGCGAGACCACCAGGACCCCGCTGGAGTGGATCGCCTCCACGGTGACCTTTGAGGCCTACCGCAAGGTGCTGGGCAGCAACGACCTGTGGGTGTGGCTGTTCAACTCGGCCTTTGTCTCGGTGGTCACCACCCTGCTCACCGTGGCGCTGAGCGCCATGGCCGCCTACGGCTTCGCCCGTGCCCCCTTCCGCGGCCAGAAGTGGGTGTACGGCCTGGTGCTGGCCGGGATCATGGTGCCGCCGCAGGTGCTGATCACCCCGATGTTCTCCGAGATGGTCTCGCTGCACCTGGTGGACACCTACTGGGGCATCATCCTGCCCCAGGCCATCGCCCCGGCGATGGTCTTCGTCCTGGTGAAGTTCTTCCAGGGACTGCCCCCGGAGCTGGAGGAGGCCGCCTTCGTCGACGGGGCCGGCCGCTGGCGGGTGTTCTGGCGGATCGTGGTGCCGCTCTCCCGCCCGGTGCTCGCCGCGGTGGCGATCTTCACCTTCATCGGGACCTGGAACAATTTCCTGTGGCCGTTCCTGGTCACGACCGATCCCGGACAGATGACCCTGCCGGTGGGCCTGATCACCGTGCAGAGCACCTACGGTGTGCGTTACGCCCAGGTGATGGCCTCCGCCGTGCTCGCCGGACTGCCCCTGCTGGTGATCTTCGTCCTCTTTCAGCGCCAGATCGTCCGCGGCGTCGCCCACACCGGACTCGCCGGCCAGTGAGTCCCCTTCGAGAGGAAGACATGTCCCACCCCCGCACCACCCCCGCCCGGTTCACCCTCGACCAGGCCTTCACCGTGGGCGCCGTCGACCCGCGGCTGTACGGATCCTTTGTGGAGCACCTCGGCCGGTGCGTCTACGACGGCCTGTACGAGCCGGGTCACCCGGCTGCCGACGCCGAGGGACTGCGCCAGGACGTCCTGGCGCTGGTCCGCGAACTGGGCGTCACCACGGTCCGCTACCCCGGCGGCAACTTCGTCTCCGGCTACCGCTGGGAGGACGGCGTCGGCCCGCGGGAGCAGCGCCCCGTCCGGCTGGAGCCGGCCTGGCGCTCCACCGAGACCAACGCCTTCGGTCTGGCCGAGTTCATGGACTTCTGCGGCAAGACCGGCGCGGAGCCCATGATGGCGGTCAACCTTGGCACCCGGGGGGTGGAGGAGGCACGCCAGCTGCTGGAGTACTGCAACCACCCGGGCGGCACCGAGCTCTCCGACCGCCGGATCGCGCACGGCGCCAAGGAGCCCTACGGCATCCGCATGTGGTGCCTGGGCAACGAGATGGACGGCCCCTGGCAGATCGGCCACAAGACCGCCGCCGAGTACGGCCGGCTGGCCGCCGAGACCGCCCGCGCCATGAAGATGATCGACCCCGACCTGGAACTGGTCGCCTGCGGCTCCTCCGGCTCCGGCATGCCGACCTTCGCCTCCTGGGAGGCGACCGTGCTGGAGGAGGCGTACGAGCAGGTCTCCCATGTCTCGCTGCACGCCTACTACGAGGAGGTCGACGGCGACCGCGACTCCTTCCTGGCCTCCGCGGTCGACATGGAGCACTTCATCGAGTCGGTCGTCGCCACCTGCGACCACGTCAGGGCGCGGCTGAAGGCCGAGAAGCGGATCAACCTCTCCTTCGACGAGTGGAACGTCTGGTACCAGCGCCGCTTCCAGGCCCAGACGCCGCCGGACTGGGACGTGGCCCCCCGACTGCTGGAGGACAGCTACTCGGTCACCGACGCGGTGGTGGTGGGCTCACTGCTGATCGCCCTGCTGCGGCACGCCGACCGGGTCACCGCCGCCTCGCTGGCCCAGCTGGTCAATGTGATCGCGCCCATCATGACCGAGCCGGGCGGCCCTGCCTGGCGGCAGACCACCTTCTTCCCCTTCGCCCAGGCGTCGGCACACGGCCGCGGCCGGGTGCTGCGGGTGGAGGCCGACAGCCCCACCCACACCACCGCGAAGTTCGGCCAGGTGGAACTGCTGCACTCCACCGCTGTGGTCGACGAGGAGACCGGTGCGGTCACCGTCTTCGCCGTCAACCGCAGCCAGGACCAGGCCCTGCCGCTGGAGATCGACCTGCGCGGGGTCGGCGCCCGCACCCTGGCCGAGCACTCGGTCCTGGCCGACGCCGACCCGGACGCCCGCAACACCCTCGACGAGCCGGAGCGTGTCGCTCCGCACGCCGCGACCGGCACCACCGTCACCGACGGGGTGCTCCGCGCCGAGCTGGAGCCGCTCTCCTGGAACGTCATCCGGTTGACCGTCTGACGTCCCCTCCGGGCAGCTCCATCTCCCATGACCGCCGGCGGGGGCCCGCCACCGTGCGCCGCCCCCGCCGGACCGACCCACCCTCGGGAGAGACCGTGCACCTGCCCTCACCACCGCTCCGCCGCCGCCCGGCGGCCGCCGCGCTCACGGCGGTCCTCTGTGCGCTGCTGCTCACCTTCACCGCGGCCGAACCCGCCGCCGCCTACCCCGACCCCGGGTATGTCACCGGCGACATCACCGTCCACGACCCGTCGATGGTGCGCACCACCTCCGGCCAGTACGTCCTCTACTCCACCCACAACGGCCTGGAGGCCCGCACCTCCAGCGACCGGATCACCTTCACCAGGGCCGGTTCCGCCTTCACCGCGCTGCCGTCCTGGTGGAGCGGCTACTCCTCCGGCAAGGACCCCTGGGCGCCGGATGTCTCGTACCACAACGGCAAGTACCTGATGTACTACGCCGTCTCCTCCTTCGGCAGCAACAAGTCCGCCATCGGCCTGGCCGTCAGCAGCACCGGTCTGCCCGGCAGCTGGAGCGACTCCGGCGTGGTCTACTCCTCCGCCACGTCCGACGACTACAACGCCATCGACCCCTCGCTGCTGGTCGACTCCTCCGGCCGCTGGTGGCTCTCGTTCGGCTCCTACTGGACGGGCGTCTACTCCATCCGCATCGACCCGGCCACCGGCAAGCAGCTCGCCTCCGACACCGCCCGGCACCATCTGGCGACCCGGCCGGACTCGCCGTACGCGGTGGAGGCGCCGTACATCCTCCAGCACGGCTCGTCGTACTACCTCTTCGCCTCCTACGACGCCTGCTGTGCGGGCACCTCCTCGACCTACAAGATCAAGGTCGGCCGCGCCTCCAGCCCCACCGGGCCCTTCTACGACCGCAACGGCACCGACATGCTGAACGGCGGCGGCACCCTGGTGCTGGCCACCCATGGCCGCTACATCGGCCCGGGCGGCCAGAGCGTGCTGCACGACACCGACGGCGACCTGCTCGTCTACCACTACTACGACGGCAATGACAGCGGCACCCCCAAGCTGGGAGTCAACCTGCTCGGCTGGGACTCCGCCGGCTGGCCCTACGCCTACTGAGCCGCACCACCCGCCCGCCCGTGCACGCCGCACGGGCGGGCGGTCCCATGCCGGGCGATATGTGACGAACCGTCAGGCAATGTGGTGCGCCGGCTCCCGGTGCGGATCGGGCTGCCCGTCCTGCACCGGTGGATGGTCGATGTGGACGGTCGCCGAGACCAGCCGGGGCACCGCGCGGATCAGTGCGAGCTCCGCCGCGACGGCCAGCCGGTGCGCCGCCACCACGGTCAGCCCCGGGTCCACCACGATCTCCGTCTCGGCCCGCAGGGTGTGACCCAGCCAGCGCATCCGCACCGCGCCCACCCCGCGGACCCCGGGGACCGCGTGCAGCGCCGCCTCCGCGGCATCCACCGCCGCCGGGTCCACCGCGTCCATCAGCCGCCGCCACACCTCCCGCGCCGCCTGGCGGAGCACCAGCAGTATCGCCCCGGTGATCACCAGTCCGACCACGGGGTCCGCCGCACGCCAGCCGAGCGCCGCACCGCCCGCGCCCAGCAGTACCGCCAGCGAGGTGAAGCCGTCGGTACGGGCGTGCAGACCGTCGGCGACCAGCGCCGCCGAACCGATCCGGCGGCCGGTGCCGATCCGCCGCCGCGCCACCAGCTCATTGCCGGCGAAGCCCACCAGGGCCGCGGCCGCCACCGCCGGCAGATGGCCCACTTCCTGCGGCTCGACCAGCCGGCGGACCGCCTCGTACGCCGCGAGCAGCGAGGACACGGTGATGGTCAGCAGCACCATCACGCCCGCCAGGTCCTCGGCGCGCCCGAAGCCGTAGGTGTAGCGGCGGGTGGCCGCCCGCCGGCCCAGCAGGAAGGCGACGCCCAGCGGCAGCGCGGTGAGCGCGTCGGCGGCGTTGTGCACGGTGTCGCCGAGCAGCGCCACCGAGCCCGACAGCGCCGCCACCGCGGCCTGTACGGCGGTGGTGGCGCCCAGGACCGCCAGCGAGAAGGCCAGGGTGCGCAGACCCTCGGCCGAGCCCTCCAGCGCGGCGTCGACCCTGTCGGCGGAGTCGTGGCTGTGCGGCTTCAGCGCGTGCGCCAGCCGGTGCCGCAGGGAGTGCCGGTGGTCGGGCCCGTGCCCGTGGCTGTGCCCGTGGTCATGGCCGCGCTCCGCGCCGTGCCCGCCGTCGTGCCCGTGCCGGTGCCCGTGCCCGCCGTCGTTACCGTGCCGGTGGTCGGGCCCGCCGCTGTGCCCGTACTGGGGGTCGTGCCCGCCGTCGTGCCCGTGCCGGTGGTCCTGAGGGTGCCCATGGGTGTGCGGATGCCCCGTCATCACCCCACCGTGACACAGCCGGACCGTTGCAGCCACTCCCGAACAACCCCCGCTGACCAGCTGCGATGCATATGCAGCTGCCTCCGCCGATCAGCCGCGGACGATACGCCGGTCGAAGGGGCCCGGGACCTCGTAAGGGGTCAGCTGCCCGTGGGCGCTCTCCTCCACCACCAGGACCAGCTCCCCGGTGCGCCGCTCCGGCCGGACCCGGCCCCGGGTGGCCACCTGCGCCGCGCTGTCGGCCGTCCCGCCGCCCAGCAGCGCCACCCGGTCGATCGCCGAGCGGGCCAGCAGCTCGCCCACGGTGACCGTGCCGGTGAGCGCCCCCACCCCGGGGAAGCGCACCGCCCGGCCGCGGCCGAGCGCATGGGCCGCGGCCGCGGCGCCCGCCGCCTCGGCGGCCGGCGCCGCACCGTGGCGGCGGTAGCCCCAGGACGCCCCGCCGCCGGGCACCGCATCGGCGGCGGCGCACAGCAGTGCCCAGACCGCCGCCGACTCCCGGTCGGGGACCTCCACGGTGAGTGCCACATGGGGGTGCTCACCGTGGATCGGCTGGGTGCAGGCCAGGGCCTCAGCGGGCAGTCCCGCCAGCGACTGGAGCACTGCGTCGGCCGCCCGGAGGTCGGCGGCCCCGACGTCCAGGCCGAGGACGGCCCGCGGCCGGCGGCCGCCCGTTCCGGCGGGTGCCGCCGTGCGGGCGGGTGCCGTCAGCACGGCGGGTCCGCCCTGGGGGCGGTCGTGGTGGTGCCCGTCTCCCATGGGGACTCCTCGCCTGCGTGGGCCCGTTCGCGGAGTGTCAGCCAGATGCTCGGCCGTGCGGGTGAACACGGGCGGTCCGGCGTGTGAGCCCCGGCGGTACACCGGATGTGACCCGTGCGAACCCCGGAGACGGCACCGGCCGCGCCCCCCGGGACGGGGGCGCGGCCGGCAGCGTGCGGGAGTGGCGTCAGGCGCGCAGCGCCGACGGCAGCAGCTCCTCCGGGACGTCCTGGTAGACCACCGGCACCAGGAAGCGGCGCACCGCCGTGGTGCCCACGGAGGTGTGCAGCGGAGAGGTGGTGGCCGGCCAGGGGCCGCCGTGCTGCATCGCCGGCGCCACTGCGACACCGGTGGGCCAGCCGTTCCACAGCAGCCGTCCGGCGCGGGACTCCAGCTGGGCGAAGAGCCGACGGGCGAGCTCGGCGTCCACCGGGTCGCCGGCCTCTCCGTGCACGGTGGCGGTCAGCGAGCCGGGCACCGCGTCCAGCAGCGCGGGCAGCTGCGCCGGGTTGTCGTACTCCACCACCAGAGAGGTGGGGCCGAAGTGCTCTTCGGCCAGCTCCGGGGTGGCGGCGAAGGTGTCGCCGTCGACCGCGCAGAGCAGCGCCCGGGCGCCGCCGCCCTCGGCGCTGCCGCGGGCGACCACCCGGACTCCCGGGATCTCCACCAGCTCGGCGGCGGCCCGCTCATAGGCCTCCGCGATCGCCTCGGTGAGCAGCGGCGCGGCGGCCACCTCGCCGACCGCGGCGGCCAGCTCCCCGTCCAGGCCGTGGCCGGCGGGCAGAAAGACGATGCCGGGCTTGGTGCAGAACTGTCCGCCGCCGAGCGTGAAGGAGCCGGCGTAGCCGCGGGCGACCGCGGCGCCCCGCGCCGCCGTGGCGGCGGGGGTGACGACCACCGGGTTGACGCTCCCGAGCTCGCCGTAGAAGGGGATCGGGTCGGGGCGCCCCGACGCCAGGTCGAAGAGCGCCCGGCCGCCGCGGACCGACCCGGTGAAGGCCGCCGCCCGGATGTGCGGGTCGGTCACCAGCAGGCGTCCTGCCTCGAAGCCGTGCAGCAGGGTGAAGGTGCCCGCGGGGGCACCGGCCTCGGCCAGCGCGGCGGTGACCAGCTCCGCGGTGCGCTGGGGTGGCGGGGTGGCCGGGGTGGGCCTTGACCGCCACGGGGCAGCCGGCCGCCAGCGCGGAGGCGGTGTCGCCGCCGGCCACCGAGAAGGCGAAGGGGAAGTTGGAGGCCGCATAGACGGCGACCGGCCCGATCGGCCGGACATAGCGGCGCAGCGCCGGGCGGGGCGGGGTGGCGGTGGGGTCGCCAGGGGTCTCGATCAGGTCCAGGAAGGCCCCGGCGGCGGCCTGGTCGGCGAGCAGACGCAGCTGGCCGGTGGTCCGGGCGACCTCCCCGGTGAGGCGTGCCTCGCCGAGCGAGGTCTCGGCGTCGGCGAGCTTCACCAGCTCGGCGGTGTGGGCGTCCAGTGTGTCCGCGGCTGCGCGGAGCAGCCCGGCCCGCTCCGCCAGGGAGAGCGCGGCCAGCAGGGGTGCGGCCGCGGCCGCGGCGGCGCCGGCCGCGGCGACGTCGACAGCGGTGGCCTCGTGGATATCGGTGGGGGGCTGGACGGTCGCCATGACGGGTCTCTCACTCCGTTCAGAAATTTGGACTTCGTTCACGCTAGTGACCAGGTCGCCGCCGGTCAACGTGAGCCCGGGGCGTCGCAGCCCCCGCGCACCGCCCCCGGGCCTCCCACGGGGGCGGGCTGCCCCGGCGCACCGCCCCCGTACCGGCCCCGGGGCGGTGCGCCGGGACCAGCACCGCTCAGCTGCCGACCCGGCGCTTGTTCCAGACGTCGAAGCCGACCGCGGCCAGCAGCACCAGACCCTTGATGACCTGCTGGTAGTCGGTGCCGATGCCCACCAGCGACATCCCGTTGTTGAGCACCCCCAGTACCAGACCGCCGATCAGCGCACCCAGCACGGTGCCCACGCCGCCGCTGGCCGAGGCACCGCCGATGAACGCCGCCGCGATGGCCTCCAGCTCGAAGTTGATGCCCGCGTTGGGTGTCCCGGCGTTGAGCCGGGCCGCGTACACCAGACCGCCCAGCGCGGAGAGGATCCCCATGTTGACGAAGACCAGGAAGACCACCCGCCGGCTCTTCACGCCGGACAGCCGGGCCGCCGCCTGGTTGCCGCCCACGGCGTAGGCATGCCGCCCCACCACGGTCGTGCGCATCACATAGCCGTAGGCGATCAGCAGGGCGCCCAGCATCAACAGCACCACCGGGAAGCCGTGGTAGCTGGCGAGCAGCAGGGTGAAGACCGCGATGCCGGCGGTGATCGCCCCGCACTTGGCCAGAAACCACCCGGTGGGCAGGGAGTCGAAGCCGTACCGCACCGCCAGCCGCCGGTCGCGGACCTCCTGCCACACCGCCAGTACGGCCACCGCCAGGCCGATCAGCAGCGTCAGGTTGTGGTAGTCGGTGTTCGGCCCGACCTCCGGCAGGAAACCGGTGCTGATCTGCTGGAAGCCCTTGGGGAAGGGGGCGATCGACTGGCCCTGGAGCAGGATCTGGGTGCCGCCCCGGAAGAGCAGCATCCCGGCCAGGGTGACGATGAACGAGGGTATGCCCACATACGCGATCCAGAACCCCTGCCAGGCCCCGATCGCAGCCCCGACCAGCAGCGAGGCCACCAGTGCCACGGGCCACGGCACCGAGTGCTTCACCATCATCACCGCCGCCGCGGCGCCGACGAACGCCGCCAGCGAGCCCACCGAGAGGTCGATGTGGCCGGTGATGATGACGATCACCATGCCGATGGCCAGAATCAGGATGTAGCTGTTCTGCTGCACCAGGTTGGTGACGTTCAGCGGCTTCAGCAGGATGCCGTTGGTCCAGATCTGGAACAGCACCACGATCAGCGCCAGCGCGACCAGCATTCCGTACTGCCGGACGTTGCTGCGCACCGCCTGCCGCAGGATCTCCCCGGTGCCGCGGCTGCGGGACGCGGGGCCGCCGGGGTCGGGCCGCGACTCTGCGGCCCCGGTTTTGACCATGTCCATCGCTACTCGTTCCTGTCCATCGTCATGTGCCTCATCAGCAGCTCCTGCGTGGCCTCGGCACGGTCGACCTCGCCGGTGAGGCGGCCCTGGCTCATGGTGTAGATGCGGTCGCACATCCCCAGCAGCTCGGGCAGCTCGGAGGAGATCAGCAGCACGGCTTTGCCCGCGTCGGCCAGGGAGTTGACCACCGTGTAGATCTCGTACTTGGCGCCGACGTCGATACCGCGGGTGGGCTCGTCCAGGATCAGCACGTCCGGGTCCGCGTGGATCCACTTGCTGAGCACGACCTTCTGCTGGTTGCCGCCGCTGAGCCGGCCGACGGTCTCCAGCACCGAGGGGGCCTTGATGTTCATCGAGCGCCGGAAGCCCTCGGCGACCACCGCCTCCTCGCGGGCGTCGACCCGGCCGCGTCTGCTGACCTTGCCGAGTGCGGCCAGCGAGATGTTCCGGCTGATGTCGTCGATCAGATTGAGCCCGTACTGCTTGCGGTCCTCGGTGACATAGGCGATGCCGTGTCCGACCGCCTCCGGAACGGTCCTGGTGCGGATCTCCCGTCCGTCCTTGAACACCCGGCCGGCGATGCCCCGCCCGTAGGAGCGGCCGAAGACGCTCATCGCCAGTTCGGTGCGGCCGGCGCCCATCAGCCCGGCGATACCGACGATCTCGCCCCTCCGCACCTTCAGCGAGACCCCGTCCACCACCTTGCGCTCCTGGTCGATGGGGTGGTGGACGGTCCAGTCGCGTACCTCGAAGACGGTCTCGCCGATGCTGGGCGTCCGCTCGGGGAAGCGGTGGTCGAGGTCGCGGCCGACCATGCCGCGGATGATCCGCTCCTCGGTGACCTCGCCGCCGTCCATCGACAGGGTCTCGATGGTGCGGCCGTCCCGCAGGATGGTGATGGCATCGGCCACCCGGGAGATCTCGCCCAGCTTGTGCGAGATGATGATCGAGGCGATGCCCTGCGCCTTCAGCTCCAGGATGAGGTCCAGCAGCTTGCGGCTGTCCTCGTCGTTGAGCGCCGCGGTGGGCTCGTCCAGGATCAGCAGCCGGACCTTCTTGGAGAGCGCCTTGGCGATCTCCACCAGCTGCTGCTTGCCCACCCCGATGTCGGCGACCCGGGTGTGCGGATTCTCCGCCAGCCCGACCCGGTCCAGCAGCTTCCTGGCATGGGCGATGGTCTCGTTCCAGCTGATGATCCCGCCCCGGGCGTGCTCATTGCCCAGAAAGATGTTCTCCGCGATGGACAGATACGGGATCAGGGCGAGCTCCTGATGGATGATCACAATCCCCAGCTCCTCGCTGGCCCGGATGTCCCGGAAGGCGCAGGGGGTGCCCTGGAAGCGGATCTCCCCCTGGTAGCTGCCGTGCGGATGGACCCCGCTGACCACCTTCATCAGGGTGGACTTCCCGGCGCCGTTCTCACCGCAGACGGCATGGATCTCGCCCTCGCGCACCGACAGTGAGACCTCCGAGAGCGCCCTGACCCCGGGGAAGGACTTGCTGATCGACCGCAGCTCCAGGATGGGCTGCCCGGTCTCAGCCACCGAGCTGCGCCGCGGTGTAGTAGCCGCCGTCGACCAGCACCTTCTTGTAGTTGGCCTTGTCGACACTGACCGGCTGCAGCAGATAGGCGGGGACCACCTTCACCCCGTTGTTGTACTGCTTGCTGTCGTTGACCTCCGGGGTGCCGCCGGTGAGCAGCGCGTTCGCCATCTGCACCGCCACCTTGGCCAGCTGGCGGGTGTCCTTGTAGACGGTCTGGGTCTGCTCGCCGGCGATGATGGACTTCACCGAGGCCAGCTCCGCGTCCTGCCCGGTGACCACGGGGAGCGGCTTGCCGGACGTACCGTAGCCGACGCCCTTGAGCGCGGAGAGGACGCCGATGGAGATGCCGTCGTACGGCGAGAGCACCGCGTCCACCCGGCCGCTGGTGTAGGACTTGCTGAGCAGGTTGTCCATCCGGGACTGGGCCACCCCGCCGTCCCAGCGCAGGGTCGCCGCCTGGTCGAACTTGGTCTGACCGCTCTTCACCACCAGCTTGCCGGAGGAGATGTACGGCTGCAGCACGCTCATCGCGCCGTTGAAGAAGAAGCCGGAGTTGTTGTCGTCGGGGGATCCGCCGAAGAGCTCCAGGTTGAAGGGGCCCTTGCCGTCCTTCAGCCCGAGGCGGTCGACGATGTAGGAGCCCTGGAGCACACCCACCTTGTAGTTGTCGAAGGTGGCGTAGTAGTCGACATGGGCGGTGCCGCGGATCAACCGGTCGTAGGAGATGACCCTGATACCGGCGTCGGCTGCCTTCTGGAGCACATCGGTGAGCGAGGAGCCGTCGATGGCGGCGACCACCAGGACCCGGTCGCCCTTGGTGATCATGTTCTCGATCTGCGAGACCTGGTTCTCCACCACGTTGTCGCCGTACTGGAGATCGGTCTTGTAGCCCAGCGCCTGGAACTGCTTCACCATGTTGTCCCCGTCGGCGATCCAGCGTTCCGAGGACTTGGTCGGCATCGCGATGCCGATGGTGCCGCCCTTGCCGCCGCCGGCCTGTGAGGCGGCGGGTTTGGCGCCGGACTCGCTCTGGCCGCACGCGGCGAGCGACAGCAGCACGGCGGCGCCGAGGGCGATACGGCCGAGGTGGATGGTGCGCATGGGGCGCCCTCCTGAAGATGTTCGAAATATCGGCACACGTTCGAAATCTGGTGAGACCGTAGTGATCTGCCGAATGCATGTCAACGCATGGGGCGGGATTCACATCTGACCGTCCGTCGGCTGCACTCGTCCGGGGGAGGCCGTGCACATCTGTGCTGCCGCCCTCCTCGGGAGGAGGATTCAGGCCGGTTCGGACCGACCGGCGCCCATGGCGCGCCGCCCCGCGATAACGTTTCCTCTGGGATGGTCGCCCCGCAGAGGCTTGTTGACGGTGTGTTGAACATGGGCACGATGTGATCGCGCTGGGTGACAATCCGTCCGGTTTGGTGGGTTTAGTGAGCGGATAGCGTTTACTGAAAGTCACGCCGGGTAGTGGTGTAGTAGTGACAGTTGATGCAGAATGACTGTGTGGGACAGGAATCACGGGTACGAGTACGAGGCCGCTGGGGAAGGCGCCCCTCGTCCACAGCCTGGAGGTCCCGGTGACGACACGTGGAGTTCTGTACGTCCACTCCGCGCCGCGCGCGCTGTGCCCGCACGTCGAGTGGGCTGTCGCGGGCGTGCTCGGTGTGCGCGTCAACCTTGACTGGATCCGCCAGCCTGCCGCCCCCGGTACCTGGCGCGCCGAGTTCTCCTGGCAGGGAGAGCCCGGCACCGCGTCACGGCTGGCATCCGCGCTGCGCGGCTGGCATCTGCTGCGCTTCGAGGTCACTGCCGAGCCCTGTGCCGCCGCGGAGGGCGAGCGTTACAGCTCCACTCCCGACCTCGGCATCTTTCACGCCGTCACCGGTATCCATGGCGACATCCTGATCCCCGAGGACCGGCTGCGCGCCGCCATGGCGCGGGCGCGCAAGGGGGAGAGCGACCTGGAGGCGGAGATCTCCCGGCTGCTCGGCAAGCCCTGGGACGACGAGTTGGAGCCCTTCCGCTACGCGGGCGAGGGCGCCCCGGTCCGCTGGCTGCACCAGGTCGTCTGAGGCATATGTCGTCCGGCCCGGCATTGTCCGGGCCCGCGTCGTCCGGCCCGGCATCGTCTGGCCCGGCAGCAGTGAGCCGCCCCCGGCAGAGCAGTGTCGCCGGGGGCGGTTCTTTGTCGTGGCGGTGCCGGTCAGGGCCGGCGGAACGAGTCCAGATGGGCGAAGACGACCACATTGGCCGTGTAGTCGCGCTTCTTGTGGTCGTAGGCGCCGCCACAGGTGATCAGGCGCAGCTGGGCCGACGGTGTGTCGGCGTAGACCCGCTCGTCCGGGAAGTCGTTCTTGCGGAAGACCTCGACGGAGTCCACCTTGAAGATGGCGGTGGAGCCGTCGGCCCGGATGATCTCGGCCTTCTGGCCCTTCTTCATCGCGCCCAGACCCCAGAAGACCGCCGGGCCCAGCTTGGTGTCCACATGCCCGAGCACCAGCGCGGTGCCGCGCTCGCCGGGGGTGGCGCCGGCGCCGTACCAGCCGACCAGATTGCTGTCGGTGTTGGGCGGCGGTTGAAGGATGCCGTCCTTGTTGAGGACGAGCCGGGTGAAGGGGGCGCTGACACCGATGGCGGGGATGGTCAGCCGGATGGGCGCCGCGGCGGGCATCGCCGGGCCCTGGGGGGCCGGGAGGTTGGCGGGCGCCGACGGCGGGACGGCCTGGGTGCGGCCCGCGACGGCAGGCGGTGGTGGGGCGGCGGCCGGGGTCGGTGGGGCGGCGGACCCGTCCAGGGAGCTGTGGATCATGAACAGGCCGAGCAGTACGGCTGCCCCGGCCAGCCGGAGCCGGCCCGCCCCGGCGTCGCGCCCCATGCGGTTCCCGGGTGCGGCAGGGTCCTGTCGATGTTCCGTGATGCCCATCCTGGCTGCCTTTCTGGAAGCGGCGTCGTGGCCACCGCCGTAGATCGGCGATGGCCACGACGGGTCGGTCAGCGGTGCGGGGCTGTGTCAGATGGCACGGCCGACGCTGTTGCGGCGGCGCAGGCTCCAGGCGCCGGCACCGAGACCACCCGCGAGCAGGACGCCACCGGCTGCGAGACCACCACCGGTGGCCATGCCGCCACCGCCGGTGTGCACGCCGCCGTGGGGCTTGCGGCCGAAGTCGCCGCCACCCCCGTAGCCGCCACCCCCGTAGCCGCCACCTCCGTAGCCGCCGCCGCGGCCGTTGTCGCCGCACCCGTGGCCGCCTCCGATTCCGCGGTCGCCCCGGCCGCCGCCGTCGCCCCGGCCGCCGCCGTCGCCCCGGCCGCCGCCGTCGCCGCGACCGCCGTCGCCGCGACCGCCGTCACCCCGGCCGCCGTCGCCGCGACCGCCGTCACCCCGGCCGCCATCGCCCCGGCCGCCGTCGCCCCGGCCGCCATCGCCGCGGCCGCCGTCACCGCGACCGCCGTCACCCCGGCCGCCGTCACCGCGGCCGCCATCGCCGCGGCCGCCGTCACCCCGGCCGCCACCCCCGCGGCCGAAGTCCTCGCAGCCACCGCCGCCGTGGCTGTAGTCCTCGCCCCAGCTCTTGGAGTCGCTGCCCCACTCCTTGCCCCAGCCCTGGGAGTCGTCCCCGCCCCAGTCGTCGCCCCCGCCCCAGTCCTTGCCGGAGTCCTTGCCCTGCACGTTGGACTGCCCGGACTTTCCGGGTTCCCAGGAGTCCGCGTGAGCGGCCGGAGCGGTGAAGGCGAGGGCGGCGGCGCTCAGCGCGGCGCCGGCGACAAACGTTCGTGCACGCATGGCGTTGACCTTCCAGCGCCTCCTACGATCGGTGACAGGAAGTCAACTCAGGGAAATCGCGGAGACACCACGATCACCGTCGGTCACCGATCGCGATCACGCCAGTCGACAGTCGCAATCGGGTGAGACGATGATTCTTTCGGCCGAATCGACGACCCCTCAGGATGTTCGAACAGAGCGTTCGAGCAGGTCGGAGGGGGTGTCCGGAGATGCCGACAGGCCCCGCCCGGAGCTCCGGGCGGGGCCTGTCTGACGGTCTGTCGGGATCAGTCCCGGCGGAAGGCGAGCACCACATTGTGACCGCCGAAACCGAAGGAGTTGTTGAGCGCCGCGATCGGGCCCTCCGGCAGCGGACGGGGGTCGACGCGCACGATGTCCGCGTCCACCTCGTCGTCCAGGTCGTCGACGTTGATCGTCGGCGGCGCGATGCGGTTGTGCAGCGCCAGCACGGTGGCCACGGTCTCGATGCCGCCGGCGCCGCCCAGCAGGTGGCCGGTCATCGACTTGGTGGCGGAGATCGCGACATGGTCCAGCTCGTCGCCGAGCACGTTGCGCAGCGCCTTCAGCTCGGCCACATCGCCCTGCGGGGTGGAGGTGGCGTGCGCATTGACATGCACCACGGACGCCCGGTCCAGTCCGGTGGACTCCAGCAGGTTGGTGAGCGCCGCGGAGATGCCGCGACCGGAGGGCTCCGGCTGCGCGATGTGGTGGGCGTCGGAGGAGAGCCCCTGGCCGATGGCCTCGCAGTAGACGCGGGCGCCACGGGCCGCGGCGTGCTCCGCGGACTCCAGGACCACCACACCGGCACCCTCGCCCAGCACAAAGCCGTCCCGGGCCTTGTCGTAGGGGCGGGAGGCGCGCTGCGGCTCCTCGTTGTTCTTGGACATCGCCATCATGTTGGCGAAGGCCACGATGGGCAGCGGGTGGATCGCCGCCTCGGTGCCGCCGGCCACCACGATGTCGGCGCGGCCGGTACGGATCATCTCGATCGCGTACCCGATGGCCTCGGCGCCGGAGGCGCAGGCGCTCACCGGGGTGTGGACACCGGCGCGGGCGCCGATCTCCAGCCCGACGTTGGCCGCCGGACTGTTGGGCATCAGCATCGGCACGGTGTGCGGGGAGACGCGGCGGACGCCCTTCTCCTTGAGCACGTCGTACTGGTCGAGCAGGGTGGTGACGCCGCCGATGCCGGAGGCCACCACCGCACCCAGGCGGTCCGGGTCGATCCCGGCGGACTCCTCGGTCGCCGGGGCGGCGAAGCCCGCGTCCGCCCAGGCCTCCCGCGCCGCGATCACGGCGAACTGGGCCGAGCGGTCCAGCTTGCGGGCCAGCGGCCGCGGCAGGACCTCTCCGGGCTCGACGGCTGCCCGTGCGGCGATCCGCACGGGCAGCTCGGCAGCCCACTCCTCCTCGAGGAGCCGCACGCCGGAGCGTCCGGCGAGCAGTCCCTCCCACGTCGACGCGGCATCGCCGCCCAGCGGCGTGAAGGCGCCGATACCTGTGACAACCACGGTGGTTCGGGTGTCAGTAGTCACTGGTCTCTTACTCCCACGTGTTCAGCGTGCGAGGCGGCGCTGGTGCCGAGGGGACGCCGGCATGCGCGTCGGCCTGACAGGAACTCAGGTGCCCCGAGGTCGGTTGGTGTGTCAGCTGTTGTCGATGATGTACGCGACGGCGTCGCCGACGGTCTTGAGGTTCTTCACCTCGTCGTCCGGGATCTTGACGTCGAAACGCTCCTCGGCGGCGACGACGACCTCGACCATGGACAGCGAGTCGACGTCCAGGTCGTCGGTGAAGGACTTGTCCAGCTCGACGTCCTCGGTCGGGATGCCGGCGATCTCGTTGACGATCTCGGCGAGACCTTCCAGGACCTCGTCCTTGGTAGCCATTGCGGCGCTCCTATCAGGGGTGTGTTGTGTGCTGCTTCGTGCCCGGGTGGGCACAGGTATTGACTTACGGGAGAGTAACGACTGTGGCCGCGTAGACCAGACCCGCCCCGAACCCGATGACCAGGGCCAGGTCTCCACTCTTGGCCTCGCCGGAGGCGAGCATCCGCTCCATGGCGAGGGGGATGGACGCCGCCGAGGTGTTGCCCGTCTCGGCGATGTCCCGGGCCACCGGCACCGAGGCGGGGAGCTTCAGTGCCTTGATCATGGCATCGGTGATCCGCATGTTGGCCTGGTGCGGGATGAACGCGCCGAGCTGGTCGGCGCTGATCCCGGCCGCGTCCAGCGCCTGCTGGGCGACCTTGGCCATCTCCCACACGGCCCAGCGGAAGACCGTCTGGCCCTCCATGCGCAGCGCGGGCCACTTGATCTCGTCGCCGGCGCCGTTGACCGCGTCCTCCTTGGCGAAGGCGGTGTCCCAGGCCTGGGTCTGCGAGATGACGTCCGCCTGGGCGCCGTCCGAGCCCCAGACCATCTTGCCGATGCCGGGCTCGGCCGCCGGGCCGACCACGACCGCACCCGCGCCGTCACCGAAGATGAAGGCGGTGGAGCGGTCGGAGGTGTCGGTCAGGTCGCTCAGCCGCTCCACACCGATCACCAGGACGTACTCGGCGCTGCCGGTGCGGACCATGCCGTCGGCGAGGCTGAGGCCGTAGCCGAAGCCCGCGCAGGCCGCGGAGATGTCGAAGGCGGCCGCGGTGCCGCAGCCCAGCCGGTGGGAGATCTCGGTGGCGATCGCCGGGGTCTGCTTGAGGTGCGAGACGGTGGAGACCACCACCGCGCCGATCTGCTCGGGCGCGATGCCGGCCTGGGCGATCGCCTTGCCGGCGGCCTGCACCGACATCTCCGAGACGGTCTCCTCGGGGCCCGCCCAGCGGCGCTCGCTGATGCCGCTACGGGTGCGGATCCACTCGTCGGAGGAGTCGATCCACTGCAGGACCTCCTCGTTGGGGATCACCCGGACGGGACGGTAGCCGCCCACGCCGTAGATCCGCGAGAAGTCCGCGCCGCGGCTCGGCCGGATACGCGCAGGGGCGTCATGGGTCTCTGTCATGCGTTCACGCCTTCCGTCGCGGGCAGCCGGATCGGCTCGCCGTGCTTGGCGACCAGCTCGCGGGCCTTGTCCAGGTCGGCGGGGGTCTTCAGGGCCAGGGTCTCGATGCCCTTGAGGTTGCGCTTGACCAGGTTGGTGAGGGTGCCGGCGGGCGGCACCTCGATCACGCAGGTGGCGCCGATCTCCTGCAGCTTCTCCATCACCAGGTCCCAGCGGACCGGGTTGGAGACCTGGGAGACCAGGCGGCTCAGCACCTCGCTGCCCCGCTGCACCACTCCGCCGTCCTGGTTGGAGACATAGGCGGTGGCCGGGTCGGCGACCGGGATGCCGGGGGCGATCTTCGCCAGCGCGTCCACACCCGGCGCCATGTGCTCGGTGTGGAAGGCGCCCGCCACGCTCAGCGTCACCAGCCGGACGCCGGCCGGCGGGTCGCCCTTCAGCGCCGCCAGCTGCTCCAGGGTGCCGGCCGCAACGATCTGCCCGCCGCCGTTGTTGTTGGCGGCGGTGAGGCCGTGCTCGGCCAGCTTGCCGGCCACCTCGGCCGGGTCGCCGCCGAGGACGACGGTCATCCCCGTCTCGGTGACGGCCGCGGCTCCGGCCATGGCCAGCCCGCGCTGCCGTACGAAGGCCATCGCGGACTCCGCGCTGAGCACACCGGCAGCCGCAGCGGCGGTGATCTCACCCACGCTGTGGCCCGCCACCGCGCCGACCTGCCCGAAGGCGGCGGCGTCGGGCAGCAGGGCATGGCAGGCGGCCAGGCCGGCGGCGACCAGCAGCGGCTGGGCGACCGCGGTGTCCTTGATCTCCTCGGCGGAGGCCTCGGTCCCGTAGTGGACCAGGTCGAGTCCGGCCACGGCGGACCACCAGTGCAGCCGGTCGGCCACACCGTCCACCTCGAGCCAGGGGGCGAGGAAGCCGGGCGTCTGAGCGCCTTGTCCGGGAGCGACGAGTACGAGCACGGAATCAACCCTCTCCTGCCGGACACTCCGGCACGGGTAGACGGCGGTTACCAAGAAACTACATGCGGTTTGTGGGTTCCCTACAGTGGCCTCACCTGTGGTCGCCCGGGGCGTCCAGACGGCCCAGTGCCAGGGCGATCCGCAGCGTGAAGGCGGAGCGTACGTCGGACGGCGTGTACCCCGTGACGTCAGTCACACGTCGCAGCCGGTAGCGGACGGTGTTGGGGTGGACGAAGAGCATCCGCGCGGCACCCTCGAGGGACGACGCCTGCTCCAGGTAGACCGAGAGCGTCTCCAGCAACGCCGACCCCGCCTCCTCCAGCGGGATGTAGATCTCCTCCACCAGCTGGCGCCGCGCTGCCTGATCCCCCGCCAGCGCCCGCTCCGGCAGCAGATCGTCCGCCAGTACCGGACGTGGCGCGTCCGGCCATGCCCCGCACGCCCGCAGCGCCCCCGATGCGGCCTGCGCGGAGCGGGTCGCGGAGAGCAGGTCGCCGACGGTGGGGCCGACCACCACGGGGCCGGGGGCGAACTGCCCGATCAGCGCCCGTGCGGCATGCATGGGATCCATGGACCCGCCGACCACCACCACCAGACGGCTGCCCAGCACCCCCGTCAGCACATGCAGCCGGGCGCGGCGGGCGGCCCGCCGGATCGCCTCCACCACCAGCTCACTGTCGCCGTCCGGGGCGCTGCCCATCACCACCAGCACCTGCGCCGGGGAACCCCAGCCCAGAGCGGCCGCCCGGGACAGCACCCCCTCGTCGGCGTCGCCGGAGAGCGCGAGTTGACCACCAGCGCCTCCAGGCGGGCGTCCCAGGCGCCGCGTGCCTCCGCAGCCTGGGCGTACACCTGCGCCGTCGCGAACGCCAGCTCCCTGGCGTACACCAGCACGGCCTCGCGCAGTCCCGCCTCGTCCCCCGGGGCGGCCAGCTCGTCGATGGCCTCCTCGACCACCTCGATGGAGATCCGGATCATCTCCACGGTCTGCCGCAGGGTGACCGCCCGGGTCAGCTCACGCGGTGCCGTACCGAAGACATCGGTGGACATCGCCTGCGGCGCCTCGGGATGGCGGAACCACTCGGTGAAGGCGGCGATCCCGGCCTGTGCCACCAGTCCGATCCAGGATCGGTGCTCGGGCGGCATCCGGCGGTACCAGGACAGCGTCTCGTCCATCCGCTGGATCGCATTGGTGGCAAGCCGTCCCGACGCCTTCTCCAGTCGGCGCAGGGTGGCGGCATGCCGTTCGGCGGCGAGCTTGCGCTCCATCGCGGTGCCGCGCGGCGAACCGCGCCGGGCGGGCTGAGGGACGGCGGCGTCGCCGCCGCTCCCGGCACCGGCGGAGGAGCGGGACGTCGGGGCGGCCTTCACGGCTTTCTTCGCTGCGTTGTTCGCTGAGGCGGCTGGCACAGCACTAGCGTGCCTCACCCGCGGCCGTGCTTTTGCACACGCCCCCGCCCGACAACGGTGGCAACCGTCACATATCCGCAGGTCGCCCCGGAACGGGACGGCGTTCCCGATATCTTCCGCAGGTCCGCCGCGCCGCCCCCGGCCATCCGAACGGAGCCAGCCGTGACCGACCAGCCCCGCCCCCGCGCCGAGGTGCGCCGCGCCGCCGAACGCTACCGGTCCACCCCCGCGGACGGTGTCGAGACCCGGCACGCCTTCTCGTTCTCCGGCCACTACGACCCCAGGAACACCCACTTCGGGGCGCTGCTCGCCTGCAACGAGGAACTGCTGGCCCCCGGTGCCGGCTTCGAGCAGCACCGGCACCGCGACGTCGAGATCGTCACCTGGGTGGTCGAGGGCGCGCTCGCCCACCGCGACGACCGCGGCCACGCGGGCGTGGTGCGGCCCGGCATGGTCCAGTACCTCGGCGCCGGTTCAGGGGTCGCGCACACCGAGCGGAACCTCGGCGGCGCCGCCGAGCCGGTGCGCTTCGTGCAGATGTGGCTGCAGCCCGACCGGTTCGACGCCGAGCCGGTCTATGGGCTGGCCCGGCCCACCCCCGACGACCGGGGCGTCACCCTGCTGGCCTCCGGCATGGAGCGCGACGCCGACCGCGGCGCCCTGCGGCTGCACCGCCGCGACGCGGCGCTGCACCATGTCACGGCCGGTCCCTGGCAGCCGCTGCCCGAGCTGCCCGACGCGCCCTTCCGCCACCTCCACCTGCTGCGCGGCTCGCTGGGCTTCCGCACCGGCAGTGGGCCGCACGGCACCGGCCGGGACCTGCGCCCCGGCGACAGCGCCCGGATCACCGGCCCGGCCCTGGTCGCCCCCACCGCGGGCGAGGACGGCGCCGAACTGCTGCTCTGGGAGATGCACTCCGCGCTGCTGCTGGGCTGAGCGCGGCGACCGCCGGTGGCGGAGGACCGGGCGTCCCCCTGGACGGTCAGCGGGTCAGCTCGGCCAGCACCGCGTCGGTGAAGGGCGGCCAGGCGGCAGCGGCCCAGGGGCCGAAGTCCCGGTCGGTCAGGCAGACGCAGGCCGCACCGACGACGGGGTCGACCCAGAGGAAGGTGCCCGACTGCCCGAAGTGGCCGAAGGTCTGCGGTGAGCTGAGGGCGCCCGTCCAGTGCGGGGACTTGCCGTCCCGGATCTCGAAGCCCAGCCCCCAGTCGTTGGGCCGCTGGTGACCGAAGCCGGGCAGCACACCGCTCAGCCCCGGGTAGGACACCACCCGGGTCGCCGCCTCCACCGTGGAGGGGTGCAGCAGCCGGGGGGCCTGCAGCTCCGCGGCGAACCGCGCCAGGTCCGCGGCGGTGGACACCCCGCCCGCCCCGGCGGGCGCCCGGTGGCCGGTGTCGATCCGGGTCGCCGTCATGCCCAGCGGCTGGAACACCGCCTCGGCGGCGTACTGCGCGAAGGGGATCCCGGCCGCCTTCTCCAGGGTCTCGGCCAGCACGTCGAATCCGGCGTTGGAGTAAAGCCGCCGGGTCCCCGGTGCCGCCATCGACCGGTGCTCGTCGAAGGCCAGCCCGGAGGTGTGCGCCAGCAGATGCCGCACGGTCGAGCCCTCGGGCCCCGCCGGGTCGTCCAGCTCGAAGACGCCCTCCTCCACGGCGACCAGCGCGGCGTAGGCGCTGAGCGGCTTGGTCACCGAGGCCAGCGGGAACTCCCGCTGCTGCGGTCCGTACGAGCCCAGCACCGCCCCGTCCGCTCCCCGCACCACCGCCGCGGCCGCCGTGGGCACCGGCCACTCCCCGATCACCTGCAGACTCTCCATGCCCCCGACTCTACGGGCCGCCCCGGAGGGCCCGGGTTGCGGGCACCGGCCGACGCGGCCGCCCGGGAGACATTTGCTTGGAGTGCACTCAAACTCGATAGCGTCGCTGTTGTCGCACGGACCGGCAGACCACCAGGGGGTAGCGCCATGGCCGTCGCCCGACCGATCACCCGATCCACCACCTCCACCGCGTCCTCCGTCTCCGCCGCCTCTTCCGATGCCGAAGCGCCCGACGACAGCCCCCGCTACACCATCAGCGAGGTGGCCGCCCGCAGCGGGCTCACCGCGCACACGCTGCGCTGGTACGAGCGGATAGGCCTGCTGGAGCAGATCGACCGCTCCTACTCCGGTCAGCGCCGCTACAGCGACAAGGACCTCGGCTGGCTGTCCTTCCTCGGCAAGCTCAGGCTCACCGGCATGTCGGTCGCCGACATGGTCCGCTACGCCGAGCTCGTCCGGGCCGGTGAGCAGACCGTCGGCGAGCGCCACCAGCTGCTGTACGACCACCGCGAGGAGGTGCGCCAGCGGATCGCCGATCTGCAGGCCACCCTCGCCGTCCTCGACCACAAGATCAGTCTCTACTCGGACGCCGCCCCCGCGGCGGAAGGGAAACCCACCGTATGAGCACCGGCCTTCCCACCACCACACTCGGCAGCAACGGCCCGGTCGTCGGCGTCCAGGGCCTTGGCTGCATGGGCATGAGCGAGTTCTACGGCCCGACCGACACCACCGAGGCCCTCGCCACCCTGGACCGTGCCCTGGAACTGGGCGTGACCCTCTTCGACACCGCCGACATCTACGGCTCCGGGCACAACGAGGAGCTGATCGGCCCCTTTGTCCGCGCCAACCGCGACCGGGTGGTGCTCGCCACCAAGTTCGCCATCGAGCGGCGCGCCGACGACCCCGGCTACCGGGGCGTCAACAACAGCCCCGAGTACATCAGGGCCGCCGTCGACGCCTCGCTGCGGCGGCTCGGTGTGGAGGTGATCGACCTCTACTACATGCACCGCCGTGACCCCGGGGTGCCGCTGGCCGAGTCGGTGGGCGCCATGGCGGAGCTGGTGGCGGCGGGCAAGGTCCGCCACCTGGGCCTGTCCGAGGTGACGGGTGCGGAGCTGCGGGAGGCGCATGCCGTGCACCCCATCGCCGCACTGCAGTCGGAGTGGTCGATCTTCTCCCGCGATGTGGAGCGGTCCGCCGTCGGGGCGGCGGCTGAGCTGGGGGTCGCCTTCGTGCCGTACTCGCCGCTCGGCCGGGGCTTCCTGACCGGGGCGTTCGCCTCCGCAGGGGAGCTGACCCCGGACGACTTCCGGCAGTACCAGCCGCGTTTCAGCGGCGACAACGCCAAGGCCAACGCCGCACTGGTGGAGCCGATCCGGACCATCGCCGCCGCCCGCGGGGCGACCCCGGCGCAGGTGGCGCTGGCCTGGGTGCACCAGCGGGCCGGGGTGCACGGCCTGAGCGTGGTGCCGATCCCCGGCACCCGCAGGCGCAGCCGGCTGGAGGAGAACACCGCGGCGGCGACGCTGCACCTCACGGCCGAGGAGCTCGGGCAGCTGGAGCCGATCGCGGACAAGGTGGCCGGGGAGCGCTACCCCGACATGAGCTCGACCTCCGCCGCCCGCGAGTAGCCCCGCCCGGCGAGGCGCGGCCGGCGCCCGGCGGCTCAGCCGCCCGGCCCGGCCGCGTCGAACTCGCGCACCAGCCGCTTGGGCGCAGTGCTGCGCCAGGCCTCGGTGAGCAGCCCGCGCAGCTCGTCGCCGTCGACCCGGGCCAGCTCCACCTGCACCCAGCCGAAACGGCCCACATAGGGTGCGGGCCGGAAGGTCTGCGGATCGGCGGCGACCAGCTCGGTCTGGTCCTCCCTGGACGCCTTCACCGTGACGGAGCCCGACTCCGGCGTACCCATCGCGAAGATCTTCTCGCCGATCCTGAGAGTCACCTCCGTCTCCCAGGTCAGCTGCTGGGTGGCCCGGGGCAGGGCCAGCCCCATGGCTGTGAACTCGTCGAAGGTCACCACCCCCACAGGGTAGGGGCCGGGTCCGACAGCGGGGCTCCCTCACACCACGGCCAGCGCGTACACCGCGAAGCAGGCCGCCAGCGCCCCTGCGGCGGTGCGAACCGCCCGGGGCACCCCGGTCCATGGCGTCTCGAAGCGTCGGGTCAGCCGGCCGATGCCCAGGAGTGCGGCGGCGAACAGCGGCAGCCAGCAGAGCCTGGCGGCCACCCAGCCCAGCGAGTCCGGCGCTCCGGTGAGCCCCGGCACGCTGCCGAAGGCGGCGCTGGGCACGGCCACGGCCAGCATGGCGCTCTGGTGCCAGCAGAAGATCGTCATCGCTGAGAGGTTGACCGCGACCACGGGTGCCCACAGCGCCGGCCTGCGCAGCCATCGGCCCAACCGCTGCCGCAGCAGCACCGCGGCTCCGCACTGCGCCGAGGCCAGCGCCAGGACGAGCAGGGACGGCGGGTGGGAGTTGGTCCGGGCCTCGCCGGGGACGCCGACCATGCTCGCCGGGTAGTGGAACACCAGCAGCAGCACCGCGAAGAGCGCCGCCCCGCCGCAGAGCAGCAGCCAGGCGCCGCGCCGCCCGAACCGCCCCATGCCCCAGGCGACACCCAGCTGGTAGGCGAACAGCCACCCGGGCAGCAGATTGACCAGCGCCAGCCAGTCCGGCACAGCCGATGCCCACGGCCCGTAGCGCAGCAGGTCGACCACCGCCACCGCGCCGAGCAGCGGCGCTGCCGCCCAGCCGCCGAGGCGGCGGGCAGCCCTGACGCTGTACGGGGTGAGCGCGGTGACCCCGGCGTACACACCGACGAACCACAGCGGCTGGACCACCAGTACCGCTCCGGTGCGCAGGGTGGCGCCGGGCACCCCGGACGCATGCAGCAGTGGCAGCAGCAGCGCCCAGACGGCCGTGACACCGACGACGGGACGGCCCAGACGGGCCAGGCGTCCGCGCAGCCAGGCGGCAGTGCTGTCGCCGCGCTCGGTCGCCCGGCGCAGCGACAGCACCGAGGCATGGCCGCCGACCAGGAAGAACACCCCGAGCATCTGCAGCACCCAGCTCACCGGGGCGAAGAAGCCCAGATGGCTGAGGGGGCTGGCATTGTGCAGGGCGCCGTCGTCGGAGCGGGTGAGGCCGCCGAGCAGCCAGTGCCCGGTCGGGACCGCCATCAGGGCCAGGGCCCGCAGGCCGTCCAGGGCGCGGTCGCGGTGGGCGGGGGTGCGGGCGTCCACGCGGAGTGCGGCACGGCGCAGCCGGCCGAGGTCATCCGAGGTCATGGCGGCACTCCTGGTCATCGGTGGCGCAGTGGACGGCGGGGTAGTCGCCGAGTGCGATGTCGGCGGCGTTGGCGAGGGAGTCGGTGCCGGGTGCGAGATAGCCGGTGTGGCCGTGGGCGCGGTCCGCGGAGACCACCCGGGCCCCGAAGCGCGGGTCGACGGGGTCGGCTCCGTGGCCCAGGCCGGCGAGGGAGAGATGGGGGACCCGGCTGATCCAGTCGGAGCCGTCGCGCGCGGCCCACAACCGCACCCCGGTGCGCAGTCCGGCGGCGTTGCCGGAGTGCATCCCCGGAGAGCCCAGCACCACCAGGTCGGAGGCCTCGGCGGTGGTCACGGAGGAGGCGGCGATCCCGCACACCACGGAGCCGTAGCTGTGGCACAGCACCGCAGGCGGCGCGGCCGGGTGGGTGGTGGCGGCCAGTCCGGCGAGGAACCGGGCGAGCCTGGGGGCGCCCGCCTGTGCGAGCCGGGCGGTGGCGGCGTCGACTCCCAGCCCGACCGGGGTGGTGTAGCCGACCCAGGCGATGGTGGCCGCCGGGGTGTCCGGCTGCTGCCGGCGCATCTGTTCGAGCAGGGAGCGTGCCATGCCTGCCGGGGTGCCGTAGGGGTCGCGGTCGCGGTCGAAGGAGCCCAGATCGATGTCGGAGCCCGGTACCACCACGGCCACCCTGCGGGCCGCTCGCAGATCGCCGTACACCTCGGCGATCTGGCCCCGGCCGCGCGGGTCGAAGGCCAGGATCTGCCGTCCGGGCCGTAGGAGTGCGGTGTACCGGGCCGCTCGCTGCCGGGCCTCGGCGTGGTCCTGCGGGGTGAGGGCGGGGTCTTCGGCGCGGGCCAGTTCGCGGCGCCGCTCCATGCGAAGGGCCAGGGCGTTGGCGGTGTACCTCAGGGTGACGGGTGCACCGTCGAGGTTGCCGACGACCAGCGGGTGCCGTACGGCCAGCGCCTGTTGCTGATCATGCGTCAGTGAGGCCAGGAGGGTGGCGACTTCACCGGGCCTGCCGGTCGCCGGGTCCGGCAGGTGCCGTCCCTGGGCGGTGTCGGCCAGCCAGTCGCCGGTGCCGGGTGGCGGCCCGGTCACCGGCGTCTGTTCGGAGGCGGTCGCCCAGCCTGTCGTGCCGGTGACGGCGGCCGCCGTCAGCACGACGGCGATCAGGGCGCGCTTGAGGCGTGGCATGGGTGGTCTCCCTCGTCCGGCTGTGCCGCAGCCGCGGAGGACCCGTCGGCCGGCGGAGGGAAACTAGGAGTGCGTCGGGTGACGGGGCGTCACCCCGGGGAGCTCACTCCGTACCCCTACCGTGGTAGGGCCGGTACTGGCCGCGGGGAGCGCCTCGGGAGCCCGCTGCCCCCCGCCTCACTGCCCGCGCCCGGACGCTGCCTGCGCCGATGCTGCCCGTGCGGCGGGGGCGGGGGGTTGGTAGCGGGTGCCCGGAGAGCGCCGCGCCGGGCGGGCCGGGATGTCCGGGCGGTACGGCATCCCCGGGCGGCCGGGCGGCCGGGCGGCCGGGCGCTGGGCACGCTGTGCGGCCGGGGCCTGCCGCGCGGTTTGCGCGCCTGCGCCCCGCAGCGCGCCTTCACCTCGCCGCACGGCCATGAGGCTCCGGCGGGCGCCTCCGGTTGGTGCACGCCCGGCTCGGCGCGGGCCCGCTGAGGCCGTGCTGTGCGCGGTCTGCGGGAGTGCGCAAGGTCAGGGAGCCGGGGCCCCGGGTGTCATCGCACGTCGCCGTAGCGGCCGAGTGCGATCGCGGTGAAGTTGCGGAGGCTGTCGGTGCCCGGTGCGAGATAGCCGGTGTGGCCGTGAGCACCGGCGGCGGAGACCACGCGGGCGCCGAACTCGGGCTCGACGGGGTCGGCACCGTGGCCGAGCCCGGCGATCTCGACATACGGCACGTCGCCGATCCAGTCGCTGGAGTTGCGGGCCGCCCACAGCCGGACACCGGTGCCGAGCTGGGAGGCGTGCTCGACGCCCATGCCGGGGCTGCCGAAGACCACCAGGTCGGTGACACCGCTGGGGTCGGCCGCCGTGCGTATGCCGGCGTGGATACGGGGGGCCGCGGAACCGCAGACCACGGATCCATAGGAGTGGCAGAGCAGGGTCGGCGGCGGGGCCGACGGAAGGTCGGTGACGGCGAGCCCGGCGAGCAGACGCTCCAGCCGGGGCGCGGCGGCTTCGGCGAGGCGTGCGGTAGCGGCGTCCGGGCCGATTCCCACGGGGGTGGTGTAGCCGGCCCAGGCGATCACCGCGGTCCGGACGCCGGGTTGCTGCCGCTCCTCCTCGCCGTGGAGGGCGCGTGCCATACCGGCGGGGGAGCGCAGCGGGTCGTCCACGCGGTCGAAGTGCCCGAGGTCGATGTCGGCTCCGGGGACGACCACGCCGACCCGCTGGGCGGTGGTGAGATCGCCGTACACCTCGGCGACCAGTCCCCGGCCGCGGGGGTCGAAGGCCAGCAACCTGCGGCCCGGACGCAGCAGCAGGTCGCAGCGGGTGGCCCGGTCGGTGGCCGCCGCCCGCTCGGCGGGGGAGAGGTGCGGGTCGGTCGCCCGTGCGCGGGCCGCACTGCGCTCCGCCGCGACGGCGAGGGCGTTGGCCCGGTACCGCAGGGTGATCGGCGCCCCGTCGAGGTTTCCGACGATCAGCGGATGGCGCGCCGCCAGGGCGTTCTGCTGGGCCCTGGTGAGCCCGGCGAAGAAGGCCGCCACCGCCGCCGGTGCGGCGGTCGCCGGATCGGGCGGGGTGCGGCCGTCGACCCGCTGGTGGTTCCAGGCCGCGCTGCCCGGCGGGGGAGTGGTGATGGGGAGCTGCTCACCTGCGACGGCCGCCCCGCCGGCCGCGGCTCCGGTGTCGGCGAGCACGGCGACGGCGGCGAGCACGGCGATGAGGAGGCGCTTGAGCCGCATGGAGGTTCCTCCTGGTCCGCCGACTGTCGAGCAGGCGGCGCCCGGAGGCCCCCGCTGTGCCATGTGCAGACGGTCAGACTAAACGGCGGCTGATGCTCTTCCGGACCAGGGATCAGCGGACAAATGCCATCACATTGGGCAAAGGCCATGCGTCCCGGCAAGCTTTCACTGCCCGATCACATCCGGGTCACGTCGCTCCGGGGGTCACCAGACCCGACTCATAGGCGAACACCACGGCCTGGGCCCGGTCGCGCAGACCGAGCTTGGCGAGGATCCGCCCCACATGGGTCTTCACGGTCTGTTCGGCCAGTACCAGGGTCCCTGCGATCTCGGAGTTGGACAGGCCCCGGGCGATATGCTCCAGAACCTCCGTCTCGCGGGGCGTCAGGCCGCTGAGCCGCAGACCCGGGTCGCGGCGCGGAGCCGGACGCCGGCGGGCGAAGTCCTCGATGAGGCGGCGGGTGACCGAAGGCGCCAGCAGCGCCTCCCCGGCGGCGACCACCCGTACGGCGGCGATCAGATCGGCGGGCGGTGCGTCCTTCAGCAGGAAACCGCTGGCCCCGGCGCGCAGCGCCTCATAGACGTAGTCGTCCACGTCGAAGGTGGTGAGCATCAGCACCCTGGGCCGGTGCACCACGCCCGGCGGTGGGGAGAGCAGCCGCCGCGCCGCCTCCAGCCCGTCCATCTCGGGCATCCGGACGTCCATCAGCACCACGTCCGGATGCGTACGGCCGCTCACCTCGACAGCCTGCCGGCCGTCCGGTGCCTCACCGACCACGTCGATGTCGGGCTGCGCCGAGAGCAGCGCGGCAAAGCCGGCCCGCACCATGGCCTGGTCGTCGGCGATGATCACCCGGATGGTCATACGGTGCGCTCCTGGTCGGGGGTGGGGACGGTCTCGGGGTCGGGACCGGCGGCGTCCAGCGGGATCACCGCGGCGACCCGGAACCCCCCGTCGGGCAGCGGCCCGGCGTCCAGTCTGCCGTTGAGCAGTCGCAACCGCTCCCGCATGCCGACCAGCCCCTGACCGGTCCCCTGCAAGGAGTGCTCGACCGGGGCGACGGGATGCGGCGGTATGCCGTTGACCACGGTGATCCGCATGTCGGCGGCCCCCCGCCGGGCCCCCTCGGCGCTGACCGAGACCCAGGTGTGCGCGCCGGGTGCATGGCGCACCACATTGGCGAGCGCCTCCTGCACGATCCGGTACGCCGACAGGTCCACGGCCTGCGGCAGCGGCCCGAGGCCGCGGACCCGCTCCGAGACGGCCAGTTCGGCTTGGACACCGGCCCGGGCCACCGCCTCCACCAGCTGGGGGAGCCGGTCCAGGCCCGGCTGCGGGGCGCGCTCGCCCACCGCGTCCTCGCTGCGCAGCACCCCCAGCAGACGGCGCATCTCCGTCAGCGACTCCCGGGCGGCCGCGCCGATGGCGGCGAACTCCCCGCAGGCGGCCTCGGACAGCCCGGTGAGCCGATAGGGGGCGCTGTCCGCCTGGACCGTGATCACCGACATGTGGTGCGCCACCACATCGTGCAGCTCGCGGGCGATCCGGGTGCGCTCCTCCAGCAGCGTGCGCCGGGCCCGCTCCGCCTCGCTGATGTGCTCCTGCTCGGTGAGCCGGCGCTGTGCCTCGGCGCGCTCGCGCAACGCCCCGACCAGCAGCAGCACACCGCCGCTCAGGGTGAACGCGGTCACGGTCATGGTCGTCCCGACCCGGCCGGGCACCACCAGATCCACCCCGAACCCGGCCGCCCCGGTGGCCAGCCAGACCGCCATCAGCACCCGGCGGCTCTCCCGCAGGGCGAGGGCCACCATCAGAAAGGCGTAGCCCACCACGGCAGGCGGGGTCCAGGGCCACGGCGCACCGGCGCTGTCGCCGGCGAGCACCACCAGCGCGGTGGCCAGATCGGCGGCGGCGATCACCGCCCAGGCCCGCAGCGGACGGGTGACCGCGAGCAGCAGGGGCACCGTCTGCGCGGTGGCCAGCAGCCCCGCGATGCCGCTGTTCAACCCGTAGTCATGGGCCAGCAGCGTCGTGGCACTGGGGAGCAGTGAGCTGATCAGCAGGACGGCGACCGCGTACGGAAGCAGCCGCAGCCAGCGCTGCGGTGCGCCGCCGAGCAGCGGCGGACGGGCTGCGGAGGGGGCGGTGAGCGGGCGGGCGAGGTCTCGCAGCAGCCGTGGTGCGGGCACGGTGGTTCCTCGGTGTGCGGGGTGGTGGGCTCTCCTGACCGTAGGGGCACGGCGCCCGTGAGACGTCATACCCCGGGGTCGATCTCACCGTAGTACCCAGGTACGACACCCCGGCCGCGTTCAGCCGCCGCGGTGCCAGTCGCCCGCCAGCGCCGGGCCCAGCTGCTCCAGATGACGGTCGATCAGGGCCAGCATCCCGGCCGGCCCGCCGTCGAGGTCCGAGTGCCGGGTCGACCCCCATGCCTCATGGGCCGCGTGCATGACCGCCCCGAAGACCGCAGCCAGTACCCGGGGCCGCAGGTCGGTGGCGGGATCGACCCCCTCCCGCTCCGCCAGGATCCCGGTGACCAGCTGCTCCTGCTCGGCGAGGTTGCGCAGATGGGCGGCGAGCAGGGTGGGGGTCGACTCGATCAGCTGGATGATCTCCAGCGCGGCGGTGACCGAGTTGGCCCCGGTGATGTCCAGGCTCTGCCAGGTCTCCCGGATCGCGGCCCGCATGGCCTGCAGCGGGCTCTCCTCGGCGGGGCGGTCGCGCAGGCACTGGATGAAGTGGTCCTCGGCGTCGGCCATGACCGCCAGGGCCACCTCCTCCTTGTTGGCGAAGTAGCGGAAGAAGGTGCGCTGGGAGACGTCGACGGCGGCGGCGATCTCGTCCACCGTGGTGGGGCCGAAACCCTGGAGCAGGAAGAGCTCATGGGCGGCCCGGACCAGGTCGTCACGGGTGCGCTTCTTCTTGCGCTGGCGCAGCCCGGCCATGGGTTCGCAGGCGGCCGTGATCCGGCAGCGCGCTGCGGGGGACGCGGCCGGGGTCCGCACGGTCTGCTGCGCCACGGTGCGACCTCCGCTGTTCTCTTCCTGCCGCTCTGTTCCCGGCCACGATACCGGGGAGACATCTGTCAGTAATCGCCACTGGGCAGCATTTGTCAAATGTCACACGCTGACATAATGTGCCGAGCGGTGGCGCCCGCTGGGCCTGAGGCTCGTGGGGACGGGCGGCTGAGGGGCGCCACCCTCTGCAGGCCGTGCAGCAACGCCGCAGCGGAACCGCAGCCGACCCCAGACCGACCGCAGACCGACCGCCGCCCACCGCAGAGTGACCGCAGGTCATCGCAGCACGATCGCGCGTGACCACGCAGCGACCAGGCGGCGCGACCGCCGCACAACCCGAGCGCCGCACCACCCGGTGCCGCACCCGTCCGGGAGGGACGTCGATGAGCCAGACAACCGCCAAGACCACAGCGGAGAAGCGGGACACGGCACCACCGACCAAGAGCGGCGGACTGCGGGGCCACCCGTGGCTGACGCTGCTCACCGTGGCCGTCGGCGTGATGATGGTCGCTCTGGACGGCACCATCGTGGCCATCGCCAACCCGGCGATCGCCAAGGACCTCGGCGCCTCGCTCGCCGACATCCAGTGGGTCACCAACGGCTATCTGCTGGCCCTCGCGGTCTTCCTGATCACCGCGGGCAAGATCGGTGACCGGTTCGGCCACCGCAACACCTTCCTGGTCGGTGCGGTGGGCTTCGCCGCCTCCTCGGCGGCGATCGGGTTCGCCGGCTCGATCCAGCTGATCATCGCCTTCCGGGTGCTGCAGGGCCTCTTCGGCGCACTGCTCCAGCCGGCCGCGCTGGGCCTGCTGCGTGGCGCGTTCCCGGCCGAGAGGCTCAACATGGCGATCGGCATCTGGGGAGGCGTCATCGGCGCCTCCACCGCCGCCGGTCCGATCGTCGGCGGACTGCTGGTGGAGCACGTCAGCTGGGAGTCGGTCTTCTTCATCAACATCCCGGTCGGCCTGATCGCACTGGCGCTCGGCCTGTGGATCCTGCGCGACGCACGCTCGGAGAAGGCGGCCAAGTCCTTCGACATACCCGGCATCGTGCTGCTCTCGGGCGCGATGTTCCTGCTGGTGTGGGGGATCATCAAGGCGCCGGTCTGGGGCTGGGGCGACGCCCGCACGCTGGCCTTCATGGGCGGTGCGGTGGTCGCGGGTGTGGCCTTCGCCTTCTGGCAGACCCGGGCCGCCGAGCCGCTGATCCCGCTCGGCCTCTTCCGTTCGGTCTCGCTCTCCGCGGGCGCCCTGCTGATGGTGCTGATGGCATTCTCGTTCTTCGGCGCGGTCTTCTTCGTCACCTTCTACCTGCAGAACGTGCACGGCATGTCGCCGGTCGACAGCGGTGTCCACCTGCTGCCGATGACCGCCATGATGATCGTCGGATCGCCGATCGCCGGTGCGCTGATGGCCAAGATCGGCCCGCGGATCCCGATCGTCGCCGGCATGCTCTTCACCGCCGCGGCCATGTTCGGGATGTCCACGCTCGAGGCCGGTTCCGGCAGCGGCGTCATGTCGCTCTGGTTCGTGCTGATGGGCCTCGGTCTCAGCCCGGTCATGGTGGGCGCCACCGAGGTCATCGTGGGCAACGCACCGCTGGAGCTCTCGGGCGTGGCCGGCGGGCTCCAGCAGGCCGCGATGCAGGTCGGCGGCAGCCTGGGCACCGCCGTGCTGGGCGCGCTGATGGCCGCCAAGGTGGACGACGTACTGCCCGGGAAGTGGGCCGCCGCCAAGCTGCCTCCGGTCTCCGGAGCCCAGTACGAGGGACTCAAGCAGGCGGTGCAGGTCGGGACCGCCCCGGTGCCGAAGGGCACCCCCGCACCGGTGGCGCAGCTCATCGCCGGGGTCAGCCACGACGCCTTCGTCAGCGGGATGTCGCTGGCGTTCATGGTCTCCGCGGTGGTCGCGCTGGTGGCGGCCGGGCTCGGCCTGCTGACCAGGCGCGGCAGTGTCGACACCGGTCCTGGCGTGCACATCTGACGCATCGTCGACATTGGTCGGGCGTCCGGCCGGCGCCCGGCGGTCGTCAGCGGAACGGCCCCGCCTCCCTCCTCGGGAGCCGGGGCCGTTCCGCTGTGCGCATGTCGCGGCGGTCGGACGCTCGTTCGAGTGATCCCGGCGGGAAACCCTGGTGCGGGCCTCAGGTGGGACGTCAGTCTGGTCGTGGACCGGCGCCCGAGGCGGGCGCCCTCACGGGGGAGGTTGTGTCCGATGCTTCATGCTGCCGCTGTTGTGAGCACCGCCGCCGGATGTGCTGTCGCGCAGACCGACGGAGCGGTGACGGCCGCTGCGCCCGTCACCGGGAGGCCGACCGGGTACGGGGCCGCCCCGACGATCACGACCGGAGCGACCGGCACGGCCGCGGCCGACCGCGCCGAGGGGGTCGGTCCGGGCTTTTGCTGCCGGGGCCGACCGGGCCCGGCCGCCGTCGTCGGTGTCCCGGTATGCCGCAGGGGCCGGCCTCCGGGTAAGGAGTCCGGCCCCTGCGACGGGGTCACGCCGTACGACGCGTACGGGTACCGGTCAGGCGTCGCCGCCGGCCGCGCCCGGGTCGGCGGAGGCCACATCCAGCAGCTGGTAGCGGTCGATGGCCGCCTTCAGCACACTGCGGTCCACCTTGCCCTCCTTGGCCAGCTCGGTCAGCACCCCGACCACCACCGACTGCGCGTCGATGTGGAAGAAGCGCCGCGCCGCGCCACGGGTGTCGGCGAAGCCGAAGCCGTCCGCACCCAGCGACTGCCAGGTGCCCGGCACCCAGCGGGAGATCTGGTCCGGCACCGCCCGCATCCAGTCCGAGACCGCCACAAAGGGGCCCTCGGCGCCGGTGAGCTTGCGCGTCACATAGGGCACGCGCTGGTCCTCCTCCGGGTGGAGCAGATTGTGCTCCTCGCACTCCACCGCCTCGCGGCGCAGCTCGTTCCAGGAGGTCGCGGACCAGACATCGGCCTTGACGTTCCACTCCTCGGCGAGGATGCGCTGAGCCTCCAGGGCCCACGGCACCGCGACACCCGAGGCGAGGATCTGGGCCGGGATCTGGCCCGTCTCGCCCGCGCGGTACCGGTACAGGCCCTTGAGGATGCCGTCCACGTCCACGTTCGCGGGCTCGGCCGGCATCTGGATCGGCTCGTTGTAGACGGTGAGGTAGTAGAACACGTCCTCACCCTGCGGGTGTTCGGCACTGGTGCCGTACATCCGCCGGATGCCGTCCTGCACGATGTGCGCGATCTCGAAGCCGTAGGCCGGGTCGTAGGCCACCACCGCGGGGTTGGTGGAGGCCAGCAGCTGGGAGTGGCCGTCGGCGTGCTGCAGGCCCTCACCGGTCAGCGTGGTGCGGCCCGCGGTGGCGCCCAGCACAAAGCCGCGCGCCAGCTGGTCCGCCATCTGCCAGAACTGGTCGCCGGTGCGCTGGAAGCCGAACATCGAGTAGAAGACATACACGGGGATCATGTGCTCCCCGTGCGTGGCGTAGGACGAGCCCGCCGCGATCAGCGAGGAGGTGCAGCCGGCCTCGGAGATGCCGTCGTGCAGCATCTGCCCGGTGGGCGACTCCTTGTAGGCCAGCAGCAGCTCGCGGTCCACCGACTCGTAGGTCTGCCCCATCGGGTTGTAGATCTTCGCCGAGGGGAACAGCGAGTCCATGCCGAAGGTGCGGTACTCGTCCGGTGCGATCGGCACAAAGCGGTTGCCGATGCCCTTGTCCCGCATCAGGTCCTTGAGCAGCCGGACAAAGGCCATCGTGGTGGCGATGGACTGGTTGCCCGACCCCTTCTTCAGGGCCTTGTAGGTGTCGTCGCCCGGGAGTTCCAGCTTTGTCGGCCGCACCTTGCGGGTCGGCATGTAGCCGCCCAGCTCCTTGCGGCGGTCGTGCATGTACTGGATCTCCTCCGAGTTCCGGCCCGGGTGGTAGTACGGCGGCGCGCCGGACTCCAGCTCCTTGTCCGTGATCGGAAGGTGCAGCCGGTCGCGGAACCGCTTGAGGTCCTCGACGGTCAGCTTCTTCATCTGGTGGGTGGCGTTGCGGCCCTCGAAGTTGGGCCCCAGCGTCCAGCCCTTGACCGTCTGCGCCAGGATCACCGTCGGCTGGCCCTTGTGCTCCTGGGCTGCCTTGAAGGCGGCGTACACCTTGCGGTGGTCGTGGCCGCCGCGGCCGAGGTGCTGGACCTGCTGGTCGGTCATGGACTCGACCATCTTGCGCAGCCGCAGGTCGCTTCCGAAGAAGTGCTCCCGGATGTAGGCGCCGGTCTCCGTCGCATAGGTCTGGAACTGGCCGTCCGGAGTGGTGTTGAGCTTGTCCACCAGCACACCGTCGCGGTCCTGGGCCAGCAGCGGGTCCCAGGTGCGGTCCCAGATCAGCTTGATCACATTCCAGCCGGCGCCGCGGAAGACCGACTCCAGCTCCTGGATGATCTTGCCGTTGCCGCGCACCGGGCCGTCGAGGCGTTGCAGGTTGCAGTTGACGACGAAGGTGAGGTTGTCCAGGCCCTCGCGCGCCGCCAGCGACAGCTGGCCCAGCGACTCCGGCTCGTCCATCTCGCCGTCTCCCAGGAACGCCCAGACATGCGACTGGGATGTGTCCTTGATGCCGCGCGCGTCGATGTAGCGGTTCATCCGGGCCTGGAAGATCGCTCCCAGCGGGCCGAGGCCCATGGAGACGGTCGGGAACTCCCAGAAGTCCGGCATCGAGCGCGGGTGCGGGTAGCTGGACAGGCCGTAGGGCGCCTTGGACTTCTCCTGGCGGAAGGAGTCCAGCTGCTGCTCCGAGAGCCGGTCCAGCAGAAAGGCGCGGGCATAGATGCCGGGGGAGGCGTGGCCCTGGAAGAAGATCTGGTCGCCCGAGGCCCCGTCGGCGTCCTTGCCGTGGAAGAAGTAGTTGAAGCCCACGTCGTAGAGGGACGCGGAGGAGGCGAAGGTGGCGATGTGGCCGCCGACGCCGATGCCGGGGCGCTGCGCCCGGGAGACCATCACGGCCGCGTTCCAGCGGGTCGCGTTGAGGACCTTGCGCTCGATCTCCTCGTTGCCGGGGAAGAACGGCTCGTTCTTGGTCGCGATCGTGTTGATGTAGTCCGTGCTGCGCATCTCGGGCACGGCGACACGCTTCTCGCGGGCGCGCTCGATCAGCCGCAGCATCAGGTAGCGGGCGCGCTCACGGCCACGCTCGTCGATGGCCGCGTCGAGCGACTCCAGCCACTCCGCGGTCTCCTCAGGATCAAAGTCCGGGACCTGGCTGGGAAGGCCGCCAATGATGATCGGGTTGCGATCGGATCCGGAAGCCACGCTGTTCCTTCACTGTCGGTCGTAACTGAGATGGTGTCGCGCCGCCTCCATCGTGTACCGCGCTCGGAGATCCGCATCTCTACCGATGGGTAACCGGCTTGGCCGGTTGGCAGGCCGGTCAGGCGTCGAAACGTCGGCCGCTCGCTGGAGCGGGCGGCGCTGCCCGCTCCCTCGGCGCCCGCACGCCCCGGTGCCGGTTGTTACGACGAGGTGGCCCGACCGGTGCCGGTCAAGGCGAGGTGAGGGCCGACAGAAGACTCTACGCCGCGCCTTGCGGTGCACTCGAACGGCGCCCGTATCGCGGGCACCTCCGCAGGGGGTCGCGAACCGCCCGCGGGCGGCGTGCGTATCCTCCCGGCGCGCGTCCCGCAGATGTCCCCGGGGTGGGCGGCCGGCGGACGGGCAGTGGCCGGGAGGCGGCCCCCCGGCTTCGCCACGCCCGGCCAGATCGGGACAAATAGGTGTGACAGCCGCCACAATCGGTGGCGAGGCTTGGTGCGACACGTCAACGTTTGGGCGGGAACGTGCGCCGGGTACTTGCGCTAACAGCCCAGCCCGTGTGGACTACGGCCACAAGCTCGGCACCGGCGCCGGGCCGGATACAGGAGGTCATTCCCGTGAGCGCGACCGCGGACCCCGCGGAGGACAGGTCCAACCCGGCATTCCGGTTGGGCTTCGAGTCTGGACAGGTGGTCCAGGAGCTCGGGTACGACGAAGACTGCGACCAGGAGCTCCGGGACGGGATCGAGAGCCTCACCGGCACCGATCTCGTCGATGAGGACTACGACGACGTCGCCGACGCCGTACTGCTGTGGTTCCGTGAGGATGACGGGGATCTCACCGACTCCCTGGTCGACGCCCAGGAGTACCTCGCGGACGGTGGCCTGGTGTGGCTGCTGACCCCGAAGACCGGCCGCGACGGCCATGTCGAGGCCAGTGACATCGCTGATGCCGCACGTACCGCGGGCCTGTCCCAGACCAGCTCGGTGACCGTCGCCAAGGACTGGGCCGGCACCCGCCTGGCCACCCCCAAGACCGCCCGCCCGGCCAAGCGCTGAGCGGACCGCCGTCGGCAGGCCGCAGCAGCGGCCGCCGAGGCAGGCCCCGCCGGAGTACGTCCGGCGGGGCCTGCTCCCATGTCTGCGTTCACCCAGGGCGAACGCAGTAATGCCAGGTGACCCCGCCCGCCGTGCCCCGCGACCGGGTGCAAGGATGTGATCGGCCGCTCCGCCCGGGGCGGCGCAGTCGAGCAGGAGGGTCGCACCCATGGCGATCGAGGTCGGCAGCCAGGCTCCGGACTTCGAGCTGAAGAACCAGCACGGTGAGCTGGTCAAGCTCTCCGACTTCCGCGGCGAGAAGAGCGTCGTGCTGGTCTTCTACCCGTTCGCTTTCACCGGTGTCTGCACCGGAGAGCTCTGCGCCATCAAGGAGGAGCTCCCCCGGCTGCAGAACGACGAGGTGCAGATCCTCGCGGTCTCCAACGACTCGCCCTTCACCCTGCGGGTCTTCGCCGAGCGTGAGGGCCTCGAGTACCCGCTGCTCTCCGACTTCTGGCCGCACGGTTCGGTCTCCACCGCCTACGGCGTCTTCGACGAAGCCAAGGGCTGCGCGGTGCGCGGCACCTTCGTCATCGACAAGGACGGCGTCGTCCGCTGGTCCGTGGTCAACGCCATCCCCGACGCCCGTGACGAGCAGGAGTACCTCAAGGCGCTCGCCGTTCTCTGAGACACCGCCGCCGCACGCCCGCAGACAGCGGGGTGCGCCTGCTCCCCACCGGGGGAACCCGGCACTACGATCGGGCCGTTGGCTGGAGAGAAACCCTGGTCGGCCGTTTCGGACATACCGGCCGGGGCAGACCGCACCGCGGGGGCACGCCGATGTGCTCCCCGACCATTGGAGGACTCGTGGGTGTCAGCCTCAGCAAGGGCGGCAACGTCTCGCTCACCAAGGAGGCGCCCGGCCTGACCGCCGTCATCGTCGGCCTGGGCTGGGACGTCCGTACGACCACCGGGACCGACTTCGACCTGGACGCCAGCGCCCTGCTGGTCAACGAGGCCGGCAAGGTCACGTCCGACGGCGGCTTCGTCTTCTTCAACAACCTCAAGAGCCCCGACGGCTCCGTCGAGCACACCGGGGACAACCTCACCGGTGAGGGCGAGGGCGACGACGAGCAGATCAAGGTGAACCTCGCCGGGGTGCCGGCCGATGTCGCCAAGATCGTGTTCCCGGTGTCGATCTACGACGCCGAGACCCGTCAGCAGAACTTCGGCCAGGTCCGCAATGCCTTCATCCGGGTGGTGAACCAGGCGGGCGGCTCCGAGATCGCCCGCTACGACCTGTCCGAGGACGCCTCCACCGAGACCGCCATGGTCTTCGGTGAGCTCTACCGCAACGGCGCCGAGTGGAAGTTCCGGGCCATCGGCCAGGGCTACGCCTCGGGCCTGCGCGGTATCGCCCAGGACTTCGGCGTCAACGTCTGAGTCCAGGATCATTACGGTCGCGGCGGGGCCGCCGGGCATTCGCAGCCCGGCGGCCCCGCGCCCGTGCGGACCACAGCCGCACAGGCGCCGGGCGACCGAGTTCAGCAAGTTCAGCGGGCCGGGGGCATCCGCACCGGGCCGGTGGGGGCGTAGACATAGTGCGTGCTCCACGCGGCACAGGTGCGGCAGGCCGGCCCGGTGTCCGGGAGACCCCGCGACCGGCGGGGAATGGGAGGAAGAACGACCATGGGCGTCACGCTCGCCAAGGGGGGCAACGTCTCCCTCACCAAGGCAGCACCCAACCTGACGCAGGTCCAGATCGGCCTGGGCTGGGACGCGCGCTCCACTACGGGTGCGCCGTTCGACCTGGACGCCAGCGCGCTGCTGTGCGCCAACGGCCGGGTGCTGGGGGACGAGTACTTCATCTTCTACAACAACCTCAAGAGCCCCGAGGGCTCCGTGGAGCACCAGGGCGACAACCTCACGGGTGAGGGCGAGGGTGACGACGAGGTCGTGGTCGTCAACCTGGACCTGGTGCCGCAGCAGGTGGACAAGATCGTCTTCCCGGTCTCCATCTATGAGGCCGAGGCGCGGATGCAGTCCTTCGGACATGTCCGCAATGCCTATATCCGGGTGGTCAACCTGGCGGACGGCAGTGAGCTGGCCCGCTACGACCTCACCGAGGACGCCTCCAGCGAGACGGCAATGATCTTCGGCGAGCTCTACCGGTACCAGGGTGAATGGAAGTTCCGCGCAGTGGGCCAGGGGTACGCCTCGGGTCTGCGGGGGATCGTCCTAGACTTTGGAGTCAACGTTCAGTAAAAAGCTGCGGGCAGTGCGGGGGAAACCTGTCGCTGGCCTGACCACCGACGAAAGGTAACCGACTTCCCGTGTTCCTCCGCACTTTCGGATGGTCCTTCGCCATCACCGTCATCGGGCTGATCGCGGCGGGGCTCTTCTGGGGCCCCACCGGATTCGGCGTGGTGGCGATCCTGTCCGTCCTGGAGATCTCGCTGTCGTTCGACAACGCGGTCGTCAACGCCTCGGTGCTCAAGCGGATGAGCCCCTTCTGGCAGAAGATCTTCCTCACCGTCGGCGTGCTGATCGCCGTCTTCGGTATGAGGCTGATCTTCCCGCTGCTGGTGGTGGGGCTCACCGCGCACATCGGCCCGTCGACCGTGATCGACCTGGCGCTGCACTCGGACAAGACCTACGGCGGTCTGACCTACGCCCAGCACCTGCATGACGCGCACCCGGCCATCGCGGCCTTCGGCGGCATGTTCCTGCTGATGATCTTCCTTGACTTCATTTTCGAGGACAAGGACTACCAGTGGCTCCGCTGGATCGAGCGTCCGCTGGAGAAGATCGGCAAGCTGGACCAGCTCTCGGTGCTGGTCGCCATGGTCGTCCTGCTGCTCTCCGCCAGCTTCTTCGGCGGCAGCCACGCCGAGACCGTGCTGCTGGCCGGCGTCCTCGGCCTGATCACCTACCTCGCGGTCAACGGTCTGGCCAATGTCTTCGAGGGCACCCTCGAGGACGGCGACGAGGACGAGGCGGAGGACGCTGAGGGCGCCCCGGCGGCAAAGAACGCCAATGCCTCCGTGGCCGGAGTGGTCGGCAAGGCCGCCTTCTTCCTCTTCCTCTACCTGGAGGTCCTGGACGCGTCGTTCTCCTTCGACGGCGTGGTCGGTGCCTTCGCCATCACCAGCGACATCTTCCAGATCGCGCTGGGCCTCGGTATCGGCGCCATGTACATCCGGTCGCTCACCGTGTTCCTGGTCCGCAAGGGCACCCTGGACGACTACGTCTACCTGGAGCACGGCGCGCACTACGCCATCGGCGCACTGTCGATCATCCTGATGGTCTCCATCAAGCACGACATCCCGGAGATCGTCACCGGCCTGATCGGCGTCGCCTTCATCCTTGCGTCGCTCACCTCCTCGATCATGAGGAACCGCCGCCTGGGGGAAGCCGAGGGGGCCGGGGCTGAGTCGGAGGCCGTCACCAGCTCCAAGGTCTGACGCCCCAAACCGGCAGCCCGGACCGGCAGCCCGGCCCGCCGGGCTGCCGCGATGTACCGCCGCCCCGCCGTCCTCACCGGACGGCGGGGCGGCGGTGTCCCTGGGCCTCAAAGCGCTGACCGATGATCTGCTCCAGCGCCTCCCGCACCCCGACCGAGACCGCGCCGGTGAGCACAGCGGCATCGCCCAGCGCCGAGACCGCCACCCGGGGCGGATACGGCAGCCGTCCGGCCAGCTGCCCGGCCACCCGGTCCAGCAGCAGATCCCCGTTGAGCCCCAGCCCGCCGCCAAGCACCACAAGCTCCACATCGACCACCGAGGCCACCGGCACCACATAGGCGGCAACCCGCCGGGCCTCCTCGTCCACCACCGCCAGCGCCGCGGGATCACCGCTGCGGGCCCGGGTGAAGAGCCCCTCGGGGGTCAGCGAGTCCTGCGCCTCGCCCAGCACCGCGGCCGCATGGCGCATCAGCGCCGCCGCGCACGGGTCGTCCGGATGGAAGTCGTCATCCGACCCGGCGAAGGCCAGATCGAGTTCGCCCGCCGCTCCGGCGAAGCCGCGGTGCAGTTCACCGCGGAGCACCAGCCCGGCGCCGACCCCGGTCCCCACCGAGAGGAAGCAGAAGTCCGAGGTGTCCCGTCCCTCGCCGCGCCACTGCTCCCCGAGCGCCGCGAGGTGGAGGTCGTTCTCCGCGGTGACCGGAAGCCCCAGCGCCTCCTCGAAGGCCTGCTGCACCGGGAAGCCGTCCAGCGCCGGGATGTTGGCCGCCTGCCAGACCCGCCCCTCCCGCCGGTCCACCACCCCGGGCAGACCCACCACCGCACAGCGCAGCCCCGCCCGGTCCACCCCGGCGTCGTCCGCCAGCCGCTGGGCCAGCTCGGCCGCGATCCGCACCATCCCGGGGGCGTCCACCCCGGCGACGTCCACGTCACGGCGGATCAGCGTCTCGCCCGCCAGGTCGGCCAGCACGGCGCGCAGCCGGCGCGCGCCCATGTCCAGCGCCAGCACATAGGCGGCGTCCGGGCGTGGGGCGAAGAACAGGGCGCCATAGGTGGGCCCCAGCTCCTCGCGTACGGTCTCCACCACCAGTCCGGTCTCCAGCAGCTCCTGGAGCAGCGCGGAGACGGTGGGCTTGGAGATGCCGGAGCGCCGCGCCACCTCGGCACGGGAGATCGGCGCACCCGCGCGGATCACATCGAAGACCGCCCGGAAGTTGATCTCCCTGAGCGTGGTGGAAGTCGCTGGGCGGGCGTTCATGGGGACCACTCTAAGCGCCGCCCATCGCCCTGCGGGAGGACATCAGGCCAGGTGGGGCGGCTGATCGTCCCCCTTGGGGTGGTCTGCCCCGCAACCTGCCGCCCGTCGGCCGCAGCCAGGTGGGGCCGCCCTTGCCGCGCCCCGGCGGACCGTTGATCCGAGCAGGGGAGACGGCGGCCGACCGGGTGCGGGGACCGGGAGGATGTGCGCGCGGCGCGTCAGACAGAACGGCGGCCGGACCGCGCTGTCGTGCGCGGTCCGGCCGCCCGGACGTGCAAGGGGGGCGGGGCGGGGCGGGCCTGGGGCCCGCCGGGCCCGTCAGCCCAGGGTCTGCTCGATCGCCCGCAGCTTGCGCTCCAGGGAGTCCAGCCGGGGCATCGCCATGGTGTCGTCGTCCGCGGTGAGGTCGATGGTCCGACCGGCGGGCAGCGCGGTGGACTCGGGTGCCGCGGTGACCGCACGCCGGCCGGTCACCGAAGCCGGCTCCAGGGCTGCCGCTCCGACCGGTGCGTCCTCGCGTACTGGGGCAGGCTCCGTAGCGGACTGCTCGGCACCGGCGGTCAGAGCGGGCACCTGGCGGCCGCCACGCCGGCCGTTCCACACCCGGCCCTGCTGGGCGATGGCCTTGAGCTCGGCCCGCTCACGCCGGTCGGCGGCCCGGGCGCGGACCTTGGAGTCCAGCTTGGCCTGCCGGTCCTCGCGGACCTCCTCGACCGCCTCGTCCAGGCTGCGCACGTTCTCCAGCAGCATCAGCGACCAGGCTGCATAGGTCTCGCGAGGCGCCCGCATCCAGCGGACCATCCGGATCTGCGGCAGCGGGCGCGGCACCAGGCCCTGCTCGCGCAGCGCCGCCTTGCGGGTCTGCTTCAGCGCCCGGTCGAAGAGGATCGCGGCCGAGATGGACATCCCGGAGAAGAATTGCGGGGCACCGTCGTGGCCGCCGCCACGCGGGGCGTGCACCCAGTTGAACCACGCCGAGGCGAAGGCGAAGAGCCACACCAGCAGGCGGGAGCCGAGGGCCGCGTCGCCGTGGCTGGCCTCACGCACCGCCAGCACCGAGCAGAACATCGCGGCGCCGTCCAGGCCGAAAGGCACCAGGTACTCCCAACCTCCGCCGAGGTTGAGGTTCTCCCGTCCGAACCCCACCAGGCCGTGGAAGGAGAGCGCGGCAGCCACCGCGGCACAGCAGAACAGCAGCACATAGGAGGCGATGCCGTACACCATCTCCTTGCGGCGGCGGCGTTCCTCAGTGCGCTCCCAGGAGTCCTGGTTCTGCGCATCGGAGGGGACCCGCTTGGTGCGGAGCATGATCAGGAGGATCGCCGCGAAGAGCAGTGCAGCGCCCCCCACGACAGCCCAGACCATCTGTATGGAGGAGAAAGTCATGCGGAGTGAGCCTCGGCTTTCGGGCCGTGCAACGGGCAGGTGAAGAGGGTGTCCTGACTGACGGTCGTGCCGCGCGAGGCGGCGGGGACACCTGTGCGGCACGACGATATCGCGTCCGGAGCGCCGCATAGTAAGCGGTGAGCACGGACGGTGCACGCCGACGCGGGGGCGGTCCGTCGTTTTCCGGTCGAGTACGGAAAGCTGGTGCTCCGAGCGGGTCGCGCGGGTAACCACCCTGTGGTGGACCGGCGCTGCTCCGCCATCAGTTCGAGCTGGGCAGATCCGCAATCGGGGGTGGCATCGTTGACTGCGCTGTGGGACCTGCTGCGCCGGTCACGTCAGGCCGTGGACGCAAGCGGTCTCAACAAGGTGACGCTGACCAAGGCGTCGCCGCTGGTCTCGTTGACGGACCAGGGGGCGGTCACCGGGCATCTGCAGATCAATCTGCACTGGACCATGCGGGAGGCGGACCTGGTGCCGCAGCAGCGCCGTGGCGGCCTGCTGCGTCCGTCGCTGTTCCGCCCGATGCAGCCGCAGGCGTCCAGCCGCCCGATGGTCAATGTCGACCTCGACCTGGGCTGTATGTACGAGCTGGCCGACGGCAGCCGCGGTGTGGTCCAGCCGCTGGGCAATCTGCTGGGCGACCTGCAGCGGCCGCCGTTCATCAAGCTCAGCGGTGACGACCGCTACGGTGCTCCGTCGGGCGAGACCATGTATGTCAACCTGGACAAGCGTGAGCAGTTCAAGCGGCTGCTGATCTTCGTGTACATCTACGACGGCACCCCGGCCTTCGACCGCACCCATGCGGTGGTGACGCTCTTCCCCTATGTGGGGCCGCGGATCGAAGTGGCGCTGGATGAGCGCGCCCCTCAAGCGCGCTCATGCGCCGTCATCATGATTGAGAACAAGGACGGAAAGCTGACGGTGCGCCGCGAGGTGCGCTATGTCTACGGCTTCCAGGCCGAGCTGGACCGGCTGTACGGCTTCGGCATGCAGTGGCAGCGCGGCTACAAGACGCCCCAGGGCACGCCTGAGTGACGACCGCTCGGTGGCGGCGGTCGAGGCGGTGGCTGAGGCGGTGGCTGAGGCTGAGGCGGTGGCGGCTCAGCGCGGCTGGAACTGCGGTCCCTGCGGCGGCAGCGTGAACCCGCCCGGGTCCTGCCGCCCCTGCACCGGGGCAGCCTGCGGTGGGGCTGCCTGGACCGGTGCGGCCTGGACCGGTGAGGGGACCACCGGGGGAGCCTGCGGGACCGGAGGTGCCTGCGGCGGCGGAGGCGGGTAGCCCGTGCCGGGCTGCTGCCCGGCCGGAGTGCCCCAGCCGCTCTGCGGCGCCGCCGCGGCCGGCTGCGGGGCCTGTGTCGGCTCCGGTGCGGGCGCCGCCCAGGCGGGCTGGGGGAGCGGCTGCGGCGTGGGCTGTGCGACCGGAGGGGCGGGTTCCGCCGGGACGGAAGCCGGTGTCGCAGGTGAGGCAGGGGCCGCGGCCGCGACGGGTGACGGCTGGGCCGCGGCCGCAGGCTCGGCTGCGGGGGCAAGGGGGCCGGAGCCGGGCTCGTCCTCGTCCACCGAGATCCCGAAGTCGGTGGCCAGACCCGCCAGCCCCGAGGTGTAGCCCTGGCCGATGGCGCGGAACTTCCATCCCTCGCCCCGGCGGTAGAGCTCGGCGCAGAGCAGCGCGGTCTCGTCCCCGGCGTCCGCGATGTCGAAGCGCGCCAGCGGCTCGCCGCCGTCGGGGACGGCTGCGTCGTAGAGCAGCACCTGGAGTCCCGGCACCGAGCCGAAGGGGCCGTCCTCGGCCGAACCGGCCACCACCACCCGGTGGACGTCGGCCGGCAGCCCCGAGAGATCCACCTCCACGGCGTCGGCGACGCTGTCGCCGGTCTGCTGCTTCGCCCGGTGCCGGACCCGGCCGGACGGATGCCGGGGCTGGTTGAGAAGACGAAGTCCTCGTCGGAGCGGACGTTGCCGTCGGCGCCGAGGAGCAGCGCGGAGACGTCCACGTCCGGGGTGCCCGCGGCGGCTGCCCAGCGCAGCACCGCGCGGACCGCGGAGGCGGACAGCGGAATGTTGGAGCCCTTCACCATGACCTGCGTCATGGCGCACCATCCTGCCTGTTGTCCGCCCTTCCGGACAACGCGGGTGGAGCTTCGGTCCGTGCGGGGCCCCGGTGCAGAGGCCTGTTGTAAATCGGAAGGCAATGTTCCGAGAATTCGATGTTGCGGGGGCTGGATATCGTCCAAGAGGTACGTACGATTGTCGGCCAATGGTCCGGTGGTCTGACGCGCAGACTCCGGGCCCACGGTCCGGGGGGAGAAACACAGCCGGCAGCCGCCGCGCGATCAGGGCTCCCGCCCCCGTACGCCCTCCGCGCCCGCCCCGGCGCACCCGTACACCGACTTCCGCGCACTTCGACACCTCCGCACATCCCGTACCGCACATCCCGTACCGCACACCCGCACACCTGCACACCTGCACACCTGCACACCTGCACACCTGCACACCTGCACACCTGCACCGCACATCCGCACATCCAGATCACACCCGGCCGTCAGGCCCGAACCACCAGGGGAGAGCACATGCGCCACTTCGGGCACCTGGACGACGACGTCCGGCACCGGCTCTTCCACCGCGAACCGGAGCGCTTCACCCGCAGCGGCGATCCCGCCGTCCTCTCCACCGCCCTCGGCGCCACCCTCTACAGCCCCGCCACCCGTCCCCGCCTGCTGGAGGACATCCGCAAGCAGACCGCCCGGGGAGTGGTCTCCATGGTGCTCTGCCTGGAGGACGCCATCGACGACCGGGACGTCCCCGCAGGTGAGGCCAACCTCGTCGCCCGGCTCACCGAACTCGCCGCCACAGCCGACGTCGAGGACGGCCCACTGCTCTTCATACGGGTCCGCACCGCCGAGCAGATCCACGACCTGACCCGCCGTCTGGGCCCGGCCGTACGGCAGCTCAGCGGCTTTGTCCTCCCCAAGTTCACCGAGGAGTCCGGCAGCGCCTTCCTGGAGGCGCTGACCGCAGCCGAGACCGCCTGCGGCCACCGCCTCTTCGCCATGCCGGTCCTGGAGTCGCCGGACCTCGCCCACCTGGAGACCCGCCGCGAGGTCCTGTTCGGCGTCTCCCGGGTCCTGGAGAAGTACCGCGACCGCGTCCTGGCCGTCCGGCTCGGGGTCACCGACCTCTGCTCCGCCTACGGCCTGCGCCGCTCCCCGGACCTCACCGCCTATGACGTCGCCCTGGTCGCCGGGGTGATCGGCGATGTGGTCAATGTGCTGGGACGCGCCGACGGCACCGGCTTCACCGTCACCGGCCCGGTGTGGGAGTACTTCCCGGTGCAGGAGCGCATGTTCAAGCCGCAGCTGCGGCGCTCGCCGTTCCTGCAGACCGACCCGCCGGGCGAGGCGGTCCGACGCCGGATCATCGAGCACGACCTCGACGGGCTGATCCGCGAGATCGAGCTCGACCGCGCCAACGGCCTGCTCGGCAAGACCTGCATCCACCCCAGTCATGTCCCCGCCGTGCACGCCCTCTCGGTGGTCACCCACGAGGAGTTCTGCGACGCCGGCGACATCCTGCACGAGGACCGGTCCGGTGGGGGAGTGATGCGCTCCGCGTACACCAACAAGATGAACGAGGTGAAGCCGCACCGCGCCTGGGCGCAGCGGATCATGCTGCGCGCCGCCGCCTTCGGCGTCGCCCGCGAGGACATCACCTTCGCCGAACTGCTCTCCGCCTGCCTGTGCTCCTGAACCCGTCGCCCGACGCGCCACCTCCCCGTCCACCGCGCCCCGCCGCGCATCCGGCCGCCCCCTCAGGGCCGGGCCGGACCTCTTCGGTTCGGTTTCGTGTCACCTCCCCGTCATGACCGAATGGTCACCTGGGTACGCCGCTCGGTCACGGCTGCGGCGCGCCAGGACGTACCGTCGTACAAAACCCCCCGTCATCCCCGTCCGGACCGCCCCACCACCGCACTCGACCAACGGCAGAGCAGGAAGCAGCGACCTTGACACATCAGGACACCTGGACCGGCCAGTGGGTGGCGGACCGCCTCGACGTCCGCCTGGACGGCGATCCGGCGCTCCGCGACCTCCTCGGCCTCGCGCTGCGCCGCAACCCCCGCCGGGCCCATCTGCTGGTCTCCAACGTCCTGGGCAAGCACGTCCCGCAGCTCCCCGCGGCCGTGCACGGCGCAGGCCTCGCCCTCGGCGCCCGTGTCCGCGACCTGCTGGGGCCCGAAGAGGCCGGCCGCGCCGTCGTCCTCGGCTACGCCGAGACCGCCACCGGGCTCGGCCACAGCGTCGCCGACGGCCTGGGCGGAGCCCCGTACCTGCACTCCACCCGGCGTGCCGTCGCCGGCGTCGAGCCGGCCGGCGGCTTCGAGGAGGAGCACTCCCACGCCACCACCCATCTGCTGCTGCCCGAGGACCCGGAGCTGCTGTCCGGCAGCGGTCCGCTGGTCCTGGTCGACGACGAGTTCTCCACCGGGCGCACCGTCCTCAACACCATCCGCGCGCTGCACGCGGTGCACCCCCGGGACCGCTATGTGATCGTCGCCCTGGTGGACATGCGCGACGCCGAGCAGTGCGAACACCTCGTCAAGACCGCGGCCGACCTCGGCGCCCGCCTGGACCTGGTCGCCACCGCGACCGGCAGCGTGCAGCTGCCGCCGGACATCCTCGCCCGTGCACAGGCCCTGCTCGCGGCCGAGGCCGCGGCCTCGGCCGTCCCGGCCCTGCCCGCCACGGGGACCGCCACCGTTCCGGCCCCGCGCACCGCCGGCACCGCCGCCGGCTCCGGCACCGGCACCGGCACCGGAGCGGTCGCGGCTGCCGGAGCCCCGGCAGCCGCGACCGCTCCGCTGACCCGCGCCGTGCTGGACTGGCCCGCCGACCTGCCCGACGGCGGCCGGCACGGCTTCACCCCGAGCCACATCCGGCTGGAGGCCGCCCTGCCGGCCCTCGGCCGCAGCCTCGCGGCCGCCCTCACCGGGGCGCCCCGCCGGGTCCTCGTCCTGGGCTGCGAAGAGCTGATGTACACCCCGCTGCGCCTCGCGGAGGCACTCTCCACCGCCCTCGGCGACCGCACCGAGGTGCGGTTCTCCACCACCACCCGCTCACCCGTCCTCGCGGTGGACCACCCGGGCTACGCCATCCGCACCCGGCTGGCCTTCCCCGCCCATGACACCGGCACCGGCACCGACACCGACAACGGCATCGATCTCGGCATCGATCCCGGCACCGACACCGGGGCGCCGGACGCAGCGCCGGGCGGCCCCGCCGACCCCGGCGAGCGCTACGCCTACAACGTCGCCCCCGGTGCCGACCCCGCCCGCCGCTTCGACGCCGTCGTCCTGGTGGTCGACCACCCTGCGGACACCCCCGCCCTGCACCGTCCCGACCGGGGGCTCACCACCCAGTTGCGGCAGGTCACCGACCAGGTCGTGCTGGCAGTCGTACCGTCCCACATCCCGGAACGGCCATCCCGGCAGGGAACCGAACACCACCTTCGGGACGTTCCACCCCAAGCGGCCCAGCTCCCGTGAACCCGGCCACCCGCCCGAACCATTCGGCGAATCACCGAAGGCGAACATGACGACGATGCCGAGCACCGCAGCCCCGGCCCCGCCGCGGGCGGCCACCGGAGTGCTTCCCCAGCCCCTGCACGGACCCGAGTTCTCGTCCTATGCCGCGGACGAGGTCTCCTGGCTGCTCACCGACCTCTCCGAGGTCCCGCTGGAGGCGCCGACCGAGGAGCGCGAGGAGGCCATCCAGAGCGGTGGCGCCCACTACGCCGAGATGCTGCCGGTGGAGTACCAGCCCAGCCCCGAGTACCAGGAGCTGTTCCACCAGGCCCTGCGTGCCTCCGCCGCCCGCATCGCCCGCGCCGTGGGAGCCGTCACCGAGACCCTCCTCGCCGAGCGCGGCCCCCGCGCCGAGGGCCCCCTGGTGCTGGCCTCGCTGGCCAGGGCCGGCACCCCGGTCGGCGTGCTGATACGCCGCTGGGCCGCCTACGCCCACGGGATCGACCTGCCGCACTACGCCGTCTCCATCGTCCGCGGCCGCGGCATAGACCCCGTGGCCCTGCGGTACCTCGCCGCCCAGCACGACCCGCTGAGCGTGGTCTTCCTCGACGGCTGGACGGGCAAGGGCGCCATCACCCGGGAGCTCCACGAGGCCCTCGACGGCACCGGCTTCGACCCCGAACTGGCGGTCCTCGCCGACCCCGGCCGCTGTGTCTCCACCTACGGCACCCGCGAGGACTTCCTCATCCCCTCCGCCTGCCTCAACTCCACTGTCTCAGGCCTGATCTCACGCACCGTCCTGCGCACCGACCTGATCGGGCCCGACGACTTCCACGGCGCGAAGTACTACCGCGACCTCGCCTCCGCCGACGTCTCGGGCGCCTTCCTGGACATCGTCGCCGACCACTTCCCGGCCGTCCGCGACGCCGCCGTCCAGGACGCCGTGGACCTGGTCGAAGCAGACCCCGCCGACCGCGCCCCCACCTGGGAGGGCTGGGCCGCCGTGGAGCGGATCAGCACCGAGTACGGCATCGGCAGCGTCAACCTGGTCAAGCCCGGCGTCGGCGAGACCACCCGGGTGCTGCTGCGCCGGGTGCCCTGGCGCATCCTCGCCCGGCGCGGGGCGGGCGCCGACCTCGACCATGTGCGGCTGCTCGCCGCGCAGCGCGGTGTGCCCGTCGAGGAGGTCGACGAACTCCCTTACTCCTGCGTCGGTCTGATCCACCCCCGGTACACCCGCGGCGCCACCGACGAGCACGGCACCGCCATCACGGCACCCGCACCCGCATCGGCACCCGCATCGGCACCCGCATCGGCATCGGCATCGATTCCGGCGCAGGCCGACCCGGCCGGTGGCGCCCGGTGACCACCGCGACCCCCGCCCCTGACCTGCACCGCCTCCGGAGGCGACATACGGTGACGACGCCCGCCCCCAGCGCCGCCGCCGCTGCCGCGCCGAACCGGGAGGCATACCCCCAGCCCCCCGCCGCCGCCCGCCCGAGCCCCGGAGGCGTTGCCCGGTGACCGCTCCCGCCCCCCGCTTCCTCGTCGCCAGCGACCTCGACCGCACCCTGATCTACTCGCCGCGCGCCCTCGCCCTCGGGGTCCCCGACGAGGAGGCCCCGCGACTGCTGGCCGTCGAGGTCCACAACGGCCGGCCGCTCTCCTTCATGACCGAGCACGCCGCCGAGCTGCTGGTCGAGCTGATCCGCAACTGCGTCTTCGTACCGGCCACCACCCGCACCCGCGCCCAGTACCAGCGGGTCAACCTTCCCGGCCCCCGGCCCGACTGGATCCCCCGGTACGCCATCTGCGCCAACGGCGGCCATCTGCTGGTGGACGGCGAAGTCGACCAGGACTGGCACCGCGATGTCCGCGACCGCCTCGCCGAGTCCTGCGCGCCGCTGCAGGACGTGGTCCACCACCTGGCCCTCACCGCCGACCCCGAGTGGACCCTCAAACGCCGGGTCGCCGAGGACCTCTTCGCCTACCTTGTGGTCGAGCGCGAAGAGCTCCCCCACGGCTGGGTCGAGGAGCTCACCGCCTGGGCGGCGGAGCGCTCCTGGACCGTCTCCCTGCAGGGCCGCAAGGTCTATGCCGTCCCCGAGCCGCTCACCAAGAGCGCCGCCCTCGCCGAGGTGGAGCGTCGTACCGGCGCCGCCACCGTGCTCACCGCCGGCGACTCCCTGCTCGACGCCGAACTGTTGCTCGCCGCCGACGCCGGCTACCGCCCAGGGCACGGCGAACTCGCCGACACCGGCTGGACCGGCCCCGGCGTCACCGCACTCCCCCAGGTCGGGGCTTCGGCGGGGGAGGAGATCGTCCGCCGCCTGCTGGCCCGCGTCCGCGAGGGAGAACTCACCCGCGTTGGCGCCTGATCGACGACCGGCCGGCCCGGCGCCGACCGGGCACCGGGACCGGCGGGGGTACGGCGGCCGCTCGGTCGTCGGCTCGCCGCCCGCCGGGCCGGGGCTGCCCGGGACACCGGGGCTGCCCGGACACCGGGCGGACGTTGAGCCGGGCAGGGCGATGCTCCGGGCGCCGCCCGCCTGGCTGTCGTCGTGTCGCGTCCGGGCTCCACTGTTCGTCCGGGGTGCCCGTTCCAGCCGGCTGCGGTTGCCCGGATCGCCGTGTCGTCCCGTGCCGCTGCCACCTGCATCGCGGTGCGGCCGGGGCTGCCCGGACACCGGGGCGCCCCCGACGCCGGGCGGTGGTCGAGCCGGGCAGGGTGACGCTCCGGGCGCCGCCCGCCTGGCTGTCGTCGTGTCGCGTCCGGGTTCCACTGTTCGTCCGGGGTGCCCGTTCCAGCCGGCTGCGGTTGCCCGGATCGCCGTGTCGTCCCGTGCCGCTGCCGTCCCCGCCGCGGTGCGACCGGGCTGACTCCGACACCGCCGTCACATCCGGGCAGCGCCGCCAATACACGGGTACCGTCTCAGCGAGTCGCAGCCGCTGGGGCGGGCTCCGCCCGGGCCGTCGCGACATCTGATCGCCGCTGCTGCTCTGTGTCCGGCTTTGTCTCCGGCGCTGTTCCTGTCGCCGCGCCGCACGGTGATCATCGCCTCATACCATGACAATCAGCCCATGCTCAGCCGCATCGGGCGAACCGCTCCCACCCGCACGCTTCTCGCGGTGTCCGCCGCCTATGCCGCCGCCGGACTCCTGCTGGTGCCGCCCACCCTGGGCCTCGGCTGGGACGAGATCGTCTACACCAGCCAGTACGGATCCCATGCCCCGGCCGCCTTCTTCAGCGCCCCACGCTCCCGGGGGATCCCCTTCCTCACGGCACCTGTCACCGCACTCACCGACTCCACGACCGTCCTCCGCATCGTGCTCGCCCTGGCTGCCGCAGTCGCTCTCCACCTGGGCTTCCGTCCCTGGCTGCGGCTGGCCCCCCGCCCGAGCGCGGTACCGCTCGCCGCAGCGCTCTACGGGTCCCTGTGGGTCTCCCTCTTCTACGCGGGCTCGGCCATGCCCAACCACTACACGGCCATGGCCGCCACCGCGGCCACGGGCTACTTCCTCCTGGCCGTCCGCCGCACCGAGAGGTCTGTGGTCCCACGACTCTCGGCCTCCCCGCGCCCCGACCCCACCGATCCCGCCCGAACCGACCCCGCGCCCGCAGGCCACCCACCCGCAGGCCACCCACTCGCAGGCCACCCACCCGCAGGCCATGCGCCCGGGAAACCCAGCCACCCCGTGCCCTCCGCAGCCCAACCGTTCCCCACACCAGGCGCCGCCCCCATCGCCGCCCCCATCGCCGCAACCCGACCCGCGTCGCCCCTGGCGACAAGCACCCCCGCGCCCACCACGGCAGCCGAACCCACGCCCCTCGCAACCCGTCCCGGCCCCCGGCGCTCCGCCGCCCTCTGGGGCTGCGCCACAGCCCTCACCATCGCGGGGCTGATGCGTCCCAGCGACGCCGTGTGGATCGCCCTGCCGCTACTGGCCGCCGCGTTGCTGGTACCGGCCTGGCGACGTCCCGCCCGGATTCCCCCCGTCGCCCCCATCGCCGCGGTGCTCGGCGGGCTGGCCGCAGGGGTCCTGCCATGGGTCGTCGAAGCCGAACTCAGCTTCGGCGGCCTGCGTGAACGTCTCCACCAGGCCCAGCAGATCCAGGGCGGCACCCGCCTCACCTTCACCCTCCCCGAGGTGCTCGCCTCAGCCGACGGCCCACTGCTGTGCCGCCCCTGCTCCGCCCCGCTCACCGCCCTGGTCTCCCCAGCCGCCCTGTGGTGGTGCGTGCTCCTGGCCTGCGCCGGGCTCGGCACCGTCGCCGCACACCGCTCCGGCCGACCCGCCACCGCATGGCTGCCGCTCGCTGTGGCCGCGTCGACCGCCGCCACATACGTCTTCCTGATCGACTACAGCGCGCCCCGGTTTCTGCTGCCCGGCTATGCGCTGCTGGCCCTGCCCGCCGCCGCAGGCATGCTGTCGCTGCTGCCGGCCGCCCGGCCCCGTCCACCCCTGCGCACGGCACTGCTGGTGCTGCTGCTCCTCGGCTACGCCGGCGTCCAGGTCGCAGTCCTCCACCGCACCGTGCGGGTGCAGGCCGAGGCCCGCAACGACTGGGCGCAACTGGCGACCGCCCTGCACCGGGCCGGGGTGTCCCCGCCGTGCGTGGTCACCGGGACCGAGGCGATCCCGGTCGCGTACTACGCCCGCTGCCGCGCCCTGGAGGTGCAGGGAAACAACGGCAACACCACCGAGGCGGCGCTGCTGGCCGAGTCCCACCGCCGGCCGACCGCCATGGTCCTGCTCGGATACCCCCCGCCCCCGTGGGCACGGGACTGGCCGGCCACCGCCCTGCACACCGGTTACCGCAAGGGCTGGCAGATGCTCCTCCCGCCCTGGACGCCGCGCCACTGAGCCCGGGCAGCGTCGAGCCCCGGCATGGCCGGCCACCCGGGATGCGGATTCCGCACGCCCGTTCCAGGCTGGTGCCATGAGCAGGAAGAGTCGCACATCCGTCGCCCAGGCACAGCGCGCAGTCAGGATCGGGCCGCTCGAAGCCGACAGCCGCTACCGGCTGGTCAGCTTCGACGGCAGCCACTGGGAGCCCATGGAGCGCGAGGAGTTCGAGGCCCGCGTGCGCATGGAACTCCCCGGGATCGACCCCCACGATCCCGAGCAGATCAGCTGGGACGACCACCCCGGGGAGTGGCCGGCCTGGCATCCCGGCGAAGCCTGACCACCGGGCACACCGGCGAGCGCGGGTCAGCCGCAGCAGCCCCCGCCGCAGCAGCCCCCGCCACCGGAGGCGGGAGCAGGCGCCGCCGCGCCTCCGCCGGACGCCGTGCCGGTCACGGCGACGGTGGAGAGCAGCTTCACGGTGTCCTCGTGACCCTGCGGACACAGCGCCGGGGCGTTGGCCTGGGACATGGGACGGCGCAGCTCGAACGTGGCGCCGCAGGAGCGGCAGCGGAAGTCATAGCGAGGCATGGCGACAGCGTACCCAGCACCTCCGACGCCGTGCAGAACCGACTGCGGCCGCACCGGAGGCCGTCAGCGCAACCGACCCCGACCCGCGCCCACGCCGTGCACCCCCGGCTTCGCGCCCCTGACGACGTCAGTGGCCGGAGCCCATGTCCTCCCGGATCTGCTGAACCACCTGCGCGGCGGCCTCCCGGACCCCAGCCGTCTCGCGCAGAAAGTGCCAGTAGTCAGGATGCCGCCCGGTCAGCCCCTCCACCGCCCGGTCCAGCCGCCCCACAGCGGCGTCCAACGGCCCCGCGTGCCGTGGGTCCGGCGCACTGCGGCCCGCCATCGCCAGCCGCTGCGCATCCCGCACCGCGAAACGCGTACGGTCGATCTCGGCCTTGGGGTCCCGCTCCACCTCGGTCAGCTGCCGCAGCCGCTCCCCCACCGCGGCCACCGCCCCGTCGGAGGTGTTCAGCAGCGCCCGGGCTGTCCCAAGGGCCGCCGTGGCATCCGCCCACCGCTGGCCGTCCCTCGCCGTCGCAGCCTCGTCCAGCTTGACCCGGGCCGCCTTCACCGACTCCGCCGTCTGCTGCGGCACCCGCTGGAGATCCTGCCAGCACTCCGAACTGAACCGCCGCCGCAGCTCACTGAGCGTCGGCTCCACCGTCCCCGCCTTGGTCTCCAACGCCTCCATCCGGGTACGCAGGCTCACCACCCGGCGGTCGATCTCCCGCGCCCGCTCCGGCAGATGCTCGGCCTCGCCCCGGACCGTCTCCGCCCGCCGCATGACCTCGCCGGCCCGCCGCAGCGTCTCCTGCACGCCGTGCCGCCCGGCACCCTCATTGAGCAGGGTCAGCTCCGGACCGAGCGCCGCCAGCTGTCGAGCCGGTTCGTCCGCCCGCAGCCCGGCCTCCCGTACCGCGTCCAGCGCGGCCGTCGCCGCCAGCAGCGCCTGCTTCGCCCGCTCCACCGCGGGTGCCACCTGCGCCAACTGCGACTCCGCCCGGCTGAGCAGCGGCTCCAGCGTCCGGTGGTACTTCTCCAGCTCGTCCTTCATCCGCAGCAGCTGCTGCCGCGACTGCTCCAGCTCCCGGCGCGCCCGCGCCGCCACCCCCGTGTCCAGCTCGGTGGCGTCCAGGTCGTGGGCATCCAGCGCCGCGATGTAGGCCCCACTGGTCTCATCCACCCGCCGCGACAGCTCGTCGAACTCGCCGACCGCGCGCTGCGCGATCGGCGACGAGTCGACGGCCTTCACGGTCTCCACCGAGATCCGGACATCCCGCTGCGTCGAGTCCAGCTCATAGAAGGCCTGCGCCGCGGCGTCCTTGGCCGCCTGCGCATCCGCCCGCATGTTCTCGTTGCGCCGCCACCACGAGCGCGTACCGCCACCCGCGAACGACCCCGGCAGCGCCGCCACCCCCACGGCAGCCACCACCAGCCCGGCCCCCAACTGCACGACCAGCTCACTCAGCGCAGACCTGCGGCACCCCCGCGTGATTCCCGCCGTCACATCGCACTCCCGCTCGCCCACGCCCGGCACCCAGGCGCCCTGCCCGTACGACAGTGCGACCACCGGCCTGCTGATCCACTCCCCATTGTCCCCGATCACATCCTCCCACCCCACCCCCGCGACACCCCCGGCCCCGGCCCACCCCTACCCGCCCACCGCAGCGAACCACCCTCGAGACCAGGTACGCTTGCCTCTCGCCGTGTACGTGCCGCTCCCGAGCGCCCACGTCCGCGCGGGCGCATAGCTCAGTGGTAGAGCACTGCTCTTACAAAGCAGGGGTCGGCGGTTCGAAACCGTCTGCGCCCACCCTTGCAGGCCTCTGACCTGCAGTTTTGCCAATATCGAGCCTCAGCGGCCTTGGTGATTTGCCCCTTTTGTAGATGCCGGTGAGCGTAAATGCAGGGCTGCGAGGTTTTCGTGGCGAGTGATGATCTTGCGGGGTTTGGGGCTCTGGCCTGCGGCTTTGCTGGCCAGCGCCACGCCGTAGTGGATGCGCTTCTACCGCGCGCGTGAGGTTTGCGGACCTGGCGGGATATGGACGCTGACGTGCTGGTTATGAGGTTGGCGGCGGCTTGGAAGCCAGGTCGCGGCGTGAGTGGTGAGCGTCGCGAGAGCGATTCCCCTGTGAAGAAGCTCAAGGATTCCTGCCCCCGCGGGGGCCTTGGGGGCCTTGGGGGTGCAGTGAGGCCCGCCCCGCTGGTGCGGGGCGGGCCCGGTGACTGCGGGGTCAGTCGATTTGGGTGAGGGTGGGGTTGTCGCTGGTGGCTGATGCGTCGGCGGGTGGGAGGGCGGTGTTGTAGATGCGGACGTTGCTGATTTGGGCGTTGGCGTATTCGCCGTAGGCGCCTTGGTAGAGGCGGCGGCCGATCTGTACGGGGCCGGTGGCGTTCCAGGTGGTGCCGTCGTAGGTCTCGGTGGCGGAGAGGCTGCCGTTGACGTAGAGGCTGAGTTGGTCGGTGTCGGCGTCGTAGACGCCGACGAGGTGGGTCCACTGGCCGGTGGTGGCCTTCGCGCCGTACGCGGCGCTGAAGGAGGTGGAGGTGGTGTCGTCGTCTTTGCGGTTGAAGGCCCAGACCTGGCGGCCGGAGGAGTAGTAGAGCTGGAATCCGTTTGCAGCGCCGACGCTGGGGTCGTCGGACTGGGAGACGAAGGTGGAGTTGCTGGTCAGGGAGTTGAGCTTGACCCAGGCCGAGACGGTGAAGCTGCCGGTGGTGTCCACGGCGGGTCCGCTGGTGGCGGCGTAGCCGGTGGTGCCGGTCAGGTTCAACACGGTCCCGCGGGCCGTGCCGGTGGCCCATCCGGCTGCGCCGGTGAGTTTGGCGGACAGGCCTGCGGCTCGGTCGGTGGCCGTGGTGCCGGCTGCGGCGCCGTCGTTGAGGTTCCACCAGTGTGTGGCGGTGTTGGTGACGTTGCCGAGGTTGGCGGTGGCACCGAAGGTGGCGGTGGTGCCGGTGGGGGCTGCGCCGGGGTATTCGGTGAGTCGGCCGTTGGTGTCGGTGGCGTACAGGTCGGGGTTGCCGTCCGGGTCGCCGGCCGGGCTGTTGACGTCGCCGGGTGAGGCGACTGTGGGGTAGTCGACGGAGGGCAGGACGGGTGCCAGGGCGGTGGCGGGGTTGGTGTTCCAGCCAGTGGGGGCGCTGCTGGTCCAGTTCTGGGCTGGCGTGTTGTTGCAGGTGTAGATCTCAACCTGGGTGCCGTTGGTGGTACTGCTGTCGGGGTCGTCCAGGCACTTGCCGGACTGCGGATTGAGCAGGCTGCCGCTGGGGCCGGCGGTCCACTGCTGGGCGCCGGTGTTGTTGCAGGTGTAGAGCTGAACGAGGGTGCCGTTGGTGGTGCCGCTGTCGGTGACGTCAAGGCACTTACCGAGGACCCTCAGGGAGCCGTCGCTGAGGTACGCGAAGCGCTGGGCGCGGGAGCCGTTGCAGGTATAGATCTGGATCGGGTTGTGGTTGGTGGTGGCGGACTTGCTGTCGTCCAGGCAGAGCGTGCCGCCGGCGGTTGTGGTGAGAGCTGAGGTCAGGGGGGTGCGGACGGGGGCGTGCAGGAGCGGTGGGAGGCCGTTCGCGTCGAGGGTGAGGGGATAGGTGTAGAGGGTGCCGGAGGCCTTGTCCCGCGCCCAGAGGGTGTAGGTGCCCTTGGCGCCGCTCGCGACGGTGCCGGGGGTGATCAGGTCCAGGCCTGACCAGTCGCCGTCACCGAGCAGGGTTGGGTATACCAGGGACGGGCCACTGCTGATCTGGTAGAACCACAGTTGCTTGTTTTCGACGGTGATGAGGGCTGGGTAGCTGCCGTTGCGGGTGACGTCGCCGGGGGCGACCAATTGGGCGATGTCCCAGGGCGTTGTCGAGTTGTAGCCGGCTCCGCCACATCGGTTGGCGGGGATGATGCCGGTACTGTCGCAGTCGGGCCTGTTCAGGACGTCGGGTGCGCGTTTGCCGAGGAAGCCGGGGTAGGTGGAGTAGGTACCGCCGCCGTCTGCGGGGTCGAGGTCGTTCTTGATGGCGTAGAGCTGGTTGGTCTTGAGGTTGTAGGCGAGCAGGTCGTCGTAGTCGCCCCCCTTCAGGTTGCCGCGGTGGGCGATGAGGTAGTCACGCCAGTCGGTGCCGTTGGCGGCATCGGGGGAGTCGGCGGCGGTGGAGACGGTGACCGGGCCGGTGATGGCTGGGGGCGTTCCGGTGAGGGGGCCGGTCTGGGCGGGTTTGGCGGTCTGCGCAGGGTCGTTGTCGCCGGGGATCAGTTCGAGGTCACCGGTGCTGGTGGTTCCGAGGAGGTCGGCGACGCCGTCGCCGCTGATGTCCCCCGGGGTGATCTTGGTGTTGGGGTCCCACGGGACGGTGAAGGTGTAGCTGGCCGGTGCCTGGGAGAGGTTGCCGGCTTTGTCGACGGCGACGACGTAGAGCGTGTGGACGCCCCATGTCGTGATGGGGATCCCGCTAGCTGTCGCGCTGGCGACGCCCCCGCTGGTCGCGGTCACGGCGACGGATGTGCCCGTAGAGGTGGTGGGCTGGCTGTCGAGTCGCCACAGGAAGTGGTCGACGCCGCTGGACAGGCAGCTGCCCAGGGTGCAGGTGTCAGCGGGGGCGCCGTCCTGCGCGGAGATCGGGAAAGTGGTGGTGTGGCCGATTCCGGCGTAGACGATCGGGTTGGGCGAGCCGCCGCCGACGCGAGGGAAGGATGGGTTGGAGCCGATGTCGGGGGTGTCGGGAGGGGTGAAATCAGTGTCGAAGTGGCAGCTGTCGGCGTTGGCTGATGTCAGATGGGCTGGGGAGTTGTCCTTGGCGTGGACGTTCCAGCCGTAGGCATGGCCGTCTTTGAGAGTGAAACCGATGAGGACGTCGGCGTCCTGGCCGGAGGCTAGATAACCGGAACTGGGATCGCCCATGGAGGCCCCGGTGCCATCGCCGCTGTCCGTCTTGTTGTCCCAGACGTGGTATTCGGCGGATACCAGTTCGTCAGTGACATTCGCGGTGACGGTGGCGTGCAGATGGACGTTGCTACCTGCGCTGCTGTAGGTGGTGGCGCCGATCCAGCCAGTGCCAGGGCAGGCGCCACTGGGGTTCACCGGGTTGGGGTCCATGGAGAGCTTGGTCGGTACGGCGGGGGCGACGTCGTAGGTGACGTGCAACTGGATGACAGTGGAGAAGCGAAGGTAGTCGTTGTTGCTGTCCGACTGGGCTTCGTTGCCATACAGGCCCACGGTCCAGGAGTTGAAGTCGCCGTCGGCGGCCGTCTGAGCCTGAGGGGTGACGTCGAAGGTCGCGGTGTGGTTGCTGCAGCTGCTGTTCGGGTTGGACGCACTGGGGATGTGGGCGGTGACGGGCGCGTAGGTGCCGTCGAGGGTCCCCGGCCTGGTATTCCAGTCAGTGCTGTCGCTGATCGACCCCGTGGTGTGCAGGGTGATCGGCTGATTCTGCGAGCAGTCCCAGCTGCCGGCGTAGGTCGCTGCTGCGGTGAACGTGGCCTGAGAGATGTTCATGACCGGATGCATGTCGCTGATGTCGAACGCGTAGTAGGAGCGCTCGATCCCGTTGCCGCAGTCGCCCCCCCAGCGCTGATAACCGACACCCTCACCATTGGTCTGCGGGGTGTCGTACTTGGGGGTTCCGGCGCACTGCGCGTTGGAGTACACCTCCGCGAAGTGCCCTGACTTGGGTGACCACGGGTTGGTGTACGGGTCGATGAAGACCGGGTACCTCGTGTCCGGGTCGGTGAGCACGGAGGCATCAGGGGTGAGGGTGATGGTGCTGGAGGTGGCGGTCATCGCAACCTCGTTGACCTGCGCGCCGGCGCCGGGGCCGTCCACGCTGGAAACCGTAGTGCCGCCGCCTGCCCCCACCGACTCGTCGAGGCTCTGTGCCCGCTGCATCTGCGACGCGGGGGCGGCTGTTGCCGTGCTGCTGGAGTCCCACATGATCGGACGTGGGCTGGTGTAGGCGAGGGTGCCGTCAGAGGTGCTGGCTTCCATGCCGCCGGACGGCGTGGAGGCCAGGGTCAGTCCCTGGGTCGAGGCGTCCAGGTTGAGGTCTTTGATCAGCGGGTTGGCTGCGGCCTGGGCGTCGTGGACGATCAGGACGTCGCTGAAGCCGCCCTGGTCGGTGACTGAGACGGACAGGTCCACGCCAGGGAGTACCGAGGCGTACAGGGCTGTGTCGCCGGAGACAGACGGGGCCGGGAGGGCGAAAGGCATGGTCAGGGCCATGCTGTGGCCTGCTGGATCGGTCAGGGTGGCGAGCGGGCCGGTGCCGCCGCCGGATAGGGAGACGTCATTGGGCGTGGCCGTGGGGGAGTAGGTGCCGTCGGCTGCGTTGCGGACGAGCGTGGCATCGACCGGTGTCCAGACTCCGTCTTTCTGGACGCGGGTCGGCATCAGGTCGGTGGTCGAGGTGAAAGAGCCGTCAGGGTTGGCGACAACGCTGTACGTCTCGGTGGTCAGTGCGTCGACAGGTACGGGCTGGCCATCGGCGACCGCTTGGGCTTGTGCAGTAAGCAGCGGATCGCTGGAGGCCGGTTCGTCAGCCGCCGCGGGAATCGTAGGGGTGACAAGCAAAAGACAGGTGAGAGTAGGGAGCAGCATCAGACGATGCTTCACGCCTCTGACCTGCCAGCGAGTTTGTTGTTTGGACGGCAAAATGTCAGACATCCTTCAGCTTCAGGTGCGCAGCGGGACTGTGACGTGAACCACATTCGCAGCGTTCGTAGGCAAGCCGTGCGGCGTGTGCGATGTCCGTTTTATTGGGTCGTGGCGATATTCGACCCCTCACGAAACGGACACATCCCCCACTTGATTGGCTTACGCACTGGCCACAGCGACGGCACAGGCTATTGAGATGTACACGCGTGATCAATAGCCTCCCTGCGGATCACGCGGACGGCGCGGTCCTAGGCACGACAGCCCGTCAGGGCTGCTGGTCGGTGGGGGTTCCGCGTGAGCGGCAAACAGCATTGGTTCGCGAGCGTGCGGCACCGCGTCTGGGGACGGACACTGACTGGGGCCGCCGCGGCCACCAGCCTGCTGGCGCTGCTAGCACCCGCTGCTGTGGCTCAGGGCGTGGGCACCGGCGCGTTTCAGACCCCGAACGTCGGATTCTCCCTGTCCGCATTGCTCGGTGAGCCGGGGAAGTACCACTTCAAGGGAACCGTCTGGAACCCCAAGTCCCTCCCCGCTACTCCTCGCGTAGGTAGCCACCCGCTCAAGCCCCCGGCCCCGACGCACCCCAAGGGCTATAAAGCCCTGACCCCCTACCAGGCATCTGCACCCAAGTGGCCGGCTGCGGGCACCAGCACGCTGTCCCTGACCCGGACCGTCAACACTCCCGTGCCATCGGCAACAACCCAGGCGAGCAGCGCGCCAACCGCTGCAGCTCGCACCAAGCCAGGGACGACCTCCACTTCCGCTCCTGGCGGTTCAACCGTCGCGCGCCAGCGGACCATCCCTGTGACTGTTCCGGTGAAGGCGGCGAAGCTGCCGGTATGGGTGGCACCTGCGCCCATGACAGGGCAGCGTGCGAAGGCGAGCGGCGGCGTCGGCACGGCAGCACCAGCGAAGGTGCGGGTCGAGGTCGCTTCGCACACGCGGACGCTGCAGGCCGGAGCTGACGGGATGTTGCTCGGCGTCAGTCGTGCCGATTCTGGGGCTGGCGGGCGGGTGAAGGTGGTCATCGACTACTCGTCCCTGGCCAAGGCCTACGGCGGTGGTTTTGGTTCGCGTCTGCAGTTGGTCCAGCTGCCTGCCTGTGCGCTGACCACGCCGCAACTGGCGTCCTGTCGAACCCGGACCCCGATCGCGTACACCAACCGTGCGAGCGCGGATCAGATCACCGCCACCCTCACCTTGGGTTCCACCTCCACCAGCACGGGTCAGGTGTTGGCCCGCAGCCTGTCCGTAACGCCTGAGGCGCAGGTCGCGAGCGCTGGGGCGGTGGTGGCGGTCACGTCCGGCAGTGCGGGTTCGCAGGGTGACTACTCGGCGACCTCCCTGAACCCTTCGGGGACGTGGCAGGCCTCCGGCACGGGTGCGTTCACCTACTCCTATCCCATCGACGTCCCCGCGGCCCTGGGGGGCAACGGCCCGTCGGTCGCGCTGTCCTACGACTCGCAGTCCGTGGACGGGGAGACCTCCGCGCGCAACTCGCAGGCGTCCTGGATCGGGGACGGCTGGAGCTACCAGCCCGGCTTCGTGGAGCGCGGCTATCGACCCTGCGGGTCCCTGCTCGACTCCAGCGGCGACAAGATCCTCAAGAACTCCGGCGACCTGTGCTGGGGCGGCGACAACGCCACGCTCTCCTTCGGCTCCCACTCCGGGGTGCTTGTCCCCGACGGCGTCGACGCCAACGTGCCGGGCGAGGTCAAGCAGTGGAGGCTCCAGGGGGATGACGGCACCCTGGTCCAGGAGCTGTCCGGTGCAGCCAACAACCTGCAGGACGGCATCTACTACCGCGTTCTGACGACGGACGGCACCGCGGCGTACTTCGGCGCCGACCACGCCCCGACCCGTCCAGGCACTTTGGGAACCGCGCCGTCGGGTACACCCGACGACGCCACCACCGATGCCGCCTGGGGCGTGCCCGTCCTCCACCCGCAGGCCGGCGACCCGTGCCACGATGCGGCCAAGGGCCTGGCCTCTCGGTGCAAGGACCCTGAGGGCTGGCGCTGGAACCTCGACTTCGTCGTCTCACCCACCGGCTTCGTCCAGCGCTACGACTACACCACCGAGACCAACTACTACGACCTCGGCGGGGGCCAGGCCGCCACCGGAGACGACGGCACGCTGACCGGTTACACCCGCGGCGGCACCCTGTCCTCGATCTCCTACGGCTACACCCTCGACGATGAGAAGGCCGGACACACCCCCGCCGCCCAGGTGGCCTTCGCCTCCAAGCAGCGCTGCCAGACCACCTCGTCCTTCACCGACTGCTCGGCGGGGAACCTCACCGACACCACGGCCCCCCACTGGCCGGATGTGCCCTGGGACCTGCACTGCGACTCCACTGACAGCACCCACCTGCCCAGCGGATCCACCACGGTACCGACGGACGTCTGCATCACAGCAGGGCCGACCTTCTGGTCCACGACCCGCCTGGACACCATCACCACCCAGGTCCATGTCAAGGACGCCTCCACCGACAAGCTGATCCCCGTCGACAGCTACCAGCTCGGACAGGTCTACTCCGACGCCGGCGGCAGCGTGGACCCGGTCACCGGCACCACCGTCGACCCGGTGGACGCAGGCTCCCTGCAGTCGGTCATGTGGCTGCAATCCGTCCAGCACACCGGCAAGGGCACCTACAAGAACGGCAACAGCGACCTCACCCTGAACCAGGTCACCTTCAGCGGCACCGAGATCGACAACCGCGTCAACGACCTCTCCCCATCCGCCCCGCCGCTCTACCGCCCCCGAATCTCCTCCATCCAGACCGAGACGGGCGAGTCGATCGCCGTCGACTACAACCTGAACCCGTGCGCCGGTAAGACCCTGTCCATCGACGCGGCGGACAGCAACACCGCCTCCTGCTACCCGGTGTACTGGACCGTGCCCGGAGCGTCCAAGCCGATCGCAGACTGGTTCAACAAGACCACCGTCCACACCGTCACTGCCAAAGACTCCACGATCGCCGCCCAGTACAACCCCAACGCCAAGGCGAACCCGGCCGGATCGGAGACCCAGCTCTCCACCTACAGCTACTCCGGGGCCGCCTGGCACCGCGACGACTCCGCCCTCACCGACGACCAGTACCGCACCTGGAACCAGTTCCGCGGCTTCCGCACCGTCACCGTCCAAACCGGCATAGCCCCCGAGCCCGTCACCCAGCAGACCACCACCTACCTGCAGGGCATGGACGGCGACTACAAGGCCGACGGCACCCGCCGCTCCGTCACCGTGGACGCCAAGGTCGGCGGCGCGACCGTGCAGACGGTCACCGATGCCGACCAGCTCGCCGGGACCGCCCTGGAGAGCGACTCCTACACCGCAGCCGGCGGCAGCATCAACGCCGAAACCGTCAACGGCCCCTTCACCTTCACCACCACCGCCAGCGCCAACCAGTCCCCGTGGACCGACTGGACCCAGGACGACAACCCCGGCGAGACCAAACCCGACCTGTCCACCCTGCCCGACCTCACCGCCCGCCGCCTGAAGACCACCAGCGCACGCGGCTACACCCTGCTGACGGATGGCACCTGGCGGCAGACCCGCACCGACACCACCTACGACGACCAAGGACGCGTAGCCTCGGTCGACGCACACGGAGACGTCTCGGTACCGAGCCAGGAGAAGTGCGCCACCACCAGCTACGCGGCGCCGTCGGCTCTGAATGCGATGATGCTCTCCTACCCGGATCAAATCACCGCCGTCTCCGGGCCGTGCGGCACCGCCGCCAGCGCCACAACACTGCTGTCGGACAAGCAGATCTACTACGACAGCGACGGCACCCTCACCAATTTGGGCACCTTCGGGCAGCTCGACCAGGGCAGTCCCATTCTCCGGCCGCCGGACGGGTCAGCGCCACTCGCATCGCCACCAGTTTCAGCGGCAGCACCGAGAACTGGCAGACCACCGCCGCCATGTCCTACGACGGCGCCGGCCGGGTCACCGACTCCTACAACGCCACCGGCCAGCACACCCACAGTGACTTCACCCCGGGCTGGGGCGGGTCGGGCGGCAACACCAACCCCACCAGTTCCACCTCCACCAACCCCAAGGGCTGGCTGGTCACCTCCACCCTCGATCCGCTACGTGGGCTGCCGACCGAGAACATCGACACCAACGGCCGCAAGACCGACATCACCTACGACGCACTGGGACGCCGCACCGCCGTGTGGCTGCCCGGCCGCGACAAGGGTGCCGGTCAGAGCGCGGACATGAAGTTCACCTACTCGATCAACCCCGGCGCGGTCCCCCCGTCCGGCGGCACGACCACCCAGCCCGGCGCACCGAGCGCCGTCACCACGCAGACACTCCGTGACGACGGCACCTACTCCACCGCCGTCAGCATCTACGACGGGATGCTCCAGCCGCGGCAGTCCCAGTCCGACACACAGGGCGACGTGACCACCGGCCGGATCATCACCGACACCTTCTACGACTCCCACGGCTGGCCGACTGCCTCCTACGCCCCTCACGTGGATCCGGACAACGGCCCGTCGGCCACGCTGTATGCGGCCAACGAGAACGAAATCCCCTCCGAGACCACCACCGCCTACGACGGCCAGGGCCGCGCGATCACCAGCACCCTGTGGAAGCAAGCCATCGAGCAGTGGCACACCACCACCACGTACAAGGGCGCCGACGAGACCGACACCACCGCACCGGCCGGCGGCCCCTCCACCGCAACCTTCACCAACGCGCTCGGCCAGACCACCAGCACCGTGGTGAAGAACACCGCTGCCACCGTCACCCTGCGCGGCGGCAGCGTCATCCCCTCGGGCACCTCGCTGACCTCCGACAGCGTCCGCCTGACCATGCAGGCCGACGGCAACCTGGTCCTCACCGCACTGGCCACCGGCAAGAGCATCTGGTCCAGCGGCACCAGCGGAAACCCCGGAGCCTGGGCCCAGTTCGGCACAGACGGCAACCTGACCGTCGCCACCACCGCGGGCGTCGTGAAGTGGACCACTGGGCTGACCGCCACCACCGGCGCCACCTTCCAGATCCGCAACGACTCCACCGCAGCCGTCGTCGCCAGCGACAACACCACCCTGCTGTGGCACCAGGGCACCGCCGGAGCCGTCCCGGCCGCCAACTCCACCACCCGCTACACCTACACGCCGGCCGGACAGGTCGACACCATCAAGGACAGTGCCGGGAACACCTGGTCCTACACCTACAACCTGCTCGGCCAGAAGACCTCCCAGACCGACCCGGACACCGGCACCACCACCTTCGACAAGTACGACACGCTGGGCAACCTGCTGCAGACCACCGACCCGCGCGGCCAGGTGCTGTCCTACACCTACGACTGGGACAACCGCGTCACCGCCGAATACGCCGCGGCGTGGTCGGCCACCCCCGACCCAACCAAGGAACTCTCCTCCCGGGTCTACGACACCCTCGCCAACGGCTACCCCACCTCCTCCACCCGCTACGTCGGCGGAGCCTCCGGCAAGGCGTACACCCAGGCCGTCACCGGCTACAACACCGCCTACCAGCCGCTGGGCACCACGCTCACCATCCCAGCCGCAGACGGATTCGCCGCAGCCGGCCAGACGACCGCACCCGCCAGCGGCACCGTCACCTACACCACCAACGCCACCTACACCCCCACCATCGGGTTGCTGGCCACCAACGTCTACCAAGCCGACGGAAACCTCCCGGCCGAGTCCGTCGGCTACGGCTACACCCAGAACGGGAACCTGGACGGCTTCGGCGGCGCGATCAGCCTCTCCAACCTCCCCGTCTACCTCGACATCACCGTCCATGACGAGTTCGGGCGGATCGAGCAGGCCAACTACGGCCCCACCAGCAAGGAACTGGCCGTCTTCGCCCAGTACGACCCCACGACCGGCCGCACCATCCAGACCAGCAGCATGCTGCAGCCGGCCAAAACCGCCGTGGACGTCGTCAACTACCGCTACAACCAGGCCGGCGAGATCACCGCGATCGACGACCTGCAGAACAACACCACCCACGACACCCAGTGCTTCACCTACGACTCCCTCCAGCGCCTGACCGCCGCCTGGACGGACACCGCAGGAATCAACAGCCCCGCCAGCGCCCCTGTCGGAGCCGTCGGCGGCTGCACAACCTCCGCCGTCAAAACAACCACCACGGCGCCGATCACGACCACCACCGTCGGCGGCCCCGCCCCCTACTGGCAGACCTACACCTACGACCTGCTCGGCGACCGCACCGGCATGGTCAACCACGACACAAGCGGCAACGCACTGAGCGACACCACCCAGGCCATCGCCTACACCGGCACCGACGGCACCACCCCCGCCACCCTCCCCAACCAGGCCGGCACCACCACCACCACCAACCCCGCACTGGGCACCGCCACCCAGACCCCCACCTACACCGACCCTGCCTACTCCAACAAGAACGCCGGCAACACCATCAGCCGGAAGACGAGCACCACCGGTCCCCTGGCCACCGGCTTCACCCTCTCCGGCGGCGGCAAACTCTGCATCGACGACGCCTCCTCCTCCACCACCCCCGGCAACAAGATCCAGGTCTACACCTGCAACAACACCACCGCGCAGAGCTGGACCGTCGGCACCGACGGCACCGTCAAGGTGCTCGGAATGTGCCTGGACACCACCAGCAACGCCACCACCGCCGGCACCCTGGTGGTGATCGACACCTGCAGCAGCGACGCCACCCAGAAGTGGAAGGCCACCACCACCGGCACCCTGGTCAGCAACGCCAACACCGCGATGTGCCTGACCGACCCCGCCGCGAACGCCACCAAGGGCACCCAGATCACCCTCGCCACCTGCGGCAGCACCGGCCAGACCTGGACCACCATCGGCACCGGCGCCCTGCCCCCCGGCCAGACCCAAACCCTCACCTACGACGCCGAGGGCCGCACCGCCACCGTCGCCACACCCTCCGGCACCACCACCAACACCAGCAAGTACCTCTACGACGCCGACGGCAACCTCCTCGAGCAGACCAGCACCGTCGGCACCACCGACAAGACCCGCATCCTCTACCTCTTCGGCGGCGCCGAACAGATCACCCTCAACGTCGCCGCCAAGACCTGGACCGGCCTGCGCAACTACACCGGCCCCGACGGCACCGTCATCACCCGCTCCAGCAGCGGCACCGTCACCTACCAGGTCGCCAACGCCCAAGGCACCGCCACCACCGCCATCGACGCCAGCACCCTCGCCGTCACCCGCCGCTCCTACGATCCCTGGGGCAACCCCCGCGGCGCCAAACCCAGCACCTGGATCGCACCGGACGAAAACCACGGCTTCCTGGGCCAACCCACCGACACCACCACCGGCCTCAACCTCCTCGGCGCCCGCAACTACGACCCCACCCTCGGCCGCTTCCTCACCCCCGACCCCCTCTTCGAAGCTGGCGACCCCAACCAAATGGGCGGCTACACCTACGCCGCCGACAACCCCGCCACCGGATCCGACCCCACCGGCTTGTGGAGCTTCGGAAGCCTCGCCGCTGCAGCCATTAGTGCCACACAGTCTGCGGCTAGTGCAGTTTCCACAGCCGCTACCAGCATGCCTGACCCCACTGCCACGTCCAGCGGCAACACTGTCACAGTGGACGGATACTCAGTGGGCGGGATATCCGATACTGGAAAGTTCGTCAACAACTACAATTCTGCGCTACAAAGCCATCTCTCCAATTTTGGAAATAGCCTAACCGTCCAGGATCTCAGGACGCAGATCGCAGCCTCCCTGACAGAAGCTTGCTGGGATGACGAAACCTGCGCGGATTCAAAGGAAACGCGCGGATCTCTCAACGACCTCTACTGGGCAACTCAAGAGAAGATCGTGGGCTGGGACCGCGCACCCGGAGAGGACATACAGACTGCCCCCCGCGTGAGTTCGGAAGAGGCGGCTGCTGCGGCATCGGTCAGCGCCACGGCAGCTGCCGTTCGAGCAGCTGAATCTGATGCGGCTGATATGGCTGCCGCCAAGCGGGCCGGCGAACAAGCTCGGGCGGAGGCCGCCGATGCTGAAGCCGCCAAACCGGCATCGCCTGAGACCGGGGCCTCAGGCGCAGCATCCGGGTCACACGGAAGGGGGGTGACAGCACGGGGGAATCCCGGAGCCAAGTCGAGACCTGCCTACATTGCCAAGGAATCGGCCCCTGCCGGCTGGACCCCTGCAGGCCAGGCGGCGCGAGGTGATGAATTGGCTCGAAATGCGGCAGTCGAGAATCGGACTGCGAGAACTGCCGCTCGTTCGTATGCCTCTGGATATCACGTTGATACTGGCGAAATTGCTGTTGCGTCGTCTGGGCCGGGAATCACTCTATGTGGCGCTAGTTTCTGCGCCGAGGGAAATGTTGTCCAGGCGTTGGGGGGAGATTGGACAAAGGTTCGATTTGGCATGGCCTTCGTGGCCGAGAGGCTCGAGACCGGAGAGTTTGCAGCGACCGGAAAGTACGTCTGTGATGAGTGCGCGGTCGACTATGTGAGGTCGTCATTCGGGCCGAATGTCGCTGGACGGCCGGACGGGCCGTGGTACAAGCGTCCTTGACTGGCTCAAGGGACACTGATTCGGCCGTCGATATGACGTTTGGGGCCGCTCTGCTAACCTAGCCTGGTCTGGTGTCTTTCATGGAGGCTGGGTTCCGGTGAGTCTTGCGCGTGCAGAAATCGAGCGATGTGATTGGGATTCTATCGAATGCGGATGTGGGCGGTCGGCGCGACATCTCGCCGAACTGCTCGAATCTCTGATCGAGGGAAGTGCGGGGGCGGGTGCGATCCGAGCCCTGGATGATCACGTGTTTATCCAGTCAAATTTGATGGCGCCTGCACCGGCTGTCTGTTCTGTGGCCATGGCCATGCTGGCTGATGGAGTATCCGTCAATCGGATTGATGATGTGTTGTGGCTGATTCTCTGGCTCGCCGCCGGGGAGGAGGATGGTGATTCGATCGAAGCAAGTCGCTACTGGCAATGCGTCGAGCGCATTCGCGATGGATTGTGGCTCATATATCGAGAACTTTTTGACGCTCGCAGTGCGGCGGCGATTGGATATGCGAACGATATTTTGGAAATAATTGAATGGGATCCCATGAGATTGCAGTCGTATCGAAGGATCTGCGGGCTGGAGTGAACATGGCAGATGGGCCTACAGGAATGGAAGGCCCGCATGGCCGAGTGATGTATGCGGAGTCGGGGTGCGGGCACAGGCGCATTCGGCGAGCGGATGGCAGCTGACTTGCCGCCATGTCACGGGACGAGATGGCAGGAAAATCGATGCTTCTGCCAGCGCAGTTCGGCAGCGACAGCGACGCCGGGATGCTGTGGAAAGACTGCAGCGTGCTGTATTGGTTGATCCGACCCGAGGATCTGACGGCACGGCGTTTCGAGAAGGCGATTTTCACATGGCAGCGCTGCTGATTGTCGGCACTGCCGTCGGTGGCGGTCGTCCAGGGCGTCGGCGTAGTCGGGTGACGTCCGGTTTGTGATCAAGTCAGGCCGAGGAGAGCGGGCGGGCGGCGGGGGTCACGGGCGTTGCGGCGAAGGCCGGCGGCGATGTTCTTCGCGTCGGCTGCTCGCAGAGCTCCGATGGCGAGGTTGCGCCAGGTGGCCATGGCGCGGGGTGCGTTGCCGGTCCGCAGCTGGGAGGCGTCTTCGGCGAAGGTGGTGTCCCGGACGTGGTGCAGGGCCTCAGTCCGCTCCGCAGACTGCACCTATGGGTAGTCAACACGCGGGTCACGGTCCGATAATCGGCCGTGAGGGGTTGCTGCGGCTGGTCGAAGTGGTTGAGCGGCTGCGTTCCCGTGAGCGGGAAGAGGGTGCGTCGTCGTGGACGACGGAGAGGGCTGCTGCCCCAGACGTTAAGGTGGGGACGGCAGCGGTGCGGTGGGCGGACCTGCCGGAGGTAAGCCGTGTTGCGGCCGTTCACTGGCTGGCGGTGATGGCGGGGGCGAAGCTGCGGGTGGGATGTGCCCCGGCGGTGACGGTGCCCCCTGCGACTGCGGCGGACGGTGAGCCATGGCCGCCGTGATGCCGTGGGAGCGACTGGGCGCGAAGGTGACCCGCGAGCAGACTGATCGCCTCGCGGTCGTGTATGTGCGGCAGTCGACCCGTCAGCAGGTTCTTGACCACGGTGAGTCGACGCGGCTGCAGTACGCGTTGGTGGACCGGGCGGTCGCGTTGGGCTGGACCGTGCCACGGGTGATGGTCATCGATGAGGACCTGGGAAAGTCGGGGGCCAGTGCGGTGGATCGGACGGGGTTCCAGCGTCTGGTCACTGAGATCTCTTTGGGGCACGTCGGTCTGGTACTGGGCATCGACATGTCACGGCTGGCCCGCTCGGGCAAGGACTGGTACCAGTTGATCGAGCTGTGCGCGCTGTCCGGCGCCCTGCTCGCGGACACCGACGGCGTGTATGACCCGGCTCAGTACAACGATCGGCTGCTGCTTGGCCTGAAGGGGTCAATCTCGGAGGCGGAACTGCACCTGATCAAGCAGCGGATGCAGGCCGGACGGGTCAACAAGGCCCGCCGCGGGGAGATGGCGATCGCCCTGCCGATCGGCTACTGGCGCCGCCCGAGCGGGGAAGCGGTCCTGGACCCCGATGAGCAGGTCCAGTCCGTGGTGCGGCTGGTCTTCGCGAAGTTCACCGAGCTGGGCAGCATCCAGGGCGTGGTGCGCTATCTGGTGGAGAACGGCATCGAGATGGGCGTGCGGGCCCGGTCGGGTCCGTTCAAGGGCGAGATCCAGTGGAAGCGCCCAGCCCGCGCCACGGTCACCTGCATGCTCAACAGCCCCATCTACGCGGGCATCTACGTCTACGGGCGGCGACGCTTCACCGCGACAGGACAGATGCCGGGGCGGCCCGGCACAGGACGGCGGGTGCGCGACGAGGACGAGTGGATCGCACGGATCGAGGGGGTGCTGCCCGCCTACATCACCGTCGAGCAGTACCGGTCCAACCTTGCCCGGCTGGCAGCCAACGCTCCGCACGCTGACACGCCCGGCGCGGTGCGCTTCGGACCGGCCCTGTTGGCCGGGCTGCTGCGTTGCGGACGGTGCCGACGGCGGATGACCGTGTCGTATCACGTGGATGGAGGCAAGGCCCGAATCAGTTACAACTGCACCGGTGCCCGGGCCGAGTGGGGCGGGCCCAACTGCCAGCAGGTGATCGGCCGCTGTCTCGATGCCCTGGTCGCCGACCAGATCCTGGCCGCCGTGGCGCCCGGAGCACTGTCGGTGAGCGTGCACGCGGCCGAACAGGTCCTGCGCGACCGCGAGGCCTTGGCCGAGATCTGGGACCAGCGCCTGGAACGCGCTCGGATCGAAGTTGACCGAGCCCACCGCTGCTATCGGCTTGCCGAGCCGGAGAACCGCCTGGTCGTGCGCCACCTGGAGAAGGACTGGGAAGAAGCGATGACCGCCCACCAGCACCTGGTCGAGGAGCACGGTCGGTTCTTGAACACCACCCCGCCGGATCTGAGCGCGGCGGACAAGGCCGCTCTGGCCGCTGCTGCAGCCGACCTGCCAGCCTTATGGGCCGCGCCGAGCACTACCGATGCCCAGCGTAAGGAGGTGATCCGCGCCGTTGTCGAGGAAGTCACCGTCGCTGTTCGCGGGAAGAGCGAACTGGTCGATGTGACACTGCGCTGGGCCGGGGGGATCACCACGCAGGCCCTGGTCCGCCGCCCCATCCAGTACTGCGAGCACCTCAGTTACTACCCGCAACTGGCTGCACGGGTCCTGGAACTCGCTGACCGGGGACTGCACCCTGCCGCGATCGCTGAGCAGGTCACCGCCGAGGGCTTCCGTCCGGCCCGCAATGACGGCCCCATCCGCTACCGGCTCGTCTCGCAGATCCTGCGTCGCCACGGTCACCCCATCACCTTCGCCCGTGCCCCGCTGCCCGTCGATCCCGCCGAAGCGCCGGCCGAGCACGAGTGGTGGCTGCCCGACTTGGCCGCCGAACTCACGGTCACCACCGGAACTATACGAAACTGGCGCAAACAAGGACTCCTACACGGACGCCAGGAAACCCGTCCGCCCCACCGCTGGATCATCCACGCCGACCCCGCGGAACTCACCGCCCTACGCGTACGCTTGGAACGCGTACGCGGACGCACCACTCGCGTGCACCCGCGCTTCAGCGACGACCCGGCACTTCGCCTCCCACAGGCGCAGTCTGCTTGACAAATCTCGACCTGCCAGTGGTCTTTGATCAGTTTCGCGAGTTGGGTGGGGCTGGCCTGCTCGGCGGTCAGGCTGGTGACCGCGTAGACGGTCTTGAAGGTGGTCTTGCCGGTCTTGCGGTCGGTGCGGCGGCGCTTGACCTGGACGGCCTGACGGGCGCCGGGGAAGAGCAGGTTGTCCACAGTGGCGACCTTGATCCGGCGGATCTCCGACCGGCCGTGACCCACCCCCTTCACCCGGCCCTGGAGCGGAATGTCCTTCCAAGGAAGGGACTTCAGCTGTTTGCGCAGCTTCTTCTGGTTGCCCTTGGCGATCACGATGTAGTGGGCCTCGCGGCCGAGGAGGTACTCGGCGTGCTCGCGCTGGGTGTGGAGAGCATCGGCGGTGATCACCGTCTCGGCAAGGTCCGCGACCGCATCCAGCAGCGGCTGGAAGCGCGTGACCTCGTTCGTCTTCTCGGCCACGTCCAGCTGGGCCAGGACGGCGCCGGTGGTGTGCTCCAGCGCGGCAAGAAGGTGGATCTTCCGGCCCCTTGCCTTGGCGGCGCCCCGCAGACTCTTGCCGTCCACGGCCAGAGCGCGAAGCCCGGAGGTCTTCGGGCGGCGGTCGGCGAGCCAGCGGCCCACCGCCCGGTCCAGCGCGTCGCCGTCAACACGGGCCAGCAGTCGGCGGACCGTGGTCTCCGACGGCAGGGCCCACCAGGGCTGGAGCGGGTCGGGCCGTATGTCGAGCCGTTCGAGTACGTGCGCAGGAGCATCGGCGATCCACTCGCCGACCGCCAGCAGCGAGGTTGCACCGGCCAACACGGCACAGGCGGTCAGGGCGAGCACGGCGGCAAGAGCGTGGCGTACGCCGCGCGGGTCGCGCGGGTCCGGCACCTCGGCCAGCCGCTCCAACAGGCCCGGAAACGTCGACGGGGACGCCACCACCATCGCGTTCCTCGGACGGATCGACGGCTCCCGGCGCATCATCCTGGTCGACTCGGCCACGGCCCGGGTGGCGGGATACACCGCGCCCATCCCGGACGCCGACACCAACGGCCACAGCTTCGACTACGTCGTCCTCTCGCCGGACCACCTGGGCTGGTACAGCTACGCAGGACACGCCGTGCACGTCGTCCCCCGCTCCGACCCGGGGGCGGCAGCGGTCGAGGTGACCCCGGGCGCTCCCGAGTGGACCGGGGGCGGCAGAAGCGCGGCCTTCGTGCGCCTCGTAGGGGAGTGCCTGTCCGTCGTGGACGGCGTCGAAGAGCACCACCGGCTCGGTCACTCTCCAGGTGACGCCGTCCTCCCATGAGAGATGGGGGAGGTGTCGGTGCACCAGGGTCGGGACGTCGACGCCGTCGTCCACGCCGAGCAGGCGGACCAGGAGCCTTTGGCGGGGGAGGGTGGTGGTGGCGGGGTCCTCACCCAGGACCACTGCCTGCAGTCCTTCGGTGTCCATGACGCCCACCAAGTCGTCGACGGTGCAGGCCCGGCCGTAGTCGCCCTCGTCGTGCGGCCAGTTGGGGGGTGCGCCGCGCCAGGTGGCGCAGGCGGACTCGGGGACGAGGACCAGGGGCCCGCCGAGCGAGGTGACCCAGTCCGGTTCGGCCCCGGGCTCCCCCTGCGGGACGGTTGGATCGGCGTGCTCGCGTACATGGTCGGGTGCTTGGTGAACGGCGGTGTCAGGTGCTGCCGGACAGGGGTTGTGCCCGCAGAAGGTGGGGACCGCACGGGGCTGCGGGGCCAGGGCCTGTCGCAGTCGTGTGATGGTGGTGTGCCATTCGTCGGACTTCGGGGAGTGCTGCCACTCGTCCGCCAGTTCGCTGTCCGGGCCGAGGACCCGGTTCAGCGCTCGGGCTGCGAGCGGGGCGATGCCGTCGGGCAGTACGCCGAGGTCGGGAGCGTTCGGCACGCGGGTGCCGGGGTCGAGGGTCGCGCGGACGAGTGCTGCGGCGGCCACGGCTTCCTGGGCGAGGTCCATGTCCAGGTCCCCGACCTCTTCGACCGTGCGGGTCAGTACGGCGGTGAGTGCGCCGGCGCGCTGCGCCAGCGGTAGCGTGTCGAGGTCGCAGACGAAGTCACCTGCGGTGTCGTTCGCGAACGGCCCGGTTGCCCACGTCCCCATCGGCACGCCCTCCTCATCGTGTCTGCTGATCGCGACCGTGATCCTGGCAGGCCGCACTGACATCGCAGATGGGTGGTCGACTGTGTGCTGCACGGGCGACGTCCGCGGCAGAGGGCGCGTGCCTCTTGATCTGCGGGTTTCGTGACGAGGGGTGGCGCGGGATGTCGACCCTCTGGCGGTGTCATTAGGCCTGGGTTATATTCGTTGGTGTGGCGTGGGAGATCGTGCTGCTGGAGCCGGTGGACGAGTGGTTCCTGGAGCTGTGCGGGTCCGATCCGGGTACGGCGGTGCTGGTGGAGCGTGCGCTGGACCGGTTGTCCGAGGCGGGGCCGGCGCTGGGACGGCCGCTGGTCGACACGCTGACCGGGAGCAGCCTGCCGAATCTGAAGGAGCTCCGGCCCGGCTCTCGAGGGCGCAGTGAGCTGCGGCTGCTGTTCGTCTTTGACCCGGATCGGGAGGCGATCTTCCTGGTTGCGGGAGACAAGGCCGGCCGATGGTCGCGCTGGTATCCGGAGGCGATCGCCGTAGCGGAGCAGCGCTACGCGGCCTACCGCGAGGAGAAGGCGGAGCAGGAGCAGCAGACGAAGGAGGAGAGGCGATGAGTCCGGCGCGCCGTTGGCAGGATGTGAAGGCGGAGGCCCACCGACGCCACCCGGAGATGGCCGACCCGGAGCTCCAGGCCCGGGCAGACGCCGAGCTGGATGCCCAGGTCGCGGGGTTCCACCTGAGCGAGCTGCGCAAGATGGTCGGCAAGACCCAGGCCGAGGTAGCGGCCCTGGTGGGTGTCTCGCAGTCGCGGATCTCCCAGATCGAGAACGGGGACATCGAGGCGATGGAACTGGAGACGTTGCGGGCCTACGCCGCGGCGCTGGGCGGCCGTGTGGATGTGACCGTCAGCATCGGCCCCCACGCGGTCAAGGTCGCCTGAGGCGCCGGAGTACGTGGGAGGGGGCAGCCCCGGTCGTGACGCCGTGCTGCCGCGACGTCATCCAATTCGGGCGGCCGGCGGTGCCTCGGTTTCGCCCTTTGCGCGAGCATTCGGTGAGCGGACGACGACGGACTGCCCGTCACGCCTCGTCATGAGACGGCAGAGAAAACGATGCTATGTCGGACAAACAGTTCCCGTGGCGGACCGGATGACACGGACCGTCACGGGAGCGGTAGCGCTTACAAAGCAGGGGTCGGCGGTTCGAAACCGTCTGCGCCCACCCTTGCAGGCCTCTGACCTGCGGTTTTGCCGGAAATCGGGCTAGAAATCACAACCTCTCGCCTCTGCCTTTACTGCAGGTGAGCGAGGTTTTGGGGCGGGCTTCGGCGCCCTGATCGGATGCCGCTGACCTGCGGCTTTGTTGATGGGTTGCGTGTCGCGCGAGCCGCCTTCCCTCCTGCGTGAGCATTCGGTGAGCGGGCCCGCTGACAATGCGTCAGATGATCGGTCCGGGTGGCCGGATTTGTTGCCTTTAGGGGTCTCTTGCGCGAGTGCTATCCCAGCCCGTGCGGGGCGGGATCGGTGTGGATCGGGAGGCTCGCCGGTGCCTCGCCTGGGTCAATCCTGGGGCTGGCGCCCGATGCCGTCGGTGCGCCGGGGCTCCTCGGGTCAAGCCTGGCGCGTTCGCCGGCGCCGCCGCGCTGGTCCAGGCCCGCTCCGAGGGCTCTTTCACCCCGGCCCACGACGCGTTCTGGGCGGCTGCCCGCGGCTCGCACGGCGAGCGCGGGGGCACCCGGGCCCTGATCGAGGTCCTGCTGCTGCACCGGCAACACGCGCGGGCCGCCCGGCGGGCCCCTGCCGGCGCGCGGTCCGGCACGGGGGACTGCCTGGCGGGCGAGCCAAGCTCCAGGGTTGCCCCGGGGAACTTCAAACCGGCGACCTCTCAAGGCATGGAGCAGTTGCCGCGTACCCGCATGACGGGGGTCTGCCTGCGTGGCTCGGTGGCCTCGGCACTGCCTCGGTCTGCTGGTGGTAGGCCTTGCGCTCGGCGGGTGCCGTCTGCAACGGCATCGGCGTATCCCGCAGCCCGGTCGGCGTTCTGTCATGTATGGGGAAGACGGTGCGTCATTATCCCGTTTGCGAGTGAGTGTGGCGGTTCGCATCCCGTTGGCCCATGAGTGCCGAACGATGTCGTTCGGGAGGCTTGATCCGAGGATGTCTGGCGGCTAAATCTGGACAACCGAGACTGTGATCTAGGTCATAGTTGATCTTCTTCGTGTTGTCTCTTGACTGCGTTCATTCACATAGTCAACCCTCGACCTTCACGTACCAGTGATCGTGAAAGGTTCAATCATGCGTCCGCCCATGTTGGGTGGGGCGCGTGGGGGGGTGGGTCAAGCCGCTGGCAGTATCGGTGCTGACCTTCCTGCTCGCGGCCTCGCCGTTGCCGTCGATTGGTTCGTCTTCCGCTTGGGCTGACACACAGGAGACTTTGACGGAGGCCCAGCAGGACTTGGCTCAGGCTGCTGCGTCCGGTCAGCGGGTCGAGGTGGTGGGGGAGCGGGACACCCTGTGGGGCTCGGAAAGTCGTCTCTGCAGGTCAAGCCGCGTATCGGTACTCGTTAATGACGCCGCCGAGGATGCGGGTCCGCAGGAGTCTGCGGCCTTCGAGCTCGTGCATCGCGATGGGCTGTTGGTCGGCACCCGGAGGTAGTTGGTTGCGGGCCCGGTGGGGGCGGTGCTCGTTGTAGTGCCGCTGGTAGGTGGCCAGGGCGTGTCGGGCATGGGCCTCGTTCATGATGAGGACGTGGTCGAGGGCCTCGCGCCGGATGCTGCCGATCACCCGCTCGCAGTGGGCGTTCATCCGAGGGGCCCGCGGCGCACTCTTGAGGATCTCCATCTCCTCGGCTTCGGAGACAGCGTCGAAGGACTGGCCGTACTTGCCGTCGCGGTCACGTAGCAGGAAGCGCAGGGACTCGATGCGTGTGCCGAGGTCGGCGGCGAGGTTCCGGGCCTGTTGTTCCGCCCAGTCCCAGGTGGGGTTGGCGGTGACGCCGGTGATGTGCAGGCGTCGGGTGCCGTGTTCGAGGAGCGCCAGCGCGTACAGGCGCCTGCCGCGTGCGGGGTCGAGATGGAAGAAGTCGACGGCGATGATGCCCTGGGCCTGGTTGGTGAGGAATTCTCGCCAGGTCGGGCCGGTACGGCGCGGGGCCGGATCGATGCCCGCTGCGTGGAGAATCTCCCAGACCGTGGAGGAAGCGATCGGGTGCCCGAGACGGGCCAGTTCGCCCTGGATCCGCCTGTGGCCCCACTGTGCGTTCTCGCGAGCGAGCTGCAGGACCAGCTTCTTGAGCGCCGCCTTGGTCGGCGGGCGTCCGGTGCGGGCGCGTCGGGCGCTGTAGTCCCACTTCGCGGCGATGAATCTGCGGTGCCAGGCCAGCAGGGTACTGGGCGTGACCGGGAAGACCTCGCGCCAGCGGTACCGGGGTATCAGGCTGGTGAGTGCGGCCTGCCAGAACCGGTCTGCGGGCTCGTAGCGGACCGGGCCGGCGATCTGACGACGTAGCACCGCATTCTCGTGGCGGAGCACGAGTAACTCTGCTTCTTTGGAGGTGTCGCGGCGCAGCAGCACTCCGGGGACGGACAGCAGCTTGCGGGCTACCTTGTACAGCATCGAGAGGATCACGGCGGACATGGTCCCAGCCGAGAACGCTCTACGTCCCGACCTGCGGCGATGACTTTACGAGCCCCACAAGATATCGTGCGCGAACGAGCATTGATCACTGCTTCCTCCTTGCAGTTGGAGTACGCCCATGACGTTTGTTGATGTTGAGATCGCCTGAGCGCTGTGGTCGCAAAGCGGGTCTGCACCACTGACTGCTCGTCGGCGAAGTGGAGGTCGACCAGCTCGTCGGCAGCACTCGCGTGATCGTGGAGGGGACGAGGCCCAGCCGCTCGGAGAGAGCGGTTCGGGAGAGGGGCCCCTCGGTCAGGACCAGGGTGAAGATCTCGGACCTGGTCCGCTCTCCGGCCAGGTCCGCGACCTCGATCCGTGGCCCCATCGCCACACCCCCACTCTCGCGCGGTTCAGTTGACGCTGAAACCGGGTGTCGTCGACGAGTCGAAGAAGGACGCTGCTGAACGCCGTCGTCGAGGCCGGCAGATACCCCATGCCCCGACAGTCCCCCTGATAGACACCCAGCAGGAGAGCCACATTTGCCCCGGCGTCGGCCGGGTCAGCGGCGCATGGTGTCGAGGAGATCCAGGCCGAGGCGGCTGAGGGCCTCGGTGTTGAGTGAGTAGAAGACGAGTCGGCCCTCGCGCTCGCGGTGGACGAGGCCGGTGTCACGGAGTCGGCGGAGGTGGCGGGAGACCTGGGGTTCGGTCATGCCGGTGTTGGCGGCGATGTCGACGGTGGTGGCCGGTTCGCGGACCACGGCGCGGCAGACGGCGAGCCGGTTGGGGTCGGTGAGGGCCTTGAGGCGTTCCTGGACCTGGGGGAATGCCGGTTGGGCGGTCTGCCGCACGAGGGGGAACTGGATACTCACCGGCAGGCCCGGCTGGTGCTTGATCACCAGATGGGGGGCGCCGTGGGCCGACGGCAGGAGCAGCAGCGGGCGGTCGCCCAGCCGGATCACGGCCTGGTACAGCTTGTCGAAGACGAGCCGGTGCGGCTGCTGGAACTCACTGATTCCGGGCGCGAGGCTGCTCAGCGCACCGAGCTCGCGGTTGTGCAGGTCGAGCCGGCGCGCGTGCAGTTCCGCCTGGAGGGCGGGCCGGTGACGGGCCCACAAGGTCTGGAAGACCTGTTCGGCGAAGGTGCGCAGAAATCCGACCAGCCGGTCGCGGAAGCCGCTCGGGTCGTCGGCAAGCCGCTGGGCCAGGGCGTGCCGGTGCGGGGAGGCGTGCCGGGCTGCCTCCAAGAACCGCCGCCGCGCCCATTCCTCGCGCAGCGGTCCGGCGGGGGTGCACTCGCGCCGTCTGCCGAGGATGGCCGCTGCCGTCATATCGACGAAGTCGCCCATGCCCAGGGCGGCGATCCTGGCCATCTCGGTGTCGAGGTCCTCGGCGGCCCCGCCGACGGTGGGGTAGAAGTACTGCGCGCGCAGTGCCCCGTACAGCGGTGCCCACTCGTCGCAGCCTGCGACCAGCTCGGCCGGGGCCTCGGCCCTGGTGCTGGCCGCCCACTGGCCGCTGGCCGGGTGGTGGTCCGGGTCGGCGAGCGCGTGCAGGGTCGCGCACAGCTCGGCGAGGGGGGAGAGGCGCACCTGCACCTGCTCCCGACGCACGCCTTCGAGCAACAGGACGACCGGCATGGCCGTCAGCTTAGGTCACGGTCGGCGGGGCTCCGCCGGGCCCTCACGGTCGGCATCGTGCAGGGCCCGGTGTTGACGTTGACGCTGCGGTCGAGCGCCACCCGGTCCTGGTCGAACCGGCACACCACGGTGTCCGTGAAGGGCGAGCCCGCGAAGCGCCAGGTCAGTTTCAGCACCGTGGGCGCGGTCCAGCGGGCCTCGCCGACCACCAGCGACTCGGCGGGCTGGTAGGAGTGGTGCAGGCGCCACCGGGTGACCGTGGTCATCCCCTCCAGCGGCTGGCCGAGGCCGCACCGTACGACATGGGCGCCCCGGTCGTCGGTGAGGCGGATCTTGCAGACACCGTCCTCGAAGCGGAAGGCGATCCGGCTGAGCCCCTCCTCATTGGGTTCGCAGGCGTAGCTGCCACCGAGCCCGGGTGCAGGGTCGACCCCCGCGCCGGGATCCTTCGGCCGGCCGGTACGGGCCAGCTGCTCCTCCAGTCGGCCATCGACGGTGCCCCGCCCCTGCAGCGCGGGCAGCAGGTGCTCGGCCACCAGGTCGGGCAGGCCGCGGTGCCGCCAGCCTCCCATCGCCCCGGTCACCGCCACCACGGTGTCGTGCCCGGGGAGCACGAAGCAGTACTGACCGAAGATCCCGGCGGCGTAGTACGAGGGCCCGGGGCCGAGCCACAGCTGGTAGCCGTACCTCTCCTCCGCGCCGCCCACGCCGTCCTCCGTACGGACGAACGCGCTGCCGTTCCACGTTCCGGCGACCGCCCGGTCCACATGCGGCGCCGACGCCTGCTCGGCCCAGCCGGGTGGCAGCACCTGCTGTCCGCCCCAGCGGCCGCCCCGCAGGTGCAACACCCCGTAGGCCAGGAAGTCCTGGGCGCGTAGCGAGAGGCCGTTGCCGCCGGTGCTGATGCCCTCCGGGTCGCTGTCCCAGGTCCAGCCCCGGTAGCCGAGCGGCTCGAAGAGGCGCGGGGTGAGGTAGTCGGCGACCGGCTCGCCGGTTGCGCGCTGGACGACCGCCGACAGCATGTGGCTGGTTGCGCTGGAGTAGGTGAAGCGCTGTCCCGGCGGTTCGGGCACCGGCTCGGCCAGGAAGGCCTGCACCCAGCTGGTGTCCAGCAGCCGCCAGGTGGCCCCGGACACTCCGGCCGTGTGGCCGGTGCGCATGGTCAGCAGGTCGCGTACGGTCATGGCCCGCAGGTGGGGGCCGACTCGCGCCGGCAGGTGCTCGGGGAAGAAGTCCGTGACCCGGTCGTCCAGCCGCAGCCGTCCCTCCCCGAGGGCGAAGCCGGCCGCGGTGCCCGTGAAGCTCTTGGTCGCGGAGTGCAGCATATGCGGCAGATCGGCGCGGAACGGCCACCACCAGTGGGCGAAGACCGTCCGTCCACCACGGTGGATCAGCAGACTGGTGAGCGGCATCTCGCGCTGCTCCAGCAGGCGCAGGAAACCGTGGATCCCGGCGGCGTCCACCGCGCCGGTGTCGCAGATCCAGGGGGCATCCGGAGGGCAGCGCCGCGGGGCGGGCATGGCGGGTCCTTTCGGTCGGCCGAGGGCTGGCAGAGAGCGCCAAGACGACCACGACTTCCGAGACCAGCGCCCATCATTACCGCGACAGCGGTAGGTGTGTGAGGAGGCCCGCGGAGCCGTATCTACGATGTGCGGCGACCGAGCAGGCCGGCCCGCCGGCCCTGCGGACGAAAGCGAGACCCCTTGTACGACGACTCGGACCTGCCGCCGGTCCCCGTCACCCGGCATCCGCGGGACTTCTATCTGACCGGCCGGACCACGCTTTTCGCGGCCCGCTGCGACCAGCGCTTCTCCTACTGCCTGCATGTGCCGGCCGGGCACGGCCGGGACGCCGAACCGCTGCCGCTGGTCGTCATCCAGCACGGCACCGGCCGGACCGCGGTCGAGTACCGCGACGCGTTCTCGGAGTTCGCCGAGCGGCACCGCTGCATCGTGCTGGCCCCGCTGTTCCCAGCGGGACTGCTCGACTCCGAGGACCTGCACAACTTCAAGTTCATCGAGTACCGGGGCATCCGCTTCGACCAGGTGCTGCTGGAGATCGTCGCGGAGGTGGGGGAGCGGTTCAACGCCCGGACCGACCGCTTCCTGCTCCAGGGCTTCTCCGGCGGCGGGCAGTTCGCGCACCGCTTCTTCTACCTCCACCCGGACCGGCTCGCCGGCGTCTCGATCGGCGCCCCGGGCCGGATCACCCGGCTCGACCCCTCGCTGCCCTGGTGGCTCGGCACCGAGGACTTCGCCGAGCGCTTCGGTCGCGCACCCGAGCTGGCCGCCATGCGCGAGGTCGCGGTCCAGATGGCGGTGGGCGAGGCGGACACCGAGACCTGGGAGATCAACAACCCGGGCGACAGCAACTGGATGGACGGCGCCGACGCCGCAGGCCTGACCCGCATCGACCGGCTGCGCACGCTGCGTGCGGACTTCGAGCGACACGGCATAGCCGTCCGCTTCGACCTGGTGCCGGAAGTGCCCCACGACGGGATGGGAGTGCTGCCCGTGGTCAAGGACTTCTTCGCCGGACTGCTCCCGCCGCAGCCGGCACCCGGAGCAGCAGCATGAACGACTTCCTCCACTCGTTCTTCGACGTTCACGAGATGGCTCAGGTCTTCCCGAGCCTGCTGACCGAAGGCCTGACCAACACCCTGCTGATCGCAGCCCTGGCGATCGTGCTCGGGCTCGCCGTCGGCGGCCTGCTGGCCGTCCTGCTGATCGCCCGCCCCTGGTGGGCGCGGCTGCCGGCGCGCGTGTACGTGGACGTCTTCCGCGGCCTGCCGGCCGTGGTCACCGTCTCCCTGATCGGGCTGGGCCTGCCGGTCGCCGGCCTGCACCTGTTCGGTACCTCGCCGGTCGGCTACGCGGTGCTCGCGGTGGGGCTGATCAACGCCGCGTACATCGCCGAGATCCTGCGCTCCGGCATCCAGAGTGTGCCCGTCGGCCAGATGGAGGCCGGGCGCAGCCTGGGCATGAGCTACCTCAGCACCCTGGCGCTGGTGATCGCCCCGCAGGCGCTGCGCAATGTGCTCCCGGCGCTGGCGAACCAGTTCATCGTCTCGGTCAAGGAGAGCGCCCTGGTCTACCTGCTGGGACTGTCGGTCGGTCAGCGCGAGCTGTACTTCATCGCACAGCAGCAGCAGGCGACCTCGTACAACTCCTCGGCCCTGGTGCTGGCGGGCCTCTTCTATGTGGCGATCACGATCCCGCTCACCTACCTCGTCAACTGGCTCCACCGGCGGCTGGGCGACGGTCGGCGCCTCCCGGCACAGGTCGCCTCGACCGCCGACGTCCTGGAAGGTACCGCCGCATGACCGCTCAGCAGGCGAGGCCGGCGCTCGAACTCGTCGACGTACGCAAGTCCTTCGGCCCGGTCGAGGTGCTCAAGGGCATCTCCGCGCAGGTGGCACCCGGTGAGACCGTCTGCCTGGTCGGGCCGTCCGGCTCGGGCAAGTCCACGCTGCTGCGCTGTGTGAACCTCCTCGAGGTTCCCACCAGCGGCACCATCCGGGTCGAGGGGGAGGAGATCACCGCCCCGCAGGTGGACCTCAATGCGCTGCGCGCCCGGATCGGTATGGTCTTCCAGCACTTCCACCTCTTCCCCCACCTCACGGTCCGCCGCAACATCACCCTGGCGCTGACGCGGGTCCGCAAGCTCGACAAGGACCAGGCGGACGAGGTCGCCGAGCTCCAGCTGAGCCGGGTCGGGCTGGGCCAGTTCGCCGACCGTCGGCCGGCAGCGCTCTCCGGCGGTCAGCAGCAGCGGGTCGCGATCGCCCGGGCGCTGGCCATGGAGCCCACCGTCATGCTCTTCGACGAGGCGACCAGCGCGCTCGACCCGGAGTTGGTCAAGGGCGTGCTCGCGGTCATGCGCGACCTCGCCGGCACCGGGATGACCATGCTCGTGGTGACCCACGAGATGGGGTTCGCGAAGGAAGCCGCCGACCGCGTGATGTTCCTGGAGTCCGGCCAGGTGGTGGAGGAGGGCAACGCCCACGAACTCCTCACCGACCCGCGGACCGACCGGCTGCGCCGGTTCCTCTCCCAGGTGCTCTGACCCTCCCGACCGTTCCTGTCCCGCACCGCCAGCCCCCGACCCACCCACGCATGCAAAGGAGCAACACGTGAGATCCACCGGCTCTCGCCTCCCGGCCCTGCTCGCCGCGAGCGCACTGCTGCTCGGCGCCCTCACCGCGTGCAGCAGCTCGGACTCCGCCCAGCACAAGTACGGACTGATCAACGACGGCGTGATCACCGCCGCCACCATCCCGGACAACGCGCCCTTCGCCTCTCCAGGCCCCGACGGCCGGCCCAGGGCCTGATCATCGATCTGACCGGCATCATCGCAAAGCGGCTCGGGGTCAAGGTCGTCTACAAGCAGACCACCGTCCCGGCAGCGCTGGCCGGCCTGACCTCGGGCCAGTACGACTACGCGGCGGTGTCGCTGAGCCAGACCCCGGAGCGGGCCCGGAACGTGTTGTTCTCCACCCCGCTGACCTGGGGCCAGAACATCACCATGGTCCGCAAGGAGTCGTCCGCGCACACCCTGGCGGACTTCGCCGGGAAGCGCGTCGGCGTCGCCACCGGCAGCTCCCAGGCCGACTACGCCGCCGAGAATCTCAAGCAGTCCAAGATCATCGATTTCAACAACGACAACACTGCTCTCAGCCAGCTGATCAACGGCAGCCTCGACGGCTATGTGATGGGCCTGTCCCAGGCCTCCATCACCATGCAGCAGCACCCAGGCCTGCTGCGGATCGCCACCAGTGCCCTGCAACCCAACCCTGCCGGCGTTGCCTTCCGCAAGGGCAACAAGGCCTTCTACGACGCCTACGAGAAGGAGCTCGCCGCGCTGGTCTCCGACGGGACCTTCCTCAAGCTCTACAACCGCTACTTCACCACCATCCCTTACCGCTCGGAGATGGTCCGCTACTGGCCGCAGCTGAAGGCCCAGCTCGCCGCTCAGAGCTGAGCCCGCCCATCCTGCCGCGCCCCGCAGCTTCCGCACAGGCGGCAGCCGCGGGGCGCGGCATGCCTGTCCGAAACCTGTCGTTGGTGGCGGATTGCCGTTCCTGCTGGCGCTGAGGTAGTCGGTCAGGCGCGCTCAGGGGCGGTCCGCCGGGTGCGCCGGGCTGTGGTCATGCTGCGGATGCCGGCGACGAAGGCGAGTAAGAGGCCGGCGGCCATGACGGCACTGCCGGTCACGGTGCCCGGGCTGTCGGAGGTCGGGTTGGGTGTCAGCTTGTCGGCACGACCATCCTGCGGCCGGATCGCAGGCACATGGCCGACCAGGGGGCCGACCCTCACGCCCGCCGCCGGACTCGCCGAGCGCGGTGGTCGGCGTGCACCCCGTGCCATATATCATCGGCGATATGGACAGTGGGCGGTACTCGATCGAGATCGAGCCGGAGGTGCGGCTGTGGCTGGAGAACATTCCCGCCCATCACTACAAGCAGGCCGAACGCGTCGCCGACCTGCTCGCCGAGCAGCCCACCACGCTCGACGAACCGCACTCTCGCCACCTGGGCGGCAAGCTCCGCGAGCTGCGCTTCCGCCTGGGCGATGCCCATCAGCGGATCACCTACTGGCTGGCGCCCGGCCGACGTGTCGTGCTGCTCACCGTGTTCCGCAAGACCAAGATGCGCGAGCAGGCCGAAGTGGACCGCGCCCACGCCGCACAGCGATTGTGCGAGGCAGAGCATGAAGCCGCCGCCGAGCACGACCTCTACAGCCGCAACCTCAAGGAGAACCGATGAACCACAGCGAATGGAGGACCCGTCGCCACCGCCAGCTGCTGGGCGAACACCTGGACGCTGACCCCGAGTACGACCGGGTCTACGAAGAGGCCGGCCTCGCCATGACGTTGGGCAAGGCCGTCTACGACCGGCGTAAGCAGCTGGGCCTGAGCGAGGCCGACCTCGCCGATCGCATGCACGTCGGCGTCGATGACATCGAGGGCATCGAGACGGCCACCGAGCTGCCGCCCATCGCAGTCATCATGCGCCTGGCCCGCGCATTGGACCTCACGGTGGACGTACACCTCGCCGGCGGAGACGAGCCCACCGTCACCATCGTCGCCCCAGCGGCGTAAGGCGGGGAGGAACCATGCAGGACCCGCTTTCCGCGCTCGCCCGTGAGCTCGGGCAACTCGTCCACGACCGGCGCATCGAGCTCGGGCTCTCCCAGGCCGAGCTGGCCGAGCGGTGCGGGATGAAGCAGCCGCAGATCTCCCGCTTCGAAGGCGGCGGGACCGTGCCTACGCTTCCCCTCCTGCGCCGCCTGGCTCAGGCTCTCGGCGCCGACCTGACCATCAACCTCACCCCGCACAACAAAGCCGCTTGACACGCATTCCGAATTCTTGGAATTCCTGCCGGCGCAACCCCTGGGAAGCGATCTTCCTGGTGGCAGGGGACCAGGCCGGCCGATGGTCGCGCTGGTATCCGGAGGCGATCGCCGTGGCGGAGCAGCGCTACGCGGCCTACCGCGAGGAGAAGAAGGCGGAGCAGGAGCAGCAGACGAAGGAGGAGAGGCGATGAGCCCGGCACGCCGTTGGCGGGATGTGAAGGCGGAGGCCCACCGGCGCCACCCGGAGATGGCCGACCCGGAGCTCCAGGCCCGGGCGGACGCCGAGCTGGATGCCCAGGTCGCGGGGCTTCACCTGAGTGAGCTGCGCAAGATGGTCGGTAAGACCCAGGCCGAGGTTGCGGCCCTGGTGGGTGTTTCGCAGTCGCGGATTTCCCAGATCGAGAACGGGGACATCGAGGCGATGGAACTGGAGACGTTGCGGGCCTACGCCGCGGCGTTGGGCGGCCGTGTGGATGTGACCGTCAGTATCGGCCCCCACGCGGTCAAGGTCGCTTGAGTGCGCCGGAGTACGTCAGCGGGGGCAGCGCCAGCCGTGACGCCGCGCTGCCGCGACGCTGTGTATTTCGGGCCGCCAGCGGCGCCTCAGTCTCCCCCGTTGCGCGAGCATTCGGTGAGCGGACGACGACGGACTGCCCGGCACGCCTCGTCATGAGGTGGTAGAGAAATCGATGCTTTGTCGGACAAATAGCTCCCGTGACGGACCGGATGGCACGGTCCGTCACGGGAGCTGTAGCGCTTACAAAGCAGGGGTCGGCGGTTCGAAACCGTCTGCGCCCACCCTTGCAGGCCTCTGACCTGTGGTTTTGCCGGAAATCGGGCTAGAAATCACAACCTCTCGCCTCTGCCTTTACTGCAGGTGAGCGAGGTTTTGGGGCGGGCTTCGGTGCCCTGGGCGGATGTCGCTGACCTGCGGCTTTGTTGAGGGGTTGCGTGTCGTGCGAGCGCCCTCCCTCCTGCGTGAGCATTCGGTGAGCGGCCCCGCTGACATCGCGTCAGTTAATGAGTTCAGGTGGCCGGATTTGTAGCCTTTGGGGGCTTCTTGCACGAGTGCTATCCCAGCCCGCGCGGGGCGGGATCGGTGTGGATCGGGAGGCCCGCCGGTGCCCCGCCTGGGTCAATCCTGGGCTCCGTGCCCGATGCCGTTGGTGCGCCGGGGCTCCCCGGTTCAGATGCGGAGGGTGGGGGGCTGACCGGGGGAGGTCGGTGCCCATGGTGTCGGCTCTGCCGGGCTGGGGACGACGGTGTGCTGGAGGCAAGGCGTCCAGACCAGTGCCCTCGCAGACAGTGGCATGCCGCGCTTGTACGGCTTCGACAACCAGGCGCTGACGCGTGTCCGCGTTCAGGAGCGGCAGGTCGTACGGGAGGCCGTGAGTCGCCGCAAGGCCGGGCAATCCCGCGCCCAGGTCGCGGCCTGGATGAACGCCGAAGGCCACCGAGGCACCATGGGCGGCGAGTGGAACAGCATGACGCTGGGCCGCTTGCTCGACAACCCCGCGATTGCAGGTCTGGAGCGGGACCCGGATACGGGTGAGCTGGTCGAGACCGGTCGCGAGGCGCTGATCACCCCAGAGGAGTTCCGGGAGCTGCAGCAGCTCCCGGATCGCCGGCGCGGTGTAGCTGACGCTGACCGCGAGCCTGAATACGAGTATCTGCTGGGCCGTGGCCTGTCAGAGTGTGGGCTTTGCCACCAGCCGCTGGCGGGGAGCCGCACGAGCGCCAAGACGCCGTCGTACAGGTGCCTGACTAGCTTCGAGGGGAGGCGGGGATGCGGGAAGGTGCGCATCACCGCCTCCACGATCCACGACAACCTCTGCCCGGTCTTCGACAACAAGCCCGCCTGCGTTCACCACCGTCCGCGGGAGCCGCTGGAGACCGAGGCCGTTGTCGACGCGACTGTTTAGGCCGCCGTCGCCGCTGGTGTCGACTTCGACGACGGTTCGGACCAGTGCCTCCGCATGTCCTTGCTCGCAGGACAGCGCAGGCATCCAGATCAGGTGTTACCTGCGAGGTGCTGCCTGCCACATCCTGCCGAGGATCTTTCCCCAGGCGCCTGGTGCCAGGCTGCTCACGGCAGCTCTGGGGTGGGGCAGATGCCGCGAGGCGCGCACCATTTCCTTCCGCAGCCTTCGTGCTGCTCTTGGGCTGCGGGGCAGGTTCCGCCACTGGGCCTCCAGGATGGCCAGGCGGCGGCGCAGCTCGATCGGTGGGTTGCCGAAGACGACCTCGTAGCGGAGCTCCGCGATCTCCCTGCGGAGCCTGGCTATCCGTGCGCGGTCGCGGCGGCGCTGCGCCTTCTCGGTGTTCTTCTTCATCCGGTTCGGGCCCTTCGCGTCGTCCTGGGGTTGCTTCGCCCACGGCCGTGCGCCGCGGTGGGCAGACGCACGGCCGTGGGCGGGGCGTGAGGGCTGGTTAGCGCCCGATGCGTCCGCGGACCATTGCGAGCATGCCGGTGAGTTCGGGAATGCCCATGCGCCTGGAGGTCAGGAAGAACAGGCCCAGCAGGAGGGCGAAGCCGACCACGACGGTGGTCAGGGAGGCCATGACGCCGCTGCCCAGGAGACCGGTGAGCAGCCACGCCGTAGCCCCGGCCGCCAGCGTGCCGGGGATGCTGGCCGCGATGAGTCGGGTGTAGGTGCGGGCGATGCGCTTGCCGTCCAGGTCGCCGCCCAGGCGGCGGCGCAGCCGCTTGACGGCGACGCGGACGCCGATGATGTACGCCAGCCCGTAGCAGGCGGCCATCCCGACGACGGCCCAGCGGGCCGGCAGCAGGACGAAGCACACAGCCGCACCGACGGCGTTGGCGGCCGCGACGATCACTGTGTTGTAGAAGGGCGTCTTGGTGTCCTCGTAGGCGTAGAAGCCGCGCAGGACGACGTACTGGGCGGAGTAGGGGATCAGGCCCAGGCCGAAGGCCATCAGCACGAATCCGATGTTGCGTGCGCCGTCCGCGCCGGAGCTGGGGTACATCAGGGTGGACATGGGGACGCCGAGCGCGAGGAAGGCGAAGGCGCACGGGACGATGGCCACGGCGGAGGTCCGCAGTCCGTAGGAGATGTCCTCGCGTACGGCCCCGACATCGCCGTCGACGGCGGCCCGGGTGATCCGGGGGAGGACCGCTGTCATCACGGACACGGTCACGATGGCCTGGGGCATCTGCCACGGCTGCAGGCCGTAGTTGTAGGCCGTGATGCCGGAGCCGGGGTGCCCCTGCTTGAAGGCTACGTCGCCGGCCCAGGTCGCCAGCTGCGTGACGACGATCATGCCGACCTGGTTGGCGAGGACGACAGCTCTACACCACCAACACCGAACGCACCGCCGCCTTGGCCAACTTCCTGCATAGCTACAACTACCATCGCTGCCACACCGCACACGCAGGCCACCCCCCGATCACCCGCGTCAACAACCCTGCGGGTCAGTACACCTAGGCGGTGCCCGGCGGATCTTGTCGTCGCTAGACCGCAGCGGCGGGGAACAGGCGCTGTACGGCTGCCACGATGGCTGCCAGGAACGTTGCGCGTGCTTCCTCGTCTGCGGGCAGCAGGTCGGCTTGGCCGGCCCAGGACATGGCGAGTTGGTTGACGAACACCAGGATGTCGGCGGGGTCCCAGGCCGGGTCCAGATGGCCGGCTTTCTGCGCGTCGCGCAGTTGCGCGGTCTTGTGGCGCACGGTGGCCTGAGCGGGGTCGTCGGGGCCGGGGGCGGGCGAGTTCGAGGCGGCCCCAGTGCATGAGGCGAAGGCGTTCGGGGTGGGCAGTGAAGTAGTCGTGGACGCGGCCGGCGTATCCGGGGAGGTCGGTGGGGTCCAGGCGGGTGGCGTTGGCGACCGCTGCCAGTTCGTGGGCGGCAACGGTCGCGTACAGCTGTCGGCGCCGTGCTGGCCGAGCAGAACGACGAGTGGACCGAAGCCCGGCGCTACATGGGCCTCGACCTCCTCGCCAAGGCCCGCCTCCACCCGATCGACGGAACCGCCGAAGACACCGCCACCCCAGCCGAACTGACCGCATAACCTCGACACGGATCACCGAGTGGCCGACTCATACACCACTCCAGCGGACGTGACCTGGGTTTGGGCACTGGTGCATGGGTGCAGTCGGCAGAGCCGCCGGGACATCGGGCGGTTCCAGCGCCGACCATGCCTCACAGGCCGTCCGGACCGACATCACCTGAACTCGCAACGTGACCGGAATCCGGCCCTCCGGCGGTCCCCGAGATGCCCCGGGTGGGCAAGAGTCGCACCCTGGAACGGAGCCACAGGAGCCACCGCCAGGGCCGCCGATCGCGGAGTCCTCGTACCCGTGGTCACGCGCCAGGCCACCCGATTGAACGAGCAAGAAGAGGCCGGTGGGCGGACTCGAGCCGCATGTACCGACCGCGCGAGAAGGGAGCACCGCAGTTTTCCCGGCCCTCTTAGGCCCCTACCGCCGTGCCACGGTCGGCGCGTCCGGTGCTTCCCCCACGTTGGGCAGGGCCGCCGGCCTTGCCTGACCGCGCCGCAGACAGCGCGAGCAGCGCAACAAGGCGGCCGACGACAGGCTGGCCGAGCTGTCCTGGCCTCTGACCATCTGGCCGTGGTTCCGCTCGCCTACGGGCACCCGACACTCAGGAGCAACGACAAGCCATGAACACACGCAAACCCGTCCATCATGTAGCGATCGTCGGAACCGGCACCATCGGAGCGAGCTGGGCCACGCACTATCTCGCTCGGGGCTTCGACGTCACAGCAACCGACCCTGGCCCCGGTGCGGAAGACGCCCTTAGGTCGTATGTGGACGCAGCATGGGATGCGGCGGCCACACTTGGAGCCGAGCCCGGAGCCTCACCCGACCGTCTGAGATTCACCACCGACATGCGGCAGGCCGTGGCTGGCGCCGATTTCGTGCAGGAGAACGCACCGGAGCGCCCGGAACTGAAGGTCAAGCTGTTCGCCGACATCGACGACGCCACGCCGCCGCCGGATTCGATCATCGCGTCGAGTTCGTCGGGCATCACGATGAGCGTCATCCAGGCGGAGTGCCGGCATCCGGAGCGCACCCTCATCGGGCATCCCTTCAACCCGCCGCACATCATCCCACTGGTCGAAGTCGTTGGCGGAACGAGAACCGCACCGGAGACGATCCGGGACGCCTTGTCCTTCTACGCCGCCATCGGCAAGAAGCCGATCCACCTCAAAAAGGAACTCCCCGGTCACGTCGCCAACCGTATCCAGGCCGCGCTGTACCGCGAGGTCGTCCACCTGATCAAGGAGGGAGTACTCGACGTCGCGGACTCCGACGACGCGGTGTCCTGGGGGCCAGGACTCAGGTGGGGCGTCATGGGACCCAGTCTGCTGTGGCATCTGGGCGGAGGCGAGGGTGGCATCCAGCATTTCATGGACACTCTCATGCCGCGTTTGATCGGGATGTGGGAGGAACTGGGCACCCCGGAACTCACGCCCGACCTCAAGGAGAAGATCGTCGACGGCGTCCTGGAAGAGGCGGACGGTCACTCGGTCGACGAACTGGCCGCCCAGCGCGACGCGATGCTGCTCAGCCTGCTCGCCGTGCGCGCCACACCCGGCCCGCCCCGCGACGCAGCCGATCGGTCGGCATGAGACAGCACCCCTTACCCCCCGAGCAGCGGGCTCCCACCCGAGAGGAGAGACGGTGATACAACGGCAGGAAAGACTGTTCGTGCTCGAACTCAGTGGCGGTCGAGTGTTCTCCGTGAAACCCGACGGCACCGACAAGAAGATCATCGTCACCGGCTGCAGGTTCCCCGATGGTGTGGCCGTCGATGTGGAGGCGGGGCACATCTACTGGACGAACATGGGATCTCCGCCGGTGAACGACGGCTCGATCGAGCGCGTCGACCTGGACGGGAGCAACCGGACGACGATCGTTCCCAGCGGTGGAACGTACACCCCGAAGCAGCTGCATCTGGAGGTCGTCAACCGGAAGCTGTACTGGGGCGACCGCGAAGGAATGCGCGTCATGCGCTGCGACCTCGACGGATCGAACATCGAGACGCTCGTGCAGACAGGGCAGGGAGACGACGACCGCCGCGACCAGACCAGATGGTGCGTCGGAGTCGCCGTCGACCCTGGCGGCGGGCATCTGTACTGGACGCAGAAAGGACCGAGCGATGCGGGACTCGGGAAGATCCTGCGGGCCGGGATCGACGTGCCCACCGGCGAATCCGCAGCCGACCGCAGGGACATCGAGGTGCTGCTCCAGGGGCTGCCGGAGCCGATCGACCTGGATCTCGACCTCACGGAGCGCACGCTGTACTGGACCGACCGCGGGGACCCGCCGCGAGGCAACTCCGTGAACCGTACGCCGGTGGACGCGCCGAACGGGCAGCGGGAGCCCGAGATTCTGTGGACCCATCTGATGGAAGGCATCGGCATCGCTCTCGATCTGGACGGCAGCCGCATATTCGTGACCGACATGGCCGGGACCGTCTACGCGGCCGATCTCGACGGATCGAACCGCAGAGAGATCCTCATCGCGCAGGGCAACCTCACCGGGATCGCCCATGTCGTGATTCCCACCGAGCAGCCGTAGGCGGGTGAGATCTGCGAACAATGACCTGAGATGCGGCACCCAGGTGGTGCGGCAGAATGGACATTGGATCCTTCGTGCATGCCGGTGGTGCACGCGATGGGATTCCGCCGGCGATCGCGCAAGACTCCGGCGCCCCGGTCGCACGGTCCCGTGCGAGGTGCGAGGTGGACGACGGGCGGATTCGTTGGACCCGCGCCCAGTGTGGCAGTGGGACCACGCCCGCTATGGGACGCCAACGTCGCCATTGAGAAGGCCGCGGAGCGCAAGCCGCGACCAATGAGGTGATCTCGACGGCGATCACCTGCAGGTTCCGTTGGGCACGAGGGCGGCGCGCGTCATCTCGCCGCTCCTGCTGAGGCTACGCGGTCGACGAAGGCAAGCATTCTGAAGGGTGGCCCTGCCGTGAACCTCGCGTCGAACGTCATACGAAGCGCCCGCTCCTACCCGGACCGCGCCGCGCTGCGTCTGGGGGATGACATCCTCTCGTATCGCGCGCTCGACCAGGTCAGCGCCCGCATGGCCGGACTGCTCCGCGACCGCGGCGTCAAACCAGGCGACCAAGTTGCGATCATGCTGCCCAACAGTCCGGAATTCGCCATCGCCTACCTCGGCGTGCTCCGGGCCGGCGGCATCGTCGTTCCAATGAACCCCCTGCTCAAGGCCCGGGAGGTCGCCTACTACCTCGGCGACTCAGGCGCCCGCCTGCTGTTCGCGCGGCCCGCCTTCGCCGACGAGGTACGGACCGGCGCACAGCAGGTCGAGGCTGATGCGATAATAGTCGGCCCTGGTGGATTCGAGGCTCTGCTCGAATCCGCCCCACTCGGCGAGGACGTGATCGAGCGGCACGAGGACGACACCGCGGTGATCCTCTACACCTCGGGAACGACCGGTCAGCCGAAGGGCGCCGAACTGACCCACGCCAACCTCACCCGCAACTGCGACATCGTGTCGGCCCAGTTGCTCCATCTCACCTCGGACGACGTGATCTTCGGTGGGCTCCCCCTGTTCCACGCGTTCGGGCAGAGCTGCACGCTCAACGCCGCCGTCGCCTCCGGTGCGTGTCTGACGCTGCTGCCGCGCTTCGACGCCGGGCAGGCGCTGCGGATGCTGGCCGAGCACGGGGTGACGGTCTTCGCCGGGGTGCCGACGATCTTCAGCAGGCTGTTGCAGCCGCCGGACCGGGACGTCTACGACCTCTCCCGGCTCCGGCTGGCCGTCTCTGGTGGCGCGGCGATGCCGCTCCAGGTGCTGCGCGCCTTCGAGGCCGCGTTCGACTGTGTCGTGCTCGAAGGGTACGGCCTGTCGGAGACCTCGCCGGTCGCCTCGTTCAGCCGCCTGGACGCCCCCCGCAGGCCCGGCTCGATCGGCACCCCGATCGACGGCGTCCAGATGCGGGTGGTCGACGACAGCGACACCGAGGTACCGCAGGGCGAATCCGGCGAGATCGTGATCCGCGGGCACAATGTGATGAAGGGGTACTGGCGGCGCCCTGAGGCCACGGTCGCCGCGATCCGCAACGGCTGGTTCCACACCGGCGACCTCGGCCGGATCGACCAGGACGGATACTTCTGGATTGTCGGCCGGGAGAAGGACCTGATCAATCGAGGCGGGTACAAGATCTATCCGCGCGAAGTCGAAGACGTGCTGTACGAGCATCCGGCGGTGGCCGATGCCGCGGTCATCGGCCTGCCCGATCCCGATCTCGGCGAGGAGGTCGGCGCCGCCGTCGTTCTCAAGCCAGGCGCCGCCACCACAGCCCAGGAACTGCGTGAATACGTCAAGCGCCAGGTCGCCGTGTACAAATATCCGCGGAAGGTATGGATAGTGGACGCGCTGCCGAAAGGGTCCACCGGCAAGATCCTCAAGCGGGAGATCGTCCCGCCGGCCGCGTTGGGCAGACCATGAGCGGACTTCGCGTCCAACGTGACCACGAGGACCGCCGAGGTGCACGGTCAGGACGGGTCCGGGTCAGTTCGCAGGAATGACGAGCCGAGGTACTGGACGGCGAGCAGCGCCATCTCCAGGTCCCGGCGCCCTTCCTGCAACGGACGCCCCAGGGCTTCCTCGGCTTTTCGGATGCGGTACTGCACAGTATTCTTGTGCAGGATCTGGCGGCTGGCGGTGGCGGTGTAGCTGCAGCCGGTGGCGAGGAAGGTCCGCAAGGTCTCCCTCAGTCGTGCGCAGTGCTCGTCATCGACGGCCAGAGCACCGAGCACGCTCCACACCCAGGCGCGGGTGTCCTCGATGTTCGTGCACATCAATGCGATTGGCGCCACCCTGGCGTAGATGGTGACCCGGGGTTCCGGCCCTGCGGCCATAGCCAGTTCCTGTGCGCGTACAGCTTGGCGATGAGTACGACGGAAACCCTCGACGCCGGGCTCCACGTCCCCTACGGCAGCCCTCGCGGTGGGGTCGCCGTCCTCGACCGCGTTCGCCAGCTTGTCCCAGGAAAGGTCGCGGGACGAGCCGAAGGGTAGCCAGGCCCAGGCCAGGGTCTCGTCTTGGGCAGCGAACAGCGATTTGGAAGAGCAGTTGAGTTCTTCGCCGATCCGGCTTGTTAGCCGGTCGAGTCGTTCGAGCCCCTCACCGCCGAGGGGGGCCTCGGGTAGCCAGAGCAGCATCCCCACGTGATGGGTTTGGCGTAGGCGATAACCGAGGGCTGATTCCGCCGAGTCGGGATCCATGTGCTTCCCGGCAAGGATCTCTTGCACGCGTATGGCGTGTACGCCAGTCTGGCCCAGCAGCCAACGGTCCCGTTCGAGTTGGTAGACCTCGATCACTCGTTCGCTGACACGGTCGATGTATCCGAAGCTCAGCTCCAGCATGAGGCGGGCGGTAGCCGCGCAGACATCCTCATCGGGTCCGTGACGGCGGAGTTCGTCCATGCACCACCGCAGGAAACGGCAGTGGCCGAGCCGGTAAGCCCTGATGAGCGAGCTGACGGGAACATTGCGCTGGGCCAGCCGCCGCGCATAATCCAATGCGGCCGCAGGTCCTTCAACGTCGGCCAGCGGCATATCGTTCTCAAAGCCGTGCAGCAATGTGGCAACATTTTCCTCGACGCTCGCCATGAGCGTGTTGAGAATTATTCCGTCGCCCCTCAGCTGCGGTATTTCGGCAACAATGACCTCCCACACGTCCTGGCTGACTTCCGGCATGTGCCCCGCGATCTTCGACGCCACGGCAGCCAGGCACTTTTCCGCTTCGACGCTGCCCACGGCCATATCGTCACGCTATCGCGACGGTCCCCGCGGCGCCATCCAGCGCATCCAGCAGCCAGGTCTTCCGGCTCGGTGCCTTCCGTGCGGGAGCGGTGACCCTGAGTGCATCGGGTCACCGGTACGAATTTCTTCGAGGAGTTCGTGCTCCGCGTCCGATGGTTTCTCTGCGACCGGACCGTAGCCTCGTTTTCATGAGGGCGGATCGGACCCAGATCGACCCAATAAAGGAGCGCCGGACGGATGAACGCGAAGCGCCAGGACACGATAACGCCGATCGACGTCACCACCGTCGGCTCCGGGAATGGTCAGCCGGTGGTTCAACCGCCAGTGCTGGGTGGACCCGAGCACACGGACTACTACCTGCTGAACGAGCTACTCACGGACGAACAGCAGACACTGCGTCAGCGCGTACGTGAGTTCATGGACCAGGAAGTCATCCCCATCATCAACCCCTACTGGGAGCGCGCGGAGTTTCCGCATGAGCTGGTGCCCAAGCTGGCGGAGTTGGGCATTGCGGGTTTCCAGATTCCCGGATACGGCTCGCCCGGGATGAGCAACGTGACGGCCGGTGTGGTGATCATGGAGCTGGCCCGCGGCGATCTGAGCATGTCCACTTTCATGGGGGTTCACTCCGCGCTGGCCATGATGTCGATCGACCTGCTGGGCTCGGAGGAGCAGAAGCAGCGTTTCCTGCCGCAGATGGCACGTCTGGAGAAGATCGGCGCCTTCGGCCTGACAGAGCCCGCTCATGGAACGGACGTGGTCAAGCTGGAGACGGTCGCGCACCGGGACGGCGACTCCTACGTACTCAACGGCCACAAGCGGTGGATCGGCAACGCGACCTTCGCCGACTACGTGATCATCTGGGCTCGCGGCGACGACGGTCACGTTGGCGGGTACATCGTGGAGAAGGGCACCACCGGGTTCGACCCCGAGTTCATCGGGGGCAAGACGGCCCTGCGCTGTGTACAGAACGCGCAGATCTCCCTGAAGGACGTGCGGGTGCCCGCCGAGAACCGGCTGACCGAGTGTCACACTTTTCGCGACACCGAGAAGGTTCTGCTGGCCTCACGATTCTGTGTGGCCTGGGAGTCTGTCGGCGCCGCGATCGCCGGCTACGAGACCGCCCTCGCCTACGCCAAGCAGCGCAAGCAGTTCGGCGTACCGCTGGCGTCCTTCCAGCTCGTCCAGTACCGGCTGGCGCGGATGTTGGCGGATGTCACCGACATGGTGTGCATGAACTACCGGCTCAGCCAGCTCATGGACGAGGGCAAGATGTCGATGCCGCGGGTCGCGCTGGCCAAGATGCACTACACGGAACGCGCCCGGGCCATTCTCGCCGACGCCCGCGACATGCTCGGTGGCAACGGAATCCTGCTCGACTATCACGTTGCCCGGCATCTGTGCGACATCGAGGCCATTGACACCTACGAGGGCACCGACACCGTGCAGGCACTGATCGTAGGCCGCGACATCACGGGATACAACGCCTTCGTGCCCATGGCCCCCAACGGCCACCACTAGCACCGGCGCGCGATCGCACCCCGCGCCACACAGCGCCGGCTCTGCGACTGCACGACCGGCCACGTCAGTACCCGCTTCGCCGCGGCGCCGCCTGCCGTGCGTCCTGGCTGCCCGCGCGCAGGCGGTGCCGGCGAGGACACCTGCGTGTCCGCCGGACAACCCCGCGGAAGAGGAACCTGCCATGGAGAACACGCCCTTGCTGCTGGAGGGACTGCACGTCCTCGATGTCGCCAGCTTCATCGCTGGCCCGGCCGCGGCCACGATGCTCGGCGACTTCGGCGCCGACGTCGTCAAGGTGGAACCGCCGCACACCGGCGACAGTTACCGTGGCCTCAGCCGGATGCCTCCCAACCCCCAGGTCGAAGGGGTCAACTACCCCTGGCAACTCGACAACCGCAACAAGCGCAGCATCGAGCTCAACCTGAAATCGTCCGACGCCCGCTCCGTACTCGAACGACTGGTGCGGTGGGCCGACGTTCTGGTCACCAACTTCCCGCCCCACACCCGGGACAAGCTCGGCCTGGACTACGACGATCTCGCCTCCATCAACCCCCAGCTGATCTATGCCGACGTCACCGGCTTCGGCGAGGCAGGTCCGGACGCGCATCTGCCCGGCTTCGACGTCACGGCATTCTGGGCACGCAGCGGCCTGATGGACTTCACCCGCCAGCGCGACGCGGCCCCGGCCATCAACGCGTTCGGCTCCGGAGACCACCCCACCGCGATCACCCTGTTCGCCGGGATCATGACGGCCCTGTACCGACGCGAGAAGACCGGCCAGGGCGCACGCGTCAGCGCGTCCTTGGTCGCCGAGGGTGCCTGGGCTGCGGGAATGTGGCTGCAGGCCACCCTGCTCGGCGGGAAGCCCCCCGGCCCGTCGACCGCTCCGACCCGCCCAACGCCCTGGCCAACGTGTACCGCACCGCGGACGACCGCTGGATCCTCCTGGCCTTCGCCAACGAGGACAAGCAGGTTCCCCTCTTCCTCAAGGCCATCGGCCAGCCCGAGGCCGCCGAGGACCCTCGGTTCCACGACACCGCAAGCCGCCGCGCCCACGCCGCTGACATCGTCACGCTGCTGGACAAGCGGTTCGCCACGCGTCCCCTGGCCGAATGGCGCGAGGTGCTCGATGCGGCCGGCCTCACCTACGGGGTCGTCCAGACACTGGAGGAATTCGCTCACGACCCCCAACTGCTGGCCAACCAGATCGTGGTGCCGATCGATGACGGGAGCAGCGAACCACACCTGACCGTCAACAGTCCCGTGCACCTGGACCAGGAGTCGAAGGTTCCGCCACACCCGGCTCCCGACCTGGGCGAGCACACCGAGGAAGTCCTCACAGAACTCGGATTCCGTGCCGACGACATCGCATCCCTGCGTACCGGCGGAGCGATCCCCGGCTAGCAGTGGCCCGAAAACAACACCCCGGCTCCGGGCCGCGAGTACCCCCGAGGAGTCCTCCGCCGTCAGCAGCAGACGACCCGCACCGCGGGAAAGACTAGGAATCCCCACCATGACCAACAATCCCACCGCGGATGCGCCCACCGTGCGCACCGAAGAACACGACGGTGTCCTCGTGATCACCATTGACCGGCCCAAGGTACGCAACGCAATCGACGGTGCCACCGCTCGGGCGCTGGCCGAAGCCTTCGACCAACTCGACGCCCAGGACGACCTGTTGGTCGGTGTACTCACCGGTTCCGGAGGCATTTTCAGCGCGGGGATGGACCTTAAGGCGTTCGCGAAGGGAGACACTCCGGTCATCCCCGGGCGGGGCTTTGCGGGCCTCACCCGATCCGACCTCCGTACCCCGCTCATCGCCGCCGTCGAAGGCTGGGCGCTGGGCGGCGGCACCGAGATGGCACTCGCCTGCGATCTGATCGTGGCCGCCCAGAACGCCACCTTCGGCCTCACCGAGGTGACGTTCGGCCTGGTTCCCCCAGAAGGAGGAATCGTACGGCTGCCCGAACGCATTCCCCGTAACATGGCCGTGGAGATTCTCCTCACCGGCGACCCCCTGCCCGCCGAACGGGCTCACCAACTCGGCCTCGTCAACCACCTCACCCCACCCGGCGAGACGCTCACCAAGGCCGTGGAACTGGCCCACCGCATCGCGCGCAACGCCCCGCTGTCCATTGCGGCCGTCAAACGCGCGGTCAACGAGCGCACCGCATACGGCGATCAGGACGCGTTCCGCCAGCAGGACCAACTCGTCGCACCGGTTCTTGCGTCCCACGACGCGCAGGAAGGTGCCCACGCCTTCGCCGAAAAGCGATCCCCCCACTGGGAAGGCCGCTGACTCATCGAAGACCTCAGTGAGGCACGGGCCGTCCCGAACCACGAAATCATCGGAGGACCCCGACATGATCACGCCCAAGGAACTGGTCGGGCTGCTCCCGCCGACCTTCGAACCGGAATACATCGACGGCGCCGTCGTACCGTTCCTACTGAGCCGCCAGGTCACAGCGGAACGGCCGGCCCTTCCCATGATCGATCTCGCTCTGAGCAAGGAGAACGCGGCCCCGCCTCACTTCTGGTGCATGCTGTACAGCGGCTGGGAGCCCAATCCGGACGAGGGGGTCACGGTCTTCATCCAGGGCTACGAGGACCGGGGAGAGGACAACGAGCGCAAGAAGATCTACATGTCGGCCACGACGCCGGATCTCTACACAGCCAAGTACGCCGACAAGGTTCACGGCTTCCTCGACGGGCTGTTCACCCCCTCCCACGCTGGCAAGCCCCTGATGCACGAGTACTACGGTAACTACTTCGACATGTACTGGGATCTCCACGTAGGGGTCACGGGGGAAGCCATCCCGGCCGAGATCCGGGAGATCGGCTCCAGCTTCACCAATGTCCTCGGCTACTGGTACCCGACCTTGGACATCGTGCACGACAACATCATGCGCGTACGCGAATTGCGCCCGTTCCTCAGAGAGTGGATCGACGGCCGAGTGCAGGCGGTCATCGACGGCGAGGTCAAGGACCCGGAGGGGACCTTCGTCCACCACTGGCTGAAGAACGGCCGAGGCGGCGAACACTTCCGCCGCAAGGACATCGTCTTCGAGTGCTTCCACAACTTCCTGGCGTTCAGCCAGTGGGGCAACATCGCCTACCGCACCATGGAACTGCTGGAGGAGACCCGAGGCGATCCGACCGTCAGGTCGTGGTTCTCACGGACGATGACGGAAAGCTCGGACGAAGAGGACGGTGGCGTGTTCACCCCACTCGACCGGTTCGTGATGGAGGTGTTCCGCACGGTCTCACCGAACGGAGGAAGCCTCTCGACCGTGACCACGATGCGCGGTCTTGGCGACCAGACCGCCAACTTCGCCCTCAGCCCTCATCTGGCGACAAGCGAGGACCCCCGGCACTGGAGCAACCCGGAGCAGTTCGATCCGTACCGCTACAAGGCGGCGCCGACGAGCGTCGACAACGACGAAGCGAAGGCCCATGGGGCCGGGCTTGCCCGGTGCCCCTTCCCACCCACACCGTTCGCCGTCAGCGACGGCCGCCGGGCAGAGATGACCAACAGCGCATACGGGGCCGTCTACGGCGTGGTGGACGGCACGGCGTACCCACTCTGCGACGCGGCCGGTTACGCGCCGTTCGGGTTCGGCTATCGCCGCTGCGCCGGTGAGCAAATCACCGTGGAGTTCGTGAAGGACCTGTTGCGAACCATCTGGAGGGAAGGGATCGAGATCGTCGGGCTGGACGTCGAGCATCCGGAGAAGCTGCCCGTTTCACCACGCACCGTCATCGACGACAACCTCAGCTTCCGGAAGAGGAAATAATCGTCAGAGGCTCACGTTCACACAGGGAGCCCTTTCCAACCTGATGCAGAGCGAGGGGGCCTCGACTGCCCACCCGGCCCCGACGAACTCCCGCGGCTCAACCCGCCCCTGGCCGCCGGATCCGCCCCGTCACCGCTACGACCCGCGGCGCGGGGCGAAGGTGACGGGGCGTGGTGGCAGTGCCCGCGCTCAGGCCGCCGCCCGGCCGTTCAGCGGCCTGCGGCGCCGCTCGGGGTCGGTGAGGGCGGGCGGGGTCCAGGCGCCGTCCGGGTGGTAGAGGTCGGTGCCGGGCGGAACGATCTCGTCGATCCGGTCGAGAGCGGCGTCGTCGAGTACGAGGGCGGCGCCCTTGATCGCGTCCTGGAGCTGCTGGAGCGTACGCGGGCCGATGATCACCGAAGTGACGGCGGGGTGCGCCAGCGGGAAGGCCACCGCCAATTCGGGCAGCGTGCAGCCGAGGTCGTCGGCGAGCGCCACCAGCTGCTCGACGGCGTCGAGCTTGGCGACCGTCACGGGCAGTTCCGGGTCGAAGCGGGCCGGGTTGAGCGCGGCACGGCCGGCGGTGAGGTCGACCGGCCGGCCCTTGCGGTAGCGGCCGGTGAGGAAGCCGGAGGCCAGCGGGCTCCAGGTCAGCGCGCTCATGCCGAGCCGTTGGACGGTGGGCAGCACATCGGCCTCGATGCCTCGGGCGAGCAGCGAGTAGGGCGGCTGCTCGGTGCGGAAGCGTTGCAGGCCGCGGCGTTCGGCGACGTGGTGCGCCTCGACGATCTCCTCGGCGGGGAAGGTCGAGCATCCGAAGGCGCGGATCTTCCCCTGGTGGACCAGATCGCCGAGGACGGACAGGGTTTCCTCGATGTCGGTGGTGTGATCCGGCCGGTGCACTTGGTACAGGTCGATCCAGTCGGTGCCCAGCCGGCGCAGGCTCTCCTCAACCTCCTGGACGATCCAGCGCCGCGAGTTGCCGCCCCGGTTGCGGCCCTCGCCCATCGGGAAGTGCACCTTGGTGGCCAGGACGACGTCGTCCCGGCGCCCCCGCAGCGCCTTGCCGACGATGGTCTCCGACTCGCCCGCCGAGTACATGTCGGCGGTGTCGACGAAGTTGATGCCCTGGTCGAGCGCGGAGTGGATGATCCGGACGCAGTCGTCGTGGTCAGGGTTGCCGACGGCTCCGAACATCATCGTCCCGAGGCAGTGGGCGCTCACCTCGATGCCGGTGCCGCCGAGGAAGCGGTATCGCATGGTCGGTCTCCCCTGGTGGTGGATGGATTGGCCTGGCGCCCGCGACTCTAGGAGCTAGAGTCGTCTCTAGATCAAGTAGTGGACGGGGAGGGGCGGTGGCCGAGGTCGCGGCGGGGCTGAGCATCGGGCAGGTGGCCGAGCTGACCGGCCTGAGCGTGCACGCGCTGCGCTTCTACGAGCGCGAGGGCATCCTGCTGAGCGGTCCCGTCCGGCGCAGCCCGGGCGGCCGCCGCGTCTACACCGAGGACGACGTCGACTGGCTCAACCTCTGCATCGTCCTGCGCGCCTCGGGCATGCCGCTGCCCGCCATCCGTCGCTATACCGAGCTCGCCCGCGACGGCGCCGGCACCGAGCACGAACGGCTCGCCCTCCTGCACGAGCACGAGGACCGGGTCGTCGGGCAGATCACCGAGCTCACCCGCTGCCTGGACCTGATCCGCTACAAGGTCGCGGTGTACGAGGACCTGGTGGAGGCGGGCGCCGCCGAGCACAGCTGCAACCCGACCAGCGGCACCCCGAACGCGGAAGAAGACGGCCGCACGCCGGCGAACTGACGGCGAAGGAGCACGGCGGGTCCCTCGCCGCTCCGGCACAGGCGTTGGCGGGGCAGGTTCTACCTGCAACGCTGGCCCTCGCAAAGGGCGATGGGGGTGCTGCGAGACAAGATCCGCGCGGCGACCTCCAGGTCCCGGGCTGAGCGGCCGGTGACCGCCGTGGTGGCCGACCTCAACCCGTGCTCCGGGGCTGGGCGGCGTACTTCCGTAACGGAAACTCGGGACGGAAGTTCAACGCGGTCGACGACTACGTCCACGAGCGGCTGCTGGCGGTCGTGTCCCTTGTTGTGGTGTAGCCGATCAACTGGCGGTCGTGTTGGTGGTGTCAGGTAGCGCGGGGGCTCTTTCGGGGAGCTTGGCGGGGTAGAGCTGATCCATGCTGCCTTCGGGCAGGTAGCGGCGCGGGAAGGCGATCCACTCGTCGTGGAGCTCGAAGAGCACGGCGGTGACCAGTCGCAGGAGCGCGTCGTCGTTGGGGAAGACCTGGACGACGTCGGTCCGGCGCTTGACCTCGCGGTTGATCCGCTCGAGCGGGTTGGTCGACTGGATCTTCTTCCAATGTCGCTCCGGGAAGGCCGCGAACGCGGTCAGGTCGTCCTTGGCCTCCAGCAGCATCTGCTTGACCTTGGGGAACTGCGTGCCGAGCATGTCGGCGACGGTGTCGAGCTGGGCCCGGACCGCGGCCTGGTCCGGCTGGGCGAAGATCGTGCGGATGGTCGCGGCGACCATCTCGGCGGCGTCCTTCGGGATCACGGCGAAGGTGTTGCGCAGGAAATGAACCCGGCAGCGCTGATAGGCCGCCCCCAGCATGACCTTGCGGATCGCCTTGACCAGGCCGCTGTGGTGGCCGGCGATGACCAGCCGGACCCCGGTCAGTCCGCGTTCGCGCAAGGAGCGCAGGAACTCGGACCAGAACACCTCGGTCTCGCTGTCCCCAGCCATCACTCCGAGCACTTCCCGGCCGCCGTCCTCGGTGATGCCGGTGGCGATGACCACGGCCCGGGAGACGATCTGGTGGTTCACCCGGGCCTTGCAGTACGTGGCGTCGAGGTAGACGTAGGGGAAGCGGGTGTGATCCAGCGGGCGGGTGCGGAACGCCGTCAGTGGCTCGTCCAGCTCTGCGCAGATGCGTGAGACCTCGCTCTTGGAGATGCCGGTGTCCGCGCCCAGGGCTTTGACCAGGTCGTCGACCGATCGGGTGGAGACGCCGTGGACGTAGGCCTCGATGATGACGGCGTACAGGGCCTGGTCGATGCGGCGGCGACGCTCGAGCAGGCTGGGGAAGAAGCTGCCGGCGCGGAGCTTGGGGATCGCGAGGTCCAGATCGCCGGCGGTGGTGGCCAGCGTCTTGTCGCGGTGGCCGTTGCGGTAGTTGGTGCGGGTGTCGGTGTGCTCGTTCCACTGGGCGCCGATCCGCGCGCTCGCCTCGGCTTCGATCAGCTCTTGCAGCATGCGCTCGGCCACGCTGCGGACGAGTTCGAGTCCGTCCGCCGCGCGTAGTGACTCCAGCAGGCGTTGTAGGTCAGACTGGGACAAGGCCACCGGGTGCCTCCCTCGTTGAACTGCCCGTTCACGACGGAGAGTTGCACGGTGGCCTGCCTCATGCGCAGGGAGCACAGGCCCTTCGTGGATGCACGCCCCGGGAGCGAGCCCGCGCACACATCAACCCTGATCCCCTACACCACACAGCGGGACACCATCCGGCTGGCGATCTTCGCCAGCCGGAAACACGGCCTGCGGGGCCGAAACTGGACCGCGCGGTTCACCTATGCGTGGATCAGTCGGCTTGGGGTCTACCGCCTGACCGGGAACGTGCGCGGGGCGACAGCGCATGCCAGCCGGTGAACGATGTCGGAAAGCCGTGTACGGGAGAACTGTATGCACGGTTTGAGAGCGTTGTGGTGAACCGCTCTGCAGCTCGATGAGCTGGGGTTTTCTCGGCGTGGGTGTGTGCTGGCAGCGTCCGTGGGGCAGCCAGTGGGCAGTCGAGTCGGTCGTGGGGGTGTGGTTCATGCCGTCGGTGATCGCGTTGCTGGAGCGCCGTGAGGCGCGGGCTCAGCAGGAGCTGGATGCCTGGCTGGAGCGGTTGCGTGAGGTGCAGGAGCAGGTGACGTCCTGCCAGGAGCGGCTGGAGTGTGCGCGGATCGGCCGCGTGGAGGTCCTGCGCGCGCTGGCCGAGGAGGGCGAGGCCGCGGCCGCGGCCGGGGCGGTAGAAGCGGAAGAGTGCGTGGCACCGCCCGGTCCGCAGGGGTGCCCGTCGGCGGAGCCGGTGTCGGACGTGGTGGCCGGCGTGCCGGATGGGTCGGCGGTGACGCCGGGCCTGCCCGCGGGTCGCGACTCCCGGCCGCCGGTGTGGCGTGCGGGACTGGGGCCGGAGGCGCTGGCGGGGCAGTATCGGCAGTTGTTCGAGGTGGTCGCCGCACGGCGCGGGCCGGTCTCGGTGCGGGAGCTTGCGGTCGCGGTGGGCCGGGATGCCGCGCGGTTGAACGAGGTGGAGAAGGTGCGTCATCGTGCGTATGCGTTGCAGGCCAGGGGCTGGTTCGTGCGTGTGCCGGGCGGGTTGTTCACCCCGGCTGCGGGCCCAGGCGGTGCGGCCGGAACTCGGGCCAGTGCAGCCGCTGGCGCGCCATCTTCCGGGTGAGGGTGATCAGTCCGGCCCACCACACCATCTGGACGTGGTGGTCCGGGCGGCGTTCGTGGTCGCGGTTCAGGCGCCGGGAGCGCGAGAGCCAGCCCAGGGTGCGCTCTACGATCCACCTTTTGGCCAGTACCGTGAACTGCTTGGTGCCGTCGGGGCGCTTGACCACCTCCACTCTCACTCCGTGGGCCGCGAACGCGTCGGCCAAGGGCTGCCCCTGGTAGGCGGTGTCCACCCAGACGAGCTTGAGCAGCCGTCCGGGCTCGGCCATGAAATGGTCCAGCAGGCCGGGGGCGGCCTGGGAGTCGTGCACGTTGGCCGCCGTGACGGCGACCTCCAGCAGCAGGCCGCCGCTGTCGGTCAGGATGTGGCGCTTGCGCCCGTCGCGCATCTTGCCGCCGTCGTAGCCGCGTGTTGAGGCCGGGCAGGTCTCCGAGCCGTCCACGGACTGCGCGTCGATGATCCCCGCGCTCGGCTCCTCCCGCACCCCTTGGCGAGTGCGCTGCAGTCGGCGCAGTCGCTGGTAGAGCTCGCGCACGTATCCGTGCCGGCGCCAGCGGCGGAAGAAGTCGTACACCGCCCGCCTACAAGTTACGTGGAATCTGGAGCCGCATGATGCGTCTCGTATCCTGCGGCGTTCCCACGTACTGAGGAGATCCGTTGGGCAGCGCGGTGGTGCTGGAGGAGAAGTGGCCGGTCCTGGGCCGGCATGAGCGGGCGGCCGAGTGGCTTCGAGTGTGGACGGATCTGGGGCGGGCCCCGCGCACGATCGACGCGTACGCGCGGGGTTTGGCCGAGTACCTGACCGTCTGTGAGCGGGACGGCGTCGATCCGGTCGCCGCGAACCGACTGCAGGTGGCCGCGTTCGTGAAGGACCTGTCCACCCGGCCGAGCCGTCGGGGGAGCAACGTGGTCGCGCTGGACTCCGGGGTCGGCCTGGCGAATGCGACGCTGCAGCAGCGGCTGGTGCCAGTGCGATTGTTCTACGACTACCTCATCGAGGAGGGCGCGCGGGAGTCCAACCCGGTGGGCCGTGGCCGCTACACACCTGGCCGCCAGTTCGGGGGCCACCAGCGGGGACTGGTGCCGCGCTTGACGAAGCTGCCGTGGATCCCGAGCGAACAGCAGTGGCTGGACCTGCTGAACGTCGTGCGGGAGGAGCCGGTGCGCAACCGCGTCATGCTGGCGCTGGCCTACGACGCGCCACTTCGGCGCGAGGAACTGTGCTCCTTGCGGACCGACGACCTCGACCCTGCTCACCGGACCTTGCGGGTTCGCGCGGAGACGACGAAGACCCGGCGCGAGCGCGTCGTTCCGTACTCGGCGGCGACGGGGGTCCTGCTTTCGGGCTACCTCGCGCACCGGGCCGCGATCAGCCGGGCCTGCGGCCCGCTCTTCCTGTCGGAGTCCCGCCGCAACTACGGCCAGCCGCTGACTCTTTGGACCTGGTCCAAGGTGGTCCGGCGCGTCGCCCTGGCTGCTGACCTGCCGCGCTTCTCGACGCACACCACGCGGCATCTGTGCTTGACCGACCTGGCGAGGATGGGCTGGGAACTGCACGCGATCGCCACGTTCGCCGGCCACCGCAGCACCGAGTCGACTCTGACCTACATCCACCTGTCCGGCCGGGACCTGGCGGAGAAACTGAACCGCGGCATGCAGCAGATCCATTCCTGGCGCGTGGACATGCTCACCCGAGCCCAGAGCGCAGGGACGGTTGCCCAGTGACCGCCCGGCCGAATCCAACGACCGCACCCGTCTGGGCATGGCCGGTCGACCTCCCTCGCTATGACCGGCGAGGTCTGCTCACCGAGGCTGAGGTGGAGGCCCTGCGGAACTTCAGCATCGACCATGTCCGCCGCCACGACCTGGCCGCGGACCTCATGTCTCTGCGACCGGCCGCCCGGCTGGTCCGGCCGCTGACGGACGCCCTTGCCGCCCTGCACTGGCCTCCGAACGACCGCCACCAGCGCCGGTATGCACGCGATGCGGCAGGACTCATACTTCTCCGCAGCGGCGAGCTCCGTCGGGCCTTCTGGGGCTGGTCGGTACAGGACTGGGCGGACCTGATAGACGCGGACGGCGCCGAGTTTCGGCGCCGCTGGGGCGGGCAGATCGGCCCCAACGCCCGGCCGTTCTTGATCGCCTATGCCTACCTGCTCGGCGAGTTCACGGCCTTCGAGCAGCTCGGCCGGTTCATGCGGCCGAGCCTGGCCCGCCGGGTGTTCGGGGCCGGGCCCGTGGACGCGGCTGTCGAGCAGGTCTGCACGGTGCTGGCCGACTGGGGGTATCGCCGCGATGCCCAGAAGCTGGAGGCGGTGGTCTGCCAGGTGCTGCTGTTGAACCGCAGCCCGAGGTTGGAGGACCTCTCCACCGAGGCCCTGGGCGAACTACGTGATAGCCCGGCGATGGGCGGGCAGTGGGGCAAGGACCTGCACGGCGTCCACCGGGCGGTCGCGGCGCTCGGCCACGCGGACCCACCGAGGTTGGGTCCTGAGGCCGGGCCGGCGGCGATGGAGGGAGTGCCGAGCGGATGGGCGGGGTGGGTCGAGCGGTGGTACGCGACATCGACACTAACGCCGAAGATCCGCAGGAGTTACCGCAGCGTCCTCGCTAAGATCGGCCGCTGGCTGGCCGCTGGCTGGCCGCTGAGCACCCCGAGGTCACCGAGCCAGGCCAGTGGACCCGCCAGACCTGCGCGTCCTGGGTCGCGGCGGTGGACCGGATGTCTGTCGGCGACTTCTCCCAGTGGACCCACGGCATGCGCTCTCAAGGACGCCTGGGCAAACCGCTCACCGCGCAGTCGAAGTCCGGCTACCTCAAGGTGCCCCGCGCCTTCTTCCGCGACCTGCACGAATGGGAGTGGACCCCGCGGCGCTTCGACCCCGCTCAGGCTCTGCGGACCCCGCGAAGCGTCCGCGCGTTGATGGGCCCGGACCCGCGGGTGATCGCCGACGACATCTGGGCGAAGCTGCTGTGGGCCGGCCTGAACGTCGAACCTGGTGACCTGCCGACCTCGGACAGCCGCACCTACCCGGTCGAGCTGATCCGGGCCGTCACCTTGACCTGGCTCTTCGCCGGCCAGCGCAGTGATGAGATCGCCCGGCTGCGGGTGGGCTGCATCCGCTGGCAGCACGACGGCCTGCCCATCCCCGGTGACTCGGGCGAGGTCCTGGCCCGCGACGCGGTCTGCCTGCTGGACGTCCCGACCCACAAGACAGGCACCGCGTTCACCAAGCCCGTCGACCCGCTTATGGGCAAGGCCATCGAGGCATGGCAAGCCGTCAGACCCGCCCAACCGCAGATGCTCGACCCCAAGACCAGCGAGTTGGCCGACTTCCTGTTCGCCCACCGCGCCCGCCGGGTCGCTAAGCACTACATCAACACGGCGATCATCCCGATGCTCTGCCGCAAGGCGGGCGTCCCCACGGCCGACGTCCGCGGCAACATCACCAGCCACCGGGCCCGGTCCACGATCGCCAGCCAGCTCTACAACGCGAAGGAGCCCATGACGCTGTTCGAGCTGCAGGAATGGCTTGGTCACCGCACTCCGGAGGCGACCGCCCACTACGCGAACCCTCGGGAGTTGCATCAGACGGGCGAGAGGTCGCGGGTCAGCAGCTCACCGGGCGGACGCAAGGCTCTCCGAAGCTACTACGCACTGGCGGTCTGACCAGGGATGTTGCCGAGTCGATCCCTTCTGATGCATGATCTGCCCGCCAGAAGGGAGGGGCTGGAGTGGTGCATCAGCGCAAGGTCGCCCTGGCGGGGTCGGCTCATCTGGAGCTCGTCTCCGGCGTGGTCCAGCTGCGTCCCGAGGACGCGATGTTCGACGCGATGCTGCGGGGCTGGCGAGCCCAGCAGAAGGCAAGGGGGCTTCAGGACGAGACCGTCGAGGACCGAGAACGGCTGATCCGCCGGTTTCACGAGTTCGCGAACGACTACCCGTGGCAGTGGACGCCGGCCCACATGGACGAGTGGTCGGTGTGCTTGACCGGCGAGAAGCACCTGGCACCGTCCACGATCCGCGGCTACCAGGGCATCGTCCGCCTGTTCAGCGAGTTCGTCATCGACAGCCGGTACGGCTGGGTGCCCGCCTGCGAGGACGCCTTCGGTGCCTTCCCCGTGGCGATCTGCCACGAGTGGAACACCATCCCGCACCTGCAGGACTACGAAGGCAGCCCCGAGGCACGGCCGTTCACGCGGGAAGAGCTGCAGCGTTTCCTCGACTACGCCGACGACCAGGTCGACCGCGCGGTGCGCGCGAAGCGAAAGGGTGCCCTGGCCGCCTACCGCGACGCCACCCTCTTCAAGGTCATCTACGGCTGGGGACTTCGGCGGACCGAGACGTCCAAGCTCGACGTCGTCGACTTCGGACGCAACCCGCAGGCCCCGCAGTTCGGCCGGTACGGCACCCTCAACGTCCGCTACGGCAAGGCGAAGAAGGGCCAGCAGCCCCGGCGCCGAAACGTGCTGTCCGTGATGGACTGGGCCGCCGAGGCGGTCGCGGACTACGTCGAGAACGTCCGGCCACGGTTCGGGTTCCCCGACCACCCGGCCCTGTGGATCACCGAACGCGGGGGACGCCTCCAGCCCGGCTCCATCAACGACCGCTTCGAGGCATACCGTGACGCCCTAAAACTCCCAAAAGACCTATTTCCGCACTCAATCAGACATTCGTATGTCACCCACCTGACCGAGGACGGGGTGGACCGGCGGTTCATCCAGCAGCAGGTCGGCCACGAGTGCGACAGCTCCACGGCGATCTACACCCACGTCAGCGACGACTTCATGAACACTGCCCTGCACAAGGCACTGGCTCCGGCGTTCGCCGGGGTCTGACGGGAAGGACCTGACGATGGCCGCCAAGCTCGACTACCGCTGGCACCTGCGCAAGGTGATGGCGGATCGCGGGATGTTCTCCACCACCGACCTCATCCCGCCCCTCGCTGACCGGGGCATCACCTTGTCCACGAGCCAGGTCTACCGGCTCGCCGTCGAGCGCCCCGAGCGCCTCAGCCTGAAGATCCTCATGGCCTTGCTCGACATCCTGGACTGCAGGATGGACGACCTCATCGAGCCGATCGCCACAGCCGGCACGGTGAAGAAGCCGAAGAAGGCCGCTGCCGCGGGTGCCGCGCCACAGGCAGCGGACGGGCTCGGTGACCTGCGTCCCAAGCGGGCTCGGATCAGGGGTGTCGACCTGCCGTGACCACCGCTGACCAGCCGGCCCGCGCGGTCACGGACCCCGTCGGCCTGATAACGGACCTGATCACACGCGTCGAGAAGGCGCTCGATCACGCGGCCGTCCGGGCCGTAGTTCTCGGCGTCGTCGGCGGCCGTGCGAAGTCGCGCCGGCTCGCCGAAGCCCTGGAGGCCCAGCCCGAGGTCCTGACCGACGGCCGTTCTCCAGCACTCCGGGCCGTCGGCGACCTGCTGATCGCCCTCCGCAAGGCCGGAGCCGTGACGATCTCGCCGCCGGTCTGCCGCGACTGCGGCAAGCACCTGCGGACCTTCCAGCGCCGAGGCCAGGACTGGTTCTGCTCGGTCTGTGGGCAGGAGAGCGCCGAGTGCGCCGCCTGCGGCAACACCCGGCGGATCTCCATGCGGGACCGCATCGGGCGGCCGCGCTGTTCGATGTGTCCGGACACCGATCCCCGCGACCCGCTCGACGTCATCCATGAGGTGATCACCAGGATCAGTCCGGCCGCCGACCGCGAGATCGTCGCCGACGCGGTCCGCCAGTCCGCTCCCCGCCCCTCCTACCAGCAGAAACTGGCCTGGTCCTTGGAGGACAACCCCCGCCTGCTGACCGGGGAGGGGCACCTGGCTCCCCTTCGCGCCATCCCGCGGTTCATCGAGTTGCTGCACGCCGCCGGCGTCCCAGGCATCGTCCGGCCGGCCTGCCCCCGCTGCCGGCGCGTCGTCCGGATCGACAAGCCCCTCGACGGCCAGCGGGTCTGCCGCAACTGCATCGCCAAGTCCCGCATCGAAGAGTGCTCACGCTGCAGCACCCGACGCGAACCCGCCACCCGCGACGCCCAAGGCCGGCCGCTGTGTCCGCACTGCCTGATCACCGATCCCGCCAACCTGGAGACCTGCATCGTCTGCGGCAACCGCCGCATGGTCAGCACCCGGACTCCCGATGGTCCGATCTGCCCCAACTGTCGTCCTCTGCCCACGCTGGTCTGCTCGATCTGCGGCCGGACGGCACCCTGCATGCTCTCGAAGCTGACCGGGCAGCCCCGCTGCGGCCGTTGCAACCAGCGAGAAGTGCACTGCACCGTCTGCGGACGCTTCCGCGACATCCACTCCGGCACCGTCGATGCCCCCGTCTGCGGCCCCTGCACGAAGCCGGACGCCGAACTCTGGCGCCCCTGCCCGACCTGCGGCGAGGCCGAACGGCTCACCACACCCGGCCCCTGCCGCCGCTGCACGCTCAAGCAGCGGCTCGTCGGCCTCCTCACCGACGACACCGGCGCCGTCCCGCCGAAGCTGCAGGCTCTCCACGACGCCCTGGCCAGCACCGAGCGGACGGCGACGGCCATGAGTTGGCTCTCGAAAGGCATCGTCTCCACCGTCCTGTCCGACCTGGCCTCCGGCCAACGTCCCCTGACCCACGAGGCCCTGGACGAACTCCCCGACAGCAAGGTCGTCGAGCACATCCGCAGCGTCCTCGTGGCCGCGGACGCCCTCCCGCCCCGGGACGAGCAGATGGTCCGCCTCGAACGGCACGTGAAGGATCTCGTCGCCTCCCACGCCACCCCCGAGGGGCGGCAGATCCTGCACCGCTACGCGACCTGGCACCTGATCCGTCGGCTTCGCCGCCGAAGCCGTGGCAACGACATCACGCACACCCAGCTCAACGTCGTACGCGTGCACCTGAGGGCCGCCGTCTATCTGCTGGACTGGCTCGCGGACCAGGACCTGACGCTGGCGAACTGCCGCCAGAGCGACCTCGAACGCTGGATGACCCGCGACGAGACCCAACTCCGAAGGGAAGCAGGCCACTTCGTGCGCTGGGCCCTCGCCCAGAAGATCGCCCGCGACCTCAGCTTCCCCGCCGTGAAGTGGAACGGCCCATCCCAGGCAATGGACGACGACGCCCGCTGGGCCACCGCCCGCCGCCTGCTGCACGACGACACCATCCGGACCGAAGACCGCCTGGCCGGCCTGCTGTTGCTCCTCTATGCCCAGTGGCCTGCGGCGATAGCCCGGCTGACCACCGCTCACATCGAAGAGGCGGAAGGAACGGTCCGCATCCGCCTCGGCGATGTCGCGGTCGCCCTGCCCGGGCCCGTCGCCGATCTGGCCCTGAGTGGCTGTTGTCGTTCCGGTCTTGAGGGGTGGCGGTCGAACGGGAGTCTCGATCGGGTGAGTGCGGCGACTGGCGCGCATGAAAGCAGGGCCTCTTGGTAGCTCAAAGGGTGTCTACGCCAAAAAGCTGTCCAGGAGGCCCTGTTGTCGCAGTTCTACGGCATCACGGATGCGGAGTCCATTTCGGTCACCCTTGCGTGTGACTGCCTGGCTCACCGGTTCGGGAACGCCGGCGACCACGGGGTGCGCGAGCGCCGCTACCCGACCGACATGTCCGACGCCGAGTGGGCGGTGGTGAGGCCGCTGCTGCCGGTGCCGGGCTGGCTGCGGGGGCGGGGCGGGCAGCCGGAGGCGTACTGCCACCGCGCGATACTGGACGCAATCCGCTACCTGGTCGACAACGGAATCAAGTGGCGGGCCATGCCAGCCGACTTCCCACCGTGGGACCGGGTCTACGCATTCTTCCGCCGCTGGCGCGACCACGGCATGGTCAAGGAGTTCCACGACCGCCTCCGCCGCAAAGTTCGCGAGCAGGCAGGGCGGGATCCGGAGCCGAGCGCGGGCGTGATCGACTCCCAGTCGGTCAAGGCGGATGCCGTCGTCGGCGCCGGCAGCCGCGGCTTCGACGGCGGCAAGCTGGTCAACGGCCGCAAGCGGCACGCCGTGGTCGACACTCTCGGCCTCCTGCTCGCCGTGATGGTCACCAGCGCGGATGTCGGAGACCGTACGGCAGCCCAGGTCCTGCTCGCCCAGGTTGCCGCCGCGCATCACCTGCTGGCCCTGGTCTGGGCCGACGGCGGCTACACCGGCAGCCTCGTCGGGTACTGCCTCGCCGCCCTCGCCCTGGTCCTCGCCATCATCAAGCGCAGCGACGACATGCGCGGCTTCGTCGTGCTTCCCAAACGCTGGATCGTGGAGCGGTTCTTTGCCCACCTGATGCAAAGCCGCCGCCTCGTGCGAGACTTCGAACGGTCCACCAGCAGCGCGGAGGCGATGGTCTACTGGTCGATGACGCAGCTCATGACCCGCCGCCTGGCCCGGCCACGCCCTTCGGCAGCGTGAACCGGCCCGGCGCCGACTCGACCAGCCAGCTCCGGGCTACCAGCCGCTTCGCCTTCGACCGCAACGCCTCGACCTTCGCGGGCACCGGGTCCAGACCGAAGCAGGCGGCCATCTCCTGGCAGGTCAACGGTCCTTGACCGAGACGGTTCCGGTCCGCGAGAACCTGCAGGATCCGTTGGTAGTCCGCCGACAGTGCCGACCAGGCCAGCCCCGCACGCCACATCGGCACCACCGATTTCGGTTTCGCGGCGTCCGAGGATGCAGGCGGCACCGGCGGGGCACCACGATCCGCCCAGTTCTCGCAGGCGTCGGGGCTGGCATCGTCGTCGCCCGGGGCCAGGACCTCGCCGACGCGCGAGCGGGCGATGACCCACTCGTTCCACTCCCGCTCGACCACGACCAGCTCAGCCTGGATACGGTCGGCCTCCTCCCGCAGCTCGTCCATGCGACGGCGAGCGATCAGCTCACGCTGTTCCAACAGCCCCACGACCGACGGCATCCCCGACCCCCATCTCAGCGACGACTCGACACGTCACCACTCTCCCCGAGACCGCCGGCCCCATGCCCGACCAGCGAAAACGCAGCCCTCAACGCCGGAAAGACAACAGCCACTCAGGACGGGCCGCCGGCAACAACCCCTCCTGGTGGGGGCCGTTCACTGACACCGATCCGCAGCCGCTGCCAACGGAGGAAGCCGTATGGCACCTGCTCGTGCAGCACTACTACGGCCCCAGCGGCCGGTGCTCCGCACGCACCGTCGAAGAATCTGCGCTGGCGAACAGCACCGCGGGACCACTGCGCAAGACCATCTCCTTCCACCCGCTTGGACGTAACCTCCACGAATCTCTAGTGGCCTCAGTGCCCCGCAGCGTCGACACCCAGGACGCGGACGACCTCTGCCCCTGGGAAGAGCCGGACGCCCCCGATCCCCAGCGCAGTCTCGCGCCGCTGACCTGGCCCGGCAGGCTGCTGACCGGACGGTCGCGGCACGCGGTGCTCCTGATCCCGTCCGCCGACGGGCGCACGGTCACCGACACCTACCTGACCTGGGCCACCCGCCACCCGGCGCTGGCAGCCGTCGACCCCTACGTGGTGATGAACACCGTCAAGACCGGCGCCGCAGCGGGTAACCGCTACCCCCGAGAAGCCGACGCAGCGCGGGCCCTGTGGCGGGACCTGGACGCACTGCTGCTCAAGAGCGACGAGACGTCCGGCTTCCACCGGCCCACGATCTTCGCCGACCTCAACGACCTGCCCGAAGACGTACGCGCGGCCCTACGGGTGCGAGCCTACGGCTTCGACCAGGACGGCCAGCAGGTCGACCGGGCCTGGTTCACCTCGGTCACCCCACCGATCCTGAGATGGACGCAGGAACGGAACCCGGCGATGGCCCACCGGATCTCCACCTGCCGCAAGGCCGCTGAAGAAGTCGCCGACAAGCTCGGCTTCGCCGCCGCCGTGGCCTGGGCCGAGACCACCTCGCCACCACCAGCCGAAGGCCGCCAGGTCAAGGTCGACAGCAAGAACCCAGGATCGTGGCGGGCCCGAGCCCACAACGCGTACTGGCCGCTGGCTGAGCCAACGTTTTGGCGTCTGCTGTCCGAGGCCGCGGACCAGGAACCGTACCGGGCCTTCGTCCGCGACGCGGAGCAGGCTCTGCGCGCCGCAGTGGGCGCAGCGGAGCGGCAGCAAAAGCCCGCCCGGGCAGTGAGCCACGCCCTGGGCATCCTGCGAACCGTCCTGCCGCCGGTCCCATCCGGATCCGAGCACCGCAAGGAGGCCCCAGTATGAGCACCACCTCACCACCAGCACCCGCCCCAACGGGCTCTGAGACGCGCCGCGAGCGGATGACCGCGTTCGTGGCCGCAGTGACCACGCTGTGCGAGGCGCCCGGCGCGAGGGCGGACCTGCGCAGCGGACTGGGCCGGCCCGTCGACCAGTGCGGCCGCATGCACCGCTACTTGGCCTGGCGCGTGCCCCAGGGGCAATACGACGAACGCGCCTACTACGCGGTTGCCGCACTCATCGCCGCCCGGCCTCGCGCCGTACGCGACGCGGACGGCGAACAGGCCAGCGCGGACCCCGCCGAAGGCACAGCCCCGACCACGGTCTCACCTACGCATGACCGCGAACAGCCCGACACCAGTTCCACCGCAGCGTGGCACACCCGCCCCAACCTCGGGGACAGCCTGGCCCTGGCCGTACGCAACGCGAAGATGAAAGAGGACAGTGCCGAGACCCGGCTACGGCTCCTGACCCGCCAGAGCACCACCTCTGTCCACCCGCGGCTGCCCGCGCTGATCCGACACCTGCAGACCTCAGGCATCACCGTCGACTGGGCCGTACTCCTGGACGACCTGTCGGCATGGGACCTGTACCGCGACCGCATCGCCACCCGCTGGCTGCAGTCCTTCTACCGCACCCTGCACTCACCCCGAGCGACCGCCCCCGCCGATGAGGAGAACGTGAGCAACTGATGGCCCTCTACATCGATCTGCACGCCCTGCAGTCCGTCCCGTTCGCCAACCTCAACCGCGACGACCTCGGCCAGCCCAAAACCGTCCGCTACGGCAACACTGAACGCATCCGGGTCTCCAGCCAGTCCTGGAAGCGCGAGATCCGACACGAGGTCGAGGACCAGCTCGGCGAGTACGCCAGGCGCACCCGTCTGGTCCCCGGCAAGGTCGCTGAATCCCTGCGCACCGCCGGCTGGCCCACCGGCCTCGCCCAGTTCGCAGGCGAGCAGGTGGCCCGCTCCGCCGGCAAGGGCTTGAAGACCGAAGAGGGAGGCAAGACCTCCGTCCTGCTCTACTTGCCCGCCTCCGCGATCGACGAACTCGCGGCCCTCTGCCAGAGGCACCGCGATGCGCTGGAAGCCGCAGCCGAGCGCACCCAGAGTGCGGCGGGCAAAGGCAAAGCCAAGGGCAAAGCCGACGGCTCCGAAGCGGTCCTACCCACGGACGAGGTCACCGCGCTGCTCAAAGGCCGCACCGCGACCATCGACCTGTTCGGCCGCATGCTCGCCGAACTACCCGGCGGCAAGGTCGACGGCGCAGTCCAGGTCGCCCACCCCTTCACCACCCACGGCTCCGACCCCCAGCAGGACTTCTTCACCGCGGTGGACGACTGGCTGCCCGCCGAAGAAACCGGCAGCGGACACATGCAGACCGCCGAGTTCAGCGCCGGCGTGTTCTACCGCTTCTCTACCGTCAACGTCGAAGACCTCGTCACGAACCTGGACGGCGACCGCGACCGCGCCCAGGAACTCGTCAAGCTGTACATCGACGCCTACCTGATGTCCCTGCCCCAGGCCAAGAAGAACAGCACAGCCCCCCACACCATCCCCGACCTCGCCTACATCGCTGTCCGCACCCGCCGCCCCGTGTCCTTCGCCGCGGCCTTCGAGCAGCCCGTGGGCCCCCAGTTGTCCGGCGGCTTCTCCCAAGCATCCCGCCAGGCACTGGCCGAATACGCCGTCGCAGTGGACCGCCTGACCGCAGGCCGCGGACGCATCGCCCACGCACACGCCGGCATCGAAGACAAGCCGATCGACGGCCTCGGAACCCGCCACACCTCCTTCCCCGACCTCGTCGACGCCGCCGTCCAGGCCGCGTTCACCGCAAAGGCGACCTCGTGAGCGCACTGATCCTGCGACTCGCCGGCCCCCTACAGTCCTGGGGAGAGCGGTCGGTATTCGGCACCCGCGACACCGCATCCTTCCCCACCCGATCCGGCCTGATCGGCATGTTCGCCTCCGCCGAAGGCCGCGCCCGCACCGCGCTGCTCCACCGGTACGCCGAGCTCGGCCTGACCGTCCGCGTCGACCGCCCCGGCACCCGCCTGATCGACTTCCACACCGTAGGCGGCGGCCTCCCCGCCGCCAACACCGTCCCCACCAGCGAAGGCGGCCGCCGACAGGCAGACGCGGCCACCCTGGTCTCACGCCGCCACTACCTGGCCGACGCCGTCTTCACCGTCGCCGTCACCGGCCCCACCCCGCTCCTCGACGAGATCACCGACGCCCTGGAACACCCCACCTGGGCCCCCTACCTCGGCCGCCGCTCCTGCGTCCCCGACGAACCGCTCCTCCTACGCGCCGCCGTCGACGACCCGGAAGACGAACTGCGCTACGCCGTGCCACTCAGCCTCGCCCGGCCCCCAGCCCCTGGCCGCTCCACCATTGCCGTGGAGTTCATCTACGAGAACCCACCCGCCGACCAGACCAGCCAAGCCCAGCTGTACGAGATCACCGACATCCCCGAGAGCTTCGCCCCCCGCACCCGGCAGTACAGCTCGCGGCGACTGTGGCGCACCGTCGAGCAACTCCCTGCCGGTCTGTACGTTGGACCCCAGCCCGCAGACCGACTCATCGACTACGCCCTGAAGCAGGACGCATGACCACCGCCACCCTCACCCGCATCCTCCTCAACCCACGCAGCACCGCCGTCCGAAGGGACCTCGTAGACGCCGACGGACTGCACAAGACCGTCATGCGACTGGCCCCCGATGGCATCGGCGACAGCGCCCGCCAACAAGCGGGCATCCTCTTCCGCCTGGACCGCACACAAACCGGCGAGGTCCTCCTCGTACAGTCCCTGCTCCCCCCAGACCTCCGCCACCTGCCCGCCGACTACGGGCAGATCGACACCCGAGACCTTGGCCCCATGCTCAAGGCCTTCACCACCGGCCTGCAGGTCCGCTACCGCATCGCGGCCAACGCCTCCAAACGCATCCGCCCCAGTGAGCAGGAGATGGCCAGCGGCCGCAAGCACGGCAGGGTCATCCCACTCACCGGCGAGGAAGCCACCACCTGGTGGCAGCGAAAGTCAGCGGACGCAGGACTCGCGGTGCACAGCGTGGTCGCTAGTCCACTGCCAGCTGCCCGCGGCCGCGGCAACTCCGCCCCCCGGCATGCCCTGACACGCTTCGACGGCCTGGCCACCATCACCGACCCCCACGCGCTCACTACAGCTGTCCTCGCCGGTATAGGCAAAGGAAAGCCCTACGGCGCCGGCCTGCTCAGCCTCGCCCCGGCCCACCGCGGATGAACGCCCGAAAAACCGACCCCAAAGCACGGCTCGCAGCCCCCACCTTGGCGATGCTGCCCAAGGTCGCGGACTCACTCTCCTTCCTGTACCTCGACATCGTCCGCATCGTCCAAGATGACACCGGGGTCTGCGCGCAGATCGAGACCACGCGCGGCACCGACACCGTCTACATCCCCACGGCATCCTTGTCCTGCATGCTGCTCGGACCCGGCACCTCCATCACCGCCCGAGCCCTGTCCACCCTCGCGCGTCACGGGACCACCGTGGTGTGCACCGGCGCCGGAGGAGTCCGCGCCTACGCCGGCATCCTGCCCGACTCCCTGACCACCACCTGGCTCGAACGCCAGGTACACGCATGGGCCGACGAACAACGCCGCCTCGACGTCGCGATCCGCATGTACCACCGCCGCTTCGACGACGACGTCCCGCCCGGCACCACCCTCGCCCAACTCCGCGGTATGGAAGGCCAACGCATGAAGGCCCTCTACCGCATCTTCGCCCAGCAACACGGCATCGGCCGCTTCCGCCGCAACTACGACCCAGCCCAATGGCACACACAGGATCCCGTCAATCTCGCGCTGTCCGCCGCCAACACCTGCCTGTATGGCGTCGTCCACGCAGCCCTGCTCGCCATGGGCTGCTCACCGGCGCTGGGCTTCGTCCACACCGGAACCCAGCACTCCTTCGTCTACGACATCGCCGATTTATACAAGGCAGACACCACCCTCCCCCTCGCCTTCTCTCTCCACGCCGCGGCCAACCCCGAGCAGGAAGCCCGTCGGAAACTCCGCGACGGATTCCGTCTCATCAAACTGCTACCGAGAATCGTCGGAGATATCCAGGCACTCCTTTCCCCGGCGACGGGCGTCGGCAACGACTCCGAACGCCAGGACGTCGACATGGTCCAACTGTGGGACCCCCAACTCGGTGTCCTGCCCGCCGGCGTTAACTACGCAGCGGAGGATTGAGATGCCGTCCATGGTCGTCATCGCCACGACCGCCGTACCGACAGTCTGCGCGGAGCCCTCAGTCGTTGGACCATCGAAGTCCTCCCCGGCATCTTCGTCGGCACCGTCTCAGCCCGCGTCCGCGACGAACTCTGGGATGCCACCACCCAAGTCGTTGCAGACGGTGCAGCGTTACTCGTCCAACCCGCGGCCAACGAGCAAGGCTTCGCCCTGCGCACTGCAGGCACTCGACGCAGACATCCCGTCGACTTCGACGGCCTCACCCTCATCCGCATGACCGCCCAACCACGCGGCGGCCCTCGAACCGTCTCTGACGTTGGTTGCTGATGGTCTGATGAGAATTGCTCTCGATGGCGGCGACCGCTGGCGCGGATCACCCCCGTGCTGGCGCGGAGGACTGAGCGGCCGCGTGGACGCTCTCCTCACCCAGCGGATCACCCCCGCGCTGGCGGGGAGGAGGACGTCCTCCGTGCCTCCGCTGACGTTGGAGGGGGATCACCCCCGCGCTGGCGGGGAGGAGATCAGGTAGAGCGCGATCAGGCCGCCCATGTACGGAGCACCCCCGCGCTGGCGGGGAGGAGGCTGGCGAGGGCCTTCCACATGCCGATCCGGCCGGATCACCCCCGCGCTGGCGGGGAGGAGTTCTCCTGCGACTGCAGCCCCTTGATCAGGCCCGGATCACCCCCGCGCTGGCGGGGAGGAGCTGCTGGCCGCGGCCCGGAACGTCAGCGACGCCGGATCACCCCCGCGCTGGCGGGGAGGAGGTAGCCGGCGGTGGTGAGGTCGCGGGCGAGTCCGGATCACCCCCGCGCTGGCGGGGAGGAGGGCATCCAGCGCGGAGACCTGGCGCTGTACCACGGATCACCCCCGCGCTGGCGGGGAGGAGGGCATCCAGCGCGGAGACCTGGCGCTGTACCACGGATCACCCCCGCGCTGGCGGGGAGGAGGTGAAATCCCAGTCCGAGCCAATGATGAGCGGCGGATCACCCCCGCGCTGGCGGGGAGGAGGTAGCCGGCGGTGGTGAGGTCGCGGGCGAGTCCGGATCACCCCCGCGCTGGCGGGGAGGAGGGCATCCAGCGCGGAGACCTGGCGCTGTACCACGGATCACCCCCGCGCTGGCGGGGAGGAGGGCATCCAGCGCGGAGACCTGGCGCTGTACCACGGATCACCCCCGCGCTGGCGGGGAGGAGGTGAAATCCCAGTCCGAGCCAATGATGAGCGGCGGATCACCCCCGCGCTGGCGGGGAGGAGAGCGCGGATTCTGCGGCGGACATGAAGGCAAGCGGATCACCCCCGCGCTGGCGGGGAGGAGGCTACCCGGCGCTTGAGCCCTAGTTGCTCACGCGGATCACCCCCGCGCTGGCGGGGAGGAGTCCGCGATCTGCCGCGCCCCGTCCGTCGCCGCCGGATCACCCCCGCGCTGGCGGGGAGGAGGCCCACGAGGCGCTCAAGGCCTCCGGCGACGGCGGATCACCCCCGCGCTGGCGGGGAGGAGGCGTTTCGTCATGTCTGGGCGATGAACGTTCCCGGATCACCCCCGCGCTGGCGGGGAGGAGTGCCTGCTGCTCCGCCCTTTCTGTGTGGGTGGCGGATCACCCCCGCGCTGGCGGGGAGGAGGCCGCCCGGGTGTGCTGCATCGCCGCATCGGCCGGATCACCCCCGCGCTGGCGGGGAGGAGACAGGGCGTCCTACCGCCTGTGGCAGCACAAGCGGATCACCCCCGCGCTGGCGGGGAGGAGCTGCCTACCTTGCCTACGGAGTCAAGATAACCAGGGATCACCCCCGCGCTGGCGGGGAGGACGCCGAGGAGCCCTGCCCCTACACGCTCATGTCCGGATCACCCCCGCGCTGGCGGGGAGGAGACCGACGGCTTCGAGGCCGGAGCCGGGGCGGGCGGATCACCCCCGCGCTGGCGGGGAGGAGTGCAGTCCGCAGACGGGGCAGGCCGGGGTGGTCGGATCACCCCCGCGCTGGTGGGGAGGAGAACGGCGTCCCGATGGCGCTCAACGCGTCCAACGGATCACCCCCGCGCTGGCGGGGAGGAGCCTGAGCAGCGCGCCACCATGCTGTGGGCCACCGGATCACCCCCGCGCTGGCGGGGAGGAGTGCAGTCCGCAGACGGGGCAGGCCGGGGTGGTCGGATCACCCCCGCGCTGGCGGGGAGGAGAGGTCATGCGTGGTCATCGGGCCAAGGATGGCCGGATCACCCCCGCGCTGGCGGGGAGGAGGCCGCGGACGGGCCGGGCACACCGAACGGGCTCATGAAGGCCGAGTTCTTCGACGGATCACCCCCGCGCTGGCGGGGAGGAGGATCTCGCTGTAGGGGCGGCGTTCCCGCCGGGCGGATCACCCCCGCGCTGGCGGGGAGGAGAACGCCGAGGAGGTCAAGGCCGCTATCGCGATCGGATCACCCCCGCGCTGGCGGGGAGGAGGGTGAGCTTGGAGTCCGCGGCGGTCTTGACGTCGGATCACCCCCGCGCTGGCGGGGAGGAGGCGTTCGCTGGCACCCGACCAGTTCGAATTCCGGATCACCCCCGCGCTGGCGGGGAGGAGGGCTACCGCGCCCTGGAGGCCGCATAGACCGACGGATCACCCCCGCGCTGGCGGGGAGGAGCTTTCTGACCTGGGGCTCAGAAGGTGCTTTGCGGAGCCTTGACTATCCGGACCGAGTGCGGCTTGGTCACGCAATCAGAATAGATGGCCACGGTCTCGTAGCAGTCCCCAGCAGGTAGATGGCACGGGTGCGAGCATCGCCGCAACGTGTCACCGGTCGACAAGACAGCGAGCCGGAGGTCCCTTCGCCAGCCTTGGCGAAGGGACCTCCGGCACCCGAAACGGGGGTGGAACACGCGCTGGACCGAGGCCGAGGCGGCTGTAGCGATGGTGATCAAGGAATCGGTTCGGCACCGTGCTGGGCTGTGAGCGACTAGACAGACAGCTCAGGCGAGTTGGCCGACCGCCCTACCGAAGGATCCGTGAAGGCCTCTTCGTCGACTGCCGCCTGCCCGCTCTTGCATCGCAAGCCGGTATCGCAGTCGCTCTGGTACAGGACGGGCTGCAGCCGAGCGCAACAGGCATGTCGCCCTCGTTCGTTACGGGTGTGTCCAACTCCGGATCAGGGGCGGGTGGCCCTTGGGGTGGATTTGGATGGAGTTGGGCTGGATGCGTACGTGGCCGCCGCTGGGGGCGGTGTCTGTGAGGTACTGCTGGGCGAGGTCCTGGTAGTAGGCGTCGTTGGGGGTACCGCTGGCCGACAGGTCGGTGGATTTGACGGTCTCGGAGGTGTCGTTGCCTGCGTCGGAAACCGCGGCGGCGAAGTCGATGACCCCGTCGGCGTTGCCGCCGAGGTAGAGGTCAGAGTCGGTTGCGCCGCTGAGGATGTAGCTGTTGACGGCCTTGCGTGCGTCTTCCTGGGCGGTGGTGTGGGTGGTGGTGAAGGGTGGGATGGTGGCGACGTACACCGTGAGCTTCGCCTCGAGGTTGTTGAGGGTGAGGTTGTAGTTGGTGGCGTCGTCGGTGTAGTACGAGCGGGCTTCGTTCGCGAGGGCGTTGAGCTCGTTCTCGACAGTGGTTGCGCAGGTGTGGCTGTCGGTATCTATACAGCTGAGGAGGTCGCTGGTGCCGGTGGAGAGAAGGATGGTGCGTACGTTGCTTTGCTCGAGGGCGCTGCGGTCCAAGGGGTTGCTTGCGTTCTGGGGGAGAGGCTCGTTGGTGATGGGCGGGAGGAGGTTGTTGGTCAGGCTTCCGCTGTTCGTGCCTTCGTTGAGGATGCCGTAGTGGAGGGTGCCGTCGCCGTTGGGGTCGGTGACGAGGGCATTGGCGATCTGGTCGCTGAGGTGGTGGGCACCGTCTGCGGTGGCGGTGTCGGCGTTGACGGTCTGGTCGCCGTACAGGACGACTGAGCCTGTGGTGTTCTGCGCTGAGGTGACGTCGATGCCCGTGAGGTAGGGCTGCGTGGTCATGGTGACCGTGTAGTTGGTCGCGGCGGTGTCACTGGTGTGGTCGCCGCTGCCCGACGGGGTGGCGTAAGAGGTGGTCTGGGCGGTCGCGTGTGCAGGCATCCTGGGGACTGCGCCGCTGAGCTGGATGCTGACCAGAAGGGTGGATTGTTCGGCGACGGCGAGGGTTACGGGGTCGCTGACAACGTCGCCGCCGGCTGGCAGGGTCACGCTTGTGTTGCCTGCGAAGGTCACGGGGCTGGGTGTTGCGGCTGCGGCGGCGCCGCCCGTCGCTGTGTCCTGGGGGGCGATGGAGACGTGGGGGAAGGTTACCGGGGTGGTTCCCAGGGCGTTCGACAGGCGGATGCGTACCTTCCCGTCGGTGTCGGTGCTGTTGCCGAGGCTTACGTGGACCGGCAGACGCAGGGTCTGGTTGGTCCAGGTCCCCATGTTGGTGTCCTGTTTGGCGGCGAATGTCCCGGTCCAAGACTGGGCCTTGCCTGTGCCGGCGACGTAGGAAGTGGGGCGGATGCCCAGCCCGAGGACGTGGAGTCCGCTTTGGCCGGTGTGGACGCCGTTGGACCACAGGGGGAGGGAAATGCTGGTCACGGTGTCGCCCGGGCAGGTGAGGGGGACGCTGAGCGCGAAGACCTTCGGAGTGGAAGTGGTCTGGGTGTTGTTGTTGTGGTTTTGGTGGCTCAGGGTGAGAGCTGCCTGGGTGCTTGGGCCTGTGATCCAGTCAGGGATGGTATCGAGGCTGTAGTCCTGGAAGGCCACGCACGAGCCGGGAGCGTAGGTGATGGTGCCCGAAGCCTCCATGCTGTCTTTGACGCTGCCGCCGTTGGTGATGAAGGCGAGGAACACCACGGCGTTGCCCTGGTTGACCACGCCGGTGGCGGGGACGGTGACGACCTGGCCGGAGGCCAGCATGTTGTCGTTGGTCCCGGTGCCGTACGTGGGCAGGGTGGCGGTGGCGCCGTCCACGGTGACGCTCTTGGTCCAGCCGGCCGCGGCGAGGTCGGTGGCTTCGATGCTCGCGCCTTCGCCGTCGGCGTTGGCTGTGCTAGTGGTGGTGCCGGGATAGGTGCTGGTGGCGATGTTGTTGAGACACGTCGTGGTGTTGTTGATGGCGCAGGTCGCGGCGGGTCCCAGGCGCAGGGTATCGATTCCTGCCTGGTAGCCGGTGGAGCTGGCGTTCTTGCCGACCAGGGCCAGGGTCAGGGTGTGTTTGCCCTGTGTGAGGATTTGTAGTGTGCCGCTCGTGTCCTTGGGGGCGCCGAGGTCGATGTACCGGGTGGTGACGATGGAGCTGTAGGCGTCGAAGTTGTCGATCAGCGTTGTGGCGTTCGACTGGCCGGCGTCGAGGGTGAGGCTGTAGGTCCCATAGTCCTTGGCGATGGTGAGGTTTGCGCCGATGTCCCAGGGGCCTGCGTGGGGGATGTCGAAAGTGAAGGTTGCCTTGTCTCCGATGGCGACGGATGTGCTGCCGTTGTTGGCGAGCATGCCCTGGTTGCCGTCGGCGAAGTAGTAGCCGTTGTAGTTGGGTTGAGAGATCAGGTGGCCACCGGTGCTGGTGGTGGTGGCTGCGGGGACAGTGGTGGTCGTGCCGTCGGTGTTGGTGGCGGTGTAGCCGCTGACCATCTTGTCGCCGTACGCGTAGGTGGGCGTGCTGGTGCCGGCGTAGAAGAGGTAGGTGGTCTGCGGCGAGGTGCTGCCTGCTTGGTCGACGGCCTTGGCGAAGACGCGGTGTGGTCCGGTCGTGCCGGGGGCGAAGACGGGGGCGGCGGAGCCGTTGAGGACCTCGGTGCCCGTCCCTGAACCGTTGTCAGCAGTCGCCCAGTAGACCTTGCCCGCTGTGATAGTCGTGGTGGTGGTCCAGGCCGTGCCGTGGTTGGCGGCGTAGGTGGTGTTGGCGAGGTCGCCGTCGAGGGAGAACAGGTAGCCCTTGACGTTGTTGGCGTGGTCGTTGCTGAGCGCGAACGTGCCCGAATCGTCGAACGCGCTGCCGATCTGCCCCGGGGGGAACTGGGTCGAGGTAATGCTGGGGGCATGCGGCGCGGTGGTGTCGACGGTAAAGGTCTGCGTGGCGGTGAAGGTCCCGGAGCTGCTCACCCACCATCCGGCGGAGTTCTGGGCGGTGGCCTTCCAGGTGTAGGTCCCGTCCGCCAGGGTTGGCGTGGTCCAGTCGCTGCCGTTGGTGTTGTAGCCGCTGGCCGGACCGTAGCCGCTGCCTACCTCCGTGCCGGAGGAGTTGTAGACGTGGTACAGGATGTGGACAGGCTCACTGCCCCCGTCGAGGTCCGGGTCGATGGCGCGCGCGGACAGCGTCGGGGTGTGCGTGGTGGTCAGGGTGCGTCCATTGTCGGCCACCGAGGGGTGGATCGCCGGGTCCCCGGTGCCGTCTTTGAGCTTGGGCCGGTAGGTGTAGGTGACCGACAGTGTCGCGCCGCCCTTGTAGGCCAGCTGCTTCCACTGGGTCGCATCGTTCATGTTGACCGACTCGACCTTGAATGTCGCGGTGCCCCAGTTGCCTGCGGCTGCAGAGGTAATGCGGCTGGTGACGTCGAAGTCGAGTTTGGGCGGGCTCACGTAGGAGCCGGAGCCGTCGGTGACCGGGCAGGTGCCGGCCTCGTGGCTCGAGGCAGTGTCGAGCTGCCCTGTCCGAGTGGTCGGCTCATGGCCCCAGTACAAGCCGGAGGAGTTCCAGCCGCTGGGGGCGTCCGTGCCATACACCGTGGCAGGTGTGTCCGAACATGATGCGGCGGACAACTGGGACACGTACAGGTCCGCCGAGATGATCGACGCACCCTTGATGCCGCTCGTGTTCATCTGATAATAAGTTCGGGCGCGTTCGCCGTTGCCTGGACTGTTGTTGTCCCAGCCCTCACGAGCATTCGTCGAGCCCGTGGTCGACGTGGAGTTGTAGACGTCCCACCCGTTGTCGGAGATCCGCGCCCAGTTCATCTGGGACGGGTTTCCGGTCCAGTCAGGATCGACATACACGGGATACCGGGTGCTCTTGGAGGTCAGCAGCGCCTTGTCCAGGCTGAGCTTCTGCTTGCCATGGCTGACCGTCACCTTCACCCGGGCCTGATGCGCCCACCTGCGCCGAGGCGGCATGCTCGGCCTGTGCGCTGCGCAGGGCGGCCGCCCTGGTGCGGCCGGCCGCGGGGGCGGACTGCATCGTCGTTGCGGAGGTGGTGCCGGTCGTGCTGCTGTCCCACATCGTGGCGGTGTCGCTGTGGAAGACGACCGCGCCGCTGGCGGTGTCCGTCGCCTGCGCGCCGCCATCGGGGGTGCTGGTGACGGTGACGTTCGTGGCCTGGGTGCCCAGGGTGAGGTTCTGCAGATCCGGGTTGTTCGCGGCCTCAGCCGTCTTCACCACCAGAATCGAGGAGTACCCGCTGGCGTCCGCGGTCAGTTGGAGATCCACCTGCGGGAAGACGTCCGCGTAGGTCGCGGTGTCACCCGAGACGGTGGGTGTGGGCAGGGTGGTGGGCCAGGTGAAGCCCAGGGCGTCGGCGCCGTCCCGCAAGGTGGCCATCACGTCGGTGCCGCCGCCGGAGAAGGAGACGGAGGTGGCGGCGGCCTTGGGAGCCAGGCTGCCGTCACCTTGTGCCTGCAGCGTCGTGTCGATGGACACCCAGGTGCCGTTCTGCTTCACCCGCTGGGGACTGGAGTCCACAGTGCGGGTGAGGGTGCCGTCGGGATTGGCGGTCACCACCGTCCCCGTGTCGGTCAGCGAGTCGACCGTCACGGGCTGCCCCGATGCCATTGCGGCGAGGATCGCGGATTGCACTGGAGTGTTGGCCGCTACCGCAGGCGCGAAAGCGGGCACTGCGTGCGCCGGGGTCGCCGCGCCCAGGACGCCGGCCGCCATCGCGGCGGCCAAGGTCGCGGCAGAAAGGCGCCTTGACCCGCGCGGGGGCGGCGCAGTCGCCGTTCGGCCCCTTCGTGCGGTCCCGCGGGATCCCTCAGGACCCTGACCGCGAGCGGATATGCGAGAGGTGAACATGGTGATGTCGGGATCCTTACGCAGGTGTCCGGCGGTCCCCCCTTGGGTCCCGCGCCGCTGTGCATTCTGTGCGGCGCGGCCACTGAGGTCCACGATCGATCCGGCAGCGAGGCGCTACGCGTGCGTACTTTTCTGCCGGATTCGCAGCACTTGTGATCACCTCGTTGGGATGACGTGAACATGATTTTGCCTTCCCTTGGATTTTCGAACCCAAGCAAGGCCCTAGCGTGATCACCCGCCGGGCTCGTAGATCGCCACGACGCGGCTGATGCATGCTCACGGCAGAGTTTGTGCTGCCTTGGGCGCGAATGGGGAGGGGATCGCGCCATGGTGCGCATCGCAGGCTGGAAGCTGCGCGGCAGATCGGCCGGCACCGTCCGGATCATCCGTCGTACAGCCCTGATGACGGTCAGCGCGCTAGTGGCAGGAAGTCTGCTGCCGGCAGGCGCGGCTACGGCGGCACCTCAGCCGACACGGCACGTGGCCCCGCCCGCCATCCCGCACGACAAGTCAATACCTTTCACACACGCGGTCCCCAAACCGTACGCGCCCGCGAAGAGCTTCAAGCACTTCACCCCCGCCGGCAAGGCATCCCTTCCCGGTCCGGGCAGCGCGACTGTCACCTTGCCCACCCCAACGCCGAACTCACCGCGCGCCACCGCTCGGACCGCCCCCGCAGCACAGGTCCGCGCCGGCGCCCTCCCGATCCTGCTCGGCCCCGGCACACCTGACTCCGCCAGGCCCAAAGCAGCGAGGAGCGCGGGTACCCCGGCGAAGGTACGCGTGACGATGGTGGATCAGAAGACCGCGCAAGCGGCCGGCGTCCACGGCGTGCTGTTCACCCTCCAGCGCCCCACTCCGGCCGCACCCGGTGGGAAAGTCGCGCTGCATGTGGACGACTCGTCCTTCCGCTACGCCTACGGCGGAGACTTCGCCTCCCGCCTGCACCTGGTCGAGCTCCCGGCCTGCGCCCTGACCACGCCCACGTTGCCCCGGTGCCAGACTCAGACGCCCGTGGAGACCGTCCCAGGGGCGCCGCTCTCCGCCCAGATTCCCCTGCCCGGTGCCCCCACCGCGACCAGCGGTTCATCCACCCCACAGGTTCGATCGGCCGCCACCTCACGCAGCGCGGTCGTCGTGATGGCGGCGACCTCCGGCACGGGCGGTTCGGCCGGCGACTATTCGGCGACCAGTCTGTCCCCCGGAGGCACCTGGGCCACCTCCGGGAACACCGGAGCGTTCACCTACAGCTACCCCATCACGGTGCCGCCCGCGATCGGCGGCGCCGCCCCCAAGGTCGACCTTTCCTACGACTCCGCCAGCCAGGATGCGAGGACGGAAGGCACCAACAATCAGTCCTCCTGGCTGGGCGACGGCTGGAGCTCGACGGAGAATTACATCGAGCGGAGCTACAAGTCCTGCGCGGACGACTCCTCGTCCGGGGCGCCGAAGAACGACGGGGACCAGTGCTGGGCCGGCCAGATCCTCACCCTCTCGCTCAACGGCACCTCCACGCAGATCGTCTACGACGACTCCACCAAGACCTTCCACCCGGTCCAGGACGACGCCACCACCAAGATCGAGAACCTGACGGGGGCCACCAACGGCACCTCCAACGGGGAGTACTTCAAGGTCACCGAGGGTGGCGTGCAGTACTTCTTCGGCCTCAACCGCCTTCCGGGATGGTCCAGCGGAAAGGATGAGACCAAGTCGGCGTGGACCGTGCCGGTCTACCACGCACACAGCGGCATCTCCTCCTGCCCGGACAGCACCGACTTCGCCGCCACCTCCTGCGTGCTGGGCTACCGCTTCAACCTGGACTACGCCGTCGACACCCACGGCAACGCCACCGCCTGGTACTACGCACCGGAGACGAACTACTACGGCGCCGACATGAAGGACACCGCGATCGGCTACACCCGAGGCGGATCCCTGTCGCGGATCGACTACGGCATGACCGCCTCCACCATCTATGCGGCCACCGCCCCCGAGCAGATCCTGTTCGACACCTCCCTCGAACGCTGCATCCCCGGGACCCCCTCGGGCAACACCTGCTCTGACAGTCAGTTCACGGCCGCGAACGCGGCGTACTGGCCGGACGTTCCAATCGACCTGTACTGCGCATCAGATTCCACCTGCACCAACCACGGGCCGAGCTTCTGGTCACGCACACGCCTGACCTCCATCACCACCCAGATCCAGGTCGGCGGGGCCACCAAGCAGGTCGACAAGTACACCTTCACCCAGTCCTTCCCCGACGGCGGCGACCACGCCCCGACCCTGTGGCTGGACTCGATCCAGCGCACCGGACTGGACACCCTCGGCGGTGCCTCGGGCAGCACTTCGACGCCGGCAGTGAGCTTCGATCCGCCGCTGCAGTTGCCCAACCGGGTCGGCACCATCCCGCAGATGCCGCTGATGTACCACGACCGCATCCAGACGGTCACCAGCGAGACCGGAGCGCAGACCACGGTGGCCTACGACCGGCCGGACTGCTCCAGCGCACCAGCGAGCGACCCCAACGACCCGTCGGACGCAGCGGCGCAGGGCTTCGCCTCAACGAACACCCTGTCGTGCTTCCCGGCCTACTGGACACCGACCGGGCAGCCAGCGCCCATGATGGACTGGTTCTACAAGTACAAGGTGGTCTCGGTCACCACGATCGACCTGCACAACTCCTACCAGGACGGCACCGAGCCCGAGCTGGTCACCAACTACGCCTACAAGGGCAACCCGGGCTGGCACTACGACGACAATGAGGTCGTCAAGGCCAAGAACCGCACCTGGGGCCAGTTCCGCGGCTACCCCGAGGTGGACACCACCACGGGTGACCCCAACGTGTTTCACTACACTAACGGGGCCGCGGTCTATGACCAGAAAACGCTGACGAAGACCTACTACTTCCTCGGCATGAACGGCGACACCCTGCCTGGCGGCAAGACCCGCTCCGTACCCGCGCTGGTCAGTCAAGACGGCACCACCGCGACCGTCGCCGACAACAACGCGCTGGCCGGTCAGGTCTTCGAGACCGACATCTACACCAGCGCCACCGGCAGCCTGGCCAAGGCCGCTGTCGCCGTCCCGACCATCATCGGCCCCACCGCCAGCCAGGCCCGCAGCGGTCTCCCCGCGCTCACCGCGCAGATGGTCCGCATCAGCAAGACCCTCGGTCGAGAGGCGGTCTCCTACGGCTGGCGGGCAACCGAGACGGACACCTTCTACAACACCAGCCTGGGCAAGTCGACCACCGGCATGCCTATCCAGGTAGATGACCGCGGAGAGACGGCCGACGCGGACAACATCGCCAAATGCACTTACACCCGCTACCTCACCGGAAGCACCGACACCCTGGTGCTGCCCGCCGAGGTCATCACCACTGCCCAAGACTGCACCAGCGCGGGAGCCACGCCCTCCGGCACGCTGATTTCCGACATCCGCTCCTCCTATGACCACAACACGTTCACCTACGATGCCGACAGCCAGCAGAACCCGGCGCTGCCGAAGATCGGCGACGTCACCCTCGTCCAGAAGGCATCGACCACCAGCGGAGCCACGGCAACCGGATTCGTCGACCAGGCGGGCACCACCTACGACGACTACGGCCGCGTAATCCTCGCGACGCGCACGCCGACGTCCACCGCCCCCAACGGCAGCAGCCTCGCCCAGAGCGTAGCCACCAGCTACACCCCCGCCACAGGGGCGCTGCCCACCAGTGTGATCACAGCCACCCAGGTCACCCCGGGCGCGACCTGCACCACCGGCAGCGCGTCCTCCAAGGACTGCCAGGTCACCACCACCACCCTCGACCCAGCCCGCCCTCTGCCTACCGCCACGACCGACGCAGCCAACCTGTCCACTTCACTCACTTACGACGCACTCGGCCGCCTGACAAAGGTGTGGCTCCCCAACGAGAGCAAGACCGGCGGCGCCCCCGCCAACATGACGTACAGCTACGCGCTGTCCCAGACCGGCCCCTCCGTCGTCGCCAGCAACACACTGCTGGACAACGGCAGCTACAAGACCAGCGAGACCCTCTACGACGCAATGCTGCGCACCCTGCAGATGCAGGCGACAGCCGAGAACAGCAGTACCACCGTCACGGACACCCAATACGACTCGCACGGCTGGACGGTCGCCACCAACAACGCCTACAACGTCCCCGGCAACCCAGGCAGCAGCCTGATCTCGGTCTCCCAGGTCTCCATCCCTGAAACCACCGTCACCGACCACGACGGCCTCGGCCGAGCCGCCCTCGTCACCGAGGAGCACGACGGCGTTAAGTCCTGGACGACGACCACCGCCTACGCGGGTGACAAGAGCACAATCCTCCCGCCCAAGGGCGGCGTGGCCACCACCACCGTCACCAACGCACGCGGCCAGACCACCGAACTCGACCAATACACAACCGCACCCACCCTCTCCGGCACCCCCGCCACCGGATTCACCGCAACCAGCGGTACCACCTCGCCCACCACCTACACCTACACCCCGGCCGGCCAGCAGACCCAGATCACAGGCCCCGACCAGACCGTGTGGAAGTCCGACTACGATCTGCTAGGCCGCAAGAAGTCCCAGACAGACCCGGACACGGGCAAGAGCCAGTACGGCTACGACGACGCCGGAAACCTCGTCTCAACCACCGACGCGCGCAACGTCGAACTCGACTACACCTACGACCTGCTCGGTCGAAAGCTCACCGGCACCGACAAGTCCAAATCCAACTTCAAGTTCGCCTCCTGGGACTACGACACACTGCGGATCGGCCTCCCGACCTCATCCACCCGCTACGTCCAGGGCACCACCGGCGGCTACACGGTCGCCACCACCGGTTACACCAGCCTGGGCAAGCCAACCGGCGCAACCATCACCCTGCCGACCACAGAGGCCCCACTACCCACCACGTGGACCACCACCTATGGCTACAGCACCAACGATCAACTCTTGGACACGCAGACCGAACCACGTACCCAAGGCTTGATCGGCGAGACCCTCAACTACGTGTATGACGCGCTCGGCAACCCGACAAAGACCAGCAGCAGCGCCAACATCTACGTCGACTCCACCGTCTACACCAACTACGGCGAACCGTCCCGGGTCACCATGGGGGCATCCACCAACCCCGCCTGGGCCACGTACACGTACGACGACCAGACTCGCCGTCTGAAGAACCGCGCGATCTCGCGCACTCAGGCGCCCGGCCCCAACGTTGACGACACCACGTACACCTACGACGCGGCCGGAAACCCCAACTCCATCACCGACCGGCAGACCGAAACCGGCAACACCCTCACCGACCAGCAGTGCTACAGCTACGACACCCTCGACCGGCTCACCTCCGCATGGACCGCCACCGACAACTGCGCCGCCAATCCCCCCACCACCAGCACCCTGGCCACCACAGCCGGCGCCTACTGGCAGACCTTCAGCTACGACGCCATAGGAGACCGCCACCAAAGCATCGACCACGCCATAGGCAGCACAGGTACAACCGTCACCACCGGCTACACCAACGGCTGCACCGGCACCTGCCCCAACGGCACCCAGCCCCACACCCTGACCGTCACCACCGGCGGCACCAAACCCACAGCGTTCGTCTACGACGCCGACGGCAACCTGCTCACCCGCACCCCCACCACCGGCGCAGGCCAGAAACTCACCTGGGACGACGAAGGACACCTGGCGCAGGTCGACACCACCGGCACCAGCCCCACCAGCACCAAGTACCTCTACGACGCCGACGGCAACCAGCTCATCCGCCGCGACCCCGGCCAGACCACCCTCTTCGCCGGCGACACCGAGATCGTCGTCAACACCAGCGTCACCCCCAACGTCCTTCTCGGCGCCGTCCGCACCTACACCCACGGCGGCAGCGGTGCACCCGTAGCCGTCCGCTCCAGCCTGTCCGGCGGCGGCCTGAAATACCTCTTCAACGACCCCCACGGCACCGCGACCCTCGCCATGGACGCCGCCACTCAGGTCGTCGCTCGCCAGCAGTACACCCCCTACGGACAACCCCGAACCAGCGCCAACACCACCACCTGGGCCGACCCCACTCACTCCTACCTCGGCCAACCCCAGGACACCACCACCGGCTACACCGACATCGGCGCCCGCAAATACGACCCCACCCTCGGCCGCTTCATCAGCCCCGACCCCGCCCTCGAGGTCGCCAGCCCGCAGCAACTCGGGGGATACACCTACGCTGCTGACAATCCCATCACCGGCAGCGACCCCACTGGTCTCATGGGCTGCCTGAGCCCTGACGAATGCGGAGGCGGCCCCCAAGTTGGTGTAAATCACCCGGAACCGAAGACCCCGACCTCAGGCGGTAACGGTGGAGGCCAATGCCTCAGTGCCTCCGGATACCCAGTCTCCTGCACGGGGGCGGTCGGCAGCGTGGGAGCGAACACTTCGTCCCAGCCAGTCCCTGTAACCGACGGCCAGCGCGCAGTGAACATCGCCGGCGGCCAAGCTGCTGGCATCGCGGACGGTCTCGATCGGATCAGTGATCTGGGCAATCCGTTCTGTTGGTTCGACTCAGACTTTTGCAGTTACGACCCGGGCACGACCGACAAATTCGCTGCGGCTCACGGCGCGGATACCAGCTCTGACGACTACCGTGTGGCAAAAAACAACGGAATGGCCGCTGCTCTCCTGGGCGCCGGCGGAAAAGTTTCAGCAGAAGACGGTGAGCCCCTACTAGGCGCTATCCCATGTAGCTTCACCCCCTCAACACGCGTTCTGATGGCTCACGGTAAGACCAAGCCCATCGGCCAAATCAAAAATGGCGATCAGGTCGAAGCCGCTGATCCTCATACGGGCAAGCACCAGGGCTCACGCACCGTGCTCGCCAGACTCGTACACCACGACAACGACCTCGTCGACCTGACCATCAGGACGAGCCCCCACCACATCAGCGCCCTCCACACGACCTCGAAGCACCCATTCTGGGACGACACGCTCCACGCCTGGGTCCCCGCCGGTCGCCTCAAGCCCGGCCACAACCTGGAGACGGCCAGCAACCACCACGCACGCGTTATCGCCGTCCGCGCCCGCCCCGGCGCCGCGGAGATGTACAACCTCAGCGTTGAGGAACTTCACACGTACTATGTGTTGGCAGGCGGGACGCCGGTCCTTGTCCACAATACAAACTTCTGCCACGAAGAGGGGCTTGCTGCAGCGAAGGCGGCTCGCGATGCCTTCGAAGAACCCGGCCCAACAAGCGGGGCGCTATGGCTTGAGGATGCCGATGACCCGATATCGCTGAGTTCCGGACAGCAAAACGTTCCCAATGGTTATGTGAGACCTCCTGGCGTTGCATCTGGATTCGCAACTCACGTTGAGCCTCAAGCCATATCCATAATGAAGCGGGCCCGAGCGATGCGCGCGGACCTCTATCTCGATCTTCAGGGGAATACTCAGCAAATCTGCGACGCATGCTGGAAGAGGATCCCGCAAATGTTGGACCCTGGTGCGGAGTTGAGAGTAACCTATCGAATGCCTGGAGGGGGTATCAAAACAACCATATTTACAGGTGCCGCTCGCTGACTGATGGCTGTGTCCCGGCGGAAACCGCCGGGACACAGTTGTAGAAACTTTAGATGAGAGATCTAGGTAAAGTAAGGCTTCACCCAAGAGATGTTTGACAAGTCATCCAGGTAGGCGAGGGCCTCGCATGTAGTGGCCCCGATCTGGACCTCGCTGTATCCGAGTCGCTCGGCCCATGGTGTCTGCCTTCCCGTAGACGGGCCGACGTCCGCGACCAATCCTTCGCCGAGAAAGATTCGAAATCCTGGGTGAGGCCAATTCCATCCGCTAAAGGAAACTTCCTCCATCGGGGCCAAGACGCGTGGGAGAATGGCATCTGGAACCTCGTCGCAGAATCTCCAATGGGTGGCAGTGAACGCCGTTTCCTGTAGAGCGTTATGGATGAGGAATTCAGATAGAGACTCGGCTGATTCCATCCACTCTCCGTAGAGCTTCCCTTCCAATACAATTGACGGATCGTCTGCCGAGAAGGCCCAGATTCCGCCGCCGTCCTCCGACATGAACGTGGCTTTGCGGTCCACGATGCTGATGTCTTGCGGGGGAGTCATACTCTTGATTGCTGTGAGATTGGCATCCCACTGCGAGGAGTTCTCATGCCATTCTCTTAGAGGTTTGGGGAGCCAAGCGCACGAGTCTGGCAAGGGTGTTGGCGAATCGGTGGGCTGACCGTGCCAGTAGCTCCAGAATCGGTTCAGGTCGATGGTGGCGGGATCAATCATGGTGCAATTATGCCATGCATAGTGTTTGTGCGGCCATGCGGATCGACCCAGATCCTCGGCTGCGAGCTGGAGATCGTTCGCATTAACTCCGGGCAGCGCGGCTTCAGGTCCACCCCAAGAGGTGGGCGAACGAGCGGACCATTTCCTGGCTGACCGCCCACCGGCGGCTGGCCCGCGACTACGAGCATCATCCTGCCCATGCCGATACCGTGATCCGCTGGGCCTTGATCGGCGCCATGACGCATCGGCTAACTGTTCTGACCCGAGAGGTTGGGGACACGGTTGGCGGGTGGGCGTCCGTTTAGGGCGGTGTGTCCGCGGTGGTGATTGTAGGTGTGCAGCCAGCCGGGAAACGAGTCTCGGCTTCGTGCTCCAACCGGTAGGGGCGGGCAAAGGCCCATTCGTCGAGCAGGGTGTGGGTGAAGCGTTCGACCTTGCCGTTCGTCTGGGGGCGGTAGGGACGGGTGCGCTTGTGGGCTATACCCGCTGCGGCAAGTACGTTTCCCCAGTCGTGCGAGCGGTAGCACGCGCCGTTGTCGGTCAGGACGCGTTCGACGGTGATCCGGCCTGGTGGAACAAGGCCTGGGCCCGGGTCCAGAAGGCGGTGGCGGTTTCCTTGCGTTCGTCGGGGAGGATCTCGCTGTAGGCGAGGCGAGAGTGGTCGTCCATGGCGCTGTGCAGGTAGCTGTAGCCGGCGCGGTTGCTGTTCTTCCCCCTGGAGAAGGGCATCACCGATGCGCATACCTCGGCCCACGCCGGCCACCGAGACCGATGAGTGGGCAATCGGTGACGTGATCGATGTCCTCGCGAGGGGAGCAGTCGGGTCACCAGCCGGGGTAGCGGTCCCGCCAGTGGGAGTCCCAGCCTGGGGTGTATTCGGTGCCGCCTGGTCGTTCGGCCAACTGTGCGACGAGGTCGCGGGCCAGGGTGTCGAGGACCCAGGCCAGTTCGTGGCGGCTCACCAGATCGACGGGCAGCGCGTCGGCGCCGTGGGCTGCTCCGAGCAGCGCGCCGGTCACGCAGGCGACCGAGTCGCCGTCCGGCGCCCCGGCGGCGAAGCGCAATGCGGCACCGAAGTCGCGGCCGGGGAAGGACGCGGCGGCGTAGAGGCCGCCGAGCAGTGCCGAGGGCGCGGTGGCGTCCGGTGCGAGTCGGGCGAGCCGCCCGTGATCCGCGGGTTGGTCGTCGGCCTGCCGAAGTGCAGTGGCGAGCCGGTCGTGCTCGTCTGCGGTCAGGCCGCGGTCGGTATCACGAAGGGCCTGGATGCCGCCCGTCAAGGCGTGCCGCACCTGTGATTGCTTGCCGGACTGAGGGTCCTGCAGCTCGGGAGTGCTGGTCAGGCAGTGGGCGACCAGCACGGCGGCGTGGGCTGCTGCGGACTGCGCGGCCGTGTCGCCGTGGGTGAGGGCGGCGATCTCGCGGGCCCACCGGACTGTTTGGTCCGAGCCGTGTGCCGCTGCGACCACGGCGACAGGAAGGGTGCGGGTGAGGGCGTGGCAGCCGCGGCTGGTCGTCGTCGGCCTCTCCACGGTGCCCTGCTCGCCCTTGGACAGGGCGGCCACGGTTGCCGGTGCGGAACCGCGCCGTTCGGACAGCACGGGGACCTGGGCGAGCCATCCGTCCGGCCACACCTTGTCGGTGCTGCCCCCGGCCCAGCGGCGCCGCATCCGTTCGGCCTCGATCCCCTGCAGGGCGGCCCACCGGCAGTAGGCGTGCCACACTACCGACGGCGGATGGCAGATGCCCTTGTGGTCGCCGCGGACCAATGCGCGGATCGTCCCCTCGGCGGTGAAGCAGGCCAGCTGGGTATTGACTCCGGCCTGCAGCGGGCCGCCGGCTGGCAGCTTGCCCCGGGCGGCGCCCAGCGTGTCCCCCAGCGCCAGGCCGAGCAGCATCCCGCGCACCCGCGACGCCGCCCCTTTGCCCTTGAGGAACTCCCTCTCCTGCTCCGCATCACCGCCCAGCTCCGGTTCCTCCAGCAGCTGCTCGGCACTAACATTGTCCAGTCGGCCGACCTTGCTGAGCTGCCCGAGCTTGCCGACCCTCAGCGGATCCACCTGTCCTGCTTCCCGGTCGGCTTTGGCCGTCTCCCGGCTGCCCGACGAGGTACCGCCGAGGGTGTCCTGGGCGGTGAGCTCGTGCACTGCCTCGTGCATCTCGGGATGCGCGTGGAGCTGCCAGCCACCGGTCAGCACCCCGCGTAGGTCGTGAAGGGCGGTCTTGGAGTCGGTGCCGGTGGCCAGGTGGCTGTAGAGGGCGGCAACGGCCGGGGTACGGCTCTGGCCGGCCGCGCAGTGCAGCAGGACCCGCTTGCCGGCGCGGCGCAGACGCAGCACCTCGCGGGCGGCCTGGTCCAGGACGAAGTGAAGGTTGGCGTTGTCCCCCTGGCGGTCCACCAGCCAGACACGGACGTGCTCGACGTCGGCGCCGGGCAGGATCGGGCCGGTACCGACCCGGCACAGCGACACCACGGCGTCTACGGCCACCGGCTCGGTGCCCCGCGTCAGGGCCAGGTTGCCGAGTATCAGCCCGGGGTCGTGCGGGTGAGGTATGGCGAAGCTGCTGCTGTGGGACGCGGCAGCCAGGCGCGGTGCCGAGGGCCAGCCGGCCGCATCGTCGCTCCCGCCGCGGGCGGTGAGTACCGCCAGCCGGATCAGGTCGGCCCCGGAATGGCCGGGCCAGCCGTGGACGGCCTGCTGCCAGGCCAGCGGGATGCCGGAGCATCCCCAGCGCGCGCCGAGCAGGGTGCCGGCGATCGCCGCGACCGTATCCGTGTCCTTCCCTGCCCGCACCGCCGCCTCCAATGCACGGCGCAGGTGCTGAGCAGGAAAACTGTCCTGGGCGGGGACCAGCTCGGGAACGGCGGTGCGGGTGATCGCCGACCAGGCTGCCTGGAGCGCGTGGACAACCCAGCCGTTGTTGGCGAAGTGATGCGGAGGGGTGGCCTCCGCCTCGTCCAGTCGCCGCGCCCAGACGCCTCGGCGCTCCGCGGGGAGGAGGTCCAGTCCGGCGCGGACGCCATCGAACGTGCCGTGAAGCACCGCAGTGCGGATGCCGGAGCACCACAGCACGCAGGCGTCGGCGCAGTCGGCATCCGGGTGGGTCAGCGCGCTGACGGCAATAGCGGCCTCGGCCATCGCCGCGGGGTCGCCCAGATGCGTCAGGGCGACGATCCCGGTGCGCATCAGCGAGCCGTTGCCGGCGGCTTGATCGTTGTCAGCAGTGAAGCGGCGCGCGGCGTCGATCAGTGCCGCACCCGGCGCTCCAGCGGCGCGGCGGGCGGCATCCAGGACGGAACGGGTCTGCGAACCGACGTCAGTAGCGCCGTCGCTCAGCCATCGATGAAAGTTAGCGGCGATCACGTCGAGGGACTCGGCAGTGCGCAGGTCCGCTCCGGTGGCCGCGACCTGGGCGATGCACACCTGCATCTGGGTGTCGTCGGAGTACTCTCCGGGCTCGTACGGCCCCAGGCCGCCACCGATCATCTGCGGCTGCTGGTCCTCGCGAAGCCTTGGCTGGAACTCGTAAGGCACGCCCAAAGCGTCGCCCACGGCCGCGCCGAGCAGTACGCCGGCGGCCCGGTCGATGGCCCGTACGTCCAAGTGAGACTGCGGGGTGAGGGCGTGGGCCATGGTGTCTCCCGTGGTGCGGCCGGCGCTGTGAACGCGAGCCGAGCAGGTGGTGCGCGGGCAGCGATCCCAAGCGTCAGCAGTCGGGGACGTGCAACCGCGACGGAAGGCCGACCAAATCGATTCCGTGGCAGCCTGACGCCGCGCCAGCTTGGCATGGCACGCCACTTATCGTCAATGAGACAATAGGAGGGGTCGGACTGCATGGCCGCGACCAGCACCGCTGCGCCGCCGCCGACCCTGACCGGGCCTGCGAGTCCATCCGCCCCATGGCCAGCCCGAGAAGGGGGTGCCCTGCCCGCGCAGCTGCGGCTGCACCGGGCAGCTGGAGATCCGGCTTAGCGTCCTGTATTGACTGATACTCCAGCTCCGTCCGAGCCGTTAAGCCTGTACCCAGGCGGCCATGGACGGGCGGTGGGGCCTTCGTGGACTCCAAGAGATCAACGGTGCTCACCGGTTCGTGGGCGTGCCGTCGCCTCGGCCGGGCCGTAGACCTTCATTCGGATAGGTCGTCAGGGGTGCCCATGGGAACGTCATGGGAACGGAAGGACGAAGAAGGGTGGTGAATGTTCGAGCAAGGAGGGTATCTGCGCCTCCCGTTCCAACCCATCTGAGCTGCGAGGACGGTCATCATCGAGCAAGACCGAGAATGATCACCAAAGTGTTGGTCACTCTTACAAAGCAGGGTCGGCGGTTCGAAACCGTCTGCGCCCACCCTCTGAACTGCGGTTTTGCCATGCGCGGGTCCGGGTTGGCCTGTTTTCCATGGCAAATGGGAACGTGATGGGAACGAAAACTGACGTTCTGTCAGTACGTGTGCGTAGATTCTGGAGCTTCGACTGGTCCGGGTGAGGCGCTCGGGCCGGGTGCGGGATTACTGCTGTCTGGTCGGTGTGCCGCCTGGTGCGAAGGCGCCTGCGGCTGCGGAGGTCAGCGCGCGTGCGGTGAACAAGGTGGGGTGGCTGCCCGGTGCGTCGGCCATGGCTGTCCCGGCGAACGGGCCAGCGCCGGCTGCAGCGGTGGGCTGCGGCGGATGGTGGAGAGTCGGTCGTAGCGGGCCACACCCAGCGGGGAGAGGCCAGCCTGCCTGGCCGCAGGGCGGGAGTGAGAGGATCCGTCGGAGAACGAGAGGGGTCAGCGTGGACTTGGCACCCCCCACATGGGGGCGCGTGGCGAACAGCAGCTTGGGACTGCTTCCGGCTGCCGGCAGCATCCTCTACGGGGCTCAGGCCAACGCTGTGTACCCGCGTCTCGCGGCCGGCCTGGCCCTGCTTGCCTCTGCGGTCATTGCTGTCCGGGGGTACCGCCTTGGCGCTGTATGTCGCAACACCGAGTTGACCGTCCGCGGCTACCTGTTCACGCGAGCCATTCCTCGGGCTGGGATCATAGAGATCACGGACTTCCCTGCAGTGCGTTGGACAGATGCGAGCGGGCGCCCGCGTTGGTCACCCCTGTGGTTCCTCAACGCTGGTCCACACGAGACCCCCGGGATGAGGGCGTCCAAGAGCCGTGACATCGCCAGGCTGCGGCGCTGGGTACTACCCCGCAACCGTCGGCGGACGTCCTCCCGGTAGACGGGTTTCGCAGCGATTTGCGACGCCCACGTGCACCCAAGGGACACGGATATGGGGAAGACCCGGGTCGGCATGGTCATGGTGCTCGCATCGCAAATGATCTTGTACGGCTACTTTTTGGTGCGCTTCGGCCGTGCTGCAGTAGGACCTGTCGTGGTCCTGGGCATGCTCACCATGGGGGCCTCCGCCGCAGGCTTCGCTGGCGGAAGGCGCCCGCGGAAGGACCAGCCGAGGGCCGCCGATCGGTGGTAGACACACTTCGGCGCAAGTATCTACGGCGCTGGATGCATAGCGCGGTTCCCGGAGAGCAGATTGAGTTCCGCGACGGATGACTCTTGAAGGGGGCTGTGGCGACGGGACATCGGGAGCATGGTGATCCAATGACTTCCTGGCTGTGTGCGCGGAGCGCATGGGTTCTCGTACTGCTCTTGTGGGCCATCGCACTGGGGGCCTCTTTGATCGGTATCGCACTCACCCGGGCGCTCCTGGAGAGCCACCCGCCAACGTCTTTCACGTCGTACTTGCCCATGACGGCAGGCGGTACCTTTTTCGTCGCAGTCGTCGGTGCCGGGGGCATGCGGCGGCAGCGGCAGGAGGGTCGATGAGTCGAGCTGGTTGCTGTACGGCAAGCCGTGAGCCTCCAGGCCGACGAACTCCGCAGCTTCCAGTTCGTGCCCGTCGAGTCCATCCCCGAGCGCACCATTCCCTGCCTGGCCCGCCGCATCACCGCGGCCGCTCACGCCCGAGCCGGACAGGCCCAAGCTCCACCTGGACGCCATGAGCCACGCCCGCTCCACGGTGTGTGTGGGTCGACGGCGGACGGGATGGGAGCTGGGGTGAGTGGTGGGAGAACCGGGCCGGTGGCAGGGTCAGCCGAGCAGGGGCATGATCCGCTCATGCGCATACGACGAGAGGTCCGCTGGGCCTTGTGGGGGCTGTGGCTTGCGTGTCTGGTGTTCTCCGTCTGGTTCTTCGCGGAGGTGGTCACACTCTTCCTGCAGGCCGAGTCCTGGTGACGCGGGCGTGGTGGTGGACGGTTCCGGTGTCAGTCGAGCGGCCACCCGCACCGGCAAGGCGGCTGCTGACGTCAGAGGGCATCGTGCCCTTGGCGTGCCCGCTCGAGAGGCACGCCAGGGGGAACCACGGGAACACCGGGCAGTGTCCCGCGGACGAGCAGGTGAGCGGTACCGCACGTCAGACGAGATCCACGTACGCGGTCTTCCAAACTGGTGCGGCGCGGCCGTTAGAATCGACCCATGACGTCACATCAGGCGGATGCCGCGTAGATCCCCGCGCAAGCTCAGGGCCACTTCACTCCATGGGCAATACGACGGTGGGGTGAGCACTCTGCTCATCAGCACGTGCCCCGGGCAGCCAGTGTGTTCCGCCGTTCACACGTACCTCTTCGTCGATGGCCTCGACGTGGTCGCGCGCAGTGACAGCAGAATGGCCGGCCTCGATCCAAGGCGGCTACTCCGCCCAGGCGGACCGCTCTATCTGACGGATATGCCATGCAAAGTGGATGTGGCAACTCAGGAGCAGCCCGAGCCGGGGCCGGACAGGCTGACCATCCGGATCCGGCTCCGGGGCGAGACGGTCATCTGGACCGACCTGATGTATACGGGCCTCGATGGAAGGCCCATCGAGGAGGTTCGCTTCCACCTGAACCAGTACCTGGGCGAGGTCGAGCGGGCCTATGCGGCGTTGAAAGACCAGCCCGGATCGTCAGCGAGCTGAGATCACCCTCGGGTGGCAGACGCACAGCTACCCGCGGGGGTGGACCCTTCAGCAGATTCGCGACGTGTCCGGGGATCGAGACGCTGTCGTCCTGGACCCAAACCGAGCAGTGAAGTGGGTCGCCTCCGACGCCCACAAGGCACTGCACCCGGAGATCGTTCTCGGGTTCCACGACCTGTGCATCGTGAAGCCTGTCAATGACGACGACTGGTACATCGGCAGCTTGTACGACGACGGCAGCATCGACTGTTGGACAGCCTACGACGATCTCTATGAGGCGCTACGCGGCCTGTAGCGGGATGCTGGCTGAGTGTCTAACTGCGCCACAACGGACCCGAACTTAGACGGACAACCACGGACTCCCATGGACGGTGAGCGCCGGTCACAGCGGGTGCACTTGCAGGTCACACGACCGTTCGCATTGCTTCGGGACGAAGAGGCCCGCGCGGTAGGGTGCGGAGCGACGGGGCGGAACCTCCTTGGGGGAGCGCATGGGAGACCTGATCTGGGAACTGCTGATACGGCCGGTAGCCGATCTGTTCTTCGACGTAACCGCCGGCCCCTCGGTGGATCGGTGGCGAGCGCGAAAGGTCAACGCGTTCCGCCGCCGGCTCAGGAAAGAGCCTGCGACCGGCGTGACAGCAGCGATTGACAGCAACGCCCCCGCACAACGGCGGACGAAGGCACACGTCACAGGAAGTCGAGGACCAGGCGGGAGACCGCGAAAGAGCCACCGGCGACGCCTGCGGCATCACTGATGAGGGCCGGTGGACCTGCTGAAAGGCCGTATTCCTCGTCTCGTAGCTGCGATGCTGCTGAGCTTCGCCGCGCTCCCTCTAGTCGGCTGCGACCCAACCGACCCAGACAACGTCGACCCGATCACGCTGGTGAACGACACATCGAAGGTGGCCCACGTCTTCTGGTGCGCGAGCAACGGGGACAACGCATGCCGCGAGGAGTACAGCTTGGGAGTCATCCCCCAACGGGCGTCCCTTCAGGTGCACGTCTCATCCTACGAAGTACTGCTCCGCGTGAAGACAGGTACGGACCCAGGCCGCTATATCTGCGAAGACAACGCTCCCGGCAGTCGCATTGCTCTGAGCACGTCGTATCCGTCGACGAAGTCTGCGTACGACCACTGCGCTGACGCTACCTCCCCCACGTCCTCGCCCCGCTGAGGGGCGATGTTGAGCGTGCCCTGCATGCGGCTTCAACAGCGACAACACGGAGCGGGGCAGATTCGCGGCGTCGACCCCAGCGGTAGCGCCGTTATGCGGCCCTGATCAGAGCGTACGCCGAGACTCGAGACGGCCTCTGGAGCCGTGCGCAGCTACTCCGAGCTTGTGTGCGAAGATCCTGCCGCAGGAGGGGGAGGCGATGCCGCGACAATCGAAGCACCCTATCGATAGTCCGATCTGGATGGCGTTCTGCATGATCGGGTTCGGCTGGAACGCTGCGAGCCACGGAGGCTCCACGTGGGTTCGCGTCGGTGACTTGGTGCTCTGCGTTGTATGGGCTGTGCTTTTGGGGCGCTACATGGTCAAACGGCGCCGAAGGCGACAGCCGCCACACTCTGACATCAACGTCTGACATCAACGTCCCCGGACGTAGGCAACCGAGGGCCGACACCGGGGCACGAGCGACCGCCTGAAGACCTGGATTCCTGCAGGTCTTGCATAGCTACGTCCGAACTTGCAAAGCAGTGATCAATGAGCTGTACGGCTACCCTGCCAGCATGCGACAGCACGGCCGGTTTCGATGGCGCACCCGACTGCGCCGGCATCTCCCCTGGTTCCTCATAGAGCGAGGAGTGGCCGCCAGGGGTGCGGCCGACTGCGGAGCCCATGAGTGGTACAACCACGACGGCGTGATCGCGCGCTGCTACCACTGCGAGGTAGGGGAAGCCCCCTACGTGCCGCGACGCGAGCTGTTTCTCCGCGACGGGCTCAGCAGTGAGGAAGTCGTCCTTGCCCACCGGGAGACGCTGCACCTTCTGCGGAAGGACATCGAGACTGCCTGGGTGGACGCCTACAGCGACGCACCCTGGCCCGCAGAGGTCCTGCCGTTTTATGAGGAGGCCTTGCGCATCGGCACAAGCCGCGAGGCTCGCGGATTCGACCACGACCCCGGGATGGGGATCGACGTGGACATCCGAGACGACGCGCAGTTTGACCTCCTGGTGGCCCTCGCCCCGTACAGCATCCACGTGGAGGCATGGAGCCAGGACACCGCGGTGTACAGCGCCAGCGACACCGGCACCGGCCTATGCGTCACGCTCACTGCGGCTCAGGAGGCGGAGCTCGTCGTCCGACTCAGCTCCCATGGAATGACGTCACCCCTCCACGCCCTGAACTGAGCGAGCTTCGGCTGCTGTGTGGCAGTGGCGGCCAGAGGAGCGGCGGCTGGCGTTGATCGCGCAAACGTGGGCGTCGGAGGAATTGCCAGGATCGGGGTTGACCTCCACGGCCCCGCTAGAGCCCTGGCCACTTGTGGCTGTTGGTCCGCCGCAAGCGGCGAAGTGACCAGCTTCCCTTCCGCCGAGACTTTTCTGCCCGCCCGGTACCGCTATCCGACTTGGTTTGCGTGGCTGGACGGGGGCTCCGGCGCTGCCGACTGGGTTATGCGGCCTCCGGGCGTCCTGACGGCGTGTAGCAGTGAGGGCCCCGCGGGGTGGCGGGGCTCCTCATGCGCGGGATCTTGTCAGTGGTGGGTCGGCCACTGGCAGTGCACGTGCGTGTCGTGATTGGCGTCACCTGGCCCCAGGACGAGGTTCGCGCCGAGGTTCCTGCACGCCGCCATGAACGCCCGGTACGGAGCTCCTGTCCGCTTCCCGACGTGCTTGCCGTTGATGTAGTTCACATCCACGACGCGGCCCTTGTAGTGGGCGGAGTTGGGGCTGTGCCTGCCGCCCACGAACTCGCTGATGGTGAACGTGTAGTGGTACTGGTTGCGGAGTTTCAGCACGCCATTGAGCATCCGCGGGTCGAGGCCGACGCGGGCGCCGTGTGCGTGGCCCCACGGGCTGGTCTTGGCGGGGCGGCCGTTGGCGGTGTCGAGGAGGTTCTGCCGGGGGAGTGAGGCTGCGTCCTGGTGCTCGACGTGGGCGGTGGCGTAGCTGATTCCCTTGGTGTTGAGGATTTCGCGGGCGAGCCGGGCGGCGGCGCTGGAGGTGCGCGGCTGAGTGGTGTGGGCTGCGGCTGGGCCAGCGGCGAGGGCGATGGCGGCTGCTGTGGCGATGGCCGTTGTGCTGAGTCGGGTGTGTCGCACGGGGCTCCTTTGAGGTGGTGCGTTTGTTGGTCCGGATAGTGGATCAAGAGATCTGTCCGTACACCAAGTAACTTGTTGATCTACCACCTGAACGAGTGCACCCATTGCCCAAGGGTGACGCTGTCGCCACCCGAGGTGGACACCGGCCTGCATCCCGCGCGGCGGGGGCGGAGCTGTGAGCTATGCAACGAACGACAGGCTGAGGCGCGTGCCCAGCTTCTGCTTGTCCATGGGTTAAGATCCCGCGCTGGCCTGCGGAGAGTCCGATAAGGCGGGTTGGGGGCGCGTGGTGACCAAGACAGCGGGGCCGGTGGGCGGGCTGGCCCGGGCGACGTGCGGCATCCTGGCCGCATTCGTGTTGGTGAGTGTGGCGGCTGAGGTCGCGGCGTGGCACATGTACCAGGTAGAGCTGGCTCCGCTGGGGCCGCACCAGCCGGATGACGGCGAGTTCGGCCCGCGGATGATTGCCAACATGTGGTTCGGGAACCTGTCGGGCTCGTGCGGCGCGGCGTTTCTCGCGGCCGTGCTGCTGTTCATCGCCTGGCTGGCCAACATGCGCAGTCGTGCGGATGTGCTTTGGCCTGAGGGGCAGCGCCGTCACTCCGCTTGGTTGATCTTCGGTTGGCTGATTCCGATCGGGCGGCTGTTCATACCCAAGATGTACGTCAACGACTTGTGGGCCGCCGCCCAGCCGGATCTGCGGCGTCGTCGCGGGCATCCGTTGCTCGCCGTGTGGTGGCTCTCGGTCCTCGCCGCTGGCCACTGGGCCGTCGCCCCCTCAGCAGTGGAGCGAGCGGCCACGTCGCAGGATGTCTGCCGGGCGCTCCAGAAGGTGATGCTCAGCGACGGTCTGTGGATCGTCGCCGCCGCGCTGACGATCGGTGTTGTCTGGCGGCTGAGCGGCATGCTGGAACCCACCGTCCGGGCAGTCCCGGGGTAGGCGGGGCGCCTGCGAGGTCGGCTGACCCGGCGTAGGGGTTGAGGGATAGGGCATGGAGACGACGTAATCCCGCTCAGCGCGGAACCTGTCAAAAGGATCAAGGCAGGTAGTTCGGTCTAACGTTGTGCCGGGATCGGTGGTTCGTGGGGTTTCGGCTTGTTGATCCAGGCCGTTTCGGGGAGCTTCGGCGGCTCGGGTGGCTGGCGGACGAAGCGTTCGGGATGCTTCGCGTAGACGGCCTGGAGGACGTCGGCGCGCATCTCGCGGAGTTGTGCGGCGAGGCCGAAGTGCACGTCGTAGGGGGTGTGGAGCCCTATGCCGGAATGGCGGTGCTCCTGGTTGTACCAGGCGAAGAAGCGGGTGCACCACGTGCGGGCGTCCTCGAGGGAGCCGAAGCGTTCCGGGAAGTCATGCCGGTATCTCAGGGTTTTGTATTGGCTCTCGCTGTAGGGGTTGTCGTTGGAGCCGTCTGGCCCGCGACTACGAGACGCGCACCGACAGCTCGGAGGCGGTGATCCGGTGGTCAATGAGCATGGTCATGAGTCGCCGGCTCGCCCGGCGACCACGCTGATTCCACCGTGTTCAATCTCAGGCCAGGGGTTCGTAGAACGGACGGTCAGGTGCGAAGTTGCGAGAACATACCGTCACGTCCTCACCTCTGAGATAGCCAGCAACCATTCGCTGAACGTCATCTCATGGAGAGTCCAGGCCGGACTGTCAAGCTCCTGGACCAGGACGCGCCAGGGCGACGAGGGCCCATCTGGAACGCGAAGGAAAACCCATTCACCCGTCGTGGCCGACGCCACCGGCATCAACTCACCGGGGTTCGGCCCAACCGGACTGGGCAGGAACTCTGCCATGTCCTCCTCGCGCCACATCTCAAGATCCCCCCTGATGGTCTCTCCCAGACTGTGCAGAAGATGGCCGGCGGGGTGCTCCATGTACAACTGTCCGTTGATCTGGATCGAACCGTAGGCGTTCACGATCTCACGGAAGTCTGCGGGGAATTCGACACCAAATTCCCGCTCCATTTCGACCCATGGCGCCGTATCCGACCAGTTGAATCGGGGTTCACCCAACAGGGCTTGGATCTCTGAAAGCGTTGCCACCACTGGGCCCCCTCCACCAGGTTTCGGACGTCCTGGCCGGAACCCCCGCCCCAGTAGCCTATGGGGCGCTGACTCGCCTGGCGACCACGCTGAACATCCCTGGGCGTTCCTCGGCCAGCCAGCCCGGGCGACCAGGCGCTTCGCCTTCGACCGCACCCCCTCGATCTTTGCCGGAACCGCCTCCAGCCCGAGCGCCACGGCGAGTTGCCGACAGTCCATCGCCTCCCCGCCAGACCCGCTCCCACCGGTAAGGACATCCACGAGTCGGCGGTAGTCCGGCGCCAACGCATTGACATCGAGCCCGTCGCTCCACACCGGCACCACCGAACCAGGCACAGCCGCGGTGGTCCGCGCTGACTGCTCACCTGCCACTACGACCGGCGGCACCTCAGTACCTCCGCGGGACTCAGCCAGCACCAGTCCGACCGTCTCCCGGGCGATCACGTACCGCTCCCACGCGGCCTCCGCCTCCCGCAGCTCGGCCTGAAGAACTTCCACCTGCTGCCGAGCGACCCGCTCGTGCTCCTCCAACAGCCCCATCACGGACGGCATCCCAGGCCTTCGGCGAGGTGCGGGAGGCCTTTTTTGGCGTCCCATGGGAACGAATGGGAACGCGATGGTCGTCGTCGGTGGTCTCTCCCGGCGGGAAACGATGTGCCTCTGGCCGAGCTGGCCGGTGACGTTGGTGTCGGAGGTCTGGTACTGCGGACCCGGGTAGTTGAGGGTGCCGTCCGGATCTGGCGTCCGCGTCTGGGGGCCGGGCGGCCTTCCGGCAAGGGCAATGGACGCGGTGACGGCCCCCGTTCCACCAGCGAAGGGACTTTGCGGTCACTTGGCCCTGGTGGGGCATGATGTCCGGCATGCATGATGCGGCTGGAGAGCTGTCGACCGAGGCCGACCGAATCAAGGTGTGGTTCCGCTTCGTGCCTCGTGAGGGTTGGTTGCCTCAGGACACGGAGGGCCTGTGGGCCGTGAGGGTCAGCGATGACACCGCGCGGGTGGCGAACGTTGCCTTTCTCCAGGACGGAGTCGCTGAGGGAGACGTCGTCCGGTTCAGACCGACGCCGAGGGACTCCACTGGGCCATCGGACGAGTCAGCGCATCAGGTAACTGCGTTGTTCGAGTCGTTCCGATTCCTTCCGGCCCTTTGGGCCGTAGCCCCCAGGCCGTCCATGCCCGCCTCGCGGCATTCGACCTCGGAGGCGAGGTCTTCAGCGCGGACTTTCCGATGGTCGCTCTCACGGTGCCGGCGGACGCTGACTTCTCGGCGATCAAGGCCCTCCTCCGCCACGGCGAGAACGATGGCTGGTGGCATTACGAAGTCGGCTGCGGCAGCGATGCCTGGTGGAGTGCTTAACTCATCCTGGACGCGATCACCGCATCGCGGCGTCCCGCCCCAGAGGAGACAAGGAGGGGGCCTGTTCTCCGGGCCGGGAGCATCAAAAGGGCGGCTCACTCCCGCAGCCTTCTGCCCACGGGGCCGGGCCCTGCACCGCCTGCACGGCGTCTCTGTCCTCTCCCCAGGTCGCCAGGCCATAGGCCGTGATCGCCCGTTGGCTCCGGTTGTCGTCGGCGGCCAGCACCTCACGCATCAGCGGGGCGAGAGCTGCCCGGTGACGGAGCAGCTCGGGAGCGTCCAGGAGGGGGACGGCCGCGGCGATGGCCGCGGCCTGGACGGCGGGGTCGGGGTCGTGCAGGAAGCCGGACACGACACGGAAGAGAGCGGGACGCAGTGCCCGAACTGCGACGGATTCGGGGTGCTCCGCGAGACAGAGACCCAGGCGTGCCATCACCGACTCCGCCTCATTGCCGACCTCGGTGGCCACCGACCCCAACCAGTCCAGCAGAGCGGCACGCAGCGGATACGCCCCACCGAGTTCCCGGGCGGGGAGGGCGGTGGCGGTTCGGGGGTCGCCGAGGGCCGCTGCGACGTACAGGGCGGCGGGCACCGTCGCCGAGTAGATCGTGTTCTGATGGTGGACCGGGTCATGGAGATGCCGTAGGGCCCTGGCCTGCATACCGGGATCGTCCGCGAGCAACCCGACCAGCAGCCCCGGGCTCTCCGCAGCCGACCCACAGGCGTGCTCGAGCAAAGCCCAGTCGGTCCCCCCGACCAGTTCCCACGGATCCGGCTGCGGGCCATCCTTGATCGTCACACCCAGAGTATGGCGGGCTGCTCCAACCGCTGCCCCAACCACCGCACCCCTATAACCACCCTCGCCATCAGGCCGCCGAACACAGGCTGCCACCGGGCAGGGTCTACGCAGCGACTCGCGGCCACCGGCTGATCTTCGTCTGTCCACCCAACCGACGGTGATCAACGGTGGCCTGCCCTTTTACGCCACCCAGCAGTACAGGCCCTCGTCGCCCTGGCCGACGGCACGAGCCAGGTTGGCCAAGCCGCTCAGGATCCACACTGCGATCTCGGGATCGAAGACCTCGCCGTCTGCCGCCCGCTCAGCGACCCACAGCCGGCTGACCTCAGCGAGCCAGTGCTCGTCGGCGGTGCTCAGAGCGGCTTGAATGGTGCGGGAGACGAAGAGGACAAGTGGTCCCTCGCCGTCATCTGGGTCGGCAACCGTCTCAGGAACATCATCGTCAAGGACTTCTTCGAAGCTCCGACCGGTGAAGATGCTCTCCCATTCGATCAGGGCCTCCTCGACATCGAAATTGCCGAACGTCAGTGACTCGAAGACCTCATCGGGACCACCCTCCGCGACGGCAGCAGCGGCTTCGTGGTCGGGCGCCACGAAGAACTTGATGACGACGCTCACCAGGGCATAGTGCCTGCTCAACCCGCCCCGGTCTACCTACCAGCAGCCAGCAGAGCCCGTCATGCCTGCGATCACCCCAGCCGCATCCGACTGGCACCCCGCGCTCCACCAGGCCCAGCAACGAGATCGTGCTACGGGTCCACAGCGGGACTGGCGTGGGGCTGGCTTGATGGAGTCCGTGGAAGTGCGGCTGCTCCATGAAGGCCTTCGTTTCGCTCCCGGCGGCGCCTGCGCAGTAGCACTCGCCCTGGCCCTGCTCGCGCGAGCCGACCGGGTTGCCCTCACAGTTGGCCCCGGGTATTCAGCGGCTGAGGTGATCTGAGGCCGGATCAACAGAAGGTGCCCCGTGACCTGCAAGGATGTGAGTGTCGAGTTCATATCCAGTACGCAGGCAAGGACACCTTCTGGGTGAAGGTTATCGGGTGGGACGAGCGGCTGTCGGTCAAGGCCGACGGCAAGGGCATGGTCGGGCACGCGGGGGCGGCATTGCTGCGCCGGTGCGCGGACCGGACCGGGTTGACCGGGGTGTTGGGGAAGGTACTCCCACGAGGGACGGGGTCGGGCTGGCGCGATCGGGGCCAAGTGGTGGTGATGCTGGCGGTCGCCGTCGTGCTCGGGGCGAAGTGCCTGCTGGACGCTGAGGCACTGCTGGCCCACCAGAGCGCGCTGTTCGGGGCGCCGGCCTCGGACTCCACAATGCGCCGGGCACTGGCGGCGATGGACGAGAAGGTCCTCGCGAAGGTCGCCAAGGCGCGTGCGCGGATCCGCCGGCACGTGTGGGACCGGGTCGCGCTGCGGCCGGGCGGCTTCCCTTGGCTGAGCGTCGCGAGCAAGCGCCTTGCCGGCTGGATCGTCGTCGACATCGACGCCACGATCATCACCTCCGCATCCAAGAAGGCCGGGGCAGCTGCCACCTTCAAGCGGACGTTCGGTTTCCACCCGCTCGCCGCATGGTGCGCCAACACCCAGGAGTGCCTGGCCATGCTGCTGCGCGAGGGCAACGCGGGAGCCAACACCGTGGCCGACCACCTGCGCGTCCTGACCGACGCACTGCGGCAGATCCCGTACTCCTCCGCCGCGAAGATCCTCATCCGGATCGGCGGCGCGGGCGCCACCCACGACCTTCTCGACCACCTCGAAGCCCTCAACACCAAGCGCCGCACCGTGCGCTACCTGGTCGGCTGGAAGATGACCGACGCAGACGAACAGGCCATCGCCCTCCTCCCGGCCAAGACATGGAGCCAGACCCTCACCCAGGACGGCGACGCCGTGAACACGGCGCACGTCGCCGAGCTCACCGACCTGTCCACACGCCCGGGCTGGCCGGACGGCATGCGCCTGCTCGTGCGCCGCACCCGACCTTCCGCTCGGCAACTGAAGAAGCTCACCGACTTCGAGAAGAAGACCGGCTGGAGATACGCGATCACCGCGACGAACGTCCGCCACATGTGGGGTATCGCCGGCTCCCATCAGCCGCAGTGGCTGGACGCGCTGGCCCGGGCCCGAGCCCAGGTCGAGGACCGGGTGCGCTGCAACAAGGCGATGGGCCTGCACAACCTTCCCAGCCAGGACTGGACCGTGAACCGGGCGTGGATGCTCACCTGCAATCTCGCCGCCGACCTGGACGCCTGGACCCGCCTGCTCGGCCTGCACGACCACGCAGATCTTGCCGACGCCGAGCCTGCCACGATGCGCTACCGCCTCTACCACCTCCCGGCGAAGCTCACCCGCCACGCCCGCCGCCGTTGGCTCACCCTCTCCCGCACCTGGCCCTGGCACGACGCTTTCACCACCTGCTGGCAGCACCTCGGCAAGCTGCCCGTCCCGAGCTGACCGAACGCCACCACCACCACGACGAGGACAAGGAAGGAGCAAACAGAACCACTCCCGGAGCAGTGGAACCCGGGCGCAGCCGCAGCGACACGCGAAGGCCCCACCTGTGATCACGAGGGACAAACGGGGCGAACCGATCAGCCGATCAACGGCTCACGAACTCCGACGAATCGAGGTTGGTCGGGACTCCGCAATGGTGTAACTGCCAGGTGCCTGAGTTGACCGATTGATCCGTGTAGCCAGAAAAATGGCTGTGTTATCAGGGCTGGTTAGGGGTGTACAGTCCGTGCCCGGCGTGTCATCGGCCTCGCCCGATGCATGCGCCTCTGACGCTTTGTCACCCACTTCTCGGGCCCGCGTCACGCTGCGGGCCTGAGCCCGGGCCTGAAAGGGGCCTGCCACCAAGTGAAGACTGGTACCCGGTTCCGATCCGCGTGCATCGCGGGCGTCGTCGCAGCAGTGGGGGGTTTGCTCACCGCAACCCCCGCCTCGGCCACGGTCACCTGCACATCCCCGGTGTTCAAGCGCGAATTCTTCGCCAACACCACGCTCTCCGGCAAGCCGAAGAAGACCGACTGCGATGCGGCGATCAACCAATCCTGGGGCACGGGCGCTCCTGCCTCCGGGCTGCCGTACAACTACTTCTCCGTCCGCTGGACGGTCACCCGTGACTTCGGATCGGGCGGGCCCTTCACCCTCGCCGCCGAAACGCGGGACGGCATACGCGTGTACATCGACGGCGTCCGCAAGATCAACGTCTGGAAGAACGTCTCCACGACCCAGAAGAAGTCCGTCAACGTCACCATCCCGTCCGGCAAGCACACCCTGCGCATCGACTACGTCAACTGGACCGGCTCGGCCAACGTCAAGTTCAGCTACGCGCCCCGCACATCGGCCACCGTCGACAAGGTCAAGCCGCTCGCCCCCACGGGGGCCACTGCCGCCTACAGCGCCAGCACGATGAAGGCGACCATCAAGTGGGCCAAACGCCCGGAGATGGACCTGGCCGGCTACCGCGTGTACCGCCGCCCAGCAGGCTCCAGCACCTGGACACACATCGCGACCACCACCGCGATCAGCTACACCGACGCCCCGCCTGCCACAGGCCAGACCTTCTACTACGAGATCCGCGCGTACGACAAGGCCGGCAACACCTCCGCCGGAAGCGCCGACCGAGGCGTCACCACCCTTGACAAGACCCCGCCCCCCCGTGTCGCACCGCCGACCGTCACCATGGGAACCGACCGCACTCGGGAAAGCTACATCGTCAGCTGGAAACCCGTCACCGGAGCCGTCCGCTACCGGGTGCGCCGCCACCTGGCGGGGGAAAGCTGGTATGACCCGTGGCCCGTGGTTGCGACCACCACGGGCACCTCGATCACCAATTACGTGCCAGGCACGGGTGGCTCCGTTTTCTATCGCATCGAGGCCTACGACGCTGCCGGAAACTTCACACCCGCACAGGCCGGCGACGAGGGCTACGTCAACGCCTTCTGGGGAGCCCGGGCAACCGATGTCACCGTCTCCTACCAGGGTGACAACAACGCACTCCTGCAATGGACACTGCCCCAGGACACCTTCGCTATCCGATGGGACGAAGTTCGCCTTCTGCGCAGCGTCGGCACCCCATCGACGGAGGAGACAACACCACCGCAGTACTGCAGCCAGTTCTCGTACGTCGAAGATGGCGACCTACTTCGGTTCCGCTGCATCGCCGAGGTGACTCCAGGCGAGACCAACTTCTTCGCGGTGGAGCCGTACTTCTCCGAAACCTACCGCGCGATTCCCAGCGCCGTCGTTTCCGTCGCCGCTCCTGCCGCCCCGGCCCCTGCCACCAACTTCGCCGGTGCCATTGACGGGTACGGAGTCGACTTCAGCTGGACTGCAAGCCCGTCCGATGACGTCGACCACTACGAGCTGCACAGCGGCTTCTGGCACGCGCCGGGAGGCTACGCCACGCAGCCGACCGCCTCGATCGACGACGAGGGCACGTTCTACACCCTCATGAGCGTCGACGTTCCCGGCGACGCCACCAGCGTCAGGTGGCCGTACCTACTCACACAACAGGAGGACTTCGCGCTCGTCGCCGTCTCAAAGGACGGCACCAAGCTGTCGGTCGACCAGTCGCCACGGACAAGGATGTCGCCACCGACCGCTAGCTAGCACTTCAGCAAGTCTTCGACGTTTTGCCTGCTCAGAGGCTGTGTGGCGTGAGGGATAGGATGCGGCACGAAAAGCGCCACAAGAAGCAGTGGAAGAGATATGGAGCAATGTTCGGGTATCTGTACTTCAAGGCTGGAATCAATCCCTGCCATAACAGGTGGGAGATTGAGGCCAACCTCAAGGAAGGACATTACCCTTGCTAAGAGGATTGCGGTACCGACTGTGTGGGGGCCTTGCACTCCTGGGGTCGGCCGGATGCCTCGCTCCGTCAGACCCCGTCCCCTCCGCATATGAGGACGCCATCTGGCTGGGGGTCCTCTTCCGCCGACTGACGCCGGACGGTCTTGACCTGGTTTTCTGCGATGAGGGCTACACCTTCGATGTTCGTGTCCCGCTTCGGGCCGCCGAGGCCGGACTGGCAGAGCTGGTGGATGCGGCGATCTGAACACAGACGTTGAGGCCGGCGGGCTGTACGTCGCAGCGAAGCTCCTGGTAGACGGGTTCACGACCAAGATCGCCCGTTGTCCACCAGGAGCCGCCGACCAGCAAGCAAGCAGCTGATTTGGCGGATTATCTTGGCTATCGGGACACGGGGCAGCGCCTTAAAGGTCGGAAGATATTTACAAACGGAAAGACGTTCATATCTCAAGACATTGGCAACGGTGATGGTTCTCACAACGGAGGGACTTGGAAGATCGCAAATTCGATAAAGGCCCTAGGGGGCAAGTCCACGCGGGGGGCCACGACCGATGCCCTGCTCACTCCGATTGGATGCTGACTCCATGGCGCAAACCGAGAATAGTGATGAACGAGACATGTACTGGAGTGTGGTTTTCCCTGGCATGAGTGAGGGGCAGGCGCAATGGCTGCTGTCAGTGACGTTTTCTCAGCGGTGATCACTTCCAGATTCCGTTGAGGACGAGGGCGGCGCGGGCGATGTCGCCGATCCGGCTGGGGCTGATGGTGACGTGCTGCAGGGTGCGCCAGCGCTGCTTGAGCTCGGCTGCGGCGCGTTCGCCGAGGGCTCGGATGGCTCTGATCAGGCTGTTCGTGGTTCGCGTGTCGGTGTGCAGAGCTTGCTCGGACTGGCCCTTCGGGCGCCGGACCGGGATGAGGATGCCGATGCCGGCGCCAATGTAGCCCTTGTCGGCCAGGGTGGGCAGGCCATCGGCGGCCGCTTTGTACAGCGCCGGGAGGGCGTGGATGCGTGCGGCGGTGATGTCGGGGGTGGAGCCGGGCTCGACGTCGGAGACCCACAGCGGGGTGCCGTCGGGGGCGGCCAGGAACTGCACGTTGCCGCCGAATGCCTTGTGCTTCTGGCTGAACCACAGGTCGTTGCCGTTGTCGCGGACGCCGGCGAGGCGGTCCGATTCGATGAGCGTGCCGTCGAGGATCACGTGGGTCATGCCCTGGCGTCGGCTGCGGTCCAGGACCTCGTGCAGGTCGGGGGCCTGGTCGGCGAGGACGTCGATGCCTTCGTGCAGGTAGCGGTAGCCGGTGGCCTGGGAGACGCCGGCGTCGCGGGCCAGGCAGTGCACGCAGCCGCGCTCGCGGAACCAGCGCAGGATCAGCACAGCTTGGCGGAACGTGCCGAGCGCGCGGCTGCCGCGCGGGGTACCGATCTGCCGCCGGTGCGCGGCCAACAGGCGCGAGAGGTAGTCCACGACGTGGCGCGGGACGTCGAGCGTGGCAACATAGGTGACCAACGTGAAGCCTCTGGTGGTTGCGGACATGATCTTGTGGTGAGACCTGTCCTACCAGGGGCTTTACGTCTGTCCGCAGCCGGGCCCAGCTCGCCCGGCCTGTTCACACATGCGGTAGTTCACGCCGCTACGCGTAGATCATTTCGCTGAGAAAACGTCAGTGGCCGAAGAGAGTCAAGGCGAGCTTCTCGGGTCGGCTGTCGACCCTGCCTACTTTCTTTCCCTTCACGTGGACCGATATTCAGCTGAGGTCATGAAGGAAGCTTTTCTCCTATTGGAATCAAGCGATTGCAGTATCGAATCCAAGGGAATTGCTCGGGGGTTGCTAGAGGCTGTCGATGACTGGCTCGATGCTGGCGGGAGATACCTGGAGGAGTGAGAGTATTAGACCTCAACGCCGCCGCTCATCGAGAGTGGCAGCAATGGGAGACGAGGCATCCTCTCCTCGCGCACTCCAGCTGGCGAATTTGTGCTGGCGCCCACGTCAGCAGTGGGCCGGGTGGCTCCGTCTGGCCCACACTGGGCATTCTCCTACCGGCCTTCGGTGGGCTATCAGCCGGACGTGTGTCCGGTGCCGTTGCGGCCGCTGCACAGACCGTCGCCTCCGCAATTGTCGCACTTCTTGGGTTGCGTGGTTAAGGGGTCTTATGGGCGGCGGCTCGCAGCATATGATCCGCCGCCCTCTCGGACACTCCATGCACGGCTTGGCGGTCCGGCGAGCGCCGCGGCCGGTGGCACCAGTGAACCGGGTTGTCCTGGAAGGCCAGAGCAACCAGACACGGCTGCGCACGCCGCTCTGGTAGGCCACACACGGCTGCTCCGGTGGGAAAACGCGCAGGTGGGTGGGACGGTGAGTGGCTCGGGTCGGGGCTGCGGTGCCCCCGCAGCCGGGCAGCAGCGGTCACAAGACGCTGCCGCTTAGGGCATGGCGTTCTGCGGACAGCCACGTAGTGGCGGGCCGCCAGGCCGCGGTCCAGCGTTTCGCCAATCCTCAAGCAGCTGAGCATCGACGTGGGCGGCCTGAATGTCAGACCGGAGCGACGTGACCACGTCGAGCATGAGCCGTCACTGACGTGCAAGTTACCATTCGCGGGCCACAGGTGGCTGGCCTCCGAGGGCACTACCTCGTACGAGCGGGAGCACATATGCACTGGGCTGTGGAAGAACTGCTCACGCGGATGGAGCCGCCCGCGTCGGGCGGGGACACGGTTGACTGGGACGAGGTCCGGTCGACCTGCGGGTTGGTGCTGCCCGCCGACTACCGCGATTTCGTGGGCTGCTATGGGGGCGGCGGAATGGACGACTTCCTCTCCGTCCTGACGCCCCCAGTGGAGGACTCCCTGTACGGCACACTGTTGCACGGCGTACCCCTCATGGACGAGTACGCGGCGGACTGCGCAGCGGAGCGGCCGGGCGCGCCGGCAGGCGGGCTGCTCCGGTGGGGCTCGACCTCCACCGCGGACGACGTCTTCTGGCGGTGCGGGTCCCAGGATCCCGAGCAGTGGACCACGGTGGTCAGCCGCCGTCAGCATGGCTTCCGCGAGAGCCCGTGGCTGGAGTTTGATTGCGGCATGGCGGAGTTCTTGGTGAGGCTCGTGCGCGGAGAGTTGCCCAACCTGTTCGGTCAGAGCGGCTTCCCGCACCCCCACCCGGAGTATCAGGGATGGCGAGAGGAGGAGCAGGTGGACTTCGACGGGGCCTGGGGCGAGTCCGGCTCCTGGCCGGATGGACCCATGCTCTGATCTCAGCACGCCGTGGTTCCATCCCGGTCAAGGTAGTCTTCTGGGCGATAACCTCGAGTGGCCCGCGCGTTTAGCGGAGGAGCTCGGGCTCCGCTGCGAGGGGCATGCCGTCGGTCCACTCCAAAACCTCAACGGTGCTCACCGGTTCGTGGGAATGCCGTCGCCTCGGCCAGGCCGTAGACCTTCACCCGGAGAGGCCTTCAGGAGTTCCCATGGGAACGTCATGGGAACGGAAGGATGGAGAAGGGCCGTGAAAGTCGGAGCAAGGAGGGTGTACGCGTCTCCCGATCCAACCCCTCTGAGCTGCGAGGACGGTTATCATCGAGCAAGACCGAGAATGATCACCAAAGTGTTGGTCACTCTTACAAAGCAGGGGTCGGCGGTTCGAAACCGTCTGCGCCCACCCCACTTGACCAGCGCAAAGGCCCCGGACCGATCATGGTCCAGGGCCTTTGACGGTAGAAGGTGACGGCAGTGGTCAGCCGGCCTGCCGCCGGCACTTGATTCGGCGCACAAGCCGGGGCATCCAACAGCCAAGACCTCCCGTCGGGGGCACCACGCAGAGCCAGGACTCCGCGAGCCCAGAGCAGCAGATGGCACAGCCACGCAGTTCGCCGTTGCCCACCGGTAATCTCACCCAACCAGCCCCCTCCTAGATCTCGCGGCGCTAGACTCCTTGCCTAGGCTTGGTCAGCCTCTTAAACGCGATTCTTGAATAAGCGGAGGGCAAGTGACAGACGGTCAGAATGATCCCCTTGAAGAGGCCGGGCTCCTCGGGGAGGAGATTGAGTCAATCGGCGAAGAAGAGGATTCGGATCTTGAAGGTATCTCCGAATTCGACTTCGCCGAGACTTCTTTGGCCCCCACGGACTGGACCGTCGAAACAATTCTGAGCCAGTTGAAGGACACTGCTCTCGATCTTAATCCGGACTTCCAAAGGCGCGATGCGTGGACAGTGGCGCGCAAGAGTAAGTTTATTGAGTCGCTGATGCTCGGGCTTCCCGTTCCTCAGCTTGTTCTCGCCGAAGAAGACCCAGACGACGGAACTTACATCGTCATCGATGGCAAGCAAAGGCTGATTACGCTTGAGAAGTTCTTTGATGACAAAGAAGGATTCAAGCTCGTCGGCCTTTCAGCCCTGGAGCATCTGAACGGCCTGACGTGCACTCAACTCTCAGAAGATCCTGTTCACAAGAAGTACGTTCGCCGTCTCAAGAATCGCACGATTCGAACGGTCGTAATTCGAAAGTGGCCAAGTAATTCATTTCTTCATTTGGTCTTCCATCGCCTGAATCATCAGACTCTTCCGCTCTCGCCCCAAGAACTTCGCCAGGCTCTCTCGCCGGGACGCTTCACGACATTTGCTGACCGATATGCGGCCGAGAGTCGCCAGATCAATTCGCTCCTGGGGATCTCCAAAGCCGACTTCCGTATGCGTGACGTCGAACTCTTGGTTCGCTTCATTGCTTTTAGGTTTCGGATTGCTGAATACTCGGGAAACCTGAAGAAGTTTCTCGATGACGCATGCGAAGTGCTGAATGGTGATTGGATCACCAAAAAGGATGAGGTTGAGGCAGCAGCGGCGAGCTGTGACAACGCTATCGATATAACGCGCGAGATCTTCGACAAGGACGCCTTTCATCGGTATACCGCGGGAGGTTACGAGCGCAGGTTCAACCGGACGGTTTTCGACATCATGGCCTTCTACTTTTCCAGTTCAGAGATCGCAAGCGCTGCACTGGATAGACGTGTTGCAGTGAAGCGTGAGTTTGAGCGCCTGAGCCTCGAAGATTCCGACTTTGCCGACTCGCTCAAGTCCACCACGAAAACGCTGGACGCCACCAGTCGGCGTTTCCGCGTCTGGGGAGAGGCTCTAAGCAGGGTCCTCGACCAATCCTTCCCCATCCCTCACCTTGAGGGGAAGAGGATCAGTTACCCGTGACCAAGGCGGAGAAGCTTCTTTCGAAGCTGCATCGGAGGCTTAGGGAGCTGGAAGTTCTACTCCCGGAGGAAACTCGAAAGAATATTTACCCTCGCGATGAGCAAGACTCCATGCTGGGGTACCGTCTTCTGTGTCATGCCGAGTTCGAGGGATTCATAGAAGCGCTAGTGAACCTGGCGGTTGAAGAGATATGGGGAACGGCGAGGAAGACGGGAAATGTGACATCAGCAGCGCAGGCCATGCTTGACTTCAAGGATAAGTGCGATTTTCCGCCAACTTCGGTTTCTCAAAAGGAGAAGAAAGGCCCCATCGAACGCCTCTTTGGAATAACTGGCGATCTGGGGGGTAGGGCAAGAAGAAACAACGGCGTAACTGAAAAGGACATCCTAAATCTTTTCCTCCCACTGGGGATCGACCACGCAGCCTTCGATGCCTCTTGGCTTGATACGATGACTGCATTTGGCAAGTCGCGAGGAAATGTCGCTCATAATTCCTGGGAAAATCATTCCCAATATGACACCACGCCGGCCAAGGAAAAGGATGCTGTCGGCTATGCATTGATGGGAATGGAAAGTCTCGTGGTGTTTGTGGATGAGATCATTAGTAAAAATATATAATGCCTCGATGAAAATGTCAGCCGCTGCTCAGGCCCTGGTCCCTGAGCCGGAGGAATACTTCCCGGCTCAGGGACCAGGGCCTTTGCGTCCCTGAGACGCACTCGGGCCCTACTTGAGCTCAAAAACGGCGCCCCTTGAGGTGGGTTGTTGCAGCACCCCTGGGACGCAGGATCCAGGTGGAGAACCTTTGACGGCAGAAGGTGACGTAACGGCTCAGTTGGTCGGGCGCCGTCGCTTCAGGATTCGGTCCATGTGGCCCATGGCCTCACGGCGGTTGTCGTCGGACACGTGGGTGTAGATATTCATGGTTACCGCGATCTGTGAGTGACCGAGGATCTCCATCACCACTCGCGGTGCGACGCCGGCGGCGAACAGCAGGGTTGCGCATCCGTGCCGGGTGTCGTGGAGGCGGATGCGGGGGAGCCCGGCGTCTGCCGAGATCCGCTCGAAGGAACGGCTGAGGTTCCGCGGTTCGATGGACCGGCCGCTTCGGGTGGTGAAGACGTAGTCGCCTCCCTGCCAGTCGGCCCCAGCGGCCCGTTGCTGCGCGGACTGCCGCATCCGCTGCCAGCGCAGTGGGGCGATGCACATCAGCGGCAGGGGGATGATGCGCGTCCGCCTGTTCTTGGTGCTGTCGGTGTACAGCTCGCTCCGCACCCGCTGGAGCTGGAGCCGGACCGCTAGCGTGCGGCGGTCCAGGTTGATGTCGCTCCAACGCAGGCCCAGAATCTCACCGCGCCGCAGCCCGAGTGCCACGGCCAGCACGAAGGCCGTGTGGAGCGGGTCCGCCCGGGTCGCCTCCAGGAACGCCAGGGTCTCCTCCAGATCCCACAGCTTTGTCTCGCGGGCCTCGACACGCGGCGCCGGGACCAACTGCACCACGTTGCGGCTGACCAGCTCCTCTCGGCACGCCGCCGTGAGGGCGCTCCGCAGGACGCGGTGCGACTCCTTGGCCGTTGCAGACGACGCCCGTTTGGAGACCTCCGCGACCATCCGCCGCACGTCTGCTGTGCTCAGAGTCTCCAGTCGCTTGGAGCCCAACAGTGGCAGGAGGTAGAGACGCAGGTGCGTCTCGTATTTGGCGTAGGTCGTCCGCTTGCGCTCCGGCCGGACGAACTCCTCCAGCCAGTAGGGGAGCCATTCGGAAAGCTTGGCGGAGCGGGTAGGCGTCGGGATGCCCTGGCGGTCGCGGCGGACCAGTTCTTGACGCTTGGTGTCGCACTCTTCCCAGATGCGGCCGTAGACGGTCTTGCGCTTGCGGGTGCCGTCGGGCTGGGGGACGTAGACGCGTGCCTCGTACCGGCCGTCGGTGCGCTGCCAGATGCTGCCAGCGCCGTTGGGGTTCCTCTTGCGGGCCATCAGGCGGCGTTCTCCTCAGTCTTGTTCCTCATGTAGGTGGCGAGGCATTCCGCGGGGATGCGGCGGCAGCGGCCGGCCTTGAAGCTCGGCAGCTCGCGGGAGCGGATCAGGTCGTAGACGGCGCTGCGGCTCAGACGCAGGGCGGCCATGACTTCCGGGACAGTCAGAGCCTGGGGTGCGGCGGTGATCACTGCTGCTTCTCCTCGGTGGGCGGGACAGCGGCGGGACGCGGCGGGAGGGGAGCGCAGGCAGGCGCGGCCAAGCCCTGCCCTTTTCTCTCCCAGGAATCCGCTACTGCCGCTACCGTGCAGGTCAGGGGGCGTGATCGAAGTAGCGGATTGGGTAGCGGTAGCGGATTTGGTGCCGCTACCGGCGCGTGGCGGCAGCGGCGGGACGGGTTACGGCAGGGTGGCCGCCGCGGTGGCGTCGGCGCGGGTGTCGAGTTGAGCGGAACGCGTTCGGCTTATGTGGTCCTCGGAAGTCGACTCACGTCACTGTTGGTTTCGGGGGCTTCTCGGGAGTCCTGGTCTGTCCGAGGTGCGGGATTCTGCGTCATTGCGTCATCTGCGTCATTCGGTCTTTTGACCTGCGGCTTTGTATGACGCGGCGGCGAGGGGCCGCGTCATCGGTGCGTCATGGGTGACGGAGTCCATGACGCAGATGACGCAGGATGACGCAGGCGCGGTCGTCTGCGTCATGCTTGTCGCCGCAGGTCAGGTGCTGTTTTTCGGCCCTCATGACGCAGATGACGCAGCGTCTTCCCTCTTAGGACAAAAGAGGGGGTGCCTGTTGTGGTGCGGTGCCGCTCGCGCGTGAAGAAGGAGCCGCTGCGCGGCGCGACCCTGGGGCGGCGCGTTGCGCCGAACAGCAAGAAGAGCACGCGCGGCCGGGGGTGCTCTTCTTGCTTGTCCGGGGGGCGGTCGTGCGCAGCACGGGGGTCAGAACATCCGTTTCTGCTCGCTGGGCGGCGGGGCCGGTTGGCGGGTCATTTCGAGGTAGCGGCCCTCGCTGGTGCGGCCTGAGTCGATGAGGACCCCTCGGGCGGCGAGGGTGGGCTGAAGGCGCTTGAGTCGATCGGAGAGGACCTTTCCCGTGGTCGGCCAGCCCTTGGGCAGTGGACGGCAGTCGTCGCCGCTGTGGAGGCTGCTGAGGAGGTGCAGCCATTCGGTGGAGGTCATCCGTTGTTCTGCGCCCGGATCGAGGGTGTTGGCGTGCTTGAGGACGGTCTGGGCGAGGAGGTCGCCTTCGATGACGTCGTCGTTGAGGTCGTCCAGGCTGGCGCGGTAGGCGGTGAGTGCCCCGAAGCCGGTCGCGGCGTCGAGTTGCGCGCACAGGTGCGCGAAGTCGGCCATCCGCAGGTCGGTGGGGGTCTCCGCTTCGGCGGCGCGGACCTTGACCGTGAGGTCGAGGAGGGACCCGAGGACGATGGGCAGGATCTCTGCGTACTCCGCCCACAGTTCCGCCTCGGTGCGCCGGACGGTGGGGCGTTCCAGGCGCAGCGGCAGGAGGCGTTCGGCGAGGTCGGGTCGGATGACGCCGACGTCGATGCCGGTGAGGAGGAGGGGGCGGCGGTAGCGGGCGCGGAAGACGTCCCCGTCGGTGAACAGGGCGCGTTTGACGTTTTCGGCGCCGGTGACGATGCAGCACATGGCGTCGGACAGGTCCGGGGTCATGTGGGAGAGGTTGTCCAGGGCGGTGACCCATCCGGCCGCAACTGCCGCGATCAGGTTCTCTTCGTCCTTGGGGGCGCGGCGCAGGTCGCTGCTCATGCCCTCGACGATCCTGATGAGCATCCGGCCGCCGGTGGATTTGCCTGCGCCTTGGGGGCCGGTGAGGAAGGGGGCGGGGACGGGGACGGAGGGTCCGAGGCAGCCGATCAGCCAGGCGAGGGCCAGGCATTCGGTCTCGGCGTTGGCGAAGTTGCAGAGCCTGAGCAGGAGGTCGATGCCCTTGCCGTCGGTGTCCTTGGCCGGCACCGGGAGTTCGCCGGTGAGCTGGGTGCGTCGCCAGCACACCTCGCGGGGGTCGGGAACGGTGATGTTCCAGCCGGTGGGGTGGATGCGGATGGACTGCCCGTCGTTGCGGCCCAGGTCCAGCCACGTCGCCTGGTCGAATCCGGGCGCGACGCGGATGTGGACGGGCTGCACGTCCTCGGACAGCGCGAGTGCTTCGATCAGGTCGAGCGCTTCCTTGAGGGCGGTTCCGTTGAACACGCCGCGCCCGTCCTTGAAGAGGCCGACCATGAGTTCCTGGCGGTGGCTGCCGGTGGTGCCCTGGGAGCGGATCGGGCGGGCGACGGGGTGGCCGTTCTTCTGTGCGTACACGGTGCCGTCGGCGGTGCGGAAGTACCGGAAGTGGGCCCGTGCATAGTCGGTGATGACTTCGCGGGCGGGGTTCTTCTCGTCGTCGGCCATGGTCACAGTCCCAACCGGTTAAGGGCGTTTGTCCATGCGTCGGTGCAGTGCCGGGGCGATTCGCCTTTGGTCTGGGCGGCGGTGAACAGCCGCGCGACGTGAGCGTCGGTGAGGCAGCTGCACCGACCGTGCGTGGACAGCACGGCAAGGAAGGTCCGGTAGACGGTGGCGTGCACCGCACCGGAGGCCTCGGTGATGCGTTGCTCTGCCATGGCGATGCCACGGTTCAGATAGGCGGGCGTGCGGTGGCGGCACTCCCCGTTCCCGGCCCGCGAGGGCGGGGTGATGGCCTGCGGCATCGGCCCGGCTGTAGCGGGTTCCTTGACGGCCAGCGCGCGCACGACCGCCGGGAGCGCGGTCATGGTGCCGGCGCCAGGGCCGAGCCACCGTGCGTAGGCCATCGTGGACTTGACGTCCACGCCGGGCCGCACCGCGTTGGCGGACTGCATGACGCCCTGGTACAGCCAGTGCTCACCCCTGGTGGTGCGCACGATGCGGGTGGCGGAGGCTCGCGCGAGCCCACGCGATGGCTTGTGCGCTGTCGAGGTCGACGACGGTGAGGCCGGCGCTGCCGGGGTGGTAGGCGACGGCTACGGCCTGCCGCCACGCCCGGGCCCAGGCAGGGGAGGTGATCACGCGGGGGTCGGTGGTGGCGGCGGCCCAGACATGGCAGGGGGCCAGGCAGTGGCAGGGGCCGGGGGTCTTCATGTTCGGCCGGCCACCGCAGGCGCCGTCGCGGCAGGTCGAGCAGTTGCCGAACGGGACCTTCCCTGCCCGCAGGGGCAGGACGGGCACTCCTGCAGTCGCGAGGTCCAGGGCGGCGACCAGCAGGTCGGGTGTTGCGGTCATGCGGGTGCAGCTCCCTTCGGTGAGGGACAAGCGAGGGGTGCGGGGCCGCCGCGCCGGGCAGCGACACCGGAGGGGGCGTCAGTGGGCCGTGGCGGGGCGGTGGCGGCGCCAGCGGCGGGGGGCGGCGGTGTAGGTGGGGGCGGGGTGTTCGGACAGCTGCCAGCCGCTCCCGTTCCGCTTGGCCGCGTACATCGCGGCGTCGGCGGCGGTGAGGGCGTCGGCCAGCGTGGTGCCGAGGGTGGCGAGGTAGCCGCCGACAGAAGCACCCACCGGCAGGAGCTCCCCGTCGTAGGGGGTGGGTTCGGTGAGCTGGTAGTGCAGGGACGCCAGCGCGTGCAGGGCGTCGTCGGGGTCGGTGGGTAGGGCGGCGGTGAACTCGTCCCCGCCGAAGCGGCCGGCGGCGCCGCGTGTGCCGACGGCGGCCCGCAGGCGGTGGGCGGTGTGGGCGAGGACGGCGTCCCCGGCGGCGTGGCCGCGGGTGTCGTTCAGGGCTTTGAAGCCGTCCAGGTCGACCAGCAGCACCAGCACCGGGCGGCGGGTGATCAGGCGGGTGGCGTGGGCGGTGAACGCATCCCGGGTCGCTAACCCGGTGAGGGGGTCGCGGCGGGCCGCGTCCAGGCGGCGGGTGAGGACGGTGGTGGTGGCGGCCCATCCGGCGAGCGGGAGGCTCGCGGCGAGGATGGCCGGGAGGTGGCGCTGCGCGGGCAGCGCGATCGGGTGCATCCTGGGATCTCCTGTTCAGATCTGCTCTGGTCAGGTGGGCCCCGGGCCGGGCGGCGGACCTTTGCCGAGTGACGCCGTCCCGTGCCCGGGGTCGTGCTGTGCACGGCCTGCCTGCCGTGCGGTGGGTGCTACTGGGCGAAGTCGTCCAGCCGGGTGAGGATCTGCTCGCGCTCGCGCTCGCCCTGTCGTCGGGCGGCGGTGAGGGCGTCCAGGTCGATGACGGCTTCGAGGGCGGCCCGTACCTCGCCGGTCAGCTCGGTGGGGCTCATGGCCTCGGCCTGCACGGTGTGGTGCATGTGGTCGCCGCGCCGGTCGGTGGTCTTCTGCGGCGCGGAGGGCAGCCGGTAGCGGGTGATCTGCTGCTCTGTCACGGCAAGCCGGACAAAGGTGGGTGCGGTGCCGTTCAGGTCGGCCACGAACGCGGAGATGTCTTCTGCGGCGGAGTCGAGGATGGACAGGCCGCTGGGGTCGTGGTCGCCCAGGTGCAGGACGGTGGTGGGGATCTCGCGGTAAGCGATGCGGCGGGCGGCGCTGTGCTTGACGGTGACCGAGTCGAAGCCGCCGGAGCTGTAGGTGGCGACCCCGAACTCGGCAGCCACGCGGGAGACCATGGGCACCATGCCGGCGGCTTCCACCCACAGCTCCACGCAGACGGGCTGCCCGTCATCCAGGCTGTGGGTGTAGCCCTCCGCAGTGGCGCGCACCGCGCTCCAGAACTGCGCCGGGTCCTCCCAGCCGCCGGGGCCGACCTGGGTGCCGCCGTCGTCGCGTATGGACTGCATCGGGATCATGCGGGCGCGCCGGGCCCGGTTCAGGGTCTCCAGCAGGCGGGCGTATGCCTGCTCGGTCTTGTCGTATCCGTGCGCGCCGACCAGCCGGTAGAAGACCTGGCGGGCCGTCATGGGCAGGTACTGCCGGTTCTCGTCCAGCACGGCGCGGACCCGGTCCACCAGGTCCTGCACGTGCGGGCGCGGGGTCCACGGGGCGAAGCCCCGCACCCGGGTGCGCTTGTAGATGCGACCGGAAACGGTACTGGCAGGAGCACTCACCGGGGCCTCCTCAGACAGCGCGCCGCAGCAAGGCGGCGGGGGTGTGGTGACGGTGCAGGGAGATGACGGGGGCCAAGCCGACAGGCGCCGGGGTGGGCTGCCCTCCGTCCGGCGGCGGGTTGTCGTCCGGTGCCTGGTGGGCGCGCTTGGCGCGTTCGGCATCGAGCATGGCCAGCACCGCAGCGCCCTGCCGGGCGGAGCGGTGCCAGGCCAGGGCGAGGGGCGGCAGCAGCAGGACGGCAGGGCCGGTGGCGGCGGCGAGGAACACGGTGTCGCCGTTCACCGGGTCACGTCTGTGGCCGCGAGGGTGAGCAGGGCGGCCAGGTCCTCCCCGAGCAGGGCAAGGCGGTGCTCGATGCCGACCCACGAGTCGGGGTCGATGTCCATCAGGGCGCGGACGGCGGCGGCCCGGTCGCCGGCCTCCAGGGCGCGGACGGCGTCCTTGAGGTGGGCGGCGGCCAGCGGCCGGACAGCCGGGGGCGCGGGGCGTGCAGGAAGCGAGGTCACGGCAGGTCTCCTCTCAGGGTCAGTGGATGCCGGACAGGGCGGTGATGGCTGAGGCGAGAGCGGAGTTGACGGGTCCGGCCAGGCCGGTGGAGGCGAGGGTGAAGCCGGACAGCCACACCGCAAGCGCGGTGCCGAAGCCGACGCGCTTGGTCCACACCAGGACGGCGGTGATCAGGCCGAAGACGAACGCGGTGGACAGGGTGATGAGCACGGCAGGACTCCTGATCTGTCGGGTGGTGCCCAGGCGGGTCAGCGGGTGCTGGCGCGGTAGATCTCGCGCCAGAGGTTGAGCAGGTGGTGGCCGGTGCGGATGCGCTGTCCGGTGGTCTTGCAGCGGCGGCAGTCCTTGCCGCGCTTGGTCCGGCCGCGGCGGTCGGTCTTGGTCTGGAAGCCGAGTCCGCGGCAGGCGCGGCACGGGCCGAACGGCTGAGCCGCACATAGTCCGATGTAACCGAGCGTGACGACGAACAGGCAGGCGATAGCGAGCAGCAGGAGGGGCATCGGGGGCCTCCAGGCCGAGATTCGGGGGTTTTCGCAGGTGGGGTGCTATGCGCTAGCACCCTGGTGGGAGCGGTGTGGGGTGCTATCGGGGGTGCTAGCGCTAGCGGGGTGGTGCCGCTAGCGCTAGCACCCCGGGCGGGCGGTCAGGCGGACCGGTTACGGTCACGCTCCGCAATCACGGTGGTGATGTGGTCTCGGTCGTAGCCGCGGCGGTTGACGGTCTTGCCGTCGATGCGGCGGCCGATCTGCCCCGGCTCGATCCCGAGGGGCCGCAGGGCCGCGGCCAGCTGCTCCGGCGCCCACCCGGCGTAGGTGTCCGGGCGGAGGGTGGCCAGGGCGGCGGTCAGGGTCTCGCCCCACACCCGGGCCTCGCCCGACGGCCACACGGCCTCCAGGTCGTCCAGCAGCGTGGCGTGGGGGTCGGAGCGCTCCGGGACCTCGCCGAGCGCGTGCCCGGTGAGGGTGCCGGCCGCCTTGCGCATCGCCAGGGCGCGCGCGGCGACCGCCTCGGTGACGGGGGTGTCGAGGTAGGCGGTCTTCACCACGGTCGGCGTGGCCGTCGCACCCGCGAGGTAGCCGAGTCCGGCGTCGACCTCGGGGCGGAAGGTCGTGGCGCGGATGCCGTTCTTGTAGGCGCTCGTGCCTAGGATCATGTCGTTCTCGACCTGGCCGGCGACCCGCAGGCAGAACCGGATCGAGACGTTCCCCGACACCCCGGTGGGCAGGGAGTCCTTGTCGGGGCGCTGGGTGGCGAGGATGAGGATCACGCCGAACGCGCGGCCGATCTTGATGATGAACTCGGCGTTCTCCCCGGCCTGCTTGCCCACCTTGGGGTGGGCGAACAGGTTCTGGCACTCGTCCACGATGCACACCAGCGGGTGCAGCCCGATCCGCTTGTCCGCGATCTCCCTGGTCACGCGCTTGTCCGGGCACAGGTCCCGCGGCAGCTTCTTCAGCGCCCCCGTGCGGCGCATCACCTCCTTGCGCAGCAGGGTGAGGGAGTCGGCGGCGTACTCGATGGAGTCGTCGTCGATGCCGGAGACGAACCGGTGGGAGATGGGCTCGAAGGGGTCCAGGTCGCCGGAGCCCTTCAGCTCGTGCGTCCACATCTCCGCCGTCGGGTCGAGAGCCGCTCCCGCGGCCAGGACGCGCACGGAGGAGGTCTTGCCCTGGCCGGGCTGGGAGCCGAACAGGACGTTGTGCTGCACCAGCGGCACCGCGACCCACTGACCGCGGGGGTTGCGGCCGAACGGCACCGGCTTGAACAGGTCGTGGCGTCCGGTCTGGGCGAGCGGCCACGGGATCTTCTCTGCTTTGGACAGGTCCTTGTCCCCGACCCAGAGCACGAGGCGGCCCTCGTGCTCGTCCGCGTTGCCCTCCGGCCACACACAGCCCAGCGGGCGGCGAAGTCCCGAGGCGAGGCGCTTGCGGCGCTCCATGATGTCCCCGGCCGTCACGCCGTGCGGCAGGTCCACATCGGCCCGCCAGCCGGGGCCGTCGCGGGTGATGGGGGCGGGGAAGGTGATCTCCCCCTTGCCCATGCCACCGATGCCGAGGGCCAGCAGGGCCCGCTCCACGATGTCCGAGGTGAGGCGGGGTGCCTTGGTCTTGACCACCGCCCGGGTCACCAGCGGAGCATCCGCCGGAGCGCCCGCCCACCCCAGGGCGGCCACCGTGGCGGCAGCGAGGGCGAGATGGGTCCAGCCGGGGGTCATGACCAGCAGCACCGCCACGAACGCGATCCCGAACGCGCCCGCCAGGACGGCGATCAGGGCGCGCAGCCGCACCTTGGCATCCCGCTGGCGCGTGAGCCGCAGGTACAGCTCCGCATCCTCCTTGCGCACCGCCACCGCCCGCATCGGGGCGCCCTGGGAGTCGGCGACCCACCGGCCGGCGCCGCCGACGATCCGCGCGGCGCCGCGCGGGGCACGGGCCGTCAGGCGCGCGGCGTACAGCGGGGATCGGGCCGCGTGGAAGGCGGTGACGTACGCGGCCTGCCCGGCAGCCCAGCGGGCGGCGGCCTTGAACTGCTCGGCGTTGCTGGCCCACTTCGGCAGGATCGGCTCCCGCCGCCGCTCCACGGCCGTGGGCGCGGGGGTGTCGGGGTCGTCGACGTACACGGACTCTTCGGGGTCGTCGTCCTCATCCGGCGCGGTGTCCACCGGGCCCGCCGCGGGCGGGGTGTCATCGGCGGGTCGGCGGGTGGTGCGGGCCTTGTCCAGGTCCACCACCTCACCCCCGATGGAGAAGTCGGTGTTCAGGTCCGCCTCCAGCCGGGCGAACAGGTCGTCGTTCGGGTCGTGGTTTTCGTGGTTCACTGCGCGTGCCTCTCTCATGAGTGGAGGTGCCGGGGCGCGCCGGTTGCTGCCAGGCGTTGGGCGCGCCCCGGGTTCGTGCGGGGAGTGGCGCAGGTTCGGTCAGGCCGCGGCTGCGGCGGGATCCGCGCAGGACAGGCAGGTGCCGTAGCAGGTGGGGAGGACGTATCCGGCGTCGATCCCGCAGGTGGGGCAGGTCCGCCGGGCCCGCATCGCTGCGGCCAGCGCCGCTGTGCGGGCGGGGGTCATCGGCCGCACGGGGCGGGCCAGGTCGACCCGGTAGAGGTAGGCGGCCCGGATCCCCCGGCGGCGGGACTGCCACAAGATCTGTGCAGCCACGTCCTGGCCCGCGGGCCGAAGCCCAGCGGCACGGAGCTGTCGCCGGGTGGCCAGCCCCTCCGGGGCCATCCGCCACGGGTAGGTGGGCAGGCCGAACCGGGACCCGTCCGGGTCCCAGAAGCGCGGGCGGCCCATCACTCACCCGCCGCGGCATCCGCCTCCGGCACCGGGTCGGCAACCAGGTGCAGCCCCGCCGGGGCGGCGGCGCGCTCTGCCTTAAGGGTGTCCCGCAGGGTGCGGGCCTTCTCGGCAGAGGTGTGGACCGCGACCCGGATCCGGTCGGCCGTCAGCTCCCCGTCTGCCCACCCGGCGGTGGCCTCCCGTGCCTCGGTCAGCAACTCCTCCGGAGTGCGGACCGGTCGGGTGGTGCGGGCGGATGCCGGGACCCTGCCGGTCAGCTTGCGCGGTCGGGCGGCCCGTGCGGTCACGGCAGGCCGGGAGTCGGCCACCGCCGCAGCCACCTCCCGCACCGGCCCGACGGTGGGCGCGGCCTCGGTCGGCTCCACGGCAGGGGCCGGGAGCGGCGGGGCGTAGACCGACTCCCCCGGGGCGGGGTCGGCCGGTGCGGGCAGCTCAGACCCCGACCGATTCGTCATGGTCTGTGCTGTCTCGTCCGATGCCGGGCGGTGGTGCAGCACCTTGGCGACCAGATCGGAGCCGTAGAAGATGGACCCGACCGGCAGCGAGGTGGCCAGCAGCACCAAAGCCCAGTTGGCAGGCGACCAGTCGGCCAACCGCTCCCGACCGGGACCGTGCAGCGTCGGCACCAGACCGTGCACGTAGTTCAGCACCAGCGACGCCGCGGTGTACCCGGCGAGGATCCGCAAGGCGAACCGCCGGTCGCCCTCCGGCAGCACCAGAGCCGCCACCAGCGCCAGCGCCATCAGGCCGTCCACCACCAGCGGGTAGACGGTCGCCGCGGTCGGGTCCGCGCCGATCGCATGGGCCACATCCCGCAACGCGTTCCAGGACACCCGGAACGCCATACCGACCACGGCCAGCAGACCGAGCACAAGCAGAATCTTCGGTCCCCGCTTCACCGCGCACCCCCCGCAGCAGCGGCCAACTCGCGGGCCTTGCGCGCGGCCTCCGCCGCAGCGTGAGCGGCAGCAGCAGCGGCCCTGGCCGCCTCAGCCGCACGAGCGGCAGCCTCGCGAGCGTCGGCGGTCATGCCGCAACCTCCGACCACACGTCGCGGCGGACCGCAGCCGGCCGCCGGGAGCAAAGCGGGACAGGGGCGGTGGCCAGCAGGGCGGCAGCGTAGGCGGCCAACTCCGGGTCCTCTCGACGCAGATCCGCCAGCACCGCATCCGCCACATCCAGCCGCGCCGCCCGCTCGGTCGCGGACTCCCCGCCGGCCGGGCCGGCGAACAGCTCCAGGTCGATGCCGAGCGCCAGCTCGGCGAACTCATCCGCCGTAGCGGCGTACTTGCCTGAGACGATGTCCTTCACGGGTCGTGCTTCCTTTCAGCAGGAACGGCCCAAACAGCGGCCCCCGGGAGGCACCCCGGGGGCCGCGCGCCGTTGAAGTCGGTCGATCCGGCTCCCCTCAGCGCTGCTCGTACGAGACGAGCAGCGGAGGCAACCGGCCGCAGACGCAGAGCGCTGCGAAGGGTTGAGTTCGTGCGATGTCTCCTTCGAGGACGGCGACTCCCGTATCAGGTAGAGCCGTCTCGCCTCGTTTTAGGCGTATGGAGACGTGGCCTCTCGGCCTGAGCCCTCCGGTCAATGACAAGGCGCCGGGTCACCTCGACCCGCTCTGTCCCGGGCCCCTTTGGCATGGCGCAGTAGCCCCGTCCGCGAGGTCCGGGGTGGCTTGCGGCCACATCCATAGACTGGACCGGTGGACCGGTCCAGTCAACTCCCATTGGCGGGCCTGCCGCGGCGCACCAGCGCATATCTCCAGGTGGAGGCGTTGCGAGGGGACGAAAAAAGCTGGACCGGCGGACCGGTCCAGCTCTCGAAGGTCGTGCGGCGGCTACATCGGGTAGCTCTCAATCCGCTCATAGAGGGCGCCGGGCGTGACACCTTCCTCGCAGACCAGCGGGCTCCCCTCCTGGTCGTACGCCGTGTGCAGCACGACGGCCGCGGCGGTCAGACCCGATAGCGCCAGGTGCTCCGCTTCTGTCTCGGTCACCAGACGAACCGTGGTCACGTCCGTTCCCTGCACTGGGAACCGGCCGGTCTGTCGGCGAACGTACCTCGTGGTCCCCTCCGCGATGGGGGCCGTCTGGGCTAGTCGCGGCGACGGCTCCGCCACGTCGGGTGGGAACCAAGCCACCACATAGCTGTGCGGGCTGCCATCAGGAAGCTGCAACACGCGAACCCGACGCAGCGCTGCTACCCCCGCGCCCATCGCGAGGGCCTTGGCCACGTGCGCCGGGGGTTCCGCCCAGTCTGGGGTGCCGACACGCAGGAAGGGCATGCCTCCCGTGATGCGAGCGGACCCAGTCTGGCGTCCGCCCGCCGGCCGCGCCACGGGTGTCTCCGCGACGACAAACCCCGTTCCTTGCCGAGCCTCTACCACGCCGTCGTTCCGCAACACGTCCATAGCTTTGATGGCGGTAGCCCGCGAGACGGACCACTGCTCGGACAGGTCCCGCGTGGACGGAAGGGTCTGGCCCGGCGCAAACTCTCCGGCTGCGATCCGGGACCGCAGGGACTCCGCGATTTCCTCGTACTTCAGCAGCGCCATGGCGCTCCCCTGTCGGTCGTCATACTGGACTGGTCCACCGGTACACAGGATACTGCTCGCATGTCGAAGCCAGAGCTAGCCCCGGTGGTCGATCACTTCTACTCGCAGGTCATCGACGAAAGCACCCGACTCAGCACGTCGGCGGACGGACGGCTTGAACTGCTCCGCACACAGGAGATCCTTCGGCGGTTCTTGCCGCCGCCGCCCGCCCGCATCCTCGATGTCGGCGGTGGCCCCGGCATCCATGCCCAGTGGTTGATGGAGGATGGCTACGAGGTCGAGCTGATCGACCCGGTAGCACGGCACGTAGAGCGAGCTGCGAAGGTCTGCTCAGCGGAACTGGGGGACGCCCGACGGCTCACTGCTGCGGACGCGTCCTACGACGTGGTGCTGGTGCTCGGCCCGCTCTACCACTTGCCGGCCCCCCGAGATCGGCAGGCGGCACTCTCCGAAGCCCTACGCGTGCTGAAGCCAGGTGGACTCGTGGCTGCCGCCGCGATCAACCGATACGCGTCCATCTTCGAGCACGTCACCTACGCGCACCTTCACACCGAGCGCGTGCAGACGTCGATCTCGGCGATCCTCCGCACCGCCGTCCATGACGGCAAGCGCGGTTTTACTCTGGCCTACTTCCACCGCGCGGAGGAACTCGCCAGGGAACTGCACGATGCCGGGCTTATCGACGTGAATGTCTTCGGTGTCGAAGGCCCCGCGTGGTCCCTCCTGAAGGCCGTAGAGCAGCAGACCGGCTCCGCGCCGTCGGACGACCTGTTCGCCTCTGTGCTGACAGCCGCGCGGTTGGCCGAGCCTTACCCCGAACTGCTCGCGGCCAGCTCGCATCTGCTTGCCATCGGGAGAGCGCCTGACGTCCGCACCTGACGGCAACCCGCAACAGGAGTGGTGACTGCGCATTGCGTTACGTGAGCATGCAGGGAACACGCAAGCTGGACAGAACACTTCGAGGCGGGATCCCGCTGGTGGCAGCAGGCCCTCGCTTGGTCTGGATGTTCTTGAAGACTGCCACCGTAAAATGTGCGTGGAAGCATCCAGATCCCCAACCTCGCCCAAAAGCACCGAGTCTTTGAATCTGGAAGGCGCAAAGGTCGGGATCATCGGTCACTTCTTCCTGCGTCCAAAAAGACGCCTTTTCTGCGGCTGGCCACTCAGTAGACGCTGGGCGTCGAATATCCTCCTCATTGTAGTTAGTTCTGCCGCAAGGATTTTGATGGTCCTCATTGTGTCGGGGTGGTCGTTGCCAAGGGTGCGGCGATAGCGTCGCAGGGTGTCCTCAAGGATCTGGACCGCCTCTGCATGCAGGCGTAGGTTTGAGAGGCAAACGCCAAGGCTGTGGGCGGAGGCGAGGGTGTCGGGGTGGTCCTCGCCCAGGATCCGCCGCTGTGCCGCCAGCGTCGCCTCGACCATGGCGTGGGACTCCTCGTGGCGGCCCAGGGCGTACAGGGTGACAGCCAGGCCGTGGGCGGAGCGGAGGGTGTCGCGGTCGTCCTCGCCCAGGACCCGCCGCCGTGCCGCCAGCGTCACCTCTTTCATGGCGCGGGACTCCTCGTACCGGCCCAGGTTGTGCAAGGTGACAGCCAGGCCGTCGGCGGAGCGGAGGGTGTCGCGGTGGTCCTCGCCCAGGACCCGCCGCCGTGCCGCCAGCGTCACCTCCGCCATGGCGTGGGACTCCTCGTACCGGCCCAGGTCGTTCAGGGTTGCGCCCAGGTCGTGGGCGGAGCGGAAGGTGTCGCGGTGGTCCTCGCCGAGGACCCGCCGCCGTGCCGCCAGCGTCACCTCTTTCATGGCGCGGGCCTCCTCGTACCGGCCCAGGGCGCTCAGGGTTGCGCCCAGGTCGTGGGCGGAGTGGAGGGTGTCGGGGTGGTCCTCGCCCAGGATCCGCCGCCGCGCCGCCAACGTCGCCTCGACCATGGTGAGGGACTCCTCGTGGCGGCCCAGGGCGTACAGGGTTGTCGCCAGGCTGTGGGCGGAGGTGAGGGTGTGCGGGTGGTCGTCGCCCAGGATCCGCCGCTGTGCCGCCAACGTCGCCTCCGCCATCGCGCGGGCCTCCTCGTGCCGGCCCAGGTCGCTCAGGGTGACAGCCAGGCTGTGGGCGGAGTGGAGGGTGTCGGGGTGGTCCTCGCCCAGGATCCGCCGCCGCGCCTCCAGCGTCACCTCCTTCATGGCGTGGGATTCCTCGTGCCGGCCCAGGGCATGCAGGGTGACAGCCAGGTCGTGGGCGGAGGCAAGGGTGTCGGGGTGGTCCTCGCCCAGGATCCGCCGCCGCGCCGCCAAAGTCGCCTCAACGAGGGGCAGGGCGGCTTTCGAGTCACCCAGCCCGTCCAACGCCCAGGTCTGCATGAACGCTGCGTTCCACGTGTCGGGGTGGTCCTCACCCAGAGCGCCCATCCACCTCTGGTGGAGCTGGCCGGCCAGCTCGTGGGCCACGTGAGGCTGGGCACTGCGGACGAGGTAACGGCTGGCATTGAGGAGGGTGGGGCGCAGTTCGGCGCGGTCGCCCAGGGCAGTGAGTGTGGCGATCAGGTGCGTAGTGAGCGCGGCCCATTGAGGCCAGGTGGCAGGCAGCTCGGGGTCGCCGGGGGAGGCGGCGACGAGGATGGCTACAAGGTCGTTCTGGATGGCCGAGGTCTGCTCGAGGCATGCCCGGTCCCGCAGAACGGCTTGGGTGAGTCGGTGGATCTGGAAGGTCTGATGGTCAGTGCGAGTCAGGCCGTAGCGGATGAGGGGTTCGAGGGCGTCGTGCAGCCAGAGGGGGTCGGTCGGGTCGCCGGGGATGGTGGCGAGGTCGGGTCGTGCGGTCTCCAGCCAGGTGGTGGGGATGGGTTCGGGGCCGAGGAAGGCGCCGAGGTGGAGGAGGGCGAGAGCGTCAGGGTGGTGGTCGGTGAGGCGTTCGGTGGCGATGGTGACAGTGGCCGCCAGTGACGCAGGGTAGCCGGGGGCGCCGCCCCGCTCCAGGATGCGTGCGGTGTTGGTGGTGAGGAGTTGCCGGTAGTGGTCCAGGCTGACGCCGCCAGCGATGACGCCGGCACATTGGGCAAGGGCGAGGGGGAGATCGCCGAGGTCTGTGGAGAGGGTGTCGGCCTGCTCTGGACCGAGACCAGGGATCCGGCTTTGGAGGTAGGTGACGGAGTCGGTGCGGGTGAAGACGTCGAGGCGGGTGGGGTGGGCGGTACCGACCCAGTGGGGATTGCGTGAGGTGATGAGGGTGTGGCCGGGGCCGTCGGGGAGCCAGGGTTCGATCTGGCCGGGGTTTTCGACGTTGTCGAGGATGAGTAGCCAGCGATCGCGGGTCGCGAGGTGGGAGAGAAGGGCTCGGGCGTTGGCTTCGGTGCCGGCGTCGGGCTTGGCGATGTCCCGGCGGGCGGCGAGTTCGCTGTAGCTGACGGAGATTTGGTCGACTTGTTCGGCATCGATCCACCACACCAGGTCGTATTGACCGGCGAAGCGGTGGGCGTACTCCAGGGCGAGCTGGGTCTTCCCGATGCCGCCCATGCCATGCAGGGCCTGGATGGCAGCCTTCCGCCCGTCCAGCAGGCCATCGCGCAGACGGACGATCTCAGTCTCGCGGCCCGAGAAATCGGGGTTGCGGCGCCGTACGTTCCACGTCTCGGGCTGGCGTGCGGCGTTGGGCAGGCGCGGTTTGGTCGGGTCTGCCTGTACCGCTGTGCTCGGGGTGGAGGTGGTGCCGGGGAAAGGTGGGCGGTCGGTGGGGCGGGCGCCACCGTTGACGGCTTCGCGCAAAGCAGTCAGGGCGTCGGTCTCGTCCAGGCCGTGGAGGTTCTTGCGGAGTTTGGCGGCCAGGGTGGGCGGCAGGTCCTGGCCGGTGATGGGTTCCAGAGCGAGGGGGATGAGGTGGTCGCGGCGGGCGACCGCGGCGGTCCATTCCTCGGTGGTCCACCGCTCGTCCTCGAAGTACGACTTGGAGAACAGGGCGATCACGGCGTCGGACTGGTCGATGGCGCGGTCCATGCGCTGGACGAAGTTGTCGCCGGTGCGCCAGTCCCACACGTCCAGGGTGACTTGGTGACCGGCTTGCTCCACGTGCCAGCCGACCCATTCGGCCCAGAGACGGTCGGAACCGGCGTAGCTGATGAAGAAGTGCTGGGCATGGTCGGCCACGGTCATCCCCCATTCGCAGGTGTTCGCGCGCAGCTCATGATTTCGCGTATAGCGTGGTGAGCGCAGGGATTCCGGTCGTTGGAGCGTGAGAGGGGTGGGGTTGGTGCGGGGGCCGAAGAGCGTGACGGTGGCACTGAAGCTGCCGGGGGTGGAGATCTCCGGCGCATGGGAGCCGAATGACGTGGAACGGCGTGCGGCCTGGGAGCTGTACGTGGAACTGGTCACGCGGGTATCGGTGGTACCGCTGGGAGCGGATGAGGGTCTGCTGCGAGAGGCTCTGTCGAGTCTGTACTCGCTGTTCGGCAGCGCTAGGGAGATCCTGCGTCGGCATGGGCCGCAGGTGGCGGAGCCGAAGCGGGACGGACAGTACAACTTCGGCTACCTGGCGGTGGCCATGCTCAACTACGGAGTCCGTCCCCTCCTGGCCCGCTGGCACCCCGCCCTGGAGGACTGGGAGCACAGGCGCCCGGCCGATTGCTCCCGCCGCGACCACGAGCAAGCCTGGCCCCAGGCCCCGCAGCTCCGCACCGCCCTGCGGGACACTCGCCAGATCCTCACCGCTTACGCCGACCTCCTGGCCGCCGCCTGTGGCGTCCCCAACCTCCTCGAAGCCGTCCCCACCACCGAGTAACCGAGCACGAATCCCGGCCACAGCGGTCTAGTCCAATTTCCGCCAGCCAGATTCTCCCTCCGTTGCGGATCGCGAGCCCTCGGGATGCACTCGGCAGCTCCACGATTCCGGCTGTTCAGCACGTGACCGTGGTCATGGCGCGCTATACAAGTGGGCGATGTCGAGGGCGGGCGTCCACAGGGGGCCGCCGGAGGATGGGGACCGGAATGCCCGAGAACTCAGAACTGATCTTCATCAGTCATGCGGGGCCTGACCGTCAGTGGGCGGAGTGGGTCGCTTGGCGTCTCGAGGAGGCCGGCTACGCGGTCGAGTTGGATGTATGGCACTGGCGCACAGGTGACGACTTCGTCAAGAAGATGAACGAGGCACAGGCCAAAGCATCCGCGGTCCTCGCCCTCTTCTCACCCGACTACTTCGCCGCAGGCCGGTTCACTGAGGAAGAGTGGACCACTGCGGTTGCCCGCCGGGACCGCTTCCTCCCGGTGGTCGTCAGGCCGCTCGGTGCCGGGGACTTGCCGCCGATCCTGACATCCCGCATCTACAAGGAACTCCACGGCCTCGACGAGACCACGGCGACCGCTGCACTGCTGGAAGCGGTGCGCGGCCCTGACCGTCCCTCCGCTTCGCCAACCTTCCCAGGCACAGCCACGATCGCCATGCCCCCCACTGGGCAGAGTGCGCACGGGACGCAGCCAAGGTTCCCAGCCAGCACCGGACTGCCGAGCGTATGGAACGTGCCGCGGCGCAATCCGCACTTCACCGGCCGCGAGACCGTACTCGACCAGGTCCGCAACCGACTGCAAACCGACCGGCATGCCGCCGTCCAGGCCTTGCACGGCTTGGGCGGGATCGGCAAGACGCAGGTGGCGCTGGAGTACGCACATCGCTTTGCTGGCCAATATGACTTGGTGTGGTGGGTCGACGCCGAACAGGCTCAGCAGATCCCCATCCGGCTCGCCGAACTCGCGCAACGCCTAGTGGTAGACAAGCCCAAAGCTGGCGTCGAATACAACGCCCGCAACGCGATCGGACACCTGCGGACCCTAGACCGCTGGCTGATTGTTCTGGACAACGCCGGAGACCCCGCCTCCGTGTTGGAGTGGCTCCCCGAAGGCGTCGGCCATGTGCTGATCACCTCACGCAACCCCGCATGGTCCAAGGAGGTCCACAGCCTGGGATTGGCCGTGTTCACCCGAGTCGACTCCGTGGCCTACCTGACGAGTCGACTGCCCACGCTGGTCCCAGAGCAGGCTGACGCCCTCGCCGAAGCACTTGGCGACCTGCCCCTCGCGCTGGCCCAGGCCGCAGGCGTTCTGGGCGACGGCACACCTCTGCAGCAGTACCGCAAGCTTCTGATCGACGACACTGCAGGGCTTCTCGCACTGGGCGACACCCCTGGCTACCCGGCCTCCCTGGCGGCAAGCGTCACCATCGCCACCCGCCACCTCGACGCCCACCACCCCAACGCCGCAAGCCTCCTGCGCCTCGTCGCCTTCCTAGGTCCCGAGCCCATCCCCACTATCTGGCTCGGCCAAGCGCACGACCGCCTGACCACCACTCTGGCCGACCCCGGAGACCTTCTGTGGCCCGGCAGCGCCATCAAGTCTCTCGCCCGCTACGGCCTGGCCCGTGCAGACCACCAGGCCTTCCAGATCCACCGCCTCACCCAGGCCGTTCTGCGGGACCGGACATCCCCTGACCAAATCCCCGCTGTCCAGAACGACCTCGTCTCCCTCTTCGTTGCCGCCGCCCCTGGCGACCCCGAGCTGCCCGCCGCCTGGCCTCAGTGGGCCGCCCTCACTACGCACCTGACCGCCACACTCGCCGCCCTGGGCGACCGCGCCGAACTGCGCCCCATCCTCCTCGACGCCAGCCGTTACCTCGTCCGCAGTGCCCAGCCTCACGCGGCCCACGAGCTGGCCAGCCAGCTCCACCAGAGATGGACGGGTGCCCTGGGGGAGGACCACCCCGATACGTGGAACGCGGCGTTCATGCAAACCTGGGCGCTGGACGGGCTGGGTGACTCAAAAGCCGCCCTGCCCCTCGTCGAGGCGACGCTGGCGGCACGGCGGCGGATCCTGGGCGAGGACCACCCCGACACCCTCCACTCCGCCCACGACCTCGCCGTCACCCTGCACGCCCTGGGCCGGCACGAGGAGGCCCAGCCCATGGACGAGGCGACCCTGGCGGCGCGGCGGCGGATCCTGGGCGAGGATCACCCCGACACCCTCTCCTCCGCCTACAGCCTGGCCGTCACCCTGCACGCCCTGGGCCGGCACGAGGAGGCCCGCGCCATGGCGGAGGCGACCCTGGCGGCGCGGCGGCGGATCCTGGGCGAGGACCACCGCGACACCCTCTCCTCCGCCTACAGCCTGGCCGCAACCCTGCAGACCCTGGGCCGGCACGAGGAGGCCCGCGCCATGGCGGAGGCGACGTTGGCGGCGCGGCGGCGGATCCTGGGCGAGGACCACCGCGACACCCTCTCCTCCGCCCACAGCCTGGCCGCAACCCTGCAGACCCTGGGCCGGCACGAGGAGGCCCGCGCCATGGCGGAGGCGACGCTGGAGGCACAGCGGCGGATCCTGGGCGAGGACCACCCCGACACCCTCACCTCCGCCCACGGCCTGGCCGTCACCCTGCACGACCTGGGCCGGCACAAGGAGGCCCGCCCCATGGCGGAGGCGACGCTGGCGGCGCGGCGGCGGATCCTGGGCGAGGACCACCGCGACACCCTCCACTCCGCCCACAGCCTGGCCATCACCCTGCACGACCTGGGCCGGCACAAGGAGGCCCGCGCCATGGCGGAGGCGACGCTGGCGGCGCGGCGGCGGATCCTGGGCGAGGACCACCGCGACACCCTCACCTCCGCCCACAGCCTGGCCGTCACCCTGCACGACCTGGGCCGGCACGAGGAGGCCCGCGCCATGGATGAGGCGACGCTGGCGGCGCGGCGGCGGGTCCTGGGCGAGGATCACCGCGACACCCTCTCCTCCGCCTACAGCCTGGCCGTCACCCTGCACGACCTGGGCCGCCACGAGGAGGCCCGCGCCATGAAGGAGGCGACGCTGGCGGCACAGCGGCGGATCCTGGGCGAGGACCACCGCGACACCCTCTCCTCCGCCTACAGCCTGGCCGTCACCCTGCACGCCCTGGGCCGGCACGAGGAGGCCCGCGCCATGGTCGAGGCGACGCTGGCGGCGCGGCGGCGGGTCCTGGGCGAGGACCACCGCGACACCCTCTCCTCCGCCCACGACCTGGCCGTCACCCTGCACGACCTGGGCCGGCACGAGGAGGCCCGCGCCATGGCGGAGGCGACGCTGGCGGCGCGGCGGCGGATCCTGGGCGAGGACCACCGCGACACCCTCTCCTCCGCCTACAGCCTGGCCGTCACCCTGCACGACCTGGGCCGGCACGAGGAGGCCCGCGCCATGGATGAGGCGACGTTGGCGGCGCGGCGGCGGGTCCTGGGCGAGGATCACCGCGACACCCTCTCCTCCGCCTACAGCCTGGCCGTCACCCTGCACGACCTGGGCCGGCACGAGGAGGCCCGCGCCATGGATGAGGCGACGTTGGCGGCGCGGCGGCGGATCCTGGGCGAGGACCACCGCGACACCCTCACCTCCGCCCACAGCCTGGCCATCACCCTGCACGACCTGGGCCGGCACGAGGAGGCCCGCGCCATGGATGAGGCGACGCTGGCGACGCGGCGGCGGATCCTGGGCGAGGACCACCCCGACACCCTCACCTCCGCCCACAGCCTGGCCATCACCCTGCAGACCCTAGGCCGGCACGAGAATGCGGCGCAGATGCTCCGAGCCGCCCGAGCTCGTATCCGCAGTACCCACGGTGACGGCCACCCGCTCTTCGCCCCGACCACTCGGGCCCTCGCAGCGAGCCTCCAGGCCACGGGCCGGACTTTCGAGGCGCAGAAACTGCTGAAGACCCTAAAGGGAAGAGGCAACTGAGGGGGGTCGCACGGCGGCTAGGCCGTTTGGGCAGCATTTTGCGCGGCAAGAGGTCACCCAGCAGCGAGTTGACGCTCATAGCCAACCGTCTCATTTCCCGTCTCATTCAGCTTTGGCCGCGAGCGTTCATCGCCGTTCACGACACTCATCCGCGGCCAGTCAGCATGGGCACCATGGCCCACTGGCCAGGTCGGAGATGACGCCTACTCGGGCTCGGGACAGACCTTGAAAGCGTGGGCGGGCGGCGTGCAGTGATCAGTCAAGATCTGGACGATGGGTGGACGGCGCACCTGCACCGTGCGCCATTGGCAGCTTCCTAGCCTGCTCACAAGGGGGCAGCTCGTGGCTACGTGATCGGACTGTAAAGCTGCAGATCAAGCGGAATTCCTGCTTCACTCTTGCGCGTCGTTGAGCGCCTTCCGTGCGCTGGCCAGGTTGGCGAGCACTGCCTGTGTGCTCGGGTGGGTGTTGCCGAGAACCTGCTCGTACTGGGTGAGGGTGGTCTCAAGGAGGGGGATGGCGCGGGCGAGGTCCCCCACTGACCGGTAGGCGCCGGCGAGGTTGCCGCGGCTGGTCAGGGTGTCGGGGTGGGTGTCGCCCAGGACCTCCTCGCACTGGGTGAGGGTGGTTTCGTACAGGGGGACGGCGCGGTCCAGGTCCCCCGCCGCGTAATAGGCGGAGGCGAGGTTGCCGCGGCTGGTCAGGGTGGAAGGGTGGATGTCGCCCAGGACCTCCTCGCGTTGGGTGAGGGTGGTTTCGTACAGGGGGATGGCGCGGGTGAGGTCCCCGGCGTCCTGGTAGGCGCCGGCGAGGTTGCCGCGGCTGATCAGGGTGTCGGGGTGGGTGTCGCCCAGAACCTCCTCGCACTGGGTGAGGGTGGTCTCCAGGAGGGGGATGGCGCGGGTGAGGTCTCCCGCTGCCCGGTAGGCGTGGGCGAGGTTGTTGCGGCTGGTCAGGGTGTCGGGGTGGGTGTCGCCCAGGACCTCCTCGCACTGGGTGAGGGTGGTCTCAAGGAGGGGGATGGCGCGGGCGAGGTCTCCCGCTGCCCGGTAGGCGCCGGCGAGGTTGCCGCGGCTGGTCAGGGTGTCGGGGTGGGTGTCGCCCAGAACCTGTTCGAATTGGGTGAGGGTGGTTTCCAGGAGGGGGATGGCGCGGGTGAGGTCTCCCGCCACCTGGTAGGCGATGCCGAGGTTGTTGCGGCTGGTCAGGGTGTCGGGGTGGGTGTCGCCCAGAACCTGTTCGCGCTGGGTGAGAACAGCTTTGCGGAGGGGGAGAGCGCGGGAGTCGTGTCCCCGTCGGTAGAGGTACTGGGCAGCGGTGTTGTACAGGTCGACGGCTGCATCGTCGCGGTGGCCGTCTGGTGTGGTGGTGGCGAGGGCGATGAGGTGGGGCATCAGCGCGTCCCATGCGGGGGTAGGTTTAGTGGTTGGTGCCGGTTGACCTGTCAGCGTGTTCACGAGTGCTTGCTCGGCTTCGCGGCGTCCTGTCGGCGGCTGGACATCTCCCGCGGTTGCGGTGTGGCGGAGGACCGTTTGGACGAGGCGGTGGACGCTGATGCTGGTGCCGTCGGGGGCGATGCTGATCACGCTGTAGGCGCGGAGGTCGCCGAGGGCTTCGGCGAGGTCGTCCTCGTCGGTGTTGGGGGTGTGGAGCAGGGTGAGGGGGATGTTGTCGGGGGCGAGCCAGGCGAGGGTGTGCAGGAGGGTGACGGCGAGTGGGTTGCGTGTGGTGAGGGCCTGGAGGGTGTGGGTCCAGATGCGGGCGATGGTGCGTTCGGCGTCGATTCCGTCGGCGGCCTTGTCCAGTTTGGTGGCCAGGCGTCGGCGGTAGTCGTCGATGGAGATGGTGAGGTTCTGGTGCAGGTAGGCGCCTGCCTGCTCCAGTGCCAGCGGCAGGTGACCGAGGTCAGCGGCGAGCGCGCGGGCGTCCTGAAGCTGGCGTGCGGTGGGGGTGGCGTCGCCCAGGGCGTGGGTGCACAGGAGTGCTGCGGCCTCGTCTGGGGGCAGGGTTCCCAGGGCGCGGGTGGGGGTGGTGCGGGGCCATCCTGTGGCGCGGCGGCTGGTGGCGAGGTGGTGGCCGCCGTTGAGGGCGCCGGTGTAGGGGGCGAGGTCGCGGAGGTCTTCGACATTGTCGAAGACCAGCAGCCAGCCGGGGTGCCACTGCAGCCAGGTGAGCGCCCACGCGGCCCGTTCCTGCTCGGACGCCCGTCCCGCCCAGGACGGGAACATGCGCAGGGCCAGGCTGGCGAGGGACTGTTCGATGCGGGCGGGGGAGTCGGCGGTGATCCACCAGGTGAGGGTGTAGTCGGAGCGGTGGCGGTGGGCGTAGTGCAGGGCCAGGGTGCTCTTGCCGACCCCGCCGAGCCCGTGGACCGCCGGTGCCTGCGTGATCGCCGTCTCGCCGTCCGAGGGCAGCGTGCCGTCCAGCCAGGCCAGTTCGTCCTCACGGCCGAGGCACAGGCCGAGCGGTGGCAGGTTGCTGATCCCGGGCGGTGCTTGGATGTCCCGGGCGGCGTTCAGCACTTCGGCAGGCAGCTCGATGACGTCGCCGCTGTGGGCGGTGGTGATGGTGTGGGCGGCGATCGACCGAGGACCGGAGGCTTCGATGCGCGTTTCCCGGGTCGGCGGGTCGTTGGTCATGTGCCGATCTGGGTGTTGTCGCCGGTGATGGCGGTGGTGATGGTGTGGGCGGCGATGGCGCGGGTGCCGGAGGCGGTGATCGCCACTGTTGCGGTCGGCTCAGGTAGCAGGCCGGCCAGCTCGGCCCGCAGCTCGGCGTCGTCGCGCAGGGCCCGCTTGATCTGCTGTCGCAGCGCCGCGGCGGCGTCGGTGTCGCCGGTGTCCTCGGCGGCGTCCTGCACCGCGCCTTCCAACGCGGCCTGTCCGTCCTCACCGCGGCGGCGCCAGACGGTATGCAGGATGCGGCGGCCCAGGTTGGCGGTGGCGTCGACCGCGGCGTCCTCCGCACGCGTGAGCACCGCGCCTCCATAGGCTCCCAGCGCCGCCGTCAGATACGGGCCGGCCTGCTCCACCAGCTCCACGATCTCCGTACTCACCCTGACCCCCTAAGCGCGTGCGGCGTCAACTCCCAGGACGCAGCGTAGAGATACCACCAGGGCCGGTCAGGAGAATCGGGCAAAGCCGCGACCCGGCGCGTGCGGGGCAGGCGCGGGACGCCAGATCCCCGCAGCCGAATCGCTACTGGCCAGCCCGGGCGCGGCGCGCGGTCTGTAAATCTGCTCCCGCTTTTCATGCGTTTGTCGCGAGCCCGCGGTGCGGGTGCTGACGGCAAAGACTGACGGCAACAGCGGTGCACTGATGGCGATCTCGGTGGTGTCAGGTGGACCGCTTCAGGCTGCGATTGGGCTCGCACAGCAGCGTGCACGTGCCTGGGGGCGAACTTACAAAGCGCTGGCCAGCCTTAGGTGCGCAGATCCGCCTCCCATTCGCGGCAGTGTGGTGACGGTGTGATGCCTACGCTGGGGATTGTCCCGTTGAAGAGCATCGGGTGAGGAATCACATGCGTGGATGCCGCCGACTGATCGATGCTCGTCCTCACGTCAGGCCAAGTGTCGGGATTTAGGCGGTGACCGCGATCTCGCTAGGTTCCGGCCGACGGGTCGGGCGGCGCTCCAGATGGGCGATGACTCCAGTGTAGAAGCGGTCCACGGCGTCATCGACACTGCGGATGAAACCCGACTCGGCGTTACCGCGGGTGCTGCCCATGCCCTTGAAAAGGGAGAGGCGGAAGCCGATGACCTGGGCGCCGTCCTTCGGAAGAACGTCGGCTGGTTCGGGGCGCAGCCGCTCCAGTGTGCCGCGCGGACCCACCCCTTGGCCCTGGACGAGGGCCTCGATGTGCAGGTCGGCAGGGGCTTCGGAGAGCTGACGGATCAGGCGCTTGGCCCAGCTCAGGGGATAGCCCTGTTCCGGCGCGGGCATGTCGATGGACGTGCGCAGCTTGCCGGTGCGCAGGTCGGCGACGACGGCCAGGATGCCTGGCGTGCCGTCGATGCGGACCTCAGCCTCCAGGCGGCCATCCGCACAGAGACGGTCGGCGAGGGCAGCGTGGCGGGCGTGGGGATCGGTGCTGCGCCTGGCGCGCTGCACAGGCAGGACCTTCTGCCCCAGTTCACCGCCGAGCCGCAGGCACACCTGGCGAACGAGTCGTTCCCAGCTCTCGACTACCTCCACCGCACGCTGATCGCCTCGGCACAGCGTTTCCTCATCGATCCCCCTGCGCACAGGCACCCAGGCGGGGCCCATGTTCTGGAAGCCATGGCAGCCGGAGTTCTCGTGCTGGAGGTAGTGCAGGAGTTCCTGGAGGAGCCATGCGTGGGCGGCGTTGCCGACGCCCTCGTGTCGGATCAGCATCTGTGCCTGATGCGTGACCTCTGCCCAGGACAGGTGCCACAGCGTGGCTTTGTGCTTGCGCCGCCCGTCGGTCTTGACGTCCACGAGCGGCCTGCCTGGCAGCGCAACGTCGTTGGAGAGGGTGATGACGGCCTCGTAGCCGCGCCGGGCGGCGATATCCATGTAGTCCTGCACCTGTTCGGCCCTGAGCGCATTGCCGTTGGTTTTGGTCTCCATCAAGGCGGTCCACAACTTGCCGGCACGCTCGATGCGGATCACTCCGTCAGGGCGCTTGGGTGTATCCCCGTGCGGCAGCGAGACCTCAGTGAATGTGTCCATCCGACCTGCGGGAGCGCCGAACGCGGCGGTGAGCCTGCGACCGAACTCCGGAACCTGGGCCATCACCGAAAGCAGGACGGACGTAGCCCGCGTCTCCCGGTCCCGGTCGCTCTTGAGGGACGAGACGGGAAATAGCCGAGCCTGCCGCCACCCGTCATTTTCGGCAAGCGACTTCCTTGCTATGTTCGGAAGGGTGACCTTCTTCTTGGCGGTGCGTGGACGCCGTGTTGCGCCAGCAGCAGCCTCAGGTGCCGTCGACTGTGCTGGCACGGTGACCGGGTGCGCCGCAACAGGTGCTTCGGGAACGGTCACCGAAGCAGTGTCGGAACCCTCAACTGTCTCTGCGACCTCTTCCTCTGGGGCGTCGTCGACAACGATCCCGAAGTCTGTCGCCAGCCCCGCCAACCCGGTCTCGTACCCCTGACCGACAGCCCGGAACTTCCACTCCCCGCCCCGCCGATACAGCTCGCCGAAGATGAAAGCACTTTCGACACTCGCATCGTTGATGGAGAATCCGAGCAGGGTCTCCCCAGCACGGTCGGCGAGCGTCATTCGCAGATCATCCAGATCCCCGAATCGCGCGCCAACGTCCCGGCTGGCCGCAAGGACGACACGCTCCACGCCCGACGTCATCGCAGTCAGATCGAGGCTGATTCGGTCCTCACTGCCGTTGGCCGTCGGTGTCTTGCCCAGCAACTGCACAGTGCCATCAGCAGCAGCGGGGTTGTTGTAGAAGATAAAGTCCGCATCGCTGCGTACTTTGCCCTCCGCATCCAAGAGCAGCACGGACACGTCAGCGTCCCCGTCTCCAGCGGCACTGCACCAGCCCAGGCTCAGTACCACGGACCCAACGTCCTCACTCAGAGAGGCCAGCCCGACGTTCGCGCCCTTGACCATCTCCAGCATGGAGCCCCCCAGCCACGTGACTATGCCGAGCTGCGCCCGGCAGGTCGGCGCATCGAAAATCCTCGCATGCGTGACTTGAACCCTAGCGCCTGAGGCACACGTCGTGACGGTCAATGTAGCGAGCGGTCACCGTGGGCCACGGTTCAGCGGTTGCCGCCACCGCCCCATGACACTGCGGCACGCGTTGACGGCAGGGGCTGACGGCAACGGAGTCAGACGCAGGGGTACTTCGCCGGTAACGGGTGGACGGCCCATCCCGTTGCTCGGTCGGGTCGGCAGCGCACATGCCCCTGTGGGCGAACTTACAAAGCAGGGGTCGGCGGTTCGAAACCGTCTGCGCCCACCCTCTGAACTGCGGTTTTGCCATGCATGGGTCCGGGTTGGCCTGTTTTCCATGGCAAATGGGAACGCGATGGGAACGAAAACTGACGTTCCGTCAGTGCGTGTGCGTAAGTTCTGGAGCTTCGACTGGTGGGTGAGGCGGTCGACGGCGGAAGTCAGCGCGAGTGCGGTGAACAAGGTGAATGGCTGCCCAGTGGCGTCGGCCAGGGCTGTCCCGGCGAGCGAGCCAGCGCCGGCGCCTCCCGCCTGTACGGACGAGGTTTCGGGCAGGGGCAGGGTCGGCTGTGGTGGTTGATGCTCCCGACAGACTGGTAGTGGATTACTACATCGACGCGCCGGCCGGTTGGGTCGATGATCACCGCCCCCGGTTGGAGCGGGTGCGAGACGCCTGGCCGAGCGAGGTGATCGAAACCTCGCCCATGACCTACGAGTGGAGCCCACATCGCAGGAAATCCTGAGCACACCGCGCACTACGGAGCGTCCTCTGACGCCAGCACGGCCAGTTCGCGCAGTTGCTCGTAGTACCGGACTTCCTGCGCCTCGGTGAGTAGCGGCAACACCCTGTCGAGGTCCGCGATGCAGTCGCACAGGATCTGACGGCGACCCTCGTCAAGGGAACCCCGATTGCCCAGCCAGGTCGAGACGTAGCCGGCGATATACGTGTCCAGCAGCACGACGTCGACCCCTGCCAGTTCTTCTCCGCGCAGCCTGGCGGGAAAGTCCGCGCGCATGTGTTCCTTCCACAAGCGGGCCACAGCCTGCTCCTGCTTGTTTTTTCCAATCCCGCGAACCATGGTGGCCATGGTGACAGTCCGAGTGACTGACTGCGCTACAACGGCCCCGAACCCAGACGGACAACCACGGACTCCCGGGGACGGTCCTCTCAGGTCACAGGCGGTTCGGGTGCAGGTCGCACGACCACCAAGGTTGCTTCGGGACGAAGAGGCCAAATCGGCTGTTTGCGGTGGAGGGGGGCGGTGCTCTGGCATGGACTACAGTCCCGAGGCGAACCCGGGGACCTTTCAGATCCCGCCCCCCTTGGACCGCGGACCCGAAGGTTCTCTGACCGGCCTCAGCAGCGCGTTCAACCCTAGTGCCTTCATCTGACATTCACGCCGACATCAACGATCCCAGACTGCGACGGACCCCAGCAGGTGATCGCGCCCGGTCCACCGCGTGCCGTGGCATCGTCTATGCGGGGCCGTCTCTGGGCCGTATGAGGTTAGCCAACGCCGACCAACGACGACAGACGCCCACGGCATCTGAGCTGGTCAGAGCCGTGGGCGTCTTCTGCGTTTCAGGTCAGCGAGGCGGCGGGTCAGTAGACCGAGTTGGGATGCGATCAGTCGCCGGACCATCCCCAGAAGTAGATCTCCTGTGGTGTCCCCTCGTCGCTGTACAGTACCGCGCACCGTCTGTACCAACGATCCTCGGCGAGATCCTCGATCGCTTGGATATGCTCGCGTGTGAGCTGGTTGATGCTGGCTGCCGAGTGGGCCTCCTCGGCGGTCACCGATCGAACGGCGCACGCCTCGCGGTCATCGTCCTCGCCCTAAAACATGGAAGATGTCCAGAATGGAATGGGTCCGCGACTCCTGTAGCCACTGATCGGCGTAGAGCTCGTCCATGGTTTCTGGGCGCGGCCGACGTTGCTCTTCCGGAACCCACTCCTTCTCGTAGCCCCAGGGGTAGTCACCATCGCGGAACACACGTTCCCACAGGTCCTTCAGCGCGGCACCAAAGTCCTTTTGATACATGATGTAAGAAGCCATCCGTAAACCGTGCGTGATGTATGAGTTTCCGCTGGTGAGGCATGGTTTGGGTGTTCGTGCGGCAGGGTTTTCGGTGTCGGGTTGTCGTGGTCGGGAACGGAGTGTGTGATGCCGTCGCCGCTGGGGTTGCTGGAGGAGCGTAGGGAGTCCGCCCGGGCGCGGGTCGAGGGTCTGGAAACTCGGATGGCGCTTCTTGAGAAGGAGTTGGAGGAGGCCCGGGTGGTGCTGGAGCGGAGGGTCGTGGCGGTGGAGGAGTTGACGGCGGCGTTGGCTCCTGCCGAGGAGCCGGCGTCCGCCGGGGCGGCCGCGGCCGCGACTGTGCAACGGGTGCCGCCGAAGGGGGCGGTGGTCCCGCGGTGGTGTGAGGGCCTGGACCCGGCGGCGGCGCTGGCGTCGGACTACCGGCGGCTGGTGGAGGCGGTCGAGACGGCTGCTGCGGGTGGCGGCGGGTTGAGCGCGCGGGAGGTGGCCGAGGCGATGGAACCGGGCCGGAAGGTTGACATCCTCCTGCAGGAGAACCTGCGGACGAAGGCGAAGAGGCTGGTGGAGCGTGGATGGCTGGCGGTCGACGGCTCTGGGTGCCGGTTCATGCCGCGGCGGCCGTTGCCCGAGCCTGGGCCCATCCCGGCGTCGGGATCGGTGTCGGCGGGGTGAGGCGTGCGGCGCGTCGGCGGGCGAGGCGTGTGCTCATGACCATGGTCATGGACCACAGGATCATCGCTTCGGCGCTGTCGGGGCGGGTCTCGTGGTCGCGTGCGAGGCGACGTGAGCGCTTCAGCCAGGCGAACGTCCTCTCCACGACCCAGCGGCGGGGGACGACGCGGAAGCCGGACAGGTCGTCGGTGCGCTTGACGATCTCGACTGCCAGGCCGAACCTCTCCTTGGCCCAGGTGGCGAGGCCGCCGGTGTAACCACTGTCGCCCCAGAGCCTGCGCAGGCGGCGGCACGTGGTCATGAGCGCGGGGAGCATGCCGGCGGCGGTGGCGCGGTCGCCCGCGTCGGCCGGGGTGACCAGCACCGCCAGGACGAGGCCGATCGTGTCGACGACCAGGTGCCGCTTCCTCCCGTTGATCTTCTTGCCGCCGTCGTAGCCGCGGCTCGAACTCCTCACGTTGGCAGCGGCCTTGACCGACTGCGAGTCGATGACCGCGGCGGTCGGCTCCGCGTTGCGACCCTCTGCCTCGCGGACCGCGCCGCGCAGCCGGTCGTGGAACTCGGCCAGCAGGCCGGTGTCGCGCCAGCGGGTGAAGAAGGCGTGGACCCGCTTGAACGGTGGGTAGTCCGCGGGCAGTGCGGCCCATTTCACGCCGTTGTCCACCACGTACCGGACGGCGTCGAGTATCTGGCGGTGGCAGTAGCCCTCCGGCCGCCCGCCGCGGCCGTCCATCCACGCCGGCGTTGGCAGCAGGTCCCGTACCGCCGCCCACTCCGCGTCCGTCAGATCGCTCGGGTAGCGCCGAACACGTTCCCCGCCGTCGCGCGCGTTCCCGAACCGGTGTGCCAGGCAGTCACACTCCCGTGGAGCCCGGTTGCCCTCGACCCCGGCGACGGCGTAGAAATGCGGCAACAGGGCCTCCATGCGACTTTTGGGTCTCGACAACCTCCAAGTTGCGCAGGGGCCCTGTCTTCATGCCATGGCCAAGACGGGATCACCCGAACCGGGAATCAAGGGCGAACACACGTCCAACCCCCAAGCCTCGGTCACGGTTTGCGGATCGCTTCTTAGCCTCGATCTTGCGTGAGGGTTCGTCAGCTTGATGACGAGCCCTTTCGTGCTGTTTCGAGTGGGTGTTTCTGTGCGGGGGCATGGTGTGGGCCCGACTGTCGCGTCGGGTGGACGTCGGGTTCCACGGCTCCGAGGGGGGATTGCTCGTCGGGACTGGTCGTTGTGGGTGGTCAGCCTGGGTTCGGCAGGGACTGGAGCCGATCGACGGCGCTGGTGATCACGTCGGTCCAGGGCCAGTGGCGGGCCAGGCGTAGGTAGGTGCGGCGGCCGGTGGTGACGAGCTGGGCGGCGGCAGAGAACAGCCGCAGTCGCAGGCGCTTGGGCTCCCAGCGGCGGGAGGCGCCGGTCAGGGCGAGCATCGGCATCCAGGCCAGCAGCTCGAGCGCGAGCTGGACGATCTCCAGCCAGATCCGGTTCTGTGCCATCGCGTGCAGGGGAAGGTTGCGCAGGCCGGTGTCGCGGGCGGCGCGGATGCGGTCCTCGGCTCGTGCCCGCTGGCGGTGCCGCAGCTCCAGGGCGGCGATCGGCGCGTCGGGGGTGTTGGTGGCAAAGCAGGTCAGGCGCATGCCGTCGGCGTCGGTGAACCGCAGCTGGGCGCCGGGGTGCGGGCGTTCCTTGCGCACGATCAGCCGCATTCCCTTCGGCCAGCCGCCCAGCACGTCACCGGCCAGCTCGGCCACCCACGCCCCGTCGCGGATCTCGCCGCCAGGTTCGACGGCCGGCGTCCAGGCGGACTCCGGGATCTGGAGGACTGCGGCGTGGATGGCGTCGGTGATGGTCATCCCCACCGAGTACGACAGCCACCGTCCGCGCGCGGTCAGCCAGTCGAGGAAGGCGTGAGTGCCGCCCGCGGAGTCGGTTCGGACCAGGGTCCGCCGACCGCGCCGGAACCTCTTCGGCAGCTGGGCCAGCGCCAAGCGGGTTGCCTGGATGTAGTCGGTGGCGGTGTTGCTGCCCGCTTTGCCTGGCCGCAGCAGGCCGGCGACCGGCTCCCCGCCCCCGGCCGCACCGTGATCGACGAACGCCACGAGCGGATGATGCCCATAGGTCTTCTTCCAGGTCCGGGTGGCGTCCTGCTTGTCGGAGTGGGCCAGCACCAGCACCCCGTCGATGTCCACGATCACCTGCCCGCCGGCGTGCGGGGCATCGGACCCGGCCACCTGCCAGACCTGCTGGCGGGCTTCGGCCCGAGCGGCGCGGATCGCTGCCAGGGCCCGAGGCCCGGCTGCGGCGAGGGCGTCGACCAGGCGCGAGACGGTCGGGTCGGAGGCCACCAGCCCGAACACCTGCGGCTCGGCCCGCAGCATTGCTATATCGGCCAGGCAGTCCCCGCTCAGGGCCGTGGCCAGTGCCAGGTCCAGCAGGATCTTGCCCGGGTCGTGCACCGCCCGCGGCTTGCGCCACGGCGCAAGTGCTGCCGACAGCGACGCGTCCAGGCCGCTCTTGCGGGCGGTCTCCACCAGCAGGACCGCCCCGGCCTGCGAGACCACCGAGCGACCGTTGCCCTGAACACGGACAGGCGGGTACGACCCGCTACGCTTCTTCACCTGGAGAGTGCAGCTTTCCTGAGGACGACAAGGACCCTAGACAAGCCCTATCGTCCCAGGTCAGAGGCACTCTCCGCCTTTTTGATCAGTCTCTGGACAAGCTCGCTCGTGAAAGCGCGAGGCTAGTGGTGCGGGCATCGCCGCAGCTACTGCTTGTTTCGGCGGCCGCCGAGGCTAGCGTTCCGGTCCGACAGTCGGGACATGAGCGTCCGGGCCAGCCGCAGGCCACATGGGGTGGCAGCGCGCCGAAGGCAGGTGATCCGTAGCAACTCCCACGCGACCGCGGCATGCCCCTGTCTTGACGCTGCCTCGTCATCAGGATGGTTCGCGGGCGGGTGACCGAGCACTCGGAGCCGCTGCTGTCGCCCTGTATCCCTGTGCTGGAAGATCCGTTCGAGGGATAGGGGCCCGAGGCGCTCAGACCTGCTGCAGGGGGACGACGTCGGTGCTCGGTTTGCGGAATGGTCGGGCGGGCGGCTTCCGGCGTGGCCAGCAGGGCGACGATGGCGCCCAGGATCGACTTCCGCGAGGAGCATCGTGGTCAGGAGGAGGGACACGCGTCTACGCGGTTGGGAGGTGGTGACAGTTGCCGAGGTGCACTGCCGATTCGGAGTGCCCCCCGGTAGCGCCGCGAACGTCTCCTGTCCGGTTCCCGGTACGACCGTGTTGGTGCCTGTGGCCAAGGCAGGCGGGTGGGCGGAGGTTCAGCCAGGCGTCCGATTCGCGGGAGCGGATCGTGCTTGGTCTCCGGGCGGGAACATCGTTGGGAGCGCCGCCCCGACCTCCACGACGCCTTCGTCTCCCTTGCCTGCGCGCTCATCTGCTGGCGACGGCTCAAGAAGGCCACCGCATGCTCGCGCTACGGGCTCTCCGCCTGGAACGCTGCGACCTGGTGCGGTACTGAGAAGTCTGAAGCGCAGTCCGGACACGTCGTGCAGCCGAACAGACGGGGCAGATGCGCTGCGACCGCTGACTGTCCTGCCCTAACGGCCATACGATGCAATCGGCCTACCATCGGCGGCAGGTCCGCGGGGGCAGTCGGGCGGACCCCGGTGAGGATGGGCCCCTGACGGCTGACAACCCGAAAGCCCGCGTTCGGGTCCCGACGGCGAGTGCCTGCGGGCCTGCGGGAGAGGTCGATCTCCAGGCTCAGCCCACAGGAGGGGCACAGGACGTCGTGCCTCACCCGGCGCAGGCTGTTCCTCCACACAGGTACCCCCTCGAACGCCAGAATGTGCTCCAACCAGTACAGATAGTCGTCTTCATCGCCCTCGAAGGGCAATGCCGTCGTGAGGTCCAGGGTCAGCTGATGCAGCTCGTGGATTGCGGTCGGATAGCGCGCCTGGAGGTAACCGGGCTCGTGAAGCTGCTGCTCCTCGACGACGATCCGGCCGGCCAACGCCAGGGCCTGCCAGCAACCTCCCGGTTTGCGACCGGTAGCGATGTCCGTCAGAGCAGGGAGGGCAGCAAAGCTGGCTGCATACACCGTCCCCTGGTGGTAGAGAGAAGCCCAGAGGTCCTCCCACGCAACGTCAGCCGCGTCGGGATCACCGATCTCATCAAAGAGCCCGGGTAGGTCGGACGCGGATCCATAGGCGTGATTCAGGGCGGACCAGTCCAGTGTCATGCCTGCGATCATCCCAGCCGCATCCAATTGGCACCCCGCGCTCCGCCAGGCCCGGCAACGAGATCGCGGTGCGGGTTCATAGCGGGGCTGCCTTTTGGGGCGTGGGGCCGGCTTGATGGAGTCCGTGGCAGTTCGGCTGCTCCAGGAAGACCTTCGCTTCGCTCCCGGCGGCGCCTGCGCAGTAGCACTCGCCCTGGCCCTGCTCGCCCGCGGCGACCCGGTTGCCCTCACAGTTGGTTGGGCTCCGCAATGGCGTAACTGCCAGGTGCCTGAGTTGACCGATTGATCCGTGTAGCCAGAAAAATGGCTGTGTCATCGGGGCTGGTCAGGGGTGTACAGTCCGTGCCCGGCGTGTCATCGGCCTTGCCCAATGCATGCGCCTCTGACGCTTTGTCACCCACTTCTCGGGCCCGCGTCACGCTGTGGGCTTGAGCCCGGGCCTGAAAGGGGCCTGCCACCAAGTGAAGACTGGTACCCGGTTCCGATCCGCGTGCATCGCGGTCGTCGTCGCAGCAGTGGGGGGTTTGCTCACCGCCACTCCCGCCTCGGCCACGGTCACCTGCACATCCCCGGTGTTCAAGCGCGAGTTCTTCGCCAACACCACGCTCTCCGGCAAGCCGAAGAAGACCGACTGCGATGCGGCGATCAACCAATCCTGGGGCACGGGCGCTCCTGCCTCCGGGCTGCCGTACAACTACTTCTCCGTCCGCTGGACGGTCACCCGTGACTTCGGATCGGGCGGGCCCTTCACCCTCGCCGCCGAAACGCGGGACGGCATACGCGTGTACATCGACGGCGTCCGCAAGATCAACGTCTGGAAGAACGTCTCCACGACCCAGAAGAAGTCCGTCAACGTCACCATCCCTTCCGGCAAGCACACCCTGCGCATCGACTACGTCAACTGGACCGGCTCGGCCAACGTCAAGTTCAGCTACGCGCCCCGCACATCGGCCACCGTCGACAAGGTCAAGCCGCTCGCCCCCACGGGGGCCACTGCCGCCTACAGCGCCAGCACGATGAAGGCGACCATCAAGTGGGCCAAACGCCCGGAGATGGACCTGGCCGGCTACCGCGTGTACCGCCGCCCAGCAGGCTCCAGCACCTGGACACACATCGCGACCACCACCGCGATCAGCTACACCGACGCCCCGCCTGCCACAGGCCAGACCTTCTACTACGAGATCCGCGCGTACGACAAGGCCGGCAACACCTCCGCCGGAAGCGCCGACCGAGGCGTCACCACCCTTGACAAGACCCCGCCCCCCCGTGTCGCACCGCCGACCGTCACCATGGGAACCGACCGCACTCGGGAAAGCTACATCGTCAGCTGGAAACCCGTCACCGGAGCCGTCCGCTACCGGGTGCGCCGCCACCTGGCGGGGGAAAGCTGGTATGACCCGTGGCCCGTGGTTGCGACCACCACGGGCACCTCGATCACCAATTACGTGCCAGGCACGGGTGGCTCCGTTTTCTATCGCATCGAGGCCTACGACGCTGCCGGAAACTTCACACCCGCACAGGCCGGCGACGAGGGCTACGTCAACGCCTTCTGGGGAGCCCGGGCAACCGATGTCACCGTCTCCTACCAGGGTGACAACAACGCACTCCTGCAATGGACACTGCCCCAGGACACCTTCGCTATCCGATGGGACGAAGTTCGCCTTCTGCGCAGCGTCGGCACCCCATCGACGGAGGAGACAACACCACCGCAGTACTGCAGCCAGTTCTCGTACGTCGAAGATGGCGACCTACTTCGGTTCCGCTGCATCGCCGAGGTGACTCCAGGCGAGACCAACTTCTTCGCGGTGGAGCCGTACTTCTCCGAAACCTACCGCGCGATTCCCAGCGCCGTCGTTTCCGTCGCCGCTCCTGCCGCCCCGGCCCCTGCCACCAACTTCGCCGGTGCCATTGACGGGTACGGAGTCGACTTCAGCTGGACTGCAAGCCCGTCCGATGACGTCGACCACTACGAGCTGCACAGCGGCTTCTGGCACGCGCCGGGAGGCTACGCCACGCAGCCGACCGCCTCGATCGACGACGAGGGCACGTTCTACACCCTCATGAGCGTCGACGTTCCCGGTGACGCCACCAGCGCCAGGTGGCCGTACCTACTCACACAACAGGAGGACTTCGCGCTCGTCGCCGTCTCAAAGGACGGCACCAAGCTATCGGTCGACCAGTCGCCACGGACAAGGATGTCGCCACCGACCGCTGGCTAGCACTCCAGCAGGTCTTCGACGTTTTGCCTGCTCAGAGGCTGTGTGGCGTGAGTAATAGGACGCGGCACGAAAAGCGCCACAAGAAGCAGTGGAAGAGATATGGAGCAATGTTCGGGTATCTGTACTTCAAGGCTGGAATCAATCCCGCCATACCAGGTGGGAGATTGAGGCCAACCTCAAGGAAGGACATTACCCTTGCTGAGAGGGTTGTGGTACCGACTGTGTGGGGGCCTTGCACTCCTGGGGTCGGCCGGATGCCTCGCTCCGTCAGACCCCGTCCCCTCCGCATTCGGAATTCGAGTGTCAGGATCCTCGGCGACGGTCAAGGTTCCTCTCTGTCCGCAAGATCTCCTCGCGGTCATAACTGTTCGGGATGCTAATCCGAACGTCGCCGATCCAAAAGTATACTGGCGCGCTCGAGTTCCACACGGAACAGCAGGAAGTCGTGGGATGCTTGAAATATGGAGAAAAGGGGGATGGGCAACGCGCGACTTCTCGGGAAATGACGTCCGTGTAAGTCCGGTGAAACTACCTGCTCAACTGGACCTCAGCTATACAGCGGCGGACGGAAGCGGTACCGGCGACCTACTCGACCTGGCCGCAGCCTCTCAAGCTCGTCTGAAGCCAGGCCAGTACTGGACATGGAAAGGCATCATGACCGAACAACAGATCGATGCCCAGGAGGGGTGCGCGCCCGCATCGCCGGTCATCTCGATGAAGTGACGCCGCTGCTCCAGCCCCGATCCTGCGTGACGGCCCGCCGGTCCTTCCGGCGGGCCGTTTCAGCGGTTCAGGGGGACGGTCCCGCGAGTGAAGGGCTGGCTGCGCTTGGTCGGGCAGGTGGTAGCCGTCTGGACGGCGAAGCCCTTGTCGACAGGGCTGAGCTGGTGCGGGCGGCCTTCCGTCCGGCGAGGCTCCAAGCGAGCAATCCCGATGTCGATGAACCGGTGGACCACATCACGGGCGCTGCCCTCGTCGGCCTACACCGGCTTCGTGATCACCGGCCTACGGCTTCCGCCGGCCGAGCCCAGCAGCGCCATCGCGCGTCGGCACCGCACCGCATTCCCCCTCGCGCTGGCGGCAGGACCCCTGCAAGTCTTCCGTTGGAGGGCCGGGCTGAGGGTCACGCCCCGTGTTGGCGGGGAAGACGCCACCTACAGGTTGTCGCCGAGTCCTCCCTGCGGACCACCCTCGCACTGGCGGGGAAGTCGAGCGCCGCAGCGTCAGCGGCTGAGAGGCCCTGCCCACGTTGAGAGCGTCAGGGTTCCGTCGACCCCAAAACATCAGCGGTGCTCACGAGTTTGTTGGAGCGTTGTGTCCTCGACCAAGTCGTCTGTCTCGGCTCGGGAGGCCGCCTGTAGCCGTTCCCGCGGCAACCCATGGGAACGTCATCGGCCCCCTGATCATGCTCGACCCCAGACCGGACAGGACACCGCCCAAAGCCGCTCCACCGCCCGCGCGGTAGTCTCCGCGCAGGAGGGGTGCCATGTCGGCGTGGATCATGTTGGGTTCCGGATGCTTTCTCGTGGTCATGGGAGTGCTGACCCTGAAGGGTCGGGGGATAGTGGGGTATGCGGGGCCGCCTAGCCTCGCGCTTTCACGAGCGAGCTTGTCCAGAGACTGATCAAAAAGGCGGAGAGTGCCTCTGACCTGGGACGATAGGGCTTGTCGAAGGTCCTTGTCGTCCTCAGGAAAGCTGCACTCTCCAGGTGAAGAAGCGTAGCGGGTCGTACCCGCCTGTCCGCGTTGAGGGCAACGGTCGCTCGGTGGTCTCGCAGGCCGGGGCGGTCCTGCTGGTGGAGACCGCCCGCAAGAGCGGCCTGGACGCGTCGCTGTCGGCAGCACTTGCGCCGTGGCGCAAGCCGCGGGCGGTGCACGACCCGGGCAAGATCCTGCTGGACCTGGCACTGGCCACGGCCCTGAGCGGGGACTGCCTGGCCGATATAGCAATGCTGCGGGCCGAGCCGCAGGTGTTCGGGCTGGTGGCCTCCGACCCGACCGTCTCGCGCCTGGTCGACGCCCTCGCCGCAGCCGGGCCTCGGGCCCTGGCAGCGATCCGCGCCGCTCGGGCCGAAGCCCGCCAGCAGGTCTGGCAGGTGGCCGGGTCCGATGCCCCGCACGCCGGCGGGCAGGTGATCGTGGACATCGACGGGGTGCTGGTGCTGGCCCACTCCGACAAGCAGGACGCCACCCGGACCTGGAAGAAGACCTATGGGCATCATCCGCTCGTGGCGTTCGTCGATCACGGTGCGGCCGGGGGCGGGGAGCCGGTCGCCGGCCTGCTGCGGCCAGGCAAAGCGGGCAGCAACACCGCCACCGACTACATCCAGGCAACCCGCTTGGCGCTGGCCCAGCTGCCGAAGAGGTTCCGGCGCGGTCGGCGGACCCTGGTCCGAACCGACTCCGCGGGCGGCACTCACGCCTTCCTCGACTGGCTGACCGCGCGCGGACGGTGGCTGTCGTACTCGGTGGGGATGACCATCACCGACGCCATCCACGCCGCAGTCCTCCAGATCCCGGAGTCCGCCTGGACGCCGGCCGTCGAACCTGGCGGCGAGATCCGCGACGGGGCGTGGGTGGCCGAGCTGGCCGGTGACGTGCTGGGCGGCTGGCCGAAGGGAATGCGGCTGATCGTGCGCAAGGAACGCCCGCACCCCGGCGCCCAGCTGCGGTTCACCGACGCCGACGGCATGCGCCTGACCTGCTTTGCCACCAACACCCCCGACGCGCCGATCGCCGCCCTGGAGCTGCGGCACCGCCAGCGGGCACGAGCCGAGGACCGCATCCGCGCCGCCCGCGACACCGGCCTGCGCAACCTTCCCCTGCACGCGATGGCACAGAACCGGATCTGGCTGGAGATCGTCCAGCTCGCGCTCGAGCTGCTGGCCTGGATGCCGATGCTCGCCCTGACCGGCGCCTCCCGCCGCTGGGAGCCCAAGCGCCTGCGACTGCGGCTGTTCTCTGCCGCCGCCCAGCTCGTCACCACCGGCCGCCGCACCTACCTACGCCTGGCCCGCCACTGGCCCTGGACCGACGTGATCACCAGCGCCGTCGATCGGCTCCAGTCCCTGCCGAACCCAGGCTGACCACCCACAACGACCAGTCCCGACGAGCAATCCCCCCTCGGAGCCGTGGAACCCGACGTCCACCCGACGCGACAGTCGGGCCCACACCATGCCCCCGCACAGAAACACCCACTCGAAACAGCACGAAAGGGCTCGTCATCAAGCTGACGAACCCCCACGCAAGATCGAGGCTAGCCGACATCAACGTCGCCGGATGCTGATGGACCAGACTGGATGCGGGAGAGCCTGGCGTCGCCCGAGGTGGTCGGATTCTCCAGCCAGCATGTGCCTGGGCTCGAACTTACAAAGCAGGGGTCGTAGGTTCGAAGCCTACTGCGCCCACGCCATCTGAACAGGCAAAACGCCAAAAATATGGGCCTTCGGCGAACTGCCGGAGGCCCTTTTTGGGGTCCCATGGGAACGAATGGGAACGCGATGGTGCCCGTTCGTGGCCCTTCCTGGCGGGAGCGACGTAGCTCTGCGCCTGAGTCGGCGCTGCGGTGCCTGTTGCCCGCACTCGTTTTGTCCATGGCGGCGACGCTGCCGTTGAGCATGATCTTCACAAGGCGTGGGTCTCGGCCACCTCAGCTGTCAGGTCAGTGGCAGTCGAAGCGCCAGTCCCAGGGGAGGCCGGGGCACTGGCGGCAATGGAAGAAGTAGACGCCGCCGCAGTCGCCCAACTGTATGTCGCCGGTGATGGTCAGAAGGTGCTCCATGCGGTGTCCGCTCTCGCAGTCTGGCCAGTCGGCAGGCTGCGTCCAGGCGGGCCAGCCGCCGACCTTCGTTCCGATGAGGTTGGAGTCGGGAGGCCGCACGGCGCGGCCCGTCGGCAACCGGAGGCGGCGTTCCCAGGTCTCCTCCATGTCCTTGGGGAGATCAAGCCATCTCGGATAGTCCTCCGCGGTCGTCGGGGACAACGTGGACGGTTCCGGCATGTTGTCCTCGTCGTACTCGCCCTCGCTCACCCCGGGGGGCTCGGACAGCAGCCCTCCGGCCACGACCTCCGCCTCGTTGCGCCAGTACAGCTGCGGCATCACCAGCAGCCTGGGGTCCTGCTCATGCATCAGCGCGCACCACACCAGCTGTAGCAGGTCCTTCCCCTCCGGGAACTCCAGCCCCGGCACATCCCGGGCGAACAGCTGGAGGATCGGCACCATCGGCACCGCGCCCGGGACGATCTCGGTCCTGTTGGACGGGTCGGAGCCGAACGTCCAGTGGTCTTCTTGTGCGCAGTACGGCCACGGCTCGTCCGCGGGCCACAGCAGCTTGCCTCCCAGCGAACTCTCCCGCACGCCTGGGTCGCCGGGCTCGGGGTTGAGGAGGATGGTTTCCCGGGCAAGGTCCGCGTACTCCGGTATCAGGGTGCGCAGATCCTTCGCGGGCAACTCGGGTGTATCGCCGGGCATCGTGGCTCCTCATGGCGTACAGACATCGACGGGACTCTGCGGGCACGCTAGTACGCGCCGTCCCAGACAACCCCTACACGCAGGAGGAAGTCGCCAAGGACATGGGTGGTGATAGTGCCACGGCGCCTTGCCGAATTGAGGGGGCGAGCGCGGGTGAGCTGGTTTCCCGGAACGCGGAGACAGCCAGCGGTTGACTTCGGAATACGTTCCGAAGTAGCGTGCTGGGTATGTCAACCCTGACCGTTTCGTTCTCCGACCTGTCGAAGAACTCCAAGCGGGTCGCCGACACCGTCGAGCGTGCCCAGCGGGTCCACGTCACCCGACGCGACGGTGAGGACCTCTATCTCACCACCGAGCGTCACGACCGGCAGCGTGAAGAGACGGCCGACGTCACCGCGCGGCTGTTCGCCGCGTTGATCAGCAGTGACGAAGGAGCCCGGGCGGTCCTGCTCGCGCTGCCCGAGGTCTTCCCGTGGAGTCGCCACCTCTCGGCCGAGGAGGTACGCGAGTTCGTCGTCGACCTCGTCAACGCGACCCGCGACGCCGTCGAACTGGACGTGCATTCCAACTTGCACCGCGTCATCGTCGAATGGCGCGCCACCGCCAGGATCCTCGCGGACCCTGAACTGACGGCTCAGCTGACCACCCCGCTCGCGGACGAGGACCACGGCGAGGTGCCCGCACCGTGAGCCCCAAGCGCGGAGACGACGTCCCACCGCCACCGATCGGCAGCGAATGGCGACTCCGGTTCGCCACGAACGATGCGGCAAAAGGATGGGGAGACCTCTGCACGGAAGCGGCCGGCAACACCCGGCGCTGCTACGAGGCACTACGCAACAACCCGCTCTCCATGAGCGACCCCGATCGCCAGCATCGGCTGCGCGGCCGGCTTTCCACGGGCACCCTGGGCGGCACCCAGTACCCGCAGTGGGAGTACGAGGTCACCGCGGGCGGCCGCGTACGGTACCTCATCGATGAGCCCCGCCGTACCGTCTACCTCGTCCACGCCTCCACCCGGCACCCGAAGGACACGGACAGCTGAGTCGTTGCGGCGGGCACCCAGGATGGCCTTCCCGGGCGCCCGGGACGCCTCCGGTAATCACCTGTGGCGAGGCCGCGACCGCGAAGGCTCTACCCCTGGGCAGTGGTTGGGCCTTCGTCGACTCCGAAACATCAGCGGTGCTCACCGGTTCGTGGCGGGCGCCCTGGTATCGAGCGAGCCGCCGACTTCTCACCCGACGACGCCTGCAGGCGTCCCCATGGGAACGTCATGGGAACGGAAGGACGGAGAAGCGCCATGAAAGGTGACGCAAGCCGGGTGAACCTTCCTCCGCCGCCAAGGCCTCTGAGCTGCGAGAACGGCCATCATCGGGAAAGATCGGGAACGGTTGCCAAGGTGTCGATCATTCTTACAAAGCAGGGGTCGGCGGTTCGAAACCGTCTGCGCCCACCCCACCTGACCAGTACAAAGGCCCCGGACCGATCACGATCCAGGGCCTTTGGCATCTCCAGGTGACATCATTCGGGAGATTTCCGGGAGACGCCCGGCGGCGGCACCGGAGGCCGGCGCCGCAGCAACCGGTCCATGTGGCTGATCGCCTCCCGCTGGGTCTGCTGCGTGACGTGGGCGTAGACGTTCATCGTGACCGCGATCTGGCTGTGTCCAAGGATCTCCGTCACCACGCGAGGCGCCCCCCCGGGCGCAACCAGCAGGGTGTCGCAGCCGTGCCGGGTGTCGTGCAGTCGGACGACGCGGAGGCCGGCCGCCTTCGCCGGCAGCTCGACTTGGTCGTGTCCCGCGACGTGGTGTAGGGGATCAAGCGCTAGGCGTTCCGGTAGGAGGCCCACGGCGACCTCCATAGACGCGCCTGCCCGCAAAGCCTGCTGGTGAGATGGGTTGAGTCCTCGAACGGACGGAGTCACCGTCCCTGGCTTGCGGATTCCGGCGCCTTGATCCCTTACACCACCTGGCGGGACGCCATCCTCGACTTGCTGAGCGCGCGGGACGCAGACAGAGAGAGCGGGGTCTGACGCGTGCGAGGACCCGCCGACGTCAGGTCGGCACGCCCTGGTCGGGCGTCGGGACCGAGAACGCCGGGCAGCTGCTGGTTACCGCCGGAGACAACCCCGACAGCCTCGCTTCAGGGGCCTCCTTCGCCCATCTGTGGGCCGCCGCACCCGTGCCGGCATCTTCCGGGCGCACCGACCGCCACCGACTCAACCGTGGTGGACCCGCCAGGACAACCGCGCGCTGCACACAATCGTGCTGGTCCGCATGCGTCACGACCCACGCACCCGCGACTACGTCGCACGACGCACCCTCGAAGGACTCAGGACGAAGGACATCTTCAGATGCCTCAAGCGCTTCGTCGCGCGCGAGAGGTCCACCGCCACCCCACCAGCGCATCCGGGCCGCCTCCTGCAGCTTGACGGTCTGCAGAAGCTTCAGAGTCAAGATCGCGCAAGGTCTGGCGCGCGAGGGCGGAGGCTGCGATTGCGAGAGATAGCGCGCGGTTCCGAATTGTGCGGTAAAGACCGTATAGGCATGACATTGCATACGGCCCGCCACCAGTGATCGGGATGATCCGCGTTCTACTTGAGCGTCCCGGAGGTCAGGCCGGTCTGGACCTGGCGCTGGAAGGACAGGTAGACCGCCAGCACCGGCAGCATGGCGATGGTCATCCCGGCGAACAGGGCCGGGGAGTCGCCGGCGGCGCCCTGTTCGGCGAGCAGGTTGACCAGGCCCTGGGTGAGCATCTGGTGTGCCGCGCTGTCGCCGCGCTGGCGCTGCATCAGTACGACGGGCAGCAGGTATTGGTTCCACTGGCCGAGGATGTTGAAGATGCCGACCGAGATCAGTCCGGGCTTGGCCATCGGCATCATGATCTGGAAGAACGCCCGGGTGTGGGAGCAGCCGTCGACGAACGCGGCTTCGTGGACCGCCGAGGGCAGGGTCCTGAAGAACGCGTGCAGGAAGAAGACGGTGAACGGTAGCGAGAAGGCGATGTAGACCAGCGCGAGCCCGGTGTAGCTGTTCAGCATGTGCAGCTTGTTGACCTGGAAGAACAGCGGCACCAGTGCCAGGTAGACCGGGAACATCGCACCGGCGACGAAGCAGTAGTAGACGACCCGGTTCCCGCGGAACTCATAGCGGGCCAGGACGTAGGCAGCCATCGCGCCCAGCAGCATCGTGCCGGTGACGGACATGGCCAGGACGACCAGGGTGTTCGCGAAGTAACCGCCGATCCCCTTGGACCAGGCCCGGCCGAAGGCGTCGAAGGACCACTGCATGGGCCACGCCCAGGCACTGGAGCCGATCTCGGCGTTGGTCTTGAATGATCCGAGCACGACCCACAGCAGCGGGAAGATGATCATAAAGGCCCACAGGGCGAGGATTCCGTGGGAGAAGACGTTGAGGACACGGCCCTCTTCGCCGAAATTCTGCCGGCGCTCCGCCGTACGCCGTCTGAGCAGCCCCGCCTGCGGCAGGCTCTCGGTCTTGGTGGTCATGGTGTGGGTCCTCATGTCAGTACTCGACGCCGTCGCGGCGGGTGAAGCGGAGCATGATCAACGACAGCAGGAGGGTGATCGCGAAGATGACGACGCCCATCGCGCAGGCGTAGCCGGCCTTGCCGAAGCTCAGGAAGTTGCGCATCAGGTAGGTCGCCAGAACCTCGCTGTGGTGGTCGGGTCCGCCGCCGTAGCTGGAGCCCTGGGTGAGGCTGGCCACCAGGGCGAAGCCGTCCATCGCGGCGATCGAGAGGTACACCCAGGCGGTCTGGACGGAGTCCCACAGCAGCGGGACGGTCACCCTGCGGAAGGTCTGCCCTCGGCGGGCGCCGTCGAGCAGGGCGGCCTCGAAGATCTCCCTGGGTATCGACTGCATCGCGGCGGAGAACAGCACCATGTAGAAGCCGACCCACTGCCAGACCATGATCGCCAGAATGCACCAGAGGACCGCGTTCGGATCGGCGAGCCAGGGGAGCGGGTGGGCGGCGTCGGTCAGGCCGAGCTTGATGATGACGCCGTTGAGCAGGCCGGCCGCGTCCGAGCGGTACGCCGCCTGGGACATGATGATCAGGATGGCGACCGACAGCACCTGCGGGAAGAAGAAGACGATGCGGTAGAAGGCCGAACCGCGCACGCCGCGGACGCCGGCGGACCCTGCCCGGCCGCCGACGTTGAGCATGAAGGCGAAGAACAGTGCCAGCGCGATCGTGACCACCGGCAGGACGAGCAGCATCAGGAGGTTGTGCCAGAGCGCGGTGAGGAACACGTCGTCATGGAAGAGCTCGCTGTAGTTCTGCAGGCCCACGAACCTGCTCGGCGGCGCGACCCCGGACCAGTCCGTGAACGAGTAGCCGAAGGTCTCCAGGTAGGGCCATAGGACGAAGACCGCGTAGGCGCCTATCGGACAGATGAGGAACGCTGTGATGAACAGGTTCTTCCGGGTGTTGTTGCTCAGCCGCATGGCAGGGCGCTCCTGGTCGGACGCTTCGGGCAGGTGGGCGCGGGGCCGGGGGTGCACCCGCGCGGGGCCCGGCGCCGTCGCGCGTCACGCGCGGGTGAACTTCTGGATCGACGAGTCGGTGGCTGTCTTGTCGGCGGCGGCCTGCGCCCGCTTGACGAACTCGGCCGGCTTGATCCGGTTGCCCATCAGCTCACCCATCGCGGTCTCCAGGTCGGTCTCCATCTGGGAGTACCAGGTCGAGTACTTCCAGGAGATGACGTCGCTGCCCGCCGCCGCGATCAGGTCGCTGCTGGACTTGGTGCCCGGCGACATGGTCGCCGCGATCTCCGGGGTGATCGCCCCCCGCACCACCGGCAATGACTTGGCGTCCTTGGCGAAGGCGGCCCCGCCGGCCTTGGAGCACATGATCCGCAGCAGTTCGAGGCCGCCGGCCTGGTTGGCCGCCCTGGCCGGGACGATGAACGCCTCGGCCGCGAGGGCGCGTACGGCGGTGGCGGGCATCTGGTCACCGGTGGCCTTCGGCATCGGCATGACGGCCATGTCGAAGCCGGCCGGGGTGATCCCCTGCATCTCCTGCTCCAGCCAGGACCCGCAGGGGACGAAGGCCGCCTTGCCCTGGGTCCAGGCGGTCTGCGCCTCCGTGTTGGTCAGGCCCTCGGTGCCCGCCAGCATGTAGCCCTTGGCCACCAGCGAGTAGATCCGTTCGACCGACTGCACGACGGCGTCCTCGTGCCAGGCGTTCGGCATGAGGTTGTCGATCTTCTTCATGATGGACTCACCGCCCGCCTTGGCGACCATGTCCATGAGCGGGACCATCATGTAGAACGGGTACTTGCCCTGGTGCGCCCATGGCGCGATGCCCGCGGCCTTGATGGTGGCGCACAGGCTCATGAACTCGTCCCAGGTCTGCGGGATGGCCCAGCCCTTCTGCTGGAACAGGGACTTGGAGTACCAGACGCCGTAGACGGTCAGCGCGTAGTTGAGCGAGAACATGCTGGTGCCGATCTGGCCGGCCTCGATGGTCCCGGGGACCAGCACGTCGCGCACCTTCTTCGACGGGTCGTCGATCGAGGGGGCGTCCAGCAGGACGTCGAGGTTGGTGAGCTCGCCGTTGCTGTGGAGGACGTCCAGCTTCAGCTTCTTGTCGCCGTCGTCGAAGATGAAGTCCGGCGGCGAGCCGGCGTTGAAGCGGGGCTGGAGGTCTCCGGTGACGTCCGTGCCGCTGCTGTACGAGATCGTGGCGTCCGGGAACTTCTTGCTGTAGAGCGCGTCGAACGCCTTGGCGAAGTTCTCGCCGAGGCCGCCCTTGAAGTAGTAGACGTCCAGCGGGGCGCTTGCGCCGATCCCGAACGGGTTGTCGGCGCTCTTCTTCCCCTGGGGCGCCGACGCCTGCGTGCTGCTGCCGCCCGCGCAGGCGCTGAGCAGGCCTGCGGCCGGGGCGGCCATCGCGGCTGTGACGGCCGAGCGGATCAGCAGCTGTCTGCGGGTCACCCGGGCAGGGGTGCCGGTTACGGAAGACATCGTGTTCCTCTGTGGGGGCGTGGGGAAAGCACCGGCAATCCCCGGAGGTGTGGTGCGGCGGTGGGGGAACCAGGTCAGGCGGGCAGCGGGCCGGGGGCGCTCGTCGAAGCGGCCAGGGAGACGACCGTCCCCGAGTGCCGGGCGCGCTCGGCGGCCCAGACCACGCGGTGCCCGGCCAGGCTGGTCCGGGCGTCGGAGATCAGGGGGCTGCTGTCGCCGCTTGCCACAGCCGCCAGGAACGCCTCCACCAGCGCGTCGTCACCGCCGCCGTGTCCGTCGGCGGCGGACGCGCCGATGTGGAGGTCGGAGGTGCGGTGCTCCTCGGTCCGGTCGGTGACGAAGTCGTGCAGGAGCACGGTGTCGCCGTCGCCTTCCAGGCAGCCACGCGTGCCGAAGATTCGCGTCCTGCGGTGGACGAGTTGGGTGAACGCGGTCATCGTGAACGCGGCGGTCGCCCCGCTGGGAAATTCGAGGGCGACGACCTGGTGGTCGACGACGTCATTGTCGCAGGAGTAGACGCAGCGGCCGTAGGGGCTGTCCTCGAGCGCGGTGAGTACCCCGGCCTCGGTGAAGTCCCGGGTCACCATCGACAGCGGCCAGTACTCCCGCACCGGGTCGCCCAGGCATGCGAGGTAGGTCCGCTTCGCGGAGAAGGCGCAAGAGCGCTCCACCGGGCAGGTGACGCAGGTGTCCGTGGCCGCCGAGGGCTTGTTGGCAGGGGTGAAGTGGCTGAGGGAACCGAAGGAGGAGACCCGGGAGGGGATCTCGTCCATGATGTACATCAGCCAGTCGAGGTCGTGGCAGGACTTGGTGAGCAGCATCGGGCCGGACTCGTCCGCGCGGCGCCAGTTGCCCCGGACGTAGGAGTGGGCCTGGTGCCACCAGCCGACCGGCTCCAGATGCTCGATGCTGACGACCGTGCCGATGCGGCCCGAGTCCACCAGTTCCTTGAGCACCCGGGTGTACGGGGTGTAGCGCAGGACGTGTCCGACGGCGAAGACCACCCCGGCTTGCTCCACCGCCTCCACGATCCGCGTACAGTCCTCCTCGCTCACGGCCATCGGCTTCTCCAGCAGCATGGCGTAGCCGTGCCGCGCCGCGAGCAGCGCCTGCTCGGCGTGGCAGGCGTCCGGGGAGGAGATGACGACGGCGTCCGCCACCCGGTCGGCGGCGAGCAGGTCGGCCGCGTCCGCGAAGACCTGCTCGGGGGCTATGCGGAACTCCGCCGCGAAGTCCGCCCGCGCGTTGCTGCGCGGTTCGGCAACCGCGACGATGCGGGCACCCTGGGCGGCGGCCCGGCGCGCATAGCCAAGTCCGCGTACACCGGCGCCGATGACCGCCAGACTGGGGGTGCGCTGATCTTTCGGTGACCCCATCGTTGGTGCCTCCTCTGAACAGTTGCTAGTTTATTACCTGAGATATGTAACTGGGGGAAGTAAATGAATCGCCTGCCCCCAACGTCAAGAGGAGCGCCTTCGCCGTGACCGAATCGTTCCCAAGCGCCGCCCGCGACCAGACGCTGCTCCGTCGAGCCAACGAGCTGTCGGTGCTGGCCGTCCTGCGCGGCGGCGCACCGCGCCCGCTGCGGGAGATCTCGGACGCGACGGGCCTGTCCTGGCGGTCGACGCAGGTGGTCGCCGAGATACTCGATGCCCAGGGCTGGCTCGTCGAGGCCGAGGCGGACGAGGGCTCCGGCGGCAGGCGGGCGGTGGGACGTCCGGCCCGCAGATACCGCTTCCGCGCCGAGGTCGGGCACGTGGTCGGGATCGACGTGGGGACCCACGGGGTCCAGGTGTTCGTCGCCGACCTGGAAGCCACCATCGTGGGCAGCCACCACGCCGAGGTCTCCCCGGGCGACCCCGCGCAGGTCCGGCTCGCCACGGCGGAGCACGCCCTGCACGCGGCGCTCGCGGAGGCGGGCCTGCAGCCGAAGGACGTGTGGGCTGCGGCGATGGGCACCAGTGGCGTCATCGACCCCGGCGGCACGGTCACCGCCTCGGCGCTGCTGCCGGGCTGGCGGGGCCTGAACCCGGGCGGGCAGCTGGGCTCGGTGCTGCAGTGCCCGGTCGACGTGGCGAACGACGCCAACCTGGCGGCGCTTGCCGAACGGTGGCTCGGGCACCGGGCCGAGACGATGATCTACCTCCTGGCCGGCGTGCGCCTTGGCGCCGGGCTGGTCATCGGCGGGCAGTTGCACCGCGGCGCGGCCGGCGCCGCAGGAGAGATCGGCGCGTTGCGTGGGGTGGGGTGGCACGACGCGGCCGAACGCCTGGTAGCGACCGCAGGCGGCACCGAACCCCGTACGGACCGCGGCGAGGCGGCGACCCGGGTCTTCGAGGCCGCCCGCGCCGGGGACCCCGTCGCGGTCGCGGCCGTGGACAGGTTCGCGGCGGATGTCGCGCGCGGTGTCACCGCGATGGTGCTCACCATCGACCCCGACCTGGTGGTGCTGGGCGGCGGCTTCTCGCACGCGGCCGACCTGCTGCTGCCGAGACTCGGGACCGAGCTGGCCGAGACCTGCCTGCACCTGCCGCGCCTGGAGGCGTCGGAACTGGGCGACAACGCGGTGGCCCATGGCGCTCTGCGGCTGGCGCTGGACACCGTCGACCAGCGCATGACCTCCCTGGACAGCACCGTGCCCCTGGCGCCCGCCGCGATCCGGGGGCAGTGAGGCGGGAGGGGCGACGCCTGCGACGTGAGCCACGATTCGATAACGGCGGGGACTCGCCGTCTTGACGGTCCGCTCGACGTGACCATTTACTTCCCTCAGTTACTTATCTGAGGTGAAAAATTCACCTGGTCCAGGGCTCGCCGCACGCGTGCCACGGGTGCATCCCGTGGCACGCGCAGCCGCCCGCCCCGAGCGTCGAGCGCTCCCGCCCACGTCGACAACGCCGGGCGGCGCTCGGCGGCCCGCCCGCCGATCACCGGCAACACCTCCTGACGGTGCGTCCGGTGAGCGGCAGGCACGACGCCCCGATCCCCTTGCCGCCCCGCCGCATCGCCGCGTCAAGCGCTGCGGACCCGCAACGGCCGGCACACCCTCACGAGGAGAACCCGAGTGTTCCGCTCACGGAACAGACTTACGGTGGCCTTGGCAGCCACGGCACTGACGGTGGTAGGCGCTGCGCTGCCCGGCACCGCTTCGGCCGCGCACCCGCTGCACCCGCTGCACCCCAGCACGGCCTACACGCTGACGGTGGGCTCCATGGGCCCCAACAACTTCGCCTCCGACTCGCCGTCCAGCCCCTTCATCGACAAGGACGGCACGTTCTACACCCAGCAGTCGGAAGCCAACTACGCGCCGACGGACCCGCGGAACTGGGCCTTCGACACCGGCACGACCTTCGACGACGCGCAGCCCGACGCCGCGCTGAACGCGGCGAACAGCGATACCACCGCACGGTGCAACAACAGCCCCACCGGCCTGGAGGCCACGAACGAACCGTCGAGGAGCTACTACTCGCAGCGGAACTTCTGCGACCTGATCGGTACCTGGGTCGACCCGGACACCGGCAACTGGACCGGCCTGGTCCACAACGAGTTCACCCCGCAGCCCTTCGGCGACGGGATGCACTACGACTCCATCGACTACGCCACGTCCACGGACCAGGGCCACACCTGGACCATCGTCGGTCACGCGCTGACCTCGCCGTACAGCACCACACGCGGCGACACCACGGCGTTCCCCAACCAGACCTACTACTACGGCGATGGCGACCAGCGCCTGTTCGTCGACACGGCGTCGGGGTATTTCTACGTCTACTACGGCTCCAGTGTGATCGACAAGCCCGGCTGTCAGGGCGCCATCCAGCGCTTGGAGCACGTCGCGCGCGCCCCCATCTCGGGGAAGATGGCGACCGGCACATGGCAGAAGTGGTACCGCGGCTCGTGGTCGCAGGCGGGCGTCGGCGGCCAGGAGAGCACCATCGTCCCGGTCGACGCGTCGAACAAGACCGGGTACGTGCCGGCCGCCCATGAGTACAAGCCGTCCACCCCCGGCTGCGTCAGCGACCAGCTCGCGGCCGGCACGATGCCGGAGCAGACGCCCCTGCTCTATATGAACGTCGCGTACGACGCCTATCTCGGGCTCTACATCGCCGGGCCCAACCCGCTCAACCCGAACGGGTCCGCCCATGCGGAGAAGTTCTTCGCGACCGACAGCCTGGCGAGCAACAAGTGGCACGAGATAGCCGACACCGGCTCCACCGTGTACGAGGACTACTGGTACCACTGGTTCGTCGACAGCGGGAACCGCACCAGCGGCACGATCCTCGGCAAGACCTTCCGCAGCTACTGCGACTACGGCTGCCCCTCGGGCGACGCGGAGTACCGAAACCTCACGCTTGACTCCACGAAGCCCGCCGCACCGCCGGTGGACATCTCCAAGACCTACCGAATCTCCAACATCTCCTCGGGTCGCACACTGACCCAGGTCTCCGGGACCTCGCAGACCACTTCGCTGGCCGCACCGACCAGATCGGCCCAGGAGGCGTGGGCCTTTGTGCCCAACGGTGACGGCTCCTACCTGATCACCAACTCCGGTACCGGCCAGGCTCTCGGCGTGGACTCCACCACCACGAGCACCCGCGCCTGGGGCACCCGGCCGACTGTCACCACCGCGAACCCCGTCGACGTCGGCCAGCAGTGGTTCTTCCTCAAGAACACGGACTCGTCCGGCAACCCCATCGGCTCCTACCGGCTCGTCAACCGCTACAGCGGCCTGGTCCTGAGCCTGTCCTCGGACACCACCCGACTGGCGGAGACCACCGCACCGCGCAACTGGTCCGGCACCAACGTGAGTTCGCCCGGCGGGCAGCGCACAGGACTGGAGCAGTCCCTGAGGTTCACCCCGGTCGGCACCGCTCCCACTCCGCCGCAGAACGTAGCACTCGGCAAACCGGCGACGGCGCAGAGCACCCAGGGCACGCACTCCGCGAGCCTGGCCGTGGACAGCATCCCCGACAACAGCAGCTACTGGAGCGCTGACCCCGCCCCGGAGTGGTGGCAGGTCGACCTACAGGCCGACTACAACCTCAGCAGCATCGTCGTCACCAACTACGTGGACGGCACCCGCTCCTACCAGTACAACGTCCAGGCCAGCACCGACGGAGTCACCTGGACGACGATCGCCACCAAGGGCAGCACCAGCGTCGCCACCAGCGCCGGGGACGTCCTCTCGGTCAGCACCACGGCACGGTACCTGCGCGTCAACATGACCCACGACTCCGCCAACACCGGCGTGCACATCGCCAACTTCGCAGCGATGGGCACCCCCGCCCCGTAACCGTCCGCACTCCACCGGCCGGGTGCCCACCCCTCTCGGGACGGGCACCCGGCCGCAACCCGGCCCCCACCACGGTCGGCAACAAGGGCCCCGCACTGCGTCTGACGGCAGAGACATTGGTTCCCTCGCGGTCAGGCTCGGCGGGCGTAGGACGCGAGGCGATCGGCGAGCGCGATGACGAGGTCACGCAGTTCGTCGGGGCGCTCGATGACGAACGGCCGGTCGAGTGACGCGAGTACCGGAGGCAACCAATCGAGCCGCTCCACCCGCAGCTCGACGCGCAGCCAGCGTTCGGTCGCCCGGTCCTCGCCTGTCACGGGCGCGTACTCCTCCAGGCTCGCGACGCTGGCGGGAAGGTGGGCGCGGATCTGCTCAACCGTCCCGTGGATCCGCAAGGTCACCTCATGCCGGTACTCGGCCGTGGCGAACCCCGACAACACGCGCTGTGCCGGATCGGGACCCACGGGCGCTTCGAATGAGCCGGGCAAGGTCCTCGCGTCTGCGATGCGATCGAGCCGGAAGGTTCGGTCCGCGCCGATCCGGGCGTCCTTGCCCGTGACGTACCACCGGCCCGCATGGGCGACGATCCCGTACGCGTGCAGCGTGCGTTCGCTGCGCCCTCCGTCGCGGTCGGTGTAGCGGATCGAGACCGGTCGGCGGTGGCGCACCGCATCGGCGATGGTGAGCAGGACCTCGGCGTCCGGGGCGTCGAAATCATCGGGCTGATCCGTGAAGGCGAAAGCTTCCAGGAGTGTGTGGAGCCGACGGGCGATGTGCTTGGGCAGCACTCGCCGGATCTTCGCCGATGCGGTCTCGCTTGCCGTGTGCTGCGTCGTCGTCAAACCTGCTCGGCGGCCGGCGGCCGGCGACCAGGCCGAGCAGCACGGCCAGCGCCTCGTCGTCGCTGAGCATGAGCGGAGGCAAGCGATACCCGGGGGCGAGCCGGTACCCGCCGTAACGGCCGCGCACCGATTCCACGGGCACATCGAGGTCGATCAGCTGGTCCACATACCGCCGCACGGTGCGCCCTTCGACGCCGAGCCGGTCGGCGAGTTCGGCCACCGTCCGGGTGCCGCCCGACTGCAGCAGCTCCAGGAGGGTCAGCACGCGGCCGGTCGGTCGAGACATGTTCGCAGCCTAACGCGAATACAGGACCGATTCTGTCCACTATTTCTCCTAGCCTGCGCAGTGCACGCCTCCAGCACAGCCAAGGAGATCCCCATGGACTTCGTCTCGATCCGCATCATCACCAGCGACGTAGCGCGCCTCGTCGAGTTCTACGAGAAAGCCACCGGGGTGCCGGCGACGTGGGCCACCGAGGACTTCGCCGAACTCAGGACCGCGGGCGCCACCCTCGCGATCGCCGGCACCCGCACCGTCCCGCTGTTCGCCCCGGGCTCTGCGCGCCCGGCGGACAACCACAGCGTGATCACCGAGTTCCTCGTGGACGACGTGGACCGCGTTCACCAGAACCTGACCGGCTTCGTCACCGACTTCGTCACCGAGCCCACCACGATGCCCTGGGGCAACCGGTCGCTGCTGTTCCGTGACCCCGACGGCAACCTCGTCAACTTCTTCACCCCCGTCACCCCGGCGGCCATCGAAAAGTTCGCACACCGACGCCACGCACAGCCGCTCACGCGGGAGCCCTGAGACCCCAGGGCTCCCGGTGAACGCGTCCGCCGAGTCCAGGAGCGCCACCAGCAGGGGACATCGGAACGCACCGCTGACCCCCGAGGGACGTCTGCGCTTGTGTCTGCGGACCGACGCCGGACGTCCGATCGCGCACGTGGCTGCGGAAGCCGGGATCTCCCGCCGCTGCCTGGCCAAGTGTTTTTCGGCACGCACAGCCCCGTGGAACGCCGACCGGCGATCGTGACACCATGGCGTGAAGCCCCTGTGACGTCGGCCTCTTGCCGAGGCCTGCCTCTCCAGGGGCTTCACGCGGTCGCAACCGGTTACAGCAAAGGGCTCAGTTCCCAGTCGCCGGCACCGGGCTGTTGTGCGCCGAGCGCTACGAGGCTTCCTCATCCGGCCAGGCCTCACTCTCGATGATCAGAGAGGGGGCACGCCGGGCGCGAACAGCGGGTGCGTCCGGTGCAGGACGTTACGCCCGTCGCCCCAGCGCCCGGATCGCCAACCACACGCACAGTGCGGCCAGCGGTAGTTCGGCACAGCACGCCATCGCTGCCGCCATGTCGAGATCGCTTCCGGCGGTCGCGGTGGTGGTGTCGAACCAGGCGTCGATCACGAGCAGGGTGGCGGTCGCGGTGGCCGCCAGGGCATGCCGTACGTCGCCGCGGGAAGCGAGGACGCCGGTGACGATCAGACCGGCCGCCTCCAGCGCGTCAAGGCCGATCCAGGCGAGCGGCCAGTGCGCTGCGGTAGCGGTGGCCGGCAGGCCGGTCGCCAGCACGCACAGCCAGGGCAGCAGGACGAGCCCGCACGTGACCAGCAGCCGGCCGGCCCGGCGCACTCGCTGCGAGGCCGGCTCCGCCCCGGTCTTCTCCCGCCCGTACGGCTCCGGCCGGGGCTGGCCATGCGGCGCAACGACCACCGCATCGGGGCTGCCTTCTGCAGCGAACTGCTCGGTGTGTGAGATCAGTTGTCGCATGTGCCTCTCCGCTCCCCAAGTGCTCTCCCCTTCACGACCTCCAGCCTCCGCCAGCCGCCCGGGTGTCGTCAGTCACGCAGATATCCGACCCGAGGTGCAGAAAAGTGCACCCCGGATCCGGGCAGGAGCGTCATGGCCCGGCGGCGGCGTGATCTTTTACTGTTCGTGCATGCACTTCAAGACGTGGCGACCGGACCTCCTGCGGCGGCAGTTCGGGCGCGCGGGCCGTGCCACCGCGTTCCACTCCGTGGGCATCGCGATCCAGTTCGGAGTGCTGCTGGTGCTGGCGCTGCCATGGATCTACTTCGTGCCGGCGGCGCTCTGGGCCGTGACGGTGGCCGTCGTGGTTCCCTCAGCCGCCGTGGTGCTTGCCGGTCCGCTGCTCACCCGGGTGCAGCGCGCCCGTTTCCGGGAGCGGCTCGGCGTGGTCGTGCCCGCACCCGCGGGCCTGGCGGAGCGGCCCGGACGGCACGGCATCCAGCAGTGGCTGCGCTCGGCCCCCGGCCGTCGCCAGATGCGCTACCACCTGCTCGCGGGCCCGCTGTGCGCGCTCGGCGGTCTGGCGGTGCTGGTGTTGTGGGCGGCGGGGGGCGCCGCGGCCTCGATCTATGCGTGGCTCTGGGTGACCCCGTGGCAGTGGCGGGCGGAGAACGCGGGCCACTCGGTGAAGGCAGCGTATGTCACCGCCGTCGGTGTCGCCCTGCTCTGTGCGACCGCGTGGCTGGCGAGGGCGCTCGCCCGCCTCGACACCCGCGCCGCGAACGCGCTGCTCGGGCCGAGCCGTGAGGAGCAACTGACCCGACGAGTGGCGGACCTCGCCGAGAGCCGTGCCGGCGTGGTCGACGCGGCCGACGCCGAGCGGCGGAGGATCGAGCGCGACCTGCACGACGGTGTACAGCAGCGCCTGGTGGCGCTCGCTGTCAACCTCGGCCTCGCCAAGGCCACCCTCGGCGACCTGCCGGAGGAAGCCCGCAAGGTGATCGACGAGGCGCACCTTGAGGCGAAGGAGGCCATCTCCGAGCTGAACGACCTGGTGCGTGGCCTGCATCCCGCGGTCCTGGAGGACCGCGGTCTCGACGCCGCCCTCTCCGGAATCGCCGCGCGTCTCTCCATACCGGTCCGTCTGTCGGTGAGCCTGCGCCGGCGCCCGTCTCCCACCATCGAGGCAGTCGCGTACTTCGTGGTCTCCGAGACCCTGACAAACGTGGTCAAGCACGCCCAGGCGTCCAGCGTCGAAGTGACCGTCGAGCACATGAGGGGGACACTGTTGATCGCCATCACGGACGACGGCGTCGGAGGCGCGGATCCCTCGGGTGCCTCGGGCACCGGGCTCACCGGGCTCGCCAAGCGCGTCGCGTCCGTCGACGGCACGTTCTCCTGCCGCAGCCCCCTCGGGGGCCCGACCGTCGTCACCGTGGAGCTGCCGTGCGCGCTGTGATCGCCGAGGATTCCGTCCTGCTGCGGATCGGGGTGGTCAAGGTGCTGGAGGCGGTTGGCTTCGAGGTGTGCGCAGAGGCTGCGGACGCGGAAGGGTTGCTGGCGGCGGTCGAGGAGCACCGGCCCGACATCGCGGTGGTCGACGTCCGTATGCCGCCGGGCTTCACCGACGAGGGCGTACGTGCCGCGCACGTGATCCGCCGGCAGTGGTCGGGCACCTCGGTCCTGCTGCTGTCGCAGTACGTGGAGGAGCGCTACGCGGCGGATCTCCTCGCAGCCAACACGTCCGGCGTCGGCTACCTGCTCAAGCAGCGGATCGCCGATGTCGGGGAGTTTGCGGAGTCGGTACGCAGAGTGGCGGCCGGCGGCACCGCGCTGGACCCGCAGGTCGTCGCACAACTGCTGATGCGCCGCCACAGCGATCCGCTCGACCGGCTGACTCCGCGCGAACGCGAGGTCCTGGAGTTGATGGCGGGCGGCCGGTCCAACTCCGGGATCGCGGCCGAACTCGTGGTCAGCGAGAGCGCGGTCGCCAAGCACATCAACAGCATCTTCACCAAGCTCGACCTGCCCAAGGCGGACGGCGACCACCGCCGGGTGCTGGCGGTCCTGCGTTTCCTCGGCGTGGCGAACACCTCAGGCCAGTGACGGCGGTCTGCGACGGCACCCGAGCCGAACAGCCGGAATCGCGGGAGGAGGCTCACGGCGACCCGGACCGATTGCGGTCCAGGGCCTTTGACATCCCCGGTTGACATCGGTGGGGAAATTCTTGGGAGACGTCCGACGGCGTCACCTGAGGACGGCGCCGCAACACGCGGTCCATGTGGGTGATCGCCTCCTGCCGCGTCTCCTGCGTGACGTGGGCATGGACGTTCATCGTGACCGCGGTGTGGCTGTGTCCGAGGGTCTCCGTCATCACGCGGGGTGCCACCCCGGCCGCAACGAGCAGTGTGGCGCAGACGGGCTGGGTGTTGTGGAGCAGCCTGCAGCCCTCTGACGACGACAATCGGCGCGTCCTCGCGATACTGCGTGCCTCAACTGCTGAGCGCCCTCCTGGAGAGGGACCCGTCGCACCCGTGCTCGTCGTGGTCATCAACGAGTTGCTATGACCGACCGCTTCCGTCGACAGGGGATACGTTCCACACCGCAGGCAGCGTACTTCCGCAGAACACGCAGCTGAAGTCGTCCTCGCGCACGATGTTGCGCTCCTGGCAGTCAGGGCAGCGTCGGAACACCACCTCATGGGTGAAGCCGGGCGGCCGCAGCAGGCCGACCTGATCCAACGCCTGGGCAACGGCCGGCCACGAGCCGACGTCCGGGCAGTAACCAGTGGAGTGGTTGCTGACGTCGCCAACCGTCCAGCGTCCGGCCTCGTGGACAAAGCCGATCTCCCCGGCGCCCAGGACGGGCCCTCCGCCGGCGCAGGCCACATGCTCGCTTCGGCGGGGCGCGAGCCGCAGGACGCCCTCCATGTCGATCACGAAGGTGAAGGGATCGGCCAGTTCCGCAGTCGACTGTTCCGCGACCCAGCTGACGAAGTCAGCCATCGAGCGGATCCGGCGGCCTTCGCTGCCGGGCCGGACCGCATCCTTCAGGTCAGCTGGTCCCACATACGGGTAGCTCCGCCCCCACGTACTCACAGAGCCAACCTAGAACACACTGTCGCAACAGGCCCCAGCAGTGTGGATCAGCCGCTCTGATGGGCCGTCATAACCTGTGATCGGCGACTCACGGTGATCAGGAAGAGCTGTTGCGCGGGAGGGGGAGACGTGCGCCGTCCGTCGACTGGCGGCCGGTGCGCTTCTGCGAGCGGCTGGGCGAGGACTTGGGGCAGCTCGACTCGCCCTATGATGCGGGGGCACGTGAGGACCACCGGGGAGTAGTCGATGCAGACACTCACGCTGACGTACAGGCCGGAGCCCGGCGATGTGGCGGAAGCGATCGCGAGATCGCCGAGGCTGCGACGCGTCCGGAACCGGGCCCTGCGGAACGCGGCTTCGGCCCTGCTGGTCACGGCACTGTTCGGGGTGGTGGAGGTGGAGCTGCCGGAGAAGCCGCCGGGTGCCTTCCTGGCGATGGTGCTGTGCGCAGGACTGTTCGTGAAGTACGCCCGAACTGTGCTTCTTCTCTCCACGGGTGGGGGTATCCGCAGGGCCGCGCGGAAGGCGTGGAGCCGCTCGGAGGTGGCGCAACTGGTGCATGAGGCGACGATCGCCGAGGACCGGCTTGCTGTGCGCACGGACAAGCGGGGCTCGACGTACGCCTGGGAGATCTTCGGCGAACTCGTTGAAACGGAGGACCAGTTCCTTCTCTTGGAGCGGTCGGGGGAGCCCGGTGTCTCTCTGCCCAAGCGCGGCCTGGCCGATCCGTCGCTGGTCCCGGCCTGCCGCAGCCTTCTTGCGAGCTGCCTTGAGGCCCCCCGATCGCCGCAGCGTGGCCCGCTGTCCGACGATGAAGCCGGTGCCTCCTGACGGCAGCGTCGTCCATCACTTCCGAGCGCGGGGATCTTGAGCTTCCCCCGGCAGTCAATGCCCGAGGAAGGCGAAGCTGTCTACTCCAGCAGCGAGTGCAGCAACCCCCCGACCGTCGAAGCGTGTGAGCGCAGGTGGTCGGGCGGTCTCCTCCGTGGTCGGAAACGGCTGGGTCGGCCGAACGGCGGCCGGCCGCCGCGGTTCCTCTGGTGGCACTGGACTGACCAGCCGGCTGACCGCTGGAGACCCCCAGGGTCAGGTGGTGTGCGGGGCGGTGGCGGGCGGGTTGAGCAGGTGGGCGATGCTGCGGGCCGCGTCGGTGACCTGCTGGTCGGTCGCATCGAGCCCCTGGGCGGCGACAAAGGCGAGGTTGACGCTGAGCAGGGCCATGCGGATGCGCAGGGCTTCCTCGATGGAGGCGCCGGGGGCGGTGAGGGTGCCGAAGAGGGCGTCCAGCCGCTCGAGGACGTTCTCCCGGCCGGGGTGGAGGTCCTTGAGGAGGTGCTGGTTGGCGAAGGCGAAGCGCACGACGGGCAGGTGCCGCTCGGAGGCCAGGTCGATCATCCGGTCGATGACCTGGTCCCGCAGCTGCGGGCCCGGGGGCTGGGCGCGGGCCCAGGAGACGAGCTCGTCGAGGGCGACCAGGTGCTCGGCGAACAGCGAGCGGACGATGTCTTCCTTGCTGGGGAAGTGGTAGTACAGCGCGGCTTTGGTCACACCCAGGCGCTCGGCGATCTCCCGTAGAGAGGTGGCCTCGTAACCCCGCTCGGTGAACAGCTCCAGGGCCACCTCGCGGATCTCGGCCTTGGTGTCGCTGCCGCGCCGGTGTGCTGCGCCCATCTGGTCTGCCTTTCTGCGCTGGTGCCGCGCACGGCCGGTTGCCGTGGCGGGGTGCCGCTTGCCAGCTTACCGTCCGGCAAGTAAATTACTTGTCGACCGGTAAGTGACATGGCCATCGTACGGGCGCTGCCCGGGCCCACCGGAGCAGGTTCCCGCTCGCACATCGGCCTCGGCATCCGGCCCCTTCGGGCTCAGGCCCGGGCACGCGGCACGCGGACCTGCCGCCTGCAGGAAATACCGTCCCGAAGAGAGAAGGCAGCACCCATGGCGTCGTCGACAGCAGCGATCCCCGAGCAGGAGGCACCGCCCAGGTTCACGCATCGCGAGATCATGGTGACGATGAGTGGCCTGGTCATCGCGTTGCTGCTGGCCATGCTCGACAACATGATCGTGGCCCCGGCCCTTCCCACCATCGTGGGCGACCTGGGCGGGCTGAACCACCTGGCCTGGGTGACCACCGGCTACATCCTGGCGTCCACCGTCGCCACCCCGATCTGGGGCAAGCTCGGCGACCTGTACGGCCGCCGGACCACCTTCCTGTCCTCCATCGTCGTCTTCCTCGTGGGCTCGGCGCTCTGCGGCATGTCGCAGAACATGGGCGAGCTCATCGGCTTCCGCGCCCTGCAGGGCCTGGGCGCCGGTGGCCTGATGGTGGGCGTCATGTCGGTCATGGCCGAGATCGTGCCGCCGCGCGAGCGCGGCAAGTACCAGGGCGTGCTGATGGCCGTCATGCCCGCCGCCATGATCGGCGGCCCGCTGGCCGGCGGCTTCATCACCGACCACCTCACCTGGCGCTGGGCCTTCTACGTCAACCTGCCGCTCGGCATCGCCGCCCTGCTGGTCTGCTGGTTCACCCTGGCCAAGCTCTCCCGCGGCACCGGCAAGGTCCGCATCGACTGGACCGGCACGGCTCTGCTCACCGTCTGGATCACCGCCCTGGTCCTGATCACCAGCTGGGGCGGCAACGAGTACGACTGGGCCTCGGCGATGATCATCGGCCTTGCCGTGGTGACCGTGGTCGCCTTCGTCGCCTTTGTGATCGTCGAGCGCCGCGCCGCCGAGCCGATCATGCCGCTGTCGGTCTTCGCCAACCGCAACTTCTCCCTCGCCGGGGCCCTCAGCTTCATCGTCGGCTTCGCCCTCTTCGGCGGGATCACCTTCCTGCCGCAGTTCCAGCAGTTCGTCCAGGGCTCCTCGGCGACCAACAGCGGCCTGCTGCTGATGCCGATGATGCTCGCCTCCATGGCCCTGTCCATGGGCGGCGGCGCCATCATCAGCCGCACCGGCCGCTACCGTGCCCTGCCGGTCATCGGCAGCATCCTCATGGCCGCCGGCCTGGCCCTGTTCGCCACCAACACCGACACCTCCCGTACCACCACCTCGCTCTACATGGTCGTCCTCGGCGCCGGCATGGGCTGCCTGATGCAGACCACCATGCTCATCGCCCAGAACAACGCCCCGCTGCGCGACATGGGCGCCGCCACCGGCGCCGCGACCTTCCTGCGCAACATGGGCGGCTCCCTCGGCGTCTCCCTGCTGGGGTCCATCTACACCACCACCCTGACCCACTCGCTCACCTCCCACGGCGGCGCCGCGGGCGGCAGCGGCAGCGTCCATGTGGCCCAGATGACGCCCCAGGCGCTGCGCAGCCTGCCGGAGGCGGCGCGGCAGCTGTTCCAGCAGGCCGTCACCGACGGCGTCGGCATGGTCTTCGCCTGGGGCGCCGTAGTCGCCGCCGTGGGCCTGTTCGTCGCCCTGTTCATCCGCCACACACCACTGCGCGGCTTCGCCGCCGCGCAGCCCGCCACGGCGGACGCGGCCCCCGAAGAGGCCCCCGCGGCCGTCTGACAACACCATGCACGCCTGTGCGCTCCGGGGCAGGAGGGCACAGGGACCCCCTCCTCGGTCAGGGACAGGCGCCGGAGGGGAACAGCGATGCCCGGGCCGGCCCCCAGCGGGGCCGACCCGGGCATCCGTATGTCACCGCACCCGTCATCGATGATCGAGCCGGCCCCGCCGTACGTCCGGGCGGTGTGCAGACCCGGGGTGACGGCGCAGGTGGGTCGGGATCGAACGGGACGCCGCCCGGCGCGGACGATCTCGGTGGCGCGCGGCTGGTTCGCCTCCGACACCAGCCGTCAGCCCGGTTGGCAGCTGGATGCCGAGGAACGGGCGATGGTCGACCGGTTCCTGCGCGAGTTCGCCGACCACCTCCGCGCGATGCGTGGGTCTGGAGACCTCTCGACGTCTGCTGACCCGGTCGACACCCGATCCGCTGGGCCCGTCCACGCTCTGACGGCCGACTCCCACTCGGGCGGCGGCAGCCGGGTTCCGGAGGGTGTCCGGAAGCGGGCTGCGTGAAATGCAGTGCGCCTCGATCAACCACCCGCCCACAGCGGGCTGCGCACTCGTCACTTCGGATACGGATCCTTGAGGGGCATCGGAGTGCGGGCTGCCTCCAGGGCGTCTTCCGGGAAGCGCGGCCCGGCTTCGTAGTACCTCGCCCTGGTGCGTCCCACCGGTTGGAGCACCTCGGATGCGACCAGGTCGCGCAGATCCCGTTGCGCCTGTTGGACGCTCAGTCCTTCGGCGTGCTCGTAGCGTGAGCGCCGTACTCGCCCGGTCATGGCGACGTCGTGCAGGGCGGAGATCACGCGTTCGTCGGAGCCCTGCGCCTCGGCAAAGTCCGAGAGCATGCCCCAGACGCGGCCGGACCGGTCCAAGCGGTTGCGCACCGTCTGGGCCTGCTGGTGGTAGGCGGTCAGGTTGAACCGCACCCAACTGGACACATCCTGGTCGGGAAGGTACTCCGACCCTCGACGTCCCAGCTCGCGGTAGTACTCCCAGGTGTTGCCGGGGCGTCCGAGCCAAGCCTCGATGGAGCAGAACTCCGGGGCGAGAACACCCTCCCTGGCGATCATCAGAGTCTGGAGGGAACGCGACATCCGGCCATTGCCATCGGCCCACGGGTGGATGGACACCAGGTGGAGATGGGCCATCGCCGCCCTCACCAGCGGGTGTGCGGCGTCGTCCGTGCCGAGCCATCCGACGAGTTCCCCCATCAGCCCCGGAACGTCCTTTGCATCCGGCCCGGTGTAGGCGGCGATACTCGGGTCCCGAGCGTCGGTGACGTAGACAGGGCCTCGTCGCCACTGCCCGGCCGGCTTACGCGGGCTGTGGCGGTGGCCCTGGAGCATCCAGTGCAGCGCGTTGAGCAGGCCTTTGCTGTAGGAGAAGTCCTCGACGTCATGCAGAGTCTGGATGTAGGTCATCATCCGCTGATAGGCGAGGGTCTCCTCGCGATTCTCCTCGGATACCTCCACGTCGCGTTCCCCGGCCATGAGGTCCTCGACGTCGACCGTGGCCACCCGGAAGCCTTCGATGGAGTTCGATGCGGCGACCGCGTCAGCGGTGAGGTACTTGCGCAGCCCCTCAGTCCACTTCGTCGGCGTGCTGCGCACCTGGTGGCGAAGGGCCGCGCGCATGCGATCAAGCTCGCCGAGGACGTGGTCGTCGGCGGCAGTGAGAGTGGGCGTAGGAAAGAGCACATCAGCGACGATATGTTGACGCAATCATTACGTCAAGCGGTTGGGTGCCGAGCTCAGGGGGCCATGTTCGACCCGGGCATTCGGCTTTGGGCCGGTTGGCCCAGTGTGCGTGAGCCCGCGCCTCCTCTCGCCGCCGGTCTGAAGGCGGCATCTGCCGACAGCGGCGGCATGGTGGGCCGCCTGGTGGGCGCAGGCCTGGCCGACCACTGGGAAGGCCCAGGCATGGCCCGGACATCCGTGGCCGCTCGTGGGCGCCCAGGACATGCCGGACGTGGACTTCGTCCATGACGACGGCGCGGCCGGGGACTCCGCGCCGCGGTCCTGGGCCCCGTATCTCCTCGGCCGCGAAGACGGCGTCGAATGCCTCGCCGTACTCGCGGTACTCGCCGCACTCGCCGTTGCGGTCACGCAGCAGGAAGCGCAGGGACCCCGTTGTCGGGACGGGGCTCCCGGGTCGAATCGCCCGGGAGCCCCGTCACCTCGTGCCCGCATTCAGCTGTGGGCCGGTCAGCCGTCCGCGGTCAGTGCGTAGCGGTCACCGTCATCGTGGCAGCGAGCGCCGGGACGCCGTACGGCGAGTCGGTGCCGACGGTCAGCCCGCTCGTGTAGGTGCCGGCCTGGTCGACCTCGCCCGCGTCCAGGGTGACCCGCACCGTCACCGCGGCACCCGGGGCGACGGTGACGCTGTGCGGCGCCGACAGCCAGGTGGCGGGGTCCGAGCTGCCGCAGTCGCCGTACCCAGGCAGCTGCTCGACGCCGCTGACCTGACGGTTGCCGGCGTCCGCGCCGCCGACGACATACATCCCGCAGGCACCGCTGCCACGGTAGACCGGCGTATTGGCTGCCGGGAGGGCCGACCAGGAGTCGGTGACCGGGTCGTACTCCTCGGTCTGGTTGGTCATCTGCCCATTGCTGACACCACCGACCAGCTGCAGCCGCCCGCCGGAGGAGGCGGAGGCCATGCCCCAGTCCGGGTACGGCAGGTCGGCCCGCTTGGCCCACACGCCGGTGACCGGGTCGAAGGCGTACGTCGCCGCCACATCCTCGTGGCCGACCGGATCGGTTCCACCGGCGCACACGACCTGGCCGTCGATACCGGCGCAGGAGAGCCACTGGTCGGTGATCGGGTAATCAGCCACCTGGCTCCAGGCGTCGGACCGGGGATCGTAGACGTAGGTCGCCTGGGAGGCCGGATCGCAGTTGCCGCCGCAGCCGGCGACCACATAGAGCCGGCCGCCGAGCACGGCCGTGCCGCCGGTGACGACACCCGAGGGCAGCGGCGCCACCGAGGACCACGAGTCGTGCTTCGGGTCGTATCGGTACGTCGCGGCCGAGACGCCATGGTCGCTGTTCCAGCCGCCGACGACGTAGATCTCGCCCCCGATCGCCTCCACACCGGGCTTCTCCAGCGCCTGCGGCATGTTCGCCAGTCGCTGCCAGCCGCCGGTGGCCGGATCGTGGACATACGCCTTGAAGTGCAGTAGCCCCTCGTTGTACCCGCCGAAGGTGTAGACCTTTCCGTCGAGCGTCACCGAGCCGTTGTCCTGCACGACCTCGGGCAGGGCGTCGGTGGGCATCCATGCGGTGGTACCCGCCACGGTGCTCGCCTCGGTCGAACTCGTCGGCACCGTGGCAGGGCGCGTTCCACCGGCGAGCAGTGACCCGCGGGTGAAGTCGCCGGCGACGTGCCGGATCGGTGCGCCACTGCCGAGCTTCGCCGCGCCGCCCGAGTGCGAGTCCGGCGTGTACGAGCCTTCCTGCGGGTTGAGGACGACGTGAACGGGTGCGGTGCCGGTGTTGCGGAGCGTCACGGTCCGGGTCGTCGAGCGGCCCAGCGGCTGGGTGGCCCGCAGCGGGCCGCCGGAGACGCTGATCCGGCCGGCGCCCAGGCGCCAGTCCTTCCGGGTGACCTGATCGCGGGCGACGGCGACCTTGGCGGTCGAGCCCGTGTACGCGCCGTCGACGACCCCCAGCGCGGTCCGACCGGAACCGTCGGCGGCCGAAGCGGGCGCGAAGAGCTCGTACGCGCCATCGGTCGTCGTGGCCGTCGGGGTGCCGGCCACGCTGACAGTGGCGCCGGAGAGCGCCTTGCCGGTGTTGGCGTCGTCGACGGTGCCTGCCACGAGCCCGCCCGCGACGGCGTCGCAGGAGCGGTCGCCGATGAAGACGTTGTCGACCTTCCAGTACCAGGAGTGGGACGCCCTGTACCGGAACCGGACCCGCACGTCGCTCTTGCCGGCGGCCTGCGGGATCGAGATGGTCTCGGGACCGGAGGAGGGCACGGCGGCCGTGTACCAGACCGAGGTCCAGGTCTCGCCGCCGTCGAGGCTGACCTCGACGTAGGCGTCAGAGGTGTAGTGGTGTGTCATGAAGGAGCTGTCGAAGGTGATGATCGGCTTGGTGTTGCCGCTCAGGTCGAGCGGCGGCGAGACCAGGCTGGTCGCCTCCAGGTCGTCGGTAGTGGCGTCGACGGAGTCGACCTCGGCGAACTGGCCGGTGCCACCGGTGTCGTTGCCGGCGCCGGCCGGGTCGTCGAAGCGCCAGGTGACCCCGGAGCCGCTGTCGTCGGTGACCGTCCAGCCGTCCTGCGGCGTGCCGCCGGGCCATCCCTCGAAGCCGGTCGTGGTGCCCTTGTATGTGAAGTGGTAGCCCTGCGCGAGGCAGTTGTTCGCGTCCACGGACAGCGTCAGGTCGTGGCGCACGTCGCTGGTGCCGACGGCGACACTGTCGTCCGCCGTCTCGTAACCCGGCAGGGCCGTCGAGACATGCAGCTTGTAGTTCCCGTCGTCCGGCAGCCGGACCGCGTACCGGCCGGTGACCGGGTCGGTCGTGACCGCGCCGCCGGGGTAGCGGTCGACGGTGATCGTCGCGGCGAGCGGCCAGCCGTGCCCGGACGCGTCGGTGACGGTGCCGGAGACGACATGGGCGGGCAGGGCGCGCAGCGTGATGGACTCCTTCGACGTGCGCCCCTCGGTGACCTTCAGCGTGGCGGTGGCCGTCGCGTACCCGAACTGCGTGACGGTCAGGGTGTAGGAGCCCGGTGCCAGGACGAGGGTGAAGCCGCCCGACGCGTCGGTCGTGGCGGTGTAGCCGCGCCCGTTCGCGTCGGTGGCGGTGACGACGGCGCCCGGGACCGGCCCCGAGGCCGTCTTTGAGCCGGTGCCGCGCACGGTGCCGGTCACCAGACCGTGCGGACCCTGGCGAAGGGCGCCGACGCCGACGGGCGTACCGAGCCCGGTCGGGCCGTCCCAGCCGGCCCGGGCATTGCAGAGCTGGTTGCCGCAGGGGCCGTCGGAACCGGCGGTGACGTCGGTGAAGTCGGCGGCGTTGGTGTCGGCGTACGGGTAGGTGACCGGGTAGGTGTCGGGCGTCGGCGTGCCCGCGAGGGCGTACATCGCGGCGACGAGCGGCGATGAGAGCGAGGTGCCGCCGACCTGGATCCAGCCGCCGAACGATGGGCTCGAGTTGTAGATGCCGAGGCCGGTGGCCGGGTCGGCGTCCGCGGAGATGTCGGCGATGGCCCGGTTGGCGCAGCCGGTGTCGATGCCCTGCTGGTACGCCGGCTTCGGCTCGACCTGCGAGCAGCCCGAGCCGCCCGAGTCCCAGGCCGCCTCGGTCCAGCCGCGCGCGTTGGTGGCGTCGCGGGTCAGCGTCGTCCCGCCGACGGCGACGACGTTCCCGTTCGTCGCCGGCCAGTTGATGGCGTTGCCGCGGTCTCCGGTGGACGCGGTGACCGCGATCCCGGGGTGGTCGTAGTAGTGCTCGTACGGTGCCAGGTAGCTCCCGTCGCCGAGGGCGCCGTAGGAGTTGGAGATGGCCACGGGGTGCTGGGCGGCGGCAGTGTTCTCGGCCTGGCCGAGGTCGTCCACGGAGGGCGAGTCGCCCTGGACGAGCAGGATGTGGCAGCTCGGGCAGACGGCGGAGACGGCGTCGAGGTCGAGCGCGGTCTCCAGGGACCAGTCGGTGTCCTCGGCCGGGAAGTCGTGGCCGCCGTTCTGGTCGAGCTTGGTGAAGCAGCCGTTGGCCGTCGTGCACGCGGGAAGGCCGTAGGTGCTGCGGAAGACGGCCAGATCGGCCTCGGCGGTCGCGTAGCCGCCGGCGTCGACGATGGCGACCGTCTCGCCCGCGCCACCCGCGGGCAGTTTGTACGCAGCCCTGAGGTCGTCCGGTGTGACAGCGGTGGTGGGCGGGGTGGACGAGTCTGCGGCCCGGGCGCCGTGACTGGTGGTCACAGCCATGAGGTCGCAGGTGGCGTACGGCGCGTCACCCTTCCGCTCGGAGGCGGGCACGGGGACCGCGCATCCGGCGGGCTTGTAGTCGGCCGTGCTCTGCGGTGTGCCGCCGCTCGCGGGGGGCGCCGCCTGCGCCGGGGTGACGGCCGAAAGGCCGAACGCCGCAGCGCACACGATCGCCACCCCGGCGGCCCATATCCGTGGTCGTCTGTGCATCGCTCTCCTCGGGAGGGTGCGTCGGCCGGGCCGACTCGGGTGGGGGCGCTGGGTCAGACCGGCCGGTACTCCACACCGGCCTTCCGCCGGGACTCGCGCGGCGGGTCCGCGCTGTCCGCCGGGGACGGATCGGCGGCGGTGTCCCCACCGTCGTCGGAGTCCTCTGTGCAACCGTCGAGGGAACCGTCGACGGGGCCGGTCGCCGGCTCCTCGCCGGACTGTTCGGCACCGTTTCCAGAAGTCATCGCGGCTGCTCCGTTCTGTCCCACGGCAAGCAGTGAACGCCGCGCGGCGAAGAGTGGGCAATGCGCAGAACTACCCGCGAAACTCCCGTGGCTGCGGTCGGCTAACCCGTCGTCATCGGCGGGCGCGGCACGTTACCCGGCGGCGGCACGTCGCCGGACTCCACCGCGGCGACGGCGAGCGCGGTGCGCGAGGGCGCCTCCCGTTTGCGCATCGCGGAGTGGACGTGCTTCTCGACGGTGCGGGGCGAGAGCCCGAGGACGCGGGCGATCTGTGCGCTGGTCCGGCCCTCCACGAGCAGGCGCACCACCTCGAGTTCGCGCGGCGAGAACCGGTCGCCGTAGCCGGGTCGTCCCACCCGCGCTCCGACCCGGACCCCCTCGTCCGCGAGGGCACGCCGGACCCGGTCCGCGTCCCCGGTCGCGCCGAGGGCGATGAGTTCGCCGAAGACCTCGCGGAGCATGTCGACGGCCCGGTCCCGCTCGCCGGCGGCGAGGCGGCAGCCGGCCGCCTCCTCGCGGGCCAGCAGGGCGTCGTACGGTCTCGGAAGGGCGGCCCAGGCGGCGCCCGCCTCCTCGAAGAGCCCGGCGGCGGCGATGAGGTCACCGGCGGTGACCTCGCCGCCGGTGAGGTCTGCGCCGACGCGTGCGAGCAGCGCCGCGGTCAGCCGGCGGGCCGCCGCGGCCACCGGTGCGTCCAGGCCGCGCGTACCCGCGGTGAAGGCCTCGGCCGTGCGGGCGGCCTCCTCTGCGCGCCCGTCCTCGAGCAGGGCGCGGACCCGCAGCGGGGTGATCTCCGCGGCCCAGAGCCAGAGTCCCTTGGCTTCGACGAGCCGCCAGGCGGCATCGGTGGCGGCCAGTGCCTCCCCGGGGCGGCCGGCGGCGATCGCCAGCCGCGCGAGCACGGCCGACGGGTCGCGAGACCCGTCGGCGGGGCCACGCGGCCGCCCCACCGCGATCGCGGCGCGGACCCGCTCCTGTGCCTGCGGGTGGTCGCCGCGAGCGGCGGCGAGCAGACCGGCCAGCAGCAGTGCGTCGGCGCGCAGCACGGGTTCCTCGGCGTCAAGGGCCAAGGCTCCCCACTCCATCGGGCCCGTCCAGCCGCCGGTGAGCCAGTCGAGGTGGGCGAGGCTCGCCCCCACGAGGTCGCGCAGGCGCAGGTGCTGGTGCCGCTCGGCCAGGGCGGCGGTTGCATTGAGCCAGCGCCGGGCGTCGCCGTAGCGGCCCCAGAGCATCGCCGCCTCACCGAGGTTGGCGAACCCCCGGGCGCGCTGCAGCACCTCGCCGGGGGTCTCGCCCTCGGCCGGCAGGTCGCACGCTGCCGCCCAGCCGGCGGGGTCGCCGAGTACCAGGAGCGTGGCGGCGCGGTCCATGAGAAAGGAGAGCCGTTCCTCGGGCGACGGACCGGGCCAGGCCTCGACCAGCCGTCCGGCCTGCTCCAGCCAGGCACGGTGATGCGCCGCCGGGCGTGCGGTACCGAGCGGGCGGGCGAGCATCATCATCGCGTGCACCGCGGCGACCGGCCGGTCCCGGACCAGTTCCGGCACGGCCTGCTCCATCTCGACCGAGGCGGCCTCCATGTCACCGACGTGGAACATCAGCCGGGCCAGCTGCCAGGTGGCCTCGGTCCGCTCCTCCCGCGTGAGCTCGCCGCCGGCGGCGGTCTCGCGCAGCACGGTGACCAGCTCACGCAGCGGCCCGTCGCCGGGCGCGGCGTACAGCGGCATGCGCCGCACCAGACGAGAGACCGCCGCACCGCGGACGGCCCCGCCGACCAGCAGGTCGAGGAGCAGCCCGAACGCCGTACGGGGATCGCCCGAGGAGATCGCATGGTCCGCCGCCTGCTCGGCGTACGCCGACCAGCGATCCGGGTCGCCCGCCTCCCGGAAGTGCCGGGCCAGCTCGGCGACGGCGCGTACCGGCTCCCGCTCGAGGGCTTCCCCGGCGCGGCGGTGGAGGCGGCTGCGCTCCATGGCGCCGAGGGCGTGATAGACGCTGCGCGCGGCCAGCACATGACGGAACCCCACCCGGCCGCCGCGGTCCTCGTGCAGCAGCCCGCCGACGAGGGCCTCGACCAGACCGCTCTCCGCCTCGTGCAGGGACACCCCGGCGGCCTCGGCGACCAGTGCAGGCGCCCGCTGCCCCTCGAGCACGGCAAGCGCGGCCAGCATCGCGCCGGCCGCCGGCCCGAGGCGGGAGGTCCGCTCGAGCACGGCGTCGCGGATGCTGGGCGGTACGTCGAGCTCCGCGACGTCGCGCCGCAGCCAGGCTCCGTCCTCACAGACCAGGTCCGCACGGTCGTAGAGCAGCCGGACGGACTCCTCGACCGCGAGCGGCAGCCCGTCCGTGTGGGCGCGGAGGAACTCGGCGAACTCCACCGAGACCGGCTCCCCGCCGAGCATCGAGGAGACCAGGTCCGCTGTCCCGGCGGTGTCCAGGGGCCGGGGTTCCAGGCGGGTGACGCCGGCCTGCGCGACCAGCCTGCGCAGCAGTGACCCGGGGCGGACATCCTCGGGCCGGTAGCTGAGGACCAGACGCGGACCCCGCTCCCACCGGGCCCGTAGGAACAGCAGGAGCTCAAGCGTGGTCTCGTCGGACCAGTGGGCGTCCTCCACCACGAGCAGCCCGACGCCGAGGGCGTCGATGAGCTCGACGAGCGCGTGGAGCAGACGGTGCCGCGCGGCTGCGGCGTCGGGCAGCGGATCGGGCGCGGGCGGCAGCTGGTCGGCCCACTCCGGGAAGACCGGCCGCAGCGCCCCCGCCAGCCCGGTGAGCGGCAGGCCGGCGACCCGCCCGGCCAGCCCGCGCACGGCGTCGACGATCGGGCCCAGTGTGTACGGCTCCCGGAACGGCGGGCACACCGCGACCAGCGCCGTCTCGCCGCGCCGCCGCAGAAGCTCCTGGAGCAGCCGGGTCTTCCCGATCCCCGCCTCACCCGCGACCACGACGAGGCCCGGCCGCTCGTCGAGAGCCCGGTCGAGCAACGACAGGTCGCGGTCGCGGCCGACCATGCGGGGGACGGCGAGGTCGGGCCGGCGTGCCGGTACTCCGGCACTCTCCGCTGTACTCATCTCCGCCTCCGATCCGGCCCGGTGGACGCATTCTGCCGGTCGGACGGCCGAGCATGGTCCTGCCGGGCTCCCCGAGCTGGTGCGCGCGGTCCCGGCGGTGGGCGGCCGTGCCGGCGGCCCGGAGGTGCCGGGGGCTGCATTGCCAAGGTTGGTTAGGTATGGCTAACCTAAGTCCCCTTGCTGTCCTGTCCCCCTGCACAGAGGCTGGCCGACCATGTCCATATCCGCTGCCCTGCCCTATTCCGCAGCACCCGCACCGTCCACACCGCTGGGCCCGTTCGCGGACACCGCTCTGACCTGGACGACCTGGGTGGCGCTGATGGGCTTCGTCGGACTGGCAGCCCTGGCACTGGTGGCCGCCGGACCGGCGGCCCGCCGCATCGGGCCGGACACCTACGCCGCGGTGACCGCGCGACTTGCCGCCGCAGCGGCCGCCCTCGGACTCCTGGCCGTGCCCGCCGCACTCACCGACAACGCCCATGCGGCGTCCGAGAGCGGCGGCTACGACTACGGCTCAGCCTGGAACTCCCTCTACGACGGGTCCACCCCCGGACTTCTGTGGGGCCTTGACATCACCCTCTGCCTGGTCGGCGCCGCACTGGTCGCGCCGCTCGCCTCCCGCCGGTTCGCCGCAGGCCCGGCACGAGCGTGGCTGCTCGGGGGCGGCCTGGCCGCCGGCGCGGTCGCGCTCATCACCACCAAGTTCCCCGACAAGAAGCCCGACAACTGGGGCCGCACCGTCTTTGGGACGCTGATGTGGGTACTGCACCTCCTCGGCGGCGCCGTCTGGATCGGTGGACTGATCGGCCTGCTGCTGCTCGCCCTGTCCAGCAGGATCCGTCCGGAGGACCGGGCCGTGTTCTGGTCGCCCGCCATCCGCCGCTTCTCCGTCACCGCCATGAGCTGTGTGGCCGCGATCACGCTCTCCGGCCTGTTCCTGTACTGGGGGCACGTCGACGGGCCCTCCCAGCTGGTCACGACCATGTACGGCCGCGTCCTCGGCGTGAAGATCCTCATCTTCGGCGCCATGCTGCTCCTGGGCGTCTTCAACCAGTTCTGGCTGCACCCCCGGATCGACGCCCTGCGCGCGGCCGGCGACCAGCGCCCGCTGCGCACCATCCTGTTCCGGACGTTCCCGGTCGTGGTCGGCGTCGAGGTCGCGCTCGCCCTCGCGCTGCTGTTCGTCGCCCCCTTCCTGCACGGTTCGGCCCGCAACCAGGCCTTCCAGGCCGACGCCGCCAAGCACGCCACCACCGCTTCCGTGAAGGACCTGCCCAAGCTCCCCGCCAAGCAGGCCCACGCGTCCACCTGGATCCTGGGCACCGCCGAAACGGCTGCCGTCATCGCCCTGATGGTGGCGGGTTACCGGGTCTCCGGGCGCCTCGCCCGGCGCCGCACCGCCCTGGTCGCCGCCCCCAGCGCACCCGCCGACCCGGACGCCCTCGTCCAGGCCTGACCCGCACCCCCGGCTCCCCGGCCGACCGCACGGTGCGCCTCAGCCGACTGCCCGCCGTGTGCCCCTTTCTTCTCTTCTCCCGGAGTCCGCCATGCCTGCCCGTCGACCCGCTGCAGCAACCCTCATCGTCCTCACCATGGCCGGGGCCGCTCTCACCGGCTGCTCGAAGAAGGACACCGCCACGGGTGACGGAGCGGTCGAGGTGACCGCGTCCGACAACGCCTGCCAGGTCTCGAAGTCCGCCTTCCCGGCCGGCTCCGTCCGGCTGGCGGTGCACAACACCGGGGCCAAGACCACCGAGGTCTATGTCTACGCTCCCGGCGACAGGATTGTGACGGAGCGGGAGAACATCGGCCCCGGCACCAAGGTGACCATCTCCGCCCAGATCAAGGCGGGCTCCTACGAGGTCGCCTGCAAGCCCGGCATGACCGGGGACGGCATCCGTCAGAAGATCACCGTCACCGGCAAGGGCGCCCCCGCCAAGAACGACCCCCGGCTGGACAGCGCGGTCGCCTCGTACCGCACGTACGCGCAGGAGCAGGCGGACGCCACGATCCCCGTGGTGCAGCGGTTCGCGGACGCGGTCAAGGCGGGCGACATGGCGAAGGCCAAGTCGCTGTTCGCCCCCTCCCGGGTCGGCTGGGAGCGTACCGAGCCGGTCGCGGAGTCCTTCGGCGACATCGACCCCAGGACCGACACCCGTGAGGACGGTCTGGAGCCGGGCCAGAAGTGGACCGGCTGGCACAAGCTGGAGAAGTCCCTTTGGGCCGACGGCAAGGTCACCGACGACGACAAGAAGCTCGCCGACGAGCTGGTCGCCGATCTGACGGACTGGCAGAAGCGGGTCGGCAAGGCCGACATCACCGCCACCTCGATGGCCAACGGTGCCAAGGAACTGCTGGACGAGGTCGCCACCGGCAAGGTCACCGGCGAGGAGGACCGCTACTCCCACACCGACCTCTCCGACTTCCAGGCCAACGTCGAGGGCGCGGAGAAGGCCTATGTGCTGCTGAAGCCGGTCGTCACCGAGAAGGACCCGGCCCTGGCCGGCACTCTGGACCGCGAGTTCGCCGCCATCCGCAAGCTGCTCGCCGGGTACAGGCAGGCCGACACCACCTTCACCTCCTACGACAAGGTCACCAAGCCCGAGCGCAAGACCTTCTCCGACGCCGTCAATGCGCTCGCCGAGCCGCTGTCCAAGCTGGCGGCCGCCGTACTCGCCGACAAGTGAGCACCCCAGGCCTCGGTGTCCGGCGGGTGAATCAGGACACCGGATCCGGATCGTGCCGATCCTGGACCGCCGCGCCGGCTTTGAGCCAGCCGTAACGCCACTCCGGCTTCGTCGGACGAACGGGGTCCAGTCGCGGTGCTGTCGGCGGAGGCTCGACACGCACCGGGTGGAGGCGGTGGGCGCGCCGCTGCCACCGCTCGCGCGGTTGTACGGTGCGGGGGTTGTCGAGGTGGGATTCACCAGGGCACCCGGCAGGGCGCTCGGCGCGACGGCGAGTCCGCGGTCGGTACCGTCCGGGGCTGGCACGTCGGTGAGGGTCGTCTGCACAATGGGCAGCCGTTGTGGTGTCCGGGAATCCCGGGCTTCGCCGAGGGTGGGCCGAGGGCCGTCGTGCCGGAGCCGCGGCCCGTGCGGCGGAGGTGCCGCCACTGCCTGACAGCCGACGCGCCGCCCCTGGCCCGATCGAGTCGAGGAGGGACATGTGAACGTGGGTGCCATGGTCACCCGCCGGCCCCCGCAGGACGACGGCCGGCCGTCCCGTGCAGCAGGGCCGTCCCCGTGCCGCGGGGCCGTCCCCGTGCGGCGGCCCGGGCGTGCGGCTCCGACCCCCGCCGTGGTGACGGCGCATGAGTGACGCGATCGTGGTGGGGTCCGGCCCCAACGGGCTGGTCGCCGCCGTCGCCCTGGCGCAGCAGGGGCTGGCGGTCACCGTCCTGGAGGCCGCGGAGGAGATCGGCGGCGGCGCCCGCAGCAGCGAGCTGACCGTGCCCGGGGTGCTGCACGACCACTGCTCGGCGGTGCATCCGATGGCGGTCGCCTCGCCGTTCCTCCGTACGCTCGGCCTGGAGCGGTACGGCCTGGAGTGGGCCTGGCCGGAGGTGGACCTCGCCCATCCGCTGGACTCCGGCCGGGCTGCGGTGCTGGTCCGCTCGATCGAGCGGACCGCTGCGGGCCTCGGCGCGGACGGTGCCGCCTGGCAGCGGCTTTTCGGGCCGTTGGCGGAGTCGTACGACGAACTCTGCGACGACCTGCTCGGTCCGGTGCTGAAGCTGCCCCGGCATCCGGTCCACGTCGCGCGGTTCGGACTGACGGCGCTTCAGCCGGCCACGCTGATCGCCCGCCGCTGGCGGACCGAGGAGGCGCGTGCACTGTTCGCGGGGGTGGCGGCACACCTCTTCCACCGGCTGTCCGGCCCCATGAGCGGGGCGGTGGGGCTGATGCTCACCGCCGCCGGACACCGGTACGGCTGGCCGGTCGCCCGCGGCGGCTCCCAGGCGCTCACCGACGCCCTGGCCGCCCTGCTGAAAGACCTCGGCGGCACCGTCGAGACGGGGGTGCGGGTGCGCTCCCTGGCTCAACTGCCGCCCGCAGACGCGGTGGTGCTCGATGTCGCCCCCGGCGCCGCCGCCGACATCTGCGGGGACCGGCTGCCCCCGCGGGTCCGGCGCGCCTATCGGCGGTGGCAGCACGGTCCGGCGGCGTTCAAGGTCGACCTGGCCGTGGAGGGCGGTGTCCCCTGGCTCAACCCCGACTGCGGGCGGGCCGGCACCGTCCATCTCGGCGGCCCCCTGGAGGAGGTCGTCCACGCCGAGCGGGAGACCAGCCTGGGCCGGATGCCCGAGCGCCCCTTCGTCCTGCTCGCCCAGCAGTACCTGGCCGACCCCGGCCGCTCCGCCGGGAACGTCCACCCCGTCTATGCGTACGCACACGTCCCCCACGGCTACAGCGGTGATGCGACCGGCGTCGTGCTGGACCGGATCGAGCAGTTCGCGCCGGGGCTGCGGGAACGGATTGTGGGCACCTCCGTCCGCGGGACCACCGCACTGCAGGCGTACAACCCGAACTACGTCGGTGGAGACATTGTCACCGGCGCCAACACCGCCTGGCAGGTCGCGCTGCGACCGAGGCCGGCACTGGACCCGTACCGCACCGGGATCCCCGGTGTCGTGCTCTGCTCGGCGGCCACTCCGCCGGGCGCCGGCACCCACGGCATGAGCGGTTACCACGCCGCACAGTCCGTCCTGCGGCAGCTGGGCGAACGGCGGCGATAGGGCCGTGGAGGGCCTCACCCGACCGGGCCGGCGACCGTGCCGGCCCGGCCGGTTCGGGCCGTCAGCCGGGGGTGGCATTGCGGAGACCGGGGCGCGCTGCTGCATGGTGCCGCCACCCGCGCCGAGCGTCAAGCCGCCCGGGTCAAGCCGCCCGGGTCAAGCCGCCCGGGCGGCGGGGTCGCAGCCACGGCGGACCGCCCGGAGGAGGCGCCGCATGCCGACCGTGTGCCCGCCCGTCCCGATGACCAGGCCCCAGTGGACGCCGCCGGCCGGCCCGGGGGACCGCATCCGCTTCCGGCCGATGGCTGGGAACGGATTTTGCGGATATTCATGGGAGGCGGCTTCAGTCGACTCAGCAAGGTGCGCAATGAATACTCCTCCCCCGTCCGCGCGGATTCTGGTGACCGGTGGCGCCGGGTTCATCGGATCGCACTACGTGCGGACGCTCCTCGGTGCGCAGGGCCCGGCCGGTGTCCCGCGGCTGACGGTGCTCGACAGGCTCACCTACGCCGGCAACCCGGCCAATCTCGATGCGGTACGGGACGACCCGCGGTTCTCCTTCGTCCGCGGGGACATCTGTGACCAGCAGCTGGTGGACCGGCTGGTCGCCGGCCACGACCAGGTGGTGCACTTCGCGGCCGAGTCGCATGTCGACCGCTCCATCCTGGCCGCGGGGGAATTCGTCAGGACCAATGTGCTGGGCACCCAGACGCTGCTGGACGCGGCCCTGCGGCACGGCGGAAGGACGTTCGTCCATATTTCCACCGACGAGGTGTACGGGTCGATCGACTCAGGCTCGTGGCCCGAGGAGGACCCGCTGCGGCCCAATTCGCCCTATGCGGCCTCCAAGGCCGCGGCGGACCTCATCGCCTTGGCATATCACCGCACCCACGGGCTGGATGTGCGCATCACCCGGTGTTCCAACAACTACGGCCACCACCATTTCCCCGAGAAGATCGTGCCGCTGTTCGTCACCAACCTCCTCCAGGGCCGCAGGGTCCCGCTGTACGGCGACGGGTCGCAGATCAGGGACTGGCTGCACATCGACGACCACGTCCAGGGCATCGAACTGGTCCGCACCCGCGGCCGGTCCGGGGAGGTCTACAACATCGGTGGTGGCACGGAGCTCAGCAACAGGGAGCTGACCGGGATGATCCTGGCCGAGTGCGGTGCCGACTGGAGCATGGTGGAGCGGGTGGCGGACCGCCCCGGCCACGACCACCGCTACTCCGTCGACTGCCGGAAGATCACCGAGGAGCTCGGCTACCGCCCCCGGCGGGACTTCGCGTCCGGACTGGCCGAGACCGTCGCCTGGTACCGGGAGAACCGCTCCTGGTGGGAGCCGCTGACCCGGCGGCAGACCGACCCGGCGACGGACCGGTGAGCCCGCAGCCGGCCATGGACACCATCGGCAGCAGGTCATGGCCCGGCATCCGGCACGCCGCCGCCGTGCCGACGGAGTCGGCGCCACCTCGCGGACCACCGTCGCGGACCACCGTCGCGGACCGGATCCGGCGGGTCCGGGGCTGCGGAGCATCGCAGGTTCCGGGCCTTGGGCATGTCCCGCCGCGGGGCGCACCATCGCAGTAGGGGGTGGAACGCCTCGCCGGAAGGATCCGGGCCCGGCAAGCCCCCTTCCGCGTACACGGCGCCCCCTGGAAGGCCTTCCACCCGAGCGCATCGGCTCCCGGTGCCCGCCACGGAGCCCGCACCGGCCGCCGGAGCGGGAAGAGGCACGACATGATGAGAATGCTCAGCGAACGGCGGTCGGAGGCGCCCGTCCCGATCGACCGGCTGCACTCCCCACCCGGCGTCGACATCGGCGTCCTCGCCCTGCGGCTGACCGTGGGGCTTCTGCTGGCAGGCCACGGCGCGCAGAAGCTCTTCGGTCTCTTCGGCGGTTCGGGGATCTCCGGCACCGGCAAATGGTTCGCGTCCCAGGGCTACCGGCCGGGTGAGTTCTTCGCCGGATGCGCCGGGGTCTCGGAGGTCCTCGGCGGTCTGGGGCTGGCGGTCGGCCTGCTCACTCCGCTGGCTGCCGCGGCCCTGGTCGGCGTCATGATCAACGCGATGGTGACGACCTCGGTCCATGGGCTCTGGGACGTCGACGGCGGACTGGAACTGCCGCTGTGCGTGGCCGTGGTGGCACTGGCGGTCACAGCGATCGGGCCCGGCCGCTATGCCCTCGACCGGCTCTTCCCCTGGCGGTGCGGAGGGCTGCGCGCCGCCGCCTTCGCCCTGGTCCTCGGTGGTGTCGGTGCGGCGATCGTGCAGGCCGTGTGACCGGCCCGGCCGGGATCCGGCTGGGGTACGGCCGCGCCACCGCGGGTCGAACGCACACGGCAACCGCCCGGCGGCGAGCGGTCATCGCTGTCCCGGCGGGATGACCGCCGGCTCCATCTGCGGCAGCCGGATCCCCCGGACCTGTGGTGACGGACCGGCCGCCGGCCGTCGCGGTGGGACGCGGATCCGCCGTGGCCCGTGTGCGCCGCCGCACCCGGCGCCCCGGGTTCAGCTCTCCAGGGCGCCCGAGCGGTGCAGCCGGCCGCTGTCGGCGACGATGGCCGAGGCGAGGGCCCGGGCCGCCTCGCCGTCCGCGCCCTTGCCGCCCAGCAGGACGAAGTCGACTCCGCCCAGGTCCGGCAGCCCCCAGTGCGGGCCGACCGGCGCCAGCCCGATCGGCACCAGCCCCTCCGCGTGCGCGAAGACCCCCAGACCGGCGAGTGCCGCGGCCCGCACCCCGGTGAGGCTGCCGGAGGTGCAGGCGATCCGCCACCGCCGGCCGTCGCGCTGCAGTGCCGCCATGGCGCGTTCCCGGGTGATGCTCGGCTTGGGATAGACCACCAGCGGGACGGTGCCGTCCGTGTCCGGCTCCGCGCCGGGCCCGCCCACCCAGATCAGCCGGTCCTGCCGCACCAGACGGCCGTGGGCCTCTCCGACGAGCCGCTTGGCCAGCACCAGATCGAGTCGCCCCGCCGCCAGCCGCTGCTGCAGAGTGGCGCTCAACTCGACGGTGAGTTCCAGGTCCACATACGGATGGCGGCGGCGGAACGCCCGCAGCACGGCGGGCAGCTCGCTCAGCACCACGTCCTCGGAGACGCCGAAGCGCAGCCGGCCGCGCAGGCTGGAGCGCGCGAAGTGGCCGACGGCCCGCTCCTGCACATCGAGGATCGCCCTGGCGAACCCGAGCATCGCCTCCCCGTGCTCGGTGAGCGCGACCGAGTGGGTGTCGCGCAGCAGCAGCACCCGGCCGGCCGCCTCCTCCAGCTTCCGGACGTGCTGACTGACCGTGGACTGCCGCAGTCCCAGCCGCTCCGCGGCGCGGGTGAAGCTCATGGCCTCGGTGACGGCGAGGAAGCTCCTGAGTTGCACTGGGTCGAACATGCCGAGAACGCTATCGCGTTCTGTGATCACAATCAGAGCGGCCACCGTGTTTCCGCATGGCCGCCCCATAGGACAGGATCTCGGCATTCGCACCACCAGCACTAAGGACCCATCCATGCCCCGCCCGTTCGCCAGCCGTCTCCGGCCCCTTCGCCTTCCGAAGGTGGATCCCTACATCGCGGCGCTCCTGGGCACCGTGCTGCTGGCGACGCTGCTCCCGGCCAAGGGCAGCGCCGCGGACACGGCCGGAGACGCCACCACCGTGGCGGTCGGAGTGCTGTTCTTCCTGTACGGCGCCCGGATGTCCACCCGCGACGCCTGGGAGGGCATCCGGCACTGGCGGCTGCACCTGCTGGTGCTGCTCTTCACCTTCGTCCTGTTCCCGCTGCTCGGGCTGGTGCTGCGGCCCGCCGCAGGATGGCTCCTGGGCTCCCAGACGGCCACCGGGCTGCTCTTTCTGTGTCTGTTGCCGTCCACCGTGCAGTCCTCCATCACCTTCACCTCCATCGCCGGGGGGAATGTGCCGGCCGCGGTCTGCGCGGGCTCCTTCTCCAACCTCCTCGGTGTGCTGGTGACCCCGCTGACGGCGGCCTGGCTGCTGGGCACGGCGGGGGGCGGCTTCTCCGCGGACTCGCTGCTGTCCATCGGGGAGCAGCTGCTGCTGCCCTTTGTCGCCGGGCAGGTGCTGCGTCACTGGATCGGCGCCTGGGTCACCCGGCACCGCAAGGTGCTGGGCCTGGTGGACCGGGGGTCGATCCTGCTGGTGGTGTACACCGCCTTCAGCGAGGGCGTGGTGGCGGGGATCTGGCATGACATGCCCGTTCCGCGGCTGCTCGGCCTGCTGGTGGTCGAGGCGGCGCTGCTGGCGGTGGTGCTGGCGGTGACCTCCACGGTCTCCCGCCGGCTCGGTTTCGGCCGGGAGGACCGGATCGCGATGGTCTTCGCCGGTTCCAAGAAGAGCCTGGCCAGCGGGCTGCCGATGGCCAGCGTGATCTTCCCGGCCGCCACGGTCGGGTTGATGGTGCTGCCGCTGATGCTGTTCCACCAGATGCAGCTGATGGTGTGTGCGGCCCTCGCCAGGCGCTGGGCGCGGGCCCCGGAGCCGCAGCGGCCGGAGCCCCAGCCCGTGGCGAGCGGCGCCTGACCGGCGCCTCCCGTCAGCCGGAGTACCGGAATCCGGACCTCTGGTCGTCCAAGCAGATCCGATGACTGTGATCGCAGTCCATGAAGACCACCTGAGGGCACCAGGTGCCCCCAGGCGCCGTACCGGATTGTCGCCGGCTCTGAAGGAAGGCATCTGACCTGTGCATATATCCCTCTGGTCGCCCGGATCCGGGCGCCGCCGGGCCTGGCTCGGCCGCGCCCGTGCCGAGGCCGGAAGATGGGCGCGGTTCGGTGCCCCGGTGGCGCGGAACGCATCGGATGTCCGGAATCCGGACAGCTTCTTGTCCGACCGCGGACCGGCTCATAGTGTCGCGGAATCCCCGACCCGGCCCCGTCCCCAGGCCCGAGCCCGCTCCGAGAGGTGCCACCCCATGCGCCGCTGGACAGCAGCCCTGCTGCCGGTCGCGCTGCTGCCGCTCTCCGCGTGCGCCTCGCTGAACACCTCGACCACCGAGGTCGGCGCGGTACGGATGACCGACGACCGCCCCGTCCGCAACGGCGGCACCCTCACCGTCGCCATCAAGTCCGACCCCGACAAGCTCGACCCGTCGCTGTCGACCACCCTGGTCTCCCGCACGCTCTTCTCGGCGATGTGCGAGAAGCTCTACGACGTCGACGCCGACAACCAGGTCGTGCCGCAGCTGGCCACCGCGCTGCCGCAGACCTCCGCGGACGGACGCACCGTCACCATCCCGGTCCGCACCGGGGCGAAGTTCAGCGACGGCACCCCGCTGGACGCCCAGGCCGTCGTCACCTCCCTGATGCGCGACAAGAACATGCCGGGTTCCGCGCGGTCGACCGAGCTGGGCCCGCTCACCAGCGCCGAGGCCGTCGACCCGCACACGGTGCGGCTGCACCTGGCGCAGCCCTATGTCCCGCTGGTCAGCGTGCTCGCCGACCGGGCCGGCATGGTGATGTCGCCGACCGCGCTGACCAAGTACGGCACCGACTTCACCAACCACCCTTCGTGCGTGGGACCCTTCAGGTTCGTCGAGCGCGTCGCCGGCGACCGCGTGGTGCTGGCCCGCGACCCGAACTACTACGCGGCCGGTTCCGTGCACCTGGACAAGGTGGTCTTCAAGACCATCACCGACGGCTCGGTGCGCCTCGCCAACCTGCGCTCCGGCGACGTCCAGGTCGGCGACCAGATGGCGCCCGTGGACGTACGCAGCGCCCTCACCGAGTCCGCTCTGCAGCTCTTCGACTCGCCCTCGCTCGGCTACCAGGGCCTCGGCCTCAACATGGGCAACACCCAGGGCGTCGGCAAGCCCCCGGGCAAGCTCGACGGCCCCTTCGCCCACGACGTCCGGGTGCGTGAGGCCTTTGAGCTCTCGCTGGACCGCGACACCATCAACAAGGTCGTCTACCAGGGCATGTACGCCACCGCCTGCGGTCCGATCTCCCCGGCCGCCGCGCTGACCGCCGGCCCGGCCACCTGCCCCGGCCGCGACGTCGCCAAGGCCAGGCAGCTGCTGAAGGAGGCCGGTGTCAGCACCCCTGTCCATGTCGAGCTGAAGATCTCCACGTCCCCGGAGGACAGCCGCATCGGCCAGGTCATCCAGGCCATGGCCAAGGAGGCCGGCTTCGATGTGACGCTGCGGCCCATGGAGTACACCTCCATGCTCACCGACACCAACAACGGCCACTACGACGCCTACCTCAGCGGTTGGTCGGGCCGGCTGGACCCGGACGGCAACATCTCCTCGTTCGTCAAGACCGCGGCCCCGCTGAACACCTACGGCATCTCCGACCCGGCCATCGACAGGCTGATCGACGAGGGCCGCACCACCTCCGACCCGCAGGCCCGCAAGGGCGTGTACCAGCAGCTGGTCCAGCGGATCGGCGACCTGCACTCGCTGATCTACCTCTACCGGCAGAAGAACTACGTGGTGGCCAGCAAGGACGTCGCCGGCCTCAAGGTCTTCGGCGACGGCCTGATCCGAGTCGGAGATGCGGGGTATGTCGCATGATCCCCTACCTGCTGCGCCGCGCCGGGCAGTCCCTGGTGACGCTCGTCCTGGTGAGCGTCGTGGTCTTCCTGGGCGTCCGGGCACTGCCCGGCGACCCCGCGCTGGCCATGGCCGGTGAGACCCCGGACCCCAAGCTGGTCGCCGCCATCCGGCACCAGTACGGCTTCGACCAGAGCCTGCCCGTCCAGTACTGGAAGTTCGTCAGCAACGCCGTCACCGGGAACTTCGGCACCTCCTCCCGGACCGGCATGTCGGTGACCCACTCCATCCTCTCCGCCGCCCCCGTGACGGTCGAACTGGCGCTGCTGAGCCTGCTGCTGGCGACCCTGATCGGGATCGGCGCCGGGGTGGCCGCGGCGGTCCGCCGCGGACGGCCCACCGAGTGGCTGGCCAACGCCGTCGCGCTGCTGGGCCTGTCCGTGCCGTCCTTCTGGCTCGGCATCGTCCTGGTGCTCGCCTTCGCCGTCGCGATCCCGCTCTTCGCGGCCTCCGGGTTTGTGCCGATCGCTGCGGACCCGCTGGACAACCTGCACCGCATGGTGCTGCCGGCCCTGGTGCTGGGCTCCGGCATGGCCGCCGTGGTGATGCGGCAGACCCGCTCCTCCATGCTGGAGTCGCTCTCCGCCGACTACGTCCGCACGGCCCGCGCCAAGGGCCTCGCCCGCCGCCAGGTGGTGTACGGCCACGCCCTGCGCAACAGCCTGATCACCGTCACCACCGTGCTCGGCCTCCAGCTGGGCCAGCTGATCTCCGGCGCGGTGGTCACCGAGCAGATCTTCGTCCTGCCGGGCTTCGGCAAGCTCACCCTGGACGCCGTCACCAACCGCGACTACGCGACCATCCAGGGCGTCGTGCTCTGCACCGCCACCGCGTACATCCTGGTCAACCTGCTCGTCGACGTCCTGTACTCGGCGATCGACCCCCGCATCCGGATCGGAGGCGCCGCATGAGCACGGCCACCGCCACCCCCGCGCAGCAGTCCGTGCCCGCCACGCCCGCGGCCCGCCGCCCCGGCAGGCTGCACAGCCTGGTCCGCAGCCCGCTGGCCCTCACCGGCCTGGTGATCGCCGTGGTGCTGGTCGCCGTGGCGCTGGCCGCGCCGCTGATCACCCCGTACGACCCCACCCTGCCCGACTTCGACCGGGTGCTCTCCCCGCCGTCCCTCGCCCACTGGCTGGGCACCGACGACCTGGGCCGCGACCAGCTCGCCCGGGTGATCTACGGGGTGCGGGCCTCCATGCAGGTCGGCCTGCTCGCCGTGGTGCTGGCCTTTGTGGCCGGGGTGCCGCTGGGCCTGGTCGCCGGCTACTACGGCCGGCTCGCCGACACCGTGGTCTCCCGGCTCACCGACACCATGCTGGCCTTCCCCTTCCTGGTGCTGGCCGTCGGCCTCGCGGCGGTGCTCGGCCCCTCGCTGCTCAACGCCACCATCGCCATCGGCGTCGCCCAGGTCCCCGCGGTCGTCCGGATCACCCGCGCCGAGACCCTGCGGCTGAGGCATCTGGACTACGTTGCGGCAACCATCGCCAACGGCGGCGGCGACGGCACCGTGCTCTTCCGCCGGATCCTGCCCAACGCCGCCTCGGCGCTGATCGTGCAGGCCACCGTGGGCATCCCCGGCGCCATCCTCGGCGAGGCCCTGTTGAGCTTCCTCGGCCTCGGCGTCCAGCCGCCGTCGCCCTCGCTCGGTGTGATGCTCTCCAGCGCCCAGTCCTTCATCGCCCAGGCGCCTTGGATGGCCGTCTTCCCCGGGCTGGTCATCGTCGCCGCCACCCTGGCGTTCAACCTGCTCGGCGACGGACTGCGCGACGTCCTCGACCCCCGCGGAGGCACCGCATGACCCCCACCCGAACCGGCGGCCCGGAACCGGTGCTGACCGTCGACGGCCTCACCGTCTCCTTCCGCTCCCGGTACAGCTCCGTGCAGGCCGTGGACGGGGTCTCCTACGAGCTGGCGCCCGGCGAGGTGCTGGCGGTGGTCGGCGAGTCCGGCTGCGGGAAGTCCGTCACCTCCATGGCGGTGCTCGGGCTGCTGCCGTCCGCCGCGCACACCACCGGGTCCATCAGGTTCGCGGACGGCAAGGGCGGCACCCGTGAGCTGCTCGGCGCGGACGAGAGGACCCTGGGCTCGGTCCGCGGCAAGGAGATCGCGATGATCTTCCAGGAGCCGATGACCTCGCTCAACCCGGTCCTCACCATCGGCCGGCAGATCTCCGAGGTGCTCCGCCGCCACCAGGGCATGAACCGCGGTCAGGCCCGCGCCCGCGCCGTCGAACTGCTCGGCCTCGTCGGCATCCCCGCCCCCGACCGCCGCGTCGACGAGTACCCGCACCAGCTCTCCGGCGGTATGCGGCAGCGGGTGATGATCGCCATCGCGGTGGCCTGCGACCCCCGGGTGCTGATCGCCGACGAGCCCACCACCGCCCTGGACGTCACCGTCCAGGCGGGCATCCTGGATGTGCTGCGCAACCTCCGCGAACAGCTCGGCACCGCCATCGTGCTGATCACCCACGACCTCGGGGTGGTCGCCGACATCGCCGACCGGGTGCTGGTGATGTACGCCGGACGCGCCGTCGAACAGGGCACCGTGGACGAGGTCTTCGCCGAGCCCCGCCACCCCTACACCCGGGGGCTGCTCGACGCCGTGCTCCGCCCCGGCACCCGGCCTGAGGGCGGGCGGCTGCGGGAGATCCCCGGAGTCGTCCCCCGGCTCACCGAGTCCCCCGACGCCTGCACCTTCGCCCCGCGCTGCGACCGGGCCGAGGAGCGCTGCACCACACTGCGACCCGTCCTGGACACCGCCGCCCACGCCGCGGCCTGCTGGCGTCCCCTCGCCGCCGCCGCCCCCGCACCCTCGGAGGCCACCCGATGACCGCGACCGCAGCCTCCGAAGCCCCGCCGGCCCTGGAGATCACCGATCTCACCCGGCACTACCCCCACGCCCAGGGCACCGTCCGCGCCGCCGACGGCGTCACCCTGACCGTCCGCCGGGGCGAGGTGCTGGGCCTGGTCGGCGAGTCCGGCAGCGGCAAGTCCACCGTCGGCCGCTGCGCCGTGCGCCTGGACACCCCCACCTCGGGCACCGTACGGGTCAACGGCACCGACATCACCCGGCTGAGCGCCCGCCGGCTCCGCCCGCTGCGCAAGGATTTCCACCTGGTCTTCCAGGACCCGTCCTCCTCCCTCGACCCCCGGATGACCGTCGGCGACCTGATCGCCGAACCGCTGCGGCTGCACCGGCTGGCCGCCGGCGCGGAGCTGGAGGCACGGGTCACCCGGCTGCTCCAGCAGGTCGGCCTGCGGCCCGACTTCGCCGACCGACGCCCGCACGAGCTCTCCGGCGGACAGCGCCAGCGCGTCTCCATCGCCCGTGCCCTCTCCGTCGACCCCGACCTGCTGATCGCCGACGAACCCACCTCCGCTCTGGACGTCTCCGTCCAGGCGGCCATCCTCAACCTGCTCGCCGACCTCCAGCGCGACCGGGGCTTCGGCTGCCTGTTCATCACCCACGACCTGGCCGCTGTGGAGTTCCTCGCCAACCGGATCGCGGTGATGTACCTCGGGCAGATCGTCGAACTCGCCGACACCGCGGACCTCTTCGCCGACCCCCGGCACCCCTACACCCAGGCCCTGCTGTCCGCCGCCCCGCTCCCCGACCCGGCGGCCCAGCGCGGCCGCGAGCGGATCGTGCTCTCCGGCGACCTGCCCAGCCCCGCGGCGCCGCCCCCCGGCTGCCGCTTCAACACCCGCTGCCCGGTCGCCGTGAACCGCTGCCGGACCGAGGTCCCGGAGCTCCGTACGCTGCCCGGGACCACCCGGCAGGTCTCCTGCCACCTCGCCGCCGACAGCTGAGCCCACGGCGCCCGCCCGAACCGACCCTCCCCAGGAGCCCCGCACATGTTCACCACCCGGCCCACCCTGCAGGGCACCTTCGGCATGGTGTCGTCCACCCACTGGCTCGCCTCGCAGTGCGCGGCGGCGGTCCTCGAGGGCGGCGGCAACGCCTTCGACGCCGCCGTCGCGGCCGGTTTTGTGCTGCATGTGGTCGAGCCGCACCTCAATGGACCGGCGGGGGAGGTGCCGATCATCCTCGCCCCGGCCGGGGGCCGCCCGACCGTGCTCTGCGGACAGGGCCCGGCCCCCGCCGGGGCGACGGTCGAGCACTACACCTCGCTCGGCCTGGACCTGGTCCCCGGCACCGGGCCGCTGGCCGCCGCCGTCCCCGGCGCCTTCGACGCCTGGATGCTGCTGCTGCGCGACCACGGCACCCGCACCGTCGGCGAGGTCCTCTCCTACGCCGTCCACTACGCCGAGACGGGCCATCCCGCCGTGGAGCGGATCGGCGCCACCGTGGAGGCGGTCCGCGAGCTCTTCGAGAACGAGTGGACCAGCTCCGCCGAGCTCTACCTGCCCGGCGGCCGCGCCCCCAGGGGCGGCGAACTGCTGCGCAACCCCGCACTGGCCGCCACCTGGCGGCGGGTCATCGCCGAGGCGGAGGCCGCGGGCCCCGGCCGTGAGACCCAGATCGACGCGGCCCGCCGCGTCTGGCGCGAGGGCTTTGTCGCCGAGGCGATGGTCCGCGCCGCCGCCCGACCCGCCATGGACACCTCCGGTGAACGCCACCGAGGCACCCTCACCGGCGACGACCTCGCCGGCTGGAGCGCCTCCTACGAGGAGCCGGTGACCCACGACTGGAACGGCTGGACGGTGTGCAAGGCCGGACCGTGGAGCCAGGGCCCGGCCTTCCTCCAGCAGCTCGCCCTGCTCCCGGACGACTTCGGCACCGAGGACGCCACCCGCTACGGCACCGCCGGATACGTCCACACCCTGGTCGAGGGCACCAAGCTGGCCATGGCCGACCGCGAGGCCTGGTACGGCGACGCCGCCGAGGTGCCCGTGGAGGCGCTGCTGTCCAAGCGCTACAGCGACGAGCGGCGCGCCCTGATCACCGAACAGGCCAGCCTGGAACTGCGCCCCGGCTCGCCCGACGGCCGCACACCCCGGCTGCCCGCCCATGTCCTCACCGCCGCGGCCGACACCGGCGAGGACCGCTTCGACGCCATGGGCACGCTGCCCTCGGGTGCCGGCGAGCCCACCGTCGCCCGCGACGGCCGCACCCGCGGCGACACCTGCCACCTGGATGTGGTGGACCGCTGGGGCAACATGGTCTCCGCCACCCCCAGCGGCGGCTGGCTCCAGTCCAACCCGGTCATCCCCGAACTGGGCTTCCCCCTCGGCACCCGGCTGCAGATGACCTGGCTGGAGCCCGGTCTGCCCAACTCCCTCACCCCCGGACGCCGCCCCCGCACCACCCTCACCCCGTCGCTGGCCCTGCGGGACGGTGAGCCGGTGCTGGCCTTCGGCACGCCCGGCGGCGACCAGCAGGACCAGTGGAGCCTGAACTTCTTCCTGGCCGCCGCGCTGCGTCCGGCGGTACGCGGCGGCTGGGACCTCCAGGGCGCCGTTGACGCCCCCAGCTGGCACACCGACGCCTTCCCCGGCTCCTTCTATCCGCGCGCCATGCGGCCGGGCAGCCTGGTCGTCGAGGAGCGCATCGGCGCCGAGGCCATCGCGGAACTGCGCCGCCGCGGCCACCGCGTCACCGTCGCCGACCCCTGGTCGGAGGGCCGTCTGTGCGCCGTCGCCCGCAACCCGGAGACCGGGGTGCTGTCGGCGGCCGCCAACGCCCGCGGTATGCAGGGCTACGCGGTCGGACGCTGACCGTGCTCCGGTCGCTGCCGGCCCGCCCGGGGGGCGGGCCGGCAGCGACCGGTCCCGTCCCCGGCCGGGCCGGTGCGCGCCGGCTCAGGTGGGCAGCACCAGACGGTTCTCATAGGCGAAGACCACCGCCTGCACCCGGTCGCGCAGCCCCAGCTTGAGCAGCACCCGGCTGACATGGGTCTTCACCGTCGCCTCGGCCAGACACAGCTCCGCGGCGATCTCCGCATTGGAGAGCCCCCTGGCCACCTGCAGCAGAACGCTGCGCTCACGGGCGGTCAGCGCCTGCACCGCCTGCTCGGCCGGGCGCCGGCCGCCGTCCACCGGGAGCTGGGCGGCGAAGGTGTCGAGCAGCCGCCGGGTGATCCGCGGTGCCACCACCGCGTCGCCCGCCGCGACCAGGCGGATGGCGTCGAGGAGCTCATCGGGCTGGGCGTTCTTGAGCAGAAAGCCGGAAGCCCCGGCACGCAGTCCGGCGAAGGCGTACTCGTCGAGGTCGAAGGTGGTCAGGATGATCACCTTGGTGTCCGGGCAGCTCTCCACGATCTGCTGGGTGGCCTCGATGCCGTCCATACCGGGCATCCTGACGTCCATCAGTACGACGTCGGCCTTCCGCTCGGCGGCGAGCCGGACGGCCTGGGCACCGTCCTCGGCCTCGCCCGCCACTTCGAGATCCGGCTGGGAGTCGATGATCAGGGTGAAGGCGACACGCAGCAGCGGCTGATCGTCGACCAGCAGCACACGGAGGGTCATCCGGAGGTCAGCTCCTCGGGGTCGGCGGGCCGGGGGCCGAGGTCCAGCGCGACCGCGACCCGCCAGCCGCCCCCGGGCAGCGGCCCTGCGTGCAGCTCACCACCGTACGCCGCGGCGCGTTCCCGCATCCCTGTCACCCCCTGGCCGGAACGCGGATTCACGGCCCGCAGCGGGCGCCCGTCGTCCTCCACCGACAACTCCACGGCGGTGGGCGAGCAGTGCACCCGGACCCGTGCACGGGCTCCGGGCGCGGCGTGCTTGAGCGTGTTGGTCAGCGACTCCTGGACCAGCCGGTAGACGGTGAGCTGCGCCGACGGCGGCACCGCCGCCGGGGCGCCGTCCAGGGTCAGCCCGGTCGGCAGACCCGCCGCCTCCACCTGGGCGACCAGCGCGGTCAGCTGCCCGAGGCCGGGCTGCGGATGCCGCAGCGCGTCCGGCTCGTCGGCGCGCAGCACACCGAGGAAGCGCCGCATGTCGGTGAGCGCCTGCCGCCCGGTCTCGGCGGACTGCCGCATCGCGGCCGTCGCCTGCTGCGGGGCATGGGGGTTGGCGTAGACGGCCCCGTCGGCGAGGGCGACCATCACCGACAGATTGTGGGTGACGATGTCATGCATCTCGCGGGCGATCCGGGAGCGCTCCTCGGCCACCGCCAGGGCGGCCTGCTGGTCGCGCTGGCGCTCCAGTTCGCGGGCGCGCTGGTGCAGGGCCGCCAGCTGGGCCCGCCGGGCGCGGACGTTCAGCCCCAGCACCAGGGCGGCCAGCGTGGTCCCGGAGAGCAGCACAAAGACCCTGGCGCCGGCCTCCAGCGGGTCCCGGTACGGAGGACTCGGCACCCACCGCAGCACCACCAGCAGCACCCCCAGCTCGGCCACCGCATAGGCGGTCAGGGTGCGGCGGCGCGGGCAGTGCGCGGCGACGGTGTAGAGGGCGAACAGCACCGCCACGTCCGCGGGCATGCCACGGGTGGTGAGCCACTGGACGAAGGCGACGGCGGCCGTCACCCCGAAGACCGCGTACGGCGCCCGGCGGCGCAGGCCCAGCGGTAGCACCAGCCCCAACTGGAGCAGCAGCATCCCGGGGTGGGCGGCCAGCGACCTGTGCTGGGGTGCGGCGGTGAGCGCCAGCAGGCCCAGGGCGCAGGCGAGGTCCACCGCGGTCGGGTAGCGCTCGTCGAGCACCCGCAGCCGCAGCCGACCCGCTGCTGCGGCCCAGCGGCTGAGCAGCGGGGCGGACCCCGGGGCGACGGGGGGCCGCCCGGGGGTGGCCGGGAGGGTCCGGCCGGCTATGGAGTCCACCGGGCCATTGTCGTATGCGGGTCCGGCGGTCACGCGTCCCGTCGCCTCAGAGCAACGGCGGCACCGGCGAGCGCTGCCGCGGCGTAGCAGCACAGCACCGCGAAGCCGGTCCAGGGGGCGAGGTCGCCCGGGGCCTGGTGCACCACGGCCAGCGCCTGGCCGGCGTTGCTGGGCAGATAGGGCGCGATGGCGTCGTGCCAGTTGCTGGGGAGCGCCTCCGCCAGGCCGGGGACCACCAGCAGCAGGCCGAAGACGGTGGCGATACCGCCCGCGGTGCTGCGGATCAGCGAGCCCAGGCCGACGGCCAGCAGCCCCACCACCGTGAGGTAGAGGCCCGCGCCGAGGACCGCCCGGGTGACCCCGGGGGCGGAGAGGGTGGTGTCCGCGTGCTTTGCAGCCAGCACCGACTGGCCGACCAGGAAGGCGGTCACCGCGGAGGCCGTCGCGACCACCCAGGTGACAGCACCGAAGACGGCGGCCTTGGCCCAGAGCACCGGCAGCCGCCTGGGCACGGCCGACAGCGAGGCGCGGATCATGCCGGTGGAGTACTCACCGCTGACCACCAGCACCCCCAGCACCCCGATGGCGAGCTGCGCCGGCAGATAGCCGCGCAGGCTGTGCTCCGCCGGGGTGAAGTGGGCCCGTTCCCCGGCGGGCAGCCGGTCCCAGTGGCTGACCGTCGCCCAGCAGAAGAGCGTGCCCAGCGCCACCGTGAGCACGGCGGCGGCCAGCAGCGTCAGCCAACTGGAGCGCAGCGTACGGAACTTGATCCACTCCGAGTGCACCACCCGGAGCAGGGTGACCCGGCCCTCGGCCGGCCCGCTCGAGCCTCCGGGGCCGGCGGGGGCGGTGACGGCGGCGGCGCTCATGCGGTGGGCTCCTCGATCAGGACGGGGGCGGCCGCGACGGCCTCGTACTCCACGGCGTCCCTGGTGATCTCCATGAACGCCTCCTCCAGCGACGCCTGCTGCGGGGTCAGCTCGAAGAGCACCAGCGAGTGCTCGGCGGCCAGCCGGCCGACCTGCTCGCTGTCGGCTCCCTCGACCAGCAGCACCCGGACGTCGTCCCCGGGGGTGGCCACCACCCCGGGCAGGGCGCCGAGGAGCTCGCCGAGGCGCACCGAGTCGGGGGTGCGTACCCGGACCGTGCCGCCGCGTGACGCCCGCCGGGTGAACTCGGTGACGGAGGTGTCGGCGATCAGCCGTCCGCGGCCGATCACGATCAGATGCTCGGCGGTGAGGGCCATCTCGCTCATCAGATGCGAGGAGACCAGCACGGTCCGGCCCTCCGCGGCCAGTGACTTGAGCAGATTGCGGATCCACAGGATGCCCTCGGGGTCGAGCCCGTTGACCGGCTCGTCGAGGATCAGCGTGGCCGGGTCGCCGAGCAGCGCCGAGGCGATGCCCAGCCGCTGCCCCATGCCGAGCGAGAAGCCGCCGGCCCGTCTGCGGGCCACCTCCCGCAACCCGACGGTCTCGATCACCTCCTCCACCCGGCGGCGCGGGATGCCATGGGTGGCGGCCAGCGCCAGCAGGTGGTTGAAGGCGCTGCGGCCGGTGTGCACCGCGCGGGCCTCCAGCATCGCGCCCACCTCGTGCAGCGGGGCACGGTGCTCGGCGTATCTGCGGCCGTTGACGGTGGCATGGCCCGCGGTGGGGGCGTCAAGACCGAGCAGCATGCGCATGGTGGTGGACTTGCCGGCGCCGTTGGGACCGAGGAACCCGGTCACGATGCCGGGGCGCACGCTGAAGCTGAGGTCCTCGACGGCGGTCCTGGGGCCGTATCGCTTGGTCAGGCCGACGGCTTCGATCATGGGGGGTCCTCGTGGCCGGATGCTGGTTGCCTCTTCCACGCTAGGGACCGCCCGGGGGTGTCGCGAGCGCCGCCGGGTTGATTCGCCCCGCAGGTCACCGCGCCCTGCGATGCAGCCGGGGTACATCTCAGGGATGACCTGCCGGTGTGCGGCGGTGTGCGGCCCGGCCGGGGCGGTGCCCCACCGGTGCCGGCGGGGCGGCCGTCGCGGGGTGGGGGGCTGCTCCAGCCGGGTGGCGCAGCCGGTGGGCGGCCGCACGCCCGACCGGGTCCGGGCCGTCGCCCGTGCGGTCCGCGGTGCACCGGGCCGCCCCGGGGGCCGGCCGCACACCTGCGGACATGGGCACGGGCCCGGGGGAGCCATCTCTCCCCGGGCCCGTGCTGTCTGTGCGGTGTGGCTGCGCTGCCTACTTGAAGGAGTCCAGGTAGTACCGGGTCGGCGAGCCGACGCCGGTGGCGCTGTCGTAGCCCTTGACGGCGTTCAGGGTGGTGTCCTCCCCGAAGCCGATCAGGCGGACCCGCAGCGCACCGTCGATGACGCCGAAGTCGGCGACGGCGTTCAGCGGGGCCTTGCCGTGTGCGGCGGCCTGGTCGACGACGTCATTGAAGGCCTTGCTGCCGGACCGCGAGTAGAGCGCCGGGTTGGCGAAGCCGATCGGCCGGCCGTGCCGGGCCTGGATGGCGTCGGCCTGGACGGCGGAGAACTCCGGGGCCGAGACGCTGGTGCCGCCGTAGCCGCCCTCGCTGTACGGGGCGCCGTCGGACATGCCGACCAGCACCGAGGTGTACAGGTCGCCGTTCATCGAGACGTCCGGGGTGACCCGGCGGGCCGAGGCGGCCTTGGCGCCCGTCATCAGGGTGCCGGAGAGCGACCTCGGCACCGTGCCCTTCTGGTACCACGGCTGGGCGAAGTCCTCGCTGGTGCCGCCGCCGCCGCCGAAGTAGAAGTAGCCCGGCAGCGGCGACCAGCTGGCGCCGTCCGCCGACAGCACCGAGCGCAGGGTCCCCATGTCGGTCTCGAAGCCGTAGGAGCCCTTCTTGTCCTCGGTGCCCAGCGCGGTGCCGCCGACCGAGGTGACCCACGAGGAGGAGTCGGGCCAGTTGGCCTGCGCCCTGGTGGTGCTGGGGTCGCAGTTGACGCCGGTGGCCGCGGCGGCGGGCGAGGAGTCGCCGCAGTCGCCGGCCGAGAAGTTGAAGCCGATGCCCTCGATGGCGCCCTGCTGGAACACCTGCTCATAGGCGGCGATCAGGCCCGGGTCGACGTCGCCCGTGGTGGAGTGCATGATCTCGCCCCACGAGTTGGAGACCACGTCGGCGAGGTGCTTGTCCACGATGGTGGTGAGCGAGCTCAGCAGGTCCTGGTCGTTGCAGGAGTCGGCGCCGACGTAGACCACATTGGCGTCCGGGGCGAGCCCGTGCACCATCTCGACGTCCAGCGCCTCCTCGCCGGCCCAGCCCTCGGGGCCGCCGCAGAGGTCCTCGCTGTTCCAGTTGGCCTGGTTGACGATCTCGGTGTACTGGCCGGACCGGAACGCCTTGTCCCCGTGGGCGGTGGCGAACTGGTTGGCGTCGGCCAGCATCGTGGAGGAGGCGTAGGCGTCCACGATGGCGACGGTGGCGCCCTTGCCGGTGAGGCCGGAGGCGTTGATGCCGTACGCCTGGCGCAGCTGCGACGGTGCGAAGGAGCACTCGTCGTAGGTGGTGTTCGTGGTGTAGCCGACCGGGCCGCCGTCGACCTTCTTCTGGCCCCAGTAGTCGGAGCAGGTCGCGTCGTTGCTGATACCGCCGCCGGACTTGCTGCCCGCGCCGCCCGCCGAGGTGCGCACCCGGACCGAGCTGGGCTTGACCTTGGGCGTGACCGTGCTCAGCCCGGAGATGCCGAGGACGGCGGAGGAGACCTGGGACGGCACCACGGCGTCGGCCGCGGGGGCGTGCCGCAGCTTGCCGCCCACGCTGTACTGGTGGATGCCGGTGCCGAACGCCTTGGCGTGCGCCGAGGCACTGCCGCTGACCTCGATGTAGTGCGCGTTGGCGGCGGTGATGGTCAGCCCGGCTCCGGTGAGCCAGCTGCGCACGGCCGCGATCTGCTGCGCGGAGGCGCCGAACCGCTGCTGGACCTGGGCCGCGGTGAGGAACGCGCCGTACTGCGCGCTGCCCTCGGTGGAGACCGCCTGCGCATAGGCGGCCAGACCCGCCGGGTCCTGGCCGGCCAGGTAGACCCGGGCGGTGAGCTTGGTGGAGGCGGGGAGCGAACCACGGTCGGCTGAGGCCTTGGCCCACGCGGGGTGGGTGCGGGCGAGGGTGCGGGCCGCGGGCTTGGCGGCGGCCTGCGAGGGCACCGCGGCGGCCAGCGTTCCGACGGCCAGGGCGAGGGATGCCACCGTGGCGCCGGCTATCCGGCCGCGGCGGCTACGGGGTTGGACTGTACGAGTCATGACGGGCTCCCGGGATGATGTTCAGTCAGCAGGCGAACATACTGCCCACTTGCGGGTCTGTGTTCAATGGGGCCTCTGGGGGAGGCGGGCCGAGCGGGTCCGCCCGCGGGAGCCGCCCCGGGTGGGCGCGGCTCCCGCGGGGCAGTGCTACTTGACTCCAAAGGCGCGCAGCACGGTCTGGCTGACGGTGTTGCCCTGGTCGTCCTTGGCGGTGGCGCGGAGTGAGACATAGCGGGCCGACCCGGGGGCCTTCACCTCCGTGCTCCAGCTGCCGTCGGCGGCCTTGTGCAGGGTGGCCGGGGTCCAGGTGGAGCCGTCGTCGAAGGAGACCGCGAGGGTCGTCCCGTTGATCTTCCCGGCCCCGGTCACACCGGGCATGTGGGAGGCGGCCAGGGTGAGCGTGGTGCTCCTCGCCGCATTGCCGGCCGGGTCGGTGGCCACGCCGTAGTCGAGCTGGATCAGCGGCAGGTCCACATAGTCGTTGCCGGAGGTGAAGTCCCACTCGGTGCGGGTGGCCGAGGTGGTCGGGAAGACCGTGCTCTGGCTGGTCTCGGCGACCAGGCGGTAGGGCAGCCGGTCCGGGCTGACGCCGCCGAAGATGTTGAGCTGCTGGTGGTCGGTGGACTTCACCAGGGTGTCGCCCTGGTACAGCGACACCGTCTCGTGCAGCTGGTCCGGGTCCACGCCCCAGTCACCGTAGTCGTAACCGGTGTGGCCGGCGCCCGCGTCACCCCAGGCGGGGACGTTGATGGAGAAGCCGTCGCCCTGGCGGTTCGGCAGGATGCTGTCGCCGAGCCGGGGGTGGATCACCGGCGAGAACCAGTTGTTCGCGGTCCTGGAGCCCTTCCCGGGGTCGGCCAGCGGTGCGCGCTCCTCGACCACGTCGGTGATGCCGGACTGCTCGTACCAGCTGAACTTCCCGGCGCCGGGGGTGACCCAGTCGGTGCGGGTGGTTCCCAGCTGCTGGACCGTGTCGAAGAAGACGCCGTACTGGTCGAAGTCCTCCATGTCGTAACGGCCGTTGTAGCCCGGCTGGTCGGCGGACCCGGCGAAGCGCTCGTCGTACCGGGCCAGGTCGCTCTGGCTGGGGCGGTAGGTCAGGTCGGCGGCCGGGACGGCGCCGTCGTGACGCTCCACCAGGTCGTAGACGTACGGCGAGGAGGGAGCCGAGGTGACGGCGAGCTTGAGCCCGGGGCGGGTGGTCGCCGAGATCAGCGAGGCGCCCTCGTTCGGCTGGAGGCTCGCGACCGGGATCGGGCCGTCGGACTCGAAGTCGTCGGCGCCGAACCACTCGCTGAGCCGGTCCGCGCTGTCGTTGACGACCAGCAGCAGCTTGGCCCCCGCCGCGGCGGCGGCCGCGGCCTGGGCCGCGTCGGCCTGGGCCTGGGCCAGGAAGTCGCCCTGCCGGTCGTGGCTGACCACCACGGCCTTGCCCTTGGCGTTCAGCCCCGCGTAGTCGGCGGCGGTGCCGCGGCCGGCGTACACGACGTCGAGGCGGCTGTCACCGGCGGGCAGCAGCGGCGATCCGGCCTGGATCACCAGGTCGGGGAAGGACTCGTCGGGGAAGCGCGGCTGGGTGGCGTCGAGCGTCAGCATCGGGGCGGTCTTGCGCCAGCGGGTGACGAAGTTGAAGCTGCCGTTGGTCACCTTGGCCGTGCTCTGCGCCCACACACTGGTGTAGGAGAGCGGCAGCATGACGTTCTCGGCGAACTGTGCGCCGTCGCTGGTGGTGCGGCTCCACTCCACCCTGGTGAGGAGGTCCTCGGTGCGCTGCGGCGCCACCGAGGAGACCTGGTGCGCCTGGCGGGCGTCGAGGTCCGCCTCCCGGCTGCGGTCCAGATCGACCTGCGGGGCGGAGAGCACCCCGAGGCCGAAGTCGTCGGGGCCGCCCGCACCGGGCAGGTCCGCGTACATCACCACCGAGTACTCGCCCTTGGGCAGGTGCAGGGTGACCTGGCCGCTCTCGGGGAGCTGGACCGGCGAGGCGTACTGGTCACCGGTGCGGTAGACCACGGCCACCCCGGGGATCGGGGCGCCGGACCGGTCGGTGGCCTTGATGGTGAGGTTGTAGCGCTCGTCCTCGCGGTCGAGTCCGATCAGGGTGTGCGCGACCACCGTGCCGTCGGCCGCGGTGGCCTCCACCAGGCCGTCCGTGGCCCCGTACGCGGCGGCGGCCGGGTTCCCGGTGACGCTCACCTGTGCGGTGCCGTGCGCGGGGACGGTGACGGTGGAGGCGGAGAGGGTGAAGACACCCGCGGCGGCCTCGTTGCCGTCGGCGTCGGCGGCCTTGGCGGCCAGGTTCAGCGTGACGTCGCTGCCGCCGGTGTTGGTGTAGGTGATGGTCTTCACCGACGGCTGGTCGGCGGTGTGCGGCCAGGCGTAGAAGCCGGACCAGGCGGTGTCCGAGGCGCTGACGGTGCCGAGCACCGCGGCCTTGGCGTCCACCCGGCCGGCGCCGCCCTGGGTCAGCGGGATGCCCGGGGTCTCATGGGCGGTGCTGACCAGGGCGTCCTTGATCTGCTGGCCGGTCCAGTCGGGGTGCTGCTGGGCCACGAGCGCGGCCGCGCCGGCGACATGCGGGGTCGCCATGGAGGTGCCGCTCATGCTCAGGTAGGAGCCGGAGCCCTCGGTGGTGTACTGCGAGCGGGCGGCGAGGATGTCCACACCGGGCGCGGTCAGTTCGGGCTTGAGCCCGCCGTCGAGGTAGCGCGGGCCCCAGCTGGAGAAGTAGGCGAGGTTGTCGCCCGAGTCCACCGCGCCGACGGTCAGCGCCGAGGTGGCCGCACCCGGGGAGCCGATACCGCCCGGTCCGGCGTTGCCGGCGGCTATGACGAACAGGGCGCCGGTGGAGGCGCTGAGGTCGTTGACGGCCTGGCTCATCGGGTCGGTGCCGTCGCTGACCTCGTCGGAGCCCAGGCTCATGCTGACGACCTTGGCGTGCTGGGTCTCGGCCGCCCACTGCATGCCGGCGATGATCCAGGAGTCCGCGCCGGAGCCGTCGTCGCCGAGGACCTTGCCGATCAGCAGGTGCGCGCCCGGGGCGACGCCCTTCTCCTTGCCGCCGGAGGCGGCACCGGTACCGGCCACGGTGGAGGCGGTGTGGGTGCCGTGCCCGTGCCGGTCGGTGGTGTCCTCGCCGGGGACGAAGCTCTGCGAGTCGGCGATCTGCCCGGCGAAGTCCGGGTGCTGGGCGTCGACGCCGGTGTCCAGGACGGCGACGTTCACGCCCTTGCCGTCGGTGCCGGTGTTCCAGACGTCGGGGGCGCCGATCTGCGCGGTGCTGTCCGCGAGGCTGGCCTTGACCTTGCCGTCGAGCCAGATGTGGCTGATGTTCCCGGCGAAGACCGTGGTGGCGCTGCCCGCCTTGGCCAGCGCCTGCGGGGTGCGCGCGGCGTTCCTGGCCGCGGACACTGCCCGGGCCCGGGTCAGCGAGGCCTTCGGGGTGACGTCCTGCCAGAAGTCCGCCGCCTTGCTGCGGACGGCCTTTGCGGCCTGCCCGTGGATCGCCGGGAGGTCGCGCCCCGCGGTCAGTCCGGCGGGCGCGGGCGTCGTCCCGCGGGTGGTGGCGCCGCCCCCGTACTGGACGATCAGCGGCAGGTCGGAGGTGTGCGCGTCGTCGTAACCGTCGGCGATCAGCCGGGTGACGTCGAAGAGCCGCTGGTCCAGCACGCCCGCGGCGAGGTACGGCAGCGCCTCGCTGGGGTAGACGTACAGGTCCTTGCCGACGGTCTGCGTCTGCACGGTGCCGGTCAGGGTCTTGGGGCGCTGGATGCTGGCGGCGCTGCGCCCGTCGGCGAGGGTCCTGACGGTGACCTTGTCGCCGGTGATCAGGGTGACCGTGCGGGTGTTCGTCGGTTGGGTCGCCGGACCGGCTGCCGGGGTACCGGCATCCTGTCCGGTGGCGTATGCGCTCGGCGGGGTCACCGCCATGGCGACCAGTGCCACGGCGAGGGCTGTGAGCCCACGACGGCGCGAGGATGGGAACGGCAAGAGACGTCCTCCGGGGGGTGCGCGGGGGAACAGAGATGGTGGACATTCTTGGGACCTGCAGAAAGCCCTTGCGAGACTTTTCTCTGGCAGAGGTCCGCCATGCGGGATCCCGCCACGCACATGTGCCGTGCAGTCATGTCTGACTTGGGCGTCAATTCCCCGGATGCCGTTGATGACGTGAGGTGAAGGCCCTTGCCGGGGAATGTCGCGCCGGTGCAGGGCGGGAGTGTGCTGGGGAAGGATATGTGACGGGTCGTCATCTGGCGGGGGTCGATCTCCCTGGCGCCGGTGGATCCGCCGGGGGCGTATTGCGGTGTACGGCGGGTTTTCCGCCCGTCGACCGGATTTCGACTGCACATCGTTGTTTGCGCGGCGATCGGGCGCAGAGTTTCCCGCCATTGTGCGGGGGAGGGCCGGCCGCGGAATGTCTTCGACGAGGTTCCGGCCGGCTTACGCACACCCGCATCGTGGACACCGGGCATGCCGCGCGTGGACACCGGCAGCACCGCCGCGGGCGGGCATCGGCTCCGCCGCCTATGGCTGCTGCGGCCGGCCCGCATGAGCCGGCCCGCATGAGCCCGACCGCATGAGCCGGCCCGCGTGGTGGCGGGCCGGCTCGCACGGGCGGGCCGCAGCAGCCGGTGCGCCGCTGCGGCCCGGGATTCCGCCTCAGTTGCTCTTGGAGTACGCCGCCGTCAGGTCCCTGACCTCCACCGAGGTGTGCACCACCATGCCGGTGGCCGACGCGGTGTGCTTGTCCAGCAGCTCCAGCACGGCCCGGCTCAGCTCCTTCACGGTCTCCGCCGTGCGGCCCGCCAGGATGGCCACCTCCACATGCACCACCGCATGCCCGGGGGCGCCGTCGGCGACGACGGTCTCGACCCGGCGGAAGCGCGTCTTGCAGCGGTCGACGCCGGTGCTGATGATCCCGGCCGTGAGCGGGTGCAGTTCCAGGGCGAAGGCACGACGGTCGAGGACGTCGGCCAGCTGGTCCGAGTAGTCCACGGTGATCTGGGGCATCAGAGTCTCCCGGTTCGGTGGGGTGTCGCCGCCATGGTGCCGTACCGGGCGTCGGTTACCGGTCGGTGCCCCCGCCCGCGGCCGGGGAGTGCTTGGCCGCGGCCGGAACCGGCTTGTCCTCGCGGATCGCCTTCCACAGCAGACCGGCCTGCGGCTGGGCCGCCACCACCCGGTTGGGGTCGGCCTTGTCGTAGGAGACCGGCAGCATGACGGTCTCCATGTGGTCGGGGTCCACCCCCTGGACGCTTCGGCCGAAGCTGGTGAGCGCACCGAGCGAGCCCAGTTCGGAGTCGGTGGTGAGCAGCTTGGTGGCGGAGTCCGCCATCTTGTAGAGCTTGACCGGGCTGCCGAGCACGTTCTGCTTCTTCACCTCGCCCAGCAGCGCCGTCATGAACTGCTGCTGCAGGCCTATGCGTCCCAGGTCGCTGCCGTCGCCGATGCCGTGCCGGGTGCGGACGAAGGCCAGCGCCTGGGTGCCGTCCAGCCGGTGGGTGCCCGGGGCGAGATGGAGCCCGCTGTGCTTGTCGTCGATCTGGACGGAGGTGTGGACGGTGACCCCGCCCAGCGCGTCCACCAGGTCCTTGAAACCCACGAAGTCGATCTCGACATAGTGATCCAGACGCACCCCGGACATCTTCTCGACCGTCTTCACCACGCACGCCGGACCGGCGAGGCTGTAGACCGAGTTGAACATCACCCGGTTCGCGGCCGGGAGGGTGCGTCCGTCCCGCGTGGTGCAGGAGGGCCGGCTGACCAGGGTGTCCCGGGGGATGCTGACCACGGTGGCCTGCTTGTTGCCGGCGGGTATGTGCACCACCATCGCGGTGTCCGAGCGGGCGCCGCTCACCGCGCCGCCGCCCAGGTCCTGGTTGTCACCGGCGCGCGAGTCGGAGCCCAGCACCAGGATGTCCTTGGCCCCGGCCGCGGACGGGAGCTTCTTCGGCCGGTCCGGGCCGAGCTGCCGGTCCAGGTCCACGCTGTGGTCGAGGTTGGAGTTGAGGTGGTGGTAGGCCGCGTACCCGGCCCCGGCGGTGCCCAGCACCAGGACGCCCACCACCAGGCCGGTGATCTTCAGCCAGCGGCGCCGCCGACTGCGGCCCACCGGACCGGGCTTTTCCGCAGCGGTGCCCTCCGCTGCCTGCGCCGTCCGCTCCTCCGCCGACGGGGCATCCGATGCCGGGTCGGTCTGCCCCTGGCCGGCCGGCTCGTGGTCGGTCTGTGTCATGGCGGTCTCGACACTCCTCGCGATCGTGGTGAACGTGGGTCCGCGCGGGAGTGCGGAAGGCGCGGGTGGTTCCCGGCGCCCCGGATTCCACCCCCCTGGCCTCCGGGAACTATAGAGGGAGCCGTCGTGGCGGCAGGAGGGCAGCCCTGGGCTCGGTGCTAAGGTCTGCCCGATCCGGGAGCAAGGGAGGGAGAGCGGACGTGGCCAGGAACGAGAGGCGCACCTCGGCGGAGACGTCGCCCACCAGTACGTCCGGCGCCGCCACCGGGCCCACCGCCCGGTCCGTTCTGGCACCGCAGTGGCTGACCCTCGGCCGGGACGGCCGGCTCAGTGCCTTCGCGGCCGGCGACGGGGTGCTGTTGTGCTGGACCGAGGAGGAGCCTGGCTCGGCCGCCTGGCTCGGCCCGGACCCGCTGCCGCTGCCCGCGGGTGCGCTGGCCCCGACACTCGCCCAGGAGCCGGGGCTAGGCTATGTGCATCTGGCCGTCCTGCGGCCGGCACCCGACGCACGCTCCCGCCACGCGATCCTGGTGTCCACCCGCTACCAGACCGGCCGCACCCTCGGCGACTGGCGTCCCCTCGATCTGCCGGACGCCGTCGACGGGCTGGAGGACGCCCAGGCCGAGCCCCGGCTGAGCGTCGGCCCCAACGGCGAGCTGCTGCTCTTCGTGCAGCACCTGGGCAAGGGCCTCTGGATGCGGATCCGCGACGAGCAGGGCCGCTGGGGCGGTTGGAAGGGGATGCAGGGCGCCTGGGTGCGCGACCCGGTGGCGGCGCGCGCCGGGGAGGACGGCACTGCCGAACTGCTGGCCCCCTACCGCGGCGGCGCGGTGCACTGGCGGCGCTCGGCGGCCGGGGAGGCCTTCAAGCGGCTGAAGCTCCAGCCCGAGGCCAAGGCCGCGGCGCGCAGCTACACGGCCCTGGAGACCGCGCCCGGCTCCACCACCTGGTTCTGGCGCGCCGCCGACGGTGCGACCGTGCACGCCTGGCGTCCGCCGGAGGCCGAGGACGCCCCCGCCGACCCGGTGTCGGTCGGCGGAGAGGGCGGCACCGGCCCGGTCGCCGCGGTCAGGGCCGTGATAGACGGCCATGACTGCACGGTGCTGGTCCAACGCGGCGCGGACGGCCGTACGGAGGTCGCGGCCTATCCCACCCTGGCCGAGGACGGCGGGGTGTGGTGGACGCCCACCGGACCGCCGGGCATCGGGACGCCCGGTCTGCACCATGACGCCGAGGGCCGGCTGACGCTGGCCTCGATCGGCCCCGACGGAAGCCTCTCCGTGTGCCGGCAGAAGCCCGGGGAGGAGGGCCTGGCGTTCGGCCCCTGGACCCGGGTCGGGCGATAGCGCCCCGTACCGCCGCAGGAGCAGCGCCGTGAACGCCGCCCGGCTCCGCGCCGCCGTCGGCCGGCCGCCGGTGCGGTCAGCGGTGAGCGGCGGGAGCGGTGCGGCCGATCACCGTACCGGCGCGGTCGATGCAGAGCACATCCACGGCGACCGGGGCGCCGCGCAGCACCTGGAGTGCCTGCTCACGGGCGCGGTGCGACCAGGTCGCCGAGCGGGACCCCGGCCTCCCCGCACAGCCGGGCGGCCTCCAGTGCGGTGTTGGCGTCGGCGACGGCCGCCGCGAGGGCGCTCCCGGCGCCGCCGTGCCGGGCCAGTTCGGCGAGCAGGGCCCGGTCCACCTGGGAGCGGCCGGAGTGCAGGTCGAGATGGCCGGCGGCGAGCTTGGAGAGCTTGGCGAAGCCGCCCGCCACGGTCAGCCGGGGCACGGGGTGGCGGCGCAGGTACTTCAGGACCGCGCCGGCGAAGTCGCCCATGTCCAGCAGGGCGTCCTCGGGCAGCCCGTACTCGGCGACGGCCACCCGTTCCGAGGTGGATCCGGTGCACCCGGCGACATGGGTGCGGCCGGCCGCCCGGGCCACGTCGACGCCCCGCCGGATGGACTCGATCCAGGCCGAGCAGGAGTAGGGCACCACCACACCGGTGGTGCCCAGGATGGACAGTCCGCCGAGGATGCCCAGCCGGGGGTTCCAGGTGGAGCGGGCGATCTCCTCGCCGCCGTCGACGGAGAGTTCCAGCTCCACATCGCCGCTGCCGCCGTGGCGGGCGGCCACCTCGGCCACCGCGTCACGCATCAGCTGCCGCGGCACCGGGTTGACGGCCGGCTCGCCGACCGGCACCGGAAGTCCGGGCTTGGTCACGGTCCCCACTCCGGGGCCCGCCCGGAAGACCACCCCCGAGCCGGGCGACCCGGCCCGTACGGTCGCCCGCACCAGGGCGCCATGGGTGACATCGGGATCGTCACCCGCGTCCTTGACCACTCCCGCCATCGACTGATGCTGCGTCAACTCCTCGACGGCCAGTGCGAAGGACGGCCGTTCGCCGCGCGGCAGGGTGATGGTCACCGGGTCGGGGAAGGCTCCGGTCAGCAGCGCCGTGTAGGCGGCGGTGGTGGCCGCGGTCGCACAGGCGCCGGTGGTCCAGCCGGGACGCAGTCCGGTGCGCCGCAACTGGGCGGCCCTGCCGCCCCCGGGCTGCTGCCCCTCAGCCACGGAGGCCGCCGGTGCGGGTGCTGATCCTGGGCGGGACGACCGAGGCCCGCCGGCTGGCGGCCGTGCTCGCCGCCGATCCCGGCCTGGAGGTGACCGTGTCGCTGGCCGGGCGGGTGGCGCAGCCCCGGCTGCCCGCGGGACGGCTGCGCATCGGCGGCTTCGGCGGGGCCGCCGGGCTGGCCGACTGGCTGCGTGCACACCTCATGGACGCGGTCATCGACGCCACCCATCCCTTCGCCCGGTCCATCTCGGCCCATGCGGCCGAGGCGGCCGCCGCGGTCCATCTTCCCCTGCTGGTCCTGCGGCGCCCCGGGTGGGCCGCCGCCCCGGGGGACCGCTGGCACCGGGCCGACTCCCTCGGCCACGCCGCCGCCCTGCTGCCCGGCCTCGGGCAGCGGGTCTTCCTGACCATCGGACGGCAGGAGACCTCGGCCTTCGCCGGCCTGGCCGACCTGTGGTTCCTCGCCCGGTCGATCGACCCGCCGGAGCCCCCGCTGCCGCCGCGCATCCGGGTGCTGCTGGACCGGGGGCCGTTCACGGTGGAGGGGGAGCGGGCGCTGCTGCGCAAGCACAACATCGACATCGTGGTGGCCAAGGACAGCGGCGGCACCGCCACCGCCGCCAAGCTCACCGCCGCGCGTGAGCTGGGTCTGCCCGTGCTGCTGGTCCGCCGACCGCCGCTGCCCGCCGGGATCCCGGTGGCCGCCGACCCCGCCTCCGCGGTGGAGTGGCTGCGCCGACTCCCTTCCGCCGGGCGCCGCTGAGCGGACGGCACCACCCCTGCCCACCAGGCGGCCACCCCCACCCCGAGAGGCCGGGTCCCCACCGGCGGGCAAGCCGCTACCGGCGGCCCGCGGCGCCGCGCCGGTGCGGACACCCGGGGCGGCGTACCGGCGGCAGGATCCGCTGACGGACGGTCAATCGGACTCGTCGGCGATCGCATTGACCGCGGCGGCGGCCATCGCACTGCCGCCGCGCCGCCCGTGCACCACCAGATGGTCCAGCCCGGCGGGGTGCCGGGCCAGCGCCAGCTTGGACTCGGCGGCGCCGACGAAGCCGACCGGCACCCCGACCACCAGCGCCGGCCGGGGGGCACCGGCCTCCACCAGCTCCAGCAGCCGGAAGAGCGCGGTGGGGGCGTTGCCCACCGCCACCACGGCGCCGTCCAGCCGGTCGGCCCAGAGTTCCAGTGCGGCGGCGCTGCGGGTGGTGCCCAGCCGTTCGGCCAGCCCGGGGACGGCGGGGTCGGCCAGGGTGCACACCACGTCGTTCCCGGCGGGCAGCCGTCGGCGGGTGATCCCGGCGGCGACCATGGCGACATCGCAGAGCACCGGCGCACCCGCCCGCAGCGCGGCCCGGCCCCGGGCCACCGACTCCGGGCTGAAGGCGAGATCGCGCACCAGGTCCACCATCCCGCAGGCGTGGATCATCCGTACGGCGACCTGCGACACCTCGGGCGGCAGCCCGGCCAGGTCCGCCTCGGCGCGGATGGTGGCGAACGACTGCCGGTAGATCTCAGCGCCGTCCTTCTCATAGGCGGTCACGGCAACCTCCGGGCCGGCGCTGGGTGTCGGGACATGGTGCGGAGCCTATCGAGCGCCTCCCGCGGCACGGTCGCCGGTGCACCGGTGCACCGGGGCGGCCGGGGCCGGGCGGCGGAGGGCCGCCGGACGGCGCGGTTCTCCGGGAGCCGTCCCCGTCCTCCCGGCCCGCCACCACCCCCGTGGCGCGCGTCAGCCGCAGGGCCTGGGGAGACGGCCCGCTCCGGGGCGGCGCTCAGGAGAGGCCGCGGCCCTGGCGGAAGCGCCGCGTGCCCTCCTCCAGGTCGACCAGGGGCTCGGGATAGTCGAGCTCCGCGCGCCGCTGCGGGTCCAGCCGCCACGGACGGTGCACGGCCGGGCCCTCGACGGAGGCGAGCTCCGGCACCCATCGGCGGACGTAGTCCCCCCGGGGGTCGAACCGCCGGGCCTGGACCAGCGGGTTGAGCACCCGGTTGGGCCGGGTGTCGGTGCCGGTGCCGGCCACCCACTGCCAGTTGAGCTGGTTGTTCGCCAGGTCGCCGTCGACCAGCAGCCGCAGGAAGTGCGCCGCGCCCGCCCGCCAGTCCCCGTACAGGGTCTTCACCAGAAAGCTCGCGGTCAGCAACCGCGCCCTGTTGTGCATCCAGCCCTCGTGGGCGAGCTGCCGCATCCCGGCGTCCACCACCGGGTAGCCCGTGCGGCCCTCGCGCCAGGCTGCGAGCTCCTGCTCGTCGGCCGCCCAGCGGTCGCCGCGCGGCCGGTAGTCGAGACGGGCGGCCGCGGGGCGGGCGGCCAGCACCTGGTGGTGGAAGTCCCGCCAGGCCAGCTGGCGGACGAAGGCCGCAGCGCCCGGGCCGGGGGCTGCCTCGGCATCGCGTACCAGCTCGGTCGGCGAGAGGCAGCCGAAGTGCAGATAGGGGCTGAGCCGGGAGGTGGCGTCGCCCGCCAGATCGTCATGGCGGTCCTGGTAGGCGTCCAGCGGGGCGCCCAGCCAGGCCTCCCGGCGCCGTCGTCCCTCCGTCTCACCGCCGCGCGGCAGCGCCGGGGACGGATCGCCGGCGGCCGCCGACGCCAGCAGGGCCCGCACCTCCGCCATCCGCTCCCCCTGCACCCCGTCGGGGACGGGCACCCGCCGCGGCGTCGGCGCCGGGTCCCGCCTCGGCTGCTGCTCCCAGCGCCGCAGATAGGGGGTGAAGACGGCGAAGTGGTCCCTGCCCGCCGGGGTCACCGCCCCCGCTGCGACCACGGTGACCACCGCGTCATGGATGTGCAGCAGATCGCCCAGGGCCCGGCGCAGCCGGTCCTCCCGCCGCTGGGCGTGGCCGCTCACCCCGGCGGCGAGATGGACCGCTGTGGCGCCGGTCTCCGCGGCGAGCCGTACGGCGGTGTCGACCGGGTCGCCCCGGCGTACCACCAGCCGGCCGCCGCGGGCCCGCAGTGAGGCGTCGAGGTCCTCCAGGCAGTCGGCCAGGAAGGCGGCGCGGTTGGGCGCGCAGAAGCGGGAGCCGAGCACGCCGTCGTCCAGCACGAACAGCGGGACCACCCGGTCGGCAGCGTCCAGCGCGGCACGCAGCACCGGCTGGTCGTGGATGCGGAGGTCGGAGGTGAAGAGGGCGATGGCGGTGGACATACCGCCACCGTGGCGCGGTGCGGCCGCGGTGCCGGGGTGCCACGCCGGGGCCGCTGCGGGCCGTGCCGGAGGGGCGGTGCCGAGGGCGCGGGGGCCGCGGCGGTGCCGCGGCCCTGCGAGAGCGGGGCTGAGGTGCCGCGCGGTGTGCTCAGCGGTGTCACTCCGGCTCCGCCCGCAGCCGCTCGCAGCGGCGCAGGCCCGCTTCGATGTCCGTCTCCGGGTCCCAGAGCAGTTCCACCACGCGGTCCTCCCAGCGGTCCAGGTCCGCAGCGACCAGGTCGGCCTTCTGCTGCGGGCTGCCGGGGGAGTGCTCGGTGATCAGCGGGTGCGTCAGCAGGACGCCGACCGCGTAGGCACGCGGTACCTGGCCGTTCTGCGCCGCGCGTCCCCAGAAAGCAAGAGCTTCGACATATGGGACGAAGGTCATCGCGGTCTCCGTTCGTGAGGGGTGGAGTCCGCCCCCGTCGGGGTCATGGTGAGCTTCCCCCAGTCGTCGTAAGAACCGCGTAGGGAACCCCGGGCCCGCCGCCGTACCGGTGCTGGGCGGCGGGAACCGGCGGCTCAGCCGGCGGTCAGCCGGTCCCGCAGCACCCGCTTGAGGATCTTGCCGCTGGCGTTCCGCGGCAGCCCGTCCACCAGCAGCACCCGCTTGGGGGCCTTGAAGTGGGCGAGCCGGTCGCGGGCGTGGTCCAGCAACTGCTGCTCGGTCACCTCGCCGCGCGCCACCACCACCGCGGTGACGGCCTCGATCCAGCGCTCGTCCGGCAGGCCGACCACCGCCACCTCGGCCACCGCGGGGTGCTCGTACAGCACGTCCTCCACCTGCCGGGAGGCCACCAGCACACCGCCGGAGTTGATGACGTCCTTCACCCGGTCGACGACGGTGAGATAGCCCTCGGCGTCCCGCACCGCCAGGTCGCCGGAGTGGAACCAGCCGTCACGGAAGGCCTCGGCGGTCTCCTCGGGCTTGTCCCAGTAGCCCTCGCAGAGCTGCGGGGAGCGGTAGACCACCTCGCCGGGGGTGCCGTCGGGGACGTCCCGGCCGTGCTCGTCCACCACCCGGGCCTCCACGAAGAGCACCGGGCGGCCGCACGAGTCCATCCGGCCCTCGTGCTCGTCCGGGCCGAGCACGGTCGCCAGCGGCCCGATCTCGCTCTGCCCGAAGCAGTTCCAGAACGCCAGCCCCGGCAGCCGCGCCCGCAGCCGCTCCAGCACCGGGACGGGCATGACCGAGGCGCCGTAGTAGGCCTTGCGCAGCGCCGACAGGTCCCGGCCGGCGAACGACGGGTGGCCCGCCAGCCCGATCCACACGGTGGGCGGCGCGAAGACGCTGTCGACCCGGCCGGACTCCACCAGGTCCAGCACCCGGACCGGGTCCGGGGCGTCCAGGATGGTGTTCTCCGCGCCCACCGCCAGATAGGGCAGCAGGAAGACATGCAGCTGGGCGGAGTGGTAAAGCGGCAGCGAGTGCAATGGCCGGTCGGTCTCCCGCAGGTCCAGGGCGAGCACGGCGCTGACGTACTCGTGCACCAGGGCGCGGTGGGTCATCATCGCGCCCTTGGGCAGCGCGGTGGTTCCCGAGGTGTACAGCAGCTGCACCAGGTCCTCGCCCTCGGGAGCGGGTCCGGGCAGCACCCCGGGCCCGGCGGGCGCGCCGCGCACCGAGGACAGCAGGGAGTCCTCGCTGTCGCGCAGCGGCAGCACCACCGGCCCGGGGCCGTCCGCGCCGAGCGCCTCCGCCAGCCGGTCGCGCAGTGCGGGATCGGCGAGCACCGCCCGGCTGCCGGACTGCTCCAGCAGATAGCGCAGGTCCTCGCCGGTGAGGCTGTGGTTGACCGGCACATGGACCAGCCCGGCGCGGGCGCAGCCGAGGAAGCCGATCAGATAGGCGTCGGAGTTGTGGCCGTAGGCGGCCACCCGGTCGCCGCGCTCCAGGCCGAGACCGAGCAGGACGGCTGCCGCGGCGGACACCGCGTCGTCCAGCTCGCGGTAGGTCCATGCGCGGTCGGCGTAGCGGACCGCCGTCCGGTCGGGCACCCGCCGGGCGGTGCGCCGCAGGACCCCGTCGACGGTGCTGCTGTGTACTGCGACCACGATGCCTCCCGATCCCCCGCCGGCCGGCCGCCGGCTGCGATGCAGCGTGGACCGTGGACGGGGGCCGGTCAAGCCCCCCGCGCCGGTGGCGCGGCGGCCGTCCGGGTGGCTGCCGGAATGGAAGCCGCGGAGGGGGGCACCCGATCGGCATGCCAGTGCTGAGAATGATCGCCCGCCCCATGCTCGCCTCGATGTTCCTGGTGGGCGGGCTCGACGCCGTACGCAACCCCGCGCGGCTGGTGCCGGCGGCCGACAAGGTCGTCAAGCCGCTCGCCGAGCGGTTCCCCGGCATCGTGCCGGACAGCACCGAACAGGCGGTACGGCTCAACGGCGCGGTGCAGCTGGCGGCCGGGGTGATGCTGGTGCTCGGCCGGCAGCCGCGGCTGGCTGCGCTGACACTGGCGGCCACCCTGGTGCCGGTCACCTGGGCGGGGCACCGCTTCTGGGAGTTCGAGGATCCGGAGAGGCGGGAGCAGCAGCTGATCCATCTGCTGAAGAACGTCTCCATGATGGGCGGTCTGCTGCTGGCCGCCGCGGACACCGCCGGCCGGCCCTCGCTGGCCTGGCGGGGCCGCCATGCCGTGCACTCGGCCCGGCACGATGTCGCCGTGGCCGCCCGTACGGCGCGGGCCACCCGGCGCCCGGCGATGGCGGCGGGGCGGATGCAGGGCCGGCTCGCCGGGTGATCCGGGCTCAGTCCGGCGGCGGGCAGCCGATGCTGAAGAGCTGGAAGTCGATGCGCTCGTAGGGCCCCTTGGTGCCCGTCTCGTACAGCACCCCGCCCACCGCGGGCGCCACCTCGGCCAGGTCCGAGTAGCCCGCGGGGTCCTCGGTGACCACGATGCCGGGGGCCCAGCCGCGGCCGCCGTCCTCGCTGTGACGAACCGTCAGCATGCGTCGCCTGGAGGGGTCCTGGGGTGAGGAGAAGAGCAGCGGCCGGCAGGGCGGCCCCTCCGTCTGGAACAGCGAGCCCTGCACCACCGGCGCCCTCAGCCCCGGCAGCGGACGGAACGGTGCCGTGAAGGACTCGCCGCCGTCGGTGCTGTAGGTGAAGGCCCGGGTGGCCGGATCGCGGCCGTACTGGTCGCGGGTGTTGAGGTAGAGGCTTCCGTCGGGCAGCTGCGCGGCGGTGGTCTCGTCGGGGTTGACCACGCCGTCGGCGTGGTCGTCCACCGCGCCGATCCGCCAGGTCCGGCCGTGGTCGTCGCTGAGCAGCAGATGTGCACCGTGCACCCGGCCGCCGTCGGCCGAGTGGTCGGCCGGGACCACCAGGCGTCCCGAGGCCAGGGCGATGCCGTGGCCCGGCCCGGTGGCGTACCAGATCCAGCCGGGCCGCTTCACCTGCGCGGTGATCTCGGCCGGGGCGCTCCAGGTGGCGCCCGCGTCGGGGCTGGACTGGAGGAACACCCTGCGGTCGCGGGAGCCCGCCGGGGTGCCGGGCTGGCGTTCGGTCAGCAGCAGGACGGTGCGGGTCACCGGGTCCACCACCGGCGCCGGATTGCCCGCGGTGTCCCGGCCGTTCCCCGCGACCACCTGCATCGGTCCCCAGGTGCAGCCGCCGTCCAGGGAGCGGCGCAGCACCACGTCGATGTCCCCCCAGTCGGCGGGCCCGTTGCGGCGGCCCTCGGCGAACGCCAGCAGCACACCGCCGGCCTGGACCAGTGCGGGGATGCGGTACACCGCATAGCCGCCCTCGCCGGAGACATAGGGGCTGGAGTGCAGGCATCCGGGGCCGGGGACGCGGACGACGGAGCGCGGGGCCGCCCGCTCGGCGGCGGCTGGGACCGGCCGCACTCCGGCCGGTGATCCCCCGGCAGGCGGACCGGCGGGCGGCGGTGACCCGAAGGGCGGCGGTGACCCGAAGGGTGGCGGTGACCCGGCGGCGGTGAAGGCGGCGGCCAGCAGAGCCGCGCCGATCATGATGCGCACGTCCGCAGGATCGCCCCGGCGGCCGAATCCGCACAATCCGGGTCAGTCGATCGGGTGGGCGGGCGGCGCCGCGGCATCGCGATCCGGTGGCCGCGGCCCGACGGCTGGGGAAGGATGGCAGCGGGCCGAAGGCTCGGAACGGGCCGCAGCTGCTGCAGAGGGGAGCCCGCCATGGGCGCATCCGGTGATGCCCACGCGAACGACACCTATGACGTGGTCGTCATCGGTGCCGGCCCGGTCGGTGAGAACGTCGCCGACCGGGCCCGGGCCGCGGGGCTGACCGTGGTGGTGGTGGAGAGCGAACTGGTCGGGGGGAGTGCTCCTACTGGGCGTGCATCCCCAGCAAGGCGCTGCTCCGCCCGGCCGCCGCACTCGCCGACGCCCGCAGGGTCGCCGGCTCCCGGGAGGCGGTCATCGGGCGTCTGGACGCCTCCGCGGCGCTGACCAGGCGCGACCAGTTCACCGCGCACTGGCAGGACGACGGGCAGGTCGCCTGGCTCAAGGGCATCGGCGCCGACCTGGTGCGCGGCCACGGGCGGCTGGACGGCCCGCGCCGGGTCGTGGTGGACACCGCCGACAACGGGCGCCTGGTGCTGACCGTCCGCCATGCCGTCGCCGTGTGCACGGGCAGCCGGGCCGTGGTCCCCGACCTGCCGGGGGTGGCCGAGGCGCGGCCCTGGACCAGCCGGGAGGCCACCGGCTCCCCGACGGTGCCCGAGCGGCTGGCGGTGGTCGGCGGCGGCGTGGTCGGGGTGGAGATGGCCACCGCCTGGCAGGCGCTCGGCTCCTCGGTCACCCTGCTGGTGCGCGGCCCCGGCCTGCTGCCCCGGCTGGAGCCCTTCGCCGGTGAGCTGGTCGCCGAGTCGCTCCGGGAGTCCGGGGTCGACGTCCGTACCGGGGTCGCGGTCCGCGAGCTGCGGCGGCCGGGTGCGGCGGGGCCGGTCACCCTGGCGCTGGAGGGCGCGGGGGGCGGGATGCTGGAGGCCGACGAGGTGCTCTTCGCCACCGGCCGGGCACCGCGCACCGATGACATCGGACTGGAGACGGTGGGTCTGGAACCGGGTTCCTGGCTGGAGGTGGACGACACCTGCCGCGTCCGCGAGGTCGACGGGGGCTGGCTCTACGCGGTCGGCGACGTCAACCACCGGGCGCTCCTCACCCACCAGGGCAAGTACCAGGCGCGGATCACCGGTGATGTGATCGGTGCCCGGGCCGCGGGCACGCGTGTCGACACCGGGCGCTGGGGCACGCATGTGACCACGGCGGACGGCGGGGCCGTACCGCAGGTCGTCTTCACCGATCCGGAGGTCGCCGCGGTCGGCCTCTCGGCGGAGGAGGCCCGGCGGGTCGGGCACCGGGTGCGTGTCGTCGACTACGACCTCGGGCGCGTCGCCGGGGCGGCCCTCTTCGCGGACGGCTACAAGGGCCGGGCCCGGATGGTGGTCGACGAGGAGCGCGAGGTGCTGCTCGGGGTCACCTTCGTCGGCCAGGGGGTCGCCGACCTGCTGCACTCCGCGACCGTCGCCGTGGCGGGCGAGGTGCCGCTGAGCAGGCTCTGGCACGCCGTGCCGTCCTTCCCCACGATCAGCGAGATCTGGCTGCGGCTGCTGGAGACCTACCGGGGCTGAGCGACCTCCCAGACCACCGCGGGCGGCCGCACGGAGGCGCACCACGGAGTGCCGTCGGGCGCGGTCAGCGACAGCCGGGCCTCCAGCGCGGCACCGGTGGCCTCGGCGGCGGCCCGCGCCTCCGGCGGCAGGTCGCCGAGCAGCAGCTTGGCCCGGCGGAACATGGCGAACCGGCCGTCCGCCGACTCCCCCCAGGTGAGGTAGAGGAAGCGGCCGCCACGGCGGCCGTGCACTGCCGGGCCGGTGAAGTCCGGCTCTCCGGAGGGGGCGCGGGTCATCCGTACCTCGGTGGTGAAGACCGCCTCGGGGGCGTCGCCCGGGACCGCCCCTACCGGGTCGGGGCCCACCTGGAGCGCCACATGGACGTCCCGGTGCCCGGCGCAGGTCCTGCCGGGCAGATCACGGCCGATGATGCGGAGGGTGAGGGTCGGGACGGTCATCGGTGTCCTTTCTGGTCCCGTCGGAGGTGTACGGGGGGCCGGGGTCAGGACCGGGCCGGGGTCCGGTCCCCACCCGTCGGTGGCGACGGCGCATCCGGACGGCCAGCAGCGCAACGGCGGCCACCGCGGCCAGCGCCAGCAGTGAGCCGCCCAGCGCATGGGCCACCCGGTTCCAGGCGGCACCCGCGGCGTAGCCGAGCAGAGCCGAGCCGGTGCCCCAGAGCAGGGCGGCCAGGGCGTCGAAGAGCAGAAAACGGGCGTACGGCATCCGGCTGCTGCCCGCCAGCAGGGGCATCGCGGAGCGTACGAACGGGATGAACCGGCCGAAGAAGACCGCAGCCGCGCCATGACGGTCCATCAGTTCCCCGGCCCGGCGCAGCCGCTGCGCCCCGCGTCCGGCCGGTCGGGTGGTGCGGATCCGGTCGGCGGTGAGCCGTCCGATGAGATACGCCGTGGAGTCGCCGATCACGGCCGCCCCCACCGCCACGGCGGCGACCAGGGCGATCGAGGTGCGGTCGCGCTGCGCCAGCACACCGCCCAGGACGACGGAGGTCTCGCCCGGCAGAAGGAAACCGAAGGGCACCGCCACCTCGCAGAAGACCAGCAGCGCGACGGCGCCGTAGGCGGGGGCGCCGCCCAGGTCGTTCAGCCAGTCGGTGATCAGGTGCACGCGCATCCGCTCCTCGGGGGTGTCGTACCCCCAGCTTGGCCGCAGCGCGGCGGTCCGGCGAGGGCGGGGGGCGGTCCGGAGCTCGGGACGGCAGCGCTCGCAAGTTGTTGCGGAAAATTACCGGAATTTCTTGCCGGGAGTATTGACGGGGCTGCGCCGAGAGGACATCGTCTGTCCGGATCCCGGCTGCCCCGCCCTCCCTCGATGCGCCGCGCCGACGGCACCCACCCTTCAGGAGTCCTCATGCGGCGTGCTCTCGCCATCTCTGCGCTGGCGCTGGCCCTCGTCCTCCCCACCGCGGCCTGCGGGGCGGGCTCCCCGGCTGCCGTCGGCGCCCCGGCGGTCACCATCACCTGGTGGGACACCTCCAACGCCAGCAATGAGGCGCCCACCTACCAGGCGCTGGTCAAGGACTTCGAGGCGGCCAACCCCGGAATCGGGGTCAGATATGTCAACGTCCCCTTCGACCAGGCGCAGAGCAGATTCAGAACCGCGGCCCATGGCAAGGGCGCCCCCGATGTGCTGCGCTGCGAGGTCGGCTGGACGGCGGAGTTCGCCAAGGCCGGGATGCTCGTACCGCTCGACGGCACCGCCGCGCTCGACGACCGCGCGGACTTCCGCCCCAGCCTGCTGGCCCAGGCCAAGTACGACGACCAGACCTATGGCGCGCCGCTGGTCACCGACACCCTCGCGCTGCTCTACAACAAGGCCGCCCTCGGCCGGGCCGGGATCAGCAGCCCGCCGGCGACCTGGGAGCAGCTGCGCGAGGACGCGGGCCGCATCCAGCGGGAGTCCGGGATGGCCGGGTTCACCCTGCGGGCGGACTCCTACTATGCGCTGCCCTTCTTCTACGGCGAGGGCACCAACCTGGTGGACGCCGCGAACGGGCGGATCACCGTCTCCTCCGCGCAGGCCGTCAGAGCGGTGGAGACCGCCAGGGAGCTGCTGGACTCACCCGGCGTCACCAAGCTCGACACCACCGCCGACGGCTACGCCCATATGCAGGACGCCTTTGACGCAGGGCAGGTGGCCATGATCATCCAGGGCCCCTGGGAGCTGACCAACGTCTTCCGCGGCACGGCCTTCGCCGACCCCACCAACCTGGGCATCGCCGCGGTCCCGGCCGGCTCCACCGGCAAGTCCGGAGCCCCCACGGGCGGCCACAACCTGGTCGCCTCTGCGGCCTCCGACGCCGCCCACCGGGCCGCGGCCGAGAAGTTCATCGGTTTCATGACCTCGGCCGCGACCCAGACCCGGATCGCGCTCAAGAACGGCACCCTGCCGACCCGCTTCTCGGCCTACACCGAGGCCGTGATGGACGACCCGGGCATCGCCGGCTACCAGGGGGTCCTCTCCACCGCCCAGCCCCGGCCCGAACTGCCGCAGTACAGCGCGCTCTTCGCCCCGCTGACCACCAACTACAACCGGATCCTCTCCGGGGCGGTGGGCACCCGGGCCGGACTCCAGGCCACCGCGGCGGACTACCGCAAGCTGCTGCCGGGCTTCGCCGGGTAGGGCCCGTCCGTCCGGCTGCCCGGCCCCACCCTGCCGGACCCTCCCGGTCAGGCAGGGGCGGGAAGGTCGGCCAGGGTGGCGAGCGCGGCCCGGTGGTGCCCCGGGGTGCCCAGCGCCAGCTGATCGGCCTTGGCCCGCTTGAGGTAGAGGTGGGCGGGGTGCTCCCAGGTCATGCCGATCCCGCCGTGCAGCTGGACGCACTCCTCGGCGGCACGGACGGCGGTGTCGCCGCAGTACGCCTGGGCGACGGCCACCGCCAGCACGCTCTCCGGGTCGTCGCTGCCGCGGGTGGCCAGTGCGTCGGCGGCGTTGCGGGCGGCCGCGCGGGCACCCGCGATGTCCAGCCAGAGGTCCGCCAGACGGTGCTTGACGGCCTGGAAGGAGCCCACCGGGCGACCGAACTGATGACGCTCCTTCAGATGGGTGACGGTGGTGGCCAGGCACCACTCGGCGATCCCCAGCTGCTCCGAGGCGAGCAGTCCGGCCCCGGTGAGCAGGGCCTGCCGCAGCACGGCGGGGGCGGTGTCCGGCCCGGCGAGGCGGCGCGCGGGGGTGCCGTGCAGGGTGAGGTCGGTCAGGGGGCGGGTGAGGTCGAGGGAGGTGCGGGGGGTGAGGGCGAGGCCCGCGGCGGACGCCTCCACCGCATACAGGGCCGGTCCGTCCTGGCCGAGGGCGGGCACCAGGACGGTACCGGCGCCGGCCAGGTCCGCGACCGAGGTGACGGTGCCGCTCAGGGTGCCGGCGGCGTCGGCCCTGACGGTGGCGGGGAAGACGGCCCCGGGGGCGGTGGAGAGCGGCACCGCCAGCGCGGCGCTGAGCTCGCCCGCGGCCAGCCGGCCGAGCAGCTCGGCCGCGTCGCAGCCGAGCAGTGCGGTGGTGGCCAGTACCGCACTGCCGAGGTAGGGGGTGGGCGCGGCGGCGCGGCCGAGCTCCTCCAGGACGACCGCGGTCTCCCGCAGGCCGGCGCCGGCGCCGCCGTGCTCCTCGGGGATCTGCAGACCGGCGGCGCCGAGCTCGCGGGCGAGGGTGTGCCAGAGCTTGGGGTCGTAGGGGGCCGCGGTCTCGCAGCGGGCGAGGACGGCGGAGGGCGGGCAGTGGTCGGCGAGGACGGCGCGGACGGCGGCCCGGAGGTCCTCTTCGACGGAGGAGTAGAGGAGGTCGCTCATCGGGCCAGGTCCTTCCAGGGCACGTCCTTGTCGGTGCGCGGTTCGGTGGGGAGTCCGAGAACGCGTTCGGCGATGATGTTGCGCAGGATCTCGGAGGTGCCGCCCTCGATGGAGTTGCCCTTGGCGCGCAGGTAGCGGTATCCGGCGTCGCGGCCGAGGAAGTCGACATGGTCGGGGCGGACCATGGTCCAGTCGCTGTAGCCGAGGCCGTCCTCGGCGAGCAGTTCGACCTCCAGGCCGCTGAGCTCCTGGGCGAGGCGGGCGAACGCCAGCTTCATGGCCGCGCCCTCGGGGCCGGGCTGGCCGAGGGCCAGCTGCTGGCGGAGGCGCTCGCCGGTGAGGCGGGTGACCTCGGCCTGCAGCCAGCCGCGCAGCAGGCGCTGGTGGAGGTCGTGGGTGCGCAGTTCGGGACGGTCGCGCCAGCCGGCGGCGACGGTGCCGATCATGCCGCCCTCGCGGGGCATCCGCTGGCCGCCGATGGCCACCCGCTCGTTGTTGAGGGTGGTCTGGGCGACCCGCCAGCCGTCCCCGGTCTCGCCGAGCCGGTGTGCGTCCGGGATCCTGACGCCGCTCAGGAAGACCTCGTTGAACTCGGCCTCACCGGTGATCTGGCGAAGCGGGCGGACGTCGACCCCAGGGTCGGTCATGTCGCAGATGAAGTAGGTGATGCCGCGGTGCTTGGGCACCGCCGGGTCGGTGCGGGCGATCAGGATCGCCCAGCGGGCGGTGTGGGCGCCGGAGGTCCACACCTTCTGGCCGTCGACGGTCCAGGTGTCGCCGTCCAGGACGGCACGGGTGCCCAGGGCGGCGAGGTCGGAGCCGGCGCCGGGCTCGCTGAAGAGCTGGCACCAGGTCTCCTCGCCGGTCCACAGCGGGCGCAGGAAGCGGGCCTGCGCTCGGGGGTCCCGTAGCGGAGGATGGTGGGGGCGGCCATGCCGAGGCCGATGCCGTTGGCCCGGGGGTTGTTGTCCGGGGCCCCGGCGGCGGCCAGTTCGGCGTCCACGACCGCCTGGGCCGACCGGGGGGCGCCGAGGCCGCCGAGGCCCTCGGGGAAGTGCACCCAGGCGAGCCCGGCGTCGAAGCGGGCCCGCAGGAAGTCCAGGCGGTCGGTGCCGGCCGGGTCATGGGCGGCCAGCAGGTCGCGTACGCGTTCACGCAGGTCCATGGCGGCGCTCACGGGACCAGCAGGGAGACGGTGTCGGCCACGCAGGCCGGCTTGCTGCCGCCCTCGATCTCGATGGTGTGCCGGATCACGGCCTGCCGGCCCATGGCGGCGTCCCGCAGGTCCAGCAGCTCGGCACCGGACCGCACCCGGGAGCCCACCCGCACCGGGGAGGGGAAGCGGACCTTCTCGGTGCCGTAGTTGACACCCATGGTCAGACCCTCGACGCGGAAGATCTCGGACGCCAGCATGGGGATCAGCGAAAGGGTGAGGTAGCCGTGGGCGATGGTGCCCCCGAACGGGCCGGTCGCGGCCCGCTCCGGGTCGACATGGATCCACTGGTGGTCACCGGTGGCCTCGGCGAAGAGGTCGACCTGGCGCTGGGTGACGGTGTGCCAGTCGCTGTGGCCGAGGTGCTCGCCCTTGGCGGCGGCCAGCTCGTCGAGCCCGTTGAAGAGGCGCATGCCCGTTCCCTTTCATCGAATGAATAAGCGCTTGCTCAGCATTCATCCGACCGGGGCCGGCTGTCAACGGTGGCACGGGGGTGGGCGGGAGCGGGCTGCGGGGGCCCGGACGGCCGGGGCGGCGTCCGGGCCGGGGGTCAGCCGGAGGCCTGGGGGAAGAGGTCCAGGAAGGGGCCGGCGGTGACGGACAGACCGCGGGCGAAGGGGGCGTCGAAGTCCCAGATCAGAAAGAGCAGGAAGGCGATCAGGGCGCTGAACAGGCCGGCCAGCAGCAACTCGCGGGCCGAGCGGCGGATCTGCAGGGTGAAGATCAGCCCCACCGTGACCAGCGCCCCCGCGATCAGGCCGAACCATACGATCGGCGGCATGGTCTCCCCGGCGTTCTGCCCCCGGGTGGTGCGGGCCTGGTCGGCCAGGGCCACCTGGTCGACCAGCGGCTGATAGGCCTGGCTCTCCAGGTCGGTCTTGGGGGCGTGGTCGGTGACATCGCGGCGCACCTGCTCCAGCAGGGTCGCGCTGCGGTCGGTGAGGGCGCCGTACCGGGCCATGTACGGCCACTCGGTGTGCACCACATAGGAGACATAGGCGTCGATGTCGGCGCGGGTGCGGTCGCGGATCGCCGCCGGGTACACCTGCACCCGGGCGGAGACCTCATGCAGCGCCTGGGCCTCCTGGAGAGTGCCGGCCTGGGCGCCGCTGCGCCCCTCCCAGACACCCGCGATGGCCAGGCCCAGCACGATGGCGTAGACCACGCCGATCATCATCGTCATGTACTCGATCACATCGGGCGTCTCCGAGGGGTCGTCGTCGTCCGGGATGCGCCGCTGACGCAGCGTCACCACGCCGATGACCACGGCGCAGGTAGCCGCCATGGCGAGGGTGAGGGCGAGCCAAAGGGACACGGGGGATCCTCCGTGGGCGATGTGGGCGGCGGCCGGTCAGGAGGACCGGCGGCCGCCGGCGCGGGGCCGCATGACCGCGGCGGCGAGTACGGCGGGCACGGTGACCAGCAGGGCGGTTCTGACTATGGACATCCCTCGGGGGACCGGCCGGGCCGCCCTGATCTCGCGGTGGACCGGCGGCGGTGAGGGGGAGGGCGGCGCGGTCGTGGGAGCCGGCCTGCTGGGCGGCGGGGCCACCCGGACCGGCCGCGGCCTGGGCGGCGCGGGGGGCGGCGGTACGGGCCGAGGGTGCCACAACCGCGGCGGTTGCGGCGGTTGCGGCGGTTGCGGCGGTCGGGGTGGTTGCGGTGGGACGGGCGGTGTCGGGAGTGCCGGCGCCTGGGGGACCGGCACGCGCGGCGGTCGGACGACGGGCAGCTGTGGCGGCTGGACGACGGGGAGCTGCGGCGGTGCGGGTGGCGGGACGGTGGCGGCCGCGTCGATGGCGCCTGCTCCGGCGGCGGCCAGGAGCAGTGCCGCGACCGCGCCGATGCGGTGGAGAGGCCGTTGGCTCACACGGAGGATGCTGCGGGCCTGGCCGGTACGGCACGCCATGGAACCCCGACCGTTAGCCCGAAAGCGTGCAATACGCCCAGAGGAGGATTGATCGGTCCAGGAGTTTCGCGGACCGGGACCGCGTGACCCGCGGCGTCCTCCGGCGGGCCGGCGCCGTCACCCGGAGGGCCCAAGGGCTGCGAACCGGGCCGGATCCCCCGCCGGGCCGGATCCCCGCCGCGCGGAGTCCCTGACGGTGCCGCGAACCGGGGAGATCCCCGGGCCCCGGCGGGCGGCGGCCTGCTGCGTCCCGCACGCGGCGCCCGGTACCGCCGCGACCGGGAGGAGCTGCCCGCCGCCGCGCAGCCGGCCGAGCGCCGGCCAGGGATGAACCGGCGCCGACCGGGCAGCCGCACTGCCGCGGCACGATCCGCCGGAGAGGACCCGGGATGGGCATACGCACCTGGATCCAGGAACGGCCGGTGTGACACGCCCCGGCCGGGAGGCCGAGGGGGCACGGGCATCGGCGGCGGCCGGCGCCGCCCTGCTCGCCGCCTCCGCCCGCACCCGCTTCGGGGTCTTCCAGGCAGGGCTGGAGTCGGCGGAGGACCCGGAGTACACGGTGCTGCCGCAGCGGGAGCGGCCGCGGCGGCGCCAAGCGGGGCAGAGCGGCGCACGGGGGCGCGTGTGACTTGGGTCCGCGTGGGTCCGGTACGGCACAGTGGGGATATGAGGATCACAAGGCGGCGGCCGGACCCCCACCGCCGGCGGCGACCGGTGTCGCCGGCGGCCGTGGCGGTGTTGAGCTGGCTGCTGCTGGCCGCGGGCGCGGGCACCACCAGCGCCGGCGGCCATGTCCCCGGCCAGGCGCATGTCTCCCACCGCACCCCGGAGGCGTCCCGGGTCGGAGCGCTGTTCCACCACGGGCTCGCCGACGGCCACTTCTGCACCGCCAGCGTGGTCGACAGCCCCGGCCGCAGCCTGCTGGTGACCGCCGCGCACTGCCTGGACGACGGCGCGGACGGCATCACCTTCGCCCCGGGCTACCGCGACGGCAGTGCACCGTACGGGGTCTGGCGGATCTCCGCCGTCTATGTGGACCGCCACTGGGCGAACGATTCCGACGAGGACTACGACGTGGCCTTCGCCGTGGTCGCCCCGCTGGACGGCAGACGGCTCGGCGACACCGTCGGCGGCAACCACCTGGGTCTCAACCCGGGCAACCACCGCCGGGTCCGCCTCACCGGCTACCCCGACTCCAGCGACCAACCGCTGTCCTGCGTCAACACCGCCTCCCGCTTCGGCTCCGGCCAGCTGCGCATCGACTGCACCGACTACAGCCTGGGCACCAGCGGCAGCCCCTGGGTCACCGACGTCGACCGCAGCAGCCACATCGGCACGGTGATCGGGGTGATCGGCGGCCACCAGCAGGGCGGCGCCACCGACGAGGTCTCCTACAGCTCCTACTTCGGCAGCAGAGTCGGCACCCTCTACCGTCGGGCCGTCGCAAGCGGCGGCTGACCCGGCGCGGTTCAGCGGGCCAGGAACGCCCGGGTGCCCATCGCCACCACCGGGTGCGCCGCCGGGTCCAGCTGCCGGATCAGCGACGCCATGTCGGACTTGGACAGCCCCACGCAGGCGTGGGTGGGCCCGCCGTGGTCGACGTGCAGCCATATCCCGCCGCCGAGGGCACCGCCCTCGGGACGCGCCCCGTCCAGCGGTGAGGTGCCGCGCACCCGGTTGTAGTCGATGGCCACGACATAGTCGAAGGACCCGGCCAGCGGCTCCCCCAGGAAGCCGGTGCCGCTGGTGGCGAAGGAGGCGGAGCGGTGGTAGGGCAGCCCGCCGTGCGGACGGGGATCGGGCAGCCGGCCGCCGGCGTCGCTGAGCGTGTACACCCCCTCGGGGCTGCGCAGGTCGCCCTCCCGGTGGTGCTCGGTCCAGCCCTCCCGGGCGTTGTGTGCGAGCCAGGTCGGGCCGGGGTGCCAGCGGCCGGCCGGGTCGCGCAGCCAGAGCACGGCCGTGGACCGCCATGACCCGGCGGTCTCGCCGGTGACCACCAGCAGTTGGCGGCTGCCGGCCGGTATCCGGTGCAGCGTTGCAGGCCCCAGACCGGCGGGTACGGCCAGACCGGCGGGTACGGCCAGGCCGGCTGCGGCCGGCGGCGGGGGAGCGACGGCCCGGGCGCTCGCGGGTGCTGCCGCCGCCTGCACCTCCAGCGGGCGGGGCGCCTGGGGGCGGGCGCCGGCACAGCCCGTCAGTGTGATCAGCACGGTGACGGCAGCCGTGGCAGCGGCGGCGGGGAGAAGGGCAGGACGGGACGGGGACACGAGGGGGTGCCTCTCGGTGCGGGGGGGTGACGGGAATCGGCGGTGCGCGGCCGGGACGCTCAGGGCCCGGGGGACACGGCCGCTGTCCGAAGCAGGCTCAGTGCCTGGTTCCGGACGGCCGCGGTGGGCTCGGACAGGCAGGCGGTGCCGATCAGGAACGTGGTGGAGCCGTCGACGGGCAGCGGCAGGTCCAGATAGAGGGACGCGGTGCCGCCCAGCTTCCGGCAGATGGCGGACGGCTGGTCCGCACTCACACTGCGGCTCGGCGGGCTCCCCGTCGTCCAGGTCTTGGAGGTCCGCCACAGCCGCAGGGCGACCAGCACCTGCCGCCGGTGCAGTTGCGACACCGGCAGGCAGCTGTGCGGTGCGGCGGCTCCGCCGTCCAGGGCGACACCGCACAGACCGCTCCCGGCCGACAGCGGAGCGTTGGCGACATAGCGCACCGCGCCCTGGTCCTCCCCGGCCGCCGTGGCGTTCAGCGTCTGCCAGCCGGGCGGTACCACCAGGCGCAGACCGTCCAGTGACTCCAGCGCGGTGCGGGTGGACGACGGGCCGGGTGTCGGTACGGAGGCGCGCGAGGAGGCGGCCACTGCCGTGCGGTCCGGGCCTGTCTGCGGACGCGGCAGCAGCGTCGCGGCCACCGCGAGCAGGGGGACGAGGGCCGCCGCGGCGCGCAGCCGCCGGGTACGGCGCACCTGGCGGCGGACCCGCTCCATCCGGTCCGGTGGCGCCTGCAGGTCTGCCGGCACCCCGGGCAGCAGTGCGGCACGCAGCGCGGCGATCTCCCGCTCGTGCTCCTGCCGGTCGGCGTGTTCGGGGCGTGGCGTGGTCATCGCCTCACCCCCGGACCGTGACGCCGTCGGGCAGCCGGTCGCGCAGGGTGCGCAGCGCCTTCGCCGCCTGGCTCTTGACCGTGCCGACGGAGCAGCCGAGCAGCGCGGCGGTCTCCTCCACGGTGCGGTCCTCCAGATAGCGCAGCACCACCACGGCCCGTTGCCGGGGCGGCAGCCGCCGCAGTGCGGCCTGCACTGTGCGCTCCAGGTCGACCTCCCCGTAGCGGTCGTCCGTTCCGGGGGTCTCCGGGAGCCGGTCGTGCGGCACCTCGCCCCGCCAGCGCCGCCGCCACCAGGAGGCGTGCACATGCACCATGGTCCGCCGGACATACGCCTCGGGGTGCTCGTCGGCGATCCGCCCCCATCGGGGCCAGGTCCTGGCCAGGGCCGTCTGCAGCAGATCCTCGGCGAGGTGCCGGTCGCCGGTGAGCAGCCAGGCCGAGCGCAGCAGCCGGGGCCCGCACAGGGCCACGAACTCCTCGAACTCCGTCCAGCCGCTCCCCGCCATACCGTCCTCGTGCTGATCGCCGCCGCTTACCGGGTACTTCCACGCGCACTGAACCGGTCGGCATTCCCTCCGGGTTGCCCGGTGTGGCGCGGATCACTTCGACCGGGTGTGCGGATCCGGTCCCCGCCGGGGGCCGGTCCGGTGGGCCGGGCGACGGCGCAGCGGACCCTGGGGGATTCCGGCGACGTCCAGGTCGTCGGCGGGGCACCGGAGCCGCCGAGCCGCCGCATCACCCGCGGTTACGCGGCCCGGCTGCGGCGGGGGCCTTCCGCGGCGCGGGAGAGCCGGAGCCGCCGGTGCCCCGCAGCAGGCGCAGCGGCAGCCCGCACCCCGTTGGACAACCCCCGGTGCCGGCGGGCGATTTCCCCGGGCGCGGCAACCGCATGATCGGTACGCTGGCGCGGCCGCCCACACCGCCAGGGAGACGACCGCCCCGATGGACCTGACCGCCAGCTTCCAGCTGACCACCGCGGAGTTCCGCACCGCGATGCGCAACTCCGCACCCATACGCCGCCTGCTGCTGGTGACCCCCCTGCTGGCGGTCCTCGGGCTGGTCGTCCTGCTGCTCGACGGCTCGTCCCTGATGCTCTGTGTGGGCCTCGGCCTGCTGGTCTTCACCGAGGGGGTCGTTCGTCTGGCGGCGCGCAGGTCCGCCGGCCTGTTCACCGAGCCGTGGACCGTGCGGGTCACCGAGGAGACCTACTCCCTGAAGACCCCCGTGAGCCGGGCCGAGGTCGGCTGGCAGGCGTACCGCCAGGCCAGGGAGCGCGCCGGATTCTGGTATCTGCAGCAGACCAACGGAGTGTCGGGCTTCCTGCCGAAGCGGGCCTTTGACGACAGCGCGCAGGCGGAGCTGGCCGAGTTCTTCGCCCGCAGACTGCCTCCGCAGAAGCAGCCCTGGTATCGCCCGCTGTCCTGACGGCCGGTCGCCCCGGAGCCGGGGCGCTCCGGTGCGGAGCCCGAACCGCCGCTCCGCACCCGGCAGTTGATCGACACCGACGGGCACCTGCCCGCACGAGGGAGAGCAGAGCATGCTGAGCGCATTCGCCGACCTGTCCACTCCGCTGGTCGCGGACGCCTGCCTCCGCAGCGGTGTGCCGCTGCGCGCGGCCCCGTCAGGCATCACCGCCGTGGTGCCCGGGCAGCGGATCGCGGGGCGGGCGCTGCCGGCCCGGCACTACGGCAGCGTGGACGTTTTTCTGGAGGCGTTCGGACATGCCGAGCCCGGTGACGTCCTGGTGGTCGACAACGGCGGCCGCACGGACGAGGCCTGCGTCGGCGACCTGGCGGTTCTGGAGGCCGAGTCGGCAGGGCTGGCCGGCCTGGCGGTGTGGGGACTGCACCGCGACAGCGCGGAACTGGTGGAGATCGGCCTGCCCGTGTTCAGCTACGGCAGCTACCCGCCCGGCCCGGTGCGGCTGGACGAGCGCGAGCCGGAGGCGCTGGTCAGCTCGCGCTTCGGACCCCACCTGGTGAGCGCCGAGGACATCGTCCTCGCCGATGCCGACGGTGTGCTGTTCGTCGCGGCCGCACACACCGAGGAGGTACTGGCGACGGCGCGCCGGATCCTGGAGACGGAGCGGGAGCAGGCCCGCCGGATCCGCTCCGGCGATTCCCTGCGCAGCCAGACGGCCTTCGACGACTATCTGGCGCGCCGCGCGGCCGACCCCTCCTACAGCTTCCGGCAGCACCTGCGGCGGATCGGCGGGGCGATCGAGGAGTGACCGCCCGACGGTCCGCGGTCAGCGGGCCGCCTCCTCCGTGGCCAGCCGCCATCTGACCTCTCCGTCCTGGAGATCGCCGGTCGGTGCCAGCCCCGCGGCGGCGGCGACAGCCGCGGACGCACGGTGGTCCGGGTGGATGTGGGCCACGACGGTGTGCACGGACTGCCGTCCGAGCCAGGCGACAAGACCCCGCGCTGCCTCGGTGGCGATCCCGCTCCGCTGCCAGGGGGTGCCCACCACCCAGGCGATCTCCGCCTCCCGGCGGTCTCCGGCCCGGGTGACCGTGGCCTGGACCCACCCGGTCAGACAGGACTGCTCCTTGAGCCGGACCACCCAGTTGCACCAGGAGACGGCGGGGTCGGGAGACCCCGCGACCAGCCGTGCCCAGCGGGCGCGCAGCTCCTGCGGTGCGGCGGGGGAGCCGCCGGTGAAGGTGTGCAGCAGCGGGTCGGACAGCACCGCGGCCATCTCCTCCGCGTGCTCGACCTCCAGTGGCAGCAGGGTGAGCCGGGCGGTGCGGATGACCTCGGCCTGCATGGTGCGCACGCTCCCTCGGGACATCGGTGGTGAGCGCCATTGCCGTGGCCGGCCCGACCATGAGTGAATGCCGCCCACAGTAAGGGAAGTCCGCGCGCGAACCCGCCCGCGGACCGGGCAAGGAGACCGATGGCGGTGGGGGACACCGACCGCAACGGGCGGCCGGAGATCGTGGTCGGGGCGTCCGGGGAGGACGAGCGAGGCGCGGTCTGGATCGTCCCCGGTGGCGCGTCCGCGCCGGTCTATGCGTCGGCCGTCGCATACGGTCAGACGGCCTTCGGGCTGTCCACCGCGTGGCCGGCCCACCTGGGCAGGGAATCGGTGGAGTGACGCCGGCCGGGCGCGCGGTGCACAGGACCGCGCGCCCGGCCGGAGGGCCGGTCCGCCGTGGACCGGGCCGCAGGTCAGTGGTGGCGCCGATGGAGGGCGGCCGTCCAGCCGGGCTTCTGCTGGGCGTGCCTGCCCCGCAGCAGGACCGCCCCGGCGGCGGCACCGGTGCAGACCGCCAGCACCCCGGCGGCCAGTGGTGCGCGGCCGCGCAGATGCCGGCCCGCGCTGCCCGGCTCGGTCACCGGCTGCATGGTGGCCGTCGGACCGGCCGGATGGCCGTCCATCACGGCCGTACCGCCGGTCGTCCGGCGCGGCATGTGCGCCGCGTCCTTCACCCGGTACGCGGTGTGCTGTGCGGTGCCCGCCACCGAACTCCTGACCCCGTCGAGCCGCCGCCTGGTGTCCTGGGCCCGCCGGTGTGCCATCCGGCCGGGCGAGACCTTGTCGGCGAGCCTGTCCACCGTCTCGGACAGATGGCGGCGGGTGTCCTCGATCTCGTGCCTCAGCTCCTCGGGTGTCGTGCCCACTTGGCGTCCTCCTTCAGCGTCTCCATGGTGTGCTGCGGCTTCGGGTGGACGGCGTTCAGCTTGCGGCGTCCGAGCAGTGCCAGCACTCCGGCGATCACTGCCCACACACCGGCGACCACCAGCGCCGCCCAGGCGATGTCCATCAGGTGTGCCAGTCCGAAGACCCCGGCGAGGCTGCCGAAGAGCACCAGCAGATGGCCCGCGTACCCGGCTCCGCCGAGCATCCCCGCGCCCTTGCCGGCTTTGGCGGCCTCCTCCTTCATCTCCATCCGGGCCAGGGTCATCTCCTGGCGCATCAGCAGCGACAGGTCCCGTCCCACCTCGCCGACCAGTTCGCCCACCGAGGCCTGGTCGCCGTTGTGGGCGGCCGACCGCCGGTCGATGATCGGTTCGTACACCTGGGATCCGGCCATGGTGGGCCTCCTTCGCCCTCGGCAGGTTCGACCTCCCCCACTGCGCCGGGTTTCCCGTGAGCCTCGCGGCAAACCCGGCAGGCACGGGTCAGCGGTCGGGAGCGGTCTCCAGCAGACTCCGCAGCGAGCGCTCCTCGGCGCAGCGGCCCGCGCCGCGCACCGCGGCGGTGCCGGGTTCGGCGGCGATCCGCACCGGGGTGCCGGTCGCCTTCTGGAGCAGCCGGTCCAGTCCGTGCAGCCGCGCTCCCTCACCGGTGAGGGTCACCCCCTGGTCCAGTATGTCCCGGTAGAGCTCGGGCGGGCAGCGGTCCAGCACGTCTCCCACCGCCGCCACGATCCGGTCCAGCGGGTCCCGCAGTGCGGCCTGGACGTCCCTGGTCTCCAGCAGGAGTGTCACCGGCATCCCGCTGGAGGCGTCCATCCCCCGTACGGCCAGCGGGCGGCCCTCGGCCTCGGCCTCGGCCAGCCCGGTCTTGAGGTTCTCGGCCGTGTGCCGGCCTATGTCCAGCTGGTGGCGCTTGCGCAGATGCGTACGGATCGCGCTGTCCAGCACATCGCCGGAGACCGGCACCGACCGGGCGGCGACCACCCCGCCCAGGCACAGCACCGCGATCTCGGTGGTGCCGGCGCCCACATCGACGATCAGGCTGCCGGTGGCCTCCTGCACCGGCAGGCCCGCGCCGACGGCGGCGGCCACCGGCTTGGGCAGCATCCGCACCCGGCCCACCCCCACCTGGCGGCAGGCCTCCAGGACCGCCCGCCGGCCCACTCCGGTGGTGTCCGACGGTGCGCACACCACCGCCTGGGTGCGGCCCGGGTTGCGGTGGCCGGCGAGCAGCAGCAGATGGTGCAGCATCCGGCCGGTGACCTCGAAGTCGTCGATGTTGCCGGCCCGCAGCGGGCGGATCACCTTCACATGGGCCGGGGTGCGGCCGGCCATGCGGCCGGCCTCCGCACCGATCGCCAGGATGCGGCCGGTGGTGGTGTTGACCGCCACCGCCGAGGGCTCATTGACCGCGACACCGCCGTGCGCGTTGTAGACGCGCGTCGCGGCGGTGCCGAGGTCGAGTGCTATGTCGCGCGTCAGCAGGCCCACGGTCGTCCTCCCAGCGGGATGTGTGGACGCCGGCCGTCCGCCCGGTCCGACGCCTGTACGACCATGCTCGCCCGGCGCCGCCGGACCGCAATCCGGGCCCGCCCGCGTCTGCCCCGCCCACCCCCACCCACCTGCGGGGCCGTTCGCTGCGAGCCCTCGGCCCGCTCCGCCGGACGGGTGACACCGCCCCCGGGGGCGGGGGAGAGAGACCGCGGCCGGACAAGCGGACCCGGGGAGCACGCGGGCGCTCCCCGGGTCCGCCCCCGGCGGTGCTCGTCAGCGGGGCTGCTGCTGCTCCACCTTGGCCCGCACCTCGGCCATGTCCAGCGCACGGACCTGGGAGAGCAGGTCCTCCAGGGCGGGCTGCGGCAGGGCGCCCGGCTGCGAGAAGACCAGCACGCCGTCCCGGAAGACCATCAGGGTCGGGATGGAGCTGATCTCCAGGGCCGACGAGAGCTCCGGCTCCGCCTCGGTGTCCACCTTGGCGAAGACCACATCCGGGTTCTTCTCGGCCACCCGCTCGTACACCGGGGAGAACGCCCGGCAGGGTCCGCACCAGGCGGCCCAGAAGTCGACCAGCCTGATGCCGTCGCCCTGGACGGTCTCGATGAAGTCGTCCTTGGTCAGCTCGATCGTCGAGGTCGCCATGGTGCCTGCTCCCTGGGGAAGGTCTCACGGCGCCCGTACGGCCGCCGCACCCCGCCCAACCGGTCGGCCCCGGCCGCTATTCCGCAGCCGCGTCCCGGCACGCCGGCGCATCCACGTCGGCCACCCGGAACAGACCGCCCTCGCTGTCCCGCAGCACCGCGACCCTGCCGTACGGGGTGTCGGTCGGCGGGCCGACCACCTCGCCGCCGAGCTCGGCGGTGTCCCTGGCCGCCGCATCCACGTCCGACACGGCGAAGAAGACGTCCCAGCGGGGCCGGATCTGCGGATCGGGCGCGGACTCCACCGCACCGCCGCACAGCCCGGCCACCGGATGCCCGTCGACCCGCAGCACCACCCGGTCGTGCTCCCACGCCACATCGCTGCGGCCGTCCGGATCGGAACCCCATCGGAAGACCTCGCCGTAGAAGACCGCCGCCGCGAAGGCGTCCCGGGTCTGCAGCTCGATCCACACGGGCACACCCCGCAACCGCCGCATCCGCCACCCGGGTGACTTGTCGCCCTGCCAGATCCCGAAGACGGCCCCGGCCGGATCAGCCGCCATCGCCGCCCGGCCGTCCTGGAAGCCCAGCGGTCCCACCGCGACCGTCCCGCCGGACTCACGCACCGCCTGAGCCGTCCGGTCGGCGCTGACCGCTCCGAAGAAGACCGTCCAGGAGACCGGGAAGCCCAGGTTCTGCGCCATCGACCCCAGCCCGGCCACCGGTACGCCGTGCGCGGTGGCCTCCACGTAGGGGCCCAGCCGCTCCGAGCGGGCCCGGCGGAACTCCCAGCCCAGCAGAGTGCCGTAGAACCGCCGGGCCTCGTCCAGATCGCGGGCCATCAGATTCACCCAGCACGGGGTGCCCGGCAGGGACCGCCACTCGTGCTCCGACATCGACCGCCGCCTTCCTCCTGCTGCCCTGCGCCGTCCCGCCCCGCTGCCGTCCCTCCTCGATCCTCACAGCTGCGCCCGTCCGGCGCGCGGCGGCGGCGGGAGGTTCGCCCGCTCCCCGGACGGGCAGGGGCCATCCGTGGTCATCCCCGTGCACGACATCAACCCGTCGCGGCGCACACCCTGGGTCACCTATGCGCTGATCGCCGTCAATGTGGTGGTCTTCCTGCGCACCCCGGGCGCGATCTCCTCCCCGGCCGGCAGCGGGACGCCCGCGGCGCTGTGCCGGGCCCAGGCCTTCATCGAGCAGTGGGGCGCCGTGCCCCGGGAGCTGATCCACGACCGGCTGCCCGCGCTGGTCCCCACCGGCAGCGCGGTGCTCGGCCCGGGGGGCCGGGTCGGCTGCCTGCTGGCGCCGCCGGCATACGGCAAGTCGCCGCCGCTGTCGGTGCTCACGGCGATGTTCGTGCACGGCAGCTGGCTGCATCTGCTCGGCAACATGCTCTTCCTGTGGATCTTCGGCAACAACATCGAGGACCGCCTCGGCAAGGTCCGCTATCTGCTCTTCTACCTGCTCTGCGGCTATGCGGCCGGGTACGGCTTCGCGGTGCTCACCCCGGACTCCGACACGCCGCTGATCGGGGCCTCCGGCGCGATCGCCGGAGTGCTCGGCGCCTATCTGGTGCTCTATCCGCGGGTCCGGGTGTGGAGCCTGGTGCCGTTCCTGTTCTTCATCCCGCTGCGGCTGCCCGCCTGGGCGGTGCTGGGGCTCTGGTTCGTCCTCCAGGCGTTCTACTCCGCCGGGTACGGGGTCTCCGAGGCCGGCACGGTCGCCTATGCGGCGCATGTCATCGGCTTCGCCGTCGGTGCCCTCCTCGCCGTCCCCCTGCGGCCGGGCACCCGCCCGCCCCCGGAACCGCGGCCGGTGCAGGTCCGCGGCCCGCGCTGGTGACCTCCCGGCGGCGGACGCGGCCGCCCGCCGCAGACGGAGGTTTGGGTCGGCGTGCCGCGGATACCGGGAGGGGTCGAGCAAGCCCACCCCCGGCGAGGAGGACATACGCCCATGGACGACGAGGACCGGCGATGCCCCTCCAGCGTGGTACGGCTGCGGGTCAACGGGACGCCGTACCGGCTGCGACTGGACAACCGCACCACGCTGCTCGACACCCTGCGTGAGCATCTGGACCTCACCGGGGCCAAGAAGGGCTGCGACCACGGGCAGTGCGGTGCCTGCACCGTGCTGGTGGACGGCCGGCGCAGCAACAGCTGCCTGCTGCTGGCGGTGGCCCTGGACGGGGCCTCGGTCACCACGGTGGAGGGGCTCGCCGACGGCGAGCGGCTGCATCCGGTCCAGGAGGCCTTCCTGCACCGCGACGCCTTCCAGTGCGGCTACTGCACACCCGGGCAGCTCTGCTCCGCCGTGGGGGTGCTTGCGGAGGCGGCCGCGGGGATGCCGAGCGCGGTGACGCCGGCGGGGCAGCGGGCGGTGCTGGACGGCGCTGAGATACGTGAGCGGATGAGCGGCAACCTGTGCCGGTGCGGCGCGTATCCCCACATCGTCCGGGCCGTGCAGGACGCGGCGGGGGCGGCACGGTGAAGGGGTTCGACTACCGGCGGGCCGAGGACCCGGCCGCAGCGGTCGCCACCGTCACCGCGGCACCGGGCGCCCGCTATCTGGCGGGCGGCACCAATCTGGTCGACCTGATGAAGCTCGGTGTGGAGGCCCCCGACCTGCTGGTCGACATCGGCCGGCTGCTCGACGACCGGGTCGAGGAGACCGCCGACGGGGCCGTCCGGATCGGCGCCGGAGTCCGAAACAGCGACCTGGCCGCCCACCCCGCCGTGCGCCGCAGCCGGCCCGCGCTCTCCCAGGCACTGCTGGCCGGTGCCTCCGGGCAGTTGCGCAACACCGCCACGGTCGGCGGCAATCTGCTGCAGCGCACCCGCTGCCCGTACTTCCAGGACACCTCCAAGCCCTGCAACAAGCGCGACCCCGGCAGCGGCTGCCCGGCGATCGACGGCGCCCATCGCGATCTGGCGATCCTGGGCGCCTCCGACCGGTGCATCGCCACCCACCCCTCCGACATGGCGGTGGCCATGGCCGCGCTGGACGCCGAGGCCGTGGTGCTGGGCGCGGCCGGGGAGCGCACCGTACCGGTGGCGGAGCTGTACCGGCTGCCCGGGGACCACCCGGAGCGGGAGACGGTGCTGGCGCACGGCGACCTGATCACCGAGGTGCTGCTGCCGGCCCTGCCGCCCACTGCCAGGTCCGGCTACCGCAAGGCCCGCGACCGGGCCTCCTTCGCCTTCGGCCTGGCCTCGGTGGCCGCCGTACTGGAGGTGCGCGACGGCACCGTGCACCGCGTCGGGCTCGCCTTCGGGGCGGTCGCGGCCAGGCCCTGGCGGGCCCGCACCGCCGAGCAGGCGCTGCACCGCGCCCCCGCCACCGCGGAGTCCTTCGCACGGGCCGCCGACGCCGAGCTGGCCGCCGCCCGCCCCCTGCGTGACAACCGCTACAAGGTGCCGCTGACCAGGAATCTGATGGTGGCGCTGCTGACGGATCTCACCGAAGGGGCCGCCCGATGAGCACCACTGGCAGCCGCGCCCTGGGCGCACCCCTGTACCGGGTCGAGGGCCGCGCCAAGGTGACCGGAGCCGCCCGCTACGCCGTGGAGGCCTCCGTTCCCGACGCCGCGTACGCCTGGCCGGTGCCCGCAACGGTGGCCCGGGGCGCCGTCACCGCCGTCCACTGCGGGGAGGCCCTCGCGGAACCGGGTGCGCTGGCGGTGCTCACCCATGAGAACGCCCCCCGGCTGCGGGAGACCGAGGACGCCAACCTGGCGGTGCTTCAGTCCCCGGCGGTCGCCCACCGGGGCCAGGTGGTCGCCCTGGCCGTGGCCGAGACCCTGGAGGCGGCGCGGTCCTGTGCCGCCGCCGTCCGGGTGGAGTACGCGGAGCTGCCGCACGATGCGGAGTTCCGCGGCGACCACCCCGGCCTCTACACCCCCGGGGAGGTCAACGGCGGCTATCCCACGGACCGGGAGCGGGGCGGCTTCGACGCCGCGTACGCCGCCTCCCCCGTGCAGTTCGACGCGAGCTACCACACTCCGCCGCTGCACAACCATCCGATGGAGCCGCATGCCTCGGTCGCCGAATGGGACGGCGGCAGGCTCATCACCCGGGACTCCGACCAGGGCTCCAGCGACGCCCGGAAGACCCTGGCGGCGCTCTTCGGCCTCGATCCGCGCGATGTGCTGGTCGTCGCCGAGCATGTCGGCGGCGGCTTCGGCAGCAAGGGCATCCCGCGGCCGCAGCTGGTGCTCGCGGCCATGGCGGCCCTGGTCGTGCAGCGGCCGGTGAAGCTGGCGCTGCCGCGCTCGCTGCTCCCCGCGCTCACCGGGCACCGGGCGCCGACCGCCCAGCGGGTGCGCATCGGCGCCGACCGGGACGGCCGGATCTCCGCACTCGCCCACGAGGTCGCCACCTGCACCTCGACCCTCGTCGAGTTCGTGGAGCAGGCGGCGGTCCCCGCCAGGCTGATGTACACCTCCCCGCACAGCCGCACCACCCACCGGGTGGTGGCGCTGGACCTCCCCACCCCCTCCTGGATGCGGGCCCCGGGGGAGTGCCCCGGCATGTTCGCCCTGGAGTCGGCCATGGACGAACTGGCGGAGGTCTGCGGTGTGGACCCGGTCGAGCTGCGGATCCGCAACGAGCCCGCGGCCGAGCCCGACTCCGGACGCCCCTTCAGCAGCCGGGGCCTGGTGGACTGCCTGCGCGAGGGCGCCCGGCGCTTCGGCTGGCACGACCGCGACCCGCGCCCGGGTGTGCACCGGGAGGGCAGGCTGCTGCTGGGAACCGGGGTCGCCGCCGCCACCTACCCGGTGTACGTCAACCCCTGTGCGGCCGAGGCCCGTGCGGAGTCCGGCGACCGCTTCACCGTACGGATCAACGCCACCGACATCGGCACCGGTGCACGCACCGTCCTCGCCCAGATCGCGGCCGATGCCCTGGGCGTGCCCGCGGACGCGGTCCGCGCCGAGGTCGGCCGCAGCGATCTGCCCGACGCCAGCGTCGCCGGCGGTTCCTCCGGCACCTCCTCCTGGGGCTGGGCCGTCCACAAGGCCGGCCGGGAGCTGCGCCGGCTGCTCGACCAGGACCACGGCGGCGCGGTGCCCTCCGGAGGCCTCGCCGTCGTCGCCGACACCACCGAGGACGTCGCCGCCGGGCGGGAGTACGCCCGGCATGCCTTCGGCGCCCAGTTCGCCGAGGTCCAGGTGGACACCGCTACCGGAGAGGTCCGGGTGCGCCGGATGCTGGGGGTGTTCGCCGCCGGACGGATCCTCAACCCGCGCATGGCGCGCTCCCAGTTCATCGGCGGGATGACCATGGGCCTGGGGATGGCGCTGCTGGAGGGCTCCACCGTGGATCCCCGCTTCGGCGACGACGTGGAGCGGGACCTGTCCGCCTACCATCTGCCCACCTGCGCCGACGTGCCCGACATCGAGGCCCACTGGGTCGACGAGGACGACCCGCACCTCAACCCGATGGGTTCCAAGGGCATCGGCGAGATCGGCATCGTGGGGGCGGCGGCCGCGGTGGCCAATGCCCTCCACCATGCCGTCGGCCACCGCTTCCGCAGCCTCCCGGTCCGGCCCGACACGGTCCTGGCGGCGCTGGGAGCCTTCTGAGCGTCCGTATGCCGGGCGGGGAACGGGAGCCGGGCATCCGGGCCGGGCTGGGCGGCGGGCCGGTGTGCGGCCCACCGGCGCCGTGAGCCGTGAGCCGGGGCGACCGTGCGGCGTGGCCCTCGCGGACCCTTGCCGTCGGTCCCCGGAGGGGCCGCCGGGCGCCGCCCGTAGGGGTCTCCGCCGGCGCCCGGCCCGCGGCCGGCGGCCGAGGTGCCGGATGGATGTTCCATTGCCGTAAGCAGAATCTACGGTGAACTCTGCCCCGCCGAGCCCTCGGACGACCGATGGCGCTGCCGGAGCTGGCTAGCATCGGCAGCCATGCGCCTTGCACCTCGCACCAATCGCCGCATCCTGCTGCCCGTCGCGGTCGTGGCGGCCCTGGCGGCGGCCGCCTCAGGGGCGGCGGCACTCCTGCCGGACTCGTCCGCCGCGAAGTCCGCCGCAGCGGCGGCCGACGGCCTGCCGCACACCGCGGTCGAGGTGTCGCCCGGGGCCTGCGGGCACGGCTGGGACCGCCCGAGCGCCGGACGGCAGGTGTTCGACCTGCGGAACACCTCCTCCGATCCGGCGGAGGTCTATCTGACCGACACCTCCACCGGCGCTCTGCTCGGTGAGGTCGAAGGGCTGGCGCCGGGTGTGCAGCGCCCGCTGCAGGTGGTGCTGGGGCGCGGCAGCTACGCCTTCCGCTGCCTGCCGGAGGACGCCGACGCGGTGACCGGCCCCACCGTGCGGATCACCGCGGGCCCCGCGACCGGCGGCCCCGCCGTGCTGCCGGTGACCGAGCACGACCTGATCCCGCCCACCCTGGAGTACCAGAAGTGGATCGGCCAGGGCCTCGGCGCGCTGGTCGGCAAGGTCGACGCGCTGCGCGACGCCGTCGACAGCGGGGACCTCCCGGCGGCCCGGACCGCCTGGCTGACGGCACATCTCGGCTACTCCCGGCTGGGTGCCGCCTACGATGCGTTCGGCGATCTCGGCGACGCGGTGGACGGGCTCGCCGACGGACAGCCCGACGGGGTGAAGGACCAGGGCTTCACCGGCTTCCACCGGATCGAGTACGGCCTGTGGCACCACCAGAGCGCGGACCAGCTGCGTGCCCCCGCACAGCAGCTGGCGGAGGACGTCCGCAAGCTCCGCGACCAGTGGGCGGACGCCCGGATGGAGCCGGCGGACCTCGGGCTGCGCGCCCATGAGATCACCGAGGACACCGTCACCTTCGAGCTGACCGGGCACAACGACTACGGCAGCGGCTCCTCCCTGGCCACGGCCCGGGCCCAACTCGACGGCACCGCCGAGGTGCTGGACCGGCTGCGCCCGCTGCTGGAGCCCCGGGACCCCGAACTGCCCGGGATCGACCAGTGGCTGGCCCGCAGCCGGAGCGACCTGGACGCCCTGGGGCACGACGGATCCTGGCCGGCGCCAGACAAGCTGACCGACAATCAGCGCGAGCGCATCAATGCGGACTTCGGGGGACTGGTGGAACGGCTGGCCGGTGTGGCTGCCGTGTGCGACGTGAGGAGGACCTCGTGAACGGGTCGGAGGGAGTCGGCCGCCGGTCGTTCCTGCGCCGGGCGATGGCGGCCGGTGTGAGCGGCGCGGCCGCCGGAGCGGTGGGGCTGCGGATGGCGGAGGCCGCCGCGGAGCCGGACGGGGCGGCCGCGGGGACGGCCCCGGTGGTGCCCTTCCACGGAGCCCACCAGGCCGGCATCCTCACCCCCTCGCAGCGGAGTGCGGCGTTCACCGCCTTCGATGTGACCGCACGCGACCGCAGTGAACTGGCCGAACTGCTGCGGATTCTTACCGAACGGCTGCGCTTCCTGACCGCCGGCGGCTCCCCGCTGCCCGCGGGTATCGGGGAGCCGCCCTCCGACTCCGGCGTGCTGGGCCCGGTTGTGCCGGCCGACCGGCTCACCGGGACGGTGGCGGTGGGCGCCTCGCTGTTCGACGACCGGTACGGCCTGTCGGGGCTGCGACCGCGACGGCTGCGCACCATGGACGTCTTCCCGGACGACGCCCCCGAGGACGCCTGGTGCCACGGCGACCTGATGCTCCAGCTGTGCGCGGAGAACCCCGACACGGTGCTGCACGCTCTGCGGGACATCGCCCGGCACACCCGGGGTCTGATGCAGGTCCGATGGCGGATGGACGGCTTTGTCTCGCCGCCCCGTCCCGGCGGCAGCCCCCGCAATCTGCTGGGGTTCAAGGACGGCACGGCCAACCCCGACATCCGGGACTCCCGTCTGATGGACCGGCTGATCTGGGTGGAACCCGGCGCGGGCGAGCCCGACTGGGCGGTCGGCGGCAGTTACCAGGTGGTGCGGCTGATCCGGATGCTGGTGGAGTTCTGGGACCGGGTGTCGGTCAATGAGCAGGAGCGGATGATCGGCCGGGCCCGGGACACCGGTGCCCCGCTGGACGGTTCGGCGGAGTTCGACGCGCCCAGGTACGCGCAGGACCCCAAGGGCGATGTCGTCCCGCTGGACTCCCATATGCGGCTCGCCAATCCGCGTACCCCGGCCGACGCGGCCACCCGGCTGCTGCGGCGCGGCTACAACTACGACCAGGGGCTGCTCTCCAACGGGGACCTGGACATGGGGCTGGTCTTCTGCTGCTTCCAGCAGGACCTGGACCGGCAGTTCGTCACGGTGCAGAAGCGCCTTGCGGGTGAGCCGATGACGGACTACATCAAGCCGTACGGCGGCGGCTACTTCTTCGCACTGCCAGGGGTGCGGGGTCCGGCGGACCGGCTGGGCAGCGCGCTGCTGGCCTGATCGGAGGGCTTTTCACCAAGAGGAGGCAAAGAACATGGTGGATCTTCTGACCCTGTGTTCACCCTGGTGCCTTCCACTGCCCTCATCCCGGTCGTAGGACCCCGACATGCTCACCCGCAGTCCGTCAGTGAAGCCAGGAAGGTCAAAGATGGTCAGCAGGAGATCCCTCAGCGAGCAGGTCCGGAAGGGAACCCGTCGGACCGGTGCGCTAGCCGCCGCGGCGGCACTGGTGGCGCTCGGCGCGGCGGGCCCCGCCTCGGCGGCACCCCAGCACGGAGGCCACGGAGCTCCGGCGCACGGAGACACCCGCACCGCAACTCCGATCAAGCACGTCGTCGTCCTCTACGACGAGAACGTCTCCTTCGACCACTACTTCGGGACCTACCCGATGGCGGCGAACACCGACGGCACCCCGTTCCACGCCTCGTCCCGCACCCCGCGGTCGGCCGACACCCTGAGCTCCGCGGGCCTGCTCAAGACGAACCCCAACCAGTACACGCCCAAGCGGCTGGCCTCCGACCAGGCGGTGACCTGCGACCAGAACCACAACTACGGTGCTGAGCAGCTCGCCTACAACGGTGGCAAGGCCGACAGCTTCGTCCAGTACACCGACTCCGGCAAGTGCTCCGGCGGCCTCTTCGGCGAGCCCGGCCTGGTGATGGACTACTACGACGGCAACACCGTCACCGCCCTGTGGAACTACGCCCAGAACTACACGCTGAGCGACAGCTCCTACAGCTCCACCTACGGGCCCTCCACCCCGGGTGCGCTCAACCTCATCGCCGGTCAGACCCACGGCGTCGTCTCGGTCGACCCCACCACCGGCACCGAGCACCCCAAGCAGACCGCCACCCCGGACGCCTACACGGTCGCCACCCCCGACGCCCACGGCGTCGGCACGGTCATCAACGACCCGGACCCGGCCTACGACGACTGCTCGGACAAGGACCACACCAGCACCAACGCGCTGGCCTCGCTCCAGGGCAAGAACATCGGCGACCTGCTCAACGCCAAGGGCGTCAGCTGGGGCTGGTTCCAGGGCGGCTTCCGTCCGAGCACCGCCTGGGACGGGCAGCAGGGTGACTACGCCAAGTGCGGCGGCTCCACCCACGCCAACGTCGCGGGTGCCGCCTCGGTCGACTACAGCCCGCACCACTCGCCGTTCCAGTACTTCAAGTCGACCTCCAACCCGCACCACCTGGCTCCGGCCTCGGTTGAAGAGATCGGCCACAACGGGCGGGCCAACCACAACTACGACCTGACCGACTTCGACGCGGCGCTCGCCGACGGCAACCTCCCCGCCGTCTCGTTCCTCAAGGCCGCCGAGTACCAGGACGGGCACGCCGCCTACTCCGACCCGATCGACGAGCAGCACTTCCTGGTCTCCGAGATCAACAAGATCCAGCAGTCGCCGGAGTGGAAGGACACCGCGGTCGTCGTCGCCTACGACGACTCCGACGGCTGGTACGACCACGTCTACGCGCCGCTGAAGAGCGGCTCCAAGGACAGCACCCTGGCCTCCAACGGCAAGGCCAACGACTCGGCGGCCTGCCAGGCCGGCCCCGCGGCCAAGGGCGGCTACCAGGACCGCTGCGGCCCCGGCCCGCGCCAGCCGCTGCTGGTCATCTCGCCCTACGCCAAGGTCAACCACATCGACCACACGCCCACCGAGCAGGCCTCCATCACCTCCTTCATCGAGGAGAACTGGGGCACCGGCCGGATCGGTGACTCCTCCTTCGACACCCGGGCCGGAACGCTGGCGAACGCCTTCGACTTCCGCCACCCGGACAAGAAGCAGGTGCTGCTGAACCAGGACGGCTCGGTCAAGTCCGTGCGTCCGATCCCCAGCCACCCCCAGCGCCCCGCGCGGGTGGAGCTGAAGAACGCCGACACCGTGGCCGCCGCCTCCGACAGCCCCTCCGCGGTGCTGCCGGCGGCGATCGGCGGAGCGGCCGTGGTGGCCGCCGGCGGCGGCTGGCTGCTGAGCCGCCGGATGCGCCGGTCCCACGGCGCCGTCTGATCACGGCTGACGAACAGCAGGAGGGGCGGCCCCGCGGGGCCGCCCCTCCGTCGTACCAGGGCCGGTGCGTCCGGCCGGTGTCAGGGCTTGCGGGCCAGGCCGGCCACGATCAGCTGCTCCCAGAGGGTGGCGTCGCGGGTCTCGGAGCCGAACCGGCTGCTGCCCTCCGCCGGATCGGGCCGCCAGTCCCGGCAGGTGACCACACCGGGGTCGAGGATCTCCAGGCCGTCGAAGAGGGCGCTGATCTCCCCGGTGGTGCGCCAGCGCCCCCGGCCGAAGGTCTCCTGGAGCGTGCGCTCGGCCTCCACGGTCTCCGGGTTCTCGCCGGAGCGGAAGTGCGAGATGAAGAAGTGGCTGCCCGGCGCCACCTGGTCGCGCCAGTAGCGGACGATCGCGCCCGGGTCCTCGTCGTCGTTGACATGGTGCAGGACGGCGGAGAGGATCACGCCGACCGGCTGGTCGAAGTCGATCAGGGCACGGGTGTCCTGGTGCCTGCGGATGGCCTCGGGATCGCGGACGTCGGCCTGGACGACGCAGGTGCGCTCGTCCTCCTCCAGCAGCGCCCGGCCGTGCGCCAGCACGATGGGGTCGCTGTCCACGTACACCACCCTGGTCTGCGGGGCACTCCGCTGGGCGACCTGGTGCACATTGTCCGCGGTGGGCAGACCGCTGCCCATGTCGATGAACTGGCGTACCCCGGCGGTGAGCGAGATCTCCCGCACCGCCCGGGTCAGTGCCGCGCGGTTGGTGTGGGCGATCGCCACGGAACCGGGCAGGTTCACCATGAAGTGGTCCCCGATGACCCGGTCGGCGGCGAAGTTGTCCTTGCCGCCCAGGAGGTAGTCGTAGACACGGGCGATGCTCGGTTTGCTCTGGTCCACCTCGGAGGCGTGCTCGGCCATGCCAACCATCCTGTCCTGACGCGTTGTCGCCTGGGTCACATGGTAGGAGAGGACTGATCGTCAGGGACAGCTTCCAGCAGACTGCCTGACAATGACGCGGCCAGTGCGGGGAGGGCATCGGCGGCGCCGGGCCGGCCGTAGAGCCAGCCCTGGGCGGTGTCGCAGCCCAGCGCCCGCAGCCGGTCCGCCTGGTCCGCGGTCTCCACACCCTCCGCGGTGACGGTGAGGCCCAGTGCCCTGGCGAGGGAGACCAGGGCGGTGAGGATCTTCTCAGCGGTGGGGTCGGGCTCCCCGGCGGCGGCCAGGTCGCCGATCAGCGAGCGGTCGATCTTGAGGGTGTCGACGGGCAGCCGGTGCAGATGGGAGAAGTTGGAGTAGCCGGTGCCGAAGTCGTCCAGGGCGATGGCGACCCCGTGGTCGGTGAGCCGCCGCAGTGCGTGCAGTGCCTGGTCGTCCGCGCCGATCAGGGCGTTCTCGGTGACCTCCAGGCAGAGCGCCTGCGGCTCCAGCTCGGCCTCCTTGAGGATGCGCAGTACATCGTGCACCAGCTCCGGGCAACGCGCCTGCTGCGGCGCCAGATTGACGTTGATCCGCAGCGGCACCCCCGGCAGCTCCCGCTGCCAGGCCCGGGCCTGCGCGCAGGCGGTCTCCAGCACCCAGCGGCCGAGCGGCACGATCAGCCCGGTCTGCTCCGCCAGCGGGACGAAGGCGTCGGGGCCCAGGGTGCCGTGCTGCGGGTGGCGCCACCGCACCAGAGCCTCCGCGCCCACCACCGAGCCGTTCGCCAGCGAGACCAGGGGCTGGTACTCCAGGAAGAACTCGCCGCGTTCCAGGGCCGTCGGCAGATGGGTGCAGAGCGTGGAGCGGGCGATCTCCCGGGCATGGCTGTCCGCGTCGTACAGCGCCCAGCGCTGCGTCCCCTGGCCCTTGGCGCGCAGCAGCGCGATGTCGGCCGCCTGCACCACCTCGGCGGGCTGCAGTGCGTCGGCGGAGCAGGCCAGCACGCCCGCGCTGACGGTGACCGAGAGCCTGCGGCCGCCGGCGTCGACCGGGGTGGCCAGACAGTCGATCAGCCGCTCGGCGAGGTCGGTCATCTCCTCCTCGCCGGCCGGGTCGAGCACCAGCACGGTGAACTCGTCGCCGCCCATCCGGGCGACCGTCCGGCCGGGGTCGTCCAGGCAGCGCCGGAAGCGCTCGGCGACGGCGCCGAGCAGCTCGTCGCCGGCGTGGTGGCCGAGGCTGTCGTTGACGGCCTTGAAGCCGTCCAGGTCGAGGTAGCAGACACCGACCGTGCGCACCGGGGAGCCGGGGGCCAGGGCGCGGCCGAGCCGCTCCAGGAAGAGCGCCCGGTTGGGCAGGCCGGTGAGCGGGTCGTGGGTGGCGGCGTGGTGCAGCCGGTCGTGCAGCATCCGCCGCTCGGTGATGTCCTCCAGCATGGCCACCTGGTACTGCGGGCAGCCCTGCTCGTCGCGGATCAGGGAGACCGTCAGATCGGTCCAGACGACGGAGCCGTCCTGCCGGAAGTAGGGCTTCTCCACCCGGAAGTGGTCCCGCTCCCCGCGTACCGAGTCCTGGTAGAGCTCCCACACGCCGTCGGCGTCGTCGGGGTGGACGAAGTCGGTGACATTCAGCCGGCGGAGGTCCTCGGGGCTGGCCGCCAGCATCTGGGCCAGTGCGTCGTTGACATCGATGATGCGGCCCTGCAGATCGGCGATGCTGATGCCGATCGCCGCCCCCCGGAAGAGCGCCTGGAACCGGGCCTCACTGGCGCGCAGCGCGTGCTCCGCGCGGGTCCGGGCGGTCAGCGCCGCCCGGGAGATGGCCTCCTGCTCGCCCAGTGCGCGCTCCCGCAGCTCCCGGGCGTATCCGGCGGCCAGATGGTGCTGCAGCCGGGTCAGCCGGCTGCGGGCGGTTCCGGGCTCGCCGGTGAGGTCGGCCGGGCAGTACAGCAGCAGATAGGACTCGATGACGTCCAGGGTCTGCGCCAGCGCCTGCGGATCGGTGCAGTGCGCGCGCACCAGGGCGGCGCCGATCTCCCGGGCGGGCCAGGGATGGAACGGCCGGCCCGCCAGCAGGGCGTGCAGCCGGGCGGCCAACGGCTCCAGATAGGACTGGAGTTCGGCGCGGCTGAGCGAGGTCGTGGAGACCGGGTAGACGGCGCGGCACCAGACGGCGGCGAAGCGGTCCAGAGCCTCGCAGGGACCCCGCGCGGCGGCGGGGTCCCCCTGGGCGGCGATACCGGTCACGGCTTGCGTCCCACTCCCACATAGCCGCTGAACCGGGCCGGGTCGTCGCCTGCGGCATGGGCGTTGTCGCCCCACTCGCCGAGCATCAGCACACCCGGCTCCGGGACGAAGCCCTCGAAGAAGCGCTCCACCTGCTCCCGGGTCCGCATGGTGAAGGGGGTGCCGACCCCGCTGTACAGCCGCTCTATCCGGGCGGCCTCCTCGGGGCGGCCGTCCTGGGTGGCGTGCGAGAGCACCAGCAGGCTGCCCGGGGCCAGCGCGTCGCGCAGCTCGGCGACCAGCCCGTACGGCTCGGCGCTCTCCGGGATGAAGTGCATCACCGCGACCAGCAGCAGGGCCACCGGCCGGTTCAGGTCGAGCAGGCCGTCGGCCTCCACCCGGGCCAGGATCTCCTTGGGGCGCAGCAGGTCCGCCTCGACGACGGAGGCCTGCGGGACGTCCGAGAGCAGCGCCTGGCTGTGGGCGACGGCCACCGGGTCGTGGTCGACATAGACCACCCGGCAGCCGGGGTCGGCCTCCAGGGAGACCTCGTGCACATTGCCGAAGGTGGGCACGCCAGAGCCGATGTCCAGGAACTGGGTGACCCCGGCGGCTGCGGCCTGGCGTACGGCGTCCCTGATGAAGGCCCGGTTGGCCTGGGCGATCTTCGGCAGGTCCGGCAGGATCTCGACCGCCTTGCGGCCGGCCACGCGGTCGACCTCGAAGTTGTGCGATCCGCCGAGGAAGAAGTCATAGATCCGGGCGGCACTGGCCTTCTCCAGATCGATCCCCTGCGGTGCCCACGTCGGACGGTCCACTGACGCCCCTCCAGATCACTGTGCTGTCAGGGCTGTTACCGCCCCCGCTGCCGACCGCACGCTACCCCGAACATCCCTGCGACACCCCCACAACCGGAATCCTACCCCCGAATTTGGCGCGAACATGCCGTGTCATGGGGCGTTCCCGGGTTCTGGCCGCCCATGCATCGGCGCAGCGCAATCACCCGATCTGGCGCCATGTCGGACTTCCCCTCCCGTGGCCGGCCCGGCGCCGCCTAGCGTCCAGGGTGATCGCTGGTCCCTCGCACAAGAGTTGAGGTGCGGATGTCGCAGCCCTTCCGGCTTCCGAAGTTCTACGAGCCCTACCCGGCCCGGCTCAGCCCCCATCTGGAGTCCGCCCGGTCCCACTCCAAGGCGTGGGCCCGGGAGATGGAGATGATCGAGGGCTCCGGCGTCTGGGACGAACGCGACTTCGACTCGCACGACTACGCGCTGCTGTGCGCCTACACCCATCCCGACACGCCCGCCGCCGAACTGGCGCTGGTCACCGACTGGTACGTGTGGGTCTTCTTCTTCGACGACCACTTCCTGGAGTGCTTCAAGCGCACCCCGGACATGGCCGGGGCCCGGGCCTACCTCGACCGGCTGCCCGCCTTCATGCCCGTGGAGCCGGGCGCGGTGGTGCCGCAGCCCCGCAACGCGGTGGAGCGCGGTCTGGCCGACCTGTGGGCCCGTACGGTGCCCGCCATGTCGCAGGGCTGGCGCGCCCGCTTCGCCGAGGCGACCCGCAACCTGCTGGAGGAGTCCCTCTGGGAGCTCTCCAACATCAACGACGGCCGGGTCGCCAACCCCCTGGAGTACATCGAGATGCGCCGCAAGGTCGGCGGTGCCCCCTGGTCGGCCGGACTGGTCGAGTACGCCGCCGGCGCCGAGGTCCCCGCCGAGGTCGCGGACTCCCGGCCGCTGCGGGTGCTCAGGGACGCCTTCTCCGACGGTGTCCATCTGCGCAACGACCTCTTCTCCTACCAGCGGGAGATCGAGGACGAGGGGGAGCTCTCCAACGGCGTCCTGGTCTTCGAGCGGTTCCTCGGCTGCACCACCCAGCAGGCAGCGGACGCGGTCAACGACCTGATCACCTCACGGCTCCAGCAGTTCGAGCACACCGCCCTCACCGAACTGCCCCCGCTCTTCGCCGAGCACGGTCTGGATCCGGCCGCCTGCGCCGACGTCCTGGCCTATGTCAAGGGACTCCAGGACTGGCAGTCCGGCGGCCATGAGTGGCACATGCGCTCCAGCCGCTACATGAACGGCCAGGCCGAGCAGGCGACCCCCTTCCTCAGCGGCCCGCTCGGGCTCGGCACCTCCGCGGCCCGGATCGCCGCATCGCTGGCGGCCACCATGCCGCAGCGGCTCAGAAGCCACAGCCATCGCCCGCAGGCCGTCGGGCCGATCGCCGTCCCCGACCTCCACATGCCGTACACCGTCCGGCTCAGCCCGCACCTGGACGGCGCCCGCGAGCGCATCGTGGAGTGGGCGCACCGGACGGGGATCCTCACCGCCGTACCCGGGGTGCCGGGCTCCGGCGTCTGGGACGAGGGCCGGCTGCGCGCCGCCGACCTGGCCCTGTGCTCGGCCGGCATCCACCCGGACGCCTCCCCGGAGGCGCTGGACCTCAGCACGGGCTGGCTCACCTGGGGCACCTATGCGGACGACTACTACCCCGCCGTCTACGGGCGCACCCTCGACCTGGCCGGGGCCCGGCTCTGCAATGCCCGGCTCAGCGCCTTCATGCCGGTGGACACCGATCTGATGCCCGTCCCTGCCAACGGTCTGGAGCGCGGCCTGGCGGACCTGTGGACCCGTACCGCCGGGCCGATGGCCCCGGACGCCCGCAGGCGTTTCCGCACCGCCGTCGAGCAGATGACGGAGAGCTGGCTCTGGGAGCTGGCCAACCAGGCGGAGCGCCGTGTCCCCGACCCGGTGGACTACATCGAGATGCGCCGTGCCACCTTCGGGACGGACCTCACCATGAGCCTCGCCCGGCTCTCCCACGGCCGGACGCTGCCGCCCGGGATCCACCGCACCCGCCCGATGCAGTCCCTTGAGCGGGCGGCCTCGGACTACGCGGCCCTGGTCAACGACCTGTACTCGTACCAGAAGGAGATCCAGTTCGAGGGTGAGATCCACAATGCGGTGCTGGTGGTGCAGGACTTCTTCGACTGCGGCCTCCCCGAGGCCCTCGGTGTGGTCGTCGATCTGACGGCCTCCCGGATGCGGGAGTTCCAGCATCTCGTCGATGTGGAACTGCCCGCGCTGGCGGAGGAGTTCGGCCTCGACGAGGAGGGCCGCGCCGCGCTGGCCGGACATGTGGTGGAACTGCAGGACTGGATGAGCGGGATCCTCGCCTGGCACCGGCAGTGCGACCGCTACCGCGAGTCCGAGCTGCGGCGCCCGGTCGGCCTGCCCCAGGGCGTCCCCCGCCGTCCCGTCGGCCTTGGCACCGCCGCCTCCCGCCTCCCCCGCACCGCCGCACTGACCGGCCCGTAGCAGGCCCCCCGCGCGGCCGCGGGCCGCAGCCGCGGGCAGCCGCCCGCCATGGGCGGTGGACGACCGTGCACGGGGGACTTCTGCCTCGGCAGGGTCCCCCGCAGCGGGGTGCGCCCGTCCGTGCGGCGTCGCTCCCGGCCCCTTGCGGGGGCGCCGCGGTTAGGGTGTCACGCGTGATCGGTTCGGCAGTCGGCGGCTCTCAGCTGCTGCCCGTGACACCCGCCCTCGGCGTGGCCACCGCGGTGCTGCTGGCGGCCGCGACGGCCGCCGCCGGATGGGGGCGGCTCGGGTACGGCCGTGCGGTGCTGAGAGCCGGGCTGCGGGCGCTGCTGCAGCTGGCTGCGGTCTCCGCCGTGATCGCCTGGGTGGTCCGCTCGCTGCCGCTGTCGCTGCTCTTTGTGCTGCTGATGTTCGCGGTGGCGGTCCGCACCGCGGGCCGGCGGATGACCGCGGGACCGGAGTGGCCGTGGGCGGCGCTCCCGATCGCGGCCGGGGTGGTCCCGTCCCTGGTGCTGCTGGTCGTCTCCGGCCTGCTGCCGTTGAAGGGCATCACCCTGATCCCGGTGGCCGGCATCCTGATCGGCGGCGCGCTCACCGCCACCTCGCTGTCGGGCAGGCGTGCGCTGGACGAGCTGGCCCAGCGCCGCGGCGAGGTGGAGGCGGCGCTCTCGCTGGGTTTCCCGGACCGCGACGCCCGGCTGGAGATCTGCCGCACCGCCGCAGCCACCTCACTGGTCCCGGCGCTCGACCAGACCCGCACAGTGGGCCTGGTGACCCTGCCCGGGGCGTTTGTGGGACTGCTGCTGGGCGGCGCGTCCCCGGTGGTGGCCGGCGCGGTTCAGCTCTTCGTCCTGGTGGCACTGCTGGCGGTGGAGTCCGTCGCGGTGCTGGTGGTGCTGGAGCTGGTCGGGCGGGGGCTGGTGGTGCGCGGCGCGGAGCACGGGCGGCAGGTCCGGTAGACTGGGTGCTGATCGAAGGGGAGTAGCCCTCCACCGGACCGTCGACATACTGGCTGACCGCTCAGCGGAAGGCCCGGCGCCCGGGGCATCGCACACGGTGCCGGCGAGACCTTCGGCCGCAGTGCTGTTGCCATGCGCTGCCGTGCCGAAGCGACCCCGCAGATGGTCACCGCCGGTACGGGAGCCCGACCTCCGAGGAAAACCCCACCGATGAGTCTCACCATCGCCGCGATCACCTTCGGCATCATCTTCGTGGCCGAACTTCCGGACAAGACCGCCCTGGCCAGTCTGGTACTGGGCACCCGCTACCGGGCAAGCCATGTCTTCGTCGGCATCGCCGCCGCCTTCGCCGTCCATGTCGCCCTGGCGGTGGCCGCGGGCAGCCTGCTGGCGCTGCTGCCGCACCGCTGGGTGGAGGGCGTCGTGGGCCTGCTCTTCCTGGGCGGAGCGGCGATGCTGCTCTTCCAGCGCGACGAGGACGAGGACGGGCACGCCGCCAAGGAGCCGTCCTCCAACTCCTTCTGGAAGGTCGCCGGATCCGGCTTTCTGCTGGTGCTGGTGGCCGAGTTCGGCGACCTGACCCAGATCGCCACGGCCAACCTGGCCGCACGCTACGCCGACCCGGTCTCCGTCGCCGTGGGCTCCTGGCTGGCGCTGTGCGCGGTGGCCGGCGTGGCGATCGTCGGCGGACAGAAGCTGATGAAGCACGTCCCGCTGCGGGTGATCACCAGGGTGGCGGCGGCGGTGATGCTGGTGATGGCCGGTTTCAGCATCGTCGGTGCGATCAGGGGCTGACCCGCACCTCCTGCAGCAGGCCCCAGGTGAAGTCGGCGACCGCCCGATGGGGCACCCCGTCCGCGTCCGGTGCGGTGAAGGCCAGCCGCCAGCGGGTCGGTGCGGTCCCCTCCAGCGGCTGGGCAGGGGGGAAGGCCGTGGCGAGATCGGCCACGGTGCAGCTCCACGGGTCCAGCTCGGCCAGGGTGTGCGGTACGGGCGGCGGCGAGCCCGCCGCCCGTACCAGCCACTCGTTGAACACGGCGCCGCCGGGGCCGAGCAGCACCTCGAACCGCAGCTCGGGCCAGAGCGGGACCCGCCAGCGCAGCGCCTTCAGCTCCAGGTCGCCCGCCCGCTGCCGGCCGGCCGACTCCGGCGGCCCAAGGACGGCCAGATAGCGGCGCTCGCCGCGCGGGAAGGAGCGGGAGCGCAGCATCGCCTGCCAGCGGCGGTTGGCCTCCCGCATCGCGGCCCGGTCGGCGCCCAGCCGGCGTACGGCCTCCTCGACCAGGCCGGGGTGGAAGTCCGCCATCCTGCGGAGCAGCACCAGCTGGAACTCCAGGGGGCCGAAGCCGTTGATCGCCATGGCCCCAGGATGCCGCGCCGTCGGGCCGGTCAGGGGAAGGCCTGCTCCAGCCGCTGCCGGGTGTTGGGGCCGTAGACGCCCCTGGGGTCGCCCTGGATCCCGTACCAGTCCTGGAACTGCGCGACCGCGTCCGCGGTCTTCTGGTCGTACTGGCCGGACGGCTTTCCGTGGTAGGTCCAGGCCCGGGACAGCCGCCGCTGCATGTCCTTGACGTCCTGCCCGTTCATCCCCAGGGACAGGGTGCGCGGCCCGGTCGAGGAGGCGGTGGCGCTCGGCGCCTGGGCGGGCGGTGAGCCGGTCGTGCCGGTGGGCGGCGTGCTGACGGAGGCCGGGGGCGGCGCGGCAGTGGCCTTGGGGGGTCCGGACGTGGCCGACTGGGCGGACCCGGTGGGCCGGGCGCTGGTGGCGGGCGGCGGGGTGCTGGGGGCGATCGGAGCGCCGGCGGCCGGAGTGCTGCCCGTGGACGCGGGGGCGGCTCCGCTGGCGGTGCCCGTACGGCTCGAGGCTGCACCGCTGGTGGCGGGTCCGGGGCTGAGCAGCGTGGGGTCCGCCACCAGCGCCGAGGCGGAGGGACTGGGCTCGGCCACCCGGTGGGAGTCGCCGCCGGAGCTGGAGAGTGCAAAGCCGACGCCCGCCGCGGCCGGGACCGCGACCGCGGCGACCAGCAGCATGGTGCGACGCCGTCTTCGGCGGTGTGAGGCCTGGCGCCCGGCTGCGCGGGAGTACGCCACATGCGCCGGGGTGCCGTGGTCGTCCATCGGGAACATGCCCAGATCGGTGGGCGCGGGGGCGTCCTGCCCGGCTGCCTGCCGCACCGGGGGCCGGGCGGGGACCGGCGGTTCCGGCGGGGGCAGCACCGCTCCGTCCGGTTCGGCCGAGGCATGCACATACGGGCGGACCAGCGGCGGGCCCTCGACGTGCGGCAGCACTGCCGTGTCCGTGAGGTCCGATGCGCAGGAGCACGGGCCCGCGGCGCGCTCGGCGCCGCAGGAGGGGCAGTACTGTCCCGGCATTCGACCGGTCCTCCTCGATTGCGGAACCCCTGGCCGCCGGACGGGATCGCACAGCAGTGCGGCGGGCATACAGGCCTCGGTCGCGCCCGATTATGCAGGATGATCAGCTGATCTTCACAGCATCCGCCTGATGGTGGGACACCATCCGCCCGGCTTGGCGGGGTACGACCGAAGGGTCCGCTTCGCCCTCCGGCGGGTCGAAACCGGCAAACGCTGACAGACTGGGCTTACGGAGGGTCGGCAGCCGGCCCACCCCGTCGCTGTGAGGAGCTTGCATGGCCGAGCGCGCAGCCGAGCCGGAACGCAGCGGATCCGCGATGCCCGCAGGAGCGAGCCGGATGCCGTCCACTCCTGCGGGGACGCCGCCCGCCGGGCCGGTACGCAACCTCTGGGTGCCCATCGGCGCGCTGCTGCTGGCCATGCTGCTCGCCGCCCTCGACCAGACCATCGTCTCCACCGCGCTGCCCACGATCGTCAGCGACCTCGGTGGCCTGGAGCACCTCTCCTGGGTGGTCACCGCGTATCTGCTGGCGTCCACCGCCGCCACCCCGCTGTGGGGCAAGCTCGGCGACATGTACGGGCGCAAGCGCCTCTTCCAGGGGTCCATTGTGATCTTCCTGGTGGGCTCGGCGCTCTGCGGCATCGCCCAGGGGATGGGCGAGCTGATCGGCTTCCGCGCCCTGCAGGGCCTGGGCGGCGGCGGTCTGATCGTGCTCACCCAGGCCATCGTCGGCGATCTGGTGCCACCCCGCGACCGCGGCCGCTACCAGGGTCTGTTCGGCGCGGTCTTCGGCGTCACCAGTGTGCTGGGGCCGCTGCTGGGCGGGCTCTTCGTGGACAATCTCAGCTGGCGCTGGGTCTTCTACATCAACCTGCCCATCGGGGTGGTGGCCCTGCTGGTGATCGCACTGGTGCTGCCCCGCACCACCACCCGGCAGCAGCACACCATCGACTACGCCGGCACGGTGCTGATCGCGGGTGTGGCCACCTGCCTGGTGCTGATGGCCTCGCTGGGCGGCACCACCTGGCCCTGGTCCTCCTGGCAGGTCGTGGGGCTGGGGGTGCTCGGCGTGGTGCTGCTGCTGCTCTTCGTCCAGGTCGAACGCCGCGCCCCCGAGCCGGTGCTGCCGCTGCGGCTCTTCCGGATGCGCACCTTCGCCCTGGCTGCGGTGATCTCCTTTGTGGTGGGGTTCGCCATGTTCGGCGCGCTGACCTATCTGCCGACCTTCCTTCAGGTCGTCCACCAGGTCTCGCCGACCCTCTCCGGGGTCCATATGCTGCCCATGGTCCTGGGGATGCTCTTCACCTCCATCGCCGCCGGGCAACTCGTCAGCCGCACCGGCCACTACCGGATCTTCCCCATCGCGGGCACCGCCGTCACCGCCGTCGGACTGCTGCTGCTCTCCCGGCTCGACGAGCACAGCAGCAATCTGGAGATGAGCCTCTGCTTCCTGGTCTTCGGCCTGGGGCTCGGCCTGGTGATGCAGGTCCTGGTCCTGGTGGTGCAGAACGCCGTCGGCTACGAGGACCTGGGGGTCGCCACCGCGGGCGCCACCTTCTTCCGCTCCATCGGAGCCTCCTTCGGTGTCGCCGTCTTCGGCACCGTCTTCGCGAGCGGTCTGCGCGACCGCCTCGCCGACGCGTTCGCCGGACTGCGGCTGCCCCCCGGCTTCAACCCCGCCACCGTCACCGGGGATCCGCGGGCCATCACCGCGCTGCCACCCGCGCTCCAGGGCGTGATCCACCACGCCTACGCCGAGTCCATCACCAGGGTCTTCCTCTACGCCGTGCCGATCGTGCTGGTGGCCTTCGTCCTCACCTGGTTCCTCCGGGAGGAGCCGCTGCGGCAGACCGTCACCACCCCCGACCTCGGCGAGACCATCGGCACCAACCCGGTGGAGCGCTCCTCGGCCGACGAGGTGGCGCGCGCCCTGTCGCTGCTGGGCAACCGGGAGGCCCGCCGCGACCTCTACCGCCGGATCACCACGGGTGCCGGACTGGACCTGCAACCCGCCTCCAGCTGGATGATCCTGATGATGCACAAGTACGGCAGTGTCACGCCCAGTGACATCGCCGACCGCGGCCTCATCCCGCGCCAGGTGGTCGAGAACGCCGCGATCGAGGTGGAGAGCCAGGGCCTGGCACGGCGCAACGGGACGCTGCCGCTGCGGCTCACTCCGAGTGGCGAGCAGGTGGCCGTGCGGCTGCTGGCGGCGCGCCGGGCGGAGCTGGCCGAACTGCTGGGGGACTGGGACGACTCCCGGGACGAGGAGCTGTCCGCGCTGCTGACCCGCCTCAGCCCGGCCCTCTGCGGGAACGAGCAGGACCGCCCCCTCTCCGGCTCCGCCGGTCCGGCGGCGCCCCGCCGGACCTGGGATCCGGGCCGGACCTGAGCTCAGTCCACCTCCGGTCGGGAGCCGGTCGGGAGCCGGTCGGGAGGTGGACTGGGTCGGACGGACCGGTGGCCGGACCTCGGAGATGGCCGGGCCTCGGAGATGGCCGGACCTCAGAGGTGGCCGGAGCTCAGAGATGGGTGGTCAGGGCGAAGACGACCAGCAGCGCCGCGTAGCAGGCCAGGACCGCGACGGTCCCGACGATGTGCACCCGCCGCGGAGCGGTGCCGGCGGGGACCAGCCAGAAGCCCAGGACCCGGTTGACCAGCGGCATCAGCACCCAGGTGAGGATGGAGACGCTGAGGATGTTGCTGATGAAGAACGCGGCGTAGCCCGGCACCCGGGCACCCCTCAGGGCATCGCCCACGGTCAGGGTGAGCACCATCACGGTGGGGTACAGGGCGAGCAGCACCGACATCGCCTGCTTCCAGTTCGGCGGGAGCACCGCGCGGGCGTCACCGCCGAAGCGGAACCAGCCGCTGAACGAGGAGCCGATCTTGCGGACGTCGAACGAGGCGACGCAGTGCTCCCCCTCCTCCAGAAGCCGCTGCCTCGTCTCGGAGTTGAGCCAGGAGTCCAGATGGTCCCGGGTGTCGAAGCGGAACACCGTGACCCAGTTGTCCTGGACGCCCGGGACGGGCTCGAAGGACTCGGCGCCCATGTAGCCGGGGAACCGCTCCTGGGCGCGTTCGATCTTCTCCTGCCAGCGGGAGTAGTCGCGCTCCCGTCCGGCCCGTACCCGGTGCGAGATCACCACGGTCACCATGTCCTGCGCGCTGGACTCACCGGCCAGTACCTCATGGGTCGGCGGGGTCTCGAACAGCGACCGTCCCTCGTCGAGAAGCGCCCTGCGCTGAGGGGACTCCAGCCATGCGGTGAGCTGGGCGAGACGGGCGAAGCGGAAGACGACCACCCACTCGCCCCCCGCGGCATGCGGCGGGTACACCTCGGTGCCCTCGAAGCCGGGGAAGCCGCGCGCGGCCTCGGTCGTCCGATCCTGCCAGCGGCGGTAGTCGTCCACGCGGTCCGGACGGACCCGTTGTGAGAGGACCACGGTCGCGCTCTCGTCGGGGGCGTCGCGACTTGCATCACCCTTCACCCTGGCTACGCTAGCCATAGGGGGTAAATCGGGCAACTCAACTCATAAGGCGCCCATGCGACTCGGAGGTCGCAGCATGGACCAGCACAGAGAATTTCTCGCCGAGGCGGTCAGGCTCGCCACCGACTCCGTGGTCAACGGCTGGGGCGGGCCCTTCGGTGCGGTGCTCACCCGTGACGGTGAGATCATCGCCCGCGGCCAGAACCGGGTCCTGCTCACCGGTGACCCCACCGCACACGCCGAGGTGGAGGCGATCCGCAAGGCGGTCCAGGTCCTCAACCCCGAGGCGCCGTCGGTCCCCGAGGGCCACCAGAACGAGTCGACCCTTGCCTACATCCCCAGGCCCGAGGGCTCCCCGGACCTGCTGCCCGAGCGTGCCCGCATGCTCTCCGGGTGCTCGATCTACATCAGCGGTGCACCGTGCCCGATGTGCATGAGCGCCATCTACTGGTCGCGGATCGACAATGTGTACTTCAGCCAGGACCTGGAGGACACCCGGAAGATCGGCTTTGACGACGCCTTCCAGTACGAGGACTTCGCCAAGCCCTACGACCAGCGGCGCATCCATGTCGAGCAGATCCTCCCCGAACTCGGCGCCACCGCCTACCAGGCATGGACGGACAAGGAGGACCGCCACGCCTACTGAGCCCCGCCGCTGACCCCCGCCGCTGGCCGGGGCCCGGCCGGGTCCCGGCCGCCGGAGTGCGGCTCGACCTGCGGCGGCTCGACCTGCGGCGGTTCGGGCGGCCCGGCGCACCGGGCCGTCCGTGGCCCCCGGGGCCTCGCCCGCGGTCGTCTGCGGCAGCGGTCGCCGGGGAGTCCGACTCCGGCTGCAGCGGCGTCAGGCTCTCACGCGCCACCGGGCACCGCCCCTTGAGTCTCCCGCCGCAGCTGCGACGATGGACGGCATGGGACGACCGATGCCGGTGAGGGGCAGGCTCGCCGCACTCCGCCAGTACGCGACTGTCGAGCGGGAGAGCTTCGACGGTGCGGATCTCGCCCAAGTCGCCCTGCGGCCACTGTGGTTCACGCGCTGCACATTCCGCGGCACCGACCTCCGCCTGGCCACCCTCGACGGCTGCCACTTCAAGCTCTGCGACCTCCGTGGGGCCGATCTGAGCAGCTCCTCCCTGAGGGGAGTGTCGCTGGCCGGCTGCGACCTGACCGGTGCGGACCTCCGCAGGGCGGATCTGACGGGTGCCCGGCTCGATCGGGTGCTCACCGGTGCCCCGCCGCACGGGCTGACCATCGCCACCGGCATCGCACTGGACGGCGCCGTCCTGCGCGATGTCCGACTGGACCAGGTCGTCGACTGGCCCGTCGCCGACTGACCGGCGAAGGCCCGCTCGGCACCGCTCCCGCCGGCGCAGTCCGGGCCCCGGCTACGGCCTCCCGTCCGACATGCCGCCGCGGACTCCCCGGGGCCGCGGACGGAGCACCACGTGTCCCGGATCGCCCGGCGGCGGCCCCGGTGTCAGGGATCCGTATGAGGAGCCGGCTGCCGCGTCAGGGCTGCGTCAAGCACGGCGCAGCCCGCGCGCGGCAGTGGTTTGGATGGGGGTGGACACCCGCCGGGCCCGGCGGTCACCCGGTGCGACGCCCAGGGTGGTGGGCGAGTGCAGCCCGCGGGTGTCCACCGGACCCATGGACACCAGCAAGGACTCGACATGGACGCAGGCAACCGGGGCACCCGCCGCATAGTGGTGGGGGTGAGCGGTTCGCTGGGCAGTATCGCGGCGCTGCACCACGCCGTGGAGCGGGCCCGGTGCACGGGTGCGGAGGTACTGGCGGTGCTGGCCTGGGAGCCGCCCGGCGGCGAGTACGGCTACCGCCGCGCGCCCTGCCCGTCGCTGCTCGACACCTGCCGGCAACTGGCGGAGGAGCGGCTGCGCACCGCGGTCGAGACCGCCTTCGCCTGCTGCCCGGCCGACGTCCGGCTGAGCACCCTGGTGGTGCGCGGCCGGCCCGACGAGGTGCTGGTGCGCACGGCCGACCGGGAGGACGACCTGCTGGTGGTGGGGCGGGGACCGCGCAGCCTGCTCCGCCGTGTGGTGCACCGCCCGGTCGTGGCGCCCTGCATCGCCCGCGCGTCCTGTCCGGTGCTGGTCGTGCCCCAGCCCCCGCTGCTGCGCGACCTGGAGGCAGTGCACCGGCGCAACGCCTGGCGGCTGCCGCTCGCGGCCCGGGAGCTCGGCGAGGAGTCCCAGGGCCGCTCACTCCGCTGACGGCGGCCGCCCGCCTCCCGCTGCGGGCGGCGGCGGTGGTGCACGGCGGGCGGGGGCGGGTGGGGGCCGACGGACCTCGCCGGTCCGCGCCGGCCGGGACCGCCCGGGTGCCGCCCGGCGCGAGGAACGGGCGGACCGGCCGTCAGTACGGCGGCGCCCCCGGTGCCTCGCCCCCGTCTGCTTGCGGAGGGCGAGGCGCCGGGGGCGGGCGGGGGCGGCCTCAGGTCCTGAGCAGATGGGTGACCAGACCGCGGTACTTCTGGAGTGCGACCCGCAGCTCCTCGGTCCGGGTCTCGTCCTCGCCCTGCCAGCTGTTGCGCAGTGTGCGGCGCCGCTCCTTCAGCCCGTCGGCGATCAGGCCGGTGACCTCGTCCAGCAGCCGGTCGGCCTCCTCGACGGAGTGCTTGGGGCCGTCGACGAAGCCCACGAGGATGTCACGCCAGCGGGCTTCGAGGCCTTCCGAGGTGCGCTCGGGGAGCAGATGCTCCGTCGGGGCGGCGGCGGGCGTGCGGTCGCCGGGCCGCGTGGTGGGGCGGTCGGTGGTCGGGGTGGTGGGGCGGCCGGTGGTCGGGGTGGTGCCCGTCGGCTTGCCGTAGTCGTGGCTGTCCGGGGCGGCCGGTCGTCGGGCCTTGCGGTCGCTCCCGATGCGGGTACCGCTGTCGGTGATGCTGCTCCCGCTGTCGGTGGGGCTGCTGCCGGTGCCGCTGCCGGGGGTCCGGGTGGCGGCGGAGCCGGCCGGGCCCCGGACTGCGGTGCCGGGATCCGTGGTGCGGGCGGCGGCGCCGGGAGCGTCGGCCGCCTCGGCGGTCGGCCGGCCGGGTGCCGGGTTCCCGGAGGCGTCCGGTGCCCGTCCGCTCTCCACCCCTTCCTGGTCCCTGCTGTCGCCGCGGCCCTGTGCGCGCCGCAGTTGTTCCTCCGCGCGTTCGCTGGTCCTGCGCTCGCCCATGGCGGAATTCCTTGTCTCCGGTGTCATGACGGTGTGGTGGAGCGGCTACTGGGCGAGCCGGCGTCCACCAGTTCGGTGAAGAGTCCACGTGCGTTCACGACGGCCTCGCGCAGCTCCTCGGTACCGGCTTCGCCTTCCTGGGCCCTGCGGGCGACGACGCGGGCCCGGCGGTAGCCCTGAAGGGCGCGGGCGTGGTCGACGGAGAGCGCAGCCAGGCTCTCCTCGTGGTCGTCGGAGGGGTAGCCGCGGTCGTGCATCACCCGGCCGATGAGCCGGCCGGCGTCGATCAGCGCCTGCTCCGGGGTGTCGACGAACTCCTCCTGGATGTCCGTCCAGTCGTTCCGGTAGCGTTCGCGGGCCTCGGCGGACAGCGGCTTCACATCGAGGTCGCGGCGGCGCCGCAGCCTCTCCTCCAGGTCCTGCTCGGCCGCCTTGGCGGTGCCGTGCGCGGCGACCGCGCGGTGGTACTCGGGGCCGAACTGCCGCTTGAGGGTGCGGCTGTGCAGCTGCGGGCGCAGGGCCACGGCGGCGATGGCCGCCACGACGAGCGCGGCGACCACGACGACGGCGATGGTCGCAACAGTGGACATGACAAGCCTCCTGCCGGCTGTGAAGGCGCAGTGGCCTCCGTGTTGACCGTGAGTAGTCGGTGCAACAGGCGGCTTGCCCGAAACGCCCGGCCCAAACGCGGGCGGACCGCGATCAGCGGCCGGAGGCGTCCGCGGAGGCGTCCGCGGTGATGCCCTCGGAGGGATCCGTGAAGGCGACCGGGGCGGCGAAGGCGGCGCGGCGGGTGGCCCGGCGCAGGGCGCGCAGCACCGGGGTGCCGAGGGTGAGGCAGAGGACGACGGTGACCGCCGCCCGGGGCAGGTCCCAGCCCAGCGAGGTCGCCAGGCAGTAGGCGGTGAAGCGGGCCAGATTCGCGGGCAGCGGATCACCGGCGACAAAGGAGACCGAGCTGCTCATCCCGCCCAGATAGGGCCAGCCCTGAAGGTTCATCACCGTGCCGTAGAGCAGCGAGGCGACCGCGCCGTACCCGGCCAGCAGGACCAGTTCACGCCGTCCGCGCAGCCCGGCCGCGCCCGGCAGCAGCCCCGCGCCCGCGCACACCCACCCCATGGCCAGCATCTGGAACGGCAGCCATGGCCCCACACCGCCGGTCAGCAGCGCGGAGGCGAACATCGAGACCGCGCCCAGCACAAAGCCGAAGCCCGGACCCAGCACCCTGCCCGAGAGCACCATCAGAAAGAACATCGGCTCGATTCCGGCCGTCCCCGCGCCCAGCGGCCGCAGCGCGGCGCCCGCGGCGGCCAGCACCCCCAGCAGCGCCACCGACTTGGCATCCATCCCGGCCTCGCCGCCGGACGCGGCGCGGCCCTCGGCGATCTGGGCCACCACCACGGCCAGCAGCAGCGGCAGCAGTGCGGCGAACAGCCAGGGCGCATCGGCGGAGTGGCCCACCAGATCCCCGCCCGGAGCGCCCAGCAGCGGCCAGCCGAAGGCGACGACCCCGACGGCCGAGACAAGCAGCAGGGCGGCCGTGGAGCGCCGCCCCAGCGGCACCGGGCGGGTGGGACTCATGCCGACACCTCCGGCTGGGCGGCGGCGAGGGCGCCGCGGACCTGCTCCACGGTCAGCCACGGGTCCGGTGCCAGCACCTTGGCGACCTGCGGGGCGAACGCGGGCGAGCCGGTGACCACGGAACCGGTGGGGCCGTCCGCGACGACCTCCCCCTCGGCCAGGATCACGGTGCGGTCGGCGAGTTCGGCCGCCAGCTCCACATCATGGGTGGCCAGCAGTACGGCCCGGGACCCATCGGCGGCCAGCTCCCGGACGATCTCCACCAGCCGTCCCTTGGCGGCGTAGTCCAGGCCGCGGGTCGGCTCGTCCAGCAGCAGCAGCGGCGGACGCGCGGTCAGCACCACGGCCAGCGCCAGGGAGAGCCGCTGCCCCTCGGACAGGTCACGGGGGTGGCTGCCGTCCGCAAGGCCCGGCAGCAGCCGCTCCACCAGGGCCCGGCAGGTGCCGGGCGCGGCGCCGCAGTCCTCGTCGGCGGAGGCGCACTCCGCCGCCACCGTCTCCCGGTACAGCAGGTCCCTCGGGTCCTGCGGCACCAGCCCCACCCGGCGCACCAGTTGGGCCGGCCGGGTGCGGTGCGGGGTGAGCCCGGCGACCCGCACCGACCCCGTGGAGGGGGTGTGCAATCCCACCAGGCTGCCCAGCAGGGTGGACTTCCCGGCGCCGTTGCGGCCCATCAGCGCGGTGACCGAGCCGCGGTGCAGGGTCAGGTCCACCCCGCGCAGCGCCGCCACCGGCCCGCGCCGCACGGCCAGGCCGCGTACCTCCGCGACGGGTTCGCCGGACGCGGCCGCGGCGGTGCGCTGGACCGGTACGGCGGCGCCCAGCCGGGCCCGCAGCGGTGCGGCGCGCCGTCGGGCGTCGCGGATCGACAGCGGCAGCGGCGACCATCCCGCGGCCCGGCCGAGGCCGACCACCGGCGGGAAGACCGGCGACGCGGCCATCACCTCGGCCGGTTCGCCGACCACCGGCGGCAGTCCCGGGCCGGGCAGCAGCACCACACGGTCCGCGTACTGCACCACCCGCTCCAGCCGGTGCTCGGCCAGCAGCACGGTGGTGCCCAGGTCGTGGACCAGCCGCTGCAGTACGGCAAGGACCTCCTCGGCGGCGGCCGGGTCGAGGGCCGAGGTGGGCTCGTCCAGCACCAGCAGTCGGGGGTTGACGGTGAGGACCGAGCCGATCGCCACCCGCTGCTGCTGGCCGCCGGAGAGCGCGGAGATCGGCCGGTCGCGCAGCTCGGCCAGGCCCAGCAGGTCCAGGGTCTCCTCCACCCGGCGGCGCATCACCTCGGGCGGGGTGCCGAGCGACTCCATGCCGTAGGCGAGTTCGTCCTCCACGGTGTCGGTGACGAAGTGGGAGAGCGGGTCCTGGCCCACGCTGCCCACCGCATCGGCCAGGTCGCGCGGCCGGTGGGTGCGGGTGTCCCGGCCGGCCACCGTGACCCGGCCGGCCAGCGTCCCGCCGGTGAAGTGCGGTACCAGGCCGCTGACCGCTCCCAGCAGGGTGGACTTGCCGGATCCGGACGGTCCGACCAGCAGGCAGAGCTCCCCTTCGGGGATGTGCAGATCCAGCCCGGTCAGCGCAGGCCCGGCCGCGTCGGGATAGGTCACCGTGACCTGCTCGAAGGTGATCAACGGATGTCCTTCCCCGGCTCGGGCGGCAGCGGTGCGGCCACCGACGGAATCAGGCCCAGCAGTACGGCGGCGGCGGGCAGCAGCGGCAGCACCGGCATCGTCACCGGCACCGCGGGCGGATGGAAGGCGGTCGTGTCCCTGGTGGACAGCCACACCGTCAGCGCCGCGACCGCCACTCCGGAGGCGGCCACCAGCCACTCCCGCAGCGCCCATGGATCAGGCCGGTAGCGGGTCCGCAGCGCCCGGCGGCCGCCCAGCAGCAGCCCGCCGCCGGCCGCGGCCAGCCCCGCGGCCAGCAGCGGCAGCGCCCATACCGTCCCGGTGTCGGTGAGCAGCCCGTAGACCGCGGCGCACACCCCCGTCAGACCGGCCAGCGTCAGCACGGCGGTGGTGCGGCGCACCGCCGGAGCCACCTGCGCGGTACGGCCGAAGCCCCGGGTGTCCATCGCCGCGGCGAGCCCGACCGACCGTTCCAGGGCGCCCTCCAGCACCGGGATGCCGACGCTGAGCAGCGCCCTGACCCCCCGGTCGGTGCGCCCCCGCAGCCGGCGGGCCGACCGCAGCCTGCGTACGTCGGCCACCAGATGGGGGGCGAAGGTCATCGCCACCACCACGGCCACCCCTGCCTCGTACAGTGCCCCCGGCAGTGCCCGCAGCAGCCGCGCGGGACTCGCCAGCGCATTGGCCGCGCCCACGCAGCCCAGCAGCACGGCCAGCTTCAGACCGTCGTACAGCGCGAACACCAGCGCCTCCGCCGTCACCCGGCCGCCCAGCCGCACCCCCTGCGCCCAGTCGGGCAGCGGGATCTCGGGCAGGGTGAAGAGCACCCGGGTGCCGGGGATCGGGGAGCCCAGCAGGACCGCGAAGACCAGCCGGATGCCCAGCACCAGCAGGCCGAGTTTGAGGAAGGCACCGTAGGAGCGGGACCACGCCGAGGTGCTGCGCCGCGCGGCCACCACATGGCCCGCGACGGCCGCGGTGAGCAGCAGCAGCAGCGGGTTGGTGGTGCGGGAGGCGGCGGTGGCCAGGCCCAGTGCCCACAGCCACCATGCACCCGGGTGCAGTTGGCGCGGACCGGCTGCGGGGCGGGCCGTCCGGTGGCGGTCCACAGCGGGGAGCGGGGCCACGACCGGTCAGCGGTTCCGGGTTCGGCGGGCCCGGACGGCTGCGCCGACGGCGATCAGGACGACCACGGCGCCGCCCCCGGCCAGCCCCAGCACCGGGCCGCCGTTGCCGCTGCTTTTCGCGGAGGCGCTCGGGTGCCCGGCAGGCGCGGCGGCGACCACCTCGCCGCAGCCCGACGAGGGGTAGCCGGCGATGGCGCACAGCACGGCGCTGGAGTCGTAGCGCAGCGGGGGGACGGTCGCCGCCAGCACCTCGGCGCTGCTGGCGTCGGTGGGCACCACGGCGCAGAGGGTGCGCCGGGCCGGGGGCTGCTCCCCGGTGGCGGAGTCGGCGGTGGTGCCGAAGTCCAGCACCACGGCGATCCGCTTGCGGCCCGCGCGGGGCGGGGTGGCGGCGCAGACCGACGCGAAGTCGCCGGTGGTCCGCGGCCTGGCGGCGTCGGCGCCGCCGTCCGGGCTCACCGCGAACCGCCAGCCGTCCACGTCCCCGTCCTCCGGACGGTAGGTCGCGGGGCCCTGCTGCTGGTAGCTCCAGGATCCGTGCGACCAGTCCCAGAAGGACCAGTAGCGGTAGCCGGTGGCATGCGCGGGGGCGGCGGTGAGGAGAAGGAGAGCGCCGAGGAGCACGGCCAGCGGAAGGGCCCGGCGGCCGGAGGGGACGCGCCGGGCTCCCGCCGCCGGGACCTGCGTCCGGGAGGGCGTTGTCACCGGTCCTCGCCGGGGGCGGCCGCGGTGTCCGGGGCGGCTGCGGTCTCACCGGCGCGGGCGGCGGCACGGTCGTTGCGGCGGCTGGCGAAGGCGAACACGGCGGCGCTGACCACCAGTACGGCCGCGATGGCGATCAGCCACGACAGCGAGAATCCGCCGTTGTCGTCCTCGTCGGTACCGGTCACCGCGGAGCCGGGCTGCAGGGTGGCGGAGGGCGAGGCGGTGGCGGCGGCCACCGCGGCGGGCGGCACCGAGGCCGGGGTGGGGCCGGAGTTGACCAGGATCTGGACGAGGTTGCTGCCGCCGAAGTTGTACGGGTCCAGGCCGGTGGCCTGGGAGACCAGCAGCAGCTCCGCGGCGGCGGACGGGTTGGTCCCCTGGTCGCCCTGCATCCAGCTGTAGCCGTTGCCCGCCAGCCAGTCCGCCGCGTCGGTCGCCTGGTCGGGGTGGCCGGCGGCGATCAGGCCCAGCACCGCCCAGGAGGTGGCGTTGTAGTCCGGCGTCGGGTCGGCGCCGGGCAGCGTCTGCATCAGCCGCTGCTTGCCCGCGGCCAGCCGCTGCACCAGGAAGTGTGCGACCGCCTCGGCCGACTGACCCTGCGGCAGGGCGCCCTTGGACCCGGCCTGGCAGGTCGGGGCGGCGGCCGGCTTGTCCTTGCGGCTGCCCGCGGCCACGGGCAGGGAGCCTCCGGCGGCGGCCAGCGCGGCCTGCGCGGAGGCGAGGTCGTTGGGGGCCAGCGCACCGGACTTGCCGGGCTGGTAGGCGAAGGCGCCGCGCTGCGCCGCGGGGGCGCCGCAGCCCAGCTGGAAGGAGGCGAGGCCGTCATAGGCACTGTGGCCGCGCTTGGCCACCGCCGCCGGGTCGGCCTTGGTGGCGACCAGGGCGTTGACGGCGAGTCCGGTGGAGTTGGCGTCGCTGGTGCCGCCGGGGTTGTAGGACCAGCCGCCGTCCGGGTTCTGGTGGCGCTTGATCCAGGTGACGCCCTTGGTGACGGCCGCGTCGTGGCCGCCGAGGGCGGTGAGGGCCTGCACGGCCAGCGCGGTGGCGTTGCTGTCCTCGGTGGCGGTGGTGCAGTCGCTGCCGGTGTCCGCGCGGAACGACGGCCAGCCGCCGTCGCCGCACTGCTGGCCGGTGAGCCAGCCCACGGCCTGGGTGGACGGCTTCACACCGGCGCCGTGCAGGGCGAGCAGCGCGAGGGACTGCCGCCAGACGCCGTCGTAGGTGGGGTCGCTCTTGCCGTACAGGCCGGCCGGGACCGCCACCGGGGAGGGGGAGGCGGTGTCGGCGGGGGCGGCCGAGTCCGCCAGGGCGGGGGCCGCCGCGGTACCGGCGAGCAGCAGGGCGGAGGCGAGCACGGCGCCCGCGCGGGCGGCGGCGGAAAGCATGAGGGTGTTGCCTTTCGATGAGCGGTCGTGGCCGCCGCCCCGGGGGCGACGGCCGTCCGTAGACCTCGACGGTGCCGGGCCGCCGCTGCTGCGGGCCCGGGGTGCCGCTCGCCTCGCCCGGGCATTCCGACTCGTCCGCCGGGGTGGCGGGATCACGGCTGCGTGGTCAGTGCCGGAGTCGCACCGGCTTCCCCCGGGAGGAGGCGCATGAAGTTGTGTCCCGACACTCTAACGGGCGGCCATCGGGCCTGTGGGCGGCCCCCGGGGGCGGCCCCGGGGCCCGGAGCGGCCGTGCGCGCGGGTCCCTACTCCCGTGCGCCGCACCGGGCGGCCCGCCCGGGGCGGCTCACTCCAGGGTGAGCAGCCGGGCCGCGGTCTCCAGGTCCGAACGCACCTCGGCGATCGAGGAGCGGCCGGACAGCCAGGTCACCAGGGCGGACTGCCAGGTGTGCTCGATCACCCGGACCGCGGCCCGCTGCCGGGCACTGGGTGGCCGGTCCTGGGCCATGGCGTCCACCACGATGGCGGTGGTGAGCCGGCAGACCTGGTCGACCTCGGCGCTGACCGAGCGGTCGGCGAAGCTCAGCGCCCGGACCATCGCCTCGGCGAGCTGAGGTTCCCGCTGCAGTCCGTGGAAGGCGCGCATCAGCGCCTCGGTGACCCTGGCCCCCGGGTCCTCCCCGGCGGGCGGGTGGCGGCGCAGCTGCTCCAGCAGCCGTTCCAGCTGGTCCTGCATGGTGGCGACGAGCAGATGGATCTTGGAGGGGAAGTAGCGGTAGAGCGTGCCGAGCGCAACCCCGGAGGACTCGGCGACCTCCCGCATCTGCACGGCGTCGAAGCCGCCGCGGCAGGCCAGTGCCGCTGCGGTGCGCAGGATACGGCGCCGTCTCTGCTCCTGCCGCTCGGTGAGCGGCGGCCCGGCCGCCCTGGCAGCCTGGTGGGTGCCGCTTGTCACTGGGCTGGTCGTCATCGTTGGTTCCTGTCGGCGTGGCGCGAATCACCAGCCCTGCCCCCGGAGGGAGTGCTACGGACCGGTATCTTCGAGTTCTCCTACCTGTTCGATACTGAAACCTGTTCTACTTTACCCCCGGCGCGGACGCCTGCGGACGCCCTGGGGAGGTGGGAAGAAGGAGCCAAGGGTGACCGCGCAGCGATCGTCGGGGCATGTGCTCTCCCGTCCGCAGGATTCGCGGCACCGGGCGGTACAGGCGCCGGAGCAGAAGGCGGAGCGCCCGCTGCGGATCGCGCTGCTGTCGTACAAGGGCAACCCGTTCTGCGGCGGCCAGGGCGTCTATGTCCGCCACCTCTCCCGTGAACTGGCCCGGCTGGGCCACCAGGTGGAGGTCCTCGGCGGGCAGCCCTACCCGGTGCTGGACGAGGTGGACGGACCCGGTTCCGTCACCTTCACCGAGATCCCCAGCCTGGACCTCTACCGCCAGCCGGATCCCTTCCGCACCCCGCGCGCCGCCGAGTACCGCGACGCGGTGGACCTGCTGGAGGTCGCCACCATGTGGACCGGCGGCTTCCCCGAGCCGCTGACCTTCTCGCTGCGCGCCCGCCGCTTCCTCGCCGCGCACCGCGGCCGCTACGACGTGGTGCACGACAACCAGACGCTCGGCTACGGCCTGCTCGGTCTGGAGCGCCACGGCTTCCCGCTGGTCACCACCATCCACCACCCGGTCACCGTCGACCGCGAACTGGAGCTGGAGTCGGCGGCCGACCTCAAGCGGCGGCTGTCGCTGCGCCGCTGGTACGCCTTCACCAGGATGCAGAAGCGGGTCGCCCAGCGGCTGTCCCACATCGTCACCGTCTCCGGCACCTCCAAGGCCGAGATCGCCCAGCACCTCGGTGTCGACCCGGACCGGATCGACGTGGTGCCGATCGGCGCCGACACCCGCCTGTGGTCGCCCGACCCGGCGGTGCCCGTGGTGCCCGGACGGATCGTCACCACCTCCAGCGCCGATGTGCCGCTGAAGGGGCTGGTCCACCTGGTGGAGGCGCTGGCCAAGGTCCTCACCGAGCGCGAGGCGCATCTGGTGGTGGTGGGCAGGAGCCGTGACGACGGCCCGGTCGCCGAAGCGATCCGCCGCCTGGGGCTGGAGGACCGGATCACCTTCCGCAGCGGCATCGACGACGCGGAGCTGGTCGACCTCTACCGCTCCGCCGAGGTGGCCTGCGTGCCCTCCCTCTACGAGGGGTTCTCGCTGCCCGCCGCCGAGGCGATGGCCACCGGAACTCCGCTGGTGGCCACCACCGGCGGTGCCATCCCCGAGGTGGCCGGCCGCCACGGCGAGACCTGTCTCGCGGTGCCGCCGGGCGATCCGGGGGCACTGGCCGCGGCCCTGGGCCGGCTGCTGGACGAGCCGGAACTGCGTGCCCGGATCGGCGCCGCCGGCCGCGAGCGGGTGCTGGCCCACTTCACCTGGGAGCGCGCCGCGGCGCTCACCGCGGAGCGCTACCGTGCGGCCGTCGCCACCGGGGCCGGACAGCGGGCCAGGGCCGGCCACGGCTGGCGCTACGTCTGAACCGGCCGCACCCCGGATACTTCTGACGCACCATCAGGCCGGCTGACCCCCGAGCCGGCCCTCGCAGCAACGAATGGGAGCCACTCAGTGCTGACCGTCGACTTCTCGCGCTTCCCGCTCGCCCCCGGCGACCGGGTGCTCGACCTCGGCTGCGGTGGTGGCCGACACGCCTTCGAGTGCTACCGGCGAGGCGCCCAGGTGATCGCCCTGGACCGCAACGCCGAGGAGATCGCAGAGGTGCGCAAGTGGTTCGCGGCCATGGAGGAGGCCGGGGAGGCTCCGGCCGGCGCCTCCGCCACCGCGATGGAGGGCGACGCACTGGCGCTGCCCTTCGAGGACGACTCCTTCGACCGGATCATCATCTCCGAGGTGATGGAGCACATCCCGGACGACAAGGGCGTCCTCGCGGAGATGGTCCGCGTCCTCAAGCCCGGCGGCCTGATCGCCGTCACCGTGCCCCGCTGGCTGCCCGAGAAGATCTGCTGGGCGCTCTCCGACGAGTACCACGAGGTCGAGGGCGGCCACATCCGCATCTACCGTGGCGACGAGCTGCTGGAGCGGATGCGCGGCGCCGGTCTGAAGCCCTACGGCACCCACCACGCCCACGGACTGCACTCGCCGTACTGGTGGCTCAAGTGCGCCTTCGGCGTCGACAACGACCAGGCGCTGCCCGTGAAGCTCTACCACAAGCTGCTGGTCTGGGACATCGTCAAGCGCCCGATGGCCACCCGGCTCGCCGAGGCCGCGCTGGACCCGCTGATCGGCAAGAGCTTCGTGGCGTATGCCACCAAGCCGCACCTGCCCGCAGCGGCCGCAGCCGTCGACGCGTCCGCCGCCGAGAATCGCGCATGACCGCCGCCGAGGAGGTGGCCGTCCCCGACTCCCTGGTGCTGCCCGGCGTACTGGACGCCGAGCAGGCCGCGGCCACCGTCAGGACCATCCTCGCCGACCAGCGGGCCGACGGCGCCATCCCCTGGTTCACCGGCGGCCACCTCGACCCCTGGGACCACACCGAGGCCGCCATGGCGCTGGACGCCGCCGGCGAGCACACCGCCGCCGCGGCCGCCTACCACTGGCTGGCCGGCGCCCAGAACCCCGACGGCTCCTGGTACGCCTCGTACACCGACGGTCTCCCCGACAGCCGGGCCAAGGAGACCAACTTCTGCGCCTATGTCGCCGTCGGCGCCTGGCACCACCACCTGGCCACCGGCGACGACGCCTTCCTGGACCGGATCTGGCCGGTCGTCTGCCGCGCCGTCGACTTCGTCGTCGGACTGCAGCTGCCCGGCGGCGCCATCAGCTGGCGGAAGAACGAGGACGGCACCGCCGCCCCCGACGCGCTGCTCACCGGCTCCTCCAGCATCCTTCACGCACTGCGCTGCGCCCTCGCCATGGCCGACCACCTGGAGGAGCCCCAGCCCGACTGGGAGCTCGCCGCCGGCCGGCTCGCCCATGCGATCGCCCACCACCCCGAGCGGTTCCTGGACAAGGACCGCTACTCCATGGACTGGTACTACCCGGTGCTCGGCACGGCGCTCCGCGGCGAGGCCGCCCAGCGCCGTATCGCGGAGGGCTGGGAGCGCTTCGTGGTGGACGGGCTCGGCGTGCGCTGCGTCTCCGACCGGCCCTGGGTCACCGGCGGCGAGAGCGCCGAACTGGCCCTGGCGCTCTGGGCGGTGGGCCAGTCCGACCGTGCCGTGGACATCCTGCGCTGGATCCAGCACCTGCGCCACACGGACGGGTCCTACTGGACCGGCTATGTCTTCGAGGACGACGCCGTCTGGCCGGAGGAGCGCACCACCTGGACCGCCGGCTCGCTGCTGCTGGCCGTCGCCGCCCTCGGCGGCGACCATGCCACCGCGGCCGTCTTCAGTGGCGAGCAGCTGCCCTCCGGCCTGGCCGTCGCCGGCTGCTGCGAGGCCCGGGACGGCACCCGCGCCTGACCGGTCGGCAGCCGCCGGTCAGGCGTGTCGGGCGCGTCGGAGCGGCCTCGCTCGCGTCAGTCGCGTCGCGAGACACGGGTCACCAGGCTGCCCACGAAGAGGTAGACCACCGCGGCGATGCCGTAGTTGACCGTGGTCCGCAGCTTGGCGTTGTCGATGGAGAAGAGGTTCCGGGACCAGGTCGCCAGCCAGTCGGCGGCGCGCTGGAACCAGTGGACGACGTCGTTGGCGCGGTCGGCGTCGAAGAGGAACAGCAGGATCCAGATGACCAGGATCGCCGCGGCCACATGGGCCAGCAGTCTGACGATGCGCGCTATACCACTCATGGGTGGCGCCTTGCCTGCCGCGGCGCGCTCAAACGTCCGCCGCGGACGACGACGGGCGGGCCGGAACGCTCCGGCCCGCCCGCCCGCGTACTGTTGATGTTCCGTCAGCCCCGCTGGATGCCCGAGGTGTCGGAGAGCAGGCCTCGCCGGCCGTCCTGGAGCTGGGCCACCAGACCCGCCCCGCGCTGCTCCACGGCCAGGAACCAGGTGCCCGGCGTCAGCTCGCCGATCGGCGGGCCCATCGGGTTGTCCTCCGGCGTCAGCTGACGCGGCGCCGGGACGGCGAACCAGAACGGGGCGAAGTCCGGCCCGCCGGTCTGCGCCGGCATCGGGGCCGGAACGGGACCGCCGAGGGAGGGGTCCTGCACCTGGTGCATTCCCGGACCCTGGTGCTGCGGAGCGCCCCACTGCTGGGCACCGCCCTGCTGCTGCCCCGGCTGCTGCGGGGCCCCCGGGTAGCCGTACCCGGCACCCTGCTGCGGGCCGCCGGGGTAGCCGCCCTGCTGCGGGCCGCCCGGGTAGCCGCCCTGGGCGCCGGGGTAGCCCTGCTGGGGGGCCGGTGCGGCGGGACGGTCCGACAGCAGCTTCGCCTGGAGCGCCGGGACGAGCGGCGTGGCGACCGCGGCCCCGGCGGTGATCAGCGCGGCCAGGAACGCCAGATAGGCACCGAAGCCGTGCGAGAAGACATTGCTGTAGTCGAGCCCGCCGGCCGCGGGCACCGAGGCGAAGTACCCGGCGCCGTTGGCGAAGAGCGTCCACAGGGCGCTCCAGGTCGCGAAGACGGCGAGGGCGGTGCCCCACTGGCCGAGCTTCAGCCCGGCGATCTGCCGGGTCTGGGCGGCCTCGCCCTGGAAGCGGGCGAGCAGGATCAGTGCTGCTCCGGCAAGCCCGGCCAGCACCACGGACGCAAGGGTCACCAGGAAGCCGCTGTGCCAGGCGTTGTACGAGCAGGTGTCGTTCTGGCAGTCCTTCGACACCGAGTACAGCGGCAGGAAGGACGAGACGAGCAACAGCACTGCCCCGACGGCGACGGCGGCGTCTCCCCGAGTCAGAGAGCGCAGATTCACGGACGGTTCCCCTCGGTCGTGTGTCGTGGGCTGGTCGTGGTTGAGGTTCGAACGGGCCAAGAGCCTAGCGACTGCTTCCGACGAGGAAGTCAGTGAGGGCGTCGGCGATGCCCTGAGCCGCCTTCTTGCGCCATGCGGAATCCGTCATGTGACGGGCGTCGGCGGCGTTGCGCATGTTGCCGCACTCGATGAACACCTTGGGCACCCGGGACAGGTTCAGCCCGCCCAGATCGCTGCGGACGTCGATGCCCTGATGGCCCAGATAGGTCGAGTACGGCTCCCCGGTGGCCGCCGCGAAGTCGTCCCGCAGCAGCAGGCCGAGCGCGCGGGACGGGCCGGTGATCGGCCGGGTGTCGGCCTTCCCCGCGACCACCCGTGAGGGAAGGATCACATGGAAGCCGTGCCCGGCGGCCGGTCCGCCGTCGCCGTGGACGGACAGCGCCGCGTCCGCATGGGCGTCGTTGCCGATCGCCGCCCGCTCGTCGACGCACGGACCCCAGGCCCGGTCGCCGTCCTGGGTGAGGATCACCCGGGCGCCCTCGGCCTCCAGGATCGTCCTGGCGCGGCGCACCACATCCAGGGTGAAGGAGGCCTCCGGATAGCCGGCGTCGGTCTCGGTGCCGGTGGTGTCGCACTCCTTGTGCGCATTGCCGACGTCGACCTGCCTGGCGATCGCGGAGGTGTGCTGGTTGTTGGTGGGGTTGTGGCCCGGGTCCAGCACCACCGTACGGCCCGCCAGCGGCCGCCCCGCAGCGGCCGCACCGCGCCTGGACGGCGGGGCGGACCCCTTCGGGGAGGGTGTGGCGGTGGCGGGGGAGGACCCCGGCGGGGACGGCTTGCCGGTGGACCCCGACGGGGTGTCGGTCACCGGGGACGACGGCGGCGGCACCGCGGCCGCCGGCTGCGCGCCGCCGCCCGCCGCGGCCTGCCAGCCCAGCCAGCCGGCCAGGCAGACGGGCAGCAGGACGGCTGCGGCGATCAGCAGCCGTGCCCTGGGAGAGCGACGGGGGCGCAGCTCGCCGTAGGGGGAGCCGAAGAGTTCGTCGTCGGGTTGGGGTCGGTTGCGCTGGAATGGCACGGTCCGGTCAGATCCCATCCCCGGTCCGTGCCGCGAGGCCGTACCGGTTGGCGATCGGGTTCCACTTGATCACAAATGACTGCTTGCTGCGGGTGGCCTGTCCGCTGATGACGTCGGCCCGGTCGCGGTCCGCGGTACGCGGCGCAGCGCCGTTGGCACAGCCGGTGCGGATCACCGCATCGGCCCAGGTGGCATAGGAGCGGTCCGCGTCGGCCGACTGCTGCCACGCGCTGCGCAGCAACTGGGCGGCTTCCGCGCCGCCGTCGACGGCGTCCAGGTCGAGCTTGGCCAGTTGGCCGATCAGCTGCTCGCGCTGCTGGGCGGCCTGGGTGAAGACCTGCGCCGCGCTCTGCATCGACGCGGCGTCCGAGCAGCTCTGCACGGTGGCGACCGCGTTGCCGACCTGCTTGCGGGCGCCGCTGTTGCGGTCCAGCAGCCCGTCCAGCGCCCTGGCCTGCTGCCGTCCGGCGGCCTGGTCGTCGGCGGGGGACGACGATGAGGCCGACGGTGACGGGGTACCCGCGCCGCCGCCCTGGGCGGGCGGCGGCTGGGCGCTGCGGCTGGAGGAGGCGCCGGGGGTGGACCCGGCCCGGCTGCCGCCGCCGCTCCCGTCCCGGGTCAGCGCCCACACCGCGCCGCCGCCCAGGCCGGCCGCGAGCACCACCACCAGCAGCACCAGCAGCGCGGTACGGCCGCCGCGGCGGGGCGGCTCCTGCTCCTCGACGGGCCCCGGCGGGGGCTGCTGGGGGTAGCCGTAGCCGGGCTGCGGATAGCCGTAGGGCGGGGCGGGCTGCGGCGACTGGGGCTGCGGCTGCGGATAGCCGTAGGGGTGCTGCTGGGGGTGCTGCTGCTGGGGGTGGCCGTATCCCTGCGGGGCGGCGGGGTTCAGCGCGGGGCCGGGCTGAGCGGGGCCTGCGCCGGCCGCCGGGGGCTGCGGCGGCCAGGGCGCGGCGGCGGGGCGGTAGGCGGCCGTGGGGGGTTCGGGCGGGGTGGGCTGCTGCGCCTGGGGGAAGGGGGTCGCGGTGGGGGGCGGGGTGGGTGTTCCGGCGGGGCGGTAGGCGGCCGTGGGGGGTTCGGGTGCGGTGGGCTGCTGCGCCTGGGGGAAGGGGGTCGCGACGGCAGTCACGGGGGGCGTCCCGGTCGGGGCCGGGGCGGGGCGATAGGCGGCGGGCGGCTCGGGCTGCGGGCCCGCGACGGGCTTCTCCAGCGAGACGTTGAGATACGGCCGTACGGCAGGCGGCTGCCCCTCCTCGCCGTCGCCGCCGCGCCCCTGAGGTGCCTGCGCGGCCTCCTCCGGGGGCGCCGGTCTTCTCAGCCGGTGTGTGCCCGGGTCGCCGCGCCGTACCCAGCCGCCGGCTCCGCCACGTGCCGTGGGGTCCCAGACTGCCGGTGCGCTCTCGTCCCTGTCCGCCATGCCGCCTCCCCCGGTCGGTCGCCGCCGGTCCCATGGAGCTCCACCATCACCACGGCCGGTGCAGCCGCGCCGCCGTAGGGGTCACCGTACCGGGCCGCTGGGGCCCCGTTCGGCAGCGCTCACCCCGCGGACCGTCGCAGCACCCGCAGCGAGCCGGTCACCGACACCTCGTGGAAGCCCTCGGCCAGCGCCCGCAGATACACCCGGTACGGCGCCTGACCGCCGTCCGCCGGGTCGGGGAACACATCGTGGACGACCAGCAGCCCGTCCTCGGCCAGGTGCGGCACCCAGCCCTCGTAGTCGGCGGTCGCATGCTCGTCGGTGTGGCCGCCGTCGATGAAGACCAGTCCCACCGACGTCCCCCACACCGCTGCGACCTGCGGCGACCGCCCCACGAGGGCGATCACGTGGTCCTCCAGGCCGGCCGCGTGCAGGGTGCGGCGGAAGGTGGGCAGGGTGTCCATCCGGCCGACCTCCGGGTCGACCAGCGCGGCGTCGTGGTACTCCCAGCCGGGCTGCTGCTCCTCGGAGCCGCGGTGGTGGTCGACGGTCAGGGCGACCGTCCCGGCGTCCCGGGCAGCGGCGGCCAGCAGGACGGCCGAGCGTCCGCAGTAGGTGCCGATCTCCAGCAGCGGCAGGCCGGTGCGGGCCGCGGCGTCGGCCGCGGCCGCATACAGCGCCAGACCCTCGTCGACCGGCATGAAACCGGTCGCCGCCTCGAACGCCGCCAGCACCTCTGCCCCGGGCCGCGCCGCGACGCCGCTGCTCTGCGCCATGCCGTACTCCTGATCTGCGGGTCCGTCGTCTGCCTGCTGGACCATACCCGCCGTACCGCGGGGCCAGGAACCGCGGACCCCGCTGCCGGGGGGATGCCCCGGCGGCCCTGCGCGGCCCCGGGGCACAGGCCGGTTACTCGTGGGTAGAAGATGGCGCGGCGGGGGTTTCGGGAGCCCCCGCCGATGCGTTATACATGGAGTCCACGCCTAGAACGCGTTCTAGGCGATGCACCGTGATCGCGGCCCAGGCCGCAGCGGACGACCCCGGCGCGGCCGCAGGTGCGGACGGCCGCGCCGGGGTTCCCTTCCCGCGCCCCGCACACCCTCGGCACTGACGGGAGTCGCGCCGTGCGCGCAGCGATCCTCCATGAGATCGGCCAGGAGAAACTCGACGTCCGCAGTGACGTGGAGACGGTACCGGTGGGCCCGGGGCTGGTGCGGGTGCGGCTCCGCGCCGCCAGCCTGTGCCACTCCGACCTCTCCGCCATGAGCGGCGTACTGCCCCAGCCCGCCCCGTTCGTCCCCGGCCACGAGGGCGCGGGCGAGGTGGTGGAGACCGGCGAGGGAGTCAGCGGTCTGGCGCCCGGAGACCATGTGGTGCTCTGCTGGATGCCGCCCTGCGGCAGCTGCGCCCACTGTCGGCGCGGCCAGGGCCAGCTCTGCACCGCGAGCCTCGCCCGGCTGCGCACCCCGGGCTTCCGCCACGACGGCCGTGCGCTCTACGGCTTCTACAGTGTCGGCACCTTCGCCGAGGAGGTGGTGGTCGCCGCGGAGAGCGCCATCAGGGTGCCCGAGGACGTGCCCTTCGAGGTGGCGGCGCTGGTCGGCTGCGGGGTCACCACCGGCGTGGGCGCGGCGGTGAACACCGCCCGGGTGGAGCCCGGTTCCTCGGTGGCGGTCATCGGCTGCGGCGGGGTCGGGATCGCCGCGATCCAGGGGGCCAGGGTGTGCGGTGCCGGGCAGATCGTCGCGGTCGACCCGGTGGCCTCCCGCCGCGAGCGGGCCCTGGCGTTCGGCGCCACCGAGGCCGTCGCCCCCGAGGAGCTGAAGGCCGCCCGCAAGCGGCTCACCGACGGCGGCTTCGACTGTGTCTTCGAGGTCGTCGGACGGTCCGTCACCACCCGTGCCGCCTATGACGCCACCCGGCGCGGCGGCGCCGTGGTGGTGGTGGGGGCGGGCGCCCGCGACGACCGGGTGGAGTTCTCCATGGGGGAGCTGTTCTTCGACGAGAAGCGCATCCTGCCGTCGATGTACGGCGGCGGCGATGTGCTGCGCACCGCCGACCGGGTGCTGCGGCTGTGGCGGGCGGGCCGGCTGGACCTGGAGCACATGATCACGCATCGGGTGCGGCTGGAGCAGGTCAACGACGCACTTGCGCAGATGCGCAGCGGTGAGGCGCTGCGCACGGTGGTCACCTTCGACTGAGGCGGACGGCCGACCGGCCGCCAGGGTCGCCGGTTCGCCCGGCGGTGCTCCTGCCCGACACGCAGGAGGCCCCGCACCCGGCCCGGGTGCGGGGCCCCCTGCGCTGCTCAGGCCTCGGCGGACGCAGTTTCCGCAGCGCGGCGATGGCGGCCGTGGCCGGCCTCCGTCGGCTGCGGGGCGCTGCCGTCGTCCAGGGCGCCGGTCCCGCGGTGCCGTCCTGCGGTCCCGGCGCCCGGAGCCGCCGCCTCGGCAGCGGCTCTGTCAGTGGTGTCGGTGAAGGCTTCGGACATCAGTGGTTCTTCTCCATGCGAGTGACGGGAGTCGGTGGTGCGTCACGGCGCATCGGCCTTCGGGCATGCCGAAGCGCCCGGCGGAGCGCGGGTGACAGGTCACCGCGGCGACCGCTCGCAGGGATCACCCTACCCAGGCTGTCACGACCGGTGCACGCTCGGTCCCGAACCGTCAGCGATGCCGTCCCGGAAGGGAGCCCGACCGGCGTGCAGAAAGGCCGCCAGCAGCTCCCGCAGCGCGGGGGCGCCCTCCTCCGCCAGCAGCTCATGGCCGGCCCCCGCCACCTCCACGTACCGGAAGTCGGCGCCCTCCGTCCGCCCGACCCGCAGCAACTGCTGGCGCAGTGCGCGTGACTGGCTCACCGGCACCACCTCGTCGCGGTCCCCGTGCACCATCAGCAGCGGTATCTCGATGCGGTGGCAGAGCCGCAGCACATCGCGCGGCCCCCGCTCGTCGTCGATCGGCACCCCGCCGCCCAGCCTGGTGGTGAGGGCCCGAACCGGGGCGGCCGCCTCGGCCAGCAGCCTCGCCCCGGAGAGGAACGGCGCGACCACCGCGCAGCGGGCCACCTGTCCCGCCGGGGCGTGGCAGGCCGCCAGCAGCGCCAGAAAGGCGCCGTAGCTGATACCGAAGAGGGCGGGCGGTTCCAGGCCGAGGGCCGCACGGCGGGTTGCCAGCTCCGAGAGCAGGCAGAGCACATCCTCCAGATCGGGGCCGCCCCAGGCGCCGCGCAGGCAGAGCGCGTACTCGGGGCCGTAGCCGCTGCTGCCCCGCTGGTTGGGGGCGGCCACCGCGACACCGTCGGCGGCCAGGCGCTGCAGGGTCGGCTCGAACTCCAGCCGCCAGGCGTCCGTGGGGCCGCCGTGCAGCGCCACCACCAGATGCCGGGCGGCGGCCCAGCCCGCCCCGCCGTACACCACCGCCTCCATCCGACCCTCGGCGGCGGGCACCGCGGCCGACCCGGCGGGCTGCCAGCGGCCCCCGTCGCCGGGCGCGGCGGCGCTGCCGTCCAGCCGCCAGCCGGTGGTGACCGGGACCGCGGCATCCGGGGGGCGGCGCGGGGCCGGCGGTCGCAGCAGGGCCGCGACGTCCAGGGTGGCCATGGCGGCGGGCCGGTCGGGTGCGGAGTACGGCATCCGCAGACCCGCCGCCGACCAGTGGGCCACCCCGCCCAGCCGGCCGGCGGGGACGGGCAGCGGATCGAGCCTGCCGGTCGCCGGGCTCCACAGGGCCAGTGCCGAACCGGCGCCGCGGTCGAGCTGCACGGCGACCCGGGGCTCGGCCCGCCCCGGCTCCACGGCGACCGGGCGCAGCAACGTACCGGGCCGGTGCAGGGCCTCCGGGAAGCGCAGCGGATCCGGCCCGCCCAGCAGGCCCCAGCCCAGACGGTCCTCGCCCGGTGCGTCACTGCGGACCAGGGCCAGCCGGGTGCCGGGGTCGAAGAGCACCAGTCGGTCGTTGGTCGGCTGCTCGGCGAGCTCCAGCAGCGGTGTCACCGCGCCGGAGGTGAGGTCCAGCACCACGCTTCTGACCGTCCCGTCGGCGACCCGGTCCAGGGCGAGCAGTCGCCCTTCGTGGTCCAGCCAGGTGCCGCCGCCGAACAGCCCGGGAACCTCGGCGGCGCACTGCGGGGCGGCGCCGTCGCCGGGGCCCAGCAGCCAGACCGAGGTGGCCGGGCGGGCGTCGGTGGCCAGCGCCACCGCGACCGGTGCACCGGGCCGGACCGTCGCGGGTACGGGCAGCGGGAGCAGCCGCAGGGCGGGTGCCCGCAGGGTCCCCACAAAGTGCTCCTCGGCATGGGACACCGCGGGGGCGAGTACGGCCAGGCGGTTCAGGTCCCCGTCCCGGCGGCAGACCAGCACCCGGCCGTCGGCGAGCGAGACCACCTGGGTGTGCGGGTTCTCCGGACGGCCGCCGGGCAGCGGCAACGCGGTGGGCAGGGCCGCTCCGCCGGGCGCGTCCAGCCGCCAGCTCTCGGCGTACCAGCGGCCCCCGTCGGCGGCGGCCACACAGGCGGCGTGCGAGCCGTCGGCGGAGAAGGTGAAGCCGACGCGGCGCAGTGCGGGGGCGGCGGTCCGGGTGGAGGGGGTCACGGGGCGGCCACCGGGATCGGGCGGCGGGCGGCAGCGATGCCCGCGGACCCCCATCCGCCGGCACCGCCCCCGCCCGCCTGTTCCTCCTCCACCGGTGCCCGGCCCGGGAACCTGCGGCTCGGTGTGCCTTTCCCCATCCCACACCTCCGCCCTCGGACCCGTCGGCGGCCGACGCAGCCGGTTTTGGAATGCGGGGTGGCAGCGGACTCAGCTCTGGTCCCCCTGAACCGTCCGGTCCGCCCTGCCCCGCGCAGCACCGAAACTACGGCCGGGTCCGCACGGCACGAGCCCCCGGCGGCGCGCCTTCACTCATACGGGTGGTCCCGTTCGACTTCCCCGTACAGAGCCGCTGCCGGCGGTCTCCCGCCCCGGAGCCCGCCGCCCGTCCTATGCTGGTCCCGACTGCGGCGGAGGGGGAGGGTCGACGTGTCGTCAACTGTGCACGAGAGCACGACAGTTGTGGTGATCGGGGGCGGTCCGGCCGGGCTGACGGCGGCCACCCTGCTGCTGCGGCAGGGCATCCCCTGCGTGGTGCTGGAACGCCGGCCGCGCTCCCGGGTGGAGCAGCGGCAGCGGGCCGGCATCGTGGAGCACCGGGCGGTGCGGATGTTCGAGGAGTGGGGCCTGGCCGAGCGCATCCTCGGCGGCTTCCCCTTCGACGGCGTCCTGGAGTTCCGGGTGGACGGCGAGAGCCGCCTGGTGGACGAGGCCGGTGCCACCGGAGACCTGAAGGGCCGGCTCTGCCCGCAGCAGATCATGGTGCAGCGACTGATCGCGGCGCTGCTGGAGGACGGCGGGGACCTGCGCTTCCAGGCGGCGGACGTCGCCCTCGACGGCCTCACCGGCGACCGGCCGCGGGTCCGCTACCGCGACCCGGGCGGCGTGCTCCATGAGATCGCCTGCGAGCTGGTCGCCGGCTGCGACGGGGACCGGGGTGTCAGCCGGGCGTCCATCCCGGACGGCGTCCTGACGGCCTACCCCTTCGACCACGGCATCGCCTGGCTGACCGTCCTCGCCGACGCGGCCCCGCCCCGCCACCCGCTGCTGGCCGTCAGCAGCGAGGGCTACGCCGCGCACTTCGCGCGCGGGCCACACGCCAGCCGCTTCTACCTCCAGGTGCCGCCCGGCGACACCGAGGAGGCCTGGGGCGACGACCGCATCCGGCAGCAGCTGCGCACCCGGCTGGGCGCCGACGTGCTGCCTGCCGATGCCGGGATCACCGAGAAGGAGGTCTTCCACCTCCGCAGCGTGGTGCACGAGCCGATGAGCCACGGCCGGCTGCACCTGGTGGGCGACGCGGCGCACATCATCTCCCCGATGGGCGGCAAGGGCATGAACCTGGCGCTCTACGAGGCCGAGGTCTTCGCCCGCGGGGTGGGGGCCCTGGTGAAGGAGGGCGACGGGGAGCCGCTGCGCTCCTACTCCCGGGTCTGCCTCCAACGGGCGTGGAACTACCAGGAGTTCTCCCGCTGGATGACCGAGATGCTGCACGACGCCGGCGACGACAGCCGGAGCGGCCCCTTCCGGCGGCGGCTCGCCCGTGCCCGGCTGGACCGGCTCTCCACCTCCCGCGCCGCGGCAGGCGCCTTCGCCGAACTCATGGCCGGCCTCGCCTGACCCGCCCACCGGCGGCGCACCCCGCGGCCCGGCCCCAGGCCCGGCCTGCAGGGAGCCGTCCGGCGCTACTCGCTCTGGCCAGCCGGCGGCGCACCTCGCGGGTGCGCAGAAAGGCCGCCACGTCCTCGTACCGCTCGCTGCCGTTGGCGAACTCGACATACGCCCGCGCCCGCTGGAGCCACTCCAGGGTGCTGGGCCGCACCCGGTCCACGGCGGCCAGCAGCCCGGCGGTGCCCAGCGGTGGTTCGCCGCCGCCCCGCAGCGCCTCCTCGATCAGCTCGTCGACGGCCCGCTCCACCACGGCCCGCAGGTCGGCGCCGGAGAAGAGCGGGGTGCGGGCCGCCACCGCGGCGGCGTCCACCGCACCCTCCCCGGTGGGCAGGCCCGCGGTGTGCACCCGCAGGATGTCCGCCCGGGCCGGCTCGTCGGGCGGCGGCACGAAGACCACCCGGTCGAAGCGGCCCGGCCGCAGCATGGCCTCGTCCACGTCCCAGGGGGCGTTGGTCGCGGCCATGATGGTCAGTCCGCTGTTGTCGGAGCCGATCGCGTCCAGCTCCTGGAGCAGGACGTCCACCAGCCGCCGGGCCTCCGAGCCGCGGTGCTTGTGGCGTGCGTACGCCAGCCCGTCGAGCTCGTCCAGGAAGATCACGCAGGGCCCCACCGCACGGGCCGTCTCGAAGGCGTGGTGCAGATTGCGCTCCGAGATGCCCTGGTACGGGTCGATCACATCCTCGATCCGGACATTGAGGAAGGGCAGCCCGCACTCGCCGGCCGTCGCCCGCGCCAGCAGGGTCTTGCCGCAGCCGGGCGGGCCGTAGAGCAGCACCCCGCCGCCGGTGCGACGGCCGTACGCGGCGAACAGCTCGGGCCGGGAGCGCGGGAGCACCACCATGCGGTGGATCAGCTTCTTGACCTCGGCCATGCCGCCGACATCGTCGAAGGTGGTGGACTCCGGACCGGTGTCGTCCCGCTGGACGTCGCCGTCGTGCTCCTCGGCCCCGTCGGCGCGGACCCGCAGTGCGCCGCTGCGTTCGGCCACCCGCTCGTCGACGCGCCGCTGGAGCGCCGTCACACTCTCCACGACCCCGGCGTGCCGGGCGGCCTCCAGACAGGCGCGGGCCAGGTCCAGCCGGTCGCCGTCCAGGGCCGCGGAGCCGACCTGGAGCAGCGACTCGGCGGGCAGCGCACCGGCCTGGAGCAACACCTCGAAGTGGGGGAGCGACTGCTCGCCCAGCCCCTCGCCGAGCAGCGCCTCGGCGAGGATCAGCCGCAGCATGGTGTCGTCCGGGCTGGCTTCGACCGCGCGCCGCAGCGACTCGATCCGCTCCTGGCTCATCGCAGAAGTCCTTTCCTGAACAGCAGGCGCACCACCGGAGGCGCGATCCATGAGTAGGCGCAGAACGCCAGCCAGGCGACGGTCAGCGGTGCCGCCACCACGCCCAGTCCGACCGCCCGCAGTCCGAACTGGATCAGCACCGCGGTGATCCACACCTGGAAGGTGCTGAACCGCTGGAAGGGCCGCAGCGGCCGCAGCAGCCAGTGGTTGGCCACCTTGAGCGTGCGGGCGGCCTCCACCACATGCCGGTTCTGCGGGTTGCCCGCGGCTGCCGCGCGGAAGCCGGCGTAGGCGGTGGTCGCGTCGCCGCGGTGCGAGGCGGCCAGCCCGCGCAGCGCATGGGCGCCGGCGTCGTCAGGGTCGGCGGCCAGCATCGCCGAGACGATCCGCTGGGCCTCCTCGTGGTCGCCGCGGGCGATCGCCAGCACGGCCCTGGTGTGGATGACGGCGCGGGCCTCGGGCTCCTCGGCGGCGGCGCGGGCCAGCAGCTGCCGGGCCTTGTCGTGCTGTCCGGCGAAGCCGCAGAGCTTGGCGTAGGTGCAGAGCAGCCAGACATGGTGCGGATCCAGCGTCAGTCCGTCGAGGCAGGCGCGCTCGGCCTCGGCGGTGCGGCCCAGGTCGGCGAGGGCCTGCGCCAGTACGCCCAGCAGTCCGGTGTCCGGGCCGTGCGAGGCAAGACCGGTGCGGGCGATGTCCACGGCGGCCTGGTCCTCGTCGGCGAGGTGGTGGGCCAGCGCACGGATCCGGAACGCCCGCCGGGACACCGCCTGCTCGCCGGTGACCCGGCTGAGCGCGTCCAGGGCGCGGTCCGGACGGGCCCGCTCCAGCCAGTGCTCGGCCAGTGCCAGCGCCTCATCGCCCATGTCGCCGTTCATCGGTCCACCGCCTCCAGCACTGCGTCGATCGCCACCAGTTCCAGCAGGCCCAGCACCAGCACGGCGGCGATGCCGGGACCCAGCAGCCGGGCGTGCTTGCCGCCCTGCAGGGCGAAGGCCCGGTTGCGGTCCCGCTGGAGCCGCGCCTGCACCAGGTAGGCGGCGACCGGCACCAGCCGCAGCAGGCCCAGCCCGGCGTTGCCGGCCCGGTCGCCGACCACCAGCATCAGCACGATGGTCAGGGCCAGGGCGGCGGCGCCGATCGCGCTGATGACCAGGACGGTGCGGCGCGGCAGACCCAGCCGGACCGCATTGGCCACCGCGACCGCGGTGCCGGCCAGGGCGCCGCCGAAGAACGCCACATAGCCCTGGGAGGAGAGCCGCCAGGGGGCGGCGCCCCGGCTGGTCTGCTGCAGGGTGGGCTGCAGAAGCGGGTCGGTGGATGTCACTGCCGCAGTCTGGCGTACGGGTGTGAGCACTGACCAGCGGGGGGCGGGGAACGGCCCGGCTGCGCGGTAGTCTCGACCCGTGCCCAGACTGTCCGACGTCATCAGCGTGCTCGAGGAGCTCTACCCGCCGCAGTGGGCGGAGTCCTGGGATGCCGTGGGCCTGGTGTGCGGTGACCCGGACGCCGAGGTGGCCCGGGTGCTGCTGGCCGTGGACCCGGTCCAGGCCGTGGCCGACGAGGCCGTGGAGTGGGGTGCGGACCTGCTGGTCACCCACCATCCGCTCTATCTGCGCGGCACCACCACCGTCGCGGCGACCACCTTCAAGGGCCGCGTCGTCCACACCCTGATCCGCAACTCCGTGGCGCTGCACGTCGCCCACACCAACGCCGACCATGCCGACCCGGGTGTCTCCGACGCCCTGGCCGAGGCCGTCGGGCTGCGGATCACCGGGCCGCTGGTCCCCGATCCCACCGATCCGGCCGGCCGCCGCGGCGCCGGCCGGATCGGCGAGCTGCCCGAGCCCGAGTCGCTGTCCGCCTTCGCCGCGCGGGTCGCGGCCGGGCTGCCCGCCACCGCGGCGGGCGTCCGGGTCGCCGGCGACCCGGACCGGCCGGTGCGGCGGGTCGCGGTGTGCGGGGGCAGCGGCGACGGTTTCCTCGCCGAGGTCCGCGCGGCCGGCGTCGACGCCTATGTCACCGCGGACCTGCGCCACCACCCGGCGTCCGAGGCTTTCGAGGCCGCGCCCGTCGCCCTGGTCGACGCGGCGCACTGGGCCACCGAGTGGCCCTGGCTGGCGCAGGCCGAACGCGACCTGGCCACCGCGGCCGGCAAGCGGGGCTGGGCACTGGAGACCAGGGTCTCCCGGCTGGTCACCGACCCGTGGACGGCCCACGCGCCCATGCCGCACCCCACCGACTGACCGTCCCCCACGATTCCAGGAGCTTCCGCTGAACGCCGCGCCCGCCGACCAGATCCGCCTGCTGGACCTGCAGGCCCTCGACTCCCGCCTCGACCAGCTGGCCCACCGGCGCCGGTCGCTGCCCGAGCACGCCGAGATCGAGAAGGCCACCGCCGACCACACCGCACTGCGGGACCTGGTGGTGGCCGCCGAGACCCAGCTCGGCGACACCGCCCGCGAGCAGACCAAGGCCGAGCAGGACGTCGAGCAGGTCCGCACCCGCGCCGTCCGCAACCAGCAGCGGCTGGACTCCGGTGCGATCACCTCCCCCAAGGACCTGGAGAACCTCCAGCACGAGATCGGTTCGCTGGCCAAGCGCCAGTCCGACCTCGAGGACGTCGTCCTGGACGTCATGGAGCGCATCGAGTCCTCCCAGAGCCGGGTCACCGAGCTCACCGCCCGCCTGGAGCACTCCTCCGTGGTGCTCCAGGAGGCCGTCGGCCGCCGTGACGCCTCCTTCGCAGAGATCGACGCCGAGGTCGCCAAGGTGACCCGCGAGCGGGAGACCGTCGCCGTGGTCATCCCCGCCGACCTGCTGAAGCTCTACACCCGGCTGCGCGAGCAGCAGGGCGGCATCGGCGCGGCCCGGCTCTTCCAGCGGCGCTGCGAGGGCTGCCGGGTGGAGTTCTCCACCGCCGACCTCAACGCGGTGAAGGCCGAGCCCAAGGACGCCGTGGTGCGCTGCGAGAACTGCGGCCGCATCCTGGTCCGTACCGCCGACTCCGGGATCTGAGGCCCATGGCGCCCCGCAGGTTCATCGTCGAGGCCGACGGCGGCTCCCGGGGCAACCCGGGCCCCGCCGGCTACGGCGCGGTCGTCCGAGACGGCGACACCGGCCAGATCATCGCCGAGGCCGCCGAGTACATCGGCCGGGCCACCAACAATGTGGCCGAGTACCGCGGCCTGATCGCCGGACTGCGGGCCGCGCAGGCCATCGACCCGGACGCCCGGATCGACGTCCTGATGGACTCCAAGCTGGTCGTCGAGCAGATGTCCGGCCGCTGGAAGATCAAGCACCCCGACATGCAGCCGCTCGCCGCCGAGGCCCGCGGCGTCTTCCCGCGCGACCGGGTCGTGTACGCCTGGATCCCGCGGGAGCGCAACAAGGACGCCGACCGGCTCGCCAACGAGGCCATGGACGCCGGCAAGGCCGGCCGCCAGTGGGAGCCCAGGGCGGTCCCTGAGCCCAAGGCCGTCCCGGTGGCACCCAAGGCCGTCGCAGTGGCGCCCGAGGCCGTCGCGGTGGCGGAGGAGCAGCCGCAGGCTCCGGTACGGCCGGCCGGCTGGGCCGCCGACCTCGGCACCGCCAGCACCTTTGTGCTGCTGCGCCACGGGGAGACCCGTCTGACCCCGGAGAAGCGGTTCTCCGGCAGCGGCGGCAGCGACCCCGAGCTCTCCGACAAGGGCCTGTGGCAGGCCGAGCGGGCCGCCGCGGCGCTTGCCGCCCGAGGCACTGTCCAGGCCGTGGTCAGCTCACCGCTGAAGCGGGCCCGGCAGACGGCCGAAGCCGCTGCCGCACGGCTCGGCCTGGAGGTGCGGATCGACGAGGGGATCCGGGAGACCGACTTCGGGGCGTGGGAGGGACTGACCTTCGCCGAGGTGCAGCAGCAGTACCCCGCGGACCTGGAGGCCTGGCTCTCCTCCGCCAAGGCCGCGCCGCCCGGCGGCGAGAGCTTCGCCGCCACCGCCCGCCGGGTCTCCCTGGCCCGCGACAAGCTGCTGGCCCGCTACTCGGGCCGCACGGTCCTGCTGGTCACCCATGTCACCCCGGTGAAGACCCTGGTCAGGCTGGCCCTGGGCGCACCCCCGGAGTCGCTCTTCCGCATGGAGCTCTCCGCTGCGTCCCTTTCCGTGGTGCAGTACTACGCGGACGGAAACGCCTCGCTGCGTCTCCTCAACGACACCGGCCACCTGCGCTGACGCAGGCAGCGCCGCAGGACCGGCCCGGTACGCTCCGCCGGAGTGCACCGCAGGGAACCGTCTCCGCTGCCGCGCGCCCGGCCGTACCCCTCCGGGGAAGGGCCGGGCGCGCGTCAGCGCGGCTGCTCAGAGCTGGGTGACGACCACGTCCAGCGGGACCGGCCGCCCGGCCGGCGCGGGCTGCTGCTCCACTGTGTACTTGAGGTCGCGCAGGGCGGACACCAGCTCGCCGGTGCTGCGCGGCTCGGCGCCCGCCTGGAGCAGGTCCCGTACCAGCCGCCCCTTGGTCGCCTTGTTGAAGTGGCTCACCACCGACCGCTTCAGCACCCCGCCGACCTCCCGCTCGTGCAGCACCCGCACTGTCGCGGTACGGGAGGCCGCCTCGGCGGCGGGGCGCCACGCGGCCGCGTACGCCGTCGACCGCAGGTCCAGCACCAGCCCGTCCCCCGCGGCCTCCGGCAGCACCCGGTCCAGGGCCCGGCGCCAGTAGGGGCCCAGACCGCCCAGCGGGGGCAGCTTCACCCCCATCGAGCAGCGGTACGGGGGGATCCGGTCGGTGATCCGTACGGCGCCCCACAGCCCGGAGAAGACCAGCAGCGACCGCTCCGCCGCCGTCCGCGCCGCCGGCGGCAGCGCGGCCAGGTCCAAGGCGTCGTACAGCACACCCGTGTAGAGCTGCCCGGCGGGCAGCGCCGGGGCCTGTCGCAGCACGGCATTGCGGGCCACCTCGCCGCGCAGGCCCTCGCTCAGGCCCAGCACCTCCGCGGCCCTTGTGTCGTCGCCGGACGAGCAGAGTGCCACCAGGGCGTCCAGCACCCGCTCGCGGGCAGGCGCCAGAGCGGGCAGCGACAGCCCCTCCAGGGCCAGCGGCCCGCCGTCCCCCGAAGCGGCCTTGCCCTCGGACGGCGGCAGCAGCACTAGCACGGCGGTACTCCTCGGACAGTCGGTGCGGGTTGCCCGCCAACCCTATGCGCCCGCCAGCACCGCCATCGCCGCGTTGTGCCCGGGGATGCCGCTCACCCCTCCGCCGCGGACCGCTCCCGCACCGCAGAGCAGCACGGTGCGGTGCGGGGTCGCCACGCCCCAACGGGCGGCGGGGGAGTCGCCGGGGTCGTCGTCGGTGAAGGGGAAGGCCAGGTCGCGGTGGAAGATGTGGCCGCCGGGCAGCCCCACCTCGCGTTCCAGGTCCAGCGGGGTCTTGGCCTCCAGGCAGGGTCGGCCGTCGCCGTCCGTGGCCAGGCAGTCGGCGATCGGTTCGGCGAGCACCGTGTCCAGCTGGGCCAGTGTCGCGGCGAGCGCCTGCTCCTTGGCGGCCGGGTCGCCGAACAGCCGGGCCGGCATGTGCAGTCCGAAGAGGGTGAGGGTGTGCCAGCCGCGCTCCGCCAGGCCGGGGGCCAGGATCGAGGGGTCGGAGAGGGAGTGGCAGTAGATCTCCGAGGGCGGTGCCTGCGGGATCCGCCCGGCGGCCGCGTCCCGGTAGGCGGCGTCCAGCTGCCCGTACGACTCCGCGATGTGGAAGGTGCCGGCGAAGGCGTCCCGCGGATCCACATCCGTGTCCCGCAGCCGGGGGAGGCGGGTGAGCACCATGTTGACCTTCAGCTGGGCGCCCTCGGGCGCGGGCCCGGCGGGCTCCTCGCCCAGCAGCCGGTCCAGCACCGCGGGGGCGGCGTTCACCAGCACCCGCCGGCCCACCGCGCGGCCCTCGGTGTCGCCCCACCGGTAGTGGACCTCGGCCTCCCGGGCGCCGTCGGTCGCGATGCCGGTGACCTCGCAGCCGGTGCGGATCTCGGCGCCGGCCGCCCGGGCGGCGGCCTCCAGCGCCCCGGTGACCGCGCCCATGCCGCCCACCGGGACGTCCCAGTCGCCGGTGCCGTTGCCGATCACGTGGTAGAGGAAGCAGCGGTTCTGCAGCAGCGACTCGTCATGGGCGTGGGTGAAGGTGCCGATCAGGGCGTCGGTGAGGACCACCCCGCGCACCAGGTCGTCGCTGAACGTCGTCTCCACCGCCTCGCCCAGCGGCCGCTCGAAGAGCGCCGACCAGGCGGCGTCGTCCCCGATCGTCCGCCGCAGCTCCGCCCGTGAGGGCAGCGGGCCGGTGAGGGTGGGGAAGACCTGCTCGGCGACCCGGGCGGTCGTGCCGTAGAAGCGCTGCCACTCCCGCCACTCGCGGTCGGAGCCGGTGAGCGTCCGGAACGACTCCCGGGTGCGCTCGCCGTCCGCGGCGTCCACCAGCAGCCCGGTCGCCCTGCCGTCGCGCAGGGTGGGGGTGTACGAGGAGATACGGCGCCTGCGCAGCTCGATGTGCAGGCCCAGGTCGGCGATCAGCTTCCGGGGCATCAGGCTCACCAGGTACGAGTAGCGCGACAGCCGCGCCTCGATGCCGGGGAAGGCCTGGGTGGAGACCGCCGCCCCGCCCGCCCGGTCCAGCCGCTCCAGCACCAGCACCCGGCGGCCGGCCTGCGCCAGGTAGGCGGCCGCCACCAGTCCGTTGTGGCCACCGCCGACGATCACGGCGTCATAGCGGTCAGCGGCATGGGTCACCGGGGTCTCCAGGGGTCGGGTCCGGGCAGGAGCCCGACACGCTACGCCCGGCGCCCCCCGGCGGGAAGCCTCCACCTTGTACAAAACCGGGGGCCCGCGCCGTACGCCTGTCCCCCCGGCGCCGCGGCCGGGGAGGTGCCGGACGGGGCGCCGCGGCTCTTCCCGTCGGGGGGCATGGTGAGCCCGCTGGCGATAGTTGTAGGATTTAAATGATTGTTACTCTGCAACTGTCAAGGTGGCCCCACCCGTGCCCGAGCTCACCCGCAGGCGCCGCATGCTCGTCCTGGCGATCTGCTGCCTCAGCCTCTTCATCGTCGGGCTCGACAACACCGTCGTGAACATCGCGCTGCCGGCCATCCGCACCGATCTGCACGCCGACCCCTCCGGCCTGCAGTGGGTGGTCGACGCCTACACCCTGGTCCTGGCCGCGCTGCTGATGCTCTCGGGCTCCACCGCCGACCGGATCGGCCGCCGCCGCACTTTCCAGACCGGGCTGGTCCTCTTCGTCCTCGGCTCACTGCTGTGCAGCATCGCCCCCGGACTCGGCTGGCTGATCACCTTCCGCGCCGTGCAGGCCGTCGGCGGCTCCATGCTCAACCCGGTCGCCATGTCGATCATCACCAACACCTTCACCGACCCCCGTGAACGCGCCCAGGCCATCGGCGTCTGGGGTGGGGTGGTCGGTGTCAGCATGGCCCTCGGCCCGGTGGTCGGCGGACTGCTGGTCGACTCCGCCGGCTGGCGGTCGATCTTCTGGATGAACATCCCGGTGGGCGTCGTCGCCCTGATCCTCACCGCGCTCTATGTGCCCGAGTCCCGCGCCGCCCGTGCCCGCCGCCTGGACCCCGTCGGACAGCTGCTGGTGATCACCCTGCTCGGGTCCCTCACCTACACCATCATCGAGGGCCCGGGCAGCGGCTGGACCTCGCCCGCCATCCTCGCCCTCGGCTGCACCGCCATCGCCTCGCTCACCGCCTTCCTGCTCTGGGAGCGGCACATCCCCGAGCCCCTGATCGACCTGCGGTTCTTCCGCAGCGTCCCCTTCGCCGGGGCCACCGCCACCGCCGTCTGCGCCTTCGCCGCCCTGGGCGGCTTCCTCTTCCTCAACACGCTCTACCTCCAGGAGGTCCGCGGCTACGACCCGGTCCGCGCCGGACTGTGGACCCTGCCCATGGCCGTACTCACCCTGATCTGCGCACCGCTCTCCGGCCGCATCGTCGGCCGCACCGGCCCCCGGCTGCCGCTGCTGGTCGCGGGGGTCGCCATGACCACCAGCGGAGTCCTGCTCACCACCCTCACCGCCCACTCCTCCACCGCGCTGCTGCTCACCTCGTATGCGCTCTTCGGGCTGGGCTTCGGCATGGTCAACGCGCCCATCACCAACGCGGCGGTCTCCGGTATGCCGCGTGACCGCGCGGGAGTGGCCGCCGCGGTGGCCTCCACCAGCCGCCAGGTCGGCCAGTCCCTCGGTGTCGCTGTCATCGGCACCGTCGCCGTCTCGGCCGTCGTCGGGCCCTTCGCCACCGGCTTCCCCGCCGCCACCCACGCGGCATGGTGGATCGTCGCAGGGTGCGGGGCTGCCGTGCTGCTGCTCGGTATCATCACCTCCACCCACTGGGCGGGGCGCACCGCCTCGGAGGTGGCAGCCCGGCTCAACCCCGACCACCGGAAGGCGCCGGCGCGCACATGATGACCTCCGACGACCGCCTCCGCACGGTGCCTCCGGACCCCGACCGGCTGGCCATCGCCACCCGTGCCTGGCACAACATCCGCGCCCTGGTCCTTGAGGAGCACGACCGGCGGCGCGAGGTGGTCGACGCACTCGGCATGAGCTTCATCCGCATCAAGGCGCTGCGCCGCCTCGCCGGCCGGCCGGCCACCCTACGAGCCCTCGCCGCCGACCTGGCCACCGACGCCCCGTACACCACGGTGGTCGTCGACGACCTCGCCCGCCGGGGCCTGGTGGAGCGCAGTCCGCACCCCGACGACCGCCGCGCCAAGATCGTGACGGTCACCGAGGCCGGCCGTGCCGCCGCCGCCGAGGCCGACCGCATCCTCGGCGAACCCCCCGCGCCGCTGCTCGCCCTCGATCCGGCGGACGTCGCCGAACTCGACCGCATCCTCGCGCTGCTCCGCAGCGGCGGCTGACCCCGGGCCCGCAGGCGGGCGGCCGCAGCCGTCCGCCGCCCCGTCGCCCGTCGCCCGTCGCCCGTCGCCCGTCGCCCGTCGCCCGTTGTCCATCGGGCGGCGGCCGCGGCCGCCTGCCGTCAACCGGGCACCACCTCGATGAAACGTCGTACCTCTCCGCTACGTTGTGGCCTGCTCGGAAATGAGGTGCCGGTGTGAAGGCACTGTGGTTTCCTGGCGCAGCCGTTTTTGCAGCCGCGGCCCGGAGTCGGCCGCATACGCAGGGAGGGGTCCGACCATCACCGCCATACGCAAGGCCACCCGTGCAACCCTGGCAGCCGCCGGGTGTGCCTCAGTCATCGCTGCCGGAATCACCAGTTGTGACACCGTCCAGCAGCTCTCCGCAGCACAGAAGGTGCAGTCGGCCTTCAAGAAGCTGACCGAGGGCCGTGCCCTCGCGGCGGAGTTCTCGCTGGATGCCACCCCCGACCAGCTCCGCTCCTTCGCCAAGCTGAGCGGTGAGCCGCTCGCGCAGCAGGACGCCGAGACGCTGTCGGGTCTCAGCCTCGCCTTCTCGATGACGGCCGACAAGCCGCTGAAGGACGTGTTCTCGTCGAAGTCCGGTGCCGGCGGCGCGATCGGTCTGAACGGCGACCGCGGCGTGGACGTCGACTATGCGGTGCGCAGCAAGGGCGGCGACTCCATGGTGGAGGTCCGCCAGGTCGACGGCCGGCTGTACGCACGGGCCGACATCCAGGCCCTGGCCCGGCTGTCCGGTGAGGACGCGGGCGACCTGGGCGCCATGGAGGACGAACTGCCTCCGGAGCTCAAGGTGTTCAAGCAGGCGCTGGAGGGCCACTGGCTCTCCCTGGACGCCAAGGTGCTCAAGCAGTTCAGCGGCCAGATGCAGCAGGGCGCCGGTGCCGCACCCGGGGGTGGCCCCTCGCTGGACGCCGGTGCGCAGCGCAAGCTGATAGACACCCTGGAGAGTGTGCTCAGCGAGGACGTCTCCTTCGAGGACAAGGGGCAGCAGGACGGCGCCGACCGCATCGTCGTCTCGGCCCCCGCCCGCACCCTGGTACGGGATCTGCAGAAGGCCGTGCAGCCGCTGGCCGAGAGCATCCCCGGTCTGCCGAGCGGCTTCTCCCAGTCCGGCGCCGACCAGATCCCCGACCGGTCCGTCTCGGCGGAGCTGCGGATCAAGGACGGCGTGATCGCCTCGGTCAGCCTGGACCTCGCACAGCTCGATCCCAAGGCGAACTGGGGCGACCACCTGCCCCTCAAGCTCTCCTTCGCCCGCGACGCGGCCCCGGTGCAGGCGCCCTCCGGTGCGACCGCGCTCACCCAGCAGGACCTGGACCGGATGACCAAGCTGATGTCCGGCGACCTGGGCGGACCCGGTGGCCCCGACGGCCCCGACGGCGCCGACCCGGGCTCCTTCGTCCCGGACGACAGCGACTCGCCCGACCAGGTGTGATCCTCCCGGAGGGCATCCGGCAGCGGCCTCACGCCGAGACCGCCGGATGCCCTCCGCCGCCGCTACGGGCGGGGCGGGGCTGTTGCGGCCCGGCCCGCCCTCCGCATTCGCCGAGCTCTGCACCCGCCCGGCCCTGCAGCCGTCGGGCCTTGCACCCGCCCGGCCCTGCATCCGCCAGGCCTTGCATCGGCCGGCCCCTCAGGCGCTGCGCGGCTCCGGCAGGTCGCACCCGGTTACGCAGTCGGCTGCGGCGAGCACCGTGCGCACCTGGTGGGAGACCTGGTCCTCAACGGGTATCCAGCGCGCCCCGAAGCGCTCCGCGAACCGCTCACGGCGCTCGGTGACCTCGTGCTCCAGCCGCGCCCGCAGAGGCTCCGCCCGGTGCCCGCCCGCCGCTCCGGCCAGCAGCCGGCGTAGCAGTGCGGCGATCCGCAGCGGGATCCGCTCGGAGGCGATCTCCAGATTCACCACCTGGGAGACGGTCATCCCCGGCACGGCCACCCAGCCGTCCGCGAGCCCGGTGGCGACCTTGAGGTTGAACTCCGCGGACGCCAACAGCTGCCCGGGCCGTTCCTCCATGAGCTGCGGCCGCGCCTGGGCCAGCAGGTCGTCCAGCTCGCCGGCGCCGGCGATCAGGTCCTGGCCCGCGGCGCGCAGTGCGGCGGCGGCCTGCGGGTGCGGCCGGCCGTCCGCCACGGCGTCCGCCGCCCACATCGGAGCCTCGACCACCGCCGTCACGCCGCCGTGCCGGCCCGCATACGCCCAGGTCGAGTCACCGGGGCTGTCGGGCAGCGCGGCAAAGGAGCCGGGCTCCCCGGCGGCGGGCATCAGATAGGTCCCCGGGCTGGGGCTCACCCAGCCGTAGGCGTCATAGGTGCCGACGTCCAGCGGCATCCGGGCCTGCCGGGCGGAGCGCGCAAACCGGTCGGAGAGGCCGGGGACGGCCCGGGTGAGCTCCAGGAACGCGCCGCCGAGGTCCACCCCGTGCAGTGAGCACTGCAGGGCGGGCCGGGTCTCGTCGATCAGCCGGGTCAGCGCCAGGGTCTCCGGCAGCGGCCGCCCCTCGTCCCCGCGGGCGGAGAGCCACTCCGGCTGGTCGTCGAAGGCCGGCCGGTGGAAGTGCTCGAAGTGCCGCGCCATGGACGGCGGCCCGGCCGGCCAGCCGTCGGTGAGCGCGGCGCCGTCCGGGTCCAGGCAGAGCAGGAAGTGCCAGGCCGGGTCGGCGGGATGCCGCTCGCCCCGCTGGCTCAGCAGATGGCGCGCGAGATACAGGGTGCTGGTCCACCCCACCGGCTCATTGGGATGCGGACCGCCCACCACCAGCACGGACGGGCCGTCACCGCAGATCGACAGCAGTACCAGGGGCCGGCCGCCGCGCGACCGGCCGACCACCCGCAGCCGGCACCGCTGCGGGTGGCGCCGCGCCAGGGCGCGGGCGCCCGCGACCGCCTCCGGGACCGAGAGGAAGCGGGCGGCCCGCCCGGCCCGGTGTCCGGTGTCAGTTGCCATTCTGGAGGCCGTCGTCGCCGGTGGTCCCCACCCCTGCCGCCGCCACTGACGCTGCGGGCGGTGCGTCGGGCATGGCTGCCTCCGGTGCTCGTCGGTCGTGCAACGGATGTGATGTCCACGAATCCCACACGAACGGGCTGGAGCTGTCAATGAGTCGACAGATGGTCGCCGTACGTGACCGGAGGCTCGTCCCGGCCGGTGAACATCCCGGCCGGCGCGGGGAGTTCCGGCAGGCGGGGGAGTTCGACGAGGGTCACCGAAGCCCGGGCGAGGACCTCGGCCCGGCCTGCGGAGCACCCCACAGGACTGCGTCCATGGTGCAGTCTGTGCCCAACGGTGTTCAGGTGATGCAGATCTGACGTTCCATCTGTGACGAACGACACGGCGGGGCCTGTGACGAGGTGCCGCACCGGACCGGACCGGTGCGGGGCCGGGCGGCCTGCCGGTCGACTGAGGGGGGAGGGGCCGTCGGTGGCTGCGCTCGCGGTGACGGGGCACATCGATCTGACGGAGGAGTCGCTGCCGCTGGTGCGGGCTGCACTCCGGGAGCTGCTGGTCGGACATGCCGAGGGGCTGGTGGGGGTGTCGTGCATCGCGGCCGGGGCCGACACCCTGTTCGCGGAGGAGGTCATTGCCGCGGGCGGCCGACTCGTCGTGGTGCTGCCCTCCATGGACTACCGGGCGGTACAGGTGGGGCCCGACCATGCCGCCGGGTTCGACCGGCTGCTCGGGGCGGCGGACGAGGTGGTCACCATGCCGCATCGCACTGCCGGTCCGGCCGCCTACCGGGCCGCCAACGGTGAGTTGCTGCGGCGTGCGGAGCGGCTGGTGGCTGTGTGGGACGGAAACCCGCCGTCGGGTGCCGGCGGCGGTACGGCGGACGCGGTGCTGGAGGCCCGCAGGCTCGGGCTGCCGGTGGACGTGGTGTGGCCGCAGGGCGCTGCCCGGCGCGGCCGAACCCGGCCGAGCGGTGGCGGGTTCTCCGGCTGAGGCGGCGTCCTGACGATGGTCCCGGAATATCTCCGAAAGTTTCGGTTCCTTCGGCCTGGGATTTGATCGTCGATCCATGCCCGTCTTCGACCAGCCCCGCACTCGATCGCCCAGTCGGCGCCGGTGACCTGGGCGCATGATGCTCCGACAGATTTCCGTCCAGGGAACGGTTTCGCAACCCTTGCCGAAACCGTTGACAACTCCAAGCAGCCCGACCAACACTGTCCGCATCGACAGGCCGTAACCACTGTTGATCCGGGCGCTGTCGTCGTCGACAGACCCCAGTCACTGTCGATCCAGGCGCTGTCGCCATCGACGGGCCTCAACCACGGTCGACCCGGCTGCTCCGCCGCGACCTGGACCTTTCGGCCGCCGATCACCTGACGGCCAGTCAACTTCCCCGCGTCACAGGACGCCGACGCGCGGTCGCCGTCACCCGGGCCACCGGCAGCTCCGCCGGGTCGTATCACGCTGCCTGGCCTCCCCACCGGCCCTCACGAGGAGGAAGCACGTCCATGAACGACGCCCACACCCACCTGAAGGGCCGCAGGCGCGGCCGCCTCAGGCTGCTCGTCGGCAGTGTCCTCTCCGTGGTGCTGGTCGTGGCCGCGATGGCCATGCCGGGCACCGCCAGCGCCGACACGACCGTCAACACGAACTCGACCGGCACCAACAACGGTTACTACTACTCGTTCTGGAGCCAGAACAGTGGCCAGGCCTCCATGACCATGGGTGCCGGCGGCCAGTACAGCACCACGTTCAACAACGTGGCCAACTTCGTCGCCGGCAAGGGCTGGAGCAACGGTGCACGCAAGAGCGTGAACTACTCGGGCACCTTCAGCACGTCCGGCAACGCGTATCTGTCGCTGTACGGGTGGACCGCGAACCCGCTGGTGGAGTACTACATCGTCGACAACTGGGGCTCCTACCGGCCGACAGGCACCTTCAAGGGCACCGTCACCAGTGACGGCGGCACCTACGACATCTACGAGACACAGCGGGTCAACCAGCCCTCGGTCGAGGGCACCGCGACCTTCAACCAGTACTGGAGCGTCCGGCAGACCAAGCGGACCGGCGGCACCATCACCACGGGCAACCACTTCGACGCCTGGGCCAAGTACGGCATGAACCTGGGCAGCTTCAACTACTACATGATCCTCGCGACAGAGGGTTACCAGAGCAGCGGCAGCTCCAACATCACGGTGAGCGACTCCGGCAGCACCACCGGCGGCACCACGACCGGCGGGACGACCACCGCAGGCACGACCGGTGGCACCACCACGGGCGGGACGACCACAGGTGGCACCACCACCACGGGCGGCACCACGACCGGTGGCACCACCACGGGCGGTACCGGTGCGGGCTGCACCGCCACCTACACGCCCAACACCTGGAACAACGGCTTCACCGCCGATGTCACCGTGAAGGCCACCGGCAGCGTCAAGTCCTGGAAGGTGGGCTGGACCTTCGCCGGCGACCAGAAGGTCACCAGCTCCTGGAACGCCAATGTGACCCAGAGCGGCTCCTCCGTGACCGCGACCAACATGAGCTACAACGGCACCCTGGCCGCCGGAGCCTCGACCTCCTTCGGCTTCCAGGGCACCTACAGCGGCACCAACACCACCCCGACGCTCACCTGCACCGCGACCTGACCCGACAGCACCACCACCACCGCAGGACCCCGGTGCCCGGGGGGACCGGCAACCGCCGGTCCCCCCGGGCACCGCCCTTTGGGGGTCCCCCGCCAGCAACACGGAACCCGGTGGCGCACCGGGCGGCACGGTGGCGTCTCCGGGGCCCGAGGAGTCATGCGTTCGGGTGCCGGAGTTCCCGGCCGGTACCGTCCGCTCGCTCAGCCGCCGACGAGGGCGACGAGCTTGATGAACACCAGGCCGGGATCGGCGGTCAGGTCCACGACCTCATCGAGGTCGGCCCGGTGGTCGCCGTCTGTGCCCACCCCGGCCTCCGTTGACCGGCCCGGGCCGGCGGGGAGCATCCACGGCTCGCGGGGGTGGTCGGCCTCGGCGGTGAACCGCTGTTCAGCTGCCGCGGGCTGACGTCGGTCCCGGATCCCGGGCCGTCCGGCAATCCACTGGCGTCCGCGACCGGCGGTTGGCAGCATGCCCTCAGATGACCAGTCAGCCGTCACACCCGGACCCCACCCCGCCCACCGACTTCGACCACCGCGCCGCTGCCCGGGACAGCCTCCTCGGGCTCGCCACCGGGGACGCCTACGGCGCCCAGCACTTCGTCCCCGAGAATCTGCGCCTGCTGCGGGACGGGCAGCTCCCACCCGCGCCATGGCCGTGGACGGACGACACCGAGATGGCCTGCTCCGTGCTGGCCGCGCTGTGGCTGCGCGGCAAGGTGGACCCATCGGAGCTGGCCGGGTCCTTCGCCTGCCGCCATGACTTCGACCGCGGCTACGGCCCGGCGATGAACACACTGCTGCGGCAGGTGCGACAGGGCGGCAGCTGGCAGAAGCTCGCCCAGGGCCTCTTCGAGGGCCAGGGCTCCTGGGGCAACGGCGCCGCGATGCGCGTCGCACCACTGGGTGCCTGGTTCGCGGTCGACCCCGAGGAGGCGGCCTGGCAGGCAGCGCAGTCGGCGAAGGTGACGCATGCCCACCCGGAGGCGGTGGCCGGAGCGGTGGCGGTCGCCGTGGCGGCGGCCTGCGCCGCGCGCAGCCGCGGCAGCGGGCTTGCGGTACGGGAGTTTCTCGACCCGGTGCGCACACTGACCCCTGTCGGCAAGGTCCATGACGGCATCGAGGAGGCGCTGGAGCTGGCCCGCCAGCCGCATGCCGAACTGGCCGCGCACCGGCTGGGCAACGGCAGCCAGGTCAGCGCCGTGGACACGGTGCCGTTCACACTGTGGTGCGCCGCACGGCATCCGGACGACTACCCGGCGGCGCTGCGGGCCGCAGCCTCGGTGGGCGGGGACGTCGACACCACCTGCGCGATCGTGGGCGGCATCATCGCCGCCCGGGTGGGGGCCGAGGGCATTCCGCCGCTGTGGCGCGAGGCGACGGAGCCACTGCCCGCGTGGGCGGAGGTGGACCGTCCGGGCTCGGACCTGCACCGGGACGACCTGCTCCATGTCCAGCCCCTCACCAACCCCCGCCCAGTCCCTGTACCCGGGGGAACCTGGAGCCCCGGGCAGTGGCAGCGTGTCCGCCACGGCGTCCGCGCGCAGGCGATGGAAGAGAAGTGGAACATCCTGCTCGAAGGCGACCGACTGCTCCTGCTGCGCAGTTGGACCGGCATGTGCATCTTCGAGGTGCAGGTCGCCGCCACCGACGAGGGGTGGCGGCCGGTGCGCGCCTGGGTGGAGTCGGACCGCGGAAACTACCGACGCGGCACCGACGAGGCCGAGGCCGCGATGCTGGAACTGCTGCTCGACCAGTACTTCGGCCGCGAGGGCCGACCGGAGCTGTGGTCACGGTACAAGCGCCTGCGCTTCGGCGGTTGACCTCGCCATTCGCGTGGCTGACGTCGCCGCTGCCGGCCCCCGCCATTGCCCCGCCATTGACGGAGCGGGAGGTGCGTCGGGCATCTTTGGCCCCGGTGCTCGTCGGTCGTGCGATGGATGTGATGTCCGCAGGTCCCCCACCGATCGCGGGCGATGTCAATACGTTGAAGATCCGCCACTCGGAGTGAACGGATCGGCGACATTCCCATTCGCGCCAGACCCCGGCGGGCGTTGCATGCTCCTTGGTGTGCAACCCCCCGGCCGGGGCGTCCCCGACCTCCGGAACACCATCCTGACCAGCAACGGCACCGTGGCCCCGGTCGCCGGCGCCGACTCGCAGCGGTCCTGCAGCCGCCGCCGGCGGATCCACGGCGCCCAGGTGCGACCACCGGGGTCCCCACCCCGACCTGTGCCGTCACCCGGTCCAGCGGGCCGTCGGGGTCTGTCGGTCGGCTAGCATGGTCGACACGGCGGACGAGCCGGCCGGGCGGTCGCGACGGGTCCACGGACCCGCCGAGGAACGTCCGGGCTCCACAGGGCAGGGTGGTGGGTAACGCCCACCCGGGGTGACCCGCGGGACAGTGCCACAGAAAGCAGACCGCCGGGGACCTCGGTCCTCGGTAAGGGTGAAACGGTGGTGTAAGAGACCACCAGCGTCCGGGGTGACCCGGACGGCTCGGTAAACCCCACCCGGAGCAAGGTCAAGATGGGGTGCCTTCGGGCGCCCTGCGCGGATGTTCGAGGGCTGCTCGCCCGAGTCCGCGGGTAGACCGCACGAGGCTGTCGGCAACGGCAGCCCTAGATGGATGGCCGCCTCCCCGGGCGCCGCAAGGCTCCCGGGAGACAGAACCCGGCGTACAGGCCGACTCGTCCGTCGCCCCACTGGCGCACGGCCCCCCGATCTGTGAGTTTCGCAGGTCAGGGGGCCTTTGTGCATCTGCTGTCAATCCTGAGTATTCGGAGTTTCCGCTCTACTTCTGATTCGTCTGCCCTTGGGCGAGGAAGTACCAGGAATTTTCCCGGAGTTGACGGGGCTATGATCATGGGCATGCCTGTGGGATACGTGGTGACGACCGCGCTCTTGACCTGGTGCACTTTCTTCGCCGTTGTCGCGCCGCGCCGGCCCCGCCCGCTGGCGGCGATGAGCTTCTGGTTCGGCATGGTCCTCAACGAGGTGCCATTCCTGGGCATGTTCGCCGTGGTGGCCTCCACGGCCTTGGCTGCCGGCCAAGGCGATCTGGAGTCACCGGCCAGCAAGGTGGTGGCTGCGGTGGCCCTCGCCACCATCCCCGGGATGGCCGTGTCCGCCTGGCGGGGCCTGCGGACGGACCAGGTGGTCGGGCGCGCCCTGGAGCAGGGGCTTGGGACCGGCTGGGGGGATCATGTGCACGTACCGCTGCGCCGCCGCCGGCCCTGGGTCCGCATCCTGCTGCTGTCGCGCTTGATGCGGCGGCGCGACGTGGAACGGATACGCAACATCAGCTACGGGGACGCCGGCCGCCGGAATCTGCTCGACATCTACCGCCGCCGCGACACACCTCAGAACGGGCCCGTCTTGATCTACTTCCACGGCGGCGGGTACACCAGCGGAACGAAGAGCCGCGAGGCACGGCCCCTGCTCTACCGGCTCGCCGGCCAGGGATGGGTGTGCATCAGCGCCAACTACCGGCTGCGGCCCCAGACCGATTTCCCCGGCCACCAGATCGACGCCAAGAAGGTCATCGCCTGGGCCCGCGAGCACGCCGCAGAGTACGGCGCCGATCCGTCGAGGCTGTTCGTGGCGGGCAGCTCCGCCGGCTCGAACATGGCGGCCCATTGCGCGCTCACGCCGAACGACCCGGTGTACCAGCCCGGATTCGAGTCGGCCGACACCTCGGTCACCGCGGCGATCTGCCTCTATGGCTTCTACGGTTACTTCTTCGGTGAGGAGCCCGACGTGGCGCCGTCCCCGAACCAGCCGTATGCATACCTCAACCCCGGTGCGCCCCCGTTCCTCATCGCCCACGGCACCAAGGACGCGCTGGCGACCGTCGAGGGCGCCCGGTACTTCGTCGAGCGGCTGCGCCGTGTCTCGGACAGCACCGTTGTCTACGCCGAACTGCCCGGCGGACAGCACGCGTTCGACCTGTTCCACTCCGCGCGCTTCGAGGCCGTCGTTGACGGGGTCGAAGCCTTCGCCGCCTGGGTCCTGGCTGCTCCGCAGCGCACTCCCGACCCAGCCCGTTAGGCCGGCTCAGCGGGCCACCGGGCTGACCGCTCGTCGGCCGTCCGGACGGAGTGGTGGCAACAGGTCGAGGGTGTCCACCACCGGATGCCGTTTACGACCGTTATCTCGAGCCATCACCAGGAGGATGAGCCTGACCTGGGACGATGTGTTGTGGACAGTGTCATCGACGCGGAGGGCGGGGGCCTTTCCCACTGTGGAGATTGTGTCGCCGCGTGTGCCGCTCGCTGCGAACGATCAGCTGGACGACGTCGCGTCTGATTCGGTCAGCCGGAGCCGCGTGGGTCCGTGTTCCGCCAAGAGGGCCTGGCGGACTCGTCCGGATTCGGGGTGGTGACGGCAGCGACGGGATCTTTGATGGCAGCACCAGCATGGTTGCCACCGATGGGCCGATGCTGGACACGTCCTCCTCGTACTCGGTGTCGGCCTGGGTCAGGTTGAACGCGTCGACGTCGGCCGACCAGACCGTGGTGGGTGAGGGCGGCGTCAACCACCAGGCGTTCTATCTGCAGTACAGCAACAGCGCCAAGTCCTGGGCATTCATACCCTCAACGTGCGTCCGCCGGGCTCACCCTCGGGCGGGTCGCTGGCGTCTCCTCCGGCAGGGGAACGAAGCTCGCGGACGCTCGTCGTCGGCCGACCGCTCCCGCCCCGGTTCCCGCGCTGCCAGACTGGTCGACGCACGCGGCGACCGACCCGAGCCGCCGAGAGCCCCCGGACCGCCCACCTGCTCGGGGCGGGGCCTGGATCTGGCAGGCCGCCGGCCCAAGGGCGCGTCAACACTCGCGCGGATCGCGGACGCGGCAGGTGGACAGGAGGCGAAGGGCGATCAGTCGGTGGCTTTGGGGTGTCCGGTGCCTGCGTAGGTGATCCAGGCGGTGCGGGTGGCGTCGTCGATCAGGTACCAGATGCGGCCGCCGCCGGTGACCTCGTACTGCCAGCGCTCCAGGGTCTGCCCCTTCCAGATGGTGGAGCCGAGGTTGCCCTTGAGGCGGTGGTGGCGCGCGGGGTCGTCGGTGGCGCGCGGGGCGGATCGGACTTTGTCGAAGGCGCGGCGGAGGTTGCCTGCTGCGTGGCGGGAGAGGTGGTCCCAGCCGTTGGCGGCCTCGGTGTTGGCGAAGCGCAGGTCGAATTCGTGGCCGACCGGGGGTGGGGCCGCGCGGTCACCGCGCTTGGGGCTCACTCGGCGGTCTCGCCTTCGGGTACGGGGACAGGGCCGAGGTCGCCGTCGGGCTCGCGGGTGAGGATGGCGTGCAGGGCTGGGTCGGCGTAGATCTCGGCACTGTGCCGCCACTGGGCCAGCAGCAGCGCGATGGGTGCGAGGTTCTCCAGTGCGGCGGCCCCGCGGGCGGTGTCCACGAGCTCGGCGAGCATCGCTTCGATGTCGTCCTCGGGGAGGAAGACCGACCAGGGCAGGGCATCAGGCAGGGCCTGGCGCAGTGCGGCGGTGTTCTCGGTGCGGACCAGCCCAGCGAGCAGGCGGGCGGTGAAGTCGACCACGGTGGAGTCCTGCTCCAGCTGGTCGGCGCGAATGAGCGCGAGGTCGCCCGCGTCGCGCCGCCGCAGCCGCAGTGCGCGGACCGCGTCCAGGCGCCGGGCGGTGGCGGCGGGGTGGTGGAGCAGCTCGCTGAAGGGCACGTCCTCGTAGGCCGTCGTCATGACATCCACAGTAGCTCGGATGTCCTGGCGTGGGTAGCGGATTGCGGTCGGGGCGCTGCTCGGCAAGGAGATGGTCGTGATCACTGCTGTGTAATCCGAGTGCCAACAGGTCTATACCTTTGACGGCAACGGTGGCGGAAACCTGACCCGACATCGCCGCACTTCCACGGACGTCAGCGGACCACGGAACCGCCGTTGGCCTGCGAAAACGCAGGTAGAGAGGGGCTGCCCAGCACACGTACTATGTGGAGGCTGGAGACACGCAGCTCCTCGTACACAACACGAACAGGCCCGACTCCTGTTCGCTGCTCTTCCCGGGGCCGAACGCCCGCGAGGGCGTCCCGGTGAAGCGCTTTGGGGAAATGGATACGGAAGAAAGACGTCTTGTCCAGGAGCAGGGGGATCTCTACGGATGCCACTCTTGTGGGGTCACCTTGGTTCGAATGAGGCCGGCGGCTTCAGATATCTGAGTACCACGTCCTGCAGACGCTGCTCGGCGTCGCCCCAACATTCGCCGCGGTCCGTGTGGCGCAGGATACTGGAGGGCGATGCGCCGCTCGGAGCTGATGGTCCTGGTCGGCAGGGTGGTCAACCCCGCCAGGAACTCGCCGACTGGCTCTCCGGCATCCCGACCTCCCCGGAGGCGAAGCCGTCACCGCGACCTGGGCCGCCTGTCACCGCAGGCATCCAGTGCGGACCCCCGCCCGATCAACGACATGCGGATCGCGGCCAGCGCCCACACCTACGACCTACCGCTGGCCTCGCTCAACCTCAAGCACTACGTGGACTTCCGGGCCCACCACGGTGCGCATCCTCGGCGCCGAATAGCTGTCGGCCGACGGCAAGTGCCCGAGTTGCTCCTGTTGCGAGTGGTATACACCTTTGGGGGCTACGCTGACAGCGTCCCGGCCCTGCGCCGCCGCAGCCGCAGGGCGGCCAACCACGTGTGGCTGGCCGCCCTGCGGTCTGTGCAGGTCGCCGTCTCACCCGCGGCGCTGCCCGACCAGCGTCGAGCGCAGGTGGCGGATGTCAGCCGACGACGGCGACCGGGGCGTCCCAGGCGTCCTCGTCGATGTTCATGCTGACACCGTTCCAGGTCTGGTCGGCTCTGCCCACGTACTGGTGGCCGCGGCGGTGGCCGGTCCACAGGGTGGGGGAGAGGTAGTTGCTGGTGGTGGTGTTGTCCGTGCCGTTCCACTCGGCGTACCACATCACGTCGGGCAGGTCGGCGGTCGGCGGGGTGGTGCTCGCCGCCTTCGCCATGTCGGCGACGCCGGTGGCGGCGCTGCTGTAGAAGCCGGCCCAGTAGCCGTGTGCGTGCACGGTCTGGTTCCAGGCCCGGACGTAGGCGAGGACCGTCGTGCTGCAGGCGGCGTCGCGGTTGTCGTAGTTCTCGACGTCCACGTAGAGCGGGCTGCCGGGGCGCAGGCCCAGGGAGGCGGCACTGGTCACGGCGTCTGCGCCGTCCGCCGCACCCTGGGTCGCGGCGGCGGTCGCGCTGTAGCGGACCTTCTTGTTCGCGTTCGTGGTGCAGTAGGGCTGGGAGCCGAAGTAGATCGGGATCAGCTTCCACCCGGTGTGCGACACGCTCTTGACCCAGTCGGGCGTGAGGTTGGGCTGGGCGCACCCGCGGTTGGCCCCGCCCATGTAGATGCCGACCGTCCGGTAGGGCGAGGTCCCCCACCAGGCGTTCATGGCGTCGGTGCTCGGCGCGGTGCAGGTCTCGAAGGCCTCGCCGGAGTACAGCGCCGGCGCGGCCAGCTGCACCTTGACGGGGTGGGACGAGGAGGTGCCGGTGGCGGACAGGGCGGTCGCTCCGACCACGGCCCGGAGGCTGGTGGTACCCCAGGAGGGCGCCGGCCAGCTGAAGGTGGTGCACAGATTGCGGGCGGTGGAACCGCTGACGCAGGTCTTGGCCGCCGAGGCGGTGACGGACTTGGAGGTGACGGTCTTCCAGGTCGTCCCGCTCAACTTCTGCAGATAGACCGTGCGTTTGCCGTCGAAGGTCGTGCCGGTGAAGGTGAGCGTGGCGCTGTGGCCCCAGGTCACGCCGCTGGGCACGCGCAGAGCAGCGGAGGTGCTGTTCAGGTGCGTGGTGGCGGTCGTGGTCACGCCGGTACGGGACTTGTAGCTGCCCGAGGCGGGGACGTAGATGCGCAGCGTCAGCTTGCCCGCGTAGGTGCTGGTCGTGCGGATGGAGAAGGTGTGCGTGGAGGTGGTGTGCCCGACGGCGATGGTGTGCCATGCGCCGGAGTAGTACCGCTGGAAGTCCACGGTTCGTCCGGCCGGGCCGGTGGCGGTCCCGGTGGCCTGGAGATAGCCGCCCGCGTTGGACTGGTAGTGCAGGTACCAGTGGACGGTGGTGGTGCGGGTGGGTGTGGTCGCGGCTGCGGCCTCGGTGGCCGCGGGTGCGCCGAGTGCTATGAGCGCTGCGGCTGGCAGGACGGCTATTCGCCGTGCGATTGGCATCTGGTCCTCTCGCGGGTGGGCAGCGGGGTGCTGAGTACCGTTGGGTGTGCGGGTGTGCGGGTGTGCGGGCGCAGTGCTGATCCCGGGGGCTGTACGCGGGATCCGGTCTCCTGTGCGGCGCTGCGCGGCCGAGCGCTGCGGTGTTCGGAGTCCCGTTGCGGGAGGAGTCTGCCAGCCCCCAGCGGTTCGGGTGGGCCAGGGCGGAATTTCCCGGCAACCGGACAGTGTGCGGCGCCCTGCGGTTGCCATCCCCCGTACCGCACAGCGGACATGAGTGGGCGGAAGGCGTCGTGGCATGGGGATCCGCCGCTGTCTGCGGCCCGGTCCGGAAGAGTACCGGGGACCCCTCCGTGAGTCCGGGTGCGGCCGTGACGCCCTGCAGTTGCGCGGCGGTGCCTTGGCAGCGGGCCGAACAATCTGGGAGCACAGTCGGCACGATGTGCGGGGCGCCGGAACCGAGTTCCCTGTCCGCTCCCAGTTCCGCCGGGTGCACCGCGCTGCCGTGCGGCCCGGCCGGTGAGCTCCGAACCCGCGGCCCGCAGCTCACCCATGGCTGTCGAGTCAGCAGCTGACGTCCGGACAGGTCCTCGGCCTGCTAATGCGCACCGGCTTCATGGGCGCCATCAGCCGTTGGGCGAGCACGGCTTCCCGTTCCGGTCGGCCGGCACCCCGCGACCGCCCGGGACACCCGGTGGCGCCTCTCCAATCCCTGTGCGGCAGGGCAGGATGTTCGGCCGTCAGCTGCGGCCACTACAGTTCTCCACGGTCCGGCGGGTTGTCCCCTGCCGGCCGTTTCCGGCCGCGTCCTGGGCAGCTGCCAGGCTGCGCCGCCGTGCACCGTGTGCATCCCTGGGGGGAACTTCACCATGCGACGTACCACTCTTGTGTCCACTGCGATCGTGACGGCACTTGCCGCGTACGCACTCGGCGGCCCTGCGCAGGCCCATGCCGATGACACTCCCGGCTCCGGCCCGGTACTCGACTCCGCAGCCGGGGATGCCCGGCACCCTGGAGTGCTGTACGTCAAGGCCCGCTCCGGCAGCCCCATCACCCACATCACCGCGCACTTCTTCCCTTCGGACAGCCCGGAGGGAACACCCGAGGCAGGCTCCACCGATGCCTTCACCCCACCGGCGGGGCAGCTGCCCGACGGGGCGTGGTCGGCCCCCGTCCAGCTTCCGGACCTGGGTGTCTATCGGGTGACCGTCGACCTCCAGGACGCCTCCGGGGCCACCGTCACGGGACTGACCAGCAGCAGCCTCCTGTACTACGAGACGGTGCTCACGGTCCCCGACCTCAGCGTGACTCCTCTGGCTCCGGACTATCTGCACCAGAAGGTCACCATCACCGGCACCCTGCTTGCCGAGGACCCCCGCCACCCCGAGACCCCGGATCCCGCCGTGGGCGAGGACGTCGACATCAACACCTGGCACAGCATCCTCAGCGCCCGTGCCGGGGCCGACGGCCGCTTCACCGTCGCGGTCGTCCCCACCGAGCAGAACCTGTTCATCAGCGCCCAGCCGCTGCCCTACGCCGCCCTCCCCTCGGCGCTCCTGCTGCGCAGCGCGGTGCAGCAGGTGACCACGGTGAAGGCGGCCACCCGGCTGTCGGTGAGCACCCACGCCCTCAACCTCCGGCAGGGCACGAGTGCCGACGTCACCGGCCTCGCCGAGATCCAGACCAGCGCCGGGTGGCGGCCGCTGCCACATACCCGCGTCACCTACTTCGCCCGGTCCCCCTACGGAGACTTCGGCGTCGCCGAAGCCACCACGGACAGCCAGGGCCACTACACCCTGCACGTCCCCACCCTCAACCCCGCCGTCGTCGGCGAGGTCATGGTCGGCGACGGGCCGTTCCAGCAGATCTCCTCCCAGCCCCTGAGCCTGCACGTGGCGTACACCACGTACATCGGCATGGGGGCCAGCCTGGACGAACACTCAAAGGTGCACATCGGAGGCTGGGTCAACTACTCCGACCCCCGCGCCCACTGGCCCAAGAACCCCACCGTCACCATCGAGTACTCCAAGGACGGCAGGACCGGCTGGAAGAGCGCCTCCACCGTCCCCATCAAGCTGCGCTACAACAAGCCCAACTTCTCCGAATCCTTCGACCGCACCTTCAGTGCGCCCAGCGACGGCTACTGGCGCGCCCGCTACAACGGCAACCCCGACCTGGCCTCCGCCACCACCCCCGCCGTCCACCTCCGGCGCTACGCCACCCGGATCACCGGCTTCAACGTCTTCCCCGAGCCGATCCGCAAGGGCGGCTGGTTCCATCTGGCCGGCACCCTGCAGTACAAGTCGGGCACCACCTGGAAGTCCCTGTTGTACGGCTCGCCCGCCCTGTACTTCCGCCCCCGGGGCGCGGCCACGTACCGCTTCGTCTGCGATCTGACCACCGACCGCTACGGGCGCATCACCAGTCACTGGGAGGAGGCCACCCGGGACGGCACCTGGGCCGTGGCCTTCAACCGGCAGACCGGCGAGCACTACCTCAACAGTCCGGTGGTCAGCGACTACGTCGATGTGCGCTGACCACCGCGGGGCCCGGCCGGCAGGCACCAGGGGGCAGTCGCCGGCCGGGCAGTTCCGACGGGCCACGGGGGCCGGGGCCGGAAGTGCCAGGGGGTCAGCGGCTGACCTCCCGAAGCCGGAAGTCCTCCACCGTCTCCCGGCGGATCAGCAGTCTCGCCCGGCCGTCGTGCACCGCGGCCAGGGCGGGCCGGCCGACCAGGTTGTAGCCCGAGGCCATGGAGAGCTGGTAGGCGCCCGCCGTGGGGACGGCCAGCAGATCGCCGGCCCTGATGTCCGAGGGCAGCGGTGCGTCGTGCACCAGGATGTCGCCCGCCTCGCAGTGGCGGCCGACCACGTCCGCGGCACGCAGGGCGGCCGAGGACGACCGGCCGACCAGCCGCGCGGTGTACGCGGAGCCGTACAGGGCGGGGCGCGGATTGTCGCCCATGCCCCCGTCGACCGCGACATGGACCCGGCCGCCGGTGGAGCGCTTGACGCTGAGCACCCGGTAGAGCGCGACCGAGGCCGGGCCGGCCACCGCGCGGCCCGGCTCCAGCAGGCAGCCGTGGTGGCCGCAGGCCCAGCCGGCGGCACTGCTCGGCCAGCCGGGCCGGCACCCGGGCCGCGAAGTCGGCCAGGTCGAGGCCGGGCTCGTCCGCCAGGTACGGCACCGCATGCCCGCCGCCCAGGTCCAGTTCGTCGACCTGTACGCCGAACCGGGTGCGGATCCGGGCGGCCAGTTCCGCCAGCCGGTCCACGGCCTCCAGATACGGCTCGACCGAGGGGATCTGCGAGCCCAGGTGGCAGTGCAGTCCGGCCAGCCGCAGGCCGGGTTGGTCGAGGATCCGCCTGACGGCCTCCTCCGCCGCGCCGCCCGCGACCGGGAAGCCGAACTTCTGGCCCTCCACTCCGGTGCGCACGGCCGCATGGTGGCCCGCGGCCACCCCGGGCACCACCCGCACCATCACCGCCTGCGGGGAGCGGGGGGAGGTGAGGGCCGCGAGCCGGGGGATCTCGGCGAGGTTGTCGATGACGATCCGGCCCACTCCGAGCCGTACCGCCGCCGCCAGCTCCTCGGGTGTCTTGGCGTTGCCGTGCAGCAGGATCCGCTCCGGGGGGAAGCCGGCCAGTACGGCCAGGTGCAGCTCGCCGCCCGAGCAGACGTCGAGTCCCAGCCCCTCGTCGGCGACCCAGTCCGCCATCGAGGTGCAGAGGAACGCCTTGGCCGCGTAGAGGATGTCCGCGTCGGGCAGCGCCTGCCGGTAGGAGCGGCAGCGCCGGCGGACCTCGCCCTCGTCCAGGACGTACAGCGGGGTGCCGAAGCGGTCGGCGAGCGCGCTGAGCGCAACGCCGCCGACCAGCAGCTCGCCGGGTTCCCCGGCGGTCGCCGCCGAGGCCGGCCACGGTGGGCCCAGCGGGTCGCCGAACCCGCCGAGCCCGCCGACGTCACCGGGGCCGGTGAGCCCGGTGAGTCCAATAGGACTGATGGGACTGATGGGACCGGTGGGACCGGTGGGCCGCTCGCGGCGGGCCGGCTGCGGCGGCAGGGCCGCGGACTGCGGGGGGATGTGCGTGGTCGCCGTCATGGCGAGGGCTCCCTTCGGGATCACAGTGGGGCGGAGGCGGAGGCGGAGGCGGAGGCAGGGACGGGGGAGGGGGCCAGGGGCTCGGGCGGGGTGCCGTCCGGCTGGGGGGCGAGGTCGGCGCCGCCGAGCCCGGCGAGCGGGCGGAGCACCAGCTCGACCCGTACGTCGGCGGCTCCCCCGCGGCACAGTTCGGTGACCGTGGTGCGCAGCTCGGCCCGGTCGGTGCAGCACAGCCGCAGCTCCAGGTCGGCGTCGCCGGCCAGGGCCATGCCCGACTCGACGGCGGGCAGCCGGCGCAGCAGCCGCTCGAAGGCCGCCGGGTCGGTGCCCGGGGCGTAGCGCACCCGGGCCACCGCCTGAAGCGGCCGTCCGAGCGCGGTCGGGTCGATGTCGGCCCGAACGCCGCGCAGTACGCCGCTGCGCACCAGCCGCCGCAGTCGGACCGAGACGGTGGACTGGCTGAGGCCGAGCTGCCGGGCGAGGACATTGGCCCGGGTCCGGCCGTCGATGCGCAGGGCCCGCAGCAGGGCCCGGTCGACGGCGTCCACATCCCCCGTCGCGTCGGCGGACCACCCGGCCGACGGGTCGCGTGCGATGCTGCTCACCGCAGGTACTGGGCCAGCTGGAACAGGGCGGTGGCGCCTGCGGCGGCGGCGCTCACCCGGGCGGCGCCCACCAGGTCAGCGGGCCAGTAGCGGTCGTTCTCCGGCTGCTTCCCGGTGCCGGAGGAGGCGGCGGGGACGGCGGCGGAGGCGGGGACGGCGGCGCAGCCGGCCGCAGTGGGAGCGGGAGCGCCGACGGTGACCGGGGCGCCAGTGGCGACGGGGGCGGGGGCGGGGGCGGGGGCGGCGGTCGGCACCGGTGGTGCGACCAGCTGCGGGTCCAGCACCAGGGTGCGGGCGCCGAGCGGCTCGGCCATGGCGCGCAGCGGTGCCTCGGCGAGCAGGATCCACTTCTGGTCCGGGCCCAGCAGCGCGGTCAGCAGCTCCGGAGAGCTGAAGGCGACGGCGCAGCGGCTGCCGTCGCGGCCGCGGAACAGCCGCAGGGCGTGGCAGCCGCCGCTGGTGCGCACCGGCACGTGCAGCAGCGCGTGCCGGGCGGGATGGAGGGGTTCCGGTGACGGGGTCTCTTCGCTCTTCACAGCGGGTCCTTTCATCGGCGGCTCGCGTCGCCGGTTCCTGTCGGCCGGCGCCCGCCGCCGGCACGGGCCGGGGTGGGCATCGGCGTTCGGCGTCGGGCTCCCGGAGCCGTTCGGCCTCTGCGTTCGCCGTTGGGCGTTCGCGTCGGGCGTCCGGCCCTGGTCGGGGCGTCCGGCCTTGATCAGGAGTCGGCGTCGGGCTCGGACGTCCGGCGTGGGGCGCCGGCGTCCGAGGTTCGGCCGTCGGTGCCGGCATGGCCGGGCGCCGATCGGTACGTCCCCGACGCTAGGCCCGCGGATGCTCCCCCCGGTCTTCCCCTGACGCAACATTGATCCCGGTTGCACCCGCCCTGATGTGCGCTTGACGCCCGGGGCCCGGCTGCCGTCCACCCGGTGCCGCGGCCGGGGCGCGGCGCGCCGTGCGGGCCTGTCCGCCGGTGTTCCGCCAGGGCGCCTCGGCGCTCCGGACGACCTGCATGGCCGGTGGCGTCAAGGCACCGCGGTGCCCCGTGCGGGCCTGTCCGCCGGTGTTCCGCCAGGGCATCGCGGCGCTCCTGGCGGGCCTGTACGGAGGGTGGCGTTAGGGATGCGTCAAGGGGCGAGCAGGGGCCGTATGGGACGCGTCAACGAGGCTCGTCGCACCTCTGGCGAGGCGGTTGTCTACTGGTGCCGGCCTTCCGTCGGCGCCGGGCCCGGCCCGGATTCGACCATCGACAGTTCCCGGGTGATCCCATGCTCGACGTCGTCTTCATCGGCGTCACGGTTCTCGTGTTCGTCGTCCTCGCTCTGGTGGCGCGGGGGGTGGAACGACTGTGACCGCGGACAACATCGCAGGCTGATCGTTGCCATCCTCCTTGTCGGCTACCTCGTGCTGGCCCTGATCTTCCCGGAGAAGTTCTGAGATGAGTCCCACCCTCGCGGGCGTGCTGCAGGCGAGCGTCCTGGTGGGCGCGCTGGCCGCCGCCTACCGCCCCCTGGGCGATTACATCGCCCACCTCTTCACCTCCCCCAGACATCTGAAGGCCGAGCGGGGTCTGTACCGGATCGTCGGTGTGGACGGCGACGCGGACCAGCGCTGGTCCGTCTATCTGCGCAGCGTTCTGGCCTTCTCGGCGGTCTCCGTCGTCTTCCTCTACTTCTTCCAGCGGCTGCAGAGCCATCTGCTGCTGAACCTGGGCTTCCCGGCCGTCAAGCCGGACATGGCCTTCAACACCGCGGTGTCCTTTGTCACCAACACCAACTGGCAGTCGTACTCGGGTGAGTCGACCATGGGCCACCTGGTGCAGATGGCCGGCCTGGCGGTGCAGAACTTCGTCTCCGCGGCCGTCGGCATAGCCATCGTGGCCGCCCTGATCCGCGGTTTCACCCGCAGCCGCACCGACCGGGTCGGCAACTTCTGGGTGGACCTCACCCGGGTGACCGTGCGGCTGCTGCTGCCGCTCTCGGTGGTCTTCGCGCTGGTCCTGATCGCCTCGGGTGCGATCCAGAACTTCCACGGGCTGACCGATGTGCACACCCTGGTGGGCGGCGGCCAGTCGATCACCGGCGGTCCGGTGGCCTCGCAGGAGGCCATCAAGGAGCTGGGCACCAACGGCGGCGGCTTCTACAACGCCAACTCGGCGCACCCCTTCGAGAACCCCAATGCCTTCAGCAACTGGCTGGAGATCTTCCTCCTTCTGCTGATCCCCTTCGCGCTGCCGCGCACCTTCGGCCGGATGGTGGGCGACAACCGCCAGGGCTATGCCATCGTCTCGGTGATGGCGCTCTTCTGGGTCGCCTCCGTCGCCCTGATCAGCGTCTTCGAGGCGCAGCACCACGGGGTGGCGGCACAGGCCGCGGGCGCGGCCATGGAGGGCAAGGAGCAGCGGTTCGGCATCGCGGCCTCGTCGCTCTTCGCCGCGTCCACGACGCTCACCTCCACCGGAGCGGTGAACTCCTTCCATGACTCGTTCACGCCGTTCGGTGGCGGGCTGACCATCTTCAACATGATGCTCGGTGAGATCGCCCCCGGCGGTACCGGCTCGGGCCTCTACGGAATGCTGATCCTGGCGATCGTCGCGGTGTTTGTCGCCGGTCTGATGGTCGGCCGCACCCCCGAGTACCTGGGCAAGAAGCTGGGCGCCCGGGAGATGAAGTTCGCCTCCCTGTACATCCTCACCACGCCCGCGCTGGTGCTGGTGGGCACCGGTGTCGCCATGGCCCTGCCGGGTGAGCGGGCCAATATGCTCAACACGGGACCGCACGGCTTCTCCGAGGTGCTCTACGCCTTCACCTCCGCGGCCAACAACAACGGCTCCGCGTTCGCCGGCATCACCGTCAACACCCCCTGGTGGAACACGGCCCTGGGCCTGGCGATGCTCCTCGGCCGCTTCCTGCCGATGGTCTTCGTCCTGGCGCTCGCCGGCTCCCTGGCGAGGCAGCAGCCCGTCCCGGCGACCGAGGGCACCCTGCCCACCCACAAACCGCTCTTCGTGGGCCTGCTGTCCGGCGTCGTCCTGATCGTGGTGGGCCTCACCTACTTCCCGGCGCTCGCGCTGGGTCCGCTCGCGGAAGGTCTCAACTGATGTCGTCCCCCTCCTCCCTCCTCGAGTCGGCCCCGCAGCCTGCCGGGTCCTCCGGGCCGGAGCCCGCCGCCACCAACCGGATCTCCGGCGGACTGCTCGACCCCAAGCAGCTGATTGCCTCCCTGCCCGGTGCGATGCGCAAGCTCGACCCGCGTGTCATGGTCAAGAACCCGGTCATGTTCGTGGTCGAGGTCGGCTCGGTGCTGACCACCGTCTCCGCCATCAAGGACCCGAGCGTCTTCGCCTGGGCCATCACCGCCTGGCTGTGGCTGACCGTGGTCTTCGCCAACCTGGCGGAGGCCGTGGCCGAGGGCCGCGGCAAGGCGCAGGCCGACACCCTGCGCCGTACCAAGACCGACACCATGGCCCGCCGTCTGGTGGACTGGCGGGCCGGGCAGACCTCCCTCCAGGAGGAGGAGGTCGCCGCGACCGCACTGGGGCTCGGCGACCTGGTGGTGGTCGAGGCCGGCCAGATCATCCCCGGCGACGGCGATGTCGTCGAAGGTGTGGCCAGCGTCGACGAGTCGGCCATCACCGGTGAGTCCGCCCCGGTCATCCGGGAGTCCGGCGGTGACCGCTCGGCGGTCACCGGCGGGACCAAGGTGCTCTCCGACCGCATCGTTGTGAAGATCACCTCCGAGCCCGGCAAGACCTTCATCGACCGCATGATCGCCCTGGTGGAGGGCGCGGCCCGGCAGAAGACGCCCAACGAGATAGCCCTCAACATCCTGCTGGCCTCGCTGACCGTCGTCTTCCTGCTCGCCGTCGTCACCCTGCAGCCGATGGCCGCCTTCGCCGGCGCGCCGCAGACGCTGGTGGTGCTGGTCGCGCTGGTCGTCGCCCTCATCCCGACCACCATCGGCGCGCTGCTCTCCGCAATCGGCATCGCCGGTATGGACCGCCTGGTGCAGCGCAATGTGCTCGCCATGTCGGGCCGCGCCGTGGAGGCCGCCGGCGACGTCAACACCCTGCTGCTGGACAAGACCGGCACCATCACCTTCGGCAACCGGCAGGCCGCGGAGTTCCTCCCGGTCGGCGGGGTCGAGGTCGCTGCCCTGGCGGACGCCGCCCAGCTCTCGTCGCTGGCCGACGAGACGCCCGAGGGCCGGTCGGTCGTGGTGCTGGCCAAGGAGAAGTACGGCCTGCGGGCCCGCAGCCAGGGCGAGCTCGCGCACGCCGACTGGATCGAGTTCACCGCGCAGACCCGGATGAGCGGCGTCGACCTGAACGAGGCCGACGGCGTGCACCGCACCCGCAAGGGCGCGGCGGCCGCGGTGGCCGCGTGGGTCCGGGACAACGGCGGCGAGACCGGCGACGAGCTGCACGCGGCCGTCGAGCGGATCTCCAACATGGGCGGGACACCGCTGGTGGTGGCCGAGCACCGGGACGGCTCCACGGCCCGGGTGCTGGGTGTCATCCACCTCAAGGACGTGGTCAAGCACGGTATCCGGGAGCGCTTCGAGGAGCTGCGCCGGATGGGCATCCGAACCGTGATGATCACCGGTGACAACCCCCTCACCGCCAAGGCCATCGCGGAGGAGGCCGGCGTCGACGACTTCCTCGCCGAGGCCACCCCCGAGGACAAGATGGCCCTGATCAAGAAGGAGCAGGCCGAGGGCAAGCTGGTCGCCATGACCGGCGACGGCACCAACGACGCCCCGGCGCTGGCCCAGGCGGACGTGGGCGTGGCGATGAACACCGGCACCATGGCGGCCAAGGAGGCCGGCAACATGGTGGACCTGGATTCCAACCCCACCAAGCTGATCGAGATCGTCGAGATCGGCAAGCAGCTGCTGATCACCCGTGGTGCGCTGACCACCTTCTCCATCGCCAACGACGTCGCCAAGTACTTCGCGATCATCCCCGCGATGTTCGCCGCGGTCTACCCGGGCCTGGACAAGCTCAACATCATGCGGCTGCACAGCCCCGAGTCCGCCATCACCTCGGCGATCGTCTTCAACGCCCTGATCATCGTGGGCCTGATCCCGCTGGCCCTGCGCGGTGTGCGCTACCGGCCGTCCTCGGCCTCCGCGCTGCTCCGCCGCAACCTCTGGGTGTACGGCCTCGGCGGCCTGATCCTGCCGTTCGTCGGCATCAAACTCATCGACCTCGTCGTCCAGTTCATCCCCGGGCTCCACTGACCCGCGGCTCGGCGAGAACGGAAGAAGAAATCATGGCCAAGCCCCTTCCCACAGCGCTCCGCACGCACCTTTCGGCGCTGCGCATGCTGCTGGTGATGACCGTCATCCTCGGCATCGCCTACCCGCTCCTCGTCACCGGTGCCGGCCAGGTGGCCTTCCACAACCAGGCCAACGGCTCCCTGGTGAAGGTCGACGGCAAGGTCGTCGGCTCCAGCCTGCTCGGGCAGAGCTTCGACCTGCCGAAGAAGAACCCCGACAACGCCGACGAGCAGGCCAAGCCGGACCCCAAGTGGTTCCAGCCCCGCCCGTCCGCCGGCGGCTACGACCCCACGGTGACCGGAGCCTCCAACCTCGGCCCCAACAGCACCGACCTGCTGAAGACGATCCAGGAGCGCCGCGCGGCGGTCGCCGCCTTCGACGGTGTCACGCCGTCCCAGGTGCCCGCCGACGCTGTGACCGCCTCCGGCTCGGGCCTGGACCCGGACATCTCCCCGGCCTACGCCCGCGAACAGGTCACCAGGGTCGCCAAGGCCCGGGGCCTGGACCGGGACGCGGTCGCCAAGCTGGTCGAGGGCCATGTCCAGGGCCGTCAGCTCGGCTTCCTGGGCAATGACCGTGTCAATGTGCTGGAACTGAACAAGGCGCTCTCCACTCTCAGGTGAGAGCAGTACACAGCGTCATGCAGTACACAGCGTCATGAGGACGGACCGGCCCGGACACCCGAGGGGACGACCCGAGAGCGTCCGGGCCGGTCGCGCCCGGTCGGCAGCACACATCGATGAGGAGGGGCGCGACGGTGGCGCGCAACCTTGACCCGGGCGCGGACGGCGTCCGGCCGGGCCGCCTGCGGGTCTACCTGGGGGCGGCACCCGGGGTGGGCAAGACCTATCGCATGCTGGACGAGGCCCGCAGACGCCTCGAACGCGGCACCGATGTCGTCGTCGCCTATGTCGAGTGCCACGCCCGGCCCGGCACCGAGCACATGCTTCACGGACTGGAGACCCTGCCGCGAGCCACCCGGGTGCACCGGGGCGCCGAGTTCGACGAACTCGACGTCGACGCGGTGCTGGCCCGCCGTCCGCAGGTCGCCCTGGTGGACGAGCTGGCCCACACCAACGTCCCCGGCGGCCGGCACGCCAAGCGCTGGCAGGACGTGGACGAGCTGCTCGCCGCCGGCATCGATGTGATCACCACCGTCAACATCCAGCACCTGGAGTCGCTCAACGACGTCGTGGAGAAGATCACCGGGGTGCCGCAGCGCGAGACGGTCCCGGACGAGGTGGTCCGTCGCGCCCACCAGATCGAACTGGTCGACATGTCACCCGAGGCACTGCGCCGCCGGATGGCCCACGGCAATGTCTACGGCGCGGAGAAGGTCGACGCGGCGCTCTCCAACTACTTCCGGATCGGCAACCTCACCGCGCTGCGCGAACTGGCGCTGCTCTGGGTGGCCGGCCGGGTCGACGAGGGACTGCGCGACTACCGTGCCGCCCACGGCATAAGGAAGGTCTGGGAGACCCGGGAACGGGTGGTGGTCGCCCTCACTGGCGGCGTCGAGGGCGGCACCCTGATCCGCCGCGCGGCCCGGATCGCCGACCGCACCGTCGGCGGCGAGATCCTGGCCGTGCACGTCGCCCGCAGCGACGGCCTGGCCGGCGCCTCACCAGCCTCGCTGGCGGAGCAGCGGCAGCTCGTGGAGAGTCTGGGCGGCACCTACCACGTGGTCGTCGGCGACGACGTGGTCACCGCCCTGCTGGACTTCGCCCGTGCCCAGGACGCCACCCAGCTGGTGCTGGGCATCAGCCGCCGCGGCCGCCTCACCCGCTTCCTCACCGGCCGGGGCATCGGTGAGACCACCACCGGCCTCTCCGGCGACATCGACGTCCACATGGTCACCCATGAGCGGGCCGGCCACGGCCGGCTGCCCTCACTCGGCCGCCGCCACTCCCGTCGCCGGACGATCGCCGGGTTCGCCTCCGGTCTGGCGCTGCCCTGGCTGCTGACGCTGGTCCTGTCCCATCTGCGGGACGGGGTCAACCTCACCAGCGTGGCCCTGCTCTTCCAGCTCGCCGTGGTCGCCGTCGCCCTGCTCGGCGGCGTCACCTCCGCGCTGCTCGCCTCCCTCACCGCGTCGCTGCTGCTGAACTACTACTTCATCCCGCCGATCGGTAAGTTCACCATCGCCCAGCCCAACAACGTCCTCGCGCTGGCGGTCTTCGCCTGTGTCGCCATCGCCGTCGCCAGCGTGGTCGACCGCGCCGCCCGGCAGACCACCCGCGCCGCCCGTGCCACCGCCGAGGCGGAGACGCTCTCCGAACTGGCCGGCAGTGTGCTGCGCGGCGCCGACACCGTGCCCGCCCTGCTGGAGCGCTCCCGGATCGCCTTCGGGATGCAGGCCGCCGCCCTGGTGCGCCGCGCCGCCGACGGTCCGTCCGACGGGCCGGGCGAGACCATCGCCCGCAGCGAGGCTCCGGTGCTGGTCTCGCCCTCGGCACCGCCGCCGGCCCTCGTCCCGGACGCGCCCGCCACCGAGGTCCCGGTCGGCGAGGACGCGGTGCTGGTCCTCACCGGCCGCCGGCTGCCCGCCGCCGACCAGCGGGTCCTGGTCGCCTTCGCCGCGCACGCCGCGGCAGCCCTGGACCGTGAGCGGCTGGCCCGTGCGGCCGCCGAACTCGAACCCATCAAGGCCGCCGACCGGATGCGCACCGCCCTGCTGGCGGCCGTCAGCCATGACCTGCGCACCCCGCTGGCCGCCGCCCTCGCCTCGGTGGGCTCGCTGCGCAGCCCGGATGTGGCCTTCTCCGCCGAGGACGAGGCCGAACTGCTCGCCACCGCCGAGGACTCCCTCACCAAGCTCGCCCGGCTGGTCGACAACCTCCTCGACATGAGCCGCCTCCAGGCGGGTGTCCTCACCCTGCGACTCCAGCCGACCGACCTCGGGGAGGAGCTGCCCCGGGCCCTCGACAGCCTCACCACACCCGCGGCCGCGGTGACGACCAGTGGGATCGAGACGGTACCCGCAGTGCTGGCGGACCCCCCGCTGCTGGAGCGGATCCTGGCCAACGTCATCGCCAACGCCCAGCGCCACACTCCGGCCGGAGGGACGGTCTCGGTCACTGCCAGCACACTGGCCGACCGGGTCGAGATCCGGGTCATCGACCGCGGCCCCGGGGTTCCCGTCGAGCACCGCGACCGCGTCTTCCAGCCCTTCCAGCGGCTGGGGGACACCGACAACACCACCGGCCTGGGACTCGGCCTCGCGCTCTCCCGCGGTCTGGCCGAAGCGATGGGCGGCACCCTCGACATCGAGGACACCCCTGGTGGCGGCGCCACCCTCCTGCTCACCCTCCCCAGCGCGCCCGCCCCGACCGCCCCGACCGCCCCCGCACCCGTCGCGCAGGCCCCCACCGCCTCCGCGGCACCGGTTGTCGCCACCCCCGTGGCCGGCCCGAGCGAGGGAGCCCGGTGATGGGCGGCGTCCTGGTCGTCGACGACGAACCGCAGCTGCTCCACGCCCTGCTCATCAATCTGCGGGCGCGCCGCTACTCCGTGGAGACGGCCGCCACCGGCACCGCCGCCCTGGAGTCCGCCGCCCGCTCCCACCCGGACGCCGTCATCCTCGACCTGGGCCTCCCCGACCTCGACGGACTGGACATCATCCACGGCCTGAGGGGCTGGAGCGGCGTCCCGATCATCGTCCTGTCGGGGAACGGGGATCCGCTCCAGAAGATCCAGGCACTGGACGCGGGCGCCGACGACTACGTCACCAAGCCCTTCTCCATGGACGAGCTGCTCGCCCGGCTGCGCGCGGTGATGCGCCGCCCCAACGCTGAGGAGACCCCCACCAGGGCGGTCATCGGCGACCATGTCATCGACCTCGGCGCCTGCACCGTCCGCCCCCTCGGCGGCGCCCCCGAAGGGCCGGACGAACCACCGCCCGTGCGGCTCACCCCCACCGAGTGGAGCATCCTCGGGCTCCTGCTGCGCCACCCGGGCCAGCTGATCACCGGCCGGCGGATCCTCCATGACGTCTGGGGCCCGGACAGCGAGGAGAAGGGCAACTATCTGCGGGTCTACTTCTCCACGCTGCGCCACAAACTGGAACGGGACCCGGCCCGGCCGCGGCACCTGGTCACCGAACCGGGGCTCGGCTACCGCTACCAGCCCTAGCTCCTCTACCAGCCCTAGCTCCTCTCCTGGGCCCACCGGCGGCGGGCCCGGGAGGTGGAGGCACGGGTGGTCCTGCGGGGCGGTCCGACACCGCCGCCCCCGAGGGCCGTCCGTCCGCCCGACCGCGCGCCCCCATGCCCGCCGGTGCCCCGCGCTCCGGTGGGGGCGTGCACACGGATCGTGTGCTGACCGTATGCCTCCGGGCGCCGGTCAACCGGCCTGTTGCGGGGGAAAGGTGATGATGTGCCGGGACTTCGCCCGGCGCCCCGACCAGCGCCTTGCGAAGGGATCGGACATGGCCCGTATGCCGGGGGCGCAGTACCGCCCCGTCGTCAACGTCCACCATGACGGGGTGCGCGAGCGTCGCGGGCTGGTGCTCCATGTGCAGGACGACACCGGAAGCCCGTACGGCTGGTTCAACACCCCCAGCTCGCAGGCGAGCAGCGACTTCTGGGTGCGCCGGGACGGCTATGTCGAGCAGTACTGCGACACCGGTGTCGACTACGCCTGGGCGCAGGCCGCCGGCAACCCCTTCTACGCCTCGGTCGAGACCGAGGGGCATCCGGACACCGCGCTGACCGGCGCCCAGCTGGAGGCGGTGGCGCACATCTACGCCTGGGGCCACTCGGAGTTCGGCTGGCCGCTGAAGGTGGTCGACTCCACCACCCAGCACGGCCTCACCTATCACGGCGTCGGCGGCGCGGCCTGGGGCAACCACCCGGGCTGCCCCGGCACGCTGCGCAGGGCGCAGCGCCTGGGGGTGATCGCCAGGGCGGGGGAGATCCTGGGTGGGGCGGACGGGACGTCGGTGAGCCTGGCCCATGTGGTGGCGGCCGCCCAACGGGATCCGGTCGCCGCGCAGGGGAGCACCACCCACCGGGCCGAGGTGCTGGTGGTGGAGCGGGCACTGCGGGCGGAGGGGCTGCTGGCGGCGGAGTGGGTGGACGGCAGCTTCGGCTCCCGGACGGTGATCGCCTATGCGGCACTTCAGCGCCGCTACGGGTACACCGGTGCGGCGGCGGACGGCATCCCCGGCCGGGCCAGCCTGACCAGGCTGGGTGCCGCGCACGGCTTCGCGGTCACCGCCTGAGCAGTATGGATATGACGTTGCGTCAGCAAGGTTGGGTGCGGAGCCCGTCGAACACCACGGCAAGGGTGCGCCGGCGGGCGTCCGGGTCGTCGCCCGCGTAGTGCGCGGCGTGCGAGGCGCCGACCAGCAGGGCCAGCAGCGCCGGCAGGTCCAGGTCGCCGCGGACGGCGCCGGCCTGCTGGGCCGCGGTGAGCAGCGCGCCCAGCTGCTCCTGGAGGTCCCGGCCCGCCCCATGGGAGGCGGTCCGGACGTCGACCCCGGCCTCGGCCAGGGCGTCGGCCAGGGCGTTCTTGGCGGCGGAATGTTCCACTGCCCAGCTGAAGAAGGCGAACAGTGCGTCGCCCGGCTCCTGTTCGCGGGCGAGCTCGCGGGCGTCCTCGGCGAAGCGTTCCAGCCGGGCCACGTACATGGCCTCCAGCAGCGCCTCCTTGGTGGGGAAGTGGCGGAAGACGGTGCCGATGCCGACCCCGGCCTCCCGGGCGACCTCCTCGGTGGAGGCGGAGGTGCCCTTGGCGGTGAAGACGGCCTCGGCCGCGGCCAGCAGCCGCACACGGTTGCGCCGGGCATCGGCGCGCAGCGGCCGGTTGCCGTCGGAGGGGGCGGGCTCGGGGGGCATCGGGCACCTCGGTCTCTGGCGCTGGACAAACGGAGTGGCTGGTCCGTATCGTCAATCGGAGTTGCTACTCCGATTGTAGGGGCGGTCGCCGTCCCGTCGACCCGGGAGCCATCCATGCAGACATCGCAGTCCACCGCAGATCCGCGCACGGTCTTCGAGAGCCTCATCCGGGGCATCACCGACGGCAGCTGGGACCGGCTGGCCGACCTCTATGCGGAGGACGCGGTGGTGGAGCTGCCGTTCGCACTGCCGGCCCCGGTCCGGCTGGAGGGACGGGAGGCGGTCAGGGCGCACTTCGCCGCAGCCGCGGGCGGCCCGCTGCGCCTCACCGTCCACGATGTGGTGGTGCACCGGACGGCCGACCCGGAGGTGGTGGTCGCCGAGTTCGGCTACGAGATCCGGACACCGGCCGCGGGCGAGGCGTTCCACACGGCCAATGTGCAGGTCCTCCGGGTCCGCGACGGACTCGTCGTGGCCTCCCGCGACTACCACAACCACGCCGCGCTCGCCGCCGCCCTGGGGCAGCTCCCCGCGACCCCGACCCCGCCCGGTGACGCCGCACCGCGGCAGGGCTGAACCCCCTCGGTCGGACGGCGGCACCCGCCGGGTCACCCACCGCGCCACCCACCGGGTCACCAGGAGAGCGCCACCTGGATGCACTTGCCGCCCTCGGCAGGGTGGGTGATCCGGACGCTCTCCGCCAGCCGGGTGACCAGCGGCCAGCCGAAGCCCCCGGTACCGGAGAGCAGATCCGGCTGCCGGGCCGCCGGCTCCGCCTCGCACCGGTCGGAGACCACGACCTCCATCCGCCCCGGCTGCCAGCGCAGCAGCAGCGAGCAGGGGCCAGGGGCGTGCCGGCAGGCATTGGCGACCAGCTCGGAGACCACCAGCAGCAGGGTGTCCGCACCGGTGCCGCCGCCGGTGTCACCGGTGGCGCTCGGCACGGATCCTGCGAACGCGGCGGCCGCATGCCGGGCAAGGGCAGTGGTGCCCGGCATGCCGTCGAAGCTCTCGGTCAGCTGCACGGTCTCGGACACGTCCTTCGGACGTTGCCTCTCGGTGAGTCGTTTGCGGGCCCGTGGCCCCCTCGGTACCACGCCGCCTACCCGGCCCCGGACGCATCATGGGTGCCTCTCACCCGAAAGCCCCGGCCCGGTCGCGGCCCCGGGCACCGGATGCGAGGTTGGGGCGGGGCGACGGCGCGACCCGCGCCCTCCCGGCCGCCTGCCGGCCCGCACACGGAGGACCACCATGCGCGAATCACGTCAACTGCCGCTGCTCGTCGCAGCCCCGCTGCTGGCGGTGGCGCTGCTGGTGGCCGGCTGCTCCAGCTCGGGCAAGTCCACAGCGGGGGGCTCCACCGTCCCGGCCACCCTGAGCTCGCCCTCACCGACCGGCAGCCAGGAGAAGGTGAAGCTCGCCAAGACGAAGTTCGTGGTCGATGCGGGACTGGCGGCGGGCGCCACCTACCAGTGGGTGTACAAGCCCTACAAGGCAGGCAAGTTCAAGAAGGGCGCCAGCGGCCGCAAGACCGCGCTGATCAAGGCGGGTCTGGCGGGTGCCTTCGCCTACAACCGGCTGAAGGCGGCGCTCACCGCGGCCAAGGGCGATCCCACCCTCTCCAAGGCGCTCGCCCCGCTGACCGCCGGAGTGGCGGCGCTTCAGCAGAGCATTACCAAGATGCGCAGCGGCAGCGACCCCGAGGGCGGCGCCAGTGAGTTCCAGGGCGTGATCGACAGCGTCAAGGAGGCCGGCAAGTCCGCGGGCGCCGAGGTGACCAACCAGGTGCCCTCACTCAGCGAGCTGAAGTCCGGCGGCTGACCCGGCCCCGCACAGCGACTGTACGACCACGGCACAACGACCGGGCAGCGGGCTCGGCGGCGCAGGGAGCGCGCCGTCGAGCCCGCCGCCGCACTGCCCGCGCGCGCCCGTCCGTACCGGCCCGTCGAGCCCGCGCCCGGTGCCGCCCCCGATCAGGCGCGGGCCAGCAGCAGTTGCTGCACATCCAGATAGCCGGTGCGGAAGCCGGCTTCGGAGTACGCCAGATACAGCTCCCACATACGGCGGAAGACACCGTCGAAGCCCAGTGCCGCCACCTCCGCACGCCGGGCGTCGAACCGCTCCCGCCACAGCCGCAGGGTCTCCGCATAGTGCGGTCCGAAGGGGTGCCGGTCGAGCAGACGCAGTCGGGTGTGCGCCGCGGTCACCCGCTCCACCGCCTCCACCGAGGGGATGATCCCGCCGGGGAAGATGTACTTGTGGATCCAGGTGTAGGTGTCCTTGGTCGCCTCCATCCGGTCGTGCGCCATGGTGATCGCCTGGATGGCCACCCTGCCGTCCGGCGCCAGCACCCGGTCGATGGTGGAGAAGTACGCGGGCCAGTAACGCTCACCCACGGCCTCGATCATCTCCACACTCACCACCGCGTCGAACTCTCCCTCCACCGCGCGGTAGTCCTGCAGCCGCACCTCGACCCGGTCGGCCACGCCGGCCTCCGCGAGCTTGGCCCGGGCCAGCTCCCGCTGCTCCTGGGAGAGGGTCAGGGTGAGGACGGTCGCTCCGCGCCGGGCCGCGCGCAGCGCCAACTCGCCCCACCCCGAGCCGATCTCCAGCAGCCGGGTGCCCTCCTTGACACCGGCCAGGTCCAGCAGCCGGTCGATCTTGCGGTGCTGTGCGGCCTCCAGCGCCTCCCAGCTCGCCACCGGCAGGGTGCCGTCCTCCTCGAAGAGTGCCGAGGAGTAGGTCATCGACCGAGTCCAGGAAGAGTGCGAACAGCTCATTGGACAGGTCGTAGTGACGCTGGATGTTGCGCCGGGCGCCGTCCGGGGTGTTGCGCTCCGCCCTGGGCTGGGCCGCCACATAGAACCGGCGCAGCCACTGCAACCCCGGCGGCACCAGCGTCTGCGGCGACCCCGCCAGTACGGTCAGCACCCCGGCCAGGTCGTCCGTGTCCCAGTCGCCCGCCTGGTACGCCTCGCCGAAGCCGATCAGACCGCCCGCCCCCACCCTGCGGTGGAAGACCTCCGGCCGGTTGAGTCTCAGCACCGGCGACCCCGGCAGTGACGACCCGTCGGACAGCTCCACCCCGAGCCCCAGCCGCTGGGCGATCCGCCGTAGCAGAGCCTCGGACAGCCGGGCCCGCAACCGGGCGTCGGGCACCCGTGCCACATCGGGCCACTGCTCGGGGTCGACCGGCCCCGGCTCCTGGTGGGCCCGGGGGCGGGCGGCCTGCTGGGACTGGTTCACCTCTCCATCGATCCCCTGACTCACAACTCTTCTCCCTCATACGGGTGCCCTGGGTGTCCCAGGCGCACGGTCAGCTTCAACCCTGCCCATGCCGGGGTGCATTTCATCCGGCCCGTCCGGGCTGCGGGTGTCCGGGTCCGATCCGCCGCAGGCCGTGGAACGGCCGCGGCGGAAGGAAACCTGACTTCACGTTGGGCGAAGGAGATTCACCCGTCCGGCGCATGGGTGCGGCGCGCCGGGGTAGGCGGTTGCCACTGCACCCCGCCGTCCCGGAGGCGGGGGGCTCGTCCGAGGGAGGGATCAACCCGATGAGGGTCGACTTCGCAGCCGTCGCCGCAGCCGCACCCGCAGTGCAGGCGCCCGTAGCACCGGAGGACGCCCCCACCACCCCTGCACCGCAGGGCCTTCCGGTGATCCCGCCCGTCGAGGGGATCGCCACCGAGGACGCCCGAGCCCTGTCCAAGGTGCTGTTCCGGCGGATGGCCGAGCTGGAGGAGGGCACCCATGAGTACGCCTATGTGCGTAACACCCTGGTGGAACTCAACCTCGCCCTGGTGCGGTTCGCAGCGGGGCGCTTCCGCACCCGCAGCGAACCCATGGAGGACATCGTCCAGGTCGGCACCATCGGCCTGATCAAGGCCATCGACCGGTTCGACATGGACCGCGGCCTGGAGTTCCCCACATTTGCGCTGCCCACCGTGATCGGCGAGATCAAGCGCTTCTTCCGGGACACCAGCTGGGCCGTGCATGTGCCCCGCCGGCTCCAGGAACTGCGGCTGGACCTGGCCAAGGCCACCGATGCGCTCTCCTTCACCCTCGGCCGCGAACCCACCGCCGCGGAGCTCGCGGAACACCTGGGCCTGCCGGAGGAAGACGTCCGCGAGGGCCTGGTCGCCTCCGCCGGCTACACCGCCTACTCGCTCGACGCGCAGAGCGACGACGACGAGTCCGAGGGCGCCATCGCCGACCGGCTCGGCGAGGAGGACACCGGACTGGAGGGCGTGCTGGACCACCATGCCCTCAAGCCCCTGATCAGGGCTCTGCCGGAGCGGGACCGCAAGATCCTCTCGCTGCGCTTCGGCGCCGAGATGACCCAGTCGGAGATCGGCGCCGAGCTGGGGATCTCCCAGATGCACGTCTCCCGGCTGCTCTCCCGCATCCTGACCCGGCTGCGCCAGGGGATGGCCGCCGCATCCGACCCGGCCTGAGACCGACCCGGTCGTTGCGTTGCCGGTCAGCCGCGGCCGGTCAGCCGCGGCCGAGCGGCAGCGCAGCGAGCGGCAACGCAGCAAGCGGGGGCGCAGCAAGCGGGGCGGCGCTATCGGGAGCGCATGGCCACGACGGCCCCGGTGATCATCGCGAGCATGGTCCAGGCGAACCAGAGCCAGGGATCGGACTCGAAGACCGCGCTGTAGACGCTCACCAGGACCAGGCAGGCCGCCGTGAGCAGGACCAGGCCCCGCGCCTGGCCGGTCACGGAGTGTGGATCGCGAGGTGCGGTTGCCATGGCTGTCCTCCCATGGGGGGCGGCGGCGGACTACCCGGCGGCGGCCTCGCCGCCGTCGGGAGCCCCGTACTCATAGCGCCACCGCCAGCGCCCGCGGGCGTCGTGCTGCTTCGCCCGGTGGTACACCAGCGTGGTGGCGGGCCGGTCCAGATGGGCGGGCACCGGTACCCGGTAGACCTTGGGCACGTTGTTGAACGGGCTCAGCAGGATCGGCAGCACCGTGCCGTCCAGCGGTCCGCCCACGAACTCGGTATCCGCACTCCTCATACCCGCAAGCTTCGCACCCCGTCCACCGTTGCGGCACCCCGCGGTCCGGACCACCCCCTCCGGGGTCTTATCCTGCTCAGTACGCCCATGGGATGCCCGGGCCCGCCGCGCCGCGGGATCCGGGGCTCCGGAGCCCGGCGAGGGTGATCTTGCATCGTTTCCGCTCCCCGCGCCCCTTCCGCTCCGTACCGTGGACCTTGGCAGAGCCGGTCGGCGTTCAAGGGCCGGTTCGGGATGTGCGAGGAAAGGACTCGATGGACACCAGAAGCAGCAGATGGACGGACTGGTGGCGAGGCCGGGCGCGAGCAGCGGACACCCCCGATGCGCGTGATGCGGCGGCTTCGGCCAGGCTGGATCTGCTGCTCCGGGCTGTCAGGTCCGGCTTCGCGGTCGCCCCGGCCGCCCGCCCCGCCGGTTACCGCTGCTCGTGCGACCGGGTCGGCTGTCCGGCTCCGGCCCGCCACCCGGTCTCCTTCGCCTGGCAGTCGCAGGCGACCACCGACTCCGAGCAGATCGCCCGCTGGCTGGCCCGGGACCCGCAGGCCAACTTTGTCGCCGCCACCGGCCGCACCCACGATGTGCTGGACGTCCCGGAGGAGGCCGGCCGGATCGCCCTCGAGCGGCTGCTGGACCAGGACGCGGCCGGGCCGGTCGCCGCAGGCGACGGACGCTACCTCTTCTTCGCCGCTACTCGTGGCACCCCGCTCGACGAGGACGAGTGGTGGCCGTGCGAGCTGGACAGCCACCCCGACACCCTGGAGGAGCACCCCGGGCTGCGCTGGCACTGCCGGGGCTCCTATGTGCTGCTGCCGCCCTCGGTACTCCCGGACGACTCGGTGATCCGCTGGGTACGCGGGCCCGAGCACCCGCTGCCGGACCCGCTGCGGGTCCTCGATGTGCTCACCGACGCCTGCACCACCGTGGGAGCGGTGGCCGAGGAGCAGTGGCGGATCGGCTGAGCGCCACCGGCGACGCCCACCTGGTGTCCCGCCCGGTGTTCTGTGCGCCGCACGGACACCGGGCGCCGTGCGTCCGCCGGGCGCGGACTGCCTGGGCGCCCAGCCCGGCGGACCCCGGGGAGCCGGGGTCCGTCCGCAGGGCCGGCCCGGCTACGGCAGGGTGAGGATCTCGGTGCCGTCGGCGGTCACCAGCAGGGTGTGCTCGAACTGGGCCGTGCGCTTGCGGTCCTTGGTGACCACCGTCCAGCCGTCCTGCCAGATGTCGTACTCATGGGTGCCCAGCGTCAGCATGGGCTCGATGGTGAAGGTCATCCCCGGGCGGATCACCTCGGTGGCACGCGGGCTGTCGTAGTGCGGCACGATCAGCCCGGAGTGGAACGAGGTGTTGATCCCGTGGCCGGTGAAGTCGCGGACCACGCCGTAGCCGAACCGCTTGGCGTAGGACTCGATGACCCGGCCGATCACATTGATCTGCCGGCCCGGCCGCACCGCCTTGATGGCCCGGTTGAGCGACTCCAGGGTGCGCTCGACCAGCAGCTTGGACTCCTCGTCCACATCGCCCACCGGGTAGGTGGCGTTGAGGTCGCCGTGCACACCGTGGATGTAGGCGGTGACATCGAGGTTCACGATGTCGCCGTCCTCCAGCACGGTGGAGTCCGGGATGCCGTGGCAGATCACCTCGTTGACCGAGGTGCAGATGGACTTGGGGAAGTCCCGGTAGCCCAGGTCCGACGGGTAGGCGCCGTGGTCGCACATGTAGTCGTGGGCGACACGGTCCAGCTCGTCCGTGGTGACACCGGGCGCGATGTGCTTGGCGGCCTCGTCCATGGCGCGGGCCGCGATGGCCCCCGCGATCCGCATCTTCTCGATGGTTTCCGCGGTCTGCACCTCCGGACCCGTGTACGGCGCCGGGGCGCGCTTGCCCACGTACTCGGGCCGGGCGATGTGCGCCGGGACGCTGCGGGTGGGGGAGAGCCTGCCGGGAACCAGAGGAGCCATGCCCGGATTCTATCGGCCGCGGTTCTGCCCTGGGTCGCGCCGCCTGGCGATGTCCTGTCATGAACTAGGCGCAAAGGGCATCTGAACCGTACCTGCGGAAGGTGCAGAGCAGGTTCCGTGTGGTGCGTGAACGAATACTGTTCGGGTGCGGTCGATGATCGACGCAGGGCATCCGTCTGTGCACATTCCGAAACGGCCGCACGATGAGCGCTCGCCGGTGACGCGGTCCCGTCCCGTCCCGTCGCGGCGGCGCCGGCGTGCCCGGCCTTGGGGGGAGACCTTGGAAGTCGGAGCGGGAGGCAGAGCCGCCGTCACCGGTGGGAGAGGCGGCCGGGGAGAGGGGGTGGGGCGCGTCACCGTCCAGATCGACCGGGACGCGGATGCCCTGTACCGATGGCGCATACGGGCTCCCAACGGGCGCATGGTGGGCGTGGCCGCGGACGGTTTCGCCGAGGAGTCCCAGTGCCGTGCCCATCTGCTGCGTGCCAGGGGCAGTGCTGACCGGCTCACCAGCTGGGTCCACCATCCGGAGGGCGGCGGCAGCGCCACAGGGTGGCAGTGGGTGGCGAGGGACGGCGAGGGGGGCAATGTCGCCGTCTCCCCGCGCTCCTATCCGCGGCACGCCACCTGCCGGGACGCCTTTGAGAGGTTCCTGGAACTGCTGGCCCAGTCGGTCCCGCCCCCGTGGGAGGGGCGGCCGCCGGCGGAGGGGGAGGCCCACAGGTGACGTTGGGGGAGGTCCGCCGGTGACGTTGCCGCGGACGCGGGAGTATGGGGCCTCGTTCACCGGTCGTTCCGCTGCTGTAGCCCTGCGCTGGCCACGCTCGATGTGGCATGTACATCCAGCGATCATTGGGGGACGCCGTGGTCCTGTACTCCCTGTCCGGCCCGGCTCCCGGTACCCCGTCGGGGAGTGCCGGGCCGGACGGCGGCGCCGGGCCGGACGCGCCGGTGCTGAGGGTCGACCCGGATCCGCGCGGCCGCTACCGCTGGACGCTGTTCTCCCGCAACGGCCGCCCGCTCGCCCGCTCCGCCGCGGGCTTCCCCGACTCCGCGGCGGCGCGGGCGGCCTTCGCCCGGCTGGTGTGCGGTGCAGCGGAACTGACGATAGATCAGAATCTCTCCGGAGACCTGCGGTCCTGGGTGTGGACCGCCCGGGACGCCGCCGGCCGCCTGGTGGCCCGCGGTGCGGCCACGTACCGCCGCAGGGGCGCCTGCCGTGCGGCCGCCACCTCCTTCGTCGTCCGCCTCGGCAGCCTCCGGGGTGTCTGCTGACGGGTGTTGCTTGCCCGTGCGCTGGAGTGTCTTGTGCGGCGGTGGCGGCAGGGGTGCCGCCGCTCATGGGGTTTCCGGCGGCTGCCCGCACCGGGTGTTGCCGGCAGCTGGTGCTGATGGGCATCGGCTGACAGGTGTTGCCCACGGGCGTTGCCGTTGGCGATTGTTGCCGCCGGGTGTGCGCTGAGGTCTCCTTTTGCGCGGGTGCCGCTGACGGGTGTTGCTCGCGGACGCTGTCACCGCAGGTTGTTGCCGCCGGGTGTCCGCCGGCGGTTTCCTTCGCGGGTTCGCCGCCGGGGAACCCCTGATGAAAGCCATTGAGGGCGCCGCCAGGACCGGCACCGAGGTCGTCGCGGCGGGTGAACGCGCGGCCAATGCGCGGCCAGCGCGCGATCCTCCGCAGATGCACGCCCGGGGCCCGGGCCGCGCTCCAGCCGGGGTCGAGCGTTCCGCTGAGACCGGCTCCGACCTGCTGTTTCTTCGCTGTCGAGGCGGCCCGGCCGGTCCGCGGCAGCCGTGGGGCGGCGGTTGCCGGGCCGGGTCGCCTCGACAAGGCTGCCGCTTGCCCGGCCGAGGACCGCGTGGCCGGGGGCGGGCGCCGCCAGTGGCGTTCGGAGCGCAATCACGGAGCATTCCCACCGGAGGAACCGGAAACATGCGCATGGTCAAGAAGTCCCTGCTGCTGGCCGCGACCGCGGCCTCCCTCGCCGTTGTGATGCCGGGCACTGCCCTGGCGTCGGAGCCCACCCCTCCCGTCTCGGACAGCAGCATCGTCTTCGCGGGCTCGGACACCACCGAGTACGTCATCGACGCGATTGCCACCGCCTACAACGCCCAGTCCCCCGCGCCGGCCAGGAACGCGTACTCCTACCTCGCCGAGGGCACGGCCACCCTTCAGACCAAGACCAGCGCGTCCGCCACCCTCGCTCGCCCGGTCGGCTCGGGCGCCGGCATCTCCGCCCTGTTGGACGTCAACAACACCAACACCCTCAACGCCAGCGGCACCCGCACCCACGTCGATGTGGCCCGCTCCTCGTCGGACCCGAGCGCCGGACCGTCCTCGCTGCTCTTCGTTCCCTTCGCCGTGGACGCGGTGACCTGGGCGGCCAAGAGCGGTGGCAACGCCCCGGCCAACCTCACCACCCAGCAGCTGCACGACATCTACAGCTGCACGGTGACCAACTGGTCCGCGGTGGGCGGCACGTCCGGCACCATCGCGCCGGTCCTGCCGCAGGCCAACTCCGGTACCCGCAAGATGTTCCTGAGCAAGATCGGCGTCACCACCCCCGGTACCTGCGTGACCTCCAATGACTCGATCGTGGAGAACGAGGGCACCAACGCGGTCTTCACCGGCGCCAACGCGGCCAATGTGCTGGTGCCCTACGCGACCTCCAAGTTCATCGCCCAGGAGAACCAGCTGCCCAACGCCGCCGCCGACCTGCGGGGCAGTCTGACGCTGCGCCAGGTCAACAGCGTGGCGCCGCGCAACGCCGACGGCACGCTGAACAGCGGCTTCCCGTACAAGCGGGAGGTCTACAACGTGGTGATCGGCAGCACCATCCCCGCCTACCTCCAGGGCCTGCTGAGCGACACCGGCTACCTGTGCAACGACGGCCAGTCGATCGTTGAGCAGTACGGCTTCGCCCCGCTGGTTCCGGGTGACGACGACGACTGCGGCTTCGGCATCCCCGGTACGGGCGTCTGAGCCGAGTGACCAGGGTCGGGCCGGGGGCGGATGCTTCCCGGCCCGACCTCTCTCGTTCGTCGGCCCGGCCCCTTCCCCCGTTGTCGCCTCGTTCACCCGTCGTACGGCCGCACAAGCCATCGATCGGGCCAAATATCCAGGGGTGCGCGACAGGACCCGCGCGGGCCGCTGCACGCCCATGGAACCTCCCGCCGTCTGGCCGTAACCGAAAAGGAGTCACCGCATGATCGTCCCCAGAGCGTGGCGGCGCTATCAGCCGCCATGGCATAGGGCGACGGCCGCCGCCGCGACCTTGCTGGGACTGCTGCTCCTGACAGCCATGCCGGTGCTGGCCGATTCGGGCGCCCCCGCGCGGGCCGACAGCGGCTCCGCCACCGTCCAGGGCCGGCAGGCATGGGACCCGGCGACCCAGGCGCTGCGGCCGGATCCGATGGAGGTGACCGTCCGGCAGGCCGGCGACCTCACCCACGAGGTCGTCCATCTCTCCTGGAAGAACTTCACCCCGTCCTCGGGCACCAGCGGCGGCTTCAGCACCGCCACGGTGTACCCGGTCGCGGTCATGCAGTGCCGTGGCAGCGATCCGCAGATGCCGCTGATCGAGGCCGACATCAACTATGTGCCCGGGGTCCCCTCCGACTGCATCCTCAACACCCAGGTCGGCGGCACCACGGCGGACGGGCGCAACAACCTGGTCTGGACCGTCACCGGGGCCGACGGCACCGGCGAGGCGGACATCGAGGTGCTCACCCGCCAGGAGAGCGCCTTCCTCGGCTGCGGGCCCACGGTGCCCTGCTCACTGGTGGTGGAGCCGATCCAGGGCGGGTACAAGGGCTCGAAGGCCAACCCCACCAAGTACCCGATGAACTGCGCGGACCACCACCTCGACGGCATCAGCTCGGTGATATCCACCGCCGGCGGGTTCGGCTACTACTGCAACTGGTCCCAGCACATCACCATCCCGCTGACCTTCCGACAGTCGACGCTGGACTGCCCCGCGGCCGACTCCGACTTCTCGATGGCGGGCTCCCCGATGTTCGGCACGGCCGCCGACCTGTGGACCCCCGGATACTGCAAGGGCAGCGGAGATGTGCAGGCGCTGCACGCGACGTTCAACTCCAGCCTGGACGAGTACCAGGCCCGCTCGACCTTCCTGTCGGGCGCCCAGGACGTCGGGCTGACCTCCCAGCCCGCGGCGGCTTCGGCCACCTCCACCCGCACCTACACCTATGCTCCGATCGCCAACACCGCGATCGTGCTCGCGTATGCGATCGACGACCCCGTCACCGGCAAGCCCGTCACCGGCCTCAAGCTCAATGCCCGCTTGGTGGCCAAGCTGCTCACCCAGTCGTACTCGGGCGGTGTGACCTGCCCGGCCGTCGGCAGCTATGTCTGCAGTCCGGGTGTGGGCCACAACCCGGCCTCCGTCATGGACGACCCAGAGTTCCAGCAGCTGAACCCGGGGCTGCCGACCACGGCGATGAGCAACCAGGGCCGTTTCGGGTCCTTCCCGGTGGTGCTCTACGGACGCAGCGACATGACGTACGAGCTGACGCGCTGGGTGACGGCGGACCCTGACGCCCGTGCCTTTCTGAAGGGCAAGTCCGACCCCTGGGGGATGCGGATCAACGCCGGATATGTCGGCGTCCACTATCCGCTGGAGCAGTTCTCCAAACTGGACCTCGACGGTGACCTCCAGTGGTTCTGGAACCCGGTCTCGTCCTATGCGGAGCTGACCCAGTACCCCGTTCAGGGCAAGACCAGCGCCCAGAACACCTGGTGCACCCCCGACCCCGCCCACCCCGACAGGTGCACCCACACGGCGGTGCCCCCCGTGGGGCCCGGCGCACGGAGCATCATCGCGGTGATGGGCATGGGTGATGCCGCGAAGTACCGCTATCCGGTGGCGGCGCTGGAGAATGCGGCGGGCCAGTTCGTGGAGCCGACCCCCGGTTCGATGTCCGCAGGCGTGGACGCCATGACGGTGGACGAGAAGAGCGGGGCGCTGACCGCCGACATCGGCGCGACCGACCCCAAGGCGTATCCGCTCACCGAGCCGGTGGTGGCCATGGTGCCGACCAGCGGTGTCGCGTCGGCCAAGGCCGGGAAGATCGCCGACTGGCTGGGATACGCCGCCGGCCCCGGACAGACCTACGGCACCGCGCCCGGCGACCTGCCCGACGGCTACCAGGCGCTCAGCGACCGCCAGGCCGCCCAGACGGTCACCGCCGCGCAGCACGTCCGGGCCCAGGACGGCGCCGAGAAGGTACCGCCGCCCCCGCCGGGCTCCACCTCGGGCGGCAGCTCCTCCGGGGGGTCCTCGGGCGGCTCGGCCGCGGCGTCCGGCGGCAGCGCCGTCTCCGGCGGGGGCACGTCGTCCTCCGGAATCCCGGTGTCCGGTGGTACGTCCCTGGGCGGCACCACCTCCGCCGGTACGGCGGCGGGCGGGACCTCGGGGGGCGCCTCGGGAGGCACCGCGTCCTCCGGCGGCGCCGCGGGCGGCTCCGGGAACACCTCCAAGGGCGCTGCTTCCGGCTCCACCACCGCCGGGCTGCCCGCCGCCCCGATCGCCGCGGGCACCCCGAGCGCCGACCAGGCGGGGGCGATGCGCTGGATGCTGCCGGTGCTGCTGATCGTCGGCGGTGTGCTGCTGGTCGGCGGTCCCACCGCGCTGGTCCTCGGCCGCACCGGCCAGGGCACCGTCCTCCTCGCCCGCGCCAGGTCCTGGTACGGCCGCCTGCGCGCCCGCATCCTGACCCGCCGGAGCGGCTGAACAGGCCCGGGGCCCCGGCCGCCGGCCGGGGCCCCCGCCGCCCCTGCCCTCACTGTCCCCGTGAATCACCGACTGTCCGTCATATGCCCTGCGGGACCGCCCCGATCCGGAGCAGGCGTGTCCGGCACTCCCGTGTCCGTGCCGCCGCCGACCGGTGGGGCGCGGCCGTTCCGTTCCGACCCCACCGTCCCGATGAGGGAGCTCAGCGCAATGGACCAGCAGCTCGCCCCGCCGGCCGCAGCCGGCGACCCGGCCCCGGATCTGCCGCCGGACCGGCCCCGGGCGATCCGGGCCCTGCCCACCGCCGGCGATCGGGTCTTCCGCGGAGTGCTGCGCGGCGCCGGCTCCGCCGTGCTGGTCGTGATGGGCCTGATCGCGGCCTTCCTGGTCTACCGGGCCGGCACCGCGATCAAGGCGACGGGCTGGGGCTTCCTCACCACCCAGGACTGGACGCCGGGCACCCATCGCTTCGGCGTCGGCTCGATGCTGCCCAACGGCATCCTGATCGCGGTGATCGCGCTGCTGATCGCCGTCCCGGTCTCCCTCGCCGCCGCGCTGTACATCTCCGAGTACGCACCCGAGCGGCTGCGCCGGCCGCTGATCTCGCTGGTCGACCTGATGGCCGCCGTCCCCAGCATCGTCTACGGCCTGTGGGGGCTGTTCTTCCTCCAGCCGGCCCTGCTGGGCACCCTCGCCTGGGTCTCCCGGCACCTTGGGTTCCTGCCCTTCCTCACCGTCCGCTTCGGCGACGCGGCCACCTCCTACACCTCGTCCACGCTGATCGCGGGCGTGGTGGTCTCGCTGATGGTGATCCCCATCGTCACCTCGCTCAGCCGGGAGGTCTTCTCCCAGGCCCCGCAGGGTGAGCGGGAGGGAGCCCATGCGCTGGGCGGGACCCGCTGGGGCATGATCCGCACGGTGGTGCTGCCGTTCGGCCGGGGCGGCGTGATCGGCGCGGTGATGCTGGGCTTCGGGCGGGCGATGGGCGAGACCATCGCGGTCGCCCTGATCATCTCCCCGGTCTACACCGTCGCCTGGCACGTCCTGGAGCGCGGCGGCAACTCCATCCCCGCCATGATCGCCCTGCGCTACTCCGAGGCCGGCGACTTCAACCTCTCCGCCCTGATGGCAGCCGGACTGGTGCTCTTCCTGGTGACCCTCGTGGTCAATGTCCTCGCCTCCGTCGTGATCAGCCGCTCCCGTTCCGGCGCGGTCACCGCCGACTGAACCCTCTCCTGGAGCCCCTGCCATGACCAGCACCACCGACGACCTCGGCGCCGCCGCCGGGACCACCCGCCGGCCACCCGCGCCTGCGGCCGCCACCGCGCCCGCGCCCGCCGCCACCGCGTCCGCCGGTCCCGCCGAACCGGAACGCCGGGTCCGTCTGCACGGAGTGACCGCCGACGGGGTGCTCACCCTCGCCGGGTCGGCCGCCGGCGCGCTCGGCCTGGTGTGGGTGCTCTACGAGCGGCTGCTGCCGGTCTCCGGAGCGCTCGGCTTCTGGCTGGCCTGGTACGTCGTCTTCCTCGGCCTGTATGCGACCTGCGCGGGACTCCAGTGGGGAGCCAGGGCCGTCAGCGACCGGCTGGCCTCGGTGGCGCTCAGCACCGCGGGACTGCTGCTGCTGGTCCTGGTGGTGGACGAGATCGGCTATCTGGTCTTCCGCGGCCATGCCGCGCTGGGGCACGGCAACCTGTTCACCGACACCATGGTGCTGGCCGGTCCCCTCGACGGCCTGGACAGGGGCGGCCTGCTGCACGCCGTCGTCGGTTCACTGGAGCAGCTCGGCCTGGCCACGGCGCTCACCGTGCCGCTGGGCATCCTGGCGGCGCTCTTCCTGGTCGAGATCGGCGGGCCGCTGGCCCGGCCGGTGCGCACCATCGTCGACGCCATGAGCGCACTGCCCTCGATCGTGGCGGGTCTGTTCGTGCTGGCGACCCTGATCCTCGGTCTGGGGGTGGGGATGAGCGGCTTCGCGGCCTCACTGGCAATCAGCGTGATGATGATGCCGATCGTCACCCGCGCCGCCGAAGCCGTGATCCGCCTGGTCCCGGGCACCCTCCGGGAGGCCGGCTATGCGCTGGGCGCCAGCCAGTGGCGCACCGTGTGGACGGTGGTGCTGCCCACCGCCCGGCCCGGCCTGGCCACCGCGGTGGTGCTGGCGATGGCCCGCGGGGTGGGGGAGACCTCCCCGGTGCTGCTCACCGCGGGCTTCACCAAGAGCATGAACGCCGACCCGTTCAGCGGCCAGCAGGCCAATCTGCCGCTCTACATCTGGAACTACGTCCGCTACCCGCAGGACACCATGGTCGCCCGCGCCTTCGCGGCCGGCGTCACCCTGATGTCCGTGGTGCTGGTGCTCTTCGTCACCGCCCGGATGCTCGGCGGCCGTACGCCGGGACAGCTGAGCCACCGTCAGCGGCGCCGTATCGCCAGGGACGCTGCCCGATGAGCGCCCGCCCGACGACCACCCGCCCGACGACCACCCGCCCGGCATCCGCGGCCCGCCCCGCAGCCGCACTCCCACTCCCGTCGCACCGGAAGGCACCGATCATGCGTGCACGGAACCGCCGTGCCCTGTCCGTCCTGCTGCTCATCGGCCTGTTCGGCCTGCTGGGCATCGGCATGCCGACCTCCGCGGGGGCCGCCTCGTACGTACCGGTGAACGGTGCCGGCTCCTCATGGGCCGGTCCGGCGATCGAGCAGTGGGCGAGGGACGTCTATGCGCAAGGCATCAACATCAACTACACCCAGAACGGCTCCCAGGCCGGACGCAACCAACTGAGCCTCAGCCAGACCGACTTCGCCGGCTCGGACGTGCCGTGGCGCAACGGCGACGACAAGATCAGCGGCGAGGGCGCCGAGATCACCTCCGCGCTCGACGGCGCGTACTCCTATGTGCCCATCACCGCGGGCGGCACCTCGTTCATGTACCACCTGGAGGTCGGGGGCAGGCAGGTCCGTGATCTGCGCCTCTCCGGAGCGACCATCGTCGGTATCTTCACCGGCAGGATCACCCGCTGGAACGACCCGCGGATCAGGGCCGACTACCCCGCCCCGCTGCCGGACCTGGACATCACGCCGGTGGTCCGCTCGGACGGCTCGGGTGCCACCGCGCAGTTCACCCGCTGGATGTCCAAGCAGTACCCCTCCGAGTGGAACGCCTTCTGCCAGTCGGCCAAGGGCGTCTCCCCGCCGTGCGGGATGACCGAGTTCTACCCCGCGCCGTTCGCCAACTCGGTGGCCCAGAACGGCTCGGACAAGGTCGCGGGCTACATCACCTCCGGCGCCGGCAACGGCACCATCGGCTACGACGAGTACGCCTACGCCAAGCAGGCCGACTACCCGGTGGTCAAGGTCCTCAACAAGGGCGGCTACTACGTGCTCCCGACCGCCAGCAATGTCGCGGTCGCCCTCCAGGCAGCGAAGATCAACTGGGATCCCGCCAGCCCGAACTACCTCCAGCAGAACCTGGACGACGTCTACACGGACAGCGACCCGCGCGCCTACCCGCTCTCCAGCTACAGCTATCTGATCACCCCGCGCGACCAGGCGAAGAACGGCCTGGTCTGGCCGGCCCACTTCAACGACAACAAGGGCTACACCCTCAGCACGTATCTCACCTACACCCTCTGCGCCGGCCAGAGCGAGGCCGATGCACTCGGCTACTCGCCGATGCCGCAGAACGTGGTCGAGGGCGGCTTCGCCCAGGTCGCCCACATTCCCGGGCACGGTGCGGTCCCGGACCACAACCACCTCGCGGGCTGCAAGAACCCCACGTTCGACGGCAAGCACCCGGACGTCAACGTCCTCGCCGTGAACGCCCCCAAGCCCTCCGCGTGTGACAAGAAGGGCGCCCCGATGCCCTGCACCTCCGGCGGCTCCACCGGCACCGGCGGCAGCAGCGGTGGCTCCTCGGGCGGTTCCTCGGGCGGCTCGGCCGGCGGCAGCAGCGCCGGCGGCGGCAGCGGCGCGACCGGTGGCAGCACCGGCACCACCGGAACCGGCACCTCCGGCTCCGGCTCGGCCGGCGGCGGGAGCGGCGCCGCCACCGGCGGCAGCAGCGCGACCGGAGGGTCCGGCCAGTATGTGGTCGACCCGGTCACCGGCAAGCGGGTCCTCGCCGCCGGCTCGGCGGGCGGGGCCGGCGGCGGCGCGGACGGTGGCATGCCTCTGGCCTCCACCGCGGTCGGCATCACCGGCCGGCGACAGGACGGCTGGCTGCTCGGCGGCCTCACCGCGGTGGAACTGCTCGCCGCCGTCGCCATCCCGCCGCTGGTCGGCGCCTGGATCAGCCGCAACCGGCGGGCCGGCCGCAGGTCCGGCTGACCCCGAACCCCCCGCCGCCCCAGCCAACGACCGGAGGACCCGATGAGCGCGCCCACCCTCGACGAATCTCCCGCCGGACCACCGCCCGCCCCCGAGAAGACCGCCGCCCGGCCGGAACGCGGCATCCGCAGCCGCCCGTCCGGGCCCGGCGCCGCGCGCCCTGCCCCGCGGCCGGTGCTGGCCGCGGTCGGCGCGGCGGTCACCCTGCTCGGGGTGCTCGCCTTCGGCTTCGCCGTGTATGTGCCGGCCTTCTCCGGCATCCAGGAGGCCCACAGCCAGGCCGCCTTCTACCGGACCCTGCGCCACCAGCTGGAGGAGGGCGTCGCACCGATCGGCCCGACAGCGTACGGCGCCCCGGTCGCCGCGGTGGACATCCCCGCGATCGGGCTGCACAACGCCGTCGTGGTGGAGGGCACCACCTCCCGCGACCTGATGCGCGGCCCCGGTCACCGCAGCGACACCCCGCTGCCCGGCCAGCAGGGCGTCTCCGTGCTGTACGGCCGCCGGGTCACCTACGGCGGGCCGTTCGGCCGGCTGCCCGCGCTGCGGGCGGGCGACCGCATCACGGTGACGACCGGTCAGGGCCGCGCCACGTACACCGTCAATGCTTTCGGCGACGGCAGCCACCCCATCGCCGACACGGTGCACCCGGACCGTCTGGTCCTGGTCACCGCCGACAGCGGCTGGGCCCCCGACCGGTACCTCCTCGTCGGCGCCACCCTCGACGGCAGGCCGCAGCCCGACCCCGGAGGCCGCTATGGCTACCGCGACGCCGAGCACCCCCTCGCCCACGACCAGGACGCCCTGGCGCCGCTCCAGCTGTGGGCGCTCGGGCTGTGCGCCGCCGCGGCGCTGGCGACCTTCGCCGTACTGCGCTGGCACCGCTGGACCGGGCTGCTCTGCTCGCTGCCCGTACTGGTCGCGCTGACCTGGTGCGTATACGAGAACGCCGCCGCCCTGCTGCCCAACCTCGGCTGAGCGCAGCCGAGCCGCCCCGAACCCAGGAGCCCAGCCCCGATGACCGATTCACCGCTGACCACCGCCGGATCCGCCCGCCCCACCGCGGCCGATGCCGGGGCCGACACCCTGGTGCTGCCGCCCGTGGTCGGCCGCGACGGCGGGGTGCTGTACGGCCTGGAGACCCGCAATGTGTCCGCCTGGTTCGGCGACCGCAAGGTGCTGGACCGCGTCTCGCTGACCGTCGCCCCCGGCGGCGTGACCGCCCTGATCGGCCCCTCCGGGTGCGGCAAGTCCACCTACCTCCGGATTCTCAACCGGATGCACGAGATGGTCCGCGGTGCCGCCCTGGCCGGGGAGGTGCTGCTCGACGGCCGCGACATCTACGACCCGCAGCAGCGCCCCACCGAGGTGCGCCGGCGGATCGGCATGGTCTTCCAGCGCCCCAACCCCTTCCCTGCCATGTCCGTCTACGACAATGTGATCAGCGGACTCAGGCTGGCCGGCATCAAGGCGGACCGCCGGCGCAAGGACCACCTGGTCGAAAGCAGCCTGCGCCGGGCCGGCCTGTGGACCGAGGTCTCCAGCCGACTGCGGACGCCCGGCGGTGCCCTCTCCGGCGGTCAGCAGCAGCGGCTCTGCATCGCCCGCTCACTGGCCGTCAGCCCCGACATCCTGCTGATGGACGAGCCCTGCTCCGCCCTGGACCCCACCTCCACCCGGCGCATCGAGGAGACCATCGCGGAGCTGCGCAGCGAGTTGACCATCGTCATCGTCACCCACAACATGCAGCAGGCCCAGCGGGTCTCGCAGTCCTGCGCGTTCTTCCTGGCCACCCATGACACCCCGGGCCACATCGTGGAGTCCGGACCCACCGAGCAGCTCTTCGAGGCCCCGAGGGACTCCCGCACCGCCGACTACGTGGGCGGCCGCTTCGGCTGACCGGGGCGTTCCGCACCGGCGCCGGGGTGGTGTCCTCGGCGCCCGCTCCCTCGCGGTTGCCGCAGCGGGGGCTCGGGTGTTTAATAAATGAACAGTCATTTATTAATGGGAGGATGCGGTGGCCGGACGCCCCCGGGGCATCGACGACTCGGTGATCCTGCGTGCCACCGCCGAGGTGATCGGCCGCGTGGGTCCCGCCGGTCTGACGCTGGGCGCGGTGGCCGAGGAGGTGGGGCTGGTGCCCGGCACCCTGGTGCAGCGCTTCGGATCCAAGCACGGCCTGCTGGTCGCGCTGGCCAGGCAGTCCGCGCAGGACGCGGACGAGCTCCACCGGCGGTCGGCGGAGGGGCACCCGTTCCCCCTGGCGGCGCTGACGGCACTGCTCGTGACATCGATGGCCCCGCTGGGCACCCCGGAGAGCTTCGCCAACCACCTGGCGTTCCTGTGCATGGACCTCACCGACCCCCAGCTCCATGAGCACGCCCTGGCCATCCACCGGTCCCGGGGCACAGCGGTGCGGGCACTGCTCATCCAGGCGGTGGGCGAGGGCGAGCTGCGGGCCGGTACGGACACTGCGGCGCTGACCGGGACCATCCAGGCGATCACCGCGGGCGCCGGGCTGACCTGGGCGCTCGACCGGCGGGGCACCCTGCCGCAGCGGCTGCGCGAGGCCGTCGACGCCGTACTGCTGCCCCATCGCCCCTCCCGCAGCGACGCCAGCACCGATACGGAGGACTCATGACCGTCGTCGACAAGCCGCTGAAGGGCAGGGTCGCCCTGGTCGCGGGAGGCACCCGGGGCGGCGGCCGGGGCATCGCCGTGGAGCTCGGGGCCGCGGGAGCCACCGTGTACGTCACCGGCCGCAGCAGTACCGCCGGGCGCTCCGACCTGGACCGTCCGGAGACCGTCGAGGAGACCGCGGAGCACGTCAGCGCGGCGGGCGGGACCGGCATCGCGGTCCGGACCGACCACAGCCGCCCGTCGGAGGTCCGCGCCCTGGTCGACAGGATCGCCGGGGAGCAGGACGGACGGCTCGACATCCTGGTCAACTCCGTGTGGGGCGGCGACCCGCTGACCGACTGGGAGCACCCGCTGTGGGAGCAGGACCTGGACACCGGGCTGCGGCTGCTGCGGCAGGCGGTGGAGACCCACATCATCACCAGCCGGTATGCGCTGCCCCTGATGGTCGCCCGCGGCAGCGGTCTGGTGGTGGAGGTCACCGACGGCAACACCGCCCGCTACCGCGGCTCGTTCTTCTACGACCTCGCCAAGTCCGCGGTGATCCGTCTCGCGGTCGCCCAGGCCGCGGAGCTGAAGCCGCACGGCGTCGCGGCGGTCGCCGTCACGCCCGGATTTCTGCGCTCGGAGGCCATGCTGGAGCACTTCGGCGTCACCGAGGACACCTGGCGGGACGGCGCGGCCAAGGACCCCCACTTCGCCCACTCCGAAACCCCGGCCTACCTGGGACGGGCGGTCGCAGCGCTGGCCGCCGACCCCGGTGTGATGGCGAGGACCGGGCGGGCCCTGGCCACCTGGGACCTCTACAAGGAGTACGGCTTCACCGACGCGGACGGCACCCGGCCGGACTGGGCGGCCCACTGGGCCGACGCGCTGGAGGGGGAGTACGGGACGCTCGGGGAACCCCTGTGACTCCTGCCGCCCCGACCCCGCCACCAGGGGGCCCGGCAGGCTCCCCCGACGGGCGGGCGGAGTGGGCCCCGCCCCGGACGGGCATGAGCTACCTTGCCCAGCAAGCTGAGGGCATGGGGGCATCCGCCCCTCGACGAGGAGGCCGCAGGATGAGGTTCGGACGCAAGCCGCAGGGCAAACCGGGCGAGTGGTACTACTGCGTGCAGCACCACAAGGTGGAGGAGGGCCCGGAGTGCCCGGCCCGCGACCGCCTCGGGCCGTACGAGAGCCGCCCCGACGCCGAGCACGCCCTGCAGACCGTCGCCGAGCGCAACGAGAAGTGGGACACCGACCCGCGCTGGAACGACCGCCCCGAGGACGAGGACTCCTGAGCCGGTGGGCCCCGGGCCGCCGAGAGGTGGCCCGGGGGCGCCCGGCGTAGCGTGGGAGGCCGGGACCGCCGCCACCGTCCGAGGAGCCGCGATGTCCGCGTCCGAGGCCTTCGCCGACCGCATGGTCGGCATCCTCAATGACTCCGCTCTGGCGCTGCTGATCGGTCTCGGCCACCAGGCCGGGCTCTTCGACACCATGGCGGGTCTGCCGCCCGCCGGCTGCGCGGAGATCGCCGCAGCCGCCGGCCTCCAGGAGCGCCGGGTCCGGGAGTGGCTGGACGGCATGGTGGCCGGCGGCATCGTCGACCACGATCCCGCCGGTGGCGGTTACACCCTCCCGCCGGACCGCGCCGCCTGCCTCACCCGGGCCGCCGGGAGCGGCAACCTGGCCGGGCTCGCGCAGTACGCAGCCGCGATGGGCGAGGTGGAGCAGCGGGTGGTGGCGGCCTTCCGGGAGGGCGGCGGGGTACCTCGGTCGGCGTACTCCCGGTTCCGGGAGCTGAGGGCCGAGGAGAGCCGCCGCACCGTCGACGGCGCCCTGGTGGACGGCGTCCTCCCGCTGGTCCCCGGGCTGCCCGAGCGGCTGCGCGAGGGGATCGAGGTGCTGGACGTCCACTGCGGACGGGGCCATGCCCTCTCCGTCATGGCGCAGGCCTTTCCCGCAGCGCGTTTTCGCGGCGTGGACCTCTGTGAGGAGGACATCGCCGCGGCCCGCGAGGAGGCGGCGCGGCTGGGCCTGGCCAACACCACCTTCGACGTGGCCGACTCGGCCGACCTGGACGGCCACTACGACCTGATCACCGCCTTCGACGCCATCCGTGACCTGGCGGACCCCGCGCGTACCCTGCTCGCGGCCCGGGACGCCCTGCACGACGACGGGGTCTTCCTGATGGGCGACACCGCCCCCGCCGGTCCTCGGGAGGAGGGCGCCGACGACCCGGTCGGCCCGCTGCTCCACGGCCTCTCGCTCTTCCACCGCACGGCGGTCTCCCCGGGTACGGGCGAGGCGGGCCCGGACCCCGCCGCGGGCGGCCGGACGGCCCGCCGGATGCTCACCGACGCCGGCTTCACCCGGGTCGACACCGGCCGGGCCGAGGGCGATCTGCTCACCGTCTACTACGCGGCCCGCAAGTCCTGAGCCCCCGCCCGCCCGGCGCCCTCCGCAGCCCGCGCGGTGCTGCGTGCGGCAGGCATGGGGTCAGGGGGCCGGCTCCCGGACCGGCCGGTCCCCGGCCGTGGCGCGCTCCTGCTCGGCGCGTTCCCGTTCGGCGCGTTCCCGTTCGGTGCGCTCCGGTTCGGTGCGCTCCCGTTCGGCACGGGCCGCGGCGACATGGGGGTCGGTGCGGGAGTCGTACGCCAGCAGCCTGGGCAGTGCGGCGACCAGCGCCCCCACACCCGCCACGCACAGCAGCCCGCCGGACCAGATCGAGGCCCGGACCCCGAAGACCGCGGCCATGCCGCCCGCGCGGACCTGGCCGAGCTGCGGTCCCAGCGAGTAGCTCAGCAGTTCCACTCCGGCCAGCCGGCCGCGCAGCGCGTCCGGGATCGACTGGTTCCACAGGGTCGTCCGGCCCAGGCCGCTGACCATGTCGGCGCCGCCGGCCAGTGCCAGGAAGAGCAGCACCAGCCAGATGTTGCCGGCCAGCCCCGCGCCGGTGACCGCCGCGCCCCAGAGCCCCGCCGCAATGATCACCATCCGGCCGTGCCGGTGGATGTGCGAGGCCCAGCCGCTGGTCGCCGAGACCGCCAGGGAGCCCACCGAGGAGGCCGCGTACATCAGGCCCAGCGCCCAGGGGGCGTCCAGCCGGTCGGCGAGGAAGGGGAAGACCGCGTTGGGGAAGGCGAAGAGCATGGCGACGATGTCCACCGCATAGGTGCCCAGCAGTTCCTTCCGGCTCCAGGCGTAGCGCAGGCCCTCCGCGACGGCGCGCAGCGAGGGCCGCTCCGCTCCGGTCGGCGGCGGCACCGCCCGCAGCCGGGAGAGCAGCACCAGGGAGACCGCGAAGGTCGCCACATCCAGGGCGTAGGCCACCTGCACCCCCGCGGTGGCGGCGATCACCCCGGCCAGCGAGGGGCCCACGATGGCCCCGATCTGCCAGCGCAGCGAGATGAGTGCGGCGGCGGCCGTCAGCTGGTCATGGCCGACGATCCGCGGGGTGAGCGCATCCAGCGACGGGCGCTGCAGGCCGTCCAGTGCGGCCAGCAGGGCTATGACGGCGTAGATCGGCCACAGCAGCGGCCTCGGCAGCAGGGCGTTGACCAGCAGCAGCACCGAGAGCACGCCGAGCCCGGCCTCCGAGGCCAGCACCAGCCGGCGGCGGTCCATGGAGTCGGCCAGCGCACCGCCCCACAGGCCGCAGACGACCATCGGCACCAGCTCCACGGCGCCGAGCAGGCCCACCGCCAGTGAGGACCCGGTGATCTCCTTGATCTGCAGCGGCACCGCGACATAGGTGAGGAAGCTGCCGAAGGTGGTGATCAGTCCGGCGCTCCACAGCAGCCGGAAGTCCCGTGAGGAGTGCCAGGGGGAGAGGTCCGGGCGGACCTTGCGGGCAAGGGCCCGCAGTCGGGCGGGAGAGGGGCGTTCCGGCTGCTCAGGTGTCACGAAGGGGCATCATGGGGGCTTGCCCCCGGCCGCTGCAACCGAATTGCTTAGGGTGACCTTACCAGCGAATGGGCGGTGGGGCCGTCAACCGCTCCGCCAGCCGCGCCATCCGGTCCAGCACCCGCCGGCGCCCCTGCGGGGGCTCCTCGCCGGCGGCGGCCGTCACCAGGTGCTGCACCACGTCGAACGCCACCGCCTCCGGTTCCCCGGACGCCGGGCGCGGCACCGTCAGCGCCTCGTGGGCCAGCCCCCGCAGCTCGGGATCCCCGGTGTCCAGGGCCAGCACCGCCGCCCCGGCGCGGCGGGCGTCCTGCACCCGCTCCAGCAGCGGCGCCCCGGCCGTCTCCGGGGCCACCACCAGCAGCGTCCCGCCCCGGCCCAGCCGCTCCAGCCGCCGCAGATCCACCGCAAGATGATCGGGTGCGCCCGGCGGCACCCGCCAGCGGACCAGCGTGGGGGAGAGCTGCGGCAGGCCCGACCAGGCCGCCTCGTCGTCCAAGTGCGCCGCCATGTGCCAGGGCTCGTCGCTCTCGCTGCCCACCAGCAGCAGCCCGCCGGAGGCGGCGCCCGGCCGACGCGACACGCAGGAGCGCAGCGCCCAGCCGAACTCCCGGGTCGACTCCAGCCAGCCCGTACCCGTGAGGACCTCGCGCATCTGCGACACCCGGACCGCATCCATGCGACCCCATGCTGCCTGAGCCCGCGAGCGCTTTGGGAGGATCACGGCATGACTACACCCGATGCAGTGACATCCCCCGCCGCGGCCACCGACATCTCCGGGCTGGTCGTCGGAGTCCTCGGCGGCACCGGCCCGCAGGGCAAGGGCCTCGCCTACCGGCTGGCCAGGGCCGGCCAGCAGGTCGTCATCGGTTCCCGTGCGGCCGACCGCGCCGAGGCTGCCGCGGCCGAGCTCGGCCTCGGCATCCGCGGCGCCGACAACGCCGCCGCGGCGGCGCAGAGCGACATCGTCATCGTGGCGGTGCCGTGGGACGGCCACGGCGCCACCCTGGAGTCGCTGCGCGCCGAACTGGCCGGCAAGATCGTCGTCGACTGCGTCAACCCGCTGGGCTTCGACAAGCAGGGCGCCTACGCCCTCCGGCCGGAGGAGGGCAGCGCCGCCCAGCAGGCCGCCGCCCTGCTGCCGGACTCCACCGTCACGGCGGCCTTCCACCACCTCTCCGCGGTCCTGCTCCAGGACCCGGAGATCGAGCAGATCGACACCGATGTGATGGTGCTGGGCGACGACCGCGCCGCCACCGACGCCGTCCAGGCACTGGCGGAGCGCATCCCCGGTATGCGCGGTGTCTACGCCGGGCGGCTGCGCAACGCCCACCAGGTGGAGTCCCTGGTGGCCAATCTCATCTCGGTCAACCGCCGCTACAAGGCCCACGCCGGTCTGCGGATCACCGACATCTGACCCGTCCCGACGTCCGGCCGTCCCGGCGTCCGGCCGTCCCGGCGTCCGGCCGTCCCGGCGTCCGGCCGTCCCGGCGTCCGGCCGTCCCGGCGCCGAGAGCGCCCCGCCGCGCGACGTGCGCCGGGCCCGGTCCGCCCTGACGGGGCGGCGGTGCCGCCCGGGGTGCGGGGAGACCGCAGGGACGGCCGCGCGGCTCCACCGCGGCGGAGCGGGTCCCCGGTTTCCCGCGCCCCGGGGCGCGGGCGCGGGGCGGTCGCGCTCCCCGGAGCGGCCCTGACGCGGGACGGGGGCGGGCGTCGGGGAGAATGGGAGCCGACCGCACACCCCCGTCACCGCACGCCTGGAGTCCGCAGCCATGCCCCGCAACGCCGTTCTCGCCCTTGTCGCCTGCCTGCTGGCGGTCGCGGCCGCCGTCGTCTCCTTTGTGGAGGGCAACTGGCTGGGCGTGGTCTGGGTCCTGCTGGCGGGCGTCACCAGCAACATGGCCTGGTACTACATCCGCCGCCAGCGGGCCGCCCGCGGCTGAGGTCAGTTCTCCCAGAAGCGGAAGGCGTGGTAGCCGATCGCGGCCAGCTCCGGGGAGACGTGGAAGAGCTCCATCACGTTGTAGGCCAGCCGCCAGAACCAGTCGCCCACCGAGGTCTGCCACAGCAGCGCGAAGACCGCCAGCATGCCGAAGGGCGCGAAGGGCTCCACCGCGCGCCGGGCCTTCAGCGACAGCCAGGGCTCGATGATCCCGTAGCCGTCGAATCCGGGGACCGGTATCAGGTTGAGCACCGTGGCGGTGATCTGGAGCAGCGCCAGGAAGGCCATGGCGACCACGAACGCCGACGGGGCGTTGTCCAGCAGCCCTGCCCCGATCGGGGCCAGCAGTGCCACCGCCAGCGTCAGATTGACCAGCGGACCGGCCGCCGAGATCAGGCTGTGCTTCCAGCGGCCGCTGATCCGGTGCCGCTCGATGAAGACCGCGCCGCCGGGCAGGCCGATACCGCCCAGGATCACAAAGACCACCGGCAGGATCACGCTCAGCAGCGCATTGGTGTACTTGAACGGATTCAGCGTCAGATAGCCCCTGGCGCCCACCGTCAGATCGCCGCCGTGCAGCGCGGTGCGGGCATGGGCGTACTCGTGGAGGGAGAGCGAGACCACCCAGCCGGAGACCACGAAGAGAAAGACGCCGAAGCGGGCGTTCTCCCCGAAGCCGGTCCACACCGCCCAGGAGGAGGTGCCGAGGACGGCGAGCAGCACCCAGAACACGGGGCTGATGCGGCGGTCCTCGCTGCGCTGGCGCTGGGCGCGGGCGAACGTCATGGCGGAACGGCTCCGGGGTCGAGGAGGCGGGCAGAAGCCCCGATCATGCCTGGCTGCGGATCGGGCCCACAAGCCGCGGCCCCCGGACAACGTGTACGGAGCGGCCCCCGTTCCGGCCCGCCGCCCCGCGGCGCGCAACCCTCGATCACAATGGATCCGTGCGCTACGGCATCCTCGGTACCACCCAGGCCCACCACGACGACGGCACCCCGGTCCCGCTCGGCGGCGCCCGGCTGCGCGCCCTGCTGGCCGCGCTGGCCCTGCGCCAGGGGCGTCCGGTGCCCGTCGACACCCTGGTGGACGAGGTCTGGGACGGCGATCCGCCGGCGGACGGCTCCGGAGCGCTGCAGACCCTGGTGGGCAGGCTGCGCCGGGCGCTCGGCCGGGACGCGATCGGTTCCGGACCCGAGGGCTACCGGCTGTGCGCCCGCGCCGACGACATCGACCTGGCCCGCTTCCAGCGGCTGACCGTGCAGGCCGAGCAGGCCCTGGGCGGCGGCCGGCCCGAGGAGGCCGCCGAGCTGCTGCGCACGGCACTCGGACTCTGGCGCGGCCCCGCGCTGGCCGACCTCCCGGACCGGTCCGCCGCCGCGGCCGGCTACGAGGCACAGCGGCTCGCCGCACTCCGCGGCCGGATCGCCGCGGATCTCGCGGTGGGCCGCTCCGCCGCGCTGGTCCCCGAGCTGGAGGAGCTCAGCCGCGACCATCCGCTGGACGAGCAGCTGCATGCGCTGCTGCTCCGGGCGCTGCACGCGGAGGGCCGCACCGCACAGGCACTCCAGGCCTACGAGGGGGTGCGCCGGGCGCTGGCGGACGGCCTGGGCACCGACCCGGGCCCGGAGCTCCGGGCGCTGCACCGGGAGCTGCTGGCCCCCGGGCCCCCTGCGCCGCCGCCCCCGGCAGCGCCGGCCGTACGGGCAGCGCCGGTGGTGCGGGCAGCACCGGCACCTCCGCCCGCCCCGCAGCCGGGGGAGCCCGCCGCGGGGCGCGCCCCGGGCAACCTCCGGGCCCGCCTCACCAGCTTCGTCGGCCGGGAGGAGGAGCTGAGCGCGCTGCGCGGCACCCTGGCCGGCGCCCGGATGGTCACCCTCACCGGCCCCGGCGGTTCCGGGAAGACCCGGCTCTCCTTGGAGGCGGCGCGGGTCCAGGAGTCCTCACCGGCCTGGCCGGACGGCGTCTGGCTGGCCGAGCTGGCCCCGCTGGACGACCCGGCGGCCGTCCCCGGCGCCGTACTCTCCGCGCTCGGCCTGCGCGAGACCGTGCTGCACCACGGCAAGGTGGCCGAGGCGCTGGAGGGCCGCCAGGCGGACCCGATGCGACGGCTGGTCGAGCACTGCGCGGACCGGCGGATGCTGCTGCTGCTCGACAACTGCGAGCATCTGGTGCAGGCCAGCGCCGAGCTGGCGGACCGGCTGCTCGCCGAGTGCCCCGGGGTCAGTGTGCTGGCCACCAGCCGGGAGCCGCTGGGTGTGCCCGGCGAGACGGTGCGGCCGGTGGAGCCGCTGCCGGACCCGGCCGCCCTGCGGCTGCTGGCCGAGCGCGGCGCCGCGGCCAGGCCCGGCTTCGACCCGGCGCAGGACCCGCGGGCGTCCGCCGAGGTCTGCCGGCGCCTGGACGGCCTGCCGCTGGCCATCGAGCTGGCGGCGGCCCGGCTGCGCGGAATGACGATACGTCAGATAGCCGACCGGCTGGACGGCCGATTCCAGCTGCTGAGCAGCGGTAGCCGGGTACTGATGCACCGTCAGCAGACTCTGCGTGCAGTGGTCGACTGGAGCTGGGACCTGCTCGCCAAGGACGAGCGCGCACTGCTGCGCCGGCTCTCGGTCTTCGCCGGCGGCTGCACCCTGGAGGCCGCCGAGCAGGTCTGCGCGGACGACGAGGTGCCCACCGAGGAGGTCGCCGGGCTGCTGCTCTCCCTGGTCGACAAGTCCCTGGTGGTCGCCGACCTCGACGCCGAGGCCGGCCCCGCCCGCTACCGGATGCTGGAGACCATCCACGAGTACGCCGCCGAGCGCTTCCGGGACGCCGGCGAGTCCGAGGTGCAGCAGACCCAGGGCCGCCATCTGCGCTGCTTCCGGGAGTTCGTACGCCGCACCGAGCCACTGCTGCACGGCCCCGGGCAGCTGGGCCAGCTGGACCGGCTGGAGCAGGAGCAGGACAACATCAGGGCCGCGCTGCGCCGTGCCCTGGACACCGGGGCGGAGCAGGAGGCGCTCTGCCTGGCCCTGGGCATGAGCTGGTCCTGGTCGCTGCGCGACTACGGCAGCGAGGCCCGCGCCTGGCTGGACGCCGTCACCGCGATGGGCCCCGACCCCTTCGAGGCCGACCCCTATGCCGCCGACCCGGAGGGCACCGCCCCCGCCCCGCTGGACGCGCCGCCGCCGTGGTCGCCCGCGGTGCTGCTGGAGGCCCGCCGCCAGGCGGTGCTCTTCCGGCTGATGGCGGGGCTGGAGGACGACTTCAATGCGCGGCCCTCGAAGGACCTGGCCGAACGGGGGCGGCGGATCATCGCCGGGTACCCCCGGGAGCTGCCCCGCTCCTGCCGCTTCCCGGCGCCGCTGCGCGCGGTCACCGCCTTCATGACCGGCGACCTGGCGCAGCTGCCCGAGCTGATGGACGCCGTGGTGGACGGCTGCCGCAGGCTCGGTGCCCCGTGGGACCTGGCGTTCGCCCTGCAGTTCCGCGCGAAGTTCGGCAATGACCAGGCGGGCGGCCTGCCGCAGTCGGCCGCGGACGCCGACGAGGCGCTGGCCCTCTTCGAACGGCTCGGCGACCGCTGGGGTGCCTCGGAGGCACTGTCGGCCAAGGCCGAGGCCGCGGGCAAGCGGGGCGAGTTCGGCGTCGCCGCCGAGACCTACGCCCATGCCATCAGGCTCGCCGAGGAGCTGGGTGCCGGGCACGAGGTGCCCATCCTGCTCGTCCGCCAGGGGGAGGCACTGCTGGGCGCGGCGCCGGAGGAGGCGGAGCGGCTCATCGCGGAGGGAGTGCAGCGGGCGGTCGACCGCCGGCAGCAGAACTCCGGATCGATCTTCTTCGGCCGGATGCTGCTGCTGATCGTGGCGGTCCGCCGCCGGGACCGGGAGCGGGCCGATGAGGTGCTGCGGCTGCTGGAGGAGAGCCCGGCGATGGTGGGGCCGCTGGGGCCGCCGATCGTCCAGGGTCTGGTGGACTGCCTGCGGGGCTGGATGGACTCCCACTTCGGGGACCCCCTGGAGGGGGTGCTGATGGTGCGGCAGGGTATCGCCAGGGTCCGCCGAGCCACCGGGGACGCGGTCTGGTTCACCGACTTCATCGTGGTGACCCTGCTCTCGCTCGCCGCAGGAGGCCTGTCCCTGCTCGCCCGGCGGGGGACACATCCGGAGGCGGCCCGGCTGGGCGCCGTACTGCTCGGCACCCACGCGGCCCGCAACAGGGACGCCGGGAACAAGCTGGAGCTCATGGAGCGCGACGAGGCCGAGCAGCGGCTGCGCGCGGCCCTGGGCGACGCCGAGTACGAGTCCGAGTACGCCAGGGGCGGCCGCCTCACGGTGGAGGAGGCCGCCGCCCTGCTGGACGCCTGGTCCGGGGAGCCGGGCTGATCAGGTCCGCTTGCGGAACCGCGCCACCGCCAGCGGTGCGGTGACCGCGGTGATGCCGATCGACCAGGCCAGCACCATCAGCACCGAGTGGGCCAGCGGACCGCCGTTGAAGAGCGAGCGGCAGGCGTCGGCCAGCGCCGAGAGCGGGTTGACCTTGGTGAAGGCCTGCAGCCAGCCCGGCATGGTGGAGGGCCTGGCGAAGGTGGAGCTGCCGAACTGCAGCGGCATGATCACCAGCATGGCGACCCCCTGCACCGCCTGGGCGCTCCGCAGTGACATGCCGAGCAGCATCGACACCCACACCATCGAGGAGCCGAAGACCAGCGACAGCGCGACCGCGGCCACCACCTCCAGCGGACCGGTCTTCACCTCCAGGCCGAGCAGCATGGCGAAGCCGATCAGAATGGCGAAGGACACCAGCCCGCGGCAGGTCTCCGCCGCCAGCTTGGCGATCAGCACCGACGCCCGGCCGATCGGCAGGGTGCGGAAGCGGTCCATCACGCCGGTGGAGAAGTCGGTGTTGAGGCCGGTGCCCACCGCCATCGCCAGGTTGATACCGGTCTGGCCGAGCAGACCCGGCACCAGGTACTGGATGTAGCCGTGCTGGCTGCCGGAGAGGGCGCCGCCGAAGACATAGACGAAGAGCACCGTGAAGATGATCGGCATCAGCAGGGCGTCGAACATCGACTCCGGATCGGCCTTGATCCGCATCAGATTGCGCCGGGTGAGCGCCCCGATGTGCCGCAGATGGGCACCGGGGCTGATCCTGGCCTCGTCACGGGGGACCGGGGCGGCGAGGGGGGTGGCGACTGCGGCGCTCATACGGCGTACTCCTTCTCGGGCTGGGCCTCGGTGACGGCCTGGTCCGCCCGGTCTGCCGGGGCGGGGGTGCTGCGCTTGCCGGTGATGGCCAGGAAGACCTCGTCCAGGCTGGGCAGCCGGGTGTCGATGGCGGCGATGGCGAAGCCGCGGGTGCCTAGCACCCCGACCACCGCGGTCAGCTGCTCCTCACCGGTCACCGGCACCGACAGCAGTTCCTCGGCGGGGTCGGCGACGGCGCCGCGGATGCCGGCCTCGGTGAGGCAGCGGACCATCTCCGGCAGCTGGTCGGCCCGTCCGGGCCGGACCCGCAGGGTCTGACCGCCGACCTTGGCCTTGAGCTCGGCGATCCCCCCGGCGGCGATCACCCGGCCACGGTCGAACACGGTCAGTTCGTCGGCGAGCTGCTCGGCCTCCTCCATGTACTGGGTGGTGAGCAGCACCGTGGCGCCGTCGGCGACCATGCCCTGCACCTCCTGCCACACCTCGTTGCGGGTGCGCGGGTCCAGCCCGGTGGTGGGCTCGTCCAGGTAGAGCACCCGGGGGCGGCCGATCATGCTGGCGGCCAGGTCGAGGCGGCGCCGCATACCGCCGGAGTAGGTGCGGGCCGGGCGCCCGGCGGCCTCGGTGAGGGAGAAGCGCTCCAGCAGCTCGTTGGCCCGGGCCTTGGCCTGCTTGCGGGGCAGGTCGAGCAGCCGGCCGATGAGGTAGAGGTTCTCGTAGCCGGAGAGCAGCTCGTCCACCGAGGCGTACTGGCCGGTCAGGCCGATGGCGCGGCGCAGCTGCTTGGGCTGGCGCAGGACGTCGTACCCCGCCACCGTGGCACTGCCGGCGTCCGGCTTGATCAGCGTGGAGAGCACCCGCACCAGGGTCGTCTTGCCTGCTCCGTTGGGGCCGAGGACGCCCAGCACGGTGCCCTGGCGGACCTGGAGGTCCACGCCGTCCAGGGCCTTGGTCTTGCCGTAGTGCTTGACGATGCCGTGCACTTCGACGGCGAGCCCCTTCGAGGCGGGGGCGGTGTCGGTCGATGTCATGCCTCAACGCTGCCCGGCGCCGCCGACAGCCGGCCGGCATCCCACTGTCAGCGGGGCCCCACCGCTGTCGGTCCGCCGGCACGGGCGGTTCCACCCGGCGCCCTGCGGGCCCTCTGCCGGCATCCCGCCGACATCCCACTGGCATCCCGCCGGTGGCCCACCCGGCAAAGGGTGGTGCCCGGGGATCGGCTGCTGCCGATCCCCGGGCACCGGGGTACTGCTGTCACTGCTGGTCGTGCTTGGGCTGTGCCGCCCCTGTCAGCTGCCGGTGCAGGTGAGGGTGGGGGTGGCGTTGGTGCCGCTGTAGGTGCCCTGGAAGCCGAAGGACGTGGAGCCGCCGGCTGCGAGGGTGCCGTTGTAGCTCATGTTGGTCGCGGTCACGGCGGTGCCGCTCTGGGTCACATTGGCGTTCCAGGAGCTGGTGACCTTCTGGTCGCCGCCGAAGGTCCAGGTGACCTTCCAGGAGGTGAGCGCCTTGTTGGCCTTGACGGCCACGTCGGCGGTGAAGCCGTTGCCCCAGGAGTTGGGCGTGTAGGTCGCGGTGCAGGCGGCGCCGCCGGTGCCACCGGTGGTGGTGCCCGCCGTGGTGCCTGCGGTCGTACCCGCGGTGGTGCCAGCGGTCGTACCCGCGGTCGTACCCGCGGTGGTGCCGCCGGTGGTGGTGCCCGCGGTGGTGCCAGCGGTCGTACCCGCGGTGGTGCCGCCGGTGGTGGTGCCCGCCGTGGTGCCAGCGGTCGTACCAGCGGTTGTACCGGCCGTGGTGCCGCCGGTGGTGGTGCCGCCGCCGTTCAGGGGCGGGTAGGCGTTGGCCAGCAGCTGCTGGAACTGGGCCGAGAACCAGTGACCGGCGAGCGGCGAGTTGGGCAGAGCGCCGGTCTTGTTGTTGCCGTTGCGTGCGTTGCCCGCGTAGTTCGGGTCACACATCTGGTCGAAGCCCTTGCCCTCGTCGTTCGAGATGGCAGAGGACGCACCGTCGGACTCGCCCGGGGGCTTCACCCAGACGTAGGCGTCGATGCGGTGGCCGGAGCGGCGGTGGGGCGCTCGCCGATGCCCGCACCACTCTGGTTGCACCAGTTGCCGGCGTGGATCCGGCGGTCGAGGCGGCCGCCGTCGACATAGGCGTCAACGGAGGTCGTCGGGCCGGCGCCGGTCGGGCGGGCGGAGCCGCCCCAGCCGTTGCGGCCGGTGTCGATCAGCATGCCGATGCTGGACGAGAAGCCCGCCGAGATGGCCTGGGTGCGCAGGCCCTGGGCGTAGGACTGCTCGTCGACGTACTGGTTCCAGTCCACCCACTTCGACTGGCGCACCGTGGTGCCGTTGACCGAGTCGGTCACCTTGAAGTACGGCTCCACAGTGGCGCTGTAGTTCGCGGTGTTGACGATGAAGCCGGTCACGTTGTTCACGGTGGAGCCGCTGCTGGTGGCAGCCTTGTAGAACTCCTGGGCCGCCGGGCCGAGGTTGGAGTCCCAGCCGAGCCAGCCGTGGTGGCCCGCGTCGATGTAGTTGTAGGTGTTGCCGAGCGCGCCCAGCTTGGCCAGCGCGTACCCGACGCCCTTCTCGTAGTTGCCGTTCGCCTTCATGGTGGCGCAGGCGTCGGTCGAACCGGCGGTGCCGCCGGCGTTGGTGACCAGGTTGGGCAGCGAGTCGGGCTCGATGATGTTGATGATGCGCAGGTTGGCGTAAGCCGGGTCCGACATGATCGCGGCGATCGGGTCGATGTACTGGGTCTCGTACTTGTCGAGGTCGGTGGGGCCGAGCTCGCCGTTGGAGGCCAGCGCCGCACAGTCACGGCCGGGAAGGTCGTAGATGACGAACTGGATCGCGGTGGCGCCCTGGGCGATGGCCGTGTCCAGGTGGGCCTTGAGGCCCCTGGCACCGCTGGTGCCGCTGATGGCGGCGATCCGGTCCAGCCAGACGGCGGTGGGCTGGTTGGAGATCGCGCTGCCGCCGGGCTCGGCGGCGGCGAGGGCCGACCAGTCGGGGTTCACATAGACCTTGGCACCGACATACGGGTTGTCCACCCGTGCTGCGGCCGCGGCCTGAGCGGTGCCGCCGCTCGCGGCGACGCTGAGTCCGGACGCCAGCGCCAGTGCGCCCAGCGCGGCGATGCTGCGACGGAGACGCTTGCGCTCTCCACGCGGCGGGGATGTTGTCACATCGGCTCCTTGATGGATGGATCACCGGTCGCCGGGGGTGGTCAAGCGGCCGGCCGGGGGTGGGTGCGTCGCCACCGGCCGATGCGCCGGACTGGCAGTGCCGTGAGGCTTCCGTGGGAGCGCTTCCACAGTGCGCTGGACAACGGGGCCTGACGGTGTCGGGAGTCGAGTATCACCACGATCCGTGGTGGGCTGTGGATTCCACGCCTGCACATCGTGCAGTGCGGGAGTCGACGCAGCGACAGATGACATGAAGCCATCGTGTTCTTGGCCTGTCAATGGTCTGTGCCGAGTTCACTTGTCGAACGCACCAGTGCGCTGATGACCCGTCAGCGGGCGCCCGGTCCGCTCCCCCGCTAGAAGTCTTGACATGACCTGCCGCGGGGAACGACCATGGAATCAGTTGGGAGCGCTCCCACGATCAGGCCTTCAACGGACCCCACCACCGAACTTCCAAGGAACGGCACCGGGGGCCGGCGGAGCGACCGCCGACCCCCGGTGGACCCACTCACAAGGGCGGATCGACAGCACGGTGGACCTCAGTGGAAGGAGTGCTCCTCCCCGGGGAAGGAGCCCCCGGCGACCTCCTCGCCGAACGCGCGGGCGGCATCGCCCAGCACCGAGCGCAGATTCGCGTACTGCTTGACGAAGCGGGGCACCCGGCCGGCGGTCATCCCGGCCATGTCGGTCCACACCAGCACCTGGGCGTCGCATCCGGCGCCCGCGCCGATGCCCACGGTAGGGATCGCCAGCGAGGCGGTCACCTGCGCGGCCAGCTCGGCGGGCACCGCCTCCAGCACCACCGCGAAGGCGCCGGCCGCCTGTACCGCCTTGGCGTCCCGCATCAGCTGGTGCGCGGCCTCGTCGCCGCGGCCCTGGACCGGGTAGCCGCCCAGTGCGTGCACCGACTGCGGGGTGAGACCGATGTGGGCCATCACCGGCACACCGGCCTGCACCAGCAGCTCGATCGCCGCGGCAGTGCGCTCGCCGCCCTCCAGCTTGACCGCACCGACCCCGGCCTCCTTGAGCAGCCGGGTGGCGTTGTGCAGGGCCTGCGCCGGGGACTCCTGGTAGGAGCCGAAAGGCAGGTCGGCGACGATCAGGGCGCGCTCGGTGCCGCGCACCACCGCGGCGGAGAGCATCACCATCTGGTCCATGGTGACCGGCACGGTGCTGTCGTAGCCCAGATGGCAGTTGCCCGCCGAGTCCCCGACCAGCAGCACCGGGATGCCCGCCTCGTCGAAGACCCCCGCGGTCAGCGCGTCATAGGCGGTCAGCATCGGCCAGCGCTCGCCGCGCTGCTTGGCCGTGGCGATGTCGCGGACGGTGGTGCGGCGGTTGCGGGTGCCTCCGTAGAGGGAGTTGGCCGGCCGCTCGGAGGACTGCTGGGCAGGCTGAAGCGAAGAAGCGTTCATGGAACGGACTCCTGTGGGTGAGTGTCTCGTGGCGCCCCTTCGGGGCGTCCCCGGATCCCCTCCATGCTGACATGCGGCAGCCGGTGCGCAAAGGGCCGGGTACGGTCCCGTCGGCTGCGAGCCGCCTCGCAGGTATCTTTGCCGAGAATTTACGATACGATACGGGCGCGTATCGAAAATAGAGCTACCTTGACACCAAGGGGAAATCCGTCCCTGAAGCCATCTCATCGACGGGAACATCATGTCCACCGCTGCTTCGGCACAGCGCCCAGGCGCGCCGCGCCGGGTCCCGGAGGCGGTCCACAACCGCCGCTGGGCGATCCTCGGGGTGCTGATCTTCGCCCTGCTGGTCGTCGTGCTCGACAACTCGATCCTCAATGTGGCGATGAAGACCATCGCCAGCCCGGCCCCCACCGGCCTCGGTGCCAGCCAGAGCGACCTCGAGTGGGCCATCAACTCCTACACTCTGGTCTTCGCGGGGCTGCTCTTCACCGCGGGCCTGCTCGGCGACCGCCTCGGCCGTAAGAAGACCCTGCTGGCGGGCATGGTGGTCTTCGGCACCGGCTCGCTGCTCTCCGCGCTGGCGGCGTCGCCCGGCCAGCTGATCACCTTCCGGGCCGTGATGGGCCTCGGTGGTGCCTTTGTCATGCCGGCCACCCTCGCCATCATCATGAACGTCTTCGAACGTGAGGAGCAGCCGCGCGCGATAGGGGTCTGGGCGGGCGCGGTCGGCCTGGCCATCGCCATAGGGCCGATCACCGGCGGACTGCTGCTGCAGCACTTCTGGTGGGGCTCGGTCTTCCTGGTCAACATCCCCATCGTGCTGGTGGCCCTGGTGGGGATGGTGCTGCTGGTCCCCGACTCCAGGGACCCCCGGCCGGGCCGGCTGGACCCGGTGGGCGTGCTGCTCTCCGTCGTCGGCCTGGTGCTGCTGATCTACGGGATCATCAAGGGCGGCCAGCTGGCGGACTTCACCGCCCCGGCGGCCTGGGGCACCATCCTGGGCGGCCTCGCGGTGCTGGTCGGATTTGTGCTGTACGAGCGGCACACCGCCGAGCCGGCGCTGGACGTCACCTGGTTCCGCAATCCGCGCTTCTCGGTCTCGGTCGCCGTCATCGGCCTGGTCTTCTTCGCCCTGATGGGCGTGACCTTCTTCGGTGCCTTCTATCTGCAGAGCGTGCGCGGCTACAGCGCGCTCAAGGCCGGAACGTTGCTGCTGCCGCTCGCCGCCGCCCAGATGATCTTCGCCCCCCGTGCCCGGCTGATGGTCGACCGGTTCGGCGTCCGCGCCACCTGCGCCGGCGGTATGGCCCTGATCGCGGTGGCCTTCCTGGGCTATCTGCTGCTCGGCACCGACACCCCGATCTGGCTGCTGGAGGTGATCGGCCTGGTGATGGGCACCGGCATGGCCCATGTGATGCCGCCGGTCACGGTGACCATCATGTCCGCGCTGCCACGGGAGAAGGCCGGCTCGGGCTCCGCGATCAACAACACGTTCCGGCAGGTGGGCGGGTCGCTCGGGGTCGCCGTGCTGGGCGCCATGCTCTCCACCGCGTACCGCGACGGCATCTCCGGCCACCTCACCGCGCTGCCGCCGGGTCTGCGGGAGACCGCGGGCGAGTCGGTGGAGGCCACCATGGGCGTCGCCCAGCGGCTCGGTCCGCGCGGTGCCGCACTGGTCGACCCGGCCAAGGAGTCCTTCGTCCACGCCATGCACATCGTCGCCGGCTCCTCGGCGGCCGTGGTGGTGCTGGGCGTGGTGATGGCCCTGCTCTTCCTGCCCGGTCGGCTTCCGGCGCAGCAGCCGCCCCGGCCGGTCGAGCGGGAGACGGAGCAGTCCGACGCAGCCCCTGCGGCGAGCTCCTGAGGGCGCTCGGGGAGAATCCGCGCATGGACACCAGCAGTACGGCTCCTGAACGACCCGAGATCATGGAGGTCGGCCCCTGCGGGCGCGCCCCGGCGTGGTCGACCGCGCAGCGAGGCGGTCGACCTGGCGATCCTGGACGCCGTGGAGCGCCTGATGGCCGGCGGCATCAGCCTGCTGGAGCTCTCCATGGAGGGGATCGCCCAGGAGGCGGGGGTCGCCAAGGCCACCGTCTACCGGCGCTGGCCCAACAAGGAGGCGCTGCTGATCGATGTCGTCCGCCGGCTGGAGGAGCCCGAGCCGCAACCGCTCGGCGAGTCCTTCCGCGGCGACATGGTGACGCTGCTGGAGTTCATGCGCCGGCGGGGCCTGGCCAAACGGTCGCGCTGGGTCCTCAGGTCCGCCCTCAGCCAGATGGGCTCACTGCCCGAGCTGAGATCGCTCTACCACGAGCGGGTGGTCAACCGGCGGCGTGACCTGATCCGCCAGGTGGTGCGGCGGGGGGTGGAGCGGGGCGAGCTCCGCTCCGACATCGACCTCGATCTGCTGGCGGAGATGCTGATGGCGCCGATGCTGGTGCGGACGGTGCTCTGGGAGGACGCCCCGCTGGACGATCCCGGGCTCTCCGAGCTGATCGTGGACACCGTCCTGCAGGGCGTCGCCGCCCACCCGGCTGCCGCCGGCTGACCACCGGAAGGCGGCAAAGCGGAACCTTCCGAGCCGCTCCGAGCGTCTGTCCCGGCATACGCTGAGCCACAGCGGCGGATCGTCGGGCCACCCGCAATCCGCGCCGGCGCAGCACGGTACGGGTACAGAGCGCGGCACGAGGGATCGGTATGGCACAGGCGGCGAGGGCATGGGCGCAGTCGGACGGCGAAGGGCCGGACCGGTCAGGCTCCCGGCCCCGCCGCCCCCGCGTTCCCGGCCTGGGCCGCTGGGGCCGTGACCCGCGCGGCCGCACCACCTGGCAGCGCGGCTGGGTGGTCGCGCTGCTGGCGGTGGCCTCCGCACTGCTGATGGTCTTCCACTCCTCGGTGCCCAACCGGGTCGGCAACCTCGGCAGCCTGCTGGAGACCTTCCTGCCCTGGATCGGCCTGGCCGTGCCCGTCCTGCTGGTCTGCGCCCTGCTCCGCCGCTCCGCCACCGCACTGGTCGCCCTGCTGCTGCCGGTGCTGATCTGGGTGAACCTCTTCGGCGGACTGATGTCCGACCGCAGCTCCGGCGGTGGCGACCTGACCGTCCTCACCCACAACGTCAACGCCGGGAACGCCGACCCGGCGGGCACCGCCCGTGATCTGATCGCCTCCGGCGCCGATGTGGTGGCCCTGGAGGAGCTCAGCGCCGGGCAGCTGCCGGTGTACGAGAAGCAGCTGGCAACGGCCTACCGCTACCGCACGGTCAAGGGGACCGTGGCGCTGTGGTCCCGCTATCCGATCAAGGACGCCCGGGCCGTGGACATCAAGATCGGCTGGACCCGGGCGCTGCGCGCCGAGGTGGACACCCCGCACGGGGCGCTCGCCGTCTATGTGGCGCATCTGCCGTCGGTGCGGGTGAAGTTCGACGCCGGTTTCACCGCCGACCAGCGCGACAACAGCGCCCAGGCCCTGGGCGAGGCCATCGCCGACGAACCGCTGGAGCGGGTGGTCCTGCTGGGCGACCTCAACGGCACCATGAACGACCGCAGCCTGGCCAACATCACCTCGCAGATGCGCTCGGCCCAGGGCGCCGCCGGCGACGGCATGGGCTTCAGCTGGCCGGCGTCCTTCCCGATGGCCAGGATCGACCAGATCATGACCAAGGGCGTCACCCCGACCAGCTCCTGGGTCCTCCCCGCCACCGGCAGCGACCACCTCCCCGTCGCGGCCGGCCTCCGCCTCTGAGCGCGGCCCCCGGGGCGGGCAGCCCTTCCCGGGCCGAGACGGCGGTGCGCAGCACCTCGTGACGTTCCAGGAGCCCGCGCGGCGCCCGGCCGCGCTCCCCCGGGGGATCGCGCGGCCGTGGGCGACCGGACGGTCAGCCGCGCCGCCAGCGGTTGGTGATGGGCAGGCGGCGGTCGCGGCCGAAGGCCTTGAGCGAGATCTTCGGGCCCGGCGGGTACTGGCGGCGCTTGTACTCCGCCGTGTCCACCAGCCGCACCACCCGGTCCACCACGGCCGGGTCGAAGCCCGCCGCCACGATGGCGTCCCGTCCGTGGTCGTTCTCGATGTACGCCTCCAGGATCGCGTCCAGCAGGTCGTAGTCGGGCAGCGAGTCGGTGTCCACCTGCCCCGGGCGCAGCTCGGCGCTGGGCGGCTTGGCGATGGAGTTCTCCGGGATCGGCGGGGTCTCGCCGCGCTCCTCGGCCGCCTTGTTGCGCCACCGGGCGAGGCGGAAGATCAGGGTCTTGTAGACGTCCTTGATCGGACCGAAGGCGCCCACCGAGTCGCCGTAGAGGGTGGAGTAGCCAACGGCCAGCTCGCTCTTGTTGCCGGGGGCCAGAACGATGTGGCCCTCCTGGTTGGAGACGGCCATCAGCAGGGTGCCGCGCAGCCGCGACTGGAGGTTCTCCTCGGCCAGGCCGGTGAGGCCCAGCTGCCCCATGTAGGCGTCGAACATGGGGGCGATGGGGACCGTCCGGAAGTGCAGGCCCGTGCGGCGGGCCAGCTCGGCTGCGTCGTCGCGGGAGTGCTGCGAGGAGTAGGCGCTGGGCATGGAGATGCCGTACACGTTCTCGGCGCCGACGGCGTCCACCGCGATGGCCGCCACCAGCGCCGAGTCGATGCCGCCGGAGAGGCCGATGAGCACCGAGCGGAAGCCGTTCTTCTGCACATAGGCGCGGGTGCCGGTGACCAGGGCCGCGTAGATCTCCTCCTCGTCGCCCATCCGCGGCGCCACACCCTGCACCACCGGGTGCTCGGGCGCGGGCAGCGGCTCGCTGCTGAGCACGGTGCGCTCCACCCGCAGTCCGTCGGCGACCGGTTCGCCGGGGGAGCCCGCTTCGGCCTCGGCGGCGGGGAGGTCCAGGTCGACCAGGATGCAGCCCTCCGCGAACTGCGGGGCCCGGGCCAGCACCTCCCCGGCGGCGTCCACCACGATGGAGTCGCCGTCGAAGACCAGCTCGTCCTGGGCGCCCACCATGTTGAGGTACGCCAGGGTGCAGCCCGCCTCGGCGGCACGGCGGCGCACCAGCTCCAGGCGGACGTCGTCCTTCTCCCGCTCGTAGGGGGAGCCGTTGACCGCCAGCAGCAGCCCGGCGCCGGCCTGCCCGGCGGCGGTTGCCCGGCCGCCGTCCTGCCAGATGTCCTCGCAGATCGCCAGCGCCACATCCACACCGTGCACCCGGACCACCGAGAGCTGGTCGCCCGGAACGAAGTAGCGGTACTCGTCGAAGACGCCGTAGTTGGGCAGGTAGTGCTTGGCGAAGCGGGTGGCCACCCGGCCGTCGTGCAGGACCGCGGCGCAGTTCTGCGGCGCCTCCTCGGCGGAGCGCCCGAGGTAGCCGACCACGACCGGGACGTCCCCCAGCCCCTCGGCGGCCAGCCGGGCGGCCAGCTCCACCAGGGCGTCGCGGGAGGCCTGGACGAAGGACCGGCGCAGTGCCAGGTCCTCCACCGGGTAGCCGGTCAGCGCCATCTCGGGGAAGGCCACCAGCTGGGCCCCCCGCTCGGCGGCGTGCCGGGTCCAGCGCACGACCTCGTCGCAGTTGCGGGCGATGTCGCCGACATAGGGATCGATCTGGCTCAGTGCGAGACGTAGATGAGGCACACCCCCAGCCTAATCGTCTCTTCGACGCTATGTCTGCCGGGCCCTCCTCCGCCGGGCCGCCGCGGGTATCCCGGCGGCCCTGCCGCGGGGCCGCCGCGGGTGTCCCGGCAGCCCTGCCGCGGAGCGGACCGTCACCCGGCCGGCTGCGCATGGATCGCGTACGCCCCCGGGCCGGGACAGCCTGGGCATGAAGGGTGCCGCCGCAGGGGCGTCACCCCCTGCGGAGGAGAAGGACGGATGCAGCAGAGCCGGAAGCGTTCAGCCGGAGCGACGGCGGTGGCGGTGCTTGCGGCGGGCGCCCTTGCGCTGGGCACCGCCGGATGCAGCAGCAGCACCAAGAAAGCGGACAGCTCGGCCACGGAGCAGTCGAGCCTGCCCGCAGCCCAGGCGACCGCTGCTGCCTCTTCGCTCGCCGAGGCGCCGACCAGTGTTCCGACGGACGACATGTCCCCCGGGCAGTCGGGCATGTCGACCGCCACGTCCGCGACGGGCAGCCCCGGTGCCGAGACCGGATCGGCGGCGGCCACGTCCTCGGCCTCGCTCGACGCCGCGGCAGCGGAGGCACAGTCCAAGCTGGCCGCGGTGGGCGGAGCTGGGAACGCCACCTCCGACGCCACCGTGCAGGCAGTCTCGGCGGGTTCCGCCGCAGGCCGCGCCTCGGTCCGGCTGAAGATCGCCAACAGCCAGGCCAAGCCCGCCGACTACGCGGTGCAGGTGCAGTTCCTGGACAGCTCCGGCAAGCAGGTGGGCACCGGCTACGCCGTCACCAGGCAGGTGCCGGCCGGGCAGTCGCAGCAGCTCGTGGTGTTCAGCCAGGAGCAGCTGAAGGGCCCGCTCACCGCCAAGATCGTCAAGGTCCAGCGCTCCTGAACCCGACCCCGATCCATGTCACCGCCCCGCCCCGCCGTCCACCTGGCGGCGGGGCGGTCGCATTGCATCTGCATCCCGGCTGCTCCCGGATGTTCGAGCGGGGTGCTGATCCGCCATGATGGGGGCGGAGCTTCCGGCACATCCCACCCGGGGTCCCCCCTTGCGTAACACGAACGTAAAGAGCAGAGGTGAGACTGTCCTCATGGGCAAGCAGCAGGAGTTCGTGCTCCGGACGCTCGAAGAGCGTGACATCCGATTCGTGCGGCTGTGGTTCACCGACGTGCTCGGGTTCCTGAAGTCGGTGGCGGTCGCACCCGCCGAGCTGGAGCAGGCCTTCGAGGAGGGCATCGGCTTCGACGGCTCGGCCATCGAGGGCTTCGCCCGGGTCTACGAGTCCGACATGATCGCCAAGCCGGACCCCACCACCTTCCAGATACTGCCGTGGCGCTCCGAGGCCCCGGGCACCGCGCGGATGTTCTGCGACATCCTGATGCCGGACGGTTCGCCGTCCTACGCGGACCCGCGCTATGTCCTCAAGCGGACCCTGGAGAAGGCGTCCAACCTGGGCTTCACCTTCTACACCCACCCGGAGATCGAGTTCTTCCTGCTGAAGAACCAGCCGACGGACGGCACCCCGCCCATCCCGGCGGACCACTCCGGGTACTTCGACCACACGCCGCGCGGCATCGGCCACGACTTCCGCCGCCAGGCCATCACCATGCTGGAGTCCATGGGCATCTCGGTGGAGTTCTCCCACCACGAGGGCGCCCCGGGCCAGCAGGAGATCGACCTGCGCTATGCGGACGCGCTCTCCACCGCGGACAACATCATGACCTTCCGGCTGGTGATGAAGGAGGTCGCGCTGGAGCAGGGCGTCCACGCCACCTTCATGCCCAAGCCGTTCTCCAACGTCCCCGGTTCCGGCATGCACAGCCATGTCTCGCTCTTCGAGGGCGACCGCAACGCCTTCCACGAGTCGGGCGCCGAGTTCCAGCTCTCCAAGGTCGGCCGCTCCTTCATCGCCGGTCTGCTGCGGCATGCCGCCGAGACCTCCGCGGTCACCAACCAGTGGGTCAACTCCTACAAGCGCATCTGGGGCGGCTCCCAGCGCACCGCCGGCGCCGGCGGCGAGGCCCCCTCGTACATCTGCTGGGGCCACAACAACCGCTCCGCGCTCATCCGGGTCCCCATGTACAAGCCCGGCAAGCAGGGCTCCACCAGGGTCGAGGTCCGCTCCCTGGACACCGGCTGCAACCCCTACCTGGCCTACGCGGTGATCCTGGCCGCCGGACTCAAGGGCATCCAGGAGGGCTACGAGCTCCCCGCCGGCGCCGACGACGACGTCTGGGCGCTCACCGACGCCGAGCGCCGGGCCCTCGGCATCGAGCCGCTCCCGCAGAACCTCGGCGAGGCCATCGACCTGATGGAGCGCAGCGAGCTGGTGGCGGAGACGCTGGGCGAGCATGTCTTCGACTTCTTCCTGCGCAACAAGCGCCAGGAGTGGGAGGAGTACCGCTCCGAGGTCACCCCGTTCGAGCTGCGCAAGTCCCTGCCGGTGCTGTAGGCGCAGGTCAGGAGCGCATCGCCCTGACGAGCAGAGGCCCGTGGCCGACCGCGTGCGCGGTCGGCCACGGGCCGTTCCACTGTTCCTGGGCCGTCTCTGGGCCGTCGGGGCGTTCCGTGAGGCACGTAGACCCGATCCACGGCTCGACGCCCGTCCCTTGCTGGGTCCTGCTCCACATGATCGAGGAAACAGCCCGGCACGCCGGCCACGCCGACATCATTCGCGAGACCCTCGACGGCAGCCGTGGCATCTGAGGAGGTATCGCCCGATGAGTGCGCCGGACGCGGCTGCCCGACCGTGGACGCGTCGTGGGGCGGGACCGGTTGTCAGCCGGGCAGGATGCGGCCGTCGCCCAGTTCGACGACGCGGTCGGCGAGTTCCATCAGCTGGGGGTCGTGGGTGGCCACCAGGGCGGTGACCCCCTCGCTGCGGACGACGGCGCGCAGCAGCTGCATGACGGACTGTCCGGTGGCGGAGTCCAGCTGGCCGGTGGGCTCGTCGGCGATGATCAGGGCGGGCTCGTTCGCCAGTGCCCTGGCGATGGCGACGCGCTGCTGCTGACCGCCGGAGAGCTCACCCGGACGCTGGGCGGCGTGGTCGTCCAGGCCGACCAGCGCCAGCAGTTCCCGCACCCGCTCCTCACGACGGCGGGCCGGGATGCGGCGCAGGCGCAACGGGATGCCCACGTTCTCGGCGGCGGTGAGGACCGGGATCAACCCGAAGCTCTGGAAGACGAAGCCGATCCGGTCCCGGCGCAGGCCGAGCAGTTCGTCCTCGCCGAGCCCGGAGAGATCCAGGCCGTCGAGCAGGATCCGCCCGGAATCGGGCCGGTCCAGGCCGCCGACCAGGTTCAGCAGCGTGGTCTTGCCGGAGCCGGACCGGCCCTTGAGCGCGGTCAGTTCGCCCCGTCGTGCGGTGAACGACACCCCGCGCAGGGCGTGGACCGCGGTGCGTCCGCTGCCGAAGGACCTGTGGACATCCTCGACGGCGACCACGGGCGCGGCGGATCCGGCGGCCGGGGCCGCGTGTTCGGGCGCAGTGCTGCTCACCGGATGTCCCCCCGTCAGTGGCCGCTGGGCGCTGTGCCACTGGAGCAGCGTAGCGCTCACCGGTTGTCCACAGGGTGGTTGCGTTGTGGGCGAGGTATGGCAGGATCCACACCTCGACATCGTGCACGAAGAATCGAACGGGGGGTTCGATGGGGTGGTTCGTGGTGCGCCGGCTGCGGGCGCATCGCCTGCTGGTGGTGGCCACGGCGTTGACCGTGCTGCTGACCACCTGTGTGCTGGCGGCACTCACCGGATTCGCCTCCTCCGTCGGCGATGCGGGGCTGCGCCGGGCCCTCCAGAGCACCGACGCGGCGGACACCCCGCTGATGGTCTCGGCAACGCTCGCCTATGCCGACCGGGCAGCCGCCGACCGCACCGTACGGGACCAGGCCCGGCGTGCCTTCCGGGGGCTGCCGGTGGCCGTCCGCTCAGTTGCCTCCTCCGGGGCCTACGGCCTTCCGGCGTCACCGGGTACCCCGGCCGGCACGGATCCCGATCTGACCACGTTCGCCGCCCTCGACCGGGCGGAGCTGAAACTGCTGCGCGGCAGCTGGCCGGGCCCGGCCCCACCGGGCGCGGCGATCCCGGTGGCGGTGCCCGCCGCTGCGGAGCGCCGCCTGGGCGCCGCGGACGCACCCGTCGCCATCGGCGCGGTGATGGTGCTCAAGGACCGCCTCACCGGCCGGACGGTCCGTGCCACGGTGAGCGGTGTCTACCGGGCCAGGGACACCGGCGACCCGTACTGGCAGTTGGACCCGCTGGGCGGCAAGGGCACCCAGACCGTCAGCTCCACCAGTTACGGACCCCTCCTCGTCCAGGACGGCGCCTTCCGCAGTGGTCTGCTGGCCCAGGACACGGTCAGGTGGCAGGCCGTCGCCGACTTCGGGACGCTGACCACCGGCAGGACCGGCGCCCTGGCAGCGGACGTGCAGCGGTCGGTCGCCGAGCTGGGCCGCCCCGCCGGCTTCAGCGCGCAGAGCCGGCTCCCGGATGTGCTGGCCAGGCTGCGGCAGTCGGTGCTGGTGTCCCGCTCCACCCTGCTGGTGGGGCTGCTCCAGATGGCCGCACTCGCCGCCGCGACCCTGCTGCTCGCGGCCCGGCTGCTGGCCGAGCAACGGGAGTCGGAGAATGCGCTGCTGCGTTCCCGCGGGGCCGCACCCCGTCGGATCATGGCGCTGGCCGCCGTCGAGGCGGTCCTGCTGGCGCTGCCCGCAGCCCTGCTGGCACCACTGGCGGCGCGGCCACTGGTCGGCCTGCTCGCCGGGCACGGCACCATGGCCGCAGCCGGGGTGCGGTTCAGCGGGCCGCTGCCACCGCAGGTCTGGTGGGTGTCGGCCGCTGCCGCGGCGGGATGCGCGCTGATCGTGCTCGCCCCGGGGCTGCGCCGCACCGGTGGGCGCACCGAGGCGGTACCGGGCCGCCGGTCGCGGCGCCCGCTGGCCCCGGTCCTGCTGCGCGGCGGTACCGATGTGGCGCTGGTGGCGCTGGCTGCCGCAGCGTACTGGCAGCTGGTCCACTACGCCTCGGGGCCCGATGGCAGTGGTGTGCTCACCACCGGTTCGGCGGGCGGGAGGGGGATCGACCCGGTGCTGGTCGCAGCGCCCACGCTGGCGCTGAGCGCGGGCACGGTGGTGACGCTGCGTCTGCTGCCCCCGGTCGCCCGGCTCGCGGAGCGGATCGCCTCCCGCAGCCGGGGGCTGCCCGCCGCACTGGCGGGCTGGCGGATCGCCCGGAGCCCGTTTCAGGGCGGGGGGCCCGTGCTGCTGCTGGCCCTGGCGACGGCTGCGGGCACGCTGGCGGTGGGCCAGGGTGCGAGCTGGAGCCGGTCCCAGTCCGACCAGGCGGTGTTCGGTACCGGAGGGGATCTACGGGTGGTCGCGGCGGGCAGCCCCGCCTTCGGCCAGGGCGGCGAGTTCGAGTCGGTGCCCGGGGTGGCCGCTGCCGTACCGGTGGCCCGGCAGTCGGTCGCACTGGGATCGGGCCGCAGCCAGGAGGTCCTGGCCCTGGACACGCGCGCGGTGCGGCAGACCCTGCCGATGCGCTCCGACCTGACCGATACGCCGGTGCCGCAGCTGCTCGGCAGACTCACCGGGGAATCCGGGGAATCCGGTGTGCCCAAAGCCGTCGATTCCGCCGGTGCGTCCGGTGCGTCCGGTGCGTCCGGTGCGTCCGGTGCGTCCGATGCCTCCGGCTCCTCGGGAGCCTCCTCCGGCGGGCCCGGTGCGGCGAAGCCGCGTGGGGTACCCCTGCCGGGGCGGCCACGGACCCTGTCGCTGGATGTGACCGCGACCGCCCGCCCCAGCGGCTCCGCACAATCCGCACCGCAGCTCGCCTGGGGGACCGCAGCCCTGGGCATCACCCTCACCGACCGCTACGGCGTCGGCTATGCGCTGCCCCTGCAGACGGTGCCCGTCGACGGCAGGTCGCGCACCTACACCTTCGACCTGCATACCCTGGCCGGCGGCACAGGTGGCGCCCCCGCCTATCCGCTGACCCTGGCCGGCCTTTCCCTGGATCCCCCGTATGCGGTGCACTCGGCTGCCGAGCAGACCCTGACGATCCGGGCGATCCATGCGGACTCGGTCGCCGCGTCGGTCCCGGAGGGACTGCGGTGGAAGAGCACCTTCGAGGTCGGAGCCGGCGAGACCGATCCGACAGCGGGGTTCACCGTCGGCTCGCTGCGTTCCTCCGCGGGGCCGGGCGCGCTGCCCGAACTCCACTACGACGCGGGGCTCTACCGTCCGGACACACCTGTCGGCTACTCCCTGAGCAGCCCCGCCGGATCCACGATCCGGCTGGTCGCCGCCGGGCTCTCGGCCGCCACCCCGCTTCCTGCGGTCGCCACCCGGCCCTTCCTCGACGCCACCGCCACCCGACTGGGGGCCGTCCTGGATCTGCCACTGGCCCAGGGGACCGTCAGGATTCGGATCGCCGCCGAGGTCAAGGCCCTGCCGGGTACCGGCCTGGCCGCCCAGCAGACGCCCGACGCCACCGGCTCGGCGTCCGGTGGGGCGCTGCTGGTCGACCTCGGTGAGCTCGACCGGCGCCTGGTGGCAGCGGGAGCGGATGCCATGCACCCCTCCGAGTGGTGGCTGACCGCCGACCACGCCCCGGGTTCCGCCGCCAGGGCCGCCGCCGACCTGCGCGGCCGGCCGGACGTGGAGACCGCGCAGCTGCGTACCGACATCGCCGACGGACTCCGTCGCGACCCGTTGGGGCTGGGCCCGCAGACGGCGCTGATCGCGGTGGCGCTGGCGTCCGTGCTGCTCGCCGCGGTCGGCTTCACCATCAGCGCGGCAGGAATGCTGCGCCGCCGGGCCGGAGAGGACGCCGTACTGCGGGCCCTGGGCGTCCGGCGCCGCGATCTGGCCCGAGCCGCAGCCTCGGAGCTGGCCCTGCCGGCCCTGCTGGGCATCGCGGTGGGCCTGCTGCTGGGAGTGGTGCTGACCCGGCTGGTCGTACCGCTGCTGGTGCTCACCGCACAGGGCACCCGGCCGCTGCCGCCGGTGCTGGTCGAGCTGCCTGCCGGGCGGCTGGCCGTGCTCGCCGCGGCCGTCGCCGCAGTGCCGCTGCTGATCGCCGCGACGGCAGGGCGGCGCGGGGGAGACCCGGCCCATCGGCTTCGTGGGACGGAGGAGCCGTGAGCGCCACCCCCGACCGGGCGGACCCGGCAGCCAAGGACAGCGCAACGGCGGAGAGCGCGGCCGTGGACCCGACGGCCGTGGACCCGACGGCCGTGGACCCGACGGCCGTGGACCCGACGGCCGTGGACCCGACGGCTGCGGACCCGACGACTGTGGACCGATCGACCGTGGACCGATCTGCGGTCCGGGCCCCGCACCGCAGCCCGTCCGGCGCGGTGTCCTGGGTGTGGATCCGCCTGCGCACCGCACCGACCGCCGCGGCCGCGCTGGCCCTGCTGGTGCTGGCCCTGTCACTGCTGGCCGCAGCCGTCCCCAGAGCGGTGGACCGCTACGGGGACACGGCGCTCCGCCGCGAACTGTCCGAGCGCGGCCCGCTGGTCCGCAGCATCGACGCCACGGCCGCCCCCGGCGCCGCCCAGAACCTGGACGCCGGGCAGATCGGCCAGGCGATCAGCCCCTCGCAGCTGGCAGCCGTGGAGCGCACACTCCGCGCAGCCGCCGGGCCCCCGCTGCGCATCGATCCGGCCGCGGTCTCCTACGGGGTGTCGACCACCTCCCCGCACCTGACGCTGAGGGACCCAGGTCTGCCCGTGATCGACGGTCCGCCACCGGTGATCACCCTGGACTGGCAGCAGGACCAGGCCGCCCACGTCCGCGTGATCGCCGGCCGCCGACCGCAGGCGGCCGCGTTCACCGGATCCGCGGGGACGCCGACGGTCATGGTCGAGGCGATGGTCGGCCAGGCCACGGCAGATCTGCTGGGGGTGCATCCCGGCTCGGTGCTCCATGCCCGAGCCGGCCAGGAGACGCCACTGCTGGTGCGCATCACGGGGGTGTACTCCGCGCGGAGCGCCGCCGACCCCTACTGGAGCTTCCAGCAGACGCTGCTCCAGCCCGACCGTGAGTCGACCCCGCCGCCGGACCGGACCCGCTACTGGCATGTCGAGGTCCTGGTGGGCGACCAGGCCCCGGCGGTACTGCCCTTCCTAGGGCCGGTCGACATCTACTGGCACCACCCGCTGCTGCCCGGCGGCCTGCCCGCGCACCGAGTCGCCGAGGCCCAGCAGCGGCTGAGGGATCTGGTCTCCGGACAGACGGGGAGCGAACTGGCCGACTCCTCCGCGATCCCCGGCGGTGTCGCCGTCAGCAGCCCGCTGGAGTCGTTGCTGGCCGCGTTCGAGCAGGAGCGGGGCGCGCTGGCGTCGCTGCTCGCCGTCGCGGGTGCCGGCCTGGCCGGGGTGGCGGTGGCGGTGCTGCTGACGGCAGCCGCACTGAACGCCGACCGGCGGTCCATGGAGCTCTCACTGCTGCGGGCCCGCGGGGCCGCCCTGTCCACTCTGATGGGGCTGCTGGCCGCGGAGACCGCCGCGGTGGCCGTCCCGGCCGGCGCCGCCGGGTGCGGACTGGCGCTGCTGCTGCTCCCCACCGGGCGCGCCGCGGTCGCGGTGGCAGCGGCGGCCGCCGCCACCGCCCTGGTGGTGCTCACCGTTCCGCTGTACGCGGTGCTCCGGCACCGAAGGGCCGCACCCGGCGGTGCCCGCCGGGATCCCTCCTGGGCACCGCCCACTCGTCGGCGTACGGTCGTGGATCTGGCGGTGCTGGTGGCCGCAGCTGCCGCCGTGGCCGCCCTGCGGGGGAGGGGCGTTGTCGGCGGCACCGGAGTGGACCCGCTGATCAGCAGCGCTCCGCCGCTGCTCGGGCTGGCCGGTGCGCGGCTGCTGGCGCGGGTGCAACCATGGCTCCTGAGACTGCCGGCCAGGGCGGCTGCCCGCGGCCGGGGCGCGGTCGCCTTCCTCGGGCTGACCCGGGGGGACCGTTCCGCTGGTCCGGCGGCGCTGCTGGCGATGCTGCTGGCGCTGACCGTGGCCGTGTTCGGCGCCACGGTGCTGGACGGTGTCGCGGCGGGGCGTGCCGCTGCCGCGCTGGCGAAGGTGGGCGCGGACGCCCGTGTCGAGTCCGACGCGGAACTCCCCCCGGTGCTGGACCAGGAGATCCGGGCGCTGCCAGGTGCGCACTCAGCGGTCCAGGTGCGGGTGCAGCGCGGCCTCACGTTCAGTCTCGCCGGCACCGAATCCACGGAGTTCGCCCTGGTGGTGGTGGACCCGGCGACCTATGCCCGACTCTCGGCGACCACCGGCATCGGCCGCTTCGACCCGGCGCTGCTCGCCCCCGGCCGGGACAGCGAAGCCGGCGTTCCGGCGCTGGCCTCACCCGACATCGCCGGCATCCTCTCGGGCGGGGGCGGGGGCGGGGGAGCGCCGCCGCGACTCGGCTCGCTCTACGGGACGTTCGGCCTGCGGTACGCAGGCACCATCGGGGACACTCCGGCGGTCCACCGCGGTGAGCAGTTCCTGGTCGTCCCGCTGACCGCGGTGCGGACCGAGTGGGCCCACTCCACCAGCGCCGCCTTCCCCGGGCCCGATCTGAACCTGCTGACCGGTGCGGTCGACGGGGCGGCGCTGCGCCGGGCGGTCGACCGGGCCGTGCAGCAGACCCCGGGTACGGAGCCGGTCGCCGTCTCCGTCCGCAGCGAGGTGCGGACCGCTCTGGAGCGTGCGCCGCAGCAGCAGGGCGCCACCGCGCTCTATCTGGCGGCGGTGGTCGCGGCGGCGCTGCTCAGCGTGGTCGCGGTGCTGCTGTCACTGGCGCGTACGTCGCCCGAGCGGTCGGCACTGCTCGTCGGACTGCGCACCCTCGGCATGACGAGCCGTCAGCGACGCTTGCTGGTGCTGCTGGAGACCCTGCCGCAGGTGCTGCTGGCGGCGCTGGCGGGGACGCTCCTCGGGGTGGCGGCAGGGCCGGTGCTTGGGCCTGCGCTGGATCTGGCCGAGCTGGCGGGTACGGCGGCGCCGACCGCGCTGCGCATCCATGCCGGGGCGGTGCTGCTCCCGGCGGCAGGGCTGCTGGCCGCGGCGGTCGCGGCGCTGGCGGCGGAGATTGCGGTGACCGGGCGGCGCCGGGTCGCCGCACAGCTGAGAGCAGGTGGTGAGTGATGAGTGCACCCTCGCCGGGAGCCGTCCCCGCACAGGGCGGCGAGCGGCCCGAGACCGCCGTGCCGCCCGAGACCGCCGTGCCGCCCGACACCGCCGTGCCGACCCTGGACGAGCTCCGCCGCCGGGTGGCCGAGGAGCAGGACCATCCCCAGTACGGCAGCGGCGCGGCGATCGCCTGCGACCGGCTGGTGCGGATCTTCACCGCGGACGGTGTGGAGGTGCGCCCTCCAGGGCCTGGACCTGCTGGTCGCCCCGGGGGAGCTGATGGCACTCGTGGGTGCGTCCGGAAGCGGGAAGTCCACGCTGCTGCAGATCCTGGCGGGCCTGGACGTCCCCACCGCCGGGACGGCTTCGGTGGCCGGCCACGACCTGATGGCCATGAAGTCCGTCGAGCGGCTGCGCTACCGGCGGGAGGCCGTGGGCTTCGTCTGGCAGCAGACCGCCCGCAATCTGATGCCGTTTCTGACCGCCGCGCAGAATGTCACCCTGCCCATGCAGCTGAGCGGCACCGTGGGCGGCGCCCGAATGGGGGGCGGGCGGTCCCGGCGGCGCGCCCGTGAGGAGCGGACCGGGCAGCTGCTGGATCTGCTGAAGATCGGCCACTGCCACGACCGCAGGCCCGCGGAGATGTCCGGCGGTGAGCAGCAGCGGGCAGCGATCGCGGTGGCGCTGGCGAACCAGCCGTCGGTGCTGCTCGCCGACGAGCCCACCGGCGAGCTGACTCGGAGACGGCGGCCGATGTCTTCGGCGCCTTCCGTACGGTCAATGCGGAGCTCGGCACCACGGTGGTGATCGTCACCCATGACCCCATGGTGGCCGGGGAGGTGCGGCGCACCGTCGCCATCCGGGACGGTCGGACCAGCTCCGAGGTGCTGCGCAGAATCGCGCTGGACGCGGACGGCCAGGAGTCCCTGGTCGAGCGGGAGTACGCCACCCTGGACCGTTCCGGGCGGGTGCAGCTGCCCCGGGAGTTCGTGGAGGCGCTGGGTCTGGAGCACCGGGTCGGTCTGGAGCTGGAGCCGGACCATGTCCAGGTCTGGCCTGACAACTGACGCACCCGCAGGTCGGGGCCGCGCATGCCCGGCGGACGGTCCGGCGTCCGAGGATGTGTCACGGATGGCCGCGTTGCGGATGCACAGCCCCGATCCGTCCTGATGATGGGAGGCATGGGGAAGCGACACCGCCTGGCAGAGGCGGGCGGGTCCGTACGGTGCCCGCCGGAGCAGGTCGTGTGCGCACAGGGCGCCGCGGCGGCCGGTCCGAGGCGGCCCGGCTGGCCGCTCCGGGGCGGACGGCGGGCCTTCGGTGGCAGGTTCCAGCGGCTGGGTCCGGGGGAGGGCAGGCTCTGCGGCTCACGGTGTACCGCTGAGCGGGAGGCCGGAGCATGTCGAGCAGTCCGCGGGGCCGGCCCGGCAGTCCGCGGGTCGGTCCGCAGGCCCTGCCCGGCACCCCGCACCGGGCGGGAACCGGCGGACAGGCCCTAGGCTCAGGGCGGGCGGGTAATCCGGGGAAGAACGGAGGGGCGATCGCCGTGGACATGCCGGCAGCACCGCGTGAGGGGCGTGTCAGCCGACCTGAGGTACGGCTCGCCCGCAGAGGGTTCACCGACCCGGCGACCGCGCTGCGTCTGCTGGGGGAGCCGGCGCTGGGAGGCCTGGCCGGCGACACCGTACTGCTGGACTCCCTGGCCGCGACCGCCGACCCGGACCTGTCCCTGCTGGGCCTCTCCCGGCTGGCCGAGGCCCTGGGTGCGGAGGAGCGCCGCCGTCTGCTGGACACCCTCACCACCTCCAAGCCGCTGCGCGACCGGCTGCTGGGTGTGCTCGGCGCCTCCGCCGCCCTCGGCGACCACCTGGCCCGCCACCCCGGCGACTGGCATGCGCTGGTGACCTTCGAGGTGCGGGACATGCACCCCGGCCCCGAGGACTTCCTCGCCGCCCTGCGCGACGCCCAGCGCCACCGGGGCACCACCGACCCCGCCGACGCCCTGCGGATCGGCTACCGCCGCTGCCTGCTGGCCATCGCGGCCCGGGACATCACCGGCTCCGCCGACCTGGTGCAGACCGCTGCCGAGCTGGCCGACCTGGCCGGCGCCACCCTGCGCACCGCCCTGGAGATCGCCGCCGACGAGGACCCGGAGGCCGCCCGCGCCTGCCGGCTGGCCGTGATCGGGATGGGCAAGTGCGGCGGCCGGGAGCTCAACTATGTCTCCGATGTGGACGTGATCTTCGTTGCGGAGCCAGCCGGGGATGAGGACGAGCAGCAGGCGCTGAAGTCGGCCACCCGGCTGGCCTCCCGGATGATGCGGCTCTGCTCCGACACCACAGGCGAGGGCACCATCTGGCCGGTGGACGCCAACCTCCGCCCCGAAGGCCGCAACGGTCCGCTGGTCCGCACCCTGGCCAGCCACCTCGCCTACTACCAGCGCTGGGCCAAGACCTGGGAGTTCCAGGCACTGCTGAAGGCCCGCCCGGTGGCCGGCGACGCCGACCTCGGCCGGGACTACCTGGACGCCCTCACCCCCATGGTCTGGAAGGCCTCCGAGCGGGAGAACTTTGTCTCCGACGTCCAGCAGATGCGACGCCGGGTGGTGGACTCCATCCCCACCGGCGAGGTCGACCGCGAGCTCAAGCTGGGCCCCGGCGGCCTGCGCGACGTGGAGTTCTCCGTCCAACTGCTGCAACTGGTGCACGGCCGTACCGACCCAAGCCTGCGCAGCGGCAACACCCTCAAGGCGCTGGCGGAGCTCTCCGCCGGCGGCTATGTCGGCCGCGCCGACGCCGCCTCCCTGGATGACGCCTACCGCTTTCTGCGGACCCTGGAGCACCGCATCCAGCTGTACCGGATGCGCCGCACCCATCTGCTCCCCCGCGACCACGCCGATCTGCGGCGCCTGGGGCGTTCGCTGGCCGGGATCTACGACTGGGAGAGCCGCACGGACCCGGTCGCGGAGCTTGACCGGGCCTGGAAGCGGCATGCCATGGAGGTCCGCCGGCTCCATGAGAAGCTCTTCTACCGCCCGCTGCTGGACGCCGTCGCCCGTCTCGCCCCCGGCGAGACCGGCCTCAGCCCGCAGGCGGCCCGGGCCCGGCTGGAGGCACTGGGCTACGCCGATCCCGCCGCCGCGCTGCGCCATCTCTCGGCCCTCGCCTCCGGGGTGAGCCGCAAGGCAGCCATCCAGCGGACCCTGCTGCCGGTGCTGCTCGGCTGGTTCGCCGACTCCGCCGACCCCGACGCCGGGCTGCTCAACTTCCGCCGGGTCTCCGACGCCCTCGGTGCCACCCCCTGGTATCTGCGGCTGCTGCGTGACGAGGGGGCCACCGCCGAGTATCTGGCCAGGGTCCTCTCCGCCGGCCGGCTCGCCCCGGACCTGCTGCTGCGCGCCCCCGAGGCGGTCGCCATGCTGGGCGACCCGGACGGGCTGGTGCCCCGCGGCCGGGCCGCCCTCCAGCAGGAGGTGCTGGCCGCCGTCGGCCGGGCCGCCACCGCCGCGGACGGGGTCGCTGCCGCCCGCTCGGTACGCCGCCGCGAACTCTTCCGCACCGCGGCCGCCGATCTGCTGGGCCGCCTCGCCGATGACCCGGGCGCTGCGGTGGACACAGCCGGTGACGCCCTGAGCGACCTCAATGCGGCCACCCTGTCCGGCGCACTGCAGGCCGCGGTCGACGGCTGGCAGCGGGCGGCGGGTGAGCCGCTGCCCACCCGGATCGCGGTCATCGCCATGGGCCGCTTCGGCGGTCATGAGCTGGGCTACGGCTCCGACGCCGATGTGCTCTTCGTGCATGACCCGCTGCCCGGCGCCGGCGACGCGGCGGCCGCCGACGCGGCCCGCGCCGTCTGCAATGAGCTGCGCACCCTGCTGGCCGCGCCCTCCACCGAGCCGCCGCTGCTGGTCGACGCGGATCTGCGACCGGAGGGGCGGCAGGGGCCGCTGGTCCGCACGCTGGCCTCGTACGCCGCCTACTACCGCCGGTGGTCGCACGCCTGGGAGAGCCAGGCACTGCTGCGTGCCGAGGCGGTGGCGGGCGACATGGAGCTGGGCGAGCGGTTCCGGGAGCTGATCGACCCGCTGCGCTACCCCGCCTCCGGGGTGGACGACGCGGATCTGCGGGAGATCCGCCGGATCAAGGCGCGGGTGGAGGCCGAGCGGCTGCCGCGCGGGGCGGACCCCACCACCCACACCAAGATCGGCCGGGGCGGGCTGGCCGATGTGGAGTGGACGGTGCAGCTGTTGCAGCTCCAGTACGCCCACGGGATCCCCGGGCTGCGCACCACCCGCACCAGGGCCGCGCTGGCCGCCGCCGTGGAGGCGGGACTGGTGGAGGGCGAGGACGCGGCGGTGCTGGACGCCGCCTGGGTGCTGGCCACCCGGGTGCGCAACGCGGTGATGCTGGTCCGCGGCCGGCCGGGCGACTCCTTCCCCGGCGATGCCCGTGAGCTGGGCGGGGTGGCCCGCTATCTCGGCTATGGCGAGGGCCACGCCGGGACCATGGTCGACGACTACCGCCGCACCACCCGCCGTGCGCGTGCCACGGTGGAGCGCATCTTCTACGGGTGAGCCGGCCGGTGCGGGTGCTCCGTGAGCGGTGCGCCCGAGTCGCGGGGGGCCCTGAGCGCCCTGAGCGGCAGGCGGGACCGGTGCCGCTCGCGACCGTCCGCGGGGGCGGAAAGGTATGGCACCTTCACGGCGGGCCGAGGGTCCTGCCGCGGTGGCCGGGGAGGAGCGGCTCAGCGGCTGCCGGCGGGGATCTTGGGCTCTTCGCCTGCCGGCCTGGGCAGCAGCGGTCTGACCGAGGGGTGCGGGTGCGGGTGCGGAAGCTGCGGCAGATGGAAGGCCCACCGGTGGTACAGCAGCCGGGAGCTGGTGAGGCCCACGGCCAGGCAGGCGATGCCCCCTATCGCGTCCATGAAGAAGTGGTTGGCGGTGGAGACGATCACGGTCAGCGTCGCCAGCGGGTACAGCAGCCCCAGTACCCGCAGCCACCGGTGCCGGGTGAGGAAGGCGATGGTCACCCCGCACCACAGCGACCAGCCGATGTGCATGGACGGCATCGCCGCGTACTGGTTGGACACATGGGCCATGTCGCCCGAAGCCATGGAGCCCCAGGTGTGGTGCACCTTGACGGTGTCCACAAAGTTCGCGCCGGTCAGCAGCCGGGGCGGGGCCAGCGGGTAGAAGTAGTACCCGAGCAGCGCGATCCCGGTGGTCACGAAGAGCGCGGTGCGCACCGCGGAGTACCGGCCGGGGTGGCTGCGGAAGACCCACACCAGCACCGCGATGGTGATGATGAAGTGCAGGGTGGCGTAGTAGTAGTTCATGCCGGTGATCAGCCAGGTCGCCGAGTTCACCGCATGGTTGATGGACTTCTCCACCGCGATGCCGAGGTGGTTCTCCAGGCTCCACACCTCGCGGGCGTTGTGCTGGGCGGAGCGCTCCTGCTCGGGGACCGCGTTGCGGATCCGGGAGTACACCCAGTAGCTGATCCCGATCAGCAGCAGTTCGAACCAGAGCCGGGGCCGGCGGGGGAAGTGCCGCAGCTCGCTCAGTCGCGCCTTGAGGGCATGCCTGGTAACGGTGCTCCCTCGGGTTCCGTCACTGCTGTCCTGCCCAGCGACGGAACCGGCAGGTCGCTCCGCTTGGGCGCCCGTTGCGCCGGCTGCGTGGATCTCGGTCGGTTCCCCCATGGGGGAGTAGTCTGCCAGACGCTCCGGTGCCCCCCGATCATCCCCTGGTTGGGGATTCTTCACCCGGCGTCCGTCTCTGGGTTTAGGGAGTGCCGCTGTCGCGGGTAGGGGATCGGGGGTTGGGGCCATGTGCTCCATTGTCACCCGAGTGCACCAGTGCCACATGCGGCGTCACGCGTCACACCAGGCAGGGAACAGAGTGGCGCCCGCCGCAAGCCAGGAACTCCGACGGGCCGCCGTCCTCTGCGCGTGGCCCCCGACCCTCACCGGGGAGCCCGCAGTGCGCGTTCCTCCGGCTGCCGCCGGGCCGCCCGGCCAAAGCGGGGTCAGGGCGTCCGGACGATCGGCGGCGGTGCGATACGGAGTGCGCAGCACGACCTTGCCCTCCGGGCAATGGCGGAGTCAAGACTTCGGTTGCAAACTTTCAGCATCTTGCTGAAACGGATTACATGCCACTACGGTCCTGCCACCATCCCGCCGTAGAGCCGCACAGGGAGTCCACCCGTGGCCGCATCGCCCGCGCAGCCCAGACCCACCGCCCCGAGAAGGCCCGGCCGTGCGGCCGTGCTGCTCGCGGCCTCGCTCATCGCCTCGACCCTGGGAGCCGTGCCCGTCGCGTACGCCGCCGCCCCGGCCGCCGCAGCCCCGCCGGCCCCGCCGTCGGACGCGGCGCTGGCCGGCACCGCCGCCCGCCACGACCTCACCCGGGAGCAGTTCTACTTTGTGCTGCCCGACCGCTTCGCCAACGGCTCCAAGGCCAATGACCAGGGCGGCATCACCGGAGGGCGGCTGGACAACGGATTCGACCCCTCCGACAAGGGCTTCTACCACGGTGGCGACCTCAAGGGCCTGATCGACAAGCTGGACTACATCCAGGACCTCGGCACCACCGCCATCTGGATGGCGCCGATCTTCAAGAACCGGCCCGTGCAGGGCACCGGCGACAACGCCTCGGCCGGCTACCACGGCTACTGGATCACCGACTTCACCCAGGTCGACCCGCACTTCGGCACCAACGACCAGCTCAAGGAGCTGATCCGCAAGGCGCACGCCCGGGGCATCAAGGTCTTCTTCGACGTCATCACCAACCACACCGCCGACGTCATCGACTACAGCGAGAAGACCTACACCTACCGCTCCAGCGGTGCCTACCCCACGCTGGACGCCGACGGCGCCCCCGTGGACGAGACCGCGATCGCCGACGCCAACGCGGCCAACGGCACCTCCGACTGGCCGCAGGTCACCAAGGACTCCTTCGCCTACACGCCGACCTACGACACCGCGGCCGACGCCAAGGCCAAGACGCCGTCCTGGCTCAACGACACCACGCTGTACCACAACCGTGGCGACTCCACCTTCGCCGGCGAGTCCGGCACCGAGGGCGACTTCTCCGGCCTGGACGACCTGGACACCCAGAACCCCAAGGTCGTCAAGGGCATGGAGGAGATCTACGAGCACTGGGTGAAGGAGGCCGGTGTCGACGGCTTCCGGATCGACACGGTGAAGAACGTCAACATGGCGTTCTGGACCCAGTGGGCGACCGCCCTGAAGCAGTACGCCACCCGGCAGGGCAACAAGAAGTTCTTCATGTTCGGCGAGGTCTACGACTCCGACCCGGCCAACACCTCGCCCTATGTCACCAAGGGCAAGCTCCAGGCCACCCTGGACTTCCCCTTCCAGAGCGCCGCCCGCAGCTATGTCTCCCAGGGCGGATCCGCCCAGGGCCTCGCCCAGCTGTACGGACAGGACTACCGCTACACCACCGCCGACACCGACGCCCATGAGCTGCCGACCTTCCTCGGCAACCACGACATGGGCCGCTTCGGCAGCTTCCTGCAGAGCGACAACAAGGACGCCTCCGCCGCCGATCTGCTGAAGAAGGACCAGCTCGCCAATGAGCTGCAGTTCCTCACCCGCGGCCAGCCGGTGGTCTACTACGGCGACGAGCAGGGCTTCACCGGCGACGGCGGCGACAAGGACGCCCGCCAGGACATGTTCGCCTCCAAGGTGTCCTCCTACAACGACGACACCGTGCTCGGCGGCAGCAGCGGTTCCGCGGACCGCTACGGCACCGGCGGCCCGCTCTACCGCTCCATCGCCGACCTGGCCGCGCTCCGCAAGGCCAACCCCGCGCTGGAGGACGGCGCCCAGATCCAGCGCTACGCCGCCGACGGCCCGGGTGTCTACGCCTTCTCCCGGATCGACGCCACGCAGCAGGTCGAGTACGTGGTCGCGGTCAACAACGCCGACACCGCCCAGACCGTCACCCTGGACACCTTCTCCGCCGGGATGCGCTTCGGCGAGCTCTACCCGACCGCGTCCGGCACCACCGTCACCAGTGGCGCGGACAAGAAGATCACCGTCACCGTGCCGGCCGGCGCCGCCGTGGTCTACCGGGCCGCAGGCAAGGTCGCCGCCCCGGCTGCCGCCCCCGACATCAGCGTGCAGCCCCCGGCCGAGGGCTCCGTCGGCACCGTCACCGTGGGCGCCGACGTCTCCGGCGGCGGCTTCGACCGGGTCACCTTCGCCGCCCAGATCGGCAACGGCGCCTGGCAGACCCTGGGCACCGCGGACAACGGCATCCGCGGCGCAGCCGACGATGCCACCTACAAGGTCACCCAGGACCTCTCGTCGGTCGCCCCCGGCACCACCGTCCGCTACAAGGCGGTCGTCCAGGACTCCGCGGGCCGGCTGCGCTCCGCCACCGGCAGCTTCACCACCGGCGCCCCCGCGCCCGAGACCGGGACCGGCGCCGCCGCCTCCTACACCTATGCGATCGTGCACTACCGGCGGGAGGACGGCGACTACGACGGCTGGAACCTCTACACCTGGGGCGACATCGCCGACGGCGAGTCCACCACCTGGCCGGACGGCCACGCCTTCACCGGCCGCGACGCCTACGGCGCCTTCGCCTACGTCAAGCTGAAGCCCGGTGCCTCCACCGTCGGCTTCGTGGTGGAGAAGGACGGCACCAAGGACTGGGACGGCGACCGCACCATCGACCTGTCCAAGGGCCCCGAGGTCTGGGTCGGCCAGGGCAGCGGCGACGTCGCCACGACCGACCCCGCGCCGGTCGCCCAGGACAAGACCAAGGCCGTCATCCACTACCACCGCGCCGACGGCGACTACGACGGCTGGGGCCTGCACGTCTGGACCGGGGCCGCCACCGGCACCGACTGGGGCAGCCCGCTGCAGCCGGTCCGCAAGGACGCCTTCGGCGACGTCTTCGAGGTCCCGCTGGCCGACGGCGCCACCTCGCTCAGCTACATCGTCCACAACGGCGACACCAAGGACCTGCCCAGCGACCAGTCGCTGGACCTCAACGGCACCGGCCACGAGGTCTGGATCAACGGCGGCCAGGACGGCTACATCCTTCCCCAGACCGGCGGCAAGGGCGCCGACCTGGACATCACCGCGGCCAAGGCCCAGTGGATCGACGCCTCGACCCTGGCCTGGAAGACCGACGTCCCGGCGAGCGGCAGCACCGAGCTGGTCTACGACCCCGCGGGCGGCCTCACCGTCGCGGACGGCAAGCTCAGCAAGGACGGCTACTGGATCCGGCTGAACCCCAAGGCGGGCGGCCTCACCGACGCCCAGCTCGCCAAGCACCCCGAGCTGAAGGGCTACAGCGCCTTCACCGTCGACCCCCGCGACGCCTCCCGGATCACCCTCGCCCTGCGCAGCCAGCTGATCGCCACCCAGCGTTCCGCCTCCGGCGCGCTCACCGCCGCCACCGGGGTGCAGATACCCGGCGCCCTGGACGACCTCTACGCTGCGGCCGCCGCCAAGGCGCAGCTCGGCCCGGTGGTCGACCACGGCAAGGTGACGCTCTCGCTCTGGGCGCCCACCGCGCAGTCGGTGAGCGTCAAGCTCTACGACCAGGCCACCGGAGGCACCCCGCAGACGGTGCCGCTGCGGCGCGACGACTCCACCGGCGTCTGGTCGGTGACCGGACCCGCCTCCTGGAAGGGCAGGTACTACCTGTACCAGGTGAAGGTCTGGGCGCCCTCGGTGCAGCAGCTCGTCACCAACGAGGTCACCGACCCCTACTCGGTGGCCCTGTCCACCGACTCCGAGCGCAGCCTGATCGCCGACCTCGCCGACCGGGCCCTCAAGCCCGCCGGCTGGGACACCGACAAGGCCCCCAAGGCGGTCAAGTCCACCCAGCAGCAGATCCAGGAGCTGCACGTCCGCGACTTCTCGGTGGCCGACTCCACCGTCCCCGCCGACGAGCGCGGCACCTACCTGGCCTTCACCCAGTCGCAGTCGGCCGGGATGAAGCACCTGAAGGCGCTGGCCAAGGCCGGTGTCACCACCGTCCATCTGCTGCCGACCTTCGACATCGCCACCATCCGGGAGAACCGGGCCGAGCAGAAGCTCCCCGCCTGCGACCTGAACGCCCTGGCCGCCGACAGCGACCAGCAGCAGGAGTGCGTGGCCGCCGTCCAGGCCGACGACGCCTACAACTGGGGCTACGACCCGTACCACTACACGGTCCCCGAGGGTTCGTACGCCACCCAGAGCAACGGCACCGCCCGTACCGTGCAGTTCCGGCAGATGGTGCAGGCGCTGCACAAGGCCGGGCTGCGGGTCGTCCTGGACGTGGTCTACAACCACACCGCGGCCTCCGGCCAGGCCGACCACTCGGTGCTGGACAAGGTCGTCCCGGGCTACTACCAGCGGCTCTCCGACAGCGGCGCGGTGACCACCGACAGCTGCTGCGCCGACACCGCGCCCGAGCACGCCATGATGAACAAGCTGGTGGTGGACTCGGTCGTCACCTGGGCCAAGCAGTACAAGGTGGACGGCTTCCGCTTCGACCTGATGGGCATCGACCCCAAGCAGACCATGCTGGACGTCAAGTCCGGGCTGGCGAAGCTGACCCCCGCCAGGGACGGGGTCGACGGGAAGGACGAGTTCCTCTACGGCGAGGGCTGGAACTTCGGCGTGGTCGCCAATGACGCCCGCTTCGTCCAGGCCACCCAGGCCAATATGGCCGGGACCGGGATCGCCACCTTCAACGACCGCATTCGCGACGCCGCCCGCGGTGGCAACTTCCAGCTGTCCTCCGCGCCGCAGCAGGGCTTCGCCTCGGGCCTGTACACCGACCCCAACGGCAGCGCCGACAATGGCACCCCGGCCGAGCAGAAGGCCCGGCTGCTGCACGAGATGGACCAGGTGAAGATCGGCCTCACCGGCAACCTGGCCGGCTACTCCTTCACCGACACCTCGGGCACGCTCACCACCGGCGCCGGCGTCGACTACAACGGCTCGCCCACCGGCTACGCGGCCCAGCCGGGTGAGGCGGTGGAGTACGTGGACGCCCACGACAACACCGATCTCTACGACGCGCTCGCCTACAAGCTGCCGACCGGTACCTCCCAGGCGGACCGGGCCCGGATGCAGGCCCTGGCGCTGGCCACCACCGCGCTGGCCCAGGGCCCCGGCTTCGCCCAGGCCGGCAGTGACCTGCTGCGCTCCAAGTCGCTGGATTCAAACTCCTTCGACTCCGGTGACTGGTTCAACGCCATCCACTGGGACTGCCGGGACGGCAACGGCTTCGGCCGCGGTCTGCCGATGGCGGCCGACAACCAGTCGATGTGGCCCACCGCCAAGTCGCTGCTGGCCAACCCGGCGCTCCAGCCGGGCTGCGACGCCATCGAGGGGACGAGCGAGCAGTACCAGCAGTTCCTGCAGATCAAGCAGTCCTCGCCGCTCTTCTCCCTGGACACCACGGCGCAGGTCCAGCAGCGGCTGTCCTTCCCGCTCTCCGGCACGGCCGGGGAGGCCCCGGGAGTGATCACCATGCACCTGGACGGCACCGGGCTGGCCGGTGCGGAGAAGGGGATCACGGTGGTCTTCAACGCCACCCCGCAGACCCAGCGGCAGACGGTGGCGGCCCTGGCGGGCAGCCGGCAGAGTCTGCACCCGGTGCAGGCGGACGGCGGGGACCCGGTGGTCAAGCAGTCGTCCTTTGACTCCGCCGGCGGTACCTTCACCGTCCCGGCGCGCACTGTGGCGGTCTTCGTCCAGCAGTAGCACCGTCCAGCAGTAGCACCGTCAAGCAGTAGCAGCGGCCGGCAGTAGCAGCCGGCAGCACAGCGAGGCCCGCACCGTCCCAGGGGTGCGGGGGACCGGGCACACGGCCGGTGCCTCCCACGGAGGCCCGGTCGTGCGGTTCCCCGCACCCCGCTGGGCGTTGCCCGTCCGGCCTCGGTGAGAGAACCGAAACGCCCTCGCAACATGAAACATGCGGGAAACACTGCTGTGCGCGACCGGTAACCCCCACCGGCCACGCTTCCCCGGACGACCGGCATCGGGCCCACCCTCCCGAGCCGCGCCGAACGGGAAGGTGACCTATCGACATGCCGACCGGAATCGACACCGGTGACACCGCCTGGCTGCTGGCCAGCACCGCACTGGTCCTGCTGATGACGCCCGGCCTCGCCCTCTTCTACGGCGGCATGGTGCGCACCAAGAGCGTGCTCAACATGATCATGATGAGCTTCGCCTCCATAGCCGTGGTCACCGTGGTGTGGCTGCTGGCCGGCTACACCCTCGCCTTCGGCCCGGACATCGGCGGCTGGGGCCTGCTGGGTGGCCTCCAGCACCTCGGTATGCACGGGATCACCCCCACCAGCGTCACCGGCCATGTGCCGACCCTGCTCTTCGCCGCCTTCCAGCTCACCTTCGCCGTCGTCACGGTCGCCCTGATCAGCGGCGCCATCGCCGACCGGGCCCGGTTCGGCTCCTGGGTGGCGTTCACCGCGGTGTGGACGCTGCTGGTCTACGTGCCGGTGGCGCACTGGGTCTTCTCGCCCGGCGGCTGGATCCTGCACCGGCTGGGCGCGCTGGACTTCGCCGGCGGCACCGTGGTGGAGGTCAACAGCGGCGCCTCGGGCCTGGCGCTGGCGCTGCTGCTGGGTCCCCGGCTGGGCTTCCGCAAGGAGGCCATGCGGCCGCACAACCTGCCCCTGGTGCTGCTGGGCGCGGGTCTGCTGTGGTTCGGCTGGTTCGGCTTCAACGGGGGCTCGGCGCTGGGCGCCAACGGCCTTGCGGCCGCCGCGCTGATGAACACCCAGGCGGCCGGCTGCACCGGGCTGCTGGGCTGGCTGATGGTGGAGAAGCGCCGCGACGGCCATGCCACCACCCTGGGCGCCGCCTCCGGCGCGGTGGCGGGTCTGGTCGCCATCACGCCCTCCTGCGGTTCGGTGGACATCCTGGGCGCGCTGCTGATCGGGCTGGCCGCGGGTGTGGTCTGCTCCTACGCGGTGAGCTGGAAGTACCGGCTGGGCTATGACGACTCGCTGGACGTGGTGGGGGTGCACCTGGTGGCCGGCGTGGTCGGCACCACCCTCATCGGGCTCTTCGCGGTACGGGCGATGACCGGCGGCGCCGAGGGCCTGCTGCACGGCGGCGGGCTGGGCCAGCTGTTCAGGCAGCTGGTCGCGGTGGTCGTGGTGGGCGCATACGCCTTCGCGGCCACCTACGGCATCGGGAAGCTGATCGACCGGGTGATGGGCTTCCGGGCGTCCGCGGAGCACGAGACGTCGGGTCTGGACCTCGCCGTGCACGCCGAGAGCGCCTATGATCACGGCGTCCTGGGCCATGGCACCGCTCAGGCCGTCCGCCCCGTGCCGCACCCCGACAGGACCCCGCTGGTATGAAGCTGATCACCGCCGTCGTCAAGCCGTTCAAGCTGGACGACGTCAAGACCGCGCTCCAGGAGATCGGTGTGCAGGGCCTCACCGTGACCGAGGCCAGCGGCTACGGCCGCCAGCACGGCCACACCGAGGTGTACCGGGGTGCCGAGTACCGGATCGACCTGGTCCCCAAGGCCCGGATCGAGGTGGTGGTCGAGGACGCCGACGCCGAGCAGGTGATGGAGGCGATCGTCGCGGCGGCCCGTACCGGGCGGATCGGCGACGGCAAGGTCTGGTCCGTCCCGGTGGACAGCGTGGTCCGGGTGCGCACCGGCGAACGGGGTCCGGACGCCGTCTGACGTGTCGCCACCCGGCGCAGGGGGCCCTTCCGCGGAGGTCGCGGGAGGGCCCTTCGGCGTGTTCCGGGGGTACCCCGGGTGCTTTCTGAGAATGGCGACGGGATCTCTTGACGGCGTCGCGTCAGACCCCTAGGTTCTGCGGAAAGTTTCCAGCAAGTTTCAGTGAGCTTGCGGAAACCGGATGAACGGTCTTGCGGGCCGAGTATCTCCGCCCCTCCACCCCACCCGACGGCTGCCCCCAGCCACCAGGAGACCCCGTGGACATCAGCCCTCCCGCTCCGCCGCACCGACGCCGACGGTCGCGCACCGCCGGCGCACTGACCGCCGCCGCTGTTCTCGCCCTCTCGGCCGGTGTCGGCCTCACCCTGAGCCCGGCCGCCAACGCCACGCCCCCGGGTTCCAAGGACGTCACCGCGACCCTGTTCCAGTGGACCTTCAACTCGATCGCCAAGGAGTGCACCGACACGCTGGGGCCAAAGGGCTACGGCTATGTGGAGACCTCGCCGCCGCAGGAGACCATCCAGGGGTCCCAGTGGTGGACGTCGTACCAGCCGGTCAGCTACAGGATCGCCAACCGGCTGGGTGACGAGACCTCGTTCAAGAACATGGTGGCGACCTGTCATGCGGCAGGGGTCAAGGTGATCGCCGACGCGGTGATCAACCACATGTCGGCCGGGTCGGGGACCGGCACCGCCGGTACGCAGTACACCAAGTACAACTACCCCGGCTACTACCAGGACCAGGACTTCCACTCCTGCCGGACGAACATCAGCGACTACACCAACCGCGACAACGTCCAGAACTGCGAACTGGTCGGCCTTGCGGACCTGGACACCGGCAGCGACTACGTCCGCTCCACCATCGCGGCGTATCTCAACAAGCTGATCGGCGACGGGGTGGACGGCTTCCGCATCGACGCCGCCAAGCACATCGCGGCGGGCGACCTGTCCGCCATCAAGGCCAAGCTGAGCAACCCCGGCATCTTCTGGGCGCAGGAGGTCATCTACGGCTCCGGGGAGGCGGTGCAGCCCGCCGAGTACACCGGCACCGGTGATGTCGACGAGTTCCAGGGCGCCTTCGACCTCAAGCGGATCTTCACCGGCGACAAGCTCTCCTCCCTCAGCAACTGGGGGGCCTCCTGGGGGGCGGGCTACCTCCCCAGCGCCAACGCCCGTACCTTCGTGGACAACTGGGACACCGAGCGCAACGGCTCCACGCTGAACTACAAGGCCGGCAGCACCTACACCCTGGCCAACGTCTACCTGCTGGCCTGGCCCTACGGCTCGCCCAACGTCTACTCGGGATACGAGTTCTCCGACAACGACTCGGGCCCGCCCAACGGCGGCACCGTCAACGCCTGCTACAGCGACGGCTGGAAGTGCCAGCACAAGTGGCAGCAGATCGCCAACATGGTGGCCTTCCGCAACGCCGTGTCGGGTACGGCGGTGACCAACTGGTGGTCCAACGGCAACAACGCCATCGCCTTCGGCCGCGGCAGCAAGGGCTATGTCGCGATCAACCACGAGAGCGGCGCGGTGAGCCAGACCTTCCAGACCTCGCTGCCGGCCGGCACCTACTGCGATGTGGAGCACGGTGACCCCGTCAGCGGGGGTGGCTGCACCGGAACCACCTACACCGTGGGATCCGACGGGAAGTTCACCGCCACCGTCGGTGCCGGCGACGCCATCGCCCTCTATGCCGGTGCCACCGGCAGCGGCTCCAGCACCGCCACGCCCACGCCCACCCCCACCGCGACCAGCTCGGCCACCGGGGCGTCCTTCGCGGTCAACGCCACCACCGTGTTCGGCCAGAACATCTATGTGGTCGGCAACAACGACACCCTCGGCAACTGGGACACCAGCAAGGCGCTGCTGCTCTCCTCGGCGAGCTACCCGGTGTGGAAGCTGGACGTGTCCATGGGCGCCGGCACCTCCTTCGAGTACAAGTACATCCGCAAGGAGTCCGACGGCAGCGTCACCTGGGAGTCCGGCGCCAACCGCACCGCCACCGTCCCCAGCAGCGGAAACGTTGTCCTGAACGACACATTCCGACCCTGACGCGAACCTGCTCGGAGATCAAATGGGAGAGGGCTGGGAGATCAACTCCCAGCCCTCTTCTCCCGCTTCAGCGAGCCGACTCCCACATCCCTTGCAGGGACGCAGCAAGCTGCAACTCCATCCCCACCGTAACGTGCGAGTAGACACCCTCCACCCCCTGGAGCCGGTGTCCCATCCGCTCCTCCACCGCCACCCGGCTATGCCCGCCGTCCTCGTCCAGCCAGACCTTGTGCCCGTGCCGCAGACCGTGCGGCGTCAGCTCCTCCAGGCCGTCGACCCCCGCGATCTTCGGCCGTGCGAACCGCCCCGTCCGCTCATCCGCCCCATCCACGATCGGACGCCAGTAGCTCCCGCCGAAATTGGCCGCGATCAGCGGACCGCCGGTCATCGCCGGAAACACCCACTCACTGGTGCTGTCGTCCAGCAGCTCCGAGAGCAGCCCGGCCAGGAACGGCGGCAGGACCAGGTTCCGGTGCGAGTCGTACTTGGGCGGCACCAGCGTCGGCACCCGCAGGCCCCCACCCGGCGGGGCGACGTACTGGTGCTGCCACTGCACGCGCAGCGCCGGCATGCTGCCGTACCGCTCCTGCGCCAAACGCACCCGCTTGCGGTCCGCGGCCTTCCCGTCCGGGTTGTCCGGCCATCCCGGGTCGGACCACGGCCAGTACGGGTAGCACCACTCCCGCCGCAGCCCGTACAGCTCCGACAGTCGCATGCCCGTGTAGGCCTTCGTCAGCACGAACACGTAGCCGGCGTGGCCCCACAGCACCCGGGCGTTCTCCGCCAGCTGCAGCGTCTGCTCTGGCGTCCCGAAGACCCTCTCCGGCCGAGGTGGCCGACGGTACCGACCCCGCTTGCGCGTCGACCTCGGCACCGGCGACATCTTCAGCAGCGGCGGCCGGTGGGACACGGCGTCGTTCATCAGCAGCTGGAAGACGCCGAGGACCGCATCGGCGTAGCTCCTCGCGTACCGCGCCCGCAGCTCCTTCTCCCAGAGCTGGTAGGCCCCGGTGGTGATTGAGGAAAGCGGGACATCCTGCCACCGCTCCCGGATCTTCTTCAGGCGCAGGCTGTAGCTGTACTCCGTGTTGGGCGCGACATCGATGGTGGCCATCCACTGCTGCGCCCACTCGCCGAGGGTGACGTCACCAGCGCGGGGGTCGATGTGGTCGCCTCGCCGGATGTCGACCTCTTGCTCGCGGCCATAGGCCAGGGCCTGCTCCCGCGTGCGGAACCCGGATGCGGAGTCGTACTTGTCCTTCGTGCCGGGCCGCAGCCACTTCACGCGCCAGGTGTTGCCGCGCTTCTCCGGGTACGCCATATCAGGCCCCCCGGCGCTGGTCCGTCATGCCCGCGGGGCAGCCAGGGCAGTGCCCGCAGTCGACGCCATGCCGAGCGAGCAGCTCGACGGCCCCGGCGCGCTTGACCGGATCGTCACGCACGCGGGGCGTGAGGAGAAAGATCACCGCGTTCCTGGTGGTGACGGCCGAGCCGATAAAGGCCGGTCCCAGGTCAGCGGTCGTACAGACGTGCATAGGGCCCTCCTCTAACTACGAGGTGAGCACCCCCCAAGGACGTTCAGGGTTCCACAAAATGACTACAAGTGACTCCGCTTCGCACACAGTCGTACACGTGCGAATATAACGATCAGGTCACGGGCCTATGGAGATCACCTCCACGCCCGCTTAACACGCACTTAATCCAGCAAGCCCCGACGCCGCGCCTCTTCAACCGCCTGCTCCTGCAACGCCCGGATTTGAGCGCCCGTCAGGTCCGGAAGCGTCGCGATCGTCGCATCCGTGATCGCCCCCCGCAGCGCATCCTCGGTCAGCGGCGGCCGGCTGAACCGAACACCGCCCGAGGTCTCACCGGGCACCGGTGCCGACTCGTCGCCGTCGAGGATCGCCGCACTCGTCCCCGGCGGCCAGTCGAGGACCTCGTCCACGCGCGCGTACGTCGTGTCGCGCGTCGGCAGGCCTTCCTCGACCCGGCGCCAGGTCGTGTTGGACATGCGGGCCCTGCGGGCGCACTCGTCACGGGACAGGTGCAGCTCAGTGCGTCGCGATGTGACTCGCGTGGCGAGTCGTTGCAGGTCGGCGGGGGTGCGTGCCATGGCCACAGTCTGCCAGGAACTCACAGTCACTACCAGGAATGCCTAGAACATGGCGCGATTTTGACGAGATCCTGTCAGCGATCATGCGAGAAGCTGCTAGCTAACGCAGAAAACTGCGAGAAGCTACTACGCGAAGCTGCGAGAAGCTGCTAAGTTCTACCCATGGCACCAAGACCCACAGTCGAGGTGGATGGGGCGGCGATCCGCCGTATCCGGCTACTCAGCGGCATGGAAATGGGCGACCTGGCCGGAAAGGCAGGCATCACCCCCAACTACCTCTGCCGCATCGAGACCGGATCGCGCCGCAACCTCGGACCCCGCGTCTACGCGGCGATCCGGACCCACCTCGGCGCTACCGATGACCAGCTCCTCGCTCCCGGCGAGGACCAGCAGCAGAGGACGACCTGATGGCACCCGTAGCCACCATGCCGACCAAGCCCGAGACCACCCGCGACCTCCCGCCCGGCTACTACACCGTCGACGAGGCCGCAGCGAAGCTCCGCGTCGGCACCCGCTTCCTGCGGGACGGCTTCAACCACGGCGGCTTCCCCGGCGCCCGCATGTCCGGCCGGCTCGTGTTCAGCGACGCCGACCTCGACGAGATCTACCGCATGCACCGGAGCCCGGCTCGGCCGGTTCCGCGCCAGCGCCGCAGCCCTCGCCGACGCGCTGCCTGACCCAAGACATGGGGCGGGCCACCTCCCGGATGCGACCCGGTCAGTGGCCCTGACGCCCCCTCCAACCACACGAAGAGATGGAGAAGAGCATGTCCCTGCAGCCTACCGAGATCCCCGTACTGCCCGACCTCACCCCGCGGGTCGCCCCCCTCGCCGAGGGCCACGGCCGCCACCGTGCGCCGAAGACCAGCGCAGAGTGGTACCGCAGGCTGGTCCGCCGGTCGACCGGCGTGACCCCGGTCGGCAAGGTCCTGCCGATCCCGCCGGTGGCCGAGGCGGCGCCGCTGCCAACCCGCCCGGCGAGCGACCCGTACCGCCCCGGGCTCTTCAAGGCCCTGGCCGCCGCCGAGCAGGCGCTGTCGCTGTGCCCCGTCCCCACCAGCGTCACGGTGCAGACCGGGTACCTGCACGCCCCCGCCGAGGTGAAGGTCTACGTGCACCAGGACCGGGAGCTCACCAAGCTGCACGCCTACCACGCCGTCCTCGGTGGCGAGTTGACCGAGGACGTCCTCGGCAGCGGGCAGCGGCACCACCAGCTGCACGCTGAGGTGCACGGGGTGCCGGTGCAGGTGTGGACCCTCCTGGACGCCGAGGCGGTGCAGGCATGACCGGGCCCCGCGTACGGATCACCGTCGGCCGCTTCAACTGGGCCGACCCCCGCGAGGTCGAGACGCAGGTCACCGTGATGGTGCCCGGGATCGTCACCTCCTACTTCCTGCCGTCCGGCATGGAGCGGGAGCTCCGGTCGATGACGTGGCCGGAGGCGGTCGAGGCCGCGCACAAGGACTGGGTGTCCCGGGGCGTCATCAGCACCAGCAGCGACCAGAAGTCCGCGCTGGCTGCGTGGCTGGCCGTCGATGAGAACCGCGATGCGCTGTACGGCGAGTGGCGGGCGGATGAGATCGCTCGGCATCCGATCGCTCGGGAGTTGGCCGCCGAGCTGGAGCGCGTCCGCGCCGACCGGGCCGGGGTCCTGGACGAGGTGATCACCGCGCTGGACAAGCGGCTCCTCGCGATCGTGCTTGGACCTGCCCCCCTGTCGGAGTACGACGCAGCCTCGGTCACCGGGCTGTGCACGGCCGTCGGAATCGTGCGCGGCATGGGCGGGAAGGTCACCCCGACCGGGGGCGAGACCACCCACCTCACCAACCTCGGTGCCTTCATCCACTGCTCCCGCCCGGGCTGCAACCGGGGCGAATGGGAGGGCAAGGCCGTCGAGCGGGGCTGGGAGTCGGGGCCGAGCGGTACGGACTGGCTGGACCCGCAGTGCGCTGCCAATGCGGCCGACCGTCGTGACTACCTGGCCCGTACGGCCGCCGAGGGCGGTGCGTCCGCGTGAGCCTCATCAACGACGCTCAGAACGTCATGGCCGCCGCGTTCCTCGGCTGCTCCGACCCCGCCCAACGCCTCCGGTACGCCGCCGTCGCCCTCTCCCAGGCCGAGATGCTCCGCGACCCCGTCCACGCCGAGCAGCAGCGCCGCGAACTGCGCGACCTTCGCAACGACCTGCTGAACGTCCGCGGCCACCTCTCCCCGAACGGCGAGCCCCGCCGAGTCCCCATGGACATCAGCGAGCGCGTGGCCCCGGCCGTGGAGTGGCTGGTCGCCGAGGTCGACCGGATGCGCACCGCACTGATCGCCGCCGACAAGGAGCTGCAGCAGGCCGCGCTCGGCTCGGTCTGGCGGGCCGAGCACGAGGGCATCCCCCTCGGCACCTACCGCACCAAGGCAGCCGCCCGCGACCACTGCGAGCAGTCCATGCGGCAGGTCGAGCCCAGCGTCACCCTCACCTGGGTGCCCGACTTCAGCGGCGACGACAGTCCTGAGGACCTCTGCTTCGTCGCCGTCGAGGACGTCCTGTGCACCGGCTACGTCGTCGTCCCCGTCGAGATCCAGGACTCCTACGACCCGGACGCCGACGAGTGAGCCCCCTCAACCAGGCCGTCCTGGTCGCCATCGTCCTGCTCATCGGAGCCGTCGCCCTCATCGCCGACTGGCGCGCACGCCGCCGCCTCACCCGCCGCTGCTGCCCCCACGACTGCACCTCGATCCGCCGCGCGAACCTGCCGCGCCCCCGCACGGGAGAACCCAAGTGACCATCCCCATCAGCGTTCCCGAGGCGCTCCTCCGCGAGACCCTCGCGGCCGTCGCCGGACAGCACGACATGCCCATCACCATCCGCCAGGTCGAGACCCTCGCCCGCGCCGCCGTCGAGATCCTCGCCGACCACCTCGACACCGCGCCGCCGCGGACCCCCCTCGGCGTCGCCATCCCGCCGGTGCAGCTCGCTGTCCTCATCGGCATCTGCAACGGCCTGGAGAGCGCCGAGATCGCCGCTCGCATGTGCCGCAGCGAGGACACCGTCAAGACCCACCTGCGGCGCCTCTTCGCCCGGCTCGGCGTCAACAACCGTGCGCACGCAGCGTCGGTCGCTCTTGCCGCCGGCGTCGTCCCGGCCGCCGTGGTCCGCGTCCCGCGCCGCGAGGGGGCTGCGGCATGACGGAGACCCTGCTGGCCGGGACCACCACCCCGGCCACCCGCCGGCGCCGCACCACCAAGGCCGAGCCCACCGGCGCCGACCGCATCCCCAAGCCCTCCCAGGGCTGGTACCGCGACAAGGTCACTGGCGAGAAGTACCGCCGCGTCACCACCATCCTCAGCCAGGGCTCCACCAAGGGCGACGTCCTCTCCATCTGGGCCGCCAACCTGGTCGCCGAGACTGCGATGGCCAACCTGCCCCGCCTCGTCGCCGCCTCCATGCACCCCGGCCAGCGCGCCGAGATGTACGACTGGCTGCGCCGCGCACCGCTCCGCAAGCGCGACGAGCGCGCCGACGTCGGCTCAGCGGTGCACCGGGTCATCGAGGCGCACGTCCTCGGGCAGCCGCTGCCCGCCGAGCTGCTGCGCGACGACGAGATGGCCCCGTACCTCGCCAACTTCCTCCAGTTCGTGGAGGACTGGCAGGTCACCTTCGAGGCCTCGGAGATGGTCGTCGGCAACCGCGAGCACGGCTACGCCGGAACCCTCGACTACCTCCTGCGCTCCCCGCTGATCGCCGCCCACTTCGGAACCCCTGCCAACAAGGTGTTCCTCGGCGATACCAAGACCGGCGGCGAGCTGGACGTCAAGGGCGTCTACCCCGAGGCCGCCCTGCAGATGGCCGCCTACCGCCGCGCCGAGGTGGCGTGGCTGCGGGACGGCTCCACCGTGCCGATGCCGGCCACCCACGACCACGGGGTGGTGCTGCACCTGCGGCCGGAGGGCTACAGGCTCATCCCCATCGCGTGCGGCGACGACGTCTTCGCCCAGTTCCGCATCACCCAGCAGGCCGCCGAGTGGGTGTCGGGCCTGTCCAAGACCGTCGTCGGCGAGGCGCTGGCCCTGCCGACCGTCCCGGAAGGGAGGGCCGCCTGATGCCCATCCTCGACCTCCAGCGCCGCATGCGTCAGCTCGGCGAGATCCGCATCGGCCACGTCGTCGACACCGGCCGCACGCGCCGCGACGGCAAGCCCCTCATGCGCCCGGCCAAGCTGGACAAGTTCCGCTTCACCAGCCCCTCCCGCCAGATCCTGGAGCAGGTCGCCGCGCTCTACGGCGGCGAGGTGAAGCCGTGGACCCCGGCCAACGGCGGCCCGGCCGAGTTCGAGGTGTACTCCACCGCCGACCGGCTCCCGGTCCTCGTGCCCCCGCGCGACGCCGTCTCCCAGTGGTACGAGCTGTACCAGGGCAGCAAGTGCGTCCGCCGCTGCGACGGCCGCACCGAGCTCAAGAGCGACCGCACCTGCCTGTGCGACCCCGCCGCCCGGGACTGCTCCATCACCACCCGCGTCAACGTCATGCTCCGCGACGTCCCTGCGCTCGGCCAGTGGCTGCTCATCTCCAAGGGCTACTACGCCGGCGTCGAGCTGCCCCCGGCGGCCGAGCTGCTGGCGCAGGCCGGCGGATACGTCGCCGGATGGCTCGGCATGGAGGAAAAGCTCGTCCAGCGCGAGCAGGGACCGGCCCGGTTCATGGTCCCCACCCTCGACGTCGAGATCACCCCCGCCGCCCTGATGTCTGGCCAGATCACGGGCCAGCCGCAGGCGGTGGTTACCGGCCCGGAGCGGGTCGCCATCACCAGCGGCCGCCCGGACTATGCGGCGCTCGCCGCGGTGGCGAAGACCACGGCTGACGTCCGGGCGCTGTACGAGCAGGCCGTCGCCAACCAGCACATGGACAAGGCCCTCGCTGACGCCCTCACGGCCCGTGCCAACGAGCTCAAGGACAAGCAGGACAACGGCCAGGCCCCGCCCGTCGAGCCCGACGACCCGGCCGAAGAGGTCATCGAGCCCGAGTTCGTCGACGACGACGACCCCTCCGAGATCTGGATGCAGGTCATGGCCGCAGCCGGCCGACTCGGCTGGACCACCGACCAGACCGAGACCGCGTTCGCCGAGCGCAACGGCGGCGTGATGCCCGGCTCTGCCGAGACCGGCCAGCTGCGCGAGTTCGTCACCTTCCTCAAGAACGGAGCCCGCGCATGAGCTGGCACCTCGGCCGCATGGCCTCCTTCGACGTCGAGTCCACCGGCGTGGACGTCGAGACCGCCCGCATCGTCACCGCCTCCCTCACCATGGTCGGCGGCGGCCAGCCCACCGAGGCCACCGCCTGGCTCGCCGACCCCGGGATCGAGATCCCCACCGAGGCCAGCGACATCCACGGCATCACCACCGAGCGAGCCCGCGCCGAGGGCCGCCCGGCCCGGGAGGTCGTCGAGGAGATCGCCTACCTCCTCGCCGACGCGCTCCAGCAGCGCATCCCGATCGTGGCGATGAACGCCCGCTACGACCTCACCGTCCTCGACCGCGAGTGCCGCCGCCACGGCCTGCCCACCGTCACGGAGCGGACTGGCGGACTCACCGGCCCGGTCATCGACCCGTACGTCATCGACAAGCAGGTCGACAAGTACCGCAAGGGCTCCCGCAAGCTCACCGCTCTCTGCGAGCACTACGGCGTCCAGCTCGGCGACGACGCCCACGAGGCCGGCGCCGACGCGCTGGCCGCCGCCCGGGTCGCCTACAAGCTGGCCATCCGGTTCCCGAAGCTCCAGGTGGACCTGCCGCAGCTGTTCGTGTGGCAGCAGAAGTGGGCCGCGGAGCAGGCAGCCAGTCTGCAGGCCTACTTCCGCCGTAAGGATCCGAAGGCCGTCGTCGAGGGTGCGTGGCCGCTGGTGCCCGCGCAGACCCGCGGGGAGGGCTGACCGATGCCTCAGATCAGCATCTTCCCCCGCCTCGCCGCCGCGCAGCGCGAGAACGGGCGCCTCCGCCAGCGCATCCGCGGACTCCAGCACGACATCTGGGACGCCCAGACCGGCGCCCGGAACCTCGCCCGCCGCTGCCGCCGCACCACGGACCAGGCTGACGGGCTCCGGCAGCAGCGCGACAGTGCCCGGAACACCGCGGTCACGCTGGAGCAGGAGAACGCCCGCCTCGGCCAGCGACTGGCCCGCATGACCCGGGCCTACGCCGTGCTCCGCACCAGCCAGCCGGCCACCGAGCCCGTCCACGACGAACTGTGGAGCCTCCTCGACTGGTCCCTGTTCGGCTCCGGCATGGGCGACACCTTCCGCGAGGCCCTGGCCGACACCATGACCGCCGCCATCACCCCCGAGCAGCGCGCCCAGGCGCTGAAGCTCATCGACTGGTGGACCAACGAGCGGGGCCGCAAGCCCGTCGGCCGGTGGGAGTACGAGAGGCAGCAGCGTCGCCTCACCCGGGCGGTTCGGGCCTGCGCTCGCTACCGCGCCGAGCTCAGCGCCCGCGAGGTGACCCGATGATCCTCGCCCTCCTGGACGCCGCCGTCGAACACCCCGCCCGGGTCTTCTTCGGTGGCCTGACCACCGGCCTCGCCCTCATCGGCCTCGGCGCCTGGCTGCACAGCCTCGACCGCAAGGGCTGCTCGTGACCCACACCCTGACCCCCGGTGCGGCGGTGGCCGCTCCCGCCGCACCGGGCACCACCCGCACGCGCAAGTCCACCAACTATCAGCTCGGCAAGGGCTTCGAGGACCGCACCCGCGACCGCCTCCGTGCCGACGGCTACACCGTCATCCGCTCCGCCGGCTCCAAGTCCCCCGTCGACCTCGTCGCCATCAAGCCCGGACAGCTCCTCTTCATCCAGTGCAAGCGCGACGGCTCCCTGCCCCCGGGCCTGGAACGTCTTCTACGACCTCGCTGCCATGGTCGGCGCCATCCCGGTGCTCGCCGAGCAGCTCAAGCCGCGCGGCCACGCCTGGTGGCGGCTCACCGCCCGCAAGGACGGCAACGGCGGCCGCCAACCGATGGCGCCGTTCCAGCCGGACGAGGTCGCCGAGGGGGTGGCCCGGTGACCGACTGGCGAAAGCGCGCCCGCTGTGCCGAAGTCGACCCCGACCTCCACCACCCCGTCGGCAACACCGGCCCGGCCCTCCTCCAGATTGAGCAGGCCAAAGCTGTCTGCCACCGATGCCCAGTGATCAACGAATGCGGGGCCTACGCCCTCCAGACCGGCATCGAACACGGCGTCTGGGGAGGTCTCTCCGAGGACGAACGGCGCGCCATGCGCCGCCGCGCCGCCCGCACCGGGGTCCCCGTCGTGGCACCCGCACCGAAGCGGATCGAGGGCCCCGCCCACAACGTCGCCCGCACAAAGGGAGCCCGCATCGTCGCAGCACTCGGCGCGGGGGAGCAGCCCGGCGCGGTCGCGCGCAGCCTCGCCCTCCCCATCGGCCTGGTCCGGCAGGCGCACCGCCTGGTGACGTCCGGCGCCGTCGAGCCCAACTCGGAGCCCGAGACCGCAGGAGCCAGCTCATGAGCGGCTGGCTCGGCGTCATGGCAGTGCTGTCGTGAGCGGCATCCAGGGACAGGCCGCCTGTGCCGAGCCTGGCATGAACCCGGCCTGGTGGGACGCCCACCGCAAGGACACCGAGGCAGCCCGGCGCGCCATCGCCGTCTGCCACCAGTGTCCGATCGAGGGCGCCTGCCTCGAGGACGCACTCCGCAACCAGCACAACCCGGCGAACCGACCCTCAGGGATCCGCGGCGGCCTCACCGCCCCGGAACGGGCGGTCTACCACCTCCGCAAACCCCGCCGACCGAAGCCGACCACCTCACCCGACCACCATCAGAAGGAGCCCGCCACCGTGGACGACAAGCCCACCACCACCGATCCGGTCCAAGTGCCGGTGCTGTCGGTCGCCTCCCGCCCCAAGCCGGAGCAGGCCAAGCCCAACTCCGCCGAGGCGCTCATCGCCTGGGGTATGCAGCACCCCAGCGCCCGCATGAACCGCCTCGCTGGCCAGGCCCGCACCGCCCTGGCCGACCTCCAGCAGTCCCAGCGCAAGGAGGCCGCCGTCTCCACCGCCGAGGAGCACGTGCAGAAGCTCAAGCGGCAGCTGGCCGAGGCGGAGAAGGCCCTGCGCGTCGCCAAGGGCACCAACGGCGCGAGCAGCCCGGCTGCCAAGGCAACACCGGTGGCCGACAGGCCCGCGAGGGACGAGCTGGACACCATCCGTACCTGGGCCCGGGAGAACGGCCACGAGGTGGCCGATCGCGGCCGCATCCCGCGCAACGTCGTCGACGCCTACCGCGCCGCACACCCCGCCCCACTCGCTCAGGCCAGCTGATGACCGGCTGGACCGGCGGCCTCCACATCCGCGGCCTCCCCATCCCCGGCCACTGGGAGACCGAACCCATCGCCGACTACCTCTGCACCCACTGCGGCCACCACAAGAGAGCCACCGGCAAAGCCAAAGTCGCCGCCCTCGTGCTCTCCGCACGCACCGACCACCAAGCCACATGCCCCGCCAACCAGCAGGCACCCACCAGAAAGGCCACACACCAGTGACCACCCACGCCGCCGAGCCCACCACCGACACCAAGCCCGCCGAGTTCGCCAGCTTCCTCATCGGCCACCTCTCCGGCCGCGTCCACGACCAGATCAGCGAGGAGATGCACCAGCTCCTCGAGGCCGTCAACGCCCACGGCAAGAAGGGCCAACTGACCATCACCGTCACCGTCGAGCCGCCCAAGGGCGCAGTCGACGGAGGCCCCGTCACCATCGCCGTCGACTCCGCCGTGAAGGCCCCCAAGCCCGTTGCCCCGCCGGCCATCTACTTCCTCGACCGCGACGGCAACGCCACCCGCAACGACCCCCGGCAGGTCGCCTTCGACTTCCGCACCGCCGACGGCCCCACCGAGTTCCGCACCGCCGAGTAACCCAACCCACCCACGACCACACCAACACCGGAGTACCGACACCGTGACCAGCTACAGCACCGAACCCGCCACCCTCGACGGCACCCAGGCCGTCATCGACATCGCCCAGCAGGCCATCGCCCCCGTCGCCCTGGAGACCGGCCACGTCTACGCCGTCCGCGGCCCCGGCGGCACCACCATCACCGTCGACCTCGTCGACAAGTACCGCACCGCCCCCGCCCGTAAGACCGGCACCACCACCGTCCGCGACAGCGACTCCTTCCTCGCCTACTGGACCAAGCATCACGACGACGGCACCGAGATCTACGCCGACACCGAGACCCTCACCATCACCGCCGTCCTCGACGCCCACGAAGCCGACAGCCCCCGCTTCGGCCAGCACCGCCTCAACCTCGCCCTGCGCCGCACCGACACCTGGGACCAGTGGCTCCGGAACGACGGCCGCTTCCTCGACCAGGAGACGTTCGCCTCCTTCCTCGAGGACCACCGCGGCGACCTCCTCCAGCCCGACTCCGCCACCATGCTCGAAGTCGCCCAGTCCATCCAGGGCGCCACCAAGTGCACCTTCCAGTCCGGACACCGACTCCAGTCCGGCGAGCGCCAGCTGGCATACGTCGAGGAGACCACCGCCAAGGCCGGCGCCAAGGGCACGCTCACCATCCCCGAGGTGTTCACCATCGGCCTGGTGCCGTTCGAGGGCGCCGCCGGGTACAAGCTCACCGCCCTCTTCAAGTACCGCATCAGCCGCGATGGCTCCCTGTCGCTCGGCTACAAGCTCGACAAGCCCGCCGACACGCTGCGGACCGCCTTCGCGGACGTCCGCCAGCAGGTCGTGGGGGCCGTCACCTCCCCGGTCCTGAACGGCACCCCCGCCTGATGCCCGCCGGGTCCCGCACGCGCCGCGGGGAATACCCCTGCCCCGCGTGCGGGGCCCGGCTCCTCCGGCAGCTCGTCGGCCACATGGCAGCGCTCGACATCACCGCCGACCTCACCCCGCTCACCCCCGACCAGCAGGCCAGAGCCCGCGGCCCCGACCGGCTCATCTGGTGCCTCCACACCACCGCCCTCCGACAACCGGAGCTGCGGTGGATCCACACCGGCCACCCGCCCAACTGCCCCAAGCCCCATGTGACGACCCACCAGTGCCCCGGCCGCCACCAACCCAACCCGCAGCCCGCACTGTTCTGACCGCAAGGAGCCCCGTGGAGAACGTCCGCCACATCCCGCACCCGTCGCCGGACACCGACGACGACGGCCGGGACACCGAGGCCGCCATCAAGCGCATGGTGCCCTCCGACGTGGCCTCAGAGCGGGCGGTCCTCAAGGAGTGCATGCACCAAGGCGCCACCGCCTACGCCAGCGCCGCCCAGGTGCTCCAAGGCCGCGCCGACTTCTACCACCCCGCGAACCAGGTCATCTGGGACCAGCTCGGCCACCAGGTCCGCAACCAGCAGCCCACCGACCCGATCGCGCTCCGCGCCGAACTGGAGAAGACCGGGCTGCTCCGCCAGGCCGGCGGCGCCCCCTACCTCTTCGAAATCGCCTCCACCCACACCGGCGGCACCGCCTCCTACTACGCCGGATTCGTTCGCGAGAAAGCCGAACTCCGCGAGCAGTCCGACCTCGCGTTCCGCATCACCACCGAACTCGGCCGAGGCGCCTCCCCGGAGGACATCGAGCACCTCATCGAGGACCACCACCAAGCCGCCCGGATGCGAGCCACCGCATCCACCGGCGCCGGACCCGCCGCCCTCATGGGCAGCCTCCTCGACTGGGACCAGCTCTTCGAAACCGACTTCGGCTCCGTCGAACTGCTCCCCGGCCGGCTCATGGCCCCCGGCCAACAGATCGCCCTCGTCGGCGACGGCAAGGCCGGCAAGTCCCTGTTCTCCCTGGAATGGGCCTGGCGCATGGCCACCGGCCGCCGCTTCCTCGACAGCCCCCCGCAAGCCCCCGTCCCCGTCCTCTACGTCGACGCGGAGAACGGCCACGAACAGATCCAGTCCCGCCTCATCTCCTTCGGCGCCACCCCCGAGACCATGGGCCTGCTCCGCTACGCCAGCTTCCCGCCCATGCGCCCCCTGGACACCCCCCAAGGCGGCGCCGACCTCATCGCCCTCGCCCGCGCCGTCGGCGCCCAGGTCGTCTTCATCGACACCATCAGCCGGTTCATCTCCGGCGAGGAGAACAGCGCAGACCCCTGGCTCTCCCTCTACCGCTCCACCCTCATGCCGCTCAAGGCCGCAGGCATCGCCTCCATCCGCCTCGACCACTTCGGCAAGGACGCCACCCGCGGCGCCCGCGGCAACAGTGCGAAGACCCAGGACGTCGACCACGTCTGGGAGCTGTCCGCCCAGGGCGGCGGCATCGTCACGCTGAAGCGCACCCACACCCGCACCGGTGTCGGCGAGGACGGGTTCACCATCCTGCGCCAGGCCCGCAAGCGCGGCGACCACTGGGAGGCCGGAGGCACCCGCCACGTCCTGGTCACCCACGAGCACCGCGCCGAGCTCATCCCCGGCAGTCCGGAGCACATCGCCGCGCAGCTCGACCGGGCCGGCGTCCCCGCGACGTACGGCCGGGAGCGGCTGCGGGCCGAGTGTGCGACGCGGGGGATCGCGGTGCGGACGGAGTTGCTGGCCGACGTCGCCCGGCTGCGGAAGCAGCGCGCCGCGGCCCCGGACCAAGATCGGGGACAGGTCGGGGACAGGTCTGACCTGGGCTTTTCCCAGGCACACCCCCTGCCCCTCGACCACCACGACCCGCAGACCAACCCCGAACCCGGACAGAACAGGGCAGAACAGGGCGCGAAACCTGTCCCCGAACCTGTCCCCACCCCTGACCCCCCGGGACAGCAAAAACCTGTCCTGATCATGGGGACAGGTCAGGAAGAAACCCCAGGTCAAACCTGTACCGGACAGGTCCAGGACAGCGGGGACAGCGCTGCAACCCGACCTGTCCCCTGTCCACCCCCTCTTAGAGGGGGACAGGGGACGGGACAGCCAGGACAAGCAGACCCCCCACAACCCCCCTGCACCCGATGCGGCAAACCCGTCCCCACCGACTGGGCAGCACGCGGCTACGACACCCACGTCATGTGCGACCCCGCCGACCTCCCTGCCTGACGGCACGCCATCCGGACCACCCCAACCACCCGCCCTCGAGGACCCGCCATGCCGATCCGCCCCGAGAACCGCCACCGGTACCCCACCGACTGGAAAGCGATCAGCCTCGCCACCCGCGCCGCAGCCGGCTGGCGCTGCGCCTGCACCGGACAGTGCGGCCTCGACCACGGCGGCCGATGCCGAGCGGTGAACGGCGAGCCGAACCCCGACACCGGGTCGAAGGTCGTGCTCACCGTCGCGCACCTCAACCACGAGCCGAGCGACTGCCGGCCGGAGAACCTGCTCGCTGCCTGTCAGCGGTGCCATCTGCGCTACGACGCAGCTCATCACGCGGAGACGCGTGCTGCGACGCGGCGGGCGGCCCTCGAGGCGGCTGGCCAGACCTCGTTCGACATCCCCGCCTGACACCACCGGAGACCGCCATGGACACCACCACGACCACCAAGCAGCCCAGCCGTATCCAGCGCCGCCGAGTCTTCGGCTGGCGCGCCCCCGCCGGCGCCCGCTACGTCGGCCGCGGCACCCGCTGGGGCAACCCGTACCGCCTCGGCGAGACGCAGGTACGCCTTCCCGGCATCGACGGCTCCGAGTGGGAGCACGAGGGGCGCCTCGGTAAGAGGTCCGGCGAGACGCACCACTTCGTCCACCCCGACGGCTCGGTCACGTGGCACCGCGTCGAGGACGCCACCCCCGAGCAGGTCATCGAGCTGTACCGCCGCTGGCTGGCCGAGCGCTCGGAAGCCGCAGAGGCGGCACGTCAGCAGCTTTCTGGGCGGGACCTCATGTGCTGGTGCCCGCTGCCGGAGCCCGGCCAGCCCGACCACTGCCACGCCTCGGTGCTGCTGGAGCTGGTGAACGGGGCGCAGCGGTGAGCGGGTGGCTGCGGCTGCTGCTCCAGGCCTGCGCCGTCATCAGCAGCCTCGGCGCGCTCGTCATCGTGTGGGCCCTGTACCAGTGCGCTCTCGTCGCGGTCGGTGCTGTGCGCGGCTGGTGGCGGCGCCGGGCCGGCGCTCGGCGGGTGCGGGCCGGGTGGGCTCGCCGCCGTCGGGTCCTAGCGGAAGCGGCTGCTGAGGACGCGCAGCACGCGGCCAGCGCCACGAACACGCCCCCGCCCGGCCCCTGGGGCCCGCGAGACGGCTGCGGCCCGCAGGCGGCCGTACAGCTGCCCCGCCCCGGCCGGCCGCGGTCGGTGATGCGGTACGCCGCCCAGGCCGTGGTCGACGTCGAGTTCGCCGAGATCACCGGCTGCCCGATCGCCCGTCAGCTGCACACCCCGGAAGGGCCAACCCCATGAAGCGCTTCGCCGCGTTCTACAGCGAGACTCCCGACATCCGCATCGGAGACAACGGCTGGTCCACGGACGGCCGCACCTTCGGCTCCCCAGCCCGCGCCGTCGAGGTCGCCGAGCAGTGGCTCGCCGAGGGCCGGTACGGCGTGACCGTCCAGAACCTCGAGGAGGCCGTCTACCAGTCCTGGCCGATGTGCCGCACAGTCACCTCCGACAGCGGCGCGTACTGGTGCGTGCGCCAGGACCTGCTGTCGGACGGTCGCTGCCCGGAGCACACTCAGGGCGGCACCCCTCGGCCTTCGCGGCCACATCAGCTGGCGCTCCTGGACGTCACTCCGTCGACGGGTGGTGACGGGCGTTGACCAGCGACAACACCCCCACCCCGACGGGCGACGACAGCCCGGTGACGCCCCCCGTCACCACCTACACCCGCGCCACCCGCACCACCCACGACTACCAACCCACCACCATGCCCGGCATGTGCGGACGCTGCATGCAGCCCCTCGAGGCAGACCTGCACCCGCACCGCTTCGAGCCCACGCTCACCCGCCCGTACGAGTGCATGTGCGGCGACGAAGCCGACGCCGAACAGCACACCGGGGCGCAGCCGGCGCGCGGCGGGATCTACACCGGCCCCCGGCTTCTCGTCGACCCCGACCGCAGCCCGGACTGCGGCCCCCTGCCCACCGTCCGGATCGCTGGCCAGCCCGCAGGCACCATCCTCCGCGCCGAGCACCTGCCCGCCCTGCCGCCCTCGGTGACGGTACGGATCACCGGCACCGATAACGGGCCCAAGCCCACCCCACTGCTCCTCGCCCGCCCCCGCCTCGCGCGACTCCGTGACTTCCTTCGACGGGCCGGTGACACCCGATGACCAGCGTCAACGTCCCCCGTCCGACGGCCGTCAACCAACGCCTGCAACGCCTCACCCCCGACCAGCTCGACGCCCTCGTCGCCAAGACCCGCAACCGAGCCCTCACCGAGACCGAACACACCGCACTGCGCCGCGAAATCGACGCCCTCCAGCAGGCCCGGCGCAGCCTCGGCGGAGCCCAAGCCGCCGCCCGCACCGCCACCGAACAGCTGAAGCAGGCCCGGCGGCAGCTCGCCACCGTCACCCCGCTCACCGTCGCCCAGGTCCTCGAAGTGACGTGCCCCCTCGACACCTGCCGCGCCGCCCCTGGCCGCCGCTGCCACTCGGCGTACGGCATGACCGCCCGCAACCCCCACTCCGCCCGCACCGAGGCCGCACGGAAGGCGAAGACCCCATGACCCAGGCCCCCGCCGAGCTCACGCCCCAGCAGCTCGCCGAACTCGCCCCACTCACCCGCGTGGTCGCCCGCGCCGTGTACGACGCGCCTGTCCGGTTCGGTGACGGACCTGGTGCGCTGGTCCCGCACATCGTGGTGGCGGTCGCCGCGTACATGGGCAGCGTCGTCGGCCCGGCCTCGAAGGAGTAGCAGTGACCGACCAGTCCGACGACCTGCGGCGGCGCACCCAGCGTGCCGAGGCGGAGCGGGACCAGCTCGCCGCAGAGGTGAAGCGGCTCGGCGCCACGGTGCTCCGCCTCGAAGGCCTCCGAGACCAGTGGCTCGGCTACACCCTCGCCGACGTCCACGGCCAGGCCGCCCGGCTGCTGGGCGAGCTGAACGCCGCGCTGCGCCCGGCCGCGCCCCCCGAGGAGCCCGTCAGCGACGTCGCCGCCGCCGTCCTCGGCGCCGAGTGGCTCCGCCTGTACCGGACCGACCCGGCCGCCGCGGCCAGCGCGCTCGCCCAGATGCTGCCGCCGGGACGCACCCCGGCGGAGCCGGCCGCCCAAGAGCAGACCTCATGACCGGGCCCCTGCACGTCAAGAAGACCAGCCACCTCATCACCCCCGCCGACATCGCCACCTACGCCGCCAGCACCAAGACCCCGCTGGAGCAGCTGCGTGCCATGGTTCGCGACGACAGCGTGCTCGCCAAGGTGTGGCGGGAAGCGCTGCACCGTGCGCTGTACGGCGAGGTCCCGGCCACGTTCCGCGGCCCCCGCTACCAGCCACAGCCGTGGGAGACCTGATGGCCCGAGTGCTGGTGGGGCCGCGGCTTCACCCGAAAGCTCGACGACAGCAGACAGCCTGAGGCAAGATCTGCGGTCATGGACGCGGCTTTGGCAGGGATCTACGGCACAGTGGCCGGAGGAGTTATTGCGGCGGTGCCAGCACTTCTGGGCTCGCGCTGGAGCAGACAGCAATTCCGTGACCAGCTTCGGGCTCAGCAGGAACAGAGTGACCTGGCTGTCAGGTCTGCCCACCTGCAGCAGCGCCGTGAACCTAGGGGCAAGGCATACGCAGAGTTCTCCGGCGAGGTGCTCGCTCTTGAACAGGCAATGGGCAAGTTGTTCACCGATTTCCTGGGGGATCTGCAATATGGGGGAGAGCGACCAGAGTTGCAGTCCATCAATGCAGGTCTCGATCGAGTTGCATCTCTGTGGGCCCGGGTGGTGATCGAGGGACCCGAATCGGTCGTCGCCCCTGCGGAGCAGCTGAGGAAGAAGCTGGCGCGGGCGCGAGACCACCTGGCGCGAACGCTCGCGATGACCGAGACCCGCGTTGACAGATACGTCGGAGATCACGGGCGGATGCCGTTCGACACCGAGGACCTCGACGAAATCTCTACCCTCCTCCAATCGTTCATGGACGCCGCCCGATTTGCTCTTGATGTAGACGGAACAGCTGGCACGGCTCGCGTTTAGCCTGAACTCCACCTGGCGGCTTCAGTCCATGCCGCCGCGGCGCTGGCCGCCGCCCGAGGACCCTGCACCACCAGCCCCCGCCCCGGGAGTCCTGATGATGCCGCCTCCGGCCGCACACCCCTAGGGTTGCTCCCTAGAGAACCCAGCGCCCCAGGAGACACCCATGCCCGCGCCCGCCCCGTACCGCCTCATCGCCGACGAGCTGCGCACCGCAATCCTCACCGGGCGCCTCAAGCCCGGCGACCGCGTGCCGGGCGAGAACACCCTCATGGAGCAGCACGGCGTCGCCAAGGAGACCGCCCGCCGGGCCCTGGCAACCCTCGCCGCCGAGGGCCTGATCGAGACTCGCCGCGGCTCCGGCACCTTCGTCAAGGCATTCCGGCCGATCCGCCGGCGCGGCACCAAGCGGCTCGCGCAGTCCCAATGGGGCGAGGGCCGCTCCATCTGGGAAGCAGACCTCGACGACCGGCCGATGACCACGGACCGCCTGGAGGTGGGCGAGGTCGACTGCCCGCCGCACGTCGCGCCGCTGCTGGGGCTGGAGCCGGGGGCGCGGGTGGTGATGCGGAACCGGCGGTACCTGGTGGACGGCGAGCCGGTGATGCTCGCGGTGTCGTACCTGCCGGCCGCGCTGGCCGGAGGAACGCGGATTGCGGAGGCCGACACGGGCCCGGGTGGGGTGTATGCGCGGCTCGCCGAGGTGGGCGCGGGGCCGGTGTGGTTCCGGGAGGAGGTGCGGGTGCGGATGCCGTTGCCGGAGGAGGCGGAGGCTCTGAGGTTGGGCCCGGGGTCGCCGGTGGCTCTGATCGTCCGTCACGCGTATGCGGAGGGCGGTCGTCCGGTCGAGGTAAACGAGATGACTCTTGATGCCTCCCGGTACCTGCTGGAGTGGGAGTTTCCGGCCTGAGGGGCGGAGTTTGAGGGTGCGTCACGCAATCCGTTGACATCCCTAGGGAACTGAGAGCACAGTTCCCTAGGGAACAGCGCTGCGCCCGCGCCGCGGGCCCGCCACGACCTCCCAAGGAGGCATCACGTGACAATCACCGACCTCCCCGCCCTCACCAGGCAGGGCCGCAACCTCATCGACCCGCAGCTCTTCGACCGGCTGGTCACCCGCATCACCAAGGACCACCCCGACGTCGACCGTCCCATGGCCGAGCGCATCATGGACCAGGCCGCGGCGTTCCTCGCCGCCTGCGCCACCGCGACCGAGCCCATCGGCCCGTCCGGCACCGTGGACGTCGGCTGGCACACTTTCATCCTCCACACCCACGAGTACGCCCGCTTCTGCCAGCGCATCGCGGGCCGGTTCATCCACCACGAGCCCGACGACAGCAACGACGAGGGCGGCACCCGCCGCGACACCGGCGCCCCGCTCCCGCGCACCATCGCCGCCATCCGCGCCGCCGGGTACCGCATCGACCCCGAGCTGTGGGGCACGGGCGCGGACTGCAACAGCGGCGGCAGCAACTGCACCCAGTGCCACGCCGGATGCCACGACAGCCCCCGTGGCTGACCAGCACACTCTCCCGGCCCCGTGCGTCTCGGCGCGCGGGGCCGACCCGCGTCCGTACCCTGGCAGGGTGCGCGCCGACTGGGAGACCCTGCCGCCCGCGGTCCGGGCCTCGGTGGAGAGCCACACGGGTCCGGTCCTGAAGGCCGAGCCCGTCAGCACCGGCACCGCGAACCAGTTCACCGCCGTCCTCCACCCCGCCGACGGCCCTGCCGTGTTCTGCAAGGGCGTCCACGGCGGCACCGGCCCGCACCTGCGGATGCTTCGTGCCGAAGCCGCCATCGGCCCCCACCTCGCAGGCCTCGCCCCCGCCGTCCGGTGGCAGGCCACCACCACCGACTGGGCGATCCTCGGCTTCGAGCACGTCCCCGGCTGCGGCGCCGATCTGGCCCCCGGATCCCCGGACCTGCCGCTCATCGCCGACCTGCTCGACCGGATGCGCCGACGGCTCACCCCGTGCCCGCCTGCGCCGACGCTGCCGCTCGCCGAGCGGTGGGCCCGGTTCCCTGCCTGGCAGCAGCTCGCGTCGGACGGACTGGACCCGTGGGCAGCCGCGCACCTCGACCAGCTGGCCGCGTGGGAGCAGCGCGCGCCCGAAGCGGTCGACGGCGGCACCCTCGCCCACTGCGACCTGGCGTGGAACAACATCCTCATCGGCCCCCGCGGCGTGCGGGTCGTCGACTGGGCCCTCGCCGGCCGCGCCGCCCCCTGGGTGGACACCGCGTTCATGGTGCTGCGGCTCATCCAGTACGGCCACACCCCCCGCGAGGCCGAGGCCTGGGCGCAGCAGGTGACCGACTGGCACAGCAGCGATGATGCCGTCACCGCGTTCGCCGCGGCGGTCGCGGGCATCCGAGTCCACCGGGCGCAGGCGCCCGAGGCTCCCGCCCACATGCCACAGCTGGCCGCTGCTGCGCTGAGCTGGGTGCGCTACCGGCTGGAATGAGGCGTCAGAGCCGGGCCGCCGTTCTCGGCCCATGCCTCCTCGGCGCCGGCTCCCATCGTCCTGGGTACGCCGCGGCGGCGGCTGCCACCGGGGCGACGCATCCTGGCTCAGTCGAACGACGGTTGCCCCGACCCGTCGGCCACGTAGGCGTTCACCATGGCCAATCGTGCTCGGTGCCCACACGTGCCGGTGGTTACGAAGAGCGGCTGGTTCGCAAGCGTTTGGCTGGGCGCGAGCTCGAAGACGCCTTCCGCCGATCCCACCACCCGACCGTGCTGATCCAAGACGTTGTACTTGATGTCATAGGCCACGGACCGCTGTGAGTGGTTCGTGACCCATAGGGTGAGATAGGGCTGATGCTCGCTGTCGCAATCCAGCAGCACACGGGACAGGTCGCCGACAGGGTGCAGGTAAGTCCGGTGGCTCGACGGCGCCTTATCGGGCTGCGTGCCTGGCTGACTTGCGCAAGCCGATGTGCCGACGACCACCAGAGCTACGACGAGGGCGCATTTCGGAAGCATCCGCTCAGAGTCTCAGCTGGGGTGGCCCAGTGGGGGGCTATCCCATTCCTCCGCGGCGCCGACTGCTGTCGTCCTGGGTCCGCCGGGGCGGCGGCCGCCACCGGACCCCACGGATCAGCGCATCGGCAAGCAGACCAACCTGCCGCTCCAGCTGCGCGAGACGCGCCCCCTCCTCGGAGTAGACGCCGAGGGCCTTCTCGATCGCGTCGGGCTCCAAGCCGGCCTCATGGAGGTCCTTGCGCGCGGTGGAGAACCCGCGCCGGGCGGCATGCAGGGACGTCTCGACTTCCCGCTGCGCCATGTACGCGAGGATCGCGGGTTCCTGCCGCAGGATGCCGTGGCGGCGGTATCCGGGCGGCATCCACTGGATGAGCCAGCGTGCAGCGGAGTCTTCCCACCCGTCGGTTCCGGGCGGCAGGACCTGCGCGGGCCATCCGGGTGGGACGTTCGGGGGCGGAGGCGGCTCGGTCATGCCACCAGCCTGCCCCGGCCGCGCTGGGCATGCGAATGGGGCTGCCCGTGGGGGTGTATCGGGCAGCCCCTGCCCGGTGAACGACCCACGCACCGGCCGGTCACGGCCAGCCCCCGCACGTCACAGCTCGGACAAAACCCCCACACGCCATCTGCACCGGCTGCGACCCTGCCCCTGGACCGCCACCACCCACACCCGGGGGACACCATGCACCGCACCACCGCAGCCGCCGGCCTGCTCACCGCCGCGCTGCTCACCGCCGGCTGCTCCAGCGGCAGCACACCGACCGGCGCTCAGCCCACCGCCACCGGCACGGCTGCCTGCCATGATGCGATCAAGGCCCAGTACGACCCGAACACCGGCGTGCTGACGGGCGCCCCGACTCAGCCGCCGGAGTGTGCGGGGCTGAGTACCGACCAGGTGTCGGAGATTGCGATCGAGGTAGCGGGGGAGATGGCGAGCAGCTGACCCGCTGCGTGGAACGGCCCCGTCCGGGAGTGTCCGGGCGGGGCCGTTCTGCGTGTCGGGGTGGTGACGCTGGTCAGACGGCGTCGGACGGGGCGTCATCGGGTGCCGTCGACGGGGTAGACCACGGCCCGGCTGCCGGTCGATCGGGGAGCTTGGCCCCGGGGCGTCGCATGTACCAGCGGATGAAGTCGCGGATCACGGCGGCGCGGGGGCTGCGCCCGGTGGGGTGCTGCGCCTTGGTGGCCGCCTCGAACGGTAGCCACTCGTCGTCGGGGATCCGCATCTGGCGGGGCTTGTCGTAGTCGTCGGGGGCCATGGGCGCAGGGTAGCTGTTCGTAGCTACAGGAGCAAGGCGCGGCGAGTGGTGTATGTAGCTACGAAATCTTGCGGAAGTGGCTTGTCTTGTAGCTACGAGAGGGCTAGCCTTGTAGCTACAAGAACGGGTTGAGCCGCAGGGAGCAGACCATGAGCGCCACCACCGAGCACACCAACTGCCTCCGCTGCGGCCGCACCCTCACCAGCACCACCAGCCGCACCACCGGCTACGGCCCCACCTGCCGCGCCAAGGTCCGCAACGCCCAGCGCACCGCCGACCTCACCGACTACAAGCCCGCACAGATCGACTCCGCCCGGGAGCTCATCGAGGACGGCGCGATCATCCCGCTGCGCCCCCGCATCTACCGCGCGGTCAGCAGCGACGGCACCGAGACCTACCTCACCGCCCGCCAGGGCTGCACCTGCCCGGCCGGCATCAAGGGCCGCAACTGCTACCACCGCGCCGCCGTGGCCATCCTCACCGCCGCCTGACCACCCGCCCGCGCACCACCAATCCAACGGAGGACTCCTTGACCACCAACCACCGCGCCGAGGCCGAGCGCCTCGCCAGCCGGGCCCACCACTTCACCTACGGCGATGGTGGCAATCCGACCGTCGGCCAGGCCCTGGCCACCGAGGCCGTCGTCCACGCGCTGCTCGCCGACAAAGGTGTCGACCCCGCCGAACACCAGGGCGTCGTCGACCAGCTGGCCGCGCTGAACCGCGCCATTGCTCGCTTCATCTACGACAACCGCGGCCACGAGCGCTACGCCGACGGCGTCGCCCGGCTGCACACCGCGCTCGTGGACGAGGCCGGCCTCGACCTCGGTGGCGAGCTGGACAAGCTGCTGTTCCCGGCCGAGGAGGAGCCCGACCCGTACGAGGGCGTCGACTTCGCTGGCTGCGGCGACCCCGGCGTGTCCGGCATGCAGCAGGTCTGACCCGCCCCGGCCCGGCCGCGTGTCCCTGCGGCCGGGCCCCGCATCCGTAGCTCAGTGGCAGAGCCCCGGTCACCCGCACCACCCCGACCACCCGGGAGCACCCCATGCCCACCACCACAGCCCCACCCGACGCCCGCTGCGCCGAGTGCAACCACCCGATCACCAACCCCGCCGCCCCCGCTGGCTACTGCTCCTGGCTCTGCCGCAACGCCGACCACCGCGACGACTGACACCCGTCCGACACCCCGTTGACAGCAAATTGACGGACCGTCGGAGTAAGCTGCGGACAACGTCACCGACGCAGCGGTGCCGAGCACCACCCCACAAACGAAAAACGGGCCCAGGCGTGGGGATCGCAGCCCCAGCCCAGGCCCTGACCACAGGAGAGTTGACCTCCCATGGCTGGGCAAAACAGTACCGTGACGTGCCCTGATGCCGTCACCACCCCCGTCGACACCCCGTCCAGGGGCGTCCGATGAAGATCCTCACCACCACCCGCCGCGGCCTCAGCAGCCCCATCCGCCTGGCCTGGTTCCTCGTCCTCGCGATGATGCTCGCCGCCGCAGCCTGGTCCATCAGCCACCAGCTCATCGGCTGGGGCATGGCCCCCTGGCTCGCCTACGGCCTCTCCCTCATGTTCGACGCCGCCGGCCTCATCTGCGCCGAGTACGCCCGCCGCGCCGTCGAGCGCAACACCCCCGCCGGCCTGCCCCGCCTCGCCACCGTCGGCTTCGTCGCCGTCTCCGGCGTCCTGAACTACAACCACGGCTACACCATCGCCGGACTGCCCGCGGCCGCCGGACTCGCCTCCGTGTCGGCCGCCGTCGAGCTGCTCTTCGAGCTGCACCGCCGCGACGTCCGCGATGAGCAGCGCGCCGAGCGCGGGCTGGTGGCCGAGCGGCTGCCGCACATCCCGGTGATCGGCTGGCTGATGTACCCGGTGAGGTCCTGGCGGACGCTCCGCGAGGCAGTCGGCGTGCGGCTGGACAATCTCGACCCGATGTCGGCCGTCACCACCCCGGTGACCAGCGTCATCGCCCGTACGGATGCCCCGGTGACGGCTCCCGTCGCCGCCCCGGTGACACCCGTCTTGCAGGCTGCGCCTGCTGCCGCCCCTGTCTCGCTGCCGGCCGAGCCCGCGCCCGTCGCGGCCGCGCCCGTGCAGCCCCAACCGGGTCCCACCCTGGCCGCGCTGCCCCTCTACACCGGTCCGGACGCCGCGGCCCTCACCGCGATCCGCACCCTGTACGTGACCGGCTTCCGGCCTGGCACGCAGCAGATGCAGGAAGCCGTCTTCCAGGCCACCGGTGTCCGGCCGTCCGGCGCCACCTGCCGCGGGAACTATCGCAAGCAGATCGAGGCCGTAGAGCCCGGTCTCGCCCAGCTGCCCGCAGCGCCCACCACCCTGCGCACCGCCTGACCTGGGAGACCCCCCGTGCTGCTGCTCACCTTCGGGTGGGCCTCGGTCGCGGTGCTCGCTGCCCTCGGGCTGCGCGCTGTGCTGCGCCGTGACCCCGCCCATCCCATCGCCGTCATCGCCCCCACCGCCCTCGCCTGGGTCGCCGTCATCGTCACCCTGGCGGCGCACCATGGCTGACCTGTCTTGGCTCCGCCTCGGCTACAACGGCACCGCCCTGGCGGCCGGCGTCGCCGCCCTGCCGCTCTATCGGCCGGTCCTCGCGGTGGCCGGTGACGAGTACGGCGTCGCCCTGGCCCTCATGGTGGCCGCCGCGCTGGTCGACCGCCGGTGGCACTGCTGGCCCACCCGCGCGCTGCTCGCCACCACGCTGGCCGGCCTCGCCCTCACCTGGCCCGTCCTCGGGCCCACCCTCACTTGGCTCACCGGAGCGCACTCATGATCGTCACCCTCGGCTGCATCCTCCTCGGCGTCCTCGCCTCCCTGCCCGTCCTCGTCCCATGGTGGCGCGGCGGCAAAGGCTCAGCCGCCCCAGTGGGCAAGGGCAAGGGCGCAGCGCCGGCGGCCGCCGGCCGGTCCCGAGACGTCAAGTCCCTGATCCCGTGGATCGCCTCGTTCTGCGTCGGGGCGCTCGCCTCCACCTGCTCCGGCGGCGTCATCGGCAACGCCGGCCGGTGGATCGTCGCCCGGTCCGGCAGCGGGGGAGACACCGTCATCCGCGTGCTGACCGGTGCCCCGTCACAGTCCGCGGTCCGGTCGTCGGCCGGGGTCATGACCGCCGGGGCGGCAGTGCTCTACATCGCCGCGATCGTCACGCTCTACCTGGTCGCCAAGAAGGCCGACAAGGGCACCCGTCTGAAGATCCTGTCCGGCGCGTACTCGGGGATCACCCTCGGTGGTGCGAACGGCATTGCCGGACTCGTCGCCGCTGCGCTGCTCCCGGCGCTGACCTCCGGCGGCGGCATGCTCTCCGGGACCGTTCTGTGAAGGCACTGCGACGGGCGCTGGACCGGTTCGGCCGAGGTGTACCCGCGGTGCTGTGGCGGATCGTGGAGTGGCCGGGCAGGGGGAGGGCTGGAAGGCGCGTGCCTGGCGCACGGGGTGGCTGGCGTTCTGGCTGTGGGCTGGTTGGCGGATGGTCGAGCGGTCTCGTCCGACCATGGCGGTGCTGGCCGTCGCGCTGTTGGTCGCCGGGTGGCGGGCTGAGGGAGCAGCAGCGGAGGCCGAGGGCGATGTCGAGGAGCCCGAGGAGCAGCCGGCCGCGCCGGTCGAGGAGCAGCGGGCGTACGTCCTCGGCGTCATCCGCGGGCTGATCGGGGACCGCACCGGCGTCCACGTGACCGACATCCGCGACGCCCTCGTCGACCGCGGATCGATCCCCGCCGGGCTGCGCACCTCCACGGTCCGACTGTCGCTGGAGCGCCTCGGGATCCCCGTCCGCGATCAGCTCAACCTCGGCCGCACGAACCGGCCGGGCGTCCACGCCGCGGACCTCGCCGCGGCCGGTGGGGGAGAGGCCGTGCCCACTCCCCCGCACCTGGTCCTCATCCGAGACACCGGTAGCTCAGCCGCGTAACCAGCGGAAACCTACCTACCTACCCGCCTACTCCCCCACCGGGGGAGGGGCGGAGACTCCCGGGCGGCCGCCACGCCGGCAAGCTCCGCGGCCGCCCGGGTCCATCCCGCATCACACGAGACGGAGATCATCATGGCCATTTGGTCCCGCACTTCCAAGACCCCGCAGGACACGCAGCACCACCTCGACGGTGAGGTGTCCAAGTGGCAGGGCATCGCCGAGGGGCGCCGTATGGAGGCGTCCGCGACGGACAACCCGGCTGAGGCGGCCCGGCTGCGGAGGAAGGCGAAGGACGCGGACGGGAAGGCCCGCGACGCTGCCAAGGTCGCCCGGCGGTCCCGCTGGGGACTGTGACCCGACCTGACCGGCCCGCCCCGACTGCCTGCCGGGTCGGGCCCACCCGCGAGAGGATGACCCCCATGAGCGCACCCGACCCGCATGACCCGTACGAGCTGCGGGCCCGCGTGCTCCGCCTCATGGCCGCCCGCATCCGTCAGTTCGCCGCCGAGCTGGACATGTGCGCCGCCGCAGCCCGGGCGACGGGCGGCATGCGCCGCTTCGCCGCCGCAATGGCCGCCGGGGAAGCCCGCGATGTGGCGCAGCATCCGGACCTGGCCGAGTTGAACGTGCAGATGGACGGCTACTACGGGGGTCCGGCGTGAGCGATGACCTGGTGGCGTTCCTGCGGGCCCGCCTCGACGACGACGAGCAAACCGCCCGAGCAGCTGGTGGGCGAGGTCAGCAAGCATGGGAGACCGACTTCAGCGGCGAAGACCCGCTCGGTTTGCCATCATGGCCAGCCGTCGTGCGGTACACCACGGACGGCAGATTGCGCGGCGCGGTGGCACATCTGCCCGTCATGGAAGAGCGGTCTGAAGACCGCATGGCGCACATCGCCCGGCACGACCCCCGGCGGGTGCTGGCCGAGGTCGACGCCAAACGGCGCATCATCGCCGAGTACGAGGCGAACTCGGTGGACGAGTGGCCGCTGTTCCCGCTCTTCTGCCTGGCCCTGCCCTACGCCTCGCACCCCGACTACCGGCCCGAGTGGGCACCCGACGCCTGACCGCTGCCGGCACACGGAGGCCCCGCCAGACCAACAGGCTGGCGGGGCCTCTGCGTTGTCAGAACCCGGCGATGGCGCGATCGGCGTGAATGCCCTCGCGCAGTTGGTCCAGCACCGCCAGGATCGCGGCGCTTTCACGGCGTTCCTCCGGTACGGCTTCGGTGACGTGACTGAGGTCGATGTCACCCACGCCAGCCGTGTGCACGAGATGTTGCCCGCACTGAGCTGTTCCCTCCCACAGCGTCACAGCGCGCAACCACACCCCCTCACGAATGCAGGGGGCGCACCATCCGAACGGGGTGGGGACGGGTCTGGGGTCATCGATCGCTCGGCTCATGGCGCCGCACCATACTCGCCGACCCACTGTGACACGCAGATATTGCGGATCCCGGTAGGCCCGTTCATGTGCTGAGCCGCATAATCGAGGAGCATTCATTCGCTGAGCGCATGGGAACATGGCCGCCAGGAGGTGACCATGGCCAACCCCAACCAGGACGGCCGCGACGGCTGGGGCCGCTACACCCGCACCCTCGAAGCAGCCCAACGCCGCGCCAACGCCCTCGAACTCCGCTCCCACGGACTCACCTACGACCAGATCGCCGAACACCTCGGCATCAGCAAGTCCGCCGCCTTCGAGACCGTGCAACAGGGCCTGGCCGACACCGTCGCCGAACCAGCCGCCGCCGCCCGCAAGCTGGAACTTGACCGCCTCGACGTCCTCTACCAGGCCGCGATGCGGGTCCTGGAGGCGCAGCACCTGACGGTCTCCCACGGCAAGGTCGTGCAGCACGACGGCGCCCCGCTGGAGGACGACGGCCCGGTCCTCAACGCCATCGACCGGCTGGTCCGCATCTCCGAGCGCCGCGCCCGCCTCCTCGGCCTCGACGCCCCCAACCGCGTGAGCGTGGACGCGGAGAAGCTCGGCGCGGAGATCCTCACCCTCCTCACCAACAACGCCCCCGACAGCGATCCCGGCGATGACGGCGACGCCTGACCTCGAAGCCGTCCGCGACCAGGTCGAGCAACTGATCCGCGCCGGCGACACCGTCCAGCTGCGCGCGATCCGGGACCGGGTCCGGGAGCACGTGGACCGGCAGGCCCTCGCCGTGCGCGCCGGCCGGTACGGCGCCGATCCGGTCGGCTGGGTCCGCGGGCGCCTCCGACAGGGCGTGTGGTCGAAGCAGGCGCAGATCATGGGGTCGGTGCGGGACCACCGCCGCACCGCGGTCCGGGCGTGCCACGGTGTAGGCAAGTCCCATGTGGCGTCGCTGATCGCCTGTTGGTGGCTGGACACCCATCCGCCCGGCGAGGCGTTCGTGGTGACCACCGCGCCGACGTTCGCCCAGGTGCGGGCGATCCTGTGGCGGTACATCCGCAAGCACCAGCGGGCGGGCAAGCTGCCCGGGCGCACCAACCAGACCGAGTGGGTCATCGGGGATGAGCTGGTGGCGTTCGGCCGCAAGCCCGGCGACCACGACGAGTCGGCGTTCCAGGGCATCCACGCGCGGTTCGTGCTGGTCATCATCGACGAGGCGTGCGGTGTCCCCGAGCAGCTGTGGATCGCGGCCGACGCGCTGACGACGAACGCGGACTGCCGGATCCTGGCGATCGGCAACCCCGACAACCCTGCCTCCCATTTCCGCAAGGTCTGCGCGCCGGGCTCCGGGTGGCACGTCATCGGCGTCTCGGCGTTCGACTCCCCGAACCTGACCGGCGAGGACGTCCCCGAGGCAACGGCGCTGGCGCTGGTGGGCCGGGAGTGGGTGGAGGAGAAAGCCGGGGAGTGGGGCGAGGACAACCCCCTCTACCGATCGAAGGTGCTGGGGGAGTTCTCCGAGGACGCACCCAACAAGGTGGTCCGCGGCTCGGACATCGCCCGCTGCCGGATCGGACCCGATGAGGCCCCGCCCGCTGAGCAGCTGCTCCCTGTCGAGCTGGGTGTGGACGTCGGCGGTGGTGGTGACGAGACGGTGATCCGGGAGCGGCGTGGCCGGCGGGCGGGCCGGGAGTGGCGGGCGCGTACGGATCGGCCGGAGAAGATCGCCCCGATGGTCATCCAGGCGATCAAGGAGACCGGCGCGACCGCCGTGAAGGTCGACAGCATCGGTGTGGGGTTCGGCGTGATCGGTGAGCTGCGGAACGCGGCCGGCCGCGGGGAGCACCGGGCGCAGATCATCGCGGTGAACGTGAGCGAGAGGGCCAGCGAGCCGGACAAGTTCAAGAACTTGCGGGCAGAGCTGTGGTGGGTGCTCGGCCGCGGCCTGTCGGAGCGGCAAGGCTGGGATCTGTCGGGGATGGACAACGCGGATACGACGGTGGCTCAGCTGCTGGAGCCGCGCTGGGATGTGGATGCTGCTGGGCGGATCCAGGTGGAGCCGAAGGACGACATCAAGAAGCGGGCGGGCCGGTCTCCGGACAATGCGGATGCGTTGCTGCTGGCGTTCTATGCCGGGGCTGTGCCTCGGGTGAGGTGGCTGTCGTGAGGACGGGAAGGGTTGCGGTGCGCGCCCTGAGGGCACTCCCCAGAATGAAGAATTTCCTGCCGATGATGCTTTTCACCGCAGGATTTGCTGTACTAGTCCTCGGTGTCGCGCAGATCTACGCCCCGGCAGCGTGGATCCTCGCAGGCATCGGGCTCATGGCGGTGGCGCTGCTGTAGCGAAGGGAGGGCGCTGTGGGACGAATCCTCAACGCCCTCCTCCCCACCACCACCCCCGTCCCCTTCGCCGCCCACGGCCAGCGCGCACCCCTCGGCATCCTCGGCGGCGGACTCGCCGGCGCCCGCGCCCAACTCCGCGCCATGGGCCAGGTCGGGACCCTCTTCTCCATCGTCAACCGCACCAGCACCAGCACCAGCCGGGTCAACTGGCGCCTGTACCGCAAGGCGAAGAGCGGCCGGCCCGAGGACCGCGTCGAGGTCACCTCACATGCGGCCCTGGACCTGTGGAACCGCCCGAACCGGTTCTTCACCCGGCAGGAGTTCGTCGAGACCGAGCAGCAGCACATCGACCTGACCGGCGAGGGCTGGTGGGTCCTCGCCCGCAGCCCGCGGTCCACGATCCCGCTGGAGATGTGGCCGGTCCGCCCGGACCGCATGGAGCCCGTTCCCGACCCGGAGCACTACCTGACCGGGTACATCTATACCAGCCCCGGCGGCGAGCGCGTCCCCCTCGGCCTGGATGAGGTCATCCAGATCCGCATGCCCAACCCCGAGGACGTCTACCGCGGCATGGGGCCGGTCCAGGCGATCCTCCACGACCTCGACGCCACCCGGTATTCGGCGGCCTGGAACGCCAACTTCTTCAGGAACTCGGCGGAGCCGGGCGGCATCGTCCAGGTCCCCAACAACCTCACCGACGAGGACTTCAACCAGCTCCGCGCCCGCTGGAACGAGCAGCACCGAGGCGTGGCGGCCGCCCACCGGGTGGCGATCCTCGAGGGCGGCATGCAGTGGATCGACCGCAAGCTCAGCCAGCGCGACATGCAGTTCGCCGAGCTCCGCGACGTCAGCTCGAAAGTGATCCGCGAGGCGTTCGGCATGCCCGCCTTCGCCCTCGGCGAGGTCCAGGACGTCAACCGTGCGAGCGCCGAGGCGTCGGACGTGTGGTTCGCCAAGGAGCTGACCGTCCCCCGCCTGGAGCGCTTCAAGGGCGCGCTGAACAACGACCTGCTGCCGATGTACGGTCCGACCGGCGAGGGCCTGGAGTTCGACTACGACACCCCCGTGCCCGCCGATCGTGAAGCGGACGCTGCCGACTTGACCTCCCGGGCCAATGCGGCATCCACGCTGATCGCGGTCGGTCTTGCCGCTGATGAGGTCCTGCCCGCGTGCGGGCTGCCGGACATGCGGTACGTCGGCCAGCGGCCGGAGAACACACCGCCCGCCCCGGCGCCAGCTGCTCGCAGGACTGCCGCCCGGCGCCCGGCCGACCCGTTCGCGGAGGCCCGCGCACGGCTCCTCGCAGCCTCCGACGACGCCGGCGACGCCGGCGACGCCGGCGACGCCGAGCTGGAGCACGTGCGGCAGCAGCACGACGCCGCCCTCACGGCGCTGCTGGCCAACTGGAGTGGCGTCGAAGAGGACTGGTACGCCGCCCTCTCGGACCAGATCCAGGCCGCGGTGGACGACGAGGACACCGCCGCGCTCGGCGCCCTGACGCTGGACACCGACCGGGCCGCGGGTGTGCTCCGCCAGGCGCTCGGCGCGATGGCGCAGCAGGGCGCTCAGCAGGTCGTGGATGAGGCCGCGGCGCAGGGCGTGAACATCACCGCGCCGGAGGCCGACCCGGCGCTCACCAACCGAGCCCCGGCGGTGCGCGCCTTCGGCGGCGAGCTGGTGGACATCGCCTCGGCGACCGCGCAGCTGCTCGCGTCCGGGATGACGGCCTCGGCGGCCTCCGAGGCGCTGCGCCTGTTCCGCCCGGGATCTGACGGCCGGGCCCTGGCCGGACGGGTCGTCGCGTTCCTGCGGGGCCTGAAGGGCCGGGCCCGCACCGATGTCCTCGGCGGGCTGCTGCACCGGGCGATGAATGCGGGCCGGCTGGCCGCTCTCGCTGAGGGGCCGGTCGCGGAGTACTTCGCCACCGAGGTCCACGACGCCAATGTGTGTGAGCCCTGCGCCAGCGTCGACGGCACCGAGTTCCCCGACCTGGCCGCAGCTGAAGCGGCGTACGGCGGCGGGGGCTACATCGACTGCCTCGGTGGGATCCGCTGCCGCGGCACCGTCCGGGCTGTGTGGGACCAGGAGGGCGAGAGCTGATGGACTGGATCACCAACCTCCGCGAGCGGGCCCCCGGCATGCGGCCCCAGGCCCCCACGGCCGCCGCCCGGCCCTGGTACAGCATCCGCAACGGCACCGGTGCAGAGACCGCCGAGGTGCTGCTCTACGACGAGATCGGCGGATGGTGGGGCACCCTCGCCGAGGACCTCGTCGCCGAGCTGCGCGCCATCACCGCGCCGAACATCACAGTCCGGATCAACAGCCCCGGCGGCAGCGTCTTCGACGGCATCAGCATCGCCAACGCGCTGCGGGCGCACCCGGCCGCCGTCACCGTGCAGGTCGACGGCCTCGCCGCGTCCATCGCGTCCGTCATCGCCCTGGCCGGGGACCGCCTCGTCATGGCCCCCAACAGCATGCTGATGATCCACGACGCGTCGGGCGGCTGCCTCGGCAACGCGGCGGACATGCAGCAGATGGCTGACCTGCTCGACAAGATCAGCGACAACATCGCCTCCGCCTACGCCTCTAAGGCAGGCGGGACGTCGGCGGACTGGCGCCAGATGATGCTCGCCGAGACCTGGTACAACGCCGACGAGGCCGTCGCGGCCGGGCTCGCTGACGAGGTGACCCCCAGCCGGGCCGCCGACGGCGACGACGAGCCGGAGATGCGCAACGCCTGGGACCTCAGCGTCTTCCGGTACGCCGGCCGCGAGCAGGCCCCCGCGCCGGCGAACCTCACCGCGCGGCCGGCGCAGCGCGTCCCCGCGCTGACCCTGGCCGCGGCCATCGCCACCACCCCGCCGCCGGCCACCGCAGCCGCCAGCGTGCTGGTGGACGCGGACGCGCAGCGGATCGGCGAAGCGGTCCTCTCGGCACTGTGCGGCGCAGCTCCCGAGACCGCTCCTCCGGCGCCCGGTGAGGGCCCGGCGCTGGAGGAGCAGCCCACCGACACCACCCCGGAGACGGCCGTCACCGACCCGTCACCGGACCCCGTTGACACCCCGTCCGACGCCCCCGTCGCCGCCGCCCCGAGCAGCGACGACGACCCGTCGACACCCGTCACCGACCAGGCCGCCCCCGATGGCGCGGCCGACGGGTGGGCAGCCATGGTCGCCCACCTGACCGCACCGTCGCCCGGCGCGGACGACGTGTTCGCCGCCCTGAAGGAGGCACTGCTGTGACCACACCCACGATCCCGCGCTCGTCCGACGAGCTCGCGGAGATGCTCGCCGACCCGGCGAAGCTCAAGGCCGTCATGAAGTCCAAGGACACCCTCAAGGACTTCATCCAGAACTACGCCAACAAGCAGCAGGGCGAGGGCACCGAACTGCAGCGCCTCGTCGACGAGGGCGTCCAGAAGGGCTTCGCGGACTTCCTCCGCGACAACGGCGCCGAGGACCTCAAGCGCCCCGACCTGCGGGCCGCCACCCCCGACCCGTACTCCTCGGTCGCCGCGAAGAACCACCAGGCACAGGGCCTGTACAACCGGCACGCCGAAGGCGCCAAGGTCGACGGCCTGTTCAACTCCTCTGGCGAGTTCTTCCAGGCCATCGCCCGCCGCAACGCCGCCGACGCCACCCCGGAGACGGCCGCGAAGCTCGCGCAGCTGAAGAACTTCAGCTCCGACATCCCCTCCGACGGCGGCTACCTCATCCCCGAGACGCTGCGCTCCGAGCTGCTCCGCGTCGCCCTGGAGACCGCGGTCGTCCGCCCGCGCGCCCGCGTCATCCCCATGGAGACCCTGCGGGTGCCGTTCCCCGCGATCGACTCCACCAGCAACGCCAACAGCGTGTACGGCGGCGTCGTCGGCTACTGGACCGAGGAGTCCGGGCAGCTCACCGAGTCTCAGGCGAAGTTCAGCCGCGTCGTCCTGGAGGCCCGCAAGCTCACCGCGTTCGCCAAGGTCCCGTCCGAGCTGATGCAGGACAGCCTCATCAGCTTCAGCGCCCTCATCGACCAGCTGTTCCCCGAGGCCCTGTCCTTCTTTGAGGACACCGCGTTCCTCACCGGCAACGGCGTCGGCCAGCCCCTCGGCGTCCTCAACGCCAACGCCGCGGTCTCCGTCACCCGCGCCGGCTCCGGCAACGACATCGACTTCATCGACGTCATCACCATGTACTCGCGGATGCTCCCGCAGTCCCTGTCCCGCGCAGCCTGGGTCGCCTCCATCGACACCTTCCCGAGCCTGGCACAGCTGGCCCTGACCCGCGGCACCGACGGCATCGCATCCCCGGCCATGTGGATGTCCAACGGCCAGGCCATCGGCGCCCCGCCGATGACCCTCCTCGGCCGCCCGGTCATCTTCACCGAGAAGACCCCGGCTTCCGGCACCGCCGGCGACCTCAGCCTCATCGACTTCGGGTTCTACCTCATCGGTGACCGGCAGGCCATGCAGGCCCGCCAGTCCGACGAGCGGTACTTCGAGACCGACGAGGTCGCCTTCCGAATCATCGAGCGGGTCGACGGCCGGCCGTGGCTCCAGTCCGCGATCACCCCCGCCAACGGCAGCAGCAACACGCTGTCCCCGATCGTCAAGCTCGCCTGACCAGGCGGAAAGGACACCTCAGCCATGGCCATGGAAGCACTCGGGCGCCTCGTCGACGCCTGCCTCGGCGCGGTCCCCGTCGACCTGTCGTCGGCCGCTGTCACCGGCAAGCGCGTCAAGCTCCGCGACGCGGGCGGCGTCACCATCCTCGTCATCAAGGCCGCAGGAACGGCGGGCGACGACCCCACCTTCACCCTGCAGCAGCACACCGCGGGCTCGGGCGGCACCAGCTCGAACCTGGCGGTCATCGACCACTACTACCTGAAGTCCGCGGCTACGCTCGCGGGTACGGAGGCCTGGGCCAAGGTCACCCAGGCTGCTGCGGCGACGATCGCCGACCCAGGCGGCGCGGGCACCTCGGCCGAGTCGCAGCAGATCATCGCGATCGAGGTCGACGCCGCGAGTCTGTCGGACGGGTTCACGCACGTGTCGCTGAACGTCGCGGACGTCGGCACGAACGCCCAGCTCGGCGCGATCCTCTACCTCCGGCGGGACCTGCACGTCGAGCGGTCGCCGGAAAAGCTGGCGGCGTCGCTGTGACGTGGGTCTGCCTGGACTGCACGACGGCTTTCGCAGTGGGGGTGCCCCTGTGCCCCCACTGCGGGTCGGAGCGCCACGCGGACGAGGGGTCGGCGGCAGCGCTCGGTGTGCGGGCCGGCGGCCGGATCGAGGAGGACACCATGCCGAAGATCACCCGCCACGGCGGGGCCACCGCGGGCGTCGAGGAGACGCCCGCCGTCGAGGGCGGTGAGCAGCCATCAGCTGGGAGCAGCTCCGAGACATCGCCCGAGAAGCCGCAGCGTTCGCCGAAGGAGAGCGGCAGCAGGGGCCGGTCGCGTGCCCTGAAGACGGAGAGCCCCTCCGCATCGGACGGGACGGACAGCTCTTCTGCCCGTTCGACGGATGGCGACCGGACGGCACCGTCGTCGGGCAGTGACGACGGCGAGGAGGACTGACATGGCGACCGTCACCGCGAAGGTCCTGTGCAGGCAGAAGGTCGAGACCGGCGAAGGCGACGCCCGCCAGGCGCTGGTGTCCTTCGAGGCCGACTACCAGGACGGCCGCAACAAGGAGTGGTCGATCTACACGCCGCACCTGGCTCTGAGCATGACGCTCAAGGGTGCAGCGGCCGACCTCTTCGAGCCGCACCAGGCCTACACCCTCACCTTCGAGCCCAGCACCGACTGACCAGCACAGCAACCAGCCCCGAGAGGAGGTGAACCGGCGATGACCACCCCGTTCTATGCGACCCGCGAGGACGTCCAGCAGGCGATGGACAGCAAGCTCACAGCCCGCGACAACGCGCGCATCGACCGCGCCCTGGAGGCCGCGACGCGCAGCGTTGAGGGGCTGTGCCACCGCCGGTTCTACCCCCAGCAGGGCACCCGCTCCTTCGACTGGCCCAACGGCCAGCGGGCGTTCCCGTGGCGGCTGTGGCTCGACGACAACGACCTCATCAGCGTGACCGAGCTGAGCAGCGGCGGCGTCGTCATCCCGCCCGACGAGTACTTCCTGCGCCGGGCCGACGACCGCGACGAACCCCCGTACACCTTCCTGGAGCTGAACATCGGCACGTCGGCGGCGTTCGGCGGCGGCGACACCTGGCAGCGGGACATCTCCATCACCGGCCTGTGGGGCTACAGCGCAGACACCGCCCCGGCCGGCGCCCTGGCGGCAGATGTCGACGCCACCATCGGCACCGTGCAGGTGACGGACTCCGCGGCCGCCGGCGTCGGGGACCTCCTCCAGATCGGCACGGAGCGGCTGATCGTCACCGGCAAGAGCATGGTGTCGACCGGGCAGACCTTGCAGGCCGACCTCACCGCAGCCGCCGCCTCCGTCACCGTGCAGGTCGACGACGGCACCGCCTTCGCCGAGGGCGAGACGATCCTGCTCGACGCCGAACGCATGCTCATCACCGACATCGCAGGCGACACCCTCATCGTCCGCCGAGCGTGGGACGGCTCCGTGCTCGCCACCCACACCAGCAGCACCATCTACGCCCCCCGCACCCTCCGGGTGAACCGCGGAGCCCTCGGCACCACCCCGGCCGCCCACACCACCAGCACCCCCGTGCTGCGACACCTGGTGCCCGGCCCGGTCCGCACCCTCGCCATCGCCGAAGCCCTCACCACCCTCCAGGGCGAGACCACCGGCTACGCCCGCACCCGCCGCACCGGCAACGGCCAGGCCGAGCGCGTGGTCAGCAGCTCCGGTGTCACAGACCTGCGGAGCCAGGTCTACGCCTCTCACGGCCGCAAGGCCCGCCTGAGGGGGGTGTGAGCCATGGACGTCGAGGTCAACGCCGCCGGCCCGCTGTTCACCGGCACTGCGTCCGCGATGGTCACCCGCTGGACCGCTGCCGCCGGTGAGGAGCTGGCGCAGTGGGCGGATGACGAGGTCCACCGCGTCCTCGGCCAGGTCCTCCAACACCCCACCGGCTACTACGAGTCCCAGGTGAGGGTGGACCGGCAGGGCCCTGACCGCTTCGCCATCACCGACGGTGGTGTCGTCTACGGCCCGTGGCTGGAGGGCATCGGGTCCCGCAACTACCCGACCACCCGCTTCAAGGGCTACTCGACGTTCCGCCGAGTGAAGCAGCGTGTCGAGGCCCGCGCGGACCGCACCTTCCGCGCCGCCATCAAGGCGAGGGAGCTCTGACATGGCACTCGATGTCCAGGGCATCGTCGATGCGGTCGCGTCCCACGTGCTCGCGTCCGGCCTCTTCGAGCAGGTCAACGGCCACGAACCCAAGGCGGCTCCGGGCAGCGGCCTCACAGCCGCCGTGTGGGTGCAGCGCCTCGGCTCCGTTCCGTCGTCTGGCCTGGCGTCCAGCTCCGCGCGGCTGGTCCTCAACGTCCGCGCCTACAGCCCGCTCACCCAGCAGCCCGAGGACGCCATCGACCCTGCGCTCACTTCCGCCATCGACACGCTGATGGCGGCCTACAACGGCGACTTCACGCTGGGCGGCTTGGCCAGGCAGGTCGACGTCTTCGGCATCCACGGCATCGGGCTGGACGCCCAGGCGGGCTACCTGGAGCAGGACGGGGCCGTCTTCAGGGTCTTCACCATCGTCCTGCCCCTCATCGTCAACGACCTTTGGGAGCAGGTGGCATAGATGGCCAAGCAGGGCGGGCTCGGAGACAACCTGTACGTCGCGGGGGTGAACCTCTCCGGCGACATCGGGGCGCTCGGCAACATCGGCGGCGGCCCGGCCAGCACCCAGGACGTCACCGGCATCGACAAGTCCGCGTTCGAGCGGATCGGTCTGCTGCGGGACGGCCGGATCGAATACAGCGCCTACTTCAACCCGGCCCTGACCGGCTCAGCGCACGCGGTGCTGTCTGCGCTGCCCACCACCGACGTGATCCTCACCTACTGCCGAGGCACCACCCTGGGCAGCCCCGCGGCCTGCCTGAACGCCAAGCAGGCCAACTACGACGGCACCCGCGGTCAGGACGGCTCCTTCACCTTCGCCGTGCAGGCCCAGGCCAACGGCTACGGCCTGGAGTGGGGGAACCTGCTCACCGCCGGCCTGCGCACCGATGGAGCGGCCACCAATGGGACCAGCTTCGACACCGCCGCCGCCCTGTCCTTCGGCGCTCAGGCGTACCTCCAGGTCAGCGCGTTCACCGGCACCGACGCCACCGTGAAGATCCAGGACTCGGCAGACAACACGACGTTCGCCGACGTCGCCGGGCTCTCCTTCACGCAGATCACGGCCGCGCCCGGCGCGCAGCGGATCGCCGTCGCGAACACCACGACGATCCGCCGCTACGTGCGGGCCGTGACCGCGACCACGGGCGGCTTCACGGTGCTCACGTTCGCCGTGGTCATCAACAAGAACACGATCGCGGGGGTGACGTTCTGATGCCGAGGTTCGACCCCGCGATGCCCGTCGAGGCCTACCAGACCTACAGCATCCGCCAGCCCCGCGACACCACCATCGTCGCTGCATGCGAACAGGTCGGCTGCGAGGCCTGGCAACGCGGCTGGCAGTCCGTCATCGACGAGCGCACCGACCTCGGCCAGCGGCAGGCCGCGTACATCCGCGCCCAGTCCGGGCGGACGTTCTGCGAACGCCGCACGGGTTCCGGGCTCACGGTCTTCGAGTTCGACAGCGGACAGCGGTGCTTCCAGGAGCACCGCACCCGGCCGCAGCTCTTTGCCGTGCGGGACGGCGACTGGCGGGGCAACCCAACCGGCCGCCACCGACAGCACACCCGGGCCCAGGACTGGGTGGAGGACTTCGGTGAGCACCAGCAGCTCATCGCCGACCAGCAGCAGAAGGGATGACCCATCATGGCGAAGACCAGCGGCCTCGGATGGACGACATGCTCGGTGGACGATGCGTCCGGCACCGCGCAGGCCATCGTGAACGACGTCACCAACCTCCAGTTCGCCACACCGCGCGCTGTGCAGGACGTGACCGGGATCAACAAGAGCGCGATGGAGCGGCTGCTCCTGCTCGCCGACTTCAGCATCACGCTGAACCTCGTCTTCGACCCGGCCTCCAACATGGCGCACGACGTCTTCAAGACCGTGCCGTCCACTTCCGTGGCGCGGACGACGACCCTGACCGTGGCCGGCAAGACCCTCGCCAACGAGGTGCTCTACACCGACTACCCGCTGAGCCGCTCCAACTCGGGTGAGCTCACCGCAGCCGTGCCGGGTGTCCTGGCCGACGGCACCGTTCCGACCTGGAGCTGACACTCCCGCGCACCCACAGAAAGGACCCCTGACGTGGGATTCAAGGTCAAGCGGAAGACCTACAAGCTGGTCTGGCAGGAGGGACACGACCTCGAGGGCCTGGAGGTCATGGTCCGGAGCTTGGATACCGGCCAGTTCCTCAAGCTCACCGGCGCCCGGGCTGACCGTGACGCCGGCGGTGAGCAGGAGGAGAACGGCACCCGCCGCATGCTCGACATGCTCGCCGCCAACCTCGTCTCCTGGAACGCCGAGGACGAGGACGGGCAGCCGATCCCCGCCACCATCGACGGCATCCTCGCCCAGGACGTCGCCTTCAACGTCGCCGTCATCGACGCGTGGACCGAGGCCATCAACGGAGTGCCCGCCCCTTTGTCGCAGACCTCCAGCGATGGGCAGCCGTCCCTGGAGGCGTCGATTCCGATGGAAACCCCCTCCGAGAGCCTGGCGAGCTGATCTACGCCCGGACGGTGCTCGGCCTGTGCGACCGCTGGCACAAGCTGCCCAGCGAGGTACTGGCCGAGCCCGCCGAGATGCTGCGCCTGCTGACCATCGCCCAGTACGAGAGGAGGGACGACGACGATGGATGTAGTTGAGATCCTCGTCACCGCGAAGAACCTGTCCGGCCCGGTTCTCGCCCAGTCGCAGGCTGGCCTCACGGGCATGGAGGCGGCGACAGCGAAGCTCCACAAGACCGCGCTGCTGGCCACGGCGGCGGTCGTCGGCATCGGCGTCGAGGCCGTGAAGATGGCCAGCAAGTTCGACTCCGAGATGACGCTGCTCCACACCCAGGCCGGTGTGGCGACCGACAAGATGGCCGGGCTGAAGAAGGGCGTCCTGGACCTGGCGGGGAAGGTCGGCCAGGACCCCGATTCGCTGGCCGAGTCACTGTTCCACGTCGAGTCCAACTTCGAGTCCATGGGCATCAGCTCGAAGAAGGCGTTGGACCTCGTCCAGACCGCCGCCAAGGGCGCCACCACCGGCCACGCCGACCTCGTCGACGTCACCAACGCCCTCACCGCCGCCGTCGCCTCCGGCATCCCCGGCGTGCAGGACTTCGACCAGGCCATGGGCGTCCTCAACGCCACCGTCGGCGTCGGCGACATGAAGATGCAGGACCTCGCCGCAGCGTTCTCCGGCGGCATGGTCGCCACCGTCAAGGGCTTCGGCCTGAACATCCAGGACGTCGGCGCCGCCCTCGCCGTCTTCGGTGACAACAACATCCGCGGCGCGGTCGCCGGCACCCAGCTGCGGATGTCCGTCATGGCGCTGGCCAACCCGATCCAGGGCGCAGGCAACGCTCTGCAGAAACTCGGCCTGGATCAGGACACCCTCGCCAAGGACATGCAGAAGGGCGGCCTGAAGCTCGCCCTCGAGGACCTCGTCGACCGTATGCACAAGGCGGGGATCGGTGCGAAGGAGCAGGGCCAGATCGTCACCGACGCCTTCGGCCGGAAGGCTGGCGCGGGCCTGAACGTGCTGCTGTCGCAGATGGACCGGCTGGAGTCGAAGTACCCCGCGCTGGCGAAGGGCGCCAGCAACTTCGGCGCGGCGTGGGAGGCGACGCAGCAGACGTTCGCGTTCCAGATGAAGGCGCTGCAGTCCAGCTTCGACGCCCTGATGATCACGCTGGGGGAGAAGCTCATCCCCTATGTACAGAGGGCCGTCACCTTCCTCCTCGCCCACAAGCAGGCCACCATCGCCGTCGCGGAGGCCACCGCTGGGCTGCTCGCCGCAGTCATCGCGCTGAGCGCGGCACTGAAGACAGCCGCCGCGGTCCAGGCACTGTGGGCGGCCGGTGGGAAGGCCGTCGCCGCTCTGGGGTCCATCTACGAGACGATGGCCCTGAAGATCCTCTATATGAAGGACGCCGCCGCGGCGGCCGGCGGCGGGATCCGCGGCCTCGCCTCGTCGATGAGCATGATGCAGCGGTCCCTCGTCGCAGCCGGTGTCGTCAGCCTGATCGCCGTCGGTATCAGCAAGCTCGCCAACGAGGCCAAGGGCGCGCCGCCGGACGTCGACAAGCTCACCACGTCGCTGAAGAACCTGGCGGACACCGGGAAGTTCACCGGGGAGTTGCAGAAGACGTTCGGCGACGTCGACGGCCTCGTGTCGAAGATCGGCTCTCTGCAGTCGCAGGCCGAGAAGATGAACAAAACCGCTTACGGCTTCCGCATCCCCGGCCTCGACGACGCCGCGGACTGGCTCGCGGGCAAGACCAACGACCTGGCCAAGGGCCACCAGTCCCTCTCCGCGCTGAAGGCCGACTTCGGCGCGCTCGATGACGCCCTGACCGGGCTGGTGTCGGACGGCCACGCGGACCAGGCCGCCAAGGACTTCGACACCATCAAGAAGGCGGCGCTCGCGCAGGGCTACTCGCTGAAGGACGTCACCGACCTCCTGCCCAAATACCAGGGCGCAGTCGCGGATGTGGCAGCAGAGCAGAAGATCAACGCCGAGACGATGGGCGTGTTCGGCGAGCAGGCGCAGAAGACCACCGAGAAGCTCGACACACAGGCGCAGTCGGCGGAAGGGCTGCAGAAGGCACTGCAGGCCCTCAACGACGTGCAGCGCGGCGACCTGGACGCGCAGGCCGCCTTCGAGGCCGCAATCGACGCGGCGACGCAGGCGGTCAAGGACAACGGGAAGGCGCTGCATGAGCGCAACGGTGTCCTCGACCTGAACAGCGCCAAGGCGCGCGCCGAGGAGGCCGCGCTGACCGACCTCGCCGCGAAGACCGACGCGGCGACGCTGGCCGGGGTGAAGAACCACGACTCGTGGGAGACCATCACCGCGACCTACGAGCGTGGCCGCAGCCAGCTGATCGCGGCCGCCGAGGCGATGGGCCTGAATGCGCAGCAGGCGACCGAGCTGGCCGACAAGATCCTGCAGATTCCGGACAAGGACGTCCAGGTCAAGCTGGAGACGCAGGACGCCATTACCGGCCTGGACGAGGTCATCACGAAGATGAAGGCGACTCCGGGCAAGAAGAGCATCACCGTGGACACGCTGACCACGGTCGCGATTCAGCAGCTGCAGGACCTCGGGTTCAAGGTCACCCACCTGAAAAACGGCAAGGTCATGGTCACGGTGCAGAGCGGCAGTGCCGAGGCCGCTCTGCGGCGGGTGGAGGCGCAGCGGGAGGCGCTGGACGGCAGCACCGCCTCAGTCCACGTCACGACGTTCTACGACAGCCACTACAACCCGGCGACGGGGTCCGCGTTCGGCTCCCAGGCGAAGGCGACGGGCGGCATCGTGGGCGGCAGTACCGCGGCGACCGGTGGTGCCCGCGGCGGTGACGTCCTCGTTGGCGAGCAGGGCCCCGAGCTCGTCCACCTCCCGTACGGATCCACGGTGATCCCGGCCGGGACGACCAGCAGTCGCCTGTTGAAGGCGAAGGGGAAGGCGGGGGACCAGGCCCGGGCGGAGCACGATGCGGCCGCCTCGGCCCGGGGAGACCTGTCCATCTCCCACTTCGGTCAGATGGCCGGGTACAAGGCGGATGAGTTCCAGCACGCGTTCGGGAAGCCCACGGACACGGGCAGCCTCGTCGACGCGCTGAACAAGTGGGCGGGGGTCATCAAGGCGTCGACGCACGGCAGTACCGAGTCGCGGCTGCTGCGGGACATGGACGTCGCCGGGCGGGCGATGCTGAAGAACCAGCAGCTGTGGGACAAGGTCAACTCGGCGCTGACCGCCGCGAAGGACAAGCTCGCGAGCTTGAAGGACTCGTTTGCGCAGCTCAAGGACAGCGTCGCGTCCGGGATCGTGGCGTTCGGCAACATCACCCGCGGATCCGGCGGGGAGAGCCGGATGACGGTGTCGTCCATCCGCGACTCCCTGCACGAGGCCAAGGACAAGGCCAGCAGCTTCGCGAACGCCCTGGCGGCGCTCAAGAAGAAGGGCCTGTCCGCCGACGCCATTTCCCAGATCGCCCAGGCCGGCATCGACGGTGGCGGCCTGGAGACCGCCACCGCCCTCATGGGCGCCAGCAAGAGCGACATCAAGGACCTCAACTCGATGCAGGCCGCGATCAAGAAGTCCGCCGCCGCGGCCGGCACGACGACCGCCGACGCCATGTACGGCGCCGGCATCAAGGCAGCCGAGGGCGTCGTCAAGGGGCTGGAGAAGAACAAGGCCCGCATCGAGAAAGCCATGGCCGGGATCGCCACCGCCCTGGAGAACGCCATCAAGAAGGCCATCGGCAAGAAGGCCACCGGCGGGATCATCGGCGCGGCCGGCGGCGGCCCCCGCTCGGCGCTGACGTGGGTCGGGGAGCAGGGCCCCGAACTGGTGAGGTTGCCGTTCGGATCGACGGTGTACCCGGCCGGGCAGTCCAGGGCAATGGCGGCCGCCGGGTCAGCCGGGATGGGCCCGCTGGTCATCCAGCTGCAGATCGGCACCACGACGCTGGGCGAGCTGGTCATCGACCCGCTGCGGAAGAGCATCCAGACCAGGGGCGGGAACGTGCAGGCCGTACTGGGGAGGGCGAGCTGATGGCGTTTCCGCAGACGATCCTGCCGATCACCGCCGAGGTGCAGCTCGGCGGCACGTGGACGGACATCACCACGTACGTCTACAGCCGGGACAACATCACCATCACCCGAGGCCGGTCCGCCGAGGGCTCCCAGATCGACCCCGGCCGCTGCGCCCTGACCATCTCGAACCTGGACGGCCGGTTCACACCGAAGAACCCGATGGGCCCGTACTACGGCCAGATCGGACGCAACACCCCCATCCGGGTCTCCGCGCGCGGCGGTACCCCGCGGCTCCTCCTCAACGGCGACCCCGCCAACTACGCCTCCACCCCCGACACGGCGACGCTGGACATCACGGGTGACCTCGACCTCCGGGTCGAAGCAGAGCTCGGCTGGTACGACTCCACCCACAACCAGTTCCTGCTCGCCAAGTGGGACGGTGCGGGCAACCAGCGCTCCTACGGCCTGCGGCTCTACCAGGGCCAGCTCAGCATCAACTGGTCGACCACCGGCTCAGACAGCCAGTTCATCGTGATCGATTTGCCGCTCGGCCTGCCCCGACACGCAGCCGTCCGCGGCACCCTGGACGTCAACAACGGCGCAGGCGGCACCACCGCCGTCTTCTACTGGGCTCCGACACTGGCCGGGCCCTGGACCCAGATCGGCAGCCCCGTCGTGGCAGCGGGCACTACCAACGTCTTCTCCGGCACCGCGGTCCTCCGGGTCGGCGGCACGGACACCACCACCAGTCCGCTCCGCATCCCGCCGATTGGCGGCGTCTGGGCCGCTGAGGTCCGCAATGGCATCGCGGGGACGGTCGTCGCAGCGCCGAACTTCGCCGCGCAGACGGTCGGTACCAGCAGCTTCGCCGACTCGGCCGGACGCACCTGGTCAATGGGCGGCGGCGGGGCGATCACGGACAAGCGCTACCGGTTCGTCGGCGAGGTCAGCGAGTGGCCGGCGCAGTGGACCACCGGCGGCCAGGACGTGTGGGTGCAGGTCCAGGCCGCGGGGATCCTCCGGCGTCTGTCCCAAGGCGCCAGTCCGTTGCAGTCGCCGATGCGTAGGGAGTTCACCAACCCCGCCAGGACGCACATCATCGCGTACTGGCCGATGGAGGATGGTATGGACGGACGCCACAACGCTCGGCTCCACCATCCCGGGCGCCCGCCCCCTCCAGATCACCATGCCGGGCGTCGCCCCGGCCGCCGCGTCGTCGTGGACGCCATCGGCGCCGCTGCCGACCATGGGGGCGGGCACCTTGGCCGGCCCGTTGCCCACCTATGCGATCACCGGCCAGACCGCGCTCAGGTTCTTCGTGCAGCTGCCCGCAGGCGGCGTGTCCGGACCGACGCGGCTGATCTCGCTGAAGTGCACCGGGACCGCCCGCACCTGGACCCTCCTTGTGAACGCCAGCGCGCAGATCGCGCTTCGCGCCTTCGAGGCCGACGGCACCCAGGTCCTCGACACGGGCTACCAGACCTACGTCACGATCACCAACGGCTCCCAGTGCTCACTCGGCCTGGAGCTCACCCAGTCCGGGGCAGACGTCAACTGGCGCGTCGTCGTGATCGACGTCACTGGCAAGACGGTCCTCGCCAACCTGCCCCTGGTCCCGTTCAGCGGCACGCTCACCGCCCACACAGTCCAGCGGGTCACTGCCGTCGCGGTGGGCGAGGACGGCGGCCTCGGCACCACCACCCTGGGGCACATCGCCATCGCGGATGACACCACCGCCTACGGCAACACCTCCGGCGCCCTCGTCGCGTGGACAGGGGAGACCGTCCGCTCCCGCGTCGCCCGGCTGTGTGCCGAGGAGAGCGTCGCTCTGACGGCGTACGGCACCGGTGCCGACCTCATGGGCCCGCAGCGCATCGACACCCTCCTCAACCTGCTCCAGCAGGCGGCCGACATCGGGGGCACCCTCTACGAGCAGCGGGAGGCTGTCGGCTTGGCGTTCCGCTGCCGGGACGTCGACTACAGCCAGGCCGCGACGCTGGCGCTGGACTACACCGCCGACGGGGAGGTTGCCCCGCCGCTCACCCCGACCGACGACGACCAGCAGACCCGCAACGACATCACCGTGACCCGCGATCAGGGCGCGGTCGCCCGGGCGACGCTGGACACCGGGCCTCTGTCCACCCAGGCCCCGCCGAACGGCGTGGGGAGGTACGACAGCAGCGTCACGCTCAACCTCTACAGCGACGACCAGCCTGCCCAGCACGCCGCCTGGCGCCTGGTACTGGGGACCTGGGACGGCACCCGCTACCCGCAGGTGACGGTGGACCTGGCGGCCGGCCCGCACCTGATCGACACCGCGACGCAGGTGGACATCCAGGACCGCACGACGATCGACAACACTCCTGTGTGGCTGCCGCCGGACTTGGTCGAGCTGCTGACGCTGGGCTACACCGAGACCCTCGCCCAGTACACGTGGCAGCTGCGGTACAACTGCGGGCCGGCCGGGCCGTGGAACGTCGCCACGCTGGACGACGCCACATATGGGCGGGCAGACACCGAGGGCAGCCAGCTGGTCGCCGCGGCGTCCTCCGGGGCCACCAGCCTGACCGTGTCCACCACCACCGGACCGTTCTGGACGACCGACCCAGCGGAGATGCCGATTCCCCTGCGGGTAGCGGGTGAGGTCGTCACCGCCACTGCCATCGCCTCATCGGTGATCGACACGTTCACCCGAAGCGTCTCCAACGGCTGGGGCAGCACCACCACCGGCCAGGCCTGGACGACCACCGGCAACGCAGCGTCCGACTTCAACGTCACCAGCAACGCCGGCAGGCAGCTGAACACGACCGCAGGCCTGCGCCGCCAGTCGACATGCCCCGCACCATCAGCCGACATCGACGTCGAGGTCAACTTCGCGGCATCGGCGCTCCCCGCCACGGACTCCAACTACATCTACCTCGGAGCCCGGTACGCCGACGTCAACAACAACTACTTCACGCGACTCCAGCTGGCGCCGAGCACCAACAAGATGACGCTGGGGATCCGCAAACGTGTCGCCGCCACCGAGACCGAGCTGACGTTCGTCGTGCTCAGCGGGCTGTTCGCCGCCGGCACCACCTACTGGCTGCGCTTCCAGGCCATCGGATCGACGCTGCAAGCCAAATCATGGCCAGACGGGACCCCGGAGCCGGAATGGCAGATCTCCGCCACAGACACCTCCCTCACCAGCGCCGGGTCGCTGCTCGTCTGGTCAATGGTCGGCGCATCGTCGACCAACACGCTGCCTGTGACCTTCTTCTTCGATGCGTTCGAGGTCCTCAACCCGCAGACCTTCACGGTCACCCGCTCCACCAATGGCGTCGTCAAGGCGCAGAGCGGCGGGGCTGACATCCGCCTCGCCTACCCCGCCATCGCCGCACTCTAGGAGGCCCGTGTGAGCACCTATCCCGCCTGGCTCGCCGGGCAGCGCATCACCGCCGCGAAGCTCATCGCCTCGCAGGAGCAGCTGGCGTACAAGACCACGTCAACCCCCCGCACCTCGACGACCACGATCGCCAACGACCCCGATTTGACGTTGGCGGTCGAAGCCAACGCCATCTACTCGCTCGAGGGGCTGCTGGTCTACAACGGCGGCAGCACCAACGATGACCTGCGCATGGGCTGGGCCGCACCGGCCAGTGCGTCCCTCACCTGGGTCGCGACCGGTCAGGGCCTCACCGCCAGCACCGGCATCGGCACCGTCGTCACCGACGCCCAGGATCTGACCAGCAACGCCTACTCACTGGGCACCATCGCCAACACCCGCGGCATGACCGCGATGATCCGCGGCCTGCTCATCACCGCTGGCACAGCTGGCTTCCTCACGTTGCAGTGGGCGCAATTCACCAGCTCAGCGACCGCCACCAGCATGCTCGCCGGATCCCACATCGGCCTGCAACGCCTCGGCTGACAAGGAGACGCACATGGCCCTCTATTCCGACGACCAGCAGCCCTACTACCGCGTGCGCGGCGAAAACACCGTGGGCAACGGCGCGAACACCGTGACGCTGTTCATCGAGGACGGCAGCAGCGGCCCGCTCAACGACACCATCCGGACCGACGTGGTGGACGCCATCAAGGCACTGCTCGGCGCCGACCCGGCCATCCGGGTCACCGCCTACGCCACCAACCCGGTCCAGACCGACCTCTAACCCCCGCCCCAGGAGGGCCCTGTGCGCACCCACTTCATCGACGAACACCCCAGCCACGACGGCGGCCGCCTCGGCCGGCACGTCGAGCACGACCCCCGCTCCCGGGTGTACGCCCTGTCCGAGGACCTGCTGCCCGGCACGTACACCTCGGCGGTGCACACGGTGCGGATCCCGGTGCTGGACCAGGGCAGCCTGGGCTCGTGCACCGGCAACGCCGCCGAGGCCCTGGCCGGGTGCGACCCGCTGTACGGCGCCATCCCCGCATCGGTGGCCGCGCGGCCGACCGGCGACGCGGCGGCGGATGAGCGGCAGGCGGTGGCCCTGTACTCCGCCGCCACGAAGCTGGACTCGGTGCGCGGCCAGTACCCGCCGACCGACACCGGGTCGACGGGGCTGGCGGTCGCGAAGGCAGCGCAGGCCGCCGGGCTCATCTCCGGCTACCAGCACGCGTTCTCGCTGGACTCCGCGCTGAAGGCCCTCACCGCCTCCCCGCTGATCGTGGGCGTCAACTGGTACGAGGGCTTCGACAGCCCGGACGCCCAGGGCCGCGTCAGCATCAGCGGATCGGTGCGCGGCGGCCACGAGTTCCTCCTCTACGGCCTCGACGCCGACGGCCGCCGGGTACTGGCCCGCAACTCCTGGGGCGAGGGATGGGGCGCCTCGGGCTGCTTCTCCTTCTCCTTCGACGACTTCGGCCGGCTCCTGTCCGAGCAGGGCGACGTGACCCTGTTTGTGCCGGTGACCGCCCCGGCGCCGCAGCCGACCCCTACCCCGGTGCCCACCCCGACGCCGTCGCCGGACGACGTCGACAAGGCCCTCGCCACCGCCGCCCGTGCGTGGCTCGCCAAGGAAGGACTCTGAGATGGCCCGCATGCCCGGGGCGCTGTACCGCCCCGTCGTCAACGTCCACGCCAACGGCGTCAAGGAACGCCGCGGCCTGTGCCTGCACGTCCAGGACGACACCAACAGCCCGTACGGCTGGTTCAACACCCCCAGCTCGCAGGCCAGCAGCGACTTCTGGGTGCGCCTCGATGGCCACATCGAGCAGTACTGCGACACCGGCGTCGACTACGCCTGGGCGCAGGCCGCCGGCAACCCCTTCTACGCCTCGGTGGAAACCGAGGGGCACCCGGACACTCCGCTCACCCTGGAGCAGGTCGAGTCTGTGGCGCACATCTACGCCTGGGGCCACGCGGAGTTCGGCTGGCCGCTGAAGGTGGTCGATTCCACCACCGAGCATGGATTCACGTACCACGGCGTCGGCGGCTCGGCGTGGGGCGGTCACACCGGCTGCCCGGGCGGCATCCGCAAGGCGCAGCGGCAGACGATCCTGGATCGGGCCGCGGAGATCCTCGGCCAGCAGGCCGCCAGCACCACCACGGTCAGCCTCGCCCACGTCATCGACGCCGCACGCCGCGACCCGACCGCCGCCCAGGGCGCGACCACCCACCGGACGGAGGTCCTGGTCGTCGAGCGGGCGCTGCGGGCCGAGGGCCTGCTCGCCGCGCAGTGGGTCGACGGCAGCTTCGGCACCAAGACCAAGACCGCCTACGCCGCACTCCAGCGCCGCCGCGGCTTCACCGGCAGCGACGCCGACGGCATCCCCGGCCGGTCCACCCTCTCGTGGCTCGGACAGCGCCACGGCTTCACCGTCGCCGCCTGACCTCCGGCCCACCCCGGGCCCGGACGCTCCAAGGAAGGACACACCATGGACAACGCACAGATGTGGGCCCTGATCGTCGGCGCCATCGCGCCCCTGGTCATCGCCGTCATCAACCAGCCCACCTGGTCCGCACCGGCCAAGGCCGCCATCACCGCAGTCGCATCGGTCCTCATCGGCCTCGGCACGGCGTACTTCGCCGGCGACTTCGCCGGGAAGGACGTGGTGACCTCCATCCTCACCGCGTTCGTCGCCGCGATCACCGCCTACCACGGCTTCTTCAAGCCCTCCACGCTGGCGCCGCGCCTGGAGCGGGCCACCTCCCTCACCCGCTCCGACGTCGCCAAGGCCGCCTGATGGTCGCCGCGGCAGCCCGGCTGCGCGCCCGGCTGGGCTGGCGCGGCGCGGGACTCCTTACCTGCGGCATCCCCTGGGTCGTCTACGGCATCGGCCTCATCACCACACCCAGGGACGGCGTGTCCCGAGCAGCGGCCGTCATCACCGCGGTGGTCAGCCTCCAGGCCTGGGGATGGATCTGGATGACCTGCGGGATCCTCGCCACCATCGCGGCCGTACGGCTCCCCGGGCGGGACGTGTGGGGATTCGCCGCAGCCGCAGCGCCGCCGCTGGTGTGGGCCTTGGCCTACGGGGCCGCCGGCGCGACCGGACACTACCGGCAGGCGTGGGCATCCGTGCCGCTGCTGCTGGTACCAGTGGGGCTGCTGCTGATCGTGGCAGCCTCGACGAAGGGGGAGCGGCATGCAAGGTGATCAGACGGTGCTGGGCGTCATCATCGCGGTGGTGGGCGTCGCCGGGTCCGTGCTGGTCGCCGTGGTCTCCAGACCTCACCCGGAGCCCGCCCCGCCGCCGGTCCCGGGACGGCCGGTGGAGGCCCGGGACCTGACGACGATCGCGGCGGTCGCGGAGGTCGTCGCATCGCAATCCCGGGAGATCCAGGCGCTCAAGACCCGGCAGGCCGAGCACGAGGAGCACGCCCGGCTGCAGGACCGCACGATCCAGGCACTGCGCCGGTGGGCCGCGATCCTGGAGACGGCCCTGCGGTCGACCGGGGCGACGGTCCCGGAGCCGGAGCCGGAGGACGCGCCGCTGGTCCGAGGGAGCTGACGCACCAGCGCCGCCCCGCCCACCATTGCTGGTGTGGCGGGGCGGCGCTGTGTCCCAGGCTCAGACCGCAGCCGGCTCCCGGGCCGCATCGATCAGAGCCTGATGCGTCTGGTGATAGCAGCCCTCGGCCACCGACTGGCGGGTCACCGGGTGCTGGTACACCGCGTCAGCCGCATCGGTGAACGCCCGGCGCAGGCTGGCGAGTTCCTCGAGGCGTTCGTCCGTCCATTCACCGTCGCCCCGCGCGCACTCGCGCAGCGCATCATTGGCACGGTTGACGGCCTGCTGCAGTTCCAGCAGGTCAGGGGGAAGGTCCAGAGGTTTCGGCACCCTCAAATTCTACGGTCGACCACTGACACCGGCGGGCCCCTCTACGACGGCAGGGCGCCCAGCGCCGCATCCCACGGGTACCCGTCCGGACGCCCTTGTCCCGGGACGTTCGGCACGAACCCGCCCTCGCCCAGCAGCACCCGCACCCCCGCCCCGCGCAGCGTCTCGACACTCCGGTCGAACTGCGGGTGCGCGAGGAACGCCGAGTTCACGCACGGCATCGTCACCAGCGGGATGCCCTTGCCGATCGCCTCCACGACGAACCCGACGACGAAGTGGTTCGTGATCCCGAGCGCCCACTGGTTCAGGGTGTTGAAGGTGGCCGGCGCGACCAGTGCCGCGTCGGCCGGGGGCCACAGTCGGGCTCGCCGGGGAACTTGTACTGGGACCGGACCGGGTGCCCGGTCAGCTCCTCCAGGGCGGGGAGGTCCTTCTCCAGCCAGCGGGCGGCGGTCGGCGTCAGGCCCACGCACACGTCCCACCCGCTGGCCTGTGCCCGCCGTACGACGTCTGGCAGCTGGAACACGGGCGGGGCAGCCGAGCCGATCAGGTACAGCACACGCGTCGCAGTCATGGCGCCAGCCAACCCGCACCAGCCCCGGGCGTGCAACCGCCCCCGCGCCGGGTGGCGTCGGGGGCGGATCGCCTTCCCCCACGGCCGTGTGGGGGTATGTTCCAGATGACGAGTCAGGAACGGAGTCCACTATGCCAGTCGCGGACCCGGACAGCACCGGCGCACGCATCGCCCGGTACCGCAAGCTCCGCCACTACACCCAACGTGGCCTCGCCGAGCGCGCCCACATCTCCTACAGCCTGATGTTCCAGGTCGAGCAAGGCCGCAAGCAGGCCAGTCCCGGAGTCCTGGCCGCTTTGGCCCGCGCCCTATCCGTGTCGATCGCCGACCTGACCGGGCAGCCCTACCTCGCGGAACTCCAGCAGGACCACCTCGACGGCCTCATCCAGCCGATCCGCGAGGCTCTTGACGTCTACGACCTCGGCCCCGACCCGGACATCCACGCCCGCCCCCTGCCCGACCTCGTCATGGACGCCGACCGGCTGTGCGCCCTGGTCCGCGCCACCGACCTGCGCAGCGCCGCCACCGACCTGCCCGGCCTCATCCAGGAGACCACCACGGCCGCGCACGCCACGCCCAGCGACAAAGCGTGGATCACCCTGGCCAGCACCTACCGCACCGCCTACGACGTCGCCACCAAGCTCGGCTACTACGACCTGGCCGCCGTCGCCCTGGACCGCATGGCGTGGGCCGCAGAGCGCGGTTCCGATGCCGTCACCGCCGGGGTGCGCCAGCACCTGCGGTCGCTGGCCTACCTCCGCACCGGCCAGTACCGCACTGGCCGGCGCCTCGCCGAGGTCGGCCGCCGGACCCTCGCCCAGGCAGACCCCGGGCTGCACCGCGACGCCGTCACCGGGCAGCTGCACCTTGGCGCCGCGGTCCTCGCTGCTCGCGACCGTGACTCGGATGCTGTCGACCACCACATTGACGAGGCCCGCCGCATCGCCGAGGCGACCGGCGAGGTGACCCAGGTCTACTGGATGACGTTCGGCCCGACCAACGTCGCCGTTCACCACGCCTCCGCTCTGGTGGACCAGGACCGCTACGCGAAGGCCCTGGAGGTCGCGAAGTCCATCCGCGTGCCGGAGGGCTGGCCGGCGTCCCGGACCGCGCATCACCGGGCGGAGATCGCCCGCGCGCAGCTGTGGACCGGCCGTACCGACGCCGCGTTCCGCAGCCTCCTGGAGGCGCGCCGCCTGGCGCCGCAGCAGACCCGGTACAGCCCGACGGTGCGGGACACCCTGGCTGGGCTGCTGACGGCCCGACGGGCGGCACCGGACACCCTCGCCAACTATGCGGCGTGGGTGGGCATGTAGTTCCCGCCCACCGGGACTATCACCGAACGGTGATAGTTGGCCTCTCTCCTTGCGATCACGCTGTCACTGTCGGCGAGATCCGAGGAGAGCGGCATGGCAACGCGAAGCGCCCGGGACATCCCGGTGTGGATGCCCCCAGTGGGCACGATCAGCGCGGTCGGCGCAGGCCGGCACTGGGACGCGGTGGTCGTACCGCAGCCGCTCGGTTTGGCCGTCCTGGAGGCCCTGGACCAGGCGACCGACCACCAGCCCGGCCCGGTCGTCTGGGACCCCCTTGGGCGCAACCCGCGCCTGTACTTCCTGATCCCTACCGGCAGCGTCATGTGCGAGGGCTTCCCGGGCGCGACGGTGCTGTCCGTGGCCGCGTTCGTCGGTCTCCCGGGGCCGACCACGATCGAGCCGCCGGGGCCGCATTGGGTGGCGCCGCCCGATCCGGACGATCCTGATCGGCTGGTGGATGCTGAGCTGCTGCATGGTCTGCTGGCCGCTGTCGTCGCGGAGCCTGCGGCATGAGCGGCCTCGACCCGACGGCCGCCGACCTGACGCCGCAACACTCCAGTCCTTCGGCGGCGTACCCTCGGCCCCTCGATGGCTCCTGGACGCTGTCGGCGGCGTGTGGCGACACCGAGCACACCCGGTGCTCTGCCGGCGGCTGCCGGTACATCGAGCCGCGATGCCCGCGAGTGGAGCGAGCCCGGTGACCGCCAGAGGTCGCGCCAGCGCAACCACCAGGGGTTATTGCCACCGCGGGTGCGGGGAGTGGATCCGCGGGCGCGAGGTGGGCGTCATCGACAGTGGGAGCGGCGGCGGCGCCTCCGTCGTGGACGGTTCCCGGGACGGCCACACCTGCACGGGCTCAACGGACGCCCCGGTCCGCCGCTGCACCGACCCGGGGGACTGGAGGTGACCGGCCAGCCGCCGGCGCGGTTCCAGCCCTGCGGGCAGTGTGCCGGATGCCGTCACGCCGACGGCCGGCCGCAGGCCTGCTTCGGTAGGCACCTCGGCTCGGTGATTGACCGCCTGGTCGCCAAGTACAGCCGCAGCCCCGAACGCCACGTCCCTGAACCCTCGACCGTCCTGGAGTGATCCAAGGTGTGGCGCCACACACTTCACAGAGCGATCCGCCACCGGTCCGCAGGCAGCACCAACTCCACCACCTCGACAACCCTGCCGCCCCGGTCCCACCGCACGGCCATGCACACCAACACATGCGCCCCGGCCGCAGTCCCCAGCAGCACCGCCTCATCCCGCGCGGCGGGCCGCCCGGACACCTCCCGCCGCTGCTCGGCCCACGGCCGGCGCGTCCCGTCGAGGGTCCATCGCACGGCGACGTGGGACGGCCGGCCGTCCGGGTCGAGCATGTCGATGCGCTCGCGGAGCACCGGTGCGCCGGGGTCGATGGCGAAGTGTATGGCCAGCTCGGGCGAGGCGGCGATGGGGTCGAGTGTGCGTTCGCCACGGCCGTATGGCCAGGGGATGTCGGGGTCGGTGAGGGTGCGCACGGGGACAGGGTCCGCCACCACCACGCCCGTTCGTGGGCGGCCGACGGCAATGCCCTCCTCGCGGAGGATGTCGACGGCGCGCTGGGCGGCGCCCGGGCCGACGCCGTACTCCTGCTGGAGCTGGCCGCGGGAGGGGATGCGCTCGCCCGGCGCCCATTCGCCCGCGGTGATGCGGCGCCGCAGGTCGTCGGCGACGCGGCGGGAGGGCGGGTTGCGCATGGCGCGGAGCGTACGGAGGTGCGTCGGATCTGGATCACTCCAGTCTCTGGCTGTAATGTGGCGATACGTACACGGTGAACCTGTGGCTGTCGGAGCCGGGTGACACCATCCCTGAGCGGCCGGAGTCGGGCCTTCACGAGCACCCCCCAAGAGTGCGAGTGGCCCGGCTCCGGTCTTTTTCATGATCAAGTGGGAGAGAGTGGGAGACGACATGGGAGAGCTGCTGCAAGCTGTCGCCAGCTTCTACCATGTAGCGTTAGCTAGCCAAAGGAAAGTGTCCAGGTGGAAGCCCATGACCTGCCAGAATCCACCAGCATCACGGACCCCGTGGGGAGCAAGTACATCCGCAAGGAGTCCGACGGCAGCGTCACCTGGGAGTCCGGCGCCAACCGCACCGCGACCGTCCCCAGCAGCGGAAACGTCACCCTCAATGACATCTGGCGGAACTGACGCTGCGTCAGGCGTGAGTCCTGTGCGGCGGACCCCGTCCCGCACCCTGTCCAGGGTGCGGGACGTTGGTTTGGAAGGTCCGGGCGGCGAGTAAGACAACCCTTGAGAGAGTCCAAGTTCGACTTATCGCCGGGCTGGAGTCCGCCCGGTGGGGTCGCAGGGGAGGACCGGGCATGGACGAGACCGCAGGCGGTGGCCACTGCGCCACTCTGTACCGCAGCATCGCCGCAGACCACCAGGGGTGGCTGCTGCTCCGGCTGACCGGGCCCGACGGTGTCGTCGGCTGGGGGGAGTGCACCGGCGCCGGGCGGATCGCCGACGTCCTGGGCTGCCTCGCCTCCTGGGCCGGCGACCGGCCCACCGTCGCGGGCCGCACCGCCAGGACCGTCCGCGGCGCACTGGCCCAGGCCCTCGCGGACCAGGCCGCCCGCCGGCTCGGCGTCCCCCTCTGGCAGTGGTACGGCGCGACCACCCGCCCCGACCCCGTCGAGCTCTTCGCCGACCTCGGCACCGCCGCCGTCGGCCGCACCCCCGCCGACGCCGCCCAGGCGGCGGCCGACGCCGTGGCCGCCGGATACCGGGTGCTGTCCCTGGCGCCCTTCGAGCAGCACGGCGGCGGACCCCTCGGCGAGGTCGGGCTCAAGCGGGTCCGTGCCGTACGGGAGGCGGTCGGCGACGGCGTGCAGATCCTTGTCGACTGCCGCGAGCGGCTCCCCCTGCGTGGGCTCTCCCGGCTGCTGGACCCGCTGGCGGACCTCGGCATCGCCTGGCTCAAGGACGGCGTGGGCATCGGACGCCCCGCCGACCTGGCGCGGCTGCGCACCCGTACCGACATCCCGCTGGCCGGCGGCCAGTCCGCCTACGACCCGGCGCAGCTCTACGCCGTCGCCGGGCTGCTCGATGTGGTGCTGCCCGACGTACGCCACGCCGGCGGGCCGCACCCCGCGCTGGCGCTGGCCTCCGCGGCCGGCGGCGCCAGGGTGTCCTTCCACAACCCCGCCGGTCCCGTCGCCACCCTGCACAGCGCCCAGCTCACCGCGCTGCGCGCCGACGCCTCCCTGCTCGGCCTGGCCTTCGACGGGCCGTCGCCGCGCGGGGGGCGGACGCTGCCCGGCCCGGCCACGGTGGCCGGCGGCTGCCTCACCCTGCCGGACGGTCCCGGTCTGGGCTGTGAGCCGGACCTCGGGGCGGCGGCCGTCGCCGAGGTGTGGAGCGGGACGGTCCGTACGGGCTGCGGCTGTTGCGCGGGGGCATGTCTCAGCAGCTGCCTCTGCCGCTGTCTCACCGACCGCCTGGGCATGGCCCCCTTCACCCCCTGCGAGGTCGGCGTCTCGGCGGGCTGAGCGGTGCGTCCCGGAGCCCAACGGGCCCGTCCCGGGCGCCGATTGGCCCATGGAACGGGCCGCGATGCGTCCCGTGACCGGGCGCCGCCGCGCTGCGTACGCTGAGCCGCAGGACGTCCCGACCCTTCTGGAAGGTGCCCGACCCATGGTTTCAGCCGCCGCCCTGCGTGCACTGCACCACCGGACCGGACAGCCGCTGGTCCTGCCCAACGTCTGGGACGCGGTGAGCGCCCGGTCCTTTGAGGCGGCCGGCTTCCCCGCCCTGGCCACCGCCAGCGCCGCCGTCTCTGCGGTGCTGGGCCACGCCGACGGGCAGGGGACACCGGTCGAGGTGATGCTGGACGCCGTCGCCAGGATCACCCGCTCCGTCGCCGTCCCGGTCACCGCGGACATCGAGGCCGGATACGGTCTCCCTGCCGGAGAACTCGCCGAACGCCTGCTGGCCGCCGGGGCGGCCGGATGCAATCTGGAGGACTCCGACCCCGGCAGCCGCACCCTCGCCGACCCCGGGGCCCATGCCGACCGGCTGGCCGAACTGCGTGCCGCGGCCGGCCCCGACCTGGTGGTCAACGCCCGGATCGACGTCTATCTGGGCGGCCGCTTCCCCGGCGGCCCGGAGGAGGCCCTCGCCGAGGCGGCGGCCCGGGCCGAGCGCTATCTGGCGGCGGGAGCCGACTGCGTCTATCCCATCGCCGCCCCGGAGGCCGACCTCGCCGCCCTGGCCAAGCGGCTTGAGGCGCCGGTCAATGCGCTCTGCGCCCAGCCGACCCGGGCCGCCCTGGACCGGCTGGCCTCGCTGGGCGTCGCCCGGATCACCTTCGGTGACGGACTGCTGACCGAGGCCACCGCCCGGCTCGACACACTCGCCGCGGGTCTCGCCGCGGACGCGGCAGCCCTGCACGGCCTCGGCTGAGCGCTCCGCTGCGGGACACCGGAGGGGCCGGCTGCGGGACACCGGAGGGGCCGGGCCGCGCCGGAAACGCGGCCCGGCCACCGGCTCCCTGGCGCCGGGGGACAGCGGCGGCCGCATCCCCTCACCGTCGCCGGGCCGCCGTCATCAGGCCTCCGACATGCGCATTGATTCCATGCACATCATCTGCTTATTCGCTGCGGGCACCCTGGCACCCCGGCGGGCCCGACCCGCCGGGCCCCCGCCGACGCCCAGGTGATCCGGAAGTGATGAGCAGCATGTCCGCGCCCCATGTCCTCGCCCAGGACCTCCCCGAGATCGGGACCTCCACCAGCGTCGGCAGCGTCCGCTTCGCCGGACTGCTCCTGGTGCACGCCGCCCTGCGGCGTGATCTGGTACGCCTCCCCGGAGCCATCCGCACCCTCGGCCCGCGGGACGACGACCGCGGCCACGCGGTGGTGCGCCGCTGGCGGTTCCTGGTGGACATGCTGGTCCGCTACCACGAGTACCAGGACGTCAGACTGTGGCCGACGCTCCGCCGCAGGGCCCCCGAACTGCGGCTGCTGGCCAACTGGTTGGAAGCCGACCACCACGACCTGGAGCAGAGCGCGGCCGGCACCACCGCCTCCGTGCTCGAGGGCGCCCTCACCCGGACCGGCACCTGGAGCGCCGCCCACGCCGTGGAGGGGTTCGCCATCGAACTCCAGGGGCACCTGCGGATCGAGGAGACCCAGGTGATGCCCGCGATGCGCGAGGTGATCGAATCGGACGCCGTCGTCGGCACCCTGCCGGACCTGCTGCGCTGCATCCGCGGCGACACCGGGCCGGGCACCGCCGACATCCTGACCTGGCTGCTGGAGGGGGTCCCCCGGCGGATCGCCGACGAGCTGCTGCACCAGTGCGACGACACGGTCGTCCGGCACTGGCCGCACTGGCGTGACACCTATGCCAGGGTCAGCGACGAGGTGTGGGGAGACCCGCCGCACACCGTCTGACAGCGGCGGCGCGCGGCGGCGCTGCCGGGGGGTCGGTCAGTCCGTGTAGACGGCCGACACGAACTCCGCGACCCGCTCCCTGGTGAGGTGCCGCGCCAGGTCCGCCTCGCTGATGATGCCGACCAGCCGGTGGTCGTCCTCGGCGATCACCGGAAGCCGGCGCACCCGGTGCTGCTCCATCACCCTGAGCACCTGGTCCTCGTCGGCGCTGTCGCGGATCACCAGCGGGCGCCCCGCCGCCAGTTCCCCGGCCGTCATCTGCGCGGGGTCCTCACCCTCGGCGAGGCACTTCACCACGATGTCGCGGTCGGTCACGATCCCTTTGAGCTTGTTGTCGTCCCCGCAGATCGGCAGCGAGCCGACGCCCAGTTCCCGCATCATCCGCGCCGCGGTGTCCAGCGTCTCGTGCTCGCTCACACACTGGGCGCCCGTGTGCATGATCTCTCTGGCTGTACTCATGATCCGGCCTCCCGGTTCGCAGACAGCCCCTGACTCCATCGTGCGCGCCGCGACGGCCGGTGGCCACAGGAGCAGGCACACGGTCAGAGCGGCGGTGGCAGCAACTGTTCCGTCCAGATGGTCTTCCCGAACCGGGTGTAGCGGCTGCCCCAGCGGTGGGCGAGTTGGGCGATCAGGAACAGTCCCCGTCCGCCCTCGTCGGTCAGCCGGGCGCGGCGCAGCCGGGGCTGGGTCTGGCTGGGGTCGGAGACCTCGCAGATCAGTACCTTGTCCTTGATCAGCCGCAGCCCGACCGGTGCGCCCGCATAGCGGATGGAGTTGGTCACCAGCTCACTGGCGATCAGTTCGGTGGTGAAGGCCAGCTCCGGCAGGTCCCACTCCGTCAGCTGTGCGGCCACCCGTTCCCGGGCCTCCGCCACCGCCGCCGGGTCACCGGGGAACTCCCACCAGGCCGCCGCGCCCTCGGGCAGCGCCCGGATCCGGCTCACCAGCAGCGACAGATCATGTGCGGGCGGCTCCGGCAGCAGGTCGTCCAGCACATCGCGGCCCACCTCGGCGGACGAGGCGTCCGGCAGCGCCGACGACTCGACCTGCTCGCAGAGCCGGGCCAGCCGTTCCTCGGCGGTCTCGTCCGGCGCGGACAGCAGCCTGTCGGTGAAGAGGGTGAGCACCGCTCCCGGCGCCAGTTCCAGCTCCAACTGCTCAAAGGGTTCACCGCCCAGGCCCAGCGCCGGGCCCGGCTTGACATCGGCCACCACCGCGGGCTCCCCGGGCGCGGCGATCACCACGGGCGGGGGGTGGCCCGCGCTGGCCATCGAGCAGTGGCCGGTCATGGGGTCGTACACCGCATACAGACAGGTCGACCCGTACACCCCGCCGCCGGGGCTCTGCTGTGTCGCGGCGGTCGCCCCGGAGTGGCTGCCGCCCCCGCCGCCCTGGTCCACCGCGACCAGCCGCACCACCAGGTCGTCCAGGTGCGACAGCAGCTCCTCGGGGGCCATGTCCAGGTCGGAGAGCGTCTGCACGGCGGTACGCAGCCGGCCGGTCGCCGCGGTCGCCTCCAGACCGTGGCCCACCACATCGCCGACCACCAGGGCGATCCTGGCCGAGGAGAGCGCGATCACATCGAACCAGCTGCCGCCGATCCCCGCCGTGGTCGCGGCCGGCACATACAGCCCGACCGTCTCGGCGGCGGTCACCTCCACCACCGAGCGGGGCAGCAGACTCCGCTGCAGCGCCTCGGCGGTGCGGTGCTCACGGGTGTAGCGGCGGGCGCTGTCCATGCCCAGGGCGGCGCGCGAACCGATCTCCTCGCCCAGCGCGGCGTCGTCGGGCCGGAAGGGCACCCGGTTGCCCAGCCGCCACAGCATCAGGCAGCCCAGCACCATGCCGCGTGCGTTCAACGGCACCACCAGCAGCGAGGTGGCCTGCTCCGCGTGGATCACCCGGGCCAGCCAGGGGTCCCGCTCCACCCTGGCCCTGATCCGCTCCATGTCCCGGATCAGGATCGCCGCACCGGACTGCATCCGGTCGGCGTCCGCCCGGCCGATCCGCGCTGTGGTGCCCCGCGGGTGGAGCTCGCTCGGCCACCGGCCGTCCGCGGCGGCCACCGCCACCCGGCGCAGCTGGGTGCCCTGCGCGAAGCGGCCGGGCTCCTCGCCGACCAGCACCGCCTCGGTCAGGTCCACGGCCGCCAGGTCCGCGAAGCCGGGCACCATCACCTCGGTGAGCTGCTCGGCGCAGCGGGCCACGTCCAGGGTGCCCTCCAGCTGCTTCGCCGCCCTGCCCACCAGGTCCAGCTGCTGCCGGGTCCGCTCCTGCTCGGTGACGTCGGAGAAGGTGACGGCGACACCCGTGTACCGGCCGTCGGCGTCCTCCAGCCGGAAGATCGAGAGCGACATCACCCGGTCCACGTCGGGTGAGTCCAGCCGGCGTGCCGAGTGCACCCAGTCGACCACCGGGACGCCGGTGTCGGCGACCGTACGCAGTTGCTCCTGGATGGCTGCGGCGTCCTCCGGCAGCAGCGCCTCCCGCAGGTCCTCCAGCGGCGCCTGGTCCTCGGGGATCCCGCTGCCCATGGCCCGGTTGACCCGCACCAGCCGCAGCTCGGCGTCGTGGATGGCCAGCCCGATCCGGGTCTGGGTGAAGAGCGCGCGCACCAGCGCCTCGTCCTGCTGGCGCTGCTCGGCGACCGGCTCGGGGGTCACCAGCACCAGGTACCGGGCCAGGGCGTCGGCTCTGGGGTGCAGCGGCAGCACATCCAGCCGTGCCTCCAGCGGGCCCGAGGGGCCGCGCAGGGCCGCTCTGGTGCCCGTCGGGGGCAGCGGGTCCGTCCACTCGCCGGGCCGCAGCAGCAGGTCGGTGGCCGGGCGGCCGCTGATCTCCCGCAGCGGGCGGCCGATCAGCGACTCCAGGGCCGTGGTGCAGGTGATCACGGCTCCGTCGCGGTCGAGCACCAGCACCGCCGTGCAGCCGCCCGGCAGGCGGCTGTCGATACGGGGATCGGGATGTGTGCTCGTCTGCCTCACCCCCGGACGTCGGTGATGGTGGTTCCATTCAACCCGCCCCGCTGTCCGGCCGCGCGGCGGCGAACCGGGCGAACGGGTGATGAGCAGGTACGGCCGGGGACGGTTGGCGCGGCCGGAGGCCGGGGAGGACAGCAGTGATCGGCCGCTCCGCACCTGGGGGAGGGCCGCGGCGCTGAAAGGGTGGGGACGTGCGATTCGGACTGCTGGGGACCGGACCCTGGGCCACTGCGGTACATGCCCCGGTGCTGGACGCCCATCCGGATGTCGAGTTCGCCGGTGTGTGGGGACGTCGGACCGAGGCCGCGACCGCGCTGGCCGAGCGGTTCGGCGCCCGCCCCTACCAGGACCTCGACGCCCTGCTCTCCGAGGTCGACGCGGTGGCCGTGGCGCTGCCGCCCGCCGTCCAGTCGGAGCTCGCCGTACGGGCCGCCAAGGCCGGCTGTCAGCTGCTGCTGGACAAGCCGCTGGCGGTGACGGTACCCGCCGCCCGGGAGGCGGTCGAGGCCGCACAGGCGGCGGATGTCGCCTCGGTGGTCTTCTTCACCACCCGCTTCGGGGTGGAGCAGGAGGCCTGGATCGCCGAGCAGGCCGCAGCCGGGGGCTGGTTCACCGGCCGGGCGGACTGGCTGGGCGCGGTCTTCTCCGCCGAGAGCCCCTTCGCGGCCTCCCCCTGGCGCCGGGAGAAGGGGGCCCTGTGGGACGTCGGTCCGCATGCCCTCTCGGTCCTGCTGCCTGTCCTCGGGGACATCGAGGAGGTCACCGCGGTACGGGGCCAGGCCGACACCGTCCAACTGCTCTGCCGGCACGGCGCCGGAGCCACCAGCACGGCCACCCTCAGCCTCACCGCACCGCCCGCGGCCAGCGGAGCCACCGTGGAGCTGCGCGGCGAGGGGGGAGTGGTGGTGCTGCCCGAGCGCAACGACGGCCCGGCGGCCGCGCTGCACCGCGCCGTGGACGCGCTGCGCTCCGCAGCGGCGACCGGCACCCCGCACCCCTGCGACGCGGCCTTCGGCCTGCGGGTGGTGGAGGTGCTGGCGGCCGCCGAGCGGTCGCTGGCCACGGGGCGCACCGCCGCCGTCTGACCGCGTACCGGGACGGCCGGCCCGGCCCGGCCCGAGACCCGGTCGGGGCAGGAGACCCGGTCGGGTCCGGGGCAGCGGCCTCCCGAGCATGCGGCGGCCCCCCGACGTCCTGGCGGATGCGTCAGGGGGCCGACCAGGGTGGTTCAGGAGTTCAGCAGCACCGGGAAGGACTCCAGGTCGTTCTGGGTGAGAACCGGCAGATTGCGGATCTCCTCCACCGGCACCGCGAGCGCCAGCCCGGGGAACCGGTCGAAGAGGCGCGGCAGTGCGATCCCGGCCTCGAGCCGGGAGAGCGCCGCCCCGGGGCAGATGTGCGGGCCGTGGCCGAAGGTCATATGACGTATCGGGGTGGGCCGGGTGATGTCGAACAGGTCCGCCTCCGGCCCGTGCTGCCCGGTGTCCCGCCCGATCGCCCGGTAGGACATGACCACTCCGTCACCCTTCGGGATCACCATCCCGGCGATCTCGATGTCCTCGGTGGCGAAGCGCATCAGCAGATGGGTGGTCGGGGTGTCCCAGCGCAGCGTCTCCTCGATCACCGTCTCCCAGGAGATCTTCCCGTCGAGCACCAGCCGCAGCTGCTCGGGGTGGCTGAGCAGGGCGCGCACCGCATTGAGGATCAGCCCGATGGTGGTCTCGTGACCGGCCGCCACCATCGCCTTGAGATTGCCCACCACCTCCTCCTCGGTGAGCGGCTCCCCGCCCTCGTCGGCGAGGATCAGCGCGCTGGTGAGGTCGTCGGCGGGCCGGGCGGTCTTCTCCCGCACCATGGCGGTGAAGACGACGTCCATCTCCTCGATCACCGCCAGCCGCTCGTCCTGCGGGGTGAGCATCGAGAAGAAGGCCCGGTACATCCGGTGCAGCCGGGGGTGCTCGGCCGGGTCGACGCCCATCAGCTCGCTGACCACGCTCAGCGGCAGCGGCAGGGCGAAGTGGGTCTTGAGGTCCACCGGGCCGTCGGCGCCCGCCGCGGCCAGGCCGTCCAGCAGCCGGTCGGTGATCCCCTCGATGACCGGCTGCAGCTCGGCGACCCGGCGCGGGGTCACCGCCTGCGCGGTCTTCGCCCGCAGCCGGCGGTGCTCGGCGCCGTCCACGGTGAACATCGAACGGCCCGAGTCGATCATTCCGATCAGCGGCCACTCCCGGGTCACCTCACCGGTCTGCCACAGCCGCCAGCTGTTGATGTCCTTCACCAGGCGGGGATCGGTGAGCAGCTGCCGTGCCTCGGCATGCCGGGTGACGGTCCAGGCCGGTGCGCCGAGCAGCTCGATCCGGGTGATCGGTGCCCCGGCGCGCAGCCGCTCGGTCTCCCCGGCCAGGTCCCGCACCAGCGGGTCGATGACGAGGGTGTCGCCGGCGAAGGGGCAGCCGCTCGCGGCGGTGCCCTGCAGGGCCGGCTGAGGACTGTTCAACGGAGGCCTCCAGTGGTGGGCACGGGGGTGAAACGGATCGGCAGCGCGGACATGCCGCGCAGGAACGCGGACGGCCGCCGGACCAACGTCTGCGCCGGTACGGACAGGTCGAGGTCGGACAGCCGGTCCAGCAGGACCTCGATGCCGGTCCGTGCGATGACCTCGGCGATCTCCTGGGCGGGGAAGGGACAGCGGTACTCCCCGTAGCTGAAGGAGAAGTGCGCGCTGTTGCCCTCGTGCAGCCCGTCGTTCGCCCGCGGTCCGTGCTGCCGGATCGCCGGATCGGCGTTGGCCGCGGCGAGGCCCAGCAGCAGCATGTCCCCGGACCGGACGGAGCGGCCGCCCAGCTGGGTGTCGCGGGCGGCCCAGCGTCCGGACAGGATCTGGGTGGGGGTGTCCTCCCAGAGGACCTCGTTCATGGCCTGCGCCACACTGTGGCGCCCACCGCCGAGCGAGGCGGCGAAGCGGTCGTCGGTGAGCATCAGCCGTACCGAGTTGCCCAGCCAGTCGGCGGTCGGCAGGTGACCGGCGGCGGTGACGGCCATCAGGTCCAGGATGTACTCCTGGTCGGTGAACCGCTCCGGGTGGGCGATCATCCGGGACGCCACATCCGCACCCGGCCGGATCCGCTTGCTCTCGACCAGCCGCTGCATGTGCTGCCCGAACTGCACATACGCCTGCTGGGCGTCCGCCCCGCCGTCGGCCAGCGCATTGAGCACCCGGGCGATCTCCGGGCCCTCCTCGTCGGGGAAGCCGATGATCCGGGCGAGCACCAGCACCGGGAGCAGCACGGAGTACTCCGAGACCAGCTCGGCCGAGCCGCGGCCGCAGAAGCCGTCGATCAGCCGGTCGGCCAACTGCTCGGTCAGCCGCCGCAGTTCGAAGAGGTCGACGCCCTCCAGGGCCGGGCCGACCATGTCCACATGCCGCCGGTGCTCCGCGCCGACGGTGTAGTAGATCGACGGCTGGCGCTGGCCGATCATCGGCAGCAGCGGCCAGTCCGGGGGGATGTTGGGCCACTGGTTCCACAGCCCCACATCGCGCGGGAACAGCACCGGGTCGCTGGTGACCTGGTGGAGCTCGCGGTAGCCGATCACCAGCCAGGCCGGCAGTCCGCCGAGCTCCACCGGGACCACCGGCCCGTGGTCGCGGCGCATCTCCCGGTAGAGGTGCAGCGGGTCGGTGTGGAAGCGGGGACCGCTGAGCGGCACCGCGTCCGCCCCGGCATGCGCCGGGCAGCCCACGGGGGGCGCGGACTGCGCGGAAGGCGAGGAGGACGTCGTCACGATGCGGTCTCCCGGGCGGAGGCGAGGGCCCGCAGATGCTCCACGAGCGTGATGAGGACGTGCTTGCTGGAGGTGCGGGACCGGGCGTCGCAGTCGATCAGCGGCACCCGCGGGTCCAGGTCCAGCGCGTCGCGGACCTCCTCGGCGGAGTGCGGGGGACCGCCGAAGTCGTTGCGGGCCACGATGAACGGGGTCCCGTGGTGCTCCAGCCGGTCGATGGCGTACCAGGAGTCGGCCAGCCGCCGGGTGTCCACCAGCACCACCGCGCCCAGCGTCCCGGCGAACAGCCGGTCCCACAGGAACCAGAACCGCTCCTGGCCGGGGGCGCCGAACAGATAGAGCACGGTGCGCTCATTGAGGGAGATGCGCCCGAAGTCGAAGGCCACGGTGGTCGAGGTCTTGCCGCTGATGCCGCCGAGGTCGTCGACGCCCCGGCTGGCCTGGGTCATCGTCTCCTCAGTGCTCAGCGGGCGGATGTCGCTGACCGAGCGGACCAGGGTGGTCTTTCCGACACCGAAGCCGCCGACCACGACGATCTTCAGCCCGTTGTCGGCAGTGCGTACCAGCGGGGTGAGGACCGCCGGGTCAGAGATTGCGGAGTCCAACGAGCACCTGCTCCAGAAGGGGAAGGTCGGGCAGTTCCGCCCGAGCGGCTACGGCCCGCGGATGCCGGGCGGTGATCCTGCCCATGTCCAGCAGGTCGGAGAGCATGATCTTCACGATGCTGACGGGCAGCCCCAGAACGGCCGCGATCTCCACCACGGCCGTGGGCAGCCGGCACATGCGCAGGATCGCGGCATGCTCCGACTGCATCCCCGGGGTGGCCTCGGACTCGCTGACCACCAGGGTCACCAGGTCGAAGTCGTGGTCGTCGGACCGGCTGCGTCCCCCGGTGAGGGTGTACAGACGGTCCGGGCTGTCGTCCCGGCCCGGGCGGATCATGCCGGGCCGCCCTCCCCGGCCGGCTGCCGCGGAGCAGCGCTGAGATGCTCGCCGATCTGCTCGACCAGCTCGTGCATGTTGTGGCCGATCAGGCCCGGGTCGGCCTCGTCGTCGGCGACCACCGCCACATGTGCGCCCGCACCGGCCTCCACGATGAAGAGGATGCCGCCGTAGAACTCGGTCATGGACTGACGCACCCCGCCGGTCCCGTCCCCGAACTCCATGGATGCTCCGTGCGAGAGGCTCTGGATGCCGGCGGAGATCGCGGCGAGCTGGTCGGCCCGGTCCTCGGAGAGCTCGGGGGTGTGACAGAGCTTCAGTCCGTCGCGGGACAGCACCAGCGCGTGCCGGGCCCCCGGCGTGCGCTCCAGCAGGCCCTCCAGCAGCCAGGTGAGCCCGGTCACCGGTGCGGCGGGTGCAGTCATCGGTCGTCCTCCGAAAGGGAAGCGGTGGTGGGAGCGGGTGCGGTGCCGGCCGGGTCCTGGCCGGTGACGGCCCGGCGGAAGGCGCCGAACCGGGCAGCGGAGTCGGCCGCCGGGCGCGGGCCGCGTGCGGCGGCCTGGTCCGGGAGCGGGTTCTGCTGCGCTGCGGGAAGCCCGCCCGGATGGGCGGCGGCCATGGTGCGGCCCCGGCTGCGCCTGGGCAGGCCGCCGGACCCGGTGGACGGGTCGGCGGCGAGGGGCTCGACGGCCAGGGTGTGCGAGGGGGAGCGCTCCTCCGGGGCGATGTGCTCCTGCGGGGCGGTGCGCTCCTGCGGGGCGCCGGTGGGGTCCGGGGCAGCCGACAGCGGCTTCCGGGCCTGCGGTACGGCAGCGGGCGGCGACTGCGGCTCCGCTTCCGGTTCGGGCGCGGCCTGCGGCCGGGTGACCAGTTCCTGCGGCAGCAGCATCACCACTCCGGTGCCGCCGCTGGCGGAGGGCCGGAAGGAGACCGTCAGGCCGTGCTTACGGGCCAGCCGGCCCACGACGGCCAGGCCGAGCCGGGTGCCGGAGAGCGCGGTCAGGTCCGGTGCGTCGCCGGAGACGGCACGCTCCGCCCGGCGCAGGGCGACATCGCTCATCACCAGGCCGCTGTCCTCGACGGTGATCACGACGCCGGCCGGCACCTCCGCCACATAGACATGGACCTCGGTGGTGGGCGGCGAGAAGTTGCAGGCGTTGTCCAGGATCTCGGCCAGGGCGTGCATCACGCCTTCGGCGGCGTGGCCGGCCACCGCGATGTCGGTGGTGGAGTGCAGCCGCACCCGCTGGTAGCCGGCGATCCTGCCGGTGGCGCCGCGCAGCACCGACTCCATCACGATCGGCCGGGCCCAGCGGCGTCCCGAGCGGGCGCCGGTGAGCACCGCGATGCTGTCGGCCAGCCGCCCGGCCTGGGCGGTGCGATGGTCCAGGTGCAGCAGGTCGCCCAGGACATCCGCATCGCCGTGCCGGTGCTCCATCTCGCGCAGGTCCGCCAGCATGCTGGTGGACAGGGCCTGCATCCGCCCGGCGACATTGGCGCAGGCGGACATCGCGGCGGCGCGGCGGTTCTCGCTCTGCGCGAAGTCCACGGCCAGCTGCCGCAGTGCCCGCTGGTGCGCCGGATCCACCGGCGTCGCGACGGCGGCCAGCGCGCTGTCCCAGGACGAGCCGTCGCGCAGCCGGTCGAGCAGCGCGGGAACGGCATCGTCGGCGAATGCCGTAGCGCTCGCGGCGGCCGCAGCGGCGGTGGCCGCAGCGACTGCGGTTGCTGCTGAGGCCTCTGCGGCGGCGGCTGCGGCACGGGTCCGTACCCGTCGGGCCTGCTCCCGCTGGTGCACCGCGGCGGCCACGGTGCCGCAGAGCAGCAGCCCCGCGACCCCGCTTCCGACAGCCAGGGGTGTGCGGAAGGACGCGGGAGCGGATGCCACTGCCCACGCCGCAACAGCCCCGGCCAGGGCGGCTGTTGCGAGAAGGGCGAGCAGTGTCCGACGCAGCAGCGGGCGCTCCGCCCGTGGGTGAGCCGCGTCCGTGTGCACTCTCATCGACTGGATCCTCGGGGCGGAAGGGGGAATCACATGGGTCGGCGAACGCCACAACACAGACGTGTCCTTGACAAGTCAACGGCAGCATAGATGAGTTGATGGATGCTTGGTATCGACCTTTGGAAAGCTTCCAGCGTTATCTGACTGGAAATGACCGTACGGAAACACGTTGGACATCTGCCGTCTGCCTGTCCGGCATCGGCAGTCGGGCGGGGACCCGGCTCAGGCCCGTTCGGGCGGCGGGATCGTGTGCCGATGCCGATGCCGATGCCGATGCCGATGCCGATGCCGATGCCGATGCCGGATGCCGGATGCCGGATGCCGGACGCCTGGCGCCTGGTGCGAGGACGGGAGCCGGGAGGTCGGGCCGGCGGCCCGGATGTTGAGGCGGACACCCCTTGTGCCCGCTCCCGGCGTTCGACGGGCCCGGATGCCCCGTCAGGCGCCGGGCGGGTTCACGGGCGGGGCCAGGGGCGCCCGCCGATGCGCTCGATGTCGGTGTTGAAGCGCCTCAGGCAGCGGGCGAACGTGGCGATGTCGTCGTCCGCCCAGTCGGCCATGACCTCGTCCAGGGCGTGGACGATGGCCTCGTGTTCCCGGTCGAGCCTCCGCGCGCCCCGGTCGGTGATGCGGAACTTGCGCGCCATGCCGCCGTCCGGGTCGGGGATGCGCTCCACGAGTCCGGCGCGCATCGCTGCGGCGGTCTGCCGGTTGAGGGTGGAGGAGTCCAGCCCGAAGGCGTCACTCAGCTCGCCGATCGACATCGGTCCCTGCATGCGGATACGGCTGAGCAGGACATAGGCGCTGCGGTCCAGTGCGTCGTCCTTGCGGTCGCCGGCTCTGTGGTTCCGGTACAGGTGGCGGCTGAGCAGCATCTGCTCGTACTCGACCTCATGAGTCGGTCTGGCCATGCGCCTGCTGCCTCCTGCCGTGCGTCGCACCGCCCTGCGCCGGTCCCGGCGGCGGCTCGATCCCCTGTGTCCTCTCGGTACATGCATGATGCACGCATATTGCATTCAGCATATAGCTTGCCTCATGCA